>NZ_JACOPE010000001.1:1200000-2400000 GCF_014287355.1 Ruminococcus hominis | reverse complement strand
CATTTTTTCTTATCAGTTTTTTTAGGATTTTCCATGGAAATAGCACCGGAAGGACAGGATTTAGCGCATGCCTTACATTCTATACAAAGATTCACATCTGTTTTTGGAACGAGCGGAATTGTTCCATATTTTTTATAAGGATTGTTACCTGGAACCTGAATATCGACATTATTAAAATCTACAGCATTGCGAAGTTTGCGGTTCAACTGTATTCCGAAATCCGCAATGACTTTCAAGTCTGCCTTGTTCGGTCGGCTCATTCCAATCTGGCGTACGATGGAGTGCTGTACAGGGAAGGCACCGGCTCCGATCACTTTGAATCCGCGACTCTCAACCTCGTTTTTTAATTCCAAAAGTGCGTCTTCGTATTCGCGGCATCCGTATGTAGCAATCAGTGCAGCAGGAGTGTTATCACCCTTTAATGTTTCAAAGTATTCCAGAAATGTGGCAGGAACACGGCCACCATAAACAGGAATTCCAAAAAGAACAAAATCGTTGCATTTGAAATGTAGATTTGGTTTCTTTTCTTTGTGAATAGAGAGATCGTAAGATACTGATTTTAAATCGATGTTTCTGGCAGTCTCCATAATGACTTTTCTTGTTGTTCCGGTCGGGCTGAAGTAGACCAGACCTAGTTCGTTCATTTTCATAAAGAATTCTCCTTTGTTAAAAATATAAAGGTCAGACATCTCACATCTGATATAACTATATCATAAGTAAAGGAAAAACGCACTGTATAAACGTATGATTAAAATAAACGTATGATTAAAAATGAGATTTAAGAGAAGGTTACTGTTCACAGTACCTGTGACAAGTAACGCATCTCGCCATTTTAAATCGCCTTTGGCGATGGTCAAGATGCCGTTCAAGATAAAACGTGCATCCTCCGTGTCAATCAGCGTAGTGATTGACACGGGAGTGAACAGCAACTAGAGAATACTTTTTTAGTCAGAATTGCGTGAATTGTCTGAATTGTGCGAAATAAATAAAAAGCAAGAAAAACGTTGACAATTACAAATAGGAATGATAATATAGTCTTCGTCGCTGAGACAGACCGAGAGGCACTGAAATGAAGCGATAAAGAAAAATAAAAAAGTTGTTGACAAACGACAAAAGATGTGATAATCTATTAAAGCTGTCGCTTGAGACAACAAAACAAAGAACATTGATAACTAAACAATAGACAACAGATCCTTGAAAATTTCTTTAAGAGAAAATTTTTTAAGAACGGTTTATAACAAACCAAAACAACAGTAAAAGGATAGATTAGCTAGAGTTAATCTTGACTAGAACAAACACTTTTAACGAGAGTTTGATCCTGGCTCAGGATGAACGCTGGCGGCGTGCTTAACACATGCAAGTCGAGCGAAGCACTTTACTTGGATTTCTTCGGAATGACGAGTATTGTGACTGAGCGGCGGACGGGTGAGTAACGCGTGGGTAACCTGCCTCATACAGGGGGATAACAGTTAGAAATGACTGCTAATACCGCATAAGACCACAGCACCGCATGGTGCAGGGGTAAAAACTCCGGTGGTATGAGATGGACCCGCGTCTGATTAGCTAGTTGGTGGGGTAACGGCCTACCAAGGCGACGATCAGTAGCCGGCCTGAGAGGGCGACCGGCCACATTGGGACTGAGACACGGCCCAAACTCCTACGGGAGGCAGCAGTGGGGAATATTGCACAATGGGGGAAACCCTGATGCAGCGACGCCGCGTGAAGGAAGAAGTATTTCGGTATGTAAACTTCTATCAGCAGGGAAGAAAATGACGGTACCTGACTAAGAAGCCCCGGCTAACTACGTGCCAGCAGCCGCGGTAATACGTAGGGGGCAAGCGTTATCCGGATTTACTGGGTGTAAAGGGAGCGTAGACGGAGAGGCAAGTCTGATGTGAAAACCCGGGGCTCAACCCCGGGACTGCATTGGAAACTGTTTTTCTAGAGTGTCGGAGAGGTAAGCGGAATTCCTAGTGTAGCGGTGAAATGCGTAGATATTAGGAGGAACACCAGTGGCGAAGGCGGCTTACTGGACGATGACTGACGTTGAGGCTCGAAAGCGTGGGGAGCAAACAGGATTAGATACCCTGGTAGTCCACGCCGTAAACGATGACTACTAGGTGTCGGGTGGCAAAGCCATTCGGTGCCGCAGCAAACGCAATAAGTAGTCCACCTGGGGAGTACGTTCGCAAGAATGAAACTCAAAGGAATTGACGGGGACCCGCACAAGCGGTGGAGCATGTGGTTTAATTCGAAGCAACGCGAAGAACCTTACCTGCTCTTGACATCCCGGTGACCGCTCCGTAATGGGAGCTTTTCTTCGGAACACCGGAGACAGGTGGTGCATGGTTGTCGTCAGCTCGTGTCGTGAGATGTTGGGTTAAGTCCCGCAACGAGCGCAACCCCTATCTTCAGTAGCCAGCGGTTTGGCCGGGCACTCTGGAGAGACTGCCAGGGATAACCTGGAGGAAGGTGGGGATGACGTCAAATCATCATGCCCCTTATGAGCAGGGCTACACACGTGCTACAATGGCGTAAACAAAGGGAGGCAAACTCGCGAGGGTAAGCAAATCCCAAAAATAACGTCTCAGTTCGGATTGTAGTCTGCAACTCGACTACATGAAGCTGGAATCGCTAGTAATCGCGAATCAGAATGTCGCGGTGAATACGTTCCCGGGTCTTGTACACACCGCCCGTCACACCATGGGAGTCAGTAACGCCCGAAGTCAGTGACCCAACCGTAAGGAGGGAGCTGCCGAAGGTGGGACCGATAACTGGGGTGAAGTCGTAACAAGGTAGCCGTATCGGAAGGTGCGGCTGGATCACCTCCTTTCTAAGGAAGAAAAAAGTAAAGAGTCGTTGTCTATTGTTTAGTTATCAAGAAACAACTTGATAATGAAACCTTTTGGTGGCGATGCGTTTAGGGGTAACACCCGTTCTCATCCCGAACACGATGGTTAAGACCTAAACGGCCGATGGTACTGCACTGGGGACGGTGTGGGAGAGTAGGTGGCCGCCAAATCTATAAAGAAAAAAGACGGAACCGCCGTCGAGAGAATTCAATATAGATACAGGCAAGGATGAGCAACAACTTATCAACGCCAACCCCATCAGCAGGGCAGTGCTGTTTGAATAACTGGTTTTACCAGTGATTAGAGAGTTGAAAAAGATTTCAGTTTTCTAATGACTGATAAATGTCAGTCAGAGAAATGAATAGATGCGAAGCTCTAAGACCAGAGGTCTTATCGCTCATGGCATTACATGCCAATGCATCGAAAATCATTTATGCTTAGACAAGCGAGCTTGTCACACATAATTGTTTTCGATACGCTCGCATCTTTGTGTACCTTGAAAATTGCATACAAAGAAATATAGATGATAAGATTAAAAATATCTAATCAAGACATCCGAGGTAATGTTAACAAACATTAACTAAAGTCTGAAGAAAACAGACTTAAAAGAAATTGACCTATTACCAACGCATACACGCTAGTATGTGTCGATGAGAAACCAACCCGTGTTTCTTGTCTGTTGGTTATGCTGATAAGAGCGTATGGTGGATGCCTTGGCACTAAGAGCCGATGAAAGACGTGATAAGCTGCGAAAAGCTTCGGGGAGGAGCAAATATCCATTGATCCGGAGATTTCTGAATGGGGAAACCTACTTGAGCAAACCTCAAGTATCCTAACGCCAATCCATAACGTTAGGAAGGGAACCCGGTGAACTGAAACATCTAAGTAGCCGGAGGAAGAGAAAACAACATGTGATTCTGTGAGTAGCGGCGAGCGAAAGCGGAAGAGCCCAAACCGGAGTGCGTGCACTCCGGGGTTCGGACCGTATAATTGATTCAATGAGTCTAGCAGAATGGTTTTGGGAAAGCCAGCCAGAGAGGGTGAAAGCCCCGTAAGCGAAAGACGAGTTGACATGGCGGTATCCAGAGTACCACGAGACACGAGAAACCTTGTGGGAATGAGCGGGGACCACCCCGTAAGGCTAAATACTTCTTAGTGACCGATAGCGCATAGTACTGTGAAGGAAAGGTGAAAAGGACCCCGGGAGGGGAGTGAAAGAGAACCTGAAACCATATGTTTACAAGCTGTGGAACATCTTTATATGATGAACCGCGTACTTTTTGTAGAACGGTCCGGCGAGTTACGCTGGCTGGCGAGGTTAAGCACTGAAGGTGTGGAGCCGAAGGGAAACCAAGTCTGAATAGGGCGTGAAGTCAGTCAGAGTAGACCCGAAACCGGGTGATCTATCCATGTCCAGGTTGAAGTTGCCGTAAAAGGCAATGGAGGACCGAACCCACATCCGTTGAAAAGGGTGGGGATGAGGTGTGGATAGGGGAGAAATTCCAATCGAACCCGGAGATAGCTGGTTCTCCTCGAAATAGCTTTAGGGCTAGCCTCATACGAGTCTTGCGGAGGTAGAGCACTGAATTCTTAAGGGGGCGTCAAAGCTTACTAAGAGATATCAAACTCCGAATGCCGCGTAGATGATGTATGGGAGTCAGACTGCACGAGATAAGTTGGGTAGTCAAAAGGGAAAGAGCCCAGACCTACAGCTAAGGTCCCAAAATGTGTGTTAAGTGGAAAAGGATGTGGGATTTCGAAGACAACTAGGATGTTGGCTCAGAAGCAGCCATCCATTAAAAGAGTGCGTAATAGCTCACTAGTCGAGAGGTCCTGCGCCGAAAATGTCCGGGGCTGAAACACACTACCGAAGCTTAGGAATTAACGAATGTTAATTGGTAGAGGAGCATTCTTAAAGAGACGAAGCTGTACCGAAAGGAGCAGTGGATTTTTAAGAAGAGAGAATGCCGGAATGAGTAGCGAGAGGAAGGTGAGAATCCTTCCGGCCGAATATCTAAGGTTTCCAGCGTAAAGCTGATCTGCGCTGGGTAAGTCGGGGCCTAAGGCGAGGTCGAAAGACGTAGTCGATGGATAACAGGTTGAAATTCCTGTACTATGATATAACAGAACTGTGGGGACGCAGGGAGAGAGCGCGAGCCGGGAACGGAAAGCCCGGCGCAAGCGAGGTACCGGTCTGTCAGGAAAATCCGGCAGGCAACGGGAAGACGTGATGCGGACCGAAAAAGAGTAGGGAAGAGCGTGAGCTAACTGCCAAGAAAAGCCGCTATTGTTTATATCATACCCGTACCGTAAACCGACACAGGTGGATGAGGAGAGAATCCTAAGGCCGACGGGAGAAGCATTGTTAAGGAACTCGGCAAAATGACTCCGTAACTTCGGGAGAAGGAGTGCCATGCGAATGGCCGCAGAGAATTGGCCCAAGCAACTGTTTAGCAAAAACACAGGTCTATGCAAAACCGAAAGGTGAGGTATATGGGCTGACGCCTGCCCGGTGCTGGAAGGTTAAGGGGAGAGGTTAGCGCAAGCGAAGCTTTGAACTTAAGCCCCAGTAAACGGCGGCCGTAACTATAACGGTCCTAAGGTAGCGAAATTCCTTGTCGGGTAAGTTCCGACCCGCACGAAAGGCGTAATGATTTGGGCACTGTCTCAACAATGCACCCGGTGAAATTGAAATACCAGTGAAGATGCTGGTTACCTGCGCCAGGACGGAAAGACCCCATGGAGCTTTACTCCAGCTTGATACTGGGATTCGATATTGCATGTACAGGATAGGTGGGAGACTAGGAGACGGTAACGCCAGTTGCCGTGGAGTCGATGTTGGGATACCACCCTTGCAGTATTGGGTTTCTAACCAGCAGCCGTGATCCGGCTGGGGGACAATGTCAGGTGGGGAGTTTGACTGGGGCGGTCGCCTCCGAAAGGGTATCGGAGGCGCTCAAAGGTTCCCTCAGAATGGTTGGAAACCATTCGAAGAGTGCAAAGGCAGAAGGGAGCTTGACTGCGACACCGACGGGTGGAGCAGGTACGAAAGTAGGACTTAGTGATCCGGTGGTATAAAGTGGGATTGCCATCGCTCAACGGATAAAAGCTACCCTGGGGATAACAGGCTTATCACTCCCAAGAGTTCACATCGACGGAGTGGTTTGGCACCTCGATGTCGGCTCATCGCATCCTGGGGCTGAAGTAGGTCCCAAGGGTTGGGCTGTTCGCCCATTAAAGCGGTACGCGAGCTGGGTTCAGAACGTCGTGAGACAGTTCGGTCCCTATCCGGCGTGGGCGTAGGATATTTGAGAGGAGCTGTCCTTAGTACGAGAGGACCGGGATGGACTGGCCGCTGGTGTACCTGTTGCATCGCCAGATGCATGGCAGGGTAGCCAAGCCGGGAAGGGATAAACGCTGAAGGCATCTAAGCGTGAAGCCCCCCTCAAGATAAGATATCCCATAACGTCAAGTTAGTAAGACCCCTTGAAGACGACGAGGTAGATAGGGCAGAGGTGGAAGTGTGGTAACACATGGAGCTGACTGTTACTAATAGGTCGAGGGCATAACCAGAACAGGTGATAGGAACAAGATGGATGAAAAAAACTTTGTATGCAGTTTTGAAGGTACATGTGAAATAAAAATGTTGAATGACAGTTTTGGTTGTTCAGCATTTTTTTGTATACTAAAAGATAAGAAAAGGTATAAGTGATTAAAATTGTACTTAGGAAAAAACTTGTATTTCATATGAAAATAACGTACAATAAATTCGACAATTTAATAATGAAGGTTATTTGAAGAAGGAGACAACACATGAAAAGAAGAGTGACAAGTATTCTTTTAGTGTTCACAATGGCTGTTTCTATTGCACTGACAGGTTGTTCAGGTGATAAGAAAGAGACCAAGTCGAAGACGGAGAATGAACTTTCAGGAAAACCAGTCGAAGGGGGAACCATCAAAGTAGGTATATCCCAGGATTTAGACAGTCTTGACCCACATACGGCAGTATCGGCAGGAACGAAAGAGGTTTTATTCAATATTTACGAAGGTCTGGTAAAACCAGACAGTGACGGAAATTTAGTAGAAGCTGTAGCAAGCAGTTATGAAATTTCAGATGATGCAAAGAAATATACATTTACTTTGCGTGATGGTGTGAAATTTCATAATGGTAATGAAGTTACAGTGGATGATGTAAAATATTCGATCGATCGATGCGCCGATACTTCTAATGGAGGTCCATTAGTATCGGCGTATTCTATTATTGACAGTGTAAATATTCTGGATGATAAGACTGTTGAGGTTTGTCTGACAGAACCAAACACAGAATTTCTGGCATATATGACAACAGCAATCGTGCCGAAGGATTCTGCTGATACACTGGCAACAAATCCAGTAGGAACAGGTCCGTTCAAATATGTATCCCGCAATCCGCAGGAAAATATTATCCTTGAGAAAAATGAAGATTATTGGGGCGAAAAAGCACATTTGGATAAAGTGGAATTTAAGATTGTTGCAGATGCAGATATGTTGATAACAAACTTAAAGGGAGGTTCCATTGATATGGTCATGCGTTTGACAACAAGCCAGGCAGCAGAATTGAAAGATGGATTCCATATTGAAGAAGGAACAATGAACCTTGTACAGGCATTGTATTTGAATAATGCTGTAGAGCCTTTGAATAATGAAAAAGTCAGACAGGCTCTTTGTTATGCAATCAATCCGGATGAAATCATGGATATGATGGCAGATGGAAAAGGTGTTCGTGTGGGTACAAGCATGTATCCGGGTCTGAAGAAATATTTTGACGACAAGTATACAAATTACTATGAGCAGGACTATGATAAGGCAAAGAAACTGCTTAAAGAAGCAGGATATCCGGATGGATTTGATCTCGAAATCACAGTAAGCTCAGCAGATCAGCCACATGTGGATACAGCACAGATCATCCAGGAAGAACTCAAGAATATTGGTGTTAATGTGACAATCAAACCGGTAGAGTGGGAAGTATGGCTGGAGGATGTATATTCAAACAAAAATTACCAGTCAACAGTTGTCGGAGTAGATGCATCAGCACTGACAGCAAGAGCAATGCTGGAAAGATTTACAACAGACGGTCATGGAAACTTTATTAATTTCAGCGATAAAGAATATGATGAAGTATTCAAGAAAGCAATCGCAGAGACAGATGATACAAAGCAGACAGAGTTGTATAAAGAGCTGGAAGGAATTTTGGCAGAGCGTGCAGCAAATGTATATATTCAGGATTTGGTAAATCTGGTAGCAATCAGTGATAAATTTGATGGTTACAAGTTTTATCCATTATATGTGCAGGATATGTCTACAATGTATGCTGTAGAATAATATGTCATGCACAGAATGACATGCATTTCACAGTAAGAATGACATGCATTTCACAGTAAGAATGACAAGGACATTTTAGATAAAAAAAGAAAGTAAATCTGGCAAAAACAGATTGCCGGATGTTATATCAGGAGGGTAAGTATGAAATACGTAATCAAAAAAATTACAGGTCTTATAATCGCATTATTAATTGTCAGTATGCTTGCCTTCCTTGCTTTTGAAATCATTCCGGGAGATCCGGCCAGAACAATTCTCGGGACAGAGGCAACAGAGAGTAAGGTCCAGGCATTGCGGGAGGAGATGGGATTAAACCGTCCTTTGCCGCAACGATATGGACAATGGGTGACAGATTTCTTAAAAGGTGATATGGGAACATCATATTATTATCAGGAGCCTGTCTCGAAAATGATTGGAGATAAAATACCGATCACTATAGCAATGACAGTGATCGCATTTGTATTCATTTTGTTATTGACAGTACCAGTTAGTTTGCTCAGCGTTCGGTATGAAAATCGATTTATTGATCGCTTTTTCCTAATATTTAATCAGATCACAATGTCGATACCTCCATTCTTTATAGGGATTATATTTACGGTGTTATTTGGTTTGATATTTCACTTTTTTACACCGGGAGATTATATTTCTTATACAGAAAGCGTGAGTGATTTTATTGGATATTTAATATTACCATCTTTGGCAATCGCATTGCCAAAGGCTGCAATGACAATAAAAATGTTTCGGAATTCTTTAATCACAGAAATGCATCAGGATTATGTAAGAACAGCATTTAGTAGAGGAAACAGTCCGGGGCGAGTACTGATTTGTCATGCCTTTCGAAATGGAATCCTTCCGGTTATTACATTTTTAGGAGTAGCAATTGCAGATATTATTGCAAATAGCATTGTAATAGAGCAGGTGTTTGGGATTCCGGGAATGGGGAGAACACTGATCTCATCTATTTCTAAGAGAGATTATCCTGTAGTAGAAGCGATTATTGTACTGATTGCAGTAGTGATACTTGTTATTAATATGATTACAGATTTAATGTACAAGGTACTGGATAAGAGAATTGAGATATAAATATGAAGAAAATAAGTTTGAAAAAGAAAAGACAACAGAATATATCACACAATTATGCAACAGGTCTGGCAATCACAATAGTGATGTTTGTTCTTATTTTGATTGGCATGTTATGGACGCCATACGATCCGGATGCGATGCAAGGATCATTAAAATTGCAGGGACCGAGCCTGTTACACTGGTTCGGGACAGATCAATTTGGAAGAGATGTGTTGAGCCGTGTCTTAAGCGGGGCAGGAAGTACATTACTAATTGCCTTAGGAACCATTATAATCGGTGGCGGAGCAGGGATTATTATAGGAGCTGCGACAGGTTATTTTGGCGGCTGGTTTGACGAGGCATTAATGAGGATTAATGATGCAGTTGCAGCATTTCCAAGTGTATTACTTGCACTTGTGATAATCAGTATTGCAGGGACAGGAAAATATAAAGTTATGATTGCACTTGGGATTGCATTTATCCCAAGTTTTGCACGTGTAGTAAGAGGCGAATATATGCGGCTTCGTGAAGCTGATTATGTGATCAGTGCAAAATTAATCGGCGTAAAGACACCACGGATTTTGTTTGTACACATACTGCCTAATATTTTGCCGGCACTATTATCAGCGATAGCAATAGGATTTAATAATGCAGTCTTAGCAGAAGCAGGGCTTAGTTATCTGGGAATCGGAGTACAGCCACCAGATGCTTCACTTGGAAGAATGTTGTCAGAATCACAGACTTATTTGGCAAGTGGTCCGTGGTGTGCAATTTTTCCAGGACTATTTTTAGTATTACTTGTTCTTGGAGTCGGATTGTTAGGAGAAGGGATTCTAGATCAATTTGGAGGTGGAAGATAATGCTGAAAGTAGAAAATCTTACCATTCGTTTCGAAGATCGGGAAGCAGGACAGGAAGTGGTAAAGGGAATTTCTTTTTCCGTAAAGGAAGGGGAAATACTTGGGATTGTCGGAGAATCTGGTTCAGGGAAAACAATGACAGCTCTGACTGTGATGGGATTGTTAAAAAAACATGCATTTCTGGATAGCGGAAACATTTATCTGGAAAATCTGGATTTGCTGCAATTAAATGAAAAACAGATGAGAACGGTTCAGGGAAATGATATTAGTATGATATTTCAGGAGCCAATGACCTCTTTAAATCCAACGATGAAAATAGGGAGACAGGTGGAAGAGGCATTGAAGCTGCACACCAATATGTCCAAAAAAGAAAGACAGGAAAAAGTATTAAAAGCATTGGAAGATGTGGAACTGGAAAATCCTGAATTATTGATAAAAAAATATCCATATGAATTATCGGGCGGTATGCGTCAGAGAGTGATGATCGCAGCTGCAATCGTGTGCCGACCAAAGTTGTTGATTGCAGATGAACCGACAACTGCATTAGATGTAAATACGCAGGAAAGTATTTTGAAGTTGATGAAGAAGTTAAATCAAAAATACAAGATGAGTATTTTATTCATTTCACATAATTTACGTGTAGTAAATGAAATTTGTTCGCGAGTGGTCGTAATGAAAAATGGAGAAATCGTAGAAGAGGGAGAAACAGAAGAAATATTTAAAAACCCACAATATGAATATACAAAGCAGTTGATAGAAGCAATTCCTACGCGTGTACAAAAGAGAAAAATAGTGCTGAAATAGAAAAATAATGTTACATATAGTAGAAAATGCATATAAATGGAGGAGGAAATAGGATGCAAGATAAAGTATTGGAATTGAGTAACGTGAATGCCTATTATAAAGATGGTAAAGTGCGAAAACAGATTCTAAATGATATTTCCTTCACGTTATATGAAGGTGAGATAGTCGGACTCGTAGGAGAAAGCGGAAGCGGAAAGACGACATTATGTAAATGTATTCTCGGGTTGCTGAAGGATTACGAAGGGAATATCATGCATTATACAAATCGGCCACAGATGGTTTTTCAAGATCCGTTTAGTTCATTGAATCCAAGAAAAACGATAGGCTGGATTTTAGAAGAACCTTTGAAAATACAAGGAAAAAGGTCAAAAGAAGAGCGAAGAAAAAAAGCAGAAGAAATGCTGGAGTTGGTGCATTTGCCGAAAGAATTTTACAGCAGATATCCAAGAGAATTAAGTGGCGGTCAGAGACAGCGTGTTAGCATTGCCCTGGCATTGATAACCGGGACGAAGTTTGTTCTGGCAGATGAACCTCTTTCCGCATTAGATGTAACTGTGCAGGCACAAATTATACAACTGTTGAAGGAGTTGCAGGAAAAAGAACGGATTAGTTATTTGTTTGTATCACACGATTTGGATGTGGTGGACATGATATGTGATCGTGTGCTGTATCTTAAGGATGGTGTCGTGAGGGAAATCTGTTAAAATATGCACCATTTTATAAATCAGAAAAGTAGATTTAACCTCTGATAAATAGCGTATGGACTAAAATCCTTCTTTTTGGAATAGATAATCCATAAAATGCTGGCGTGCTGATTTGCTAAGTTCACGACTGACGCCAATCTTATTTCCGTTATTCATAAGAAACATCGTTCCGTCGAAGTCAACTGCATGTTCCATGTTAATGATTGTCCCTCTGTTGCAGATAAAGAAGCGGGAATCCTCTATTAACGGAGCTGTAAATGTTCCAAAAGACTGTCGGATGACAAGTTCTTTTCCAGTTGTTGTAAAAATGCGGATCATATGAGAAAAATGTTCTGCGTAAATAATTGTCTTGAACGGCACCTGAAGGTCGCTTCCGTTTATTTTCAGCTCAAGTATTTTCTCAGGAGCCGGAATCCGGGATAAAATTTCATCGAACAAAGAAATAAGATCCTCTTCACTATACGGCTTTACAAGATAGTGCATAGCACGGACTTGAAAACCTTCCAGCGCGTGATCTCGTGATGTGGTAGTAAAAATTAACATACAGTCTTTATTGAATTTTCTAAAATTCCTTGCAATCTCAATTCCGTTTATACCATCCATATAAATATCCAGAAATAAAACTGTGAAGTTCTGATTTTTTGAAGCTTTAAGAAATGCCTCTCCGTTCTCATATTCACAGAAATGAAATTCTATATTTTTCTGAAGTAAAATCTTTTCTAATCGTTTTCGTAGCAGAATACGTTCTTCTGCAATATCATCAACAATAGCAATTGTCATACGAAATCCTCCCCAAATTTGTATCTGTTTAGAGCAGATACGAAAATCTTGACATAATGCTAGTATACCACAGAATAACGACTCGTGCCATTTTCTGACAATTCGTGCCAACAATATTGATAAAAATGGTGTCAAAAATATAATGATAGTAAATATGAATGTCAGAAAGCGAATAATACGGGCAAGGAGGAAAGCTAAATGGAAAAAATAAAAAGAATACTGGCAGTATTTTTGATGGGGATGATGATTTTTACAGAAATTCCGCTTAGCGTAAAAGCAGCGGATTCTAGTGGAAGTATGTCTACAGATATGGAGACGAACAGTGAATTATTTATTACATTGGAAGAAAATACAGGATATCGGTGGAACGTAGATAATATTGCAGAGAAAGGAAATGATGTACATCTGGATACCGGTGAAGGTAATAATTGTCGTTTCCGTTTGGATAAGATAGAAAACGGATGGTATGGAATTAAACATATTAAGGTGAATGGAACTGATCGTTTTGTAGACGTAGAACATGAAAGTACTAAGAGCGGTGCAAAGCTACATTTATGGGAAAGTAGTGATAGCAAAGTGAAAGGAAAAGAACATCGTCAATTTGCATTTTATTATCTCGGAGATGATGTGAACGGAAACAAAAGATATTATATAAAGAATAGAAAAAGTGGAAAATGGATTGGCTACGAAGGAAAACTAAACAATAATAATCCAAATATCATTCAGACAGAAGAAAAAGACAGAAAGGTCTGGATAGTCACAAAATCAGTAGTTCCGCTTACCGGAAAAGAAACTCAGGTTTTAACAGAAGGAGACACCACAGCAGTTTGTGAAATCCACAAGGCAGGAGCATTGGAAGCAATCAACAGACAAGGGAATACATCATTGCCTGGAGAATTGGTACTTTTTAAAAAGATGGGAATCGCCAGTAAATGGAAACTAGTCTGGTATCCGGAGTATCATGCATATCGGATTGAAGCAATTTCAGATGGAGAGGGAGATACAAGGTATGCTCTGGATATTATGGGAGAATCAGGGCGAAACAATACTCCGGTCAATATTTGGGATAAAGAAAGTTTCGATAGAAACCAGAACACCAGTCAATTATGGCGTTTCTTTAGACAGAATGATGGAACATATAAAATCCAGAATGCCCGAAACGGTATGTATATAAACGGGCAAACCTACAATGATGTGTTGCTTTGTCCTACAGCGTCACTTGTAGACTTGTCAATTCTGGAAGGAAGCAATAGTGAGACACAATATAATTACGCAGACGAATGGATGGCAGAAATCCCGGATGATGCGCTGCTTTCATCAGTGAACATTCCGGCAACACATGACTCAGGAACTGCTGCGGTTTTTCAGGATGCCCTTCCTTATATTTCTATGACCTCTTGTCAGTATCTTTATTATAGTGAACAGTTAAATGTAGGGGCACGAAGCTTCGACATTCGAGGAAATGCAAAAAAAGATGATGCATCAGCACAAGATGTCATGATTATACATGGTGGGGATAGGATACAGTGTGAAGATAAATATGGAAATGATCTTACATTGAAGGATATTTTTGATACGAGTCTTGGATTTTTGCAAAAACACCCAAGCGAAACAATCATTCTTACAGTAAAACCGGATGATGGTTCCGTTGTTGGACTGGAACATGCAGTTGCTGAATTTATAAAAAACAATGCAGAGCATGTTTATACTGGCGGAAATATTCCATCAATGAAAGAAGCTCGTGGAAAAATTGTATTTATGCGAAGATTTGAGCTGAGTCAGAGCTATTCAGAGGACTGGCTTGTACGTGCGATGGGACTGAATATTACAAATTGGGATGAAGTCAGTTATAGAGATTATAAATATGCATACAAAAGATATGATGATGGTATTAATCATGTCTATATCCAGGATGCCTATAATACTTATGAAGGCCTGCTCGCTTCTGTAAAATGGGATTACATATTAGGAACGATGCAACAGACGACAGAACAGGATAAAAGTCATCCGATAGACTATAATTCATGGGTATTTAATTATACCTCTTGTGCACGTGGATTTCCTTTGGAGCTGACAAAAGAAATTAATCCGAGATTATTTGAGGATAAAGACAACTGTATTGACAGCAGATATCTTGGAATGATGATGTTGAATTTTATTAATGAGCCTATGTCCAGATTAATTTATGAGACAAACTTTGGTATGAAGTTTGAGCCAAAGCTTCCAATACCGGAAATAGAAGTAGAATGTGGACAGACACTGGCAGAAGCAACCTTGAAAGGCATAGAAGGTGCTCCGGCCGGAAAATGGTTATTCAAAGATGCAGATCATGTTGTGACAGATGAGGAAGTAGCAAATCAGACGAAATTTGAACTTATCTTTCAACCAACAGATAATAAAACATATAAAAATGTTACGATGCAGGTTCCGGTAAAAACAGTGAAGAAAACAGAAGTAATCACAGCATATATCGGATGCGAAGAGATTTCTTATGGGGAAATACCTAAGATGGCGTACGCAATTGTACCGGCAGAAACTATAAAAGCAGAGGAACTAGAAACATTGTTTGCAAATGTTACTAATGAAATGAAGGTTCAGGAAACAGGTCAGTCATTAAATGAAGTGATTGACGAGGGAATTTATAAAATTGATTGTCCAGAGACAGTAGGTGGTTTCAAAGTAAAGTGGATTCATTTGAAAGAACATGATCTGGTTGTCAATCCGGTGAGCGTAACAGCGTCAGAAAATACTGTGTTGGAAAACAGTTCAGTAACAGAGAATGCGGTGGAAAGTGGTTCAGTAGCAGGGAATATAGAAGAAAACGGTTCGGGAGTAAGTGTCGCAGAAGAAAGTAGTGCGGTAGCCGGAAGTAGTATACAGAGGATAGTGGTTCGTGCTGATAAGAAAGCAAAAATGTACGGAGAAAAATTGACAGCTGCAGATCTCACATTTACAATCAGTGCTTCAGAAGAAGCAAAGCTTCTTCCGGGAGATACAATGGACAGTCTGGGATTAACTTTGAAAGCAACGACAATTGAACCTGAAAATATTCTCAGTGGAAGCACGACAGATAAAGATGGGGATGAAATTTTAGATATATATGGTGATGTAGGGAAATATCTTATTCAGAAAGACAATGCAACAAACACAAATTATGATGTAGTAGTTATTCCGGCATTTTTGAATGTATCTCCAAAAGAAGCTGTTCTAGTATGGAATGCTGAAACTCAGTATACATATACAGGAAATGCATGTGGAATAGAGGCAAGGGTTAAATCTGACAGTCTTCTGGGAAATGATAGTTGTGAGATAAAAAAACTGTTAAATGCAGAATGTACAGAAGTAGGAAAATACAAAGCAGTTGCAATAGGTGTGACAAATGCGAATTACATTCTTTCAGGAACAAGTGGGATACATGTGTGGGAATACGAGATTTTGCAGGCCGATCCAAGCGTAACATTTCCTGATATAACGGTGACATATGGAGACAGTTTAAAGAAAGCAACACTTTCCGGTCAGTCAGGAGAAGGTGAGTTTAGGTTTGCTGATGATACAGTAGTACTTACAGTGGCAGAGAATCAGAGTGGACATGAGATGATTTTTACACCATCTAATCCGAATTATAAAACGGTTACGTCAACGCTTCCGGTAACAGTCCAGCCAAGGAAACTTGTGATTAGACCGGATCGTGCGGAAAAGGAATATGGAAAGACAATCTCAGAATATACGTGGTCAATTATAGACGGAAATCTGGCGGGAGAAGATCAGACAGAGGATCTTGACATTGAGGTTACATTGACAGCTGGAGATGGAGAAAAGGAAAACTGCAAAGTAGGTTCCTATAATATAGTAGAAAAAACTCCGCTGGCAGCAGGCAATGCAAATTACGCAGTGTCTTTAACACCGGGAACACTGCGCATCCAGCCAAAACCATTAGGCGTTGCATGGAATACAGATGGAACTGTGGTATATACAGGAAAAGAAGCAAATGTATCAGCAGAATTTACAGGTGTATTGTTTAAGGATGATTGTAAAGCAGTTGTAGAAGGTGGAAATGCAGTGAAGCCAGGAAAATACACAGCTAATATTGTCAGAATGACTGGCGAACAGAGTGATAATTATGTTCTCAAAGGAGAAGACTCGGAATATCAGATGGAATACCAGATTGTGAAGAAAGAAGAAATGAAGCAGCAAGATACGAAAAAGCCTGATACAAAAGGAACAACAACAGGTAAACCAGTGAAAAAAGTAAAGACAGGAGATACCTTTAGCTGGATATGGATTATTACAATGGCAGGGTCACTTGTTGTGATAGGTGGAGTAGGTTATTTTATAAAAAGAAAAAGGAAGTAATTGCTATTTAGTTCACGACGGACTCTAAGCAAGAAAAGACTGTGCACTCCTGCTCAACTTCGTCGGGCAAGCCCGACTCCAATTCGCTGGATTGCATAGTCTTTTTCTTGCTTTGTGGTGTATCGTGATTGAAATAGGTGGAATGATGAAGGATTTACTTTTCTGGCGCCTGATGTATCTATATCATGAGGTTATTTGCTGTCGCAGATGCTTTTTTGACAACTGATGTATCTGCAAGACCTTGATATTCGCTGTTGCAGATGCTCTTTTGGCAGCTGTTGTATCTGCAACTTACTTTTCTTTGAGCTTGCAGATACTTTTCAGCCTGCCTGGCATGTACAATTGCATCTGCATCTTGCCTTTTCTGGGATTTAAAGATACTCCCTTTGCAAATTTTGCATCTACATCCCATATTTTCGATAACGTGAAGATGCTCCTCGTTGAAATTATGCATCCTCAACTTGCCCTTCCTATAACTTGCAGATAACCCCCGCAGAAATTGTGCATCCTCAACTTGCTCTTTCAATGCTTTGCGGATGTTCCCCATCAAAATTTTGCATCTTCAAGCCCCTAGAATCCATTATCGCAGATATCGCCACTCAATATCCTTTGTTGCTATTCACTTCACAACTTGAGCCAATACATTACTTACAAAAAAATGATATAAGAAATTCGAGCGAATATGGAGTGAGCGTTGGAGACACTTAGAGCGTAAATTTTTGTGTTAATGAATTTGAACGAACGTGTTTGAAGCTGCATAGCAGCAAGTTTGAGTTCAAATTCATTTGCTTTTAGCAAAAATTTACGCCCTTATGTGTCACCCGCTCATGGAATCTGAGCAAGAATTCTTATATCAATTTTTTGTAAGGAACGTATTGCCAACTTAATGAACTAAATAGCAAATAAATATCTGACAATAGCGCTTAAAGAGTTGAAAATTCTAACGAAAAAAATATAAAAAAGCTCTTGATTTTTCTGGACAGTCTGATATAATAATCATGTTGCGTGTGACAAATAAGATAAATAAAGATGATGCGGAATGGTGTAATTGGCAGCACAGCAGACTCTGACTCTGTTAGTAGGGGTTCAAGTCCCTTTTCCGTAGCTTAGAATCTGGATTGTCCAGATTCTTTTATTATCGGAGTGTGGCTCAGCTTGGTAGAGCGCTACGTTCGGGACGTAGAGGTCGCGTGTTCGAATCACGTCACTCCGATGTTGTTATAGTATTTCACGAAGTCGATAAGGCTTCGTGATTTTTTTGTTTATAAGCAGATTGGGGTGGATTAACAGCTATCACTTTAAGAAAGTATAGTGTATAATGTCAATAATGAAGAAATAGCATATTTCATAAAAAGGGGAAACCGGCAATGGCAGATATCGCAAACATTTACAAAGCAGATGCATCAAGATATGATTTGATGCAGTACAACCGAGTGGGAAAAAGTGGCTTGAAATTTCCGGCAGTTTCGTTAGGCTTCTGGCATAACTTTGGAAGTAAAGATAATTATGATAACATGAAACAAATGTGTAGAACGGCGTTTGACCTCGGTATTACACAATTTGACCTAGCTAATAATTATGGTCCGGTATACGGAAGTGCAGAGAGTAATTTTGGTCGTTTAATGGAAGAGGATTTTCGGCCATATCGTGATGAGTTGGTGATTACAACCAAGGCAGGATATGATATGTGGGATGGACCTTATGGAAACTGGGGCAGCAGAAAATATTTGATGGCAAGTTTGGATCAAAGTCTGAAACGGATGAAATTAGATTATGTGGATATTTTCTATCACCACAGAATGGATCCTGACACTCCGCTTGAAGAAACAATGCAGGCACTTGCGGATATTGTAAGAAGCGGGAAAGCTTTATATGCGGGCGTTTCTAATTATAATAAAGAGTATACGGAAAAAGCAGTTTCTATATTAAAAGAACTTCATTGTCCATTTATAGTGAATCAAAGAAGATATTCGATGTTTGATCGAACGATTGAAGAGGATGGAGTGAAAAAATATTGCAAAGAAGCTGGGGTTGGGATTATTGCGTTTAGTCCATTGGCTCAGGGAATGCTGACAGATAAATATCTGGAGGGGATTCCGCAAGATAGCAGAATTGCCAGAGATAATCGTTTTTTACACAAAAGTGATTTGACAGAAGAACGTTTGAGGCAAATTGCAGAGTTAAATGAACTGGCAAAACAGAGAGGACAGACACTTGCACAGATGGCTTTGTCCTGGGTATTAAAAGACGATGAGGTATGCTCAGTATTAATCGGCGCATCAAAACCATCACAGATTAAAGAAAATATATCAATTGTTGAGCAGACATCATTTTCAGAGGAAGAATTGAAAATGATTGAGAAAATTTGTGAAAGATAGGAATGTAAAATGAGTGAACAGCCAAAGTGGATGGGAAAGCATTACTCGTTTTTCTGCAATAAAGAATGTGAGTATTTTCCATGTCATAAAACAAATCATCCGGAAGATTTTAATTGTTTATTTTGCTATTGTCCGTTATATACTCTGGGAGATAAATGTGGAGGAAACTTTCGATATACAGAGAGCGGGATTAAAGATTGCACAGAGTGTATGTTGCCTCACAAGAGAGAGAATTATGGTTATATTATAGGTAAATACGGAGAAATCATGGAAAAGGCAAGGAAAACAGATGAAAAGAAATAAAATAGTTTCTAATCAAAAGAGGATTTCAAGAATGTGGATGAAAATTTTGAAAAAAATCAGAAAACCAGAATTAATTTGTGAAAAACTCTTGATTTTATAAAAATACATGATTATACTTATATATGAAATTGAACAAAGAAATTCTTCGGGGTAGGGTGCAAGTCCCAACCGGCGGTATAGTCCGCGACCCACATAAGTGGTTGAACTGGTGACTCATAAGTTTGATGAGAATTCCAGTACCGACAGTAAAGTCTGGATGAGAGAAGAAATTGATGTCATAGAGATAACAAAGCCCCGGATTAGAAAATCCGGGGTTTCTTTTTTGACAACACTTCCAAGAAGACTTTCTTTCTTTTCAAAATCTGTTTGTTTTAAAGGAGAGAAAAAAGATGAGCACAGGTAGTAATATAGCAACAGCAGAAAAAACACAAAAAGTAGGAGTAAGAACGTTGGTTCAGATTGGTATGCTTGCAGCAATCGCAGTGGTATTGATGTTATTTGAGATTCCACTTCCATTTGCACCATCATTTTACAAGATTGATTTCAGCGAAGTTCCGGTAATGGTCGGATGTTTTGTAATGGGACCTTTGGCAGGTGCAGCAATCGAATTTGTTAAAATTCTTTTGAACTTTGTAATCAATGGAACAACTACAGCTGGTGTTGGAGAGGTAGCCAATTTTCTGGTAGGATGTGCATTGTGTGTACCGGCAGGTATTATTTACAAATATAAACGTACAAGAAAGGGCGCATTGCTTGGTATGATAGCTGGAACACTTTTGATGGTTGTTGTAGGAAGTGCAATGAATGCATTTGTATTGCTTCCGGTTTATGCAAAAGCATTTGGAATGCCAATCGATGCATTAGTAGCAATGGGAACTGCAGTTAATTCACACATCACAAGTCTTTCAACATTTGTGTTATTTGCAGTAGCACCATTTAACTTATTAAAAGGTATTTTGGTTTCACTGATTGTGTTATTGATCTACAAAAAAATCAGTCCTATTTTTAAAATGAGATAAGAATATAAAAAATAGTAGTGAAAAGAGGCGTTGGTATGCGTGGAACATACCAAGGTCTCTTTTTCAGTTTCGTTTTATAAAGGGACATATGTTATAATAGGAAGAAATAGAAAAAAGAAGAGGTGAGTGTGTGGAGACAAGTTTAATTTTATGTGCGGTTGTAATTATAACATGTATTTTAACAAATAAGTTGACAAACAGGATTGGAGTGCCGGCTGTTTTAGTGTTTATGGCGATTGGAATGGTATTTGGAAGTGAAGGGATTTTTAAAATTCCATTCGATAATTTTGGAATAGCGGAAAAAATTTGTTCTACGGCACTTGTCTTTATTATGTTTTATGGTGGTTTTGGAACAAGTTTAAAAGCGGCAAAGCCGGTTCTTAAACAATCAATTTGCATGTCAACATTGGGTGTTGTATTAACATCGGTATTGACAGGTATATTTTGTCATTACGTATTACATATGTCTCTTAAAGAAGGTATGTTGCTAGGCGCAGTTGTTGGTTCTACGGATGCAGCGTCAGTATTTTCTATATTACGATCAAAACAGTTAAACTTAAAAGATGGAACAGCATCTATTTTGGAAGTAGAAAGTGGAAGCAACGATCCAGTTGCTTATATGATGACGATGATCATTCTGAGTTGGATGTCGTTAAGCAATCAAAATATTGTCTGGATGCTAATAAAACAGATTGGGGTCGGTTTTTTGTTCGGAATTGGGATTGGTATACTTGCTGTATGGAGTTTGCAGCATATTGAATTTGAAATCGAAGGAATGGATACAATTTTGATGATCGCATTGGTGTTACTTGCCTATGCCGGTTCTGTATTGCTTGGAGGAAATGGATATCTGAGCGTATATTTACAAGGAATTATAATAGGAAATCAGAAGTTTGAACATAAAGTTGCATTAATTCATTTCTTTGATGGAATCAATCATCTGGCGCAGATTTTAATTTTCTTCTTGTTAGGATTACTTGTTTTCCCATCGCAATTATTGGGAATTGCAGGAAGTGCAATATTGGTTTTTATAGGTTTGACTTTTATCGCAAGGCCGATAGCAACTTTTTTGTTGCTTTTGGCATTCCGTGCAAGCTTTAAACAGAAAACCTTGATTGCATTTTCCGGATTGCGAGGCGCCGCTTCGATTGTATTTGCAATTATGGTGACGGTAAGCCCGGTTTATACGAAAAGTGATGTGTTTAACATCGTATTTTGTGTGGCGTTGATTTCTGTTACATTTCAGGGGCTTTTACTTCCGGTGGTTGCAGAACGACTTGATATGGTAGATGATGGACAAAATGTTATGAAGACATTTAGTGATTATCAGGAAGAACAACAGATTCAATTAATTCAAATGAAAATGGAAAAGGATCATAAGTATGTGGGTAAAAAGATTTCTGAACTGCGGATAAAAAATATGTTGATCGTCTTGATCAAACGTGGTGATGAGGATATTATCCCAAGGGCTGAGGTGAAGATAAAAGAAGGAGATATTCTTGTACTGAGCGCGCAATCCTATGAAGGGGATATTGATATGGTATTGAGGGAAGAAACGGTGGAAGAAGGAGATGGAAGAATCGGGTGTCAGATTAAAGATTTACCGAAAATGGAAGAGCGAATGATTGCGTTAATCCGACGAGAAGATGGCTCGACAGTTATCCCAAAAGGAGAGACGGTTATTCAAAAGGGAGATGTTCTGGCAATCAGTGGAAATTAAAATTTATTGTTGACAAGTTTGAAATTTTATATTAGAATGTCGACTCGTAACAAAATTGTAACATTTGTAATAAAAACGAAAAAAATGAATATAATTTATTATAACTCGTTAATTAAAGTGAAATAAAATTGCAAAGAATGTTACGAAATTGTAGGAGGAGACTATATGATTCAATATAAAAGATGGGTATCTATGGCGGTAGTTGCAACCACGGTTACGGTGATGACATTAGGTGTTAATACACAGGCTGCGGAGCATCATACAGAAATGATGTATGCATCCGACCACATGGAAATCGCATCCTTTGCTCAATTACTTCAGGATTCAGAACGAACAGATGAAATTGTTATGGAAAATGAATATCAGGAGGCAGGATTGCTGACAGTAGAAGAGTTGGACAAGAAAATAGCAGAGCAGAAACAAGCAGAAAAAGAAGCGGAAGAGAAAGCTTTGCAGGAGAAGAAAGAAGCGGAAGAAAAGGCGCAGCGCGAATTAGAGGAAGCGCAGAAAAAAGAAGCAGAACGTATTGCGGCAGAGCAGGCGGAGGCACAAAGAAAAGCCGAAGAGGAAGCAGCTGTGGCACAGCTTCAGGAAGCAGACAAAGAACTGTTGGCATCGATTATTTTTTGTGAGGCGGGAAATCAACCTTACGAAGGTCAGGTGGCAGTCGGAGCGGTTATTATGAATCGTGTGAAAAGTGCGGTGTATCCAAACAGTATTTCAGAGGTAGTATACCAATCAGGACAATTTGGCCCGGCGATGACAGGATGGCTTGACAGTGTCAGATATAGTGCAGGGTATACACCAAGTGCTATGCAGGCAGCAATAGATGCGTTGTCCGGAAGTAATCCAATCGGAGATTGCCTCTATTTTGATCAAGGTGGTATGGGATATCAGCTGGGAGATCATTATTTTCACTAAAATGGAATTGAAATGAATAAAAACAAGGACAGATGATTGATAGAAATTAATCATCTGTTTTACTTTTTGTGGAAATAGGAAAATATTTTCACTGTCCAAAATAAGAAAAGAATGTTACAATGGGTTCTGTCAGGAAAAAAGAGGAGAGAAGTAGAGTATGATGCAAAAGAAAAAGAGTAATCCAATTGCCTTGATGCCTATTGTAGTATTTCTTGTGTTGTATCTGGGGTTGGGAATTTTGTTTGAGTATGTGCTGGAGATTCCGATGGGATTTTATAATGTGCCAATCGTAATCGCATTTTTGGTGGCCATACTGGTAGCTTGTCTGCAGAATCGGGCAGTTAGTTTTGATGAAAAGCTGGAATTAATGGCGCAAGGTTTGGCAGATAAGAATATTATTACGATGTTGTTGATTTTTTTAACAGCGGGTTCATTTGTAGGAGTTGTAGGGCGTGACAGTGCAGAAAGTGTTGCGTATTTTATGCTTTCTATGATTCCGGCAAGATTTGCAGTTGCAGTATTGTTTGTAGTTGCCTGCTTTGTATCGACAGCTATGGGAACATCCGTTGGAACAATCACATTAATCGTGCCGATTGCAGTAGCAGTAGCAGGTGTATCCGGATTTTCAGTTCCATTATGTGTAGGATCTGTTATGGGAGGAGCAATGTTTGGGGATAACTTATCGTTTATATCCGACACAACGATTGCGGCATGTAATGGACAAGGATGTGCGATGAAGGATAAATTTAAAGAAAACTTCTGGATCGCTCTTCCGGCGGCAGTGGTAACTTTGATCATGATATTGGTTTTATCATTTAAGACAGATATAAACGGACAAATCCAGCAGTCATATAATCTGGTGCAGATTATACCATATCTGTTGGTATTGGCAGGTGGAATTGCAGGAATTAATGTGTTCGTGGTATTACTGATTGGAATTGTGTCCGGATCAGTTATTATGATTGCAGGAGGACATATTCAGGCAATCGATTTGCTGAGTAATATGGGCTCAGGGGCTGCCGGAATGTTTGAAACCAGTATGGTAGCTGTTTTGGTAGCGGCGATGTGTGCTTTGATCCGTGAATATGGTGGGTTTGAAGCGTTACTGCAATTTATCAAAAAAATCTTTAAAGGAAATAAAGGCGGTCAGTTGGGGATGGGAATGCTTGTTGGAGCAATGGATATTGCGACTGCCAATAATACAGTTGCAATTGTAATGGCAAACCCAATCGCACAGGAGATGTCACGCGAATATGGTATTAAACCACGGAAAGCAGCCTCTTTGCTGGATACATTTTCTTGTGTGTTCCAAGGGGTGATTCCTTATGGAGCACAGATGCTGGTTGCAATTTCAGCAGTGAATGAGCTGGGCTATGAGATATCAGCGTTCCAGATCATGCCAAAGTTATTTTATCCATATTTACTGTTAGTTAGTTCGCTTGTGTGGATATTTGTTATTCCGGACAGACGGAGCAAATAGTGGACTGATGTAATATTTTTGGAGAGAAAAATAAATTTACGATAGTATGAAATAAAACCTTCTTGGAATACTAAAATTAAAAAATCCAAGGAGGTTTTTGCTATGTATGAATACATGCCGATACGAGATGTGTACGCGAGAGAAATATTAGATTCCAGAGGAAATCCGACAATAGAAGTAGAAGTGCTTGTAGGAGAAAATATAATCGGCAAGGCAGCTGTTCCATCAGGAGCGTCTACCGGAAAATATGAGGCGGTAGAATTAAGAGATGGAGGGGTGCGATATGGAGGAAAAGGTGTCCAGGCAGCAGTGGAACATGTAAATAATCAGATTGCAGAAAGTATCATCGGGATGAATATTTTTGGGCAGAGCGAAATTGACCGGGTATTGATTCGTTTAGACGGAACCTTGAACAAAAAGAAATTAGGAGCCAATGCATTGCTGGGTGTTTCACTTGCATGTGCCCATGCGGCGGCAAATGCATTACAGATTCCACTGTATCGTTATCTCGGGGGTGTAAATGCGAAAAAATTACCGACACCGATGATGAATATTTTGAATGGGGGTGTACATGCAGATAATACATTGGATATACAAGAGTTTATGATCGTGCCGGTTGGAGCAGATGATTTCAGAGAAGGGCTTAGAATGTGTGCAGAAATTTATCAGGAATTAAAAGCTTTATTGAAAAAGCAGGGGCTTAGCACAGCAGTTGGGGATGAAGGCGGGTTTGCACCAAATCTTCCGGATGCAAAAACTGCATTGCAGTATTTGAAACAGGCGGTGGAACTGGCAGGATATCGGATGGGAAAAGATATTAGGATTGCACTGGATATTGCAGCATCAGAATTATATAACGCTGATTTTAAGACATATGAATTTCCAGGGGAAAGTAAAATGTGTGGGAAAAAAGTCATCCGTTCAGCAGAAGAGCTGATAGATTATTACGAAGAATTGATGCAGGAATTTCCGATTTGTTCGATAGAAGATCCACTGGATGAGGAAGATTGGGAAGGATGGGAATTGTTGACGGTCCGATTGGGACGGGATGTACAATTGGTAGGGGACGATCTCTTTGTGACAAATGTAGAACGACTGAGAAAAGGAATCGAAAAAAGTGTTGCAAATGCGATTCTGATCAAAGTAAATCAGATAGGAACGCTGACAGAGGCAATAGAAGCAATTGAAACGGCTCAAAAATCGGGGTATCGAGCAATTATATCACACCGCTCAGGTGAGACGGAGGATACAACGATTGCTGATCTGGCTGTAGCGTTTAATACAGGACAGATAAAAACAGGTGCTCCTTGCCGGTCAGAAAGAGTTGCAAAATATAATCGATTGTTGCGAATTCAAGAGGAAGTAGAAAATTAATGCAAAACAGTTGAAATTTGATACAATCTATGCTAGAATAAACATCGGTTTATCCGCAGGAGGTGTGAACAAATGGAAATTTTAAAAACAATAATAACCATTATATTTGTAATAG
Source organism: Ruminococcus hominis (assembly GCF_014287355.1). Classification (NCBI taxonomy): domain Bacteria; kingdom Bacillati; phylum Bacillota; class Clostridia; order Eubacteriales; family Oscillospiraceae; genus Ruminococcus; species Ruminococcus hominis. The sequence continues at coordinate 2,373,918 of NZ_JACOPE010000001.1, read as the reverse complement.
ATTGTATCGCATTATCAGCGATTATTTTGCTTCAGGAAGGGAAGTCTGCAGGTCTTGGAACAATCAGCGGGGCAGCAGATTCTTATTGGGGACAGAACAAAGGACGTTCTATGGAAGGTGCACTTGTAAAGTCTACAAAGTTCCTGGCAATTTTGTTTATAGTTTTGGCTGTGGTTTTGAACCTCAGTGTATTTAACTAGAGAAGAAGATGACGAAACACTCTATATGCATATATAGGGTGTTTTTTGCTGTGAACACTTGGCGAGGTTTTTTCGAGCCTAGTGAGAACGCACACCTCGGCACTTAGCGAGGTCTTTTCGAGCCTAGTGTCCGATGGTGTTACATTATAACTTGGCGAGGTTTTAGAGGAGAGTTTGAATGAGTAACACATTTGAAAAAAGAAAAAAAGTCATTTACGATTTCATCTGCGATGATTTTTATGTGCCGATGAAGTTTAAAGAAATTGCTATGATCCTTCAGGTTCCAAAAGAACAAAGGGATGAATTGAGGGCAGTCTTAGAAGCTTTAGAACAAGAAGGTAAGATATTTGTTTCCAAGAAAGGCAAGTATGCAAAAGGACAGGCGAAAAGACTGACAGGAACATTTCAATCCCATCAGCGTGGTTTTGGGTTTGTCATTCGCGAAGGCGAAGATGAGGATGTTTTTATCTCAGAAGATAATATCAACGGAGCATTTCAGGGAGATGAAGTAGAGTTTGTTATTACAAAAGAGAAAGACAGTCAGACAGGAAGACGTACAGAAGGGAAAATTGTAAGAATATTGTCACATGGGACAACACATGTTGTTGGTATGTATGAAAAGTGCAAGAATTTTGGCTTTGTAAGACCAGACAATCAACGTTTGCTCAGTGATATTTATATCCCGGCAGGGAAAGAAAAAGGTGCTGTCAGCGGGCATAAAGTCGTGGTAGAGCTGACATCTTATGGTAGCGAGAATATGAAACCGGAAGGATATGTGGTGGAAATTATAGGACATATCAACGATCCGGGCACGGATATTATGTCAATCGTGAAATCATTTGATCTTCCGGTAGAGTTCCCGGAGAAAGTTATGAATCAGGCGGAACGTGTAGGCAAAGACGTGAGTGATGCGGATATGGCAGGACGTAAAGATTTGCGAGACTGGCAGATGGTAACGATTGACGGAGAAGATGCGAAAGATTTGGATGATGCGGTATCATTGACAAAAAAAGGAGACAATTATAAACTGGGGGTCCATATTGCTGATGTAACAAATTATGTACAGGAGAGAAGTGCGCTGGATCGTGAAGCACTCAAGCGTGGGACAAGTGTTTATCTTGTGAATAAAGTGATTCCTATGCTTCCGCAGAAATTATCAAACGGAGTTTGTTCCTTGAATGAAGGCGAGAATCGTCTTGCGCTTAGTTGTATTATGACAGTAAATCCAAAAGGTGAAGTGATTGATCATGAGATTGCAGAAACGGTAATCAAGGTTGATAGAAGAATGAATTATACAAGCGTCGCTAAAATTCTTGAAGAGCACGATGAAAACGAGATTGCAAAATATGAAGAGTTGGTTCCTATGTTTGAATTAATGAAGGAATTATCTCATATTTTGCGTGAACATAGAAAAAAAAGAGGTTCTATTGATTTTGATTTTCCAGAGTCTAAGATGGTATTAGACGAAAATGGCAGACCGATTGATATTAAGCCGTATGACAGAAATGTGGCTACAAAGATTATTGAAGATTTTATGTTGCTTGCAAATGAAACCGTTGCGGAAGAATATTTCTGGAGAGAGCTTCCGTTTCTATATAGAACGCACGATACACCAGACGAGGATAAAATGAAACGTCTGAGTACATTTATCAATAATTTTGGTTATCATATACATGTGGGAAATGAAGTGCGTCCGAAAGAAGTGCAGAAGCTTCTTGGTAAGGTAGAAGGAACACCGGAAGAAGCATTGATTAGCCGTTTGGCACTTCGTTCTATGAAGCAGGCAAAATATACACCGGAGAATTCGGGACATTTCGGACTGGCAGCGAAATATTATACACATTTTACATCTCCAATCCGAAGATATCCAGATTTACAGATTCACCGAATCATCAAGGAAAATATTCGGGGTCGCATGAATGATAAGAGAATTGAGCATTATGAAAAAATATTGCCGGAAGTGGCAGTTCAGTCAAGTATGCTGGAACGTCGTGCGGAAGAGGCGGAGAGAGAAACTGTAAAATTGAAAAAAGTAGAGTACATGCAGGAGCGCATCGGAGAAGAATTTGAAGGCGTAATATCAGGAATTACTAAATGGGGGGCTTATGTGGAACTTCCAAATACGATCGAAGGACTTGTACATGTGACGAATATGCGAGATGATCATTATGAGTATTGGGAAGAACAATATGAATTGATTGGCGAACATACAAGAAATGTATATAAATTAGGTCAGAGCGTGAAAGTACGCGTGCTGGATGTAGATAAATTGAACCGGACGATTGATTTTGAATTCTGTGACGAGGATGAAGAATACGATTCGTAAATAAAAGTCTTAAAAGGACGAGAAAGAGGTTGGATATATGGCAGAGAAAAAACTGATTGCAAATAATAAAAAAGCGTATCATGATTATTTTATTCTGGAAAAATATGAGGCCGGAATTGTACTACATGGAACAGAAGTAAAATCATTGAGAATGGGAAAATGCAGTATTAAAGAAGCATTTATTCGAATTGAAGATGGTGAGATGTTTATTTATGGAATGCATATTTCACCGTATGAAAAAGGAAATATTTTTAATAAAGATCCATTGCGTGTAAGAAAACTGCTTCTTCATAAGAAAGAGATCGATAAGATTTTTGGAAAGATGAAAGAAAAAGGGAATACAGTTGTTCCATTACAGGTATATTTTAGCGGAAGTCTTGTGAAAGTAGAAATTGGTCTTGCAAAAGGTAAAAAACTTTACGATAAGCGAGATGATATTGCGAAGAAAGATCAGAGACGTGAGGCACAGAGAGATTTTAAAGTGAGAAATCTTGGATAATATTTTCTGAAAAGTTATGCTTATTTGCGAGAATAAGATTTAAAACATTCTGAAATAAAAATAAGGACGGAGAAAAGTAAATTGTTTTCTTCGTCCTTATTTCTTTTGAATGGACCTGGCGAGAATCGAACTCGCGTCCAAAAACCCATCCCATGTACTTCTACTATCATAGTCAGTTATTTAACATTCCCTCTGCTGTACGAGAACTAACACTCTTACAGGTTCAGTAGCTTCATAATACGCCTATTAACTCAAAGCTTTGCTAATATCGTTTCCCACATAGTTGATGCCAGATTCCCAAGGTGCGGGTGCCTCGGGGCTGACATGCAGCAATTAGGCTGCAGCTAATTCGAAATTATCGTTAGCGTTTAATTTTAAGTTTGCGATTTGACGCATCGGCCTACGGATAGCTTCTCCATCTTCAGAATCCCTGTCGAAACCAGTACAAGCCCAAAAATGAAGTGAAATCATTTTCACGCTTCTTATTCTAATGAAAGGAAATTAGAAAGTCAAGGTACTTATCAGAAAAAATAGAAACTATTTTATCTCAGTCGAGAAGACTCCCACCTCTTCAGGTGGTGAGTAATAGTAAATTTGTCTCAGTGGGAGTCCAATCTCCGACTGAGATAAACGCTCCGCGAGGATGCGCAGTGATTCTGATAGGAATATGTCAGCTTCGCTGACCAGAATCACGCGCCAAGTCTCACGGATGTTCGACTTGAAAAAAGATAATTGATAAAAGATTACATTGCACTTTTTCTGATTCGTGTTAGAATGGGGATGAGAATTGAAGGGAAAGAAGGTATGGATATGCCGACAACATATGCACATTATCAATTCGGAAACGATGTAATCAGAATATTACCGGGACCGCTTCAAAAAGCAATCGAGAATCATCGAGAACTTTTTGATATCGGATTATATGGACCGGATATCTTTTTTTACTATCGTATTTTTCATAAAAATCGTGTAAATGCGATAGGATATAGAATGCATGAGGAGTATGCAGATACATTTTTTAAACATGCAGCGGAAGTTATTAAGCAGTCTGAAAATAAGAGTGCGGCAAGAGCGTATATATATGGTTTTATTTGTCATTTTGCTTTGGATAGTGAGTGTCACAAATACGTAGAGAAGATGATACAAGTCAGCGGGATAACACATTCTGAGATTGAAATGGAATTTGATCGAATGATGTTGGTACGAAAACATATTGATCCGATGACATTTCACAGAGCAAATTGTATTCATCCGACGATAAAGAATGCCGCGGTGATTGCAGAATTCTATGATGGAGTCAGTGCAAAAGAAATAAGGAAAACATTGAGGTATATGATTCTGTGTGATAAGCTTTTGACTGCACAAAATCCGATAAAACGAAAAGTATTATTTTTCGGAATGAAAGTCGCAGGACAATACGAGGGCGTGCATGGAATGGTGATGAGTGAGCAACCGAATCCGGCGTGTAAGAAATATTGTCAGATATTAAATGGCGTCTATCATGGAGCTGTTCCGATTGCAGGAAAGATGCTTGGGCAATATCAAGGGGTACTGTTTCAGAATAAAGAAATTTCAACAAGATTTCATGAAACATTTGGAGCAGGAGAAAATTGGCAGGAATTACAAGTTTGAAAATCTTGATTTGTTTGGAAAATAGTGTAGAATGAGAGTAATAGTTGGAAATAGAGAAGCTATTGTAGTGAGTAGTAAATTGTAGCACGTGGCATCAGATAGAAGAAAAGGAGAATAATTATGGCAGTTGTAAAATTGACAGCAGAAAATTTTGAGCAAGAAGTGCTGAAATCAGATAAGCCTGTATTGGTAGATTTCTATGCTGATTGGTGTGGACCATGTAAGATGATGGCACCGGTAATCGAGCAGATTTCGAATGAAGAGACAGAAATTAAAGTTGGTAAAATCAATATTGATGAGAACATTGAGATTGCTCAGAAGTACAAAGTTATGAGTATTCCAATGTTTATTGCATTTAAAAATGGAGAGGTTGCAGCAAAGACGTTGGGAGCACAGCCAAAAGAAGAAGTATTGAAATTAGTGAAATAGTATTTGGTGATAGGTAAAATGATTTATTCTATTTTATCGGAAATGAGATAAAGTTTATTTATATCAGCTGGGAGTCAATCCCCCCAGCTGATATAGCCTCCGGCAGGATTGCAGAGGTGCGCAGTAGAAGTATGTCATGCAATTGCATGACGCGCACCTCGCAGCAAGAATGCCGAGGCATTCTTGAATATTATAGAAGAAAAGCCTTTCGTTGTCGGTAGTATATCAAACAGGTATAATCAGACAAAGAAAGGTTTTTTATCTCAGTCGAGAAGACTCCCACCTCTTTAGGTGGTGAGTAATAGCAAATTTGTCTCAGTGGGAGTCCAATCTCCGACTGAGATAAACGCTCCGCGAGGATGCGCAGTGATTCTGATAGGAATATGTCAGCTTTGCTGACCAGAATCACGCGCCAAGTCTCACGGACGTTCGACTTGAATATTGTGAATAGTAATAGTTTTTTAGGATAATAATATGTTTGGTGTACGTGGAAGTAGAAAAAAGATATTTTGTATACAGTATTAGTAAACAGAGTAAATTGTCTGAATTGTGCGAAATAAATAAAAAACAAGAAAAACGTTGACAATTCAAAAACGAGATGATAAGATAATCTTCGTCGCTAAGACAACCGATGCAAAATTGAAAACACCGGACAGCCCTGGCGGGATATGGAAAGTGTAAGATGAAAAATGCAAAGAAAAAACTTGAAAAAAGTTCTTGACAAAAGGTTGTCGGATGTGATAAAGTGAACAAGCTGTCGCTTGAAAGTGATTGATAAAATTACAAAAGCGAAACAGAAAAAATAAAAAAGTTGTTGACAAACGACAAAAGATGTGATAATCTATTAAAGCTGTCGCTTGAGACGACAACAAAATAAAGAACATTGATAACTAAACAATAGACAACAGATCCTTGAAAATTTCTTTAAGAGAAAATTTTTTAAGAACGGATGAATACAAATGAGGTTCGGTATTGAGCCGAACGGCTTTCACACTAAATTCGTGAAAAACCTCATTAAGTGTTCAATGCCAAAACAACAGTAAAAGGATAGATTAGCTAGAGTTAATCTTGACTAGAACAAACACTTTTAACGAGAGTTTGATCCTGGCTCAGGATGAACGCTGGCGGCGTGCTTAACACATGCAAGTCGAGCGAAGCACTTTACTTGGATTTCTTCGGAATGACGAGTATTGTGACTGAGCGGCGGACGGGTGAGTAACGCGTGGGTAACCTGCCTCATACAGGGGGATAACAGTTAGAAATGACTGCTAATACCGCATAAGACCACAGCACCGCATGGTGCAGGGGTAAAAACTCCGGTGGTATGAGATGGACCCGCGTCTGATTAGCTAGTTGGTGGGGTAACGGCCTACCAAGGCGACGATCAGTAGCCGGCCTGAGAGGGCGACCGGCCACATTGGGACTGAGACACGGCCCAAACTCCTACGGGAGGCAGCAGTGGGGAATATTGCACAATGGGGGAAACCCTGATGCAGCGACGCCGCGTGAAGGAAGAAGTATTTCGGTATGTAAACTTCTATCAGCAGGGAAGAAAATGACGGTACCTGACTAAGAAGCCCCGGCTAACTACGTGCCAGCAGCCGCGGTAATACGTAGGGGGCAAGCGTTATCCGGATTTACTGGGTGTAAAGGGAGCGTAGACGGAGAGGCAAGTCTGATGTGAAAACCCGGGGCTCAACCCCGGGACTGCATTGGAAACTGTTTTTCTAGAGTGTCGGAGAGGTAAGCGGAATTCCTAGTGTAGCGGTGAAATGCGTAGATATTAGGAGGAACACCAGTGGCGAAGGCGGCTTACTGGACGATGACTGACGTTGAGGCTCGAAAGCGTGGGGAGCAAACAGGATTAGATACCCTGGTAGTCCACGCCGTAAACGATGACTACTAGGTGTCGGGTGGCAAAGCCATTCGGTGCCGCAGCAAACGCAATAAGTAGTCCACCTGGGGAGTACGTTCGCAAGAATGAAACTCAAAGGAATTGACGGGGACCCGCACAAGCGGTGGAGCATGTGGTTTAATTCGAAGCAACGCGAAGAACCTTACCTGCTCTTGACATCCCGGTGACCGCTCCGTAATGGGAGCTTTTCTTCGGAACACCGGAGACAGGTGGTGCATGGTTGTCGTCAGCTCGTGTCGTGAGATGTTGGGTTAAGTCCCGCAACGAGCGCAACCCCTATCTTCAGTAGCCAGCGGTTTGGCCGGGCACTCTGGAGAGACTGCCAGGGATAACCTGGAGGAAGGTGGGGATGACGTCAAATCATCATGCCCCTTATGAGCAGGGCTACACACGTGCTACAATGGCGTAAACAAAGGGAGGCAAACTCGCGAGGGTAAGCAAATCCCAAAAATAACGTCTCAGTTCGGATTGTAGTCTGCAACTCGACTACATGAAGCTGGAATCGCTAGTAATCGCGAATCAGAATGTCGCGGTGAATACGTTCCCGGGTCTTGTACACACCGCCCGTCACACCATGGGAGTCAGTAACGCCCGAAGTCAGTGACCCAACCGTAAGGAGGGAGCTGCCGAAGGTGGGACCGATAACTGGGGTGAAGTCGTAACAAGGTAGCCGTATCGGAAGGTGCGGCTGGATCACCTCCTTTCTAAGGAAGAAATAACTTCAAACATCAAACAGATGGGAGAAGAAGTAAAGAATCGTTGTCTATTGTTTAGTTATCAAGAAACAACTTGATAATGGAACCTTTTGGTGGCGATGCGTTTAGGGGTAACACCCGTTCCCATCCCGAACACGATGGTTAAGACCTAAACGGCCGATGGTACTGCACTGGAGACGGTGTGGGAGAGTAGGTGGCCGCCAAATCTATAAAGAAAAAAGACGGAACCGCCGTCGAAAGAATTCAATATAGATACAGGCAAGGATGAGCAACAACTTATCAACGCCAACCCCATCAGCAGGGCAGTGCTGTTTGAATAACTGGTTTTACCAGTGATTAGAGAGTTGAAAGAGATTTCAGTTTTCTAATGACTGATAAATGTCAGTCAGAAAAATGAATAGATGCGAAGCTCTAAGATCAGAGGTCTTATCGCTCATGGCATTACATGCCAATGCATCGAAAAGCATTTATGCTTAGACAAGCGAGCTTGTCACACATAATTGTTTTCGATACGCTCGCATCTTTATGTACCTTGAAAATTGCATACAAAGAAATATAGATGATAAGATTAAAAAATATCTAATCAAGACATCCGAGGTAATGTTAACAAACATTAACTGAAGTCTGAAGAAAACAGACTTAAAAGAAATTGACCTATTACCAACGCATACACGCTAGTATGTGTCGATGAGAAACCAACCCGTGTTTCTTGTCTGTTGGTTATGCTGATAAGAGCGTATGGTGGATGCCTTGGCACTAAGAGCCGATGAAAGACGTGATAAGCTGCGAAAAGCTTCGGGGAGGAGCAAATATCCATTGATCCGGAGATTTCTGAATGGGGAAACCTACTTGAGCAAACCTCAAGTATCCTAACGCCAATCCATAACGTTAGGAAGGGAACCCGGTGAACTGAAACATCTAAGTAGCCGGAGGAAGAGAAAACAACATGTGATTCTGTGAGTAGCGGCGAGCGAAAGCGGAAGAGCCCAAACCGGAGTGCGTGCACTCCGGGGTTCGGACCGCAGAATTGATTCAATGAGTCTAGCAGAATGGTTTTGGGAAAGCCAGCCAGAGAGGGTGAAAGCCCCGTAAGCGAAAGACGAGTTGACATGGCGGTATCCAGAGTACCACGAGACACGAGAAACCTTGTGGGAATGAGCGGGGACCACCCCGTAAGGCTAAATACTTCTTAGTGACCGATAGCGCATAGTACTGTGAAGGAAAGGTGAAAAGGACCCCGGGAGGGGAGTGAAAGAGAACCTGAAACCATATGTTTACAAGCTGTGGAACATCTTTATATGATGAACCGCGTACTTTTTGTAGAACGGTCCGGCGAGTTACGCTGGCTGGCGAGGTTAAGCACTGAAGGTGTGGAGCCGAAGGGAAACCAAGTCTGAATAGGGCGTGAAGTCAGTCAGAGTAGACCCGAAACCGGGTGATCTATCCATGTCCAGGTTGAAGTTGCCGTAAAAGGCAATGGAGGACCGAACCCACATCCGTTGAAAAGGGTGGGGATGAGGTGTGGATAGGGGAGAAATTCCAATCGAACCCGGAGATAGCTGGTTCTCCTCGAAATAGCTTTAGGGCTAGCCTCATACGAGTCTTGCGGAGGTAGAGCACTGAATTCTTAAGGGGGCGTCAAAGCTTACTAAGAGATATCAAACTCCGAATGCCGCGTAGATGATGTATGGGAGTCAGACTGCACGAGATAAGTTGGGTAGTCAAAAGGGAAAGAGCCCAGACCTACAGCTAAGGTCCCAAAATGTGTGTTAAGTGGAAAAGGATGTGGGATTTCGAAGACAACTAGGATGTTGGCTCAGAAGCAGCCATCCATTAAAAGAGTGCGTAATAGCTCACTAGTCGAGAGGTCCTGCGCCGAAAATGTCCGGGGCTGAAACACACTACCGAAGCTTAGGAATTAACGAATGTTAATTGGTAGAGGAGCATTCTTAAAGAGACGAAGCTGTACCGAAAGGAGCAGTGGATTTTTAAGAAGAGAGAATGCCGGAATGAGTAGCGAGAGGAAGGTGAGAATCCTTCCGGCCGAATATCTAAGGTTTCCAGCGTAAAGCTGATCTGCGCTGGGTAAGTCGGGGCCTAAGGCGAGGTCGAAAGACGTAGTCGATGGATAACAGGTTGAAATTCCTGTACTATGATATAACAGAACTGTGGGGACGCAGGGAGAGAGCGCGAGCCGGGAACGGAAAGCCCGGCGCAAGCGAGGTACCGGTCTGTCAGGAAAATCCGGCAGGCAACGGGAAGACGTGATGCGGACCGAAAAAGAGTAGGGAAGAGCGTGAGCTAACTGCCAAGAAAAGCCGCTATTGTTTATATCATACCCGTACCGTAAACCGACACAGGTGGATGAGGAGAGAATCCTAAGGCCGACGGGAGAAGCATTGTTAAGGAACTCGGCAAAATGACTCCGTAACTTCGGGAGAAGGAGTGCCATGCGAATGGCCGCAGAGAATTGGCCCAAGCAACTGTTTAGCAAAAACACAGGTCTATGCAAAACCGAAAGGTGAGGTATATGGGCTGACGCCTGCCCGGTGCTGGAAGGTTAAGGGGAGAGGTTAGCGCAAGCGAAGCTTTGAACTTAAGCCCCAGTAAACGGCGGCCGTAACTATAACGGTCCTAAGGTAGCGAAATTCCTTGTCGGGTAAGTTCCGACCCGCACGAAAGGCGTAATGATTTGGGCACTGTCTCAACAATGCACCCGGTGAAATTGAAATACCAGTGAAGATGCTGGTTACCTGCGCCAGGACGGAAAGACCCCATGGAGCTTTACTCCAGCTTGATACTGGGATTCGATATTGCATGTACAGGATAGGTGGGAGACTAGGATACGGTAACGCCAGTTGCCGTGGAGTCGATGTTGGGATACCACCCTTGCAGTATTGGGTTTCTAACCAGCAGCCGTGATCCGGCTGGGGGACAATGTCAGGTGGGGAGTTTGACTGGGGCGGTCGCCTCCGAAAGGGTATCGGAGGCGCTCAAAGGTTCCCTCAGAATGGTTGGAAACCATTCGAAGAGTGCAAAGGCAGAAGGGAGCTTGACTGCGACACCGACGGGTGGAGCAGGTACGAAAGTAGGACTTAGTGATCCGGTGGTATAAAGTGGGATTGCCATCGCTCAACGGATAAAAGCTACCCTGGGGATAACAGGCTTATCACTCCCAAGAGTTCACATCGACGGAGTGGTTTGGCACCTCGATGTCGGCTCATCGCATCCTGGGGCTGAAGTAGGTCCCAAGGGTTGGGCTGTTCGCCCATTAAAGCGGTACGCGAGCTGGGTTCAGAACGTCGTGAGACAGTTCGGTCCCTATCCGGCGTGGGCGTAGGATATTTGAGAGGAGCTGTCCTTAGTACGAGAGGACCGGGATGGACTGGCCGCTGGTGTACCTGTTGCATCGCCAGATGCATGGCAGGGTAGCCAAGCCGGGAAGGGATAAACGCTGAAGGCATCTAAGCGTGAAGCCCCCCTCAAGATAAGATATCCCATAACGTCAAGTTAGTAAGACCCCTTGAAGACGACGAGGTAGATAGGGCAGAGGTGGAAGTGTGGTAACACATGGAGCTGACTGTTACTAATAGGTCGAGGGCATAACCAGAACAGGTGATAGGAGAACAAGATGGATGAAAAAACTTTGTATGCAGTTTTGAAGGTACAAAAACCAAATAAAAAGAATCAGTAACACGTTTAAGAGTAATTCTTGAACGTGTTTTTTTGTTCTCAAAATATGGCAGATTGCTTTATACAACTTAAATATTATCTCAGTCGAGAAGACTCCCACTTCTTTCAGGTGGTGAGTAATAGCAAATTTGTCTCAGTGGGAGTCCAATCTCCGACTGAGATAAACGCTCCGCGGGGATGCGCAGTGATTCTGATAGGAATATGTCAGCTTCGCTGACCAGAATCACGCGCCAAGTCTCACGGACGTTCGACTTGAGTTATCTGAAAAATTAATTATAGTAAAAAGTACTAAAAAAGATTATAATAAAGCTATATTAATCGTGCAAAATTGTATATTTCGCCAGAAATAAAAAAGGCAAAGAAAAGTAGTCACTTGACCTTTTAAAGACATTTCATTTCAAAATATAATATATCAAAAGGAGGACCAAAACGTGGAAATTTTTAAGGGGTTACCATCCAAAAAACGAGAATACATGAATATTCTTTTTCGTAATTGTACGGAAGAAGTAAAGTATTATATGTCAGTTGTGGAAATAGAAGCTGATCAGACATTTATTAAAGCTGGAGAAGAGTGTAAATATATATATATCGTTTTATCTGGTAAAGTAACCGGAATAGAATGGCCGATGAATGAGAAGTCTTATTACTTTAAAGATTTTGGACCGGGAGATTTCTTTGGAGAAATCGAGTGTTTTGCAGGAATGGATAATTATAGAATTGACATTTTATCATCTACAAAGTGTCGATTGCTTGCAATTCCTTGTGTATATTATATGGAATGGATGCATATGGATGTAGATGCATTATATATGCGGACACAGGAAAATATGAAGCGGTTAGTTATGCAGACTGCAGAGGCAAGAAGGTATTTGTTTATGGAAGGAAAAGACCGGTTGATGGTACATTTAGTTCGAAAATATGAACAAAAGCAGCCATTACCGGAAAAACTTGAATTAAAACAGACAAGAACAAGAATCTCGGAAGAAGTTGGCATATCTATGAAGACATTAAACCGTAATATTAAGAAATTAGAAGAAGTAAATCTAATACAATTGAACAAGGGCAAGATAGTCATTACGAAATCGCAATATATGATTATGAAAAAAGAACTTGAATATTATGTTAACGGAGAAAATGTTTTTTAAACACATCGTAGAGTGCGGTAAAAATAAAAGGATAAAAGGGAGGAAGAAAAATGTATGTAGGTAAAAAAGTAACTCGTGTCGATGCATATGATAAAGTAATCGGACGTACACGATATACGGACGATTTGTGTGACAAAGGTGCGTATGTTGCACGTATTTTGCATTCAACAATTGCAAATGGAAAGGTTATTTCTATTGATACAACAGAGGCTGAAAAAATTCCGGGAGTAGTAAAGGTCTGTACATGTTTTGATTTAAAAGAAAAACATTATTTCCCGACAGCCGGACATCCATGGTCAACGGATGAATCGCATCAGGATGTAGCGGACAGATTGGTGTTAACAGACAGGGTAAGATTTTATGGGGATGATATAGCAGCAGTTATTGCAGAAGATGAAGTTTCAGCAGCACAGGCACTTCGTGTTATTAAAGTAGAATATGAAGAATATCCATTTGTACTGGACGTTCATGAAGCAATGAAGGATGGAGCACCACAGTTACATGAGAACTATCCGAATAATATTTTAAAACATACAACAATCCGTAAAGGAAATTATGAGGAAGCAATCAAAGAACCTGGTTTGATCAAAGTAGAGGGATGGTATAGCACACCAACGGTACAGCATTGTCATATTGAAAACTTTATTTGTTATGCTGAGAAGGAAGCTGATCGAATCAAAATTGTTAGCTCAACACAGATTCCACATATCGTTCGTCGTGTCTGTGGTCAGGCATTAGGAATAGACTGGGGTAAGATCCGTATTATCAAACCATATATTGGCGGTGGATTTGGTAACAAACAGGATGTATTGTACGAGCCATTGTGTGCATGGTTATGTTTGCAGGTTGGCGGTCATTTAGTAAAATTAGATGTTCCAAGAGAAGAAACTTTCGTATCAACTCGTGTACGTCATGCAATTCATAGCCACATTGTTTCATGGGTAAGACCGGACGGAACGTTTGCGGCACGTAAGCTGGAAGCATTTTCTGATCAGGGTGCATATGCATCTCATGGACATAGTATTTGCGCCAAAGGAGTCGGAGCATTTCCACAGCTTTATCCATGTGACAATGTAGAGGCAGACGCCTATACTGTATTTACAAACAAATCAGTAGCAGGTGCTATGCGTGGTTACGGAATTCCACAGGCAATGTGGGCAGTGGAATGTCACACAGAGGAAGTAGCAGCGAAATTGAATATGGATCCAATAGAATTCAGACGTAAAAATCTGATGCCGGTTGGATTTGTAGATGCATTTTCTAAAAATGAATTGTATTCTGATACATTTAATCAGTGTATTGATAAGGGTATGGAAGCTACAGATTTCAAGAGAAAATACGAAGAATATAAGAATCAGACTGGTGATGTAAGAAGAGGAGTAGGAATGGCAGTATTCTGGTACAACACAGCAGTATGGCCGATATCTCTGGAAACTTCTTCTTGTAGAATGGTACTTAACCAGGATGGTTCCCTTCAGGTACAGCTTGGAGAAACTGAGATCGGACAGGGTGCTGATACAGCATACGCTCAGATGACAGCAGATGTGCTTGGAGTTCCAATGGACATGGTACACGTTGTTTCATGTCAGGACACAGATATAACTCCATTTGGAACAGGAGCTTATGCATCACGTCAGACATATACAGCAGGATTTGCAATTCGTCAGACAGCATCACTTTTGAAAGAACACATTTTGAAATATGCACATGAGTTGACACGTATGCCGGAATATAACTTAGATATTATTGATGGTAAGATTGTACGTGTGACAGACAAAAGAGAACTGATGTCTTTAGGAGAATTATCAACAGAAGCTTTGTATAGCTTAAATCACAGTCAGCATCTGTCAGCAGAGAGTACAGCACAGATTAAATCCAATGCATATTCATTTGGATGTACATTTGCAGAAGTAGAAGTAGATATCCCAATGTGCAAGGTTAAATTGCTTGACCTGGTAAATGTACATGATGCAGGAACACTTATCAACCCTGCATTGGCTGAGGCACAGGTACATGGTGGTATGAGTATGGGAATTGGCTTTGGATTGTCAGAAAAACTGTTGTTTGATCCAAAGACAGGAAGAGCATTGAATAATAACTTATTGGATTATAAATTATCAACATTTATGGATCATCCAAATTTACGAGCATATTTTGTTGAAAATCCAGAGCCTACAAGTGCATTTGGAACAAAATCATTAGGAGAGCCGCCTACATGTTCTATTGCACCGGCAATCCGTAATGCGGTATACCATGCAACAGGCGTATTTGTAAATGATGCACCGGTAAATCCACATAATCTCTTCCGTAAATTAAAAGAAGAACATATGATAGAAGGGGGCGAATGATTATGTACGATATTAAAGCGTTATATGAAGCAGAAAATGTAGAAGAGGCGATCAGACTTTTACAGGAACATCCAGAAGCACAGATCATTGCAGGGGGAAGCGATGTACTTGTGCAGATGAGAGAAGGAAAAAGAGCAGGAAAAGAACTGGTCAGCATTTATATGATCGATGAAATGAGAGGAGTTTCATACGAAGAGGACGATGCAATCCGTATCGGTTCGC
Source organism: Ruminococcus hominis (assembly GCF_014287355.1). NCBI lineage: Bacteria > Bacillati > Bacillota > Clostridia > Eubacteriales > Oscillospiraceae > Ruminococcus > Ruminococcus hominis. The sequence continues at coordinate 2,358,793 of NZ_JACOPE010000001.1, read as the reverse complement.
TTACCAGCTTTTCACATATTACAAAAGATCCGATTATTCAGAAACATATCAATGTACTTGGGGAAGCAGTTGATATGGTAGGAGGACCACAAATCCGAAATATAGGAACAATCGGTGGAAATACATGTAATGGTGTAACTTCTGCGGATTCAGCATCGACACTTCATGCATGGGATGCTGTGGTAGAAATAACAGGACCGGAAGGTGTACGTAGAATACCGATTAAAGATTTTTACATAAAAGCAGGAGTTGTAGACCTGAAACCAGCAGAAATTCAGACAGCAATTATTATACCGAAAGAATCATATGAAGGTTATTATGGACATTATATTAAATATGCTATGAGAAATGCCATGGATATTGCAACTACAGGTTGTTCGGTTAATGTAAAACTGTCCGAAGATAAAAAAACAATTGAGGATGTCAGAATTGCATATGGTGTTGCGGGTCCGGTGCCAATGAGAGCACCATCAGCAGAGCAGGTTGCAAAGGGAAAACCAGTAACAAAAGAAGTTGTTGAAGAATTTGCAAAAGCTGTATTAGAAGACATTAATCCACGAGACAGCTGGAGAGCTGCTAAGGATTTCCGTCAGCATATCGCAGTTGTTCTTGCTAAGAGAGCGTTGACAGAATCAATTCGACTGGCAGGAGGTGAAATAGATGAGTAAGCAGTATAAATTACTTTCTTGTACGATCAATGGAAAGAAAGTTGAGAAGATGATCGATGTCCGTGCTTCGCTTACGGACGTACTTCGAGATGATTTTCGAATGACCAGTGTAAAAAAAGGATGTGAAGTAGGGGAATGCGGAGCGTGTAATGTTATTATTGACGGCGAATGCTTTAACTCTTGCATTTATCTGGCAGTTTGGGCTGAAGGAAAAGAAATTCTTACATTGGAAGGACTTGCAGGACCGAATGGCGAATTATCTGACATCCAGCAGGCATTTATAGATGAAGCAGCTGTGCAGTGTGGGTTCTGTACACCGGGATGTATTATGAGTGCAACTGAAATTTTGAATGCAAAAAGAGAGTTTTCTGATGATGAAATACGAAAATTAATGTCAGGACACTTGTGCAGGTGTACAGGATATGAGAATATATTAAGAGCGGTGAAGAAGACAATGCTGCGAAGACTAGGAAAAAATGAAGAGGCGGATGCAATTTAGAAAAAAGTTTATGAAAGAAAAAGGTATTTGGTATGAAAGTTAATAAAGAGGAAAATATCACCACAGTAAGTGAAGAGAATATTTACAAGTTAAACGGACGAGTTCCACTTAATAAAGCAATTCCGTTTGGATTGCAGCATGTATTGGCTATGTTTGTATCGAACTTAGCCCCTGTATTGATTGTATGTAGTGCAGCTCTTGTGAGGGGGACAGGAGATCATCTGACTGCGGTAGAGATTACAAGATTATTGCAGTGTGCAATGTTTGTAGCGGGTATAGGTACTTGTTTACAGTTATATCCGATATGGAAAATCGGTTCCAAACTGCCAATCGTTATGGGAGTTAGTTTTACATTCCTTGGAAGCCTGTTAATGATCTGTACGAATCCTGATCTTGGATATGAAGGTATGGTTGGAGCAGTTATCCTCGGTGGTATTTTTGAAGGTTTGGTCGGACTCAGTGCACAGTATTGGAAAAAATATCTGACACCAATCGTATCTGCCTGCGTAGTAGTTGCAATAGGATTGTCTTTGCTTCCTGTTGGAATGAACTCATGGGGAGGTGGAAGCGGCTCAGAAACATTTGGTGCATGGTACCATTTGTTTATCGGAGCTGTAACATTACTGATTTGTCTGGTATCTAGTTACTTATTAAAAGGTGTGTATAAGAACCTGAATGTTCTGGTAGGATTAGTTGGAGGTTACATATTATCTGCAATTTTTACAGTTACAGGAATTGCTCCGATGATCGACTTTTCAGGAATTGCAAAAACAATTGAAGAGGTTGGTTTTGTAAGTATTCCAAGACTTGTGTTCTTCACAAGCCACAAGCCGGTATTTAATCTTGGTGCATTCTTTACAATTGCAATCGTGTTCCTTGTATCTGCTGCGGAGACAACAGGTGCAACAACAGCAATAGCAAAAGGTGCATTGGACAGAGATTTAAAAATGGAAGAATTGCAGGGGTCTCTTGCAGTTGATGGATTTTCAAGTGCGATTTCAGGATGCTTTGGATGTCTTCCGCTTACATCTTTCAGCCAGAATGTCGGATTGGTAACAATGACAGGCGTTATTAACCGTTTTACAATCTTAATGGGAGCAATTATTTTGATTTTAGCATCATTATTCCCACCACTTGGAGCATTCTTTAACTCACTTCCACAGGCAGTACTTGGCGGATGTACAGTTATGATGTTCGGATCTATCATGTATGAAGGTGTGAAGATGATGAAGGATTGTGAATTCAACAACAGAACAATGATCATTGTATCACTTGCATTCTGTGTTGGTGTTGGTTTAACTCAGACAGATGGAAACTTCTTTGCTGCATTCCCGGCAGCAGTAGGTGATATCTTTAATGGAAATGCAGTTGCAGGAGTATTTGTGGTATCATTACTTCTCAGCTTGTTCTTGCCGAAACATACAGGGGAAACAGAAGAATAAAAAGTTTTTATCTCAGTCGAGAAGACTCCCGCCTCTTTCAGGTGGTGAGTAGCTTTTCGACTTGAAAAGAATAAAAGCAAATGGTCTGGATGCGAAAAGCGTTCGGATCATTTGCTTTTTTGTAATCAGAAGAGTTAAGAACAAAAATTGTACATGAAATTTTGCTGTAAAACTTTTTTTCTGAAATTTAAGAAATAAAAATGCAAAAAATTAACTGTTTTTTGAATAATTACGAAGAAGTTTCATGATTTGAGAAGTGCTAAACTATAAATATAAAACGAAGAGAAGTTCAAAAGAACTGCCGAGTGAAAAGAAAGAGAGGAAATAAAAATGGCTAACAAACTTCCAGTTGGAATACAGGTTTATGGTTTAAGAGATCTTCTGGAAAACACTCCGGAAAATTTTAAGAATGTGATGCAGAAAATTAAAGAGATGGGATATGACGGTGTGGAACTTGCTGGATTGTATGGTCTGGAACCAGAGAACGTAAAAGCAATTCTTGATGAGGTTGGACTTATACCAATCAGTGCACACGTTGCATTTGCAGAGATGATGGATAACTTAGATCAGATTCTCAAGGATTATTCTACAATCGGTGTGAAATATCTGGTTATGCCTTACATGGCAGAAGAATATCGTCCGGTTAATCCAGAAGGATTTGAGAGCTTCCTTCCACTTTTAAATGAAGTAGGAAAGAAAATTCATGATGCAGGAATGACATTCTTGTATCACAACCATGATTTCGAATTTGTAAAACTTCCAGACGGAAGATGGGGATATGATGCAATGTTCGAAGCAATTCCTCATGACCATCTGATGTCAGAATTAGATACTTGCTGGTGTGATGTTGCAACAGGAGAGGCACCAGAATTCGTAGAAAAATATACAGATCGTATTCCAGTTGTACATTTGAAAGACTACATCAAAAAAGGTGAAGTTAAAAATATGTACAAACTGATCGGTATCGACACAGAGGAAGAAGAAGGAGATACAGGATACTTCGGATTCCGTCCAGTAGGATTTGGACAGATGATCTGGGAGCCGGTATTAGATGCTTCTATTAAAGCAAATGCAAACTGGGTTATCGTAGAGCAGGATGAGCATTACGAAATGGATCCATTGGAATGTGCAAGAAGAAGCCGTGAATATCTGAAAATCTTAGGATGGTAGAGAAATAACAATATTTCATTAAAATAAAGAAGGAGAACTATAATAATGAAAGAGATTAGAATTGCAATTATCGGAACAGGTATGATTTCTCACAGACATATGACAGTTATCAATAACCTGAAAAAACAGGGACAGGCACTTACTGTTGTAGCTGCAGCAGAAATCGACAAAGACAAATTGGAAGCATTCGGAAAACAGTATGGTATTCCAGAGGAAAATTTGTACCAGGATTTCCGTGAGATGCTCAAGAGAGATGACATTGACGAAGTAGAAGTTTGTGTACATAACAACCTTCATACATCAGTTGCAACAGCAGTTATGGCAGCAGGATTTGACTGCTATTCAGAGAAACCAATGTCAGCAAGCTATGCAGACGCTAAGATTCTCTATGATGCACAGAAAAAATATGGAAAGAAACTGGCTATTCAGATCAGTTCTATCTACAACCCACAGACTCGTATCGCTAAGAAAATGATCGAAGAAGGAAAACTTGGTAAAGTTTACCATGCAAGAAGTGTTGGACACAGACGTCAGGGACGTCCTGGATATGATATGCCTTTCTTCAGCAAAGACTTTATCAATCCTAAGGTTGGTGTACATGGACCACTTTTCGATCTTGGAATTTATCACTTGGCACAGATGCTTTACGTATTAGGAATGCCTGAACTTGAGAGTGTATACGGAGTACAGTCTTGTGATTACTGGACAGATGAAAGAATCGACAAGATTACAAATCGTATCGCTCCAGTAGAAGACCTTGGTGTTGGAATCGCAAGATTCAAAGGCGGTCTTTCAATGGATATCTATGAAGACTGGGCAATTCACATGGATGAAATCGGAACAAGCTTTGTTGCAGGTTCTGAAGGTGGATTGAAATTCATCGACGTAGATACAACAGGTGGTCCTCTTGCAGTTCCAGAAGGTGGACAGATCATGGGAGGCGGAATGCTTCAGAAACCAAGACTTGAGTGGTTCGGTGTTGATAAAGATGGCGTTCTCTTCGAGAATAAATTGGATTGTGCAATCGGTGATATCACAGGACAGCAGGAACTTATGCTTCACCCTGAAATGGAAATGTACAATGATAACCAGTTACAGTGGTATTCATACCTCAGAGGAGATCTGGATGATACTACAAGAATTGACTCTCCATATATTGCAATGCAGACAGCATTCTTGTCAGAAGGTGTAGTGCTTTCAAGTGAACTTGGACGCAGCGTAACAGCAGATGAGATCAAAGCTCTTTCTAAGTCTATTGCACTTCGTGAGCAGGAGACACCATTTGGAACAATCAAATACGATTTTGACGAATACAAACCAGAATAATAAATCTTTGAGTAAGAGTTGGATTTCGCAAGAATCCGACTCTTCTTTTTTTGCATTTACCCTCGATTTATGATATTCTATATTACAACGATTTCCGATACAAGGAGGTAAAAATTATGCAATTAAGTAAGTTATTAGAACGTTTAGAATATGAAGTAGTACAGGGTAGTGACCAGATTGAGATTTCTACATTAATCAATGATTCCAGAAAAGTGGAAAATGGAAGCGCATTTGTATGCATCAAAGGTGCGGTTGTAGATGGACATGAGTTTGTGCAGCAGGTTGCAGAAAAAGGGGCATCAGCTGTTATTGTAGAAGATGAGGTGGATGCACCGAAAGATATGACAGTAATCCGTGTTCCGGATACACGTTATGCTTTAGCTTTGATGTCAGCTGCGTATTTTGGATATCCGGCAGATAAGTTGAAAGTAATCGGTATTACAGGAACAAAGGGTAAGACGACAACAACTTATATGATTAAATCTATCTTGGATGCAGTTGGTCACAAAGTCGGACTGATTGGTACAATTGAGGCAATCATTGGTGACAAACATATTCCGGCAGCAAATACAACACCGGAATCTTATACGATTCACAAATATTTTGCAGAGATGGTAGAAGCTGGTTGTGATTGTGTTGTAATGGAGGTTTCATCTCAGGGATTGATGCTTCATCGTACAGCAGGAATCCCATTTACAATTGGTATTTTTACAAATCTGGGAAAAGATCATATTGGACCAAATGAACATAAGGATTTTGATGATTACAAACGTTGCAAAGGTCTTTTGTTCAAGCAATGTGAGATTGGAATTGCCAATGTAGATGACAAATATTTCGAGGATGTATTTGCAGGCGCAACTTGCAAGACAGAGACATTCGGTTTTTCTGAAAAAGCAGATTTGCGGGCAACAGATACGCATCTGGTATCCAGACCGGGATATCTTGGAGTGGCATACAAGGTGGAGGGACTGATGAATTTCGATGTGGAAATCGATATTCCAGGAACATTCAGTGTCTATAATTCACTTACGGCGATTGCTGTATGCAGACACTTCGGTGTGCCGATAGATGCAATTAAAAAGGCACTTAAGGTTGCGAAGGTAAAGGGAAGAATCGAGATGATAAAAGTATCAGATGACTTTACACTCATGATTGATTATGCACACAATGCAATGAGTCTGGAAAGTCTTTTGACTACATTGAAAGAATACAATCCAAAGCGTCTGGTATGTTTATTTGGCTGTGGAGGAAACCGTTCCAAAGACAGACGTTATGAGATGGGAGAAGTCTCAGGTCGTCTGGCAGATTTGACTATCATTACATCGGATAATCCAAGATTTGAAGAACCACAGGCGATTATTGATGATATTAAGACAGGAATTCAGAAAACAGATGGAAAATATGTAGAAATCTGTGACAGAAAAGAAGCTATCAAGTATGCGATTGAACATGGACAGACTGGAGATGTCATTGTTCTTGCCGGTAAAGGGCATGAAGATTATCAGGACATCAAAGGTGTAAAACATCCGATGGATGAGCGGGTGCTGATCCAGGAAGTCTTAGAAGAATTGAAAGCAAAATAGGAGAAACTTGTGTTTGCAAATATTATTGTAGATATCACACACGAAAAGTTAGATAAGATTTTTCAATATAGAGTCCCCTCCCATATGGAAGGGGAACTTTCTATCGGTATGGAAGTTTTGGTGCCATTTGGAAAAGGAAATCGTATGACAAAAGGTTATGTGGTGGATTTTACGGAAAACTGCGATTATGATTTGTCAAAGGTTAAGGAAATTGCCGAGATTTCAAGAAAAGGCATGGCAATTGAAGGAAAGCTGGTCGCATTGGCAGCCTGGATGAAGGAGAATTACGGTGGAACTATGATTCAGGCACTCAAAACCGTACTTCCGATAAAACAGAAAGAGCAGGCAAAGGTTAAGAAAAAGGTTCGTCTTTTATTAAATGAAGAAGAAGGGAAAACAAAGCTGGATTTTTATTTACATAAGAATCAGAAAGCGAGAGCGAGACTTCTTGCAGCACTTCTCGATGAACCAGTTTTAGATTATGAGCTTATTAATAAAAAGTTAAATATTACACTGAATGTTGTTCGAGCTTTGGAAGAACAAGGTGTGCTTTCAATAGAGTCAGAACAGGTATACCGAAATCCGATACAGAATCGAAAACAACAAGAGAAGGACATTTGCTATACAGTTGAGCAGAAGAATGCGATAGAGTGTTTTTGGGGAGACTATCAGAGACAACAATATGGAACATATCTGATTCATGGTGTTACCGGAAGCGGTAAGACAGAGGTGTATATGGAAATGATTGCAAGAGTGGCAGCCAAAGGGCGGCAGGCAATTGTTCTGATCCCTGAAATTGCATTGACATTTCAGACTGTGATGAGGTTCTATCGAAGATTTGGTGACAGGGTATCTATCATGAATTCAAGATTGTCCGCAGGTGAGCGATATGACCAAATGATGCGGGCGAAGGCAGGAGAGATTGATGTGATGATAGGTCCGCGTTCCGCATTGTTTACGCCATTTCCTAATCTTGGATTGATAGTAATTGATGAAGAACATGAGAATACATACAAAAGTGAACAGATTCCACGATATCATACAAGGGAGACTGCAATCGCCAGAGCAAAACTGGAACAGGCAAGTGTCATATTAGGATCTGCAACTCCGTCTGTGGAGGCAATGTACCGTGCAAAGCATGGAGAATATAAATTATTGGAGCTTCATAATCGTTCCGGCAATCAGGAGATGGCTAAAGTTCATGTAGTAGATTTGAGAGAGGAATTGCGGGAAGGCAATCGTTCAATCTTGAGCAGAAAATTACAGCAGATGATTGCAGACAGGCTGCAAAAAAAAGAACAGATTATGCTCTTTTTGAATCGACGTGGTTATGCCGGATTTATTTCCTGCAGGGAATGTGGATTTGTTGTAAAATGTCCACATTGTGATGTATCATTATCGTATCACCGCAATGGGAAAATGGTTTGTCATTATTGTGGGTATGAACAAGAAAGAGTACAGATATGTCCGGAATGTGGTTCCAGACACATTGGAGAATTTAAAGCCGGAACACAGCAGATAGAAGAAGTGGTGAAGAAACATTTCCCAGAGGCCAGGGTGCTGCGTATGGATCTGGATACGACCCGGTCAAAGGACGGACATGAGAAAATTCTGGCGGCATTTGCAAATGAAGAGGCAGATATTTTAGTTGGAACGCAAATGATTGTAAAAGGGCATGATTTTCCAAATGTAACGCTGGTTGGAATCCTGGCAGCAGATATGTCATTGTATTCAAATGATTATCGTGCAGGAGAGCGGACATTTCAGCTTCTGACTCAGGCAGCGGGACGAGCCGGACGTGGAGCAAAAAAAGGAGAAGCTCTTATTCAGACATACAGTCCAAAGCATTACGCAATTGTTACAGCGGCAGCACAGGATTATGAGGCATTTTACGAGGAAGAAATCCACTATCGTGAACTTATGGGGTATCCGCCTGTGGATAACTTACTCGCAATTCTCGTAAGCTGTGAAAAAGAAGCACTTTTGGAAACCGGCTGTAAATATCTGAAAGAATTTGCAGTTCGGATAAGAGGTGCAGAAGAAGTAGCGATTATAGGACCGGCCAGTCCGGGAATTGGAAAAATCAATGATGTATATCGTAAAGTGCTCTATCTCAAAACGGAAAAATATGATACATTGATAAAGATGAAAAATAAATTGGAACAATATATTGAAGTGAATCCTGGATTCAATCCGATGCGAATCCAGTTTGATTTCAATCCGATGCATATTTCATAAGAAATATTTAGAGCGTACATAAATAAAAGAATTAATAGGAGGATATTATGGCAATCAGAGAAATTCGTGTAGTTGGAGACGATATTTTAACAAAGAAATGTAAAGAGGTAAAAATGATAACTCCGCGTACAGAGACATTAATATTTGATATGTTAGATACAATGTACGAAGAGATGGGAGTTGGACTTGCTGCACCACAGGTTGGAATTTTGAAAAGAATCGTAGTAATTGATATCGGAGAAGGACCAATCATTATGATTAATCCTGAAATTCTTGAGACATCAGGGGAGCAGACCGGAGAAGAGGGATGCTTAAGCCTTCCGGGAAAATATGGTATTGTGACAAGGCCAAACCATGTGAAGGTTCGTTTTCAAGATGAGCACATGGATACTGTAGAGATGGAAGGAGAGGGACTCCTTGCCAGAGCATTCTGTCATGAGATTGACCATCTGGAAGGAAAGATGTATATGGAACTGGCAGAAGATGGAATCCATGACAATAAATATACTGAGGAAGATTATTTGAACGAGGAGGAATAGACTCATGAGAATAATATTTATGGGAACACCGGACTTTTCTGTTGGAACATTGGAAGCACTGGTAGAAGCAGGACATGAAGTATGTCTTGTTGTGACACAGCCGGATAAGCCAAAAGGAAGAGGAAAAGAAATGCAGTATACACCGGTAAAAGAAGCTGCATTGAAACATGGAATCGAAGTATATCAGCCACGTAGAATACGTGAAGCTGAGTGTGTGGAAAAATTAAGACAGTATAATGCAGATATTATGGTAGTGATTGCATTTGGGCAGATCATTCCGAAAGAGATTTTAGAGATGGTGCCATATGGATGTGTGAATGTACATGCATCTCTGCTTCCAAAGTATCGTGGAGCAGCACCGATTCAGTGGTCTATTATTGATGGAGAAGCTGTAACAGGTGTGACAACGATGCAGATGGATGAGGGACTGGATACTGGTGATATGCTGTTGAAGACAGAGGTGCCGATTACAGCAGAAGAAACAGGTGAGAGTCTGCACGATAAGTTAGCCAAGGCAGGAGCGGCACTTTGTGTAGAGACATTGGCAAAGCTGCAGGAAGGAAGCATTGTTCCGGAAAAACAGGGAGAAAGTCCGACCGCTTATGCAAAAATGCTTGATAAAAAATTGGGAAACATTGACTGGACGAAGTCAGCAGTAGAAATTGAAAGACTTGTTCGCGGTTTGAATTCATGGCCAAGTGCATACACTTACTGGAATAAGAAAGTGGTGAAAATCTGGAAGGCTTCTGTGACAGATGAAAATAGTAACGAGCAGGCAGGAACCGTTGTAAAGGTTGAAAAAGATGGTTTTTATGTGCAGACAGGAAACGGACTTTTAAAAGTACTTGAATTACAGATTCCAGGGAAAAAGAGAATGGATGCGGGAGCATTTTTAAGAGGTTATACAATTGAGCCTGGAGAAGTATTTCATCAGGAATAAGAGAGTAAAAGTGAATAAGAAGAGGGGCAATCAATCTATATACAGCGAGGAGAGATAGATATGTATGGTTTTTATTATGATCCAACCTATGTAATGGTATTAATTGGTGTTGTAATTTGTATGCTGGCATCAGCAAATGTCAACAGAACTTTTCAAAAATATTCCAGAATCCGCAGTCATAGTGGTATGACTGGACGTGAGGCTGCGGAGCGCCTCTTACATGCAAATGGAATTTATGATGTTACGGTTCAGCGTGTAGCAGGAAATTTGACAGATCATTATGATCCAAGAAATAAAACGTTAAATCTTTCGGATTCAACATATGCTTCTACTTCAGTTGCTGCAATTGGTGTGGCAGCACATGAGTGTGGTCATGCTGTGCAGCATGCCAATGGATATGCACCCCTTAAAATACGAGGTTCATTGGTACCGGTGGCAAATTTTGGATCTACATTGGCATGGCCATTGATATTGATTGGATTTTTGATTCAGGGAAATGCATCTGTTTTGCTGATTAATCTGGGAATCCTATTGTTCTCGGCAGCAGTTTTATTCCAGATTGTGACATTACCGGTGGAATTTAATGCATCGTCAAGAGCATTAAAGTCATTGGAGACAAATGGAATACTTTATACTGAAGAAGTAGCAGATACAAGAAAAGTACTGCGTGCAGCAGCATTGACTTATGTGGCAAGTGCGGCTTCTGCTATTTTACAGCTTTTACGTCTGATATTAATTTCAGGAGGAAGAAGACGAAATGACTAAAGCAATCAATGAAAGAGAGATTGTGCTCGAAGTCTTATTAGAAATTACAGAACATGGAATGTACAGTCACATTGTACTTCGTGATGTTTTAAATAAGTACCAGTACCTGAAGAAGAAAGAGCGTAGCTTTATCACAAGAGTGACAGAGGGGACACTGGAACATATGATGGAGATTGATTATATTTTAGATCAATTTTCAAAAGTGAAAGTAAAGAAAATGAAACCGGTAATCCGTAATATTATGAGAAGTGCAGTTTACCAGATGAAATATATGGACAGCGTTCCGGTATCCGCAGCCTGTAATGAAGCAGTAAAGCTGGCTGTCAGAAAAGGGTTTGGAAGTTTAAGAGGATTTGTGAACGGAGTTCTTAGAAATGTGGCACGAAATCTGGATCAGATTGAGTATCCTACAGAACCGCTTAAGAGATTATCAATTCAGTACTCCATGCCGGAATGGATTTTGAATCTGTGGCTAAAGGTATATGACAGTGATATCGTAGAACAGATGCTTCAGGCATTTCAGAGAGAAACTCCGCTTACGATACGTTGTAATCTGCGTATGGTAACACCAAAGCAATTAAAAGAACATCTGGAGGCCGAAGGCGTTACAGTTAAAGTGCATCCATATTTAGAATATGCATTTCATATATCAGGATTTGATTATTTGGGAGATTTGGAAAGCTTTCAAAATGGTGAGTTTTCAGTACAAGATATCAGTTCCATGCTTGTAAGTGAGTTGGCAGGTCCTAAAGAGGGTGACTATGTGATCGATGTCTGTGCGGCACCGGGAGGAAAAAGCCTTCATATGGCTGAAAAATTAAATGGAAGCGGACGTGTAGAAGCACGTGATCTGACAGAATATAAAGTCGGTCTGATTCAGGAAAACATTGAGAGAACCGGTCTGAGTAATGTGGAAGCAGTACAGCAGGACGCCTTGATATTCGATGAGACTTCTGTAGGAAAAGCAGATATTGTTCTGGCAGATCTTCCATGTTCAGGTCTTGGAGTGCTTGCAAAGAAAACAGATTTGAAATATAAGGCGACAAAAGAGGGAGCCGATTCGCTTGCAAAATTGCAAAGAGAGATGTTAAAAAATGTACAGGCATATGTGAAAGATGAAGGAAAACTGGTTTACAGTACATGTACGATCAATCCGGCAGAAAATATGGATAATGTACATTGGTTTTTAAATGAATATCCAGAATTTGAATTAATAGATATTCATGGATCATTGTGTGAAGAACTTCAGAAGGATGTGAAAGAAAATGGATGCATCCAACTGCTTCCGGGGGTTCATCAAAGTGATGGATTTTTCCTGGCATGTATGAAGAAAAGGAAATAGACAGAGAGAATGAAGAAAGATATTCGAGCATATACATACGAAGAGTTACAAGAAGAATTAAAAACTCAGGGAGAAAAAGCATTTCGTGCAAAGCAGATTTACGAATGGCTTCATGTGAAGACCATTGATAATTTTGACGAGATGACAAATATCTCAAAAGCATTGCGTGAAAAATTGAAAGAAAATTATGAGATCCTTTCCGTGCATATGTTGGAGCGGCAAGAATCCAAATTGGATGGAACAAATAAGTTTTTATTTCAGCTTCATGACGGCAATGTAGTGGAAAGTGTTTTAATGCGGTATAAACATGGCAATTCAGTTTGCATTTCCTCACAGGTAGGATGTAGAATGGGATGCCGCTTCTGTGCATCTACGATAGGCGGTCTTGTTCGCAATTTGTCTGCATCAGAGATGCTTGGACAGATTTATCAGATTCAGAAAATCATAGGGGAGAGAGTTTCGAATGTGGTAATTATGGGAACAGGCGAACCGATGGATAATTACGATAATTTTCTCAAATTTATTCATATATTGACAGATGAACATGGACTGAATATCAGTCAGAGAAATGTGACAGTATCGACTTGTGGGATTGTTCCACGGATTTATGATCTGGCAAAAGAACATTTACAGATCACACTGGCGTTGTCACTGCATGGATCAAATCAGAATAAACGAAAAGAATTAATGCCGGTTGCAAATAAATATGAGTTGTCAGAAGTGCTTGAAGCGTGCGATGCATATTTTGAAGAGACAGGAAGAAGAATTACGTTTGAGTATAGTCTGGTGCATGGAGTGAACGATACACCGGAAGATGCAAAAGAATTAATTCAAATATTAAAACCAAGAAATTGCCATTTGAATTTGATTCCGGTCAATCCAATCAAAGAGCGTGATTTTGTAAGACCAGATCGGAAAAATGCGTTGAATTTTAAAAATAAACTTGAAAAAAGCGGAATAAATGTTACTATAAGAAGAGAAATGGGCGCAGATATAGATGGAGCCTGCGGTCAGCTCAGAAGACGTTACGTAGAGACAAGTGAGGAATAAAGGAGAAGAATATGAAGACATTTTCGATTACCGATGTAGGTATGGTACGACAAGTAAATCAGGACTATGTCTATACGACAGACAATCCAATAGGACCTCTCCCAAACTTATTTGTTGTAGCAGATGGTATGGGAGGACACAAGGCAGGAGATTACGCTTCAAAATATACAGTTGAAGTGATGAAAAGAGAGCTTGCTCAAAGTGAAGAGAAAGACGTGGAGAAAGCGCTTGTTTCCGCAATTGAGAAGGCAAATCGAGAGATTATCAAGAAAGCATCGGAAGATGAACATTTGAAAGGCATGGGAACAACAGTTGTAGCAGCAACGATCGTAGATCATATGATGTATTTTGCAAATGTTGGAGACAGCCGTTTATATTTGATCAATCAAGGAATCACACAGTTGACAAAGGACCATTCGCTGGTTGAAGAGATGGTACGACTGGGTGGTATCAAACCGGAAGAGGCGAAGCATCATCCGGATAAAAATATCATTACGAGAGCAATTGGTGCTAAGAACAATGTCGATGTAGACTTTTACGAACACCGTCTGAAACGGGGAGATATCATACTGATGTGTACAGATGGTTTGAGTAATATGGTAGAAGACGAGGAACTATTTCATATAGTTCAGGGGGGAAGAGATATTGTAGAAGCCGGAACAGCATTAGTGGATGCAGCAAAAGAGAACGGTGGAACAGATAACATCGGAGTTGTTTTGATGGAACCATTTACTGATGAGGTGAGTATATGTTAAAAGAAGGGGTTTTTTTAGGAAAGCGCTATGAGATACTCGGGCGTATCGGCTCGGGTGGTATGGCGGATGTATATAAAGGTAAAGATCATAAGTTAAATCGTTATGTTGCCGTAAAAGTTTTGAAAAGTGATTATAGGAATGACGAATCATTTATCAAAAAGTTTGTAAGTGAAGCGCAGGCGGCAGCAGGTCTGATGCATCCGAATGTAGTGAATGTGTATGATGTAGGGCAAGATCGCGGACTGTATTATATGGTCATGGAGCTTGTTGAAGGAATTACACTAAAAGAATATATTGAAAAGAAAGAACGTTTGTCTGCAAAAGAGGCAATCAGTATTTCAATACAGATGATAAGCGGTATTCAGGCTGCACATAATCATCATATTATCCACAGAGATATCAAACCACAGAATATTATCATTTCAAAGGATGGTAAGGTTAAGGTTACAGACTTTGGTATTGCACGTGCTACAACATCGACGGCTACAATCAGTACGAATGTTATGGGATCGGTTCATTATACTTCACCGGAACAGGCAAAAGGCGGTATTGTAGATGAGCGGAGTGATATTTATTCAGCTGGTATTACCATGTATGAGATGGTTACAGGACATGTACCATTTGATGGGGATTCGACAGTATCAGTTGCGTTGAAGCATCTGAAGGAGAAGATTGTTGCACCATCAGTAGAAGTACCTGATATTCCTTACAGTCTGGATTGCATTATTATGAAATGTACAGAGAAGAATGTAGAGAGAAGATATCAGAATTGTCAGGATCTGATTTCTGATTTGAAACATTCTCTTGTAGATCCGGATGGGCATTTTGTAGATGAGCAGTTGGATGTATTTACCGGAAGAAAGCCGGCAGGTGATGAGACAATTCTGATGTCTGAGGATGAGATTCGAAGAGCTCAGGAACGCAGTTATTCACAGTCGGATGATTATGATGATTCAGATTATGACGATGACGATTATGACGATGATGATTATGATGACGACGATGACGATTACAGAGCACCGACTCAGAGAAGAAACTCAGATTATAATCGTAAAAAGAATGTAGATCCGAATACGAAGAAAATCATGAAAATTTTA
The DNA here is from genome assembly GCF_014287355.1 of Ruminococcus hominis. NCBI lineage: Bacteria > Bacillati > Bacillota > Clostridia > Eubacteriales > Oscillospiraceae > Ruminococcus > Ruminococcus hominis. The sequence goes on along the minus strand of NZ_JACOPE010000001.1, from coordinate 2,343,379 downwards.
ATGGTTGTTGCAGCTGCGATTATTGCCATGGTTATTATATTTATGGTAGGAAATGCTATGGGTGCATTTAAAGGTGGTATCGGTCTGAATACAACAACGAACGATGCAAAAGTAGTAGTACCTAACTTGCTGGGAATGACAGAAGATGAGGCAAAGGCCGCATTAAAGAAAAAGAATCTTGGATATTCTATAGCAGGAAGAGAAGAATCAGATAAGTATGCAGCCGGCGAGATTATGGAACAGAGCGAAAAGGCCAATTCCAAAGTGGAAAAGAATACAGAAATAAAAGTTGTAATCAGTACCGGTAAAGCGAAAAAGACAGTATCTGTACCGGATGTAAAAGGTATGAGTGAGGATGATGCGCAGAAGACGCTTGAAAATCTGAATCTGGTTGTGGAGGCACAGGCACAGAACAATGATACCGTTGCATCTGGAAAAGTAATTTCAACTGATCCGGTAGCAGGAACACAGCTTACAGAAGGCAGCAAAGTAACCATGTATGTCAGTCTGGGAATTGAGTCTGTTGAAGTGCCAAGTATTACAGGCATGAGTTCAGAAGAAGCACAGTCTGCGATACAGAATGTTGGATTACAGGCTTCTGTTACAGAGGATTATAGTGATACCGTTGCGTCAGGAATGGTTATTTCACAAGATCCAGCCAGTGGCAAAGTAAAGAAAGGAAGCACTGTCAATATCGTGGTCAGCAAAGGAGCAAAGGTAAAAATGGTGACAGTTCCGTCTTTAAGTGGAATGACACAGCAGGCAGCAGAACAGGCCATTATAGATGCAGGACTTACGGTTGGAAGTGTTACAGAAGAATATAATGCAGGCGTTTCAGCCGGATATGTAATTTCGCAGACTGCTTCCGTTGGAAGTCAGATAGAGAAAGGCAGCAGTGTTGGCTTTGTAGTAAGTAAAGGAGCACAACCATCTACTGACAATGGAAACACAGGCGGAGAAGACAATGAATCTTCAGAGTTACAATAAAGGAATATTATGCAGGGAAAGATAATAAAAGGTATCGCCGGATTCTACTACGTTCATGTAGTAGAATCCGGCATTTATGAATGTAAAGCGAGAGGAGTTTTTCGAAAAGACAAGAAAAAACCACTCGTAGGAGATAATGTAGAGATAGAAGTACTGGATGAACAGGAAAAAACAGGAAATATTATAAATATTTTACCAAGAATGAACGAATTGATCCGACCGGCAGTGGCAAATATTGACCAGGCATTAGTTGTGTTTGCAGTAACAGAGCCAAAGCCACATTTTAATTTGCTGGATCGTTTTTTGGTTATGATGGAAAGCAAGGAGATTCCGGCGATACTTTGTTTTAATAAAAAAGATATCGCCAAGAAGCAGGAAGTTGCAGAATTAGAAGAAGTATACCGGGCATGTGGATATCCGTTGATATTGATCAGTGCAAAAGAGGAAGAGAATATTGAAGAAATAAAAAAAGTACTTCGGGGAAAGACAACAACGGTCGCAGGTCCGTCCGGAGTTGGAAAATCTTCTTTGATCAACTTGCTTCAGTCAGATATTCAGATGGAGACCGGAAGTATCAGCAAGAAGATTTCAAGAGGAAAGCACACAACAAGACATTCGGAGCTTATTACAATTGACGACAACAGTTACATTATGGACACTCCGGGCTTTAGCTCATTGTATGTAAATGAATTTGAAAAAGAAGAATTAAAATATTATTTCCGTGAATTTGCATCATATGAAGGGCAATGCAGATTTAACGGATGCGATCATGTGCATGAACCGGGATGTGCGGTTAAGGATGCAGTGGAGGAAGGTAAAATTCATAAAATCCGTTATGAAGATTATCTTGAAATGTATCAAGAATTAAAAAACAAAAAAAGATATTAATGGGAGATTTAAGTAAAATGAAAAACATATTAGCACCATCAATTTTATCGGCAGATTTTAAAGTGTTAGGGGAGCAGGTTAAAACTTGTGCAGAGAATGGCGCAGAGTATCTTCATTTTGATGTGATGGATGGAATGTTTGTATCAAACATTTCATTTGGAATCCCGGTACTTGCTTCAATCAAAGGTGCAGCAGATATCGTGATGGACGTACATCTTATGATAGAAGAACCAATCCGTTATGTAGAAGCATTTCATAAAGCCGGAGCAGATATTTTAAATGTGCATTATGAAGCATGTGAAGATGTTCAGGCAACGTTAGATGCCATTCACAAATGCGGAATGAAAGCAGGACTTACAATAAAACCGGCAACACCTGTAGAAGTGTTAAAACCATATCTTGATCAGGCAGAACTGTTTTTAATTATGTCTGTAGAACCAGGAAAAGGTGGTCAGTCATTTATTCCGGAATCCCTGGATAAAATTAGAGAATTGCGTGGATTATTAAACGAAAAAGGGTTAACAGCAGACGTAGAAGTTGATGGTGGAATCCATCTTGGTAATGCAAAAGAAGTTCTGGAATCAGGGGCTAATGTATTAGTGGCCGGTTCAGCAGTATTTAAAGATAACATTGCAGAAAATGTAAAAGGCTTTATGGAGATATTAAACGAAAATGAATAGACGAACAGTAGTTGTCAGCGGTGGAATGTTAGACGAAGAATTCACGTTGCAAATTTTAAAGAGCGAAGAAACCGAATACATTGTTGCGGCAGATCATGGATTAGAATTCCTATATAAGCATGGAATTAAGCCAGATTATATTGTTGGAGATTTTGACAGCACATCAGAAGAAATTGTAAATTATTACAAGACAGAAACAAAAGTGCCAATTCGGCAGTTTAATCCGGTAAAAGATGCATCTGATACCGAAATCGCACTTCGCTTGTGCCTCAATATGGGAAGAAAAAATATTGTAATACTTGGAGGAACAGGTACCCGTATCGATCATATCTGGGCAAATGTACAGAGCTTGAAGATAGCAAAGGATGCGGGGGCAGAAGCATGTCTGATGGATGCACATAATCGAATCCGTTTGTTAGATGAATCGAACATAATTCGAAAGTCAGAAGCATTTGGCCCATATTTTTCAGTTTTTCCATTAGACGGAGAGATTATAGATTTTAATATAACAGGGGCAAAATATCCACTGCAGCATCATACATTAATGCCGTTTGACAGTCTGTGTGTCAGTAATGAGTGGGAAGAGGAAGAAGTCGAAATCACATTTCCGGTGGGAAATGTAATTTTGATGGAGACAAGAGATTGAGGGGAAAATCAGAATATGGAGAGATTTGAATTTAGAAATATCCGTCAAGATGAGGTGGAACAGGCAATTGCTATAGAGCAAATTTGTTTTCCACCAAATGAAGCATGCTTACCGAGGGCAATGAAAGAGCGTATAGCTGCTGCACCAGAGTTGTTTCTTGTAGCGGTAGATAAAGATACTGGTAAAATAGCAGGATTTCTTAATGGATTATCTACGAAAGAATCCAAGTTTAGAGATGAATTTTTCACAGATGTAAGTCTTTATGATCCAGAGGGAAAGAATATTATGTTGCTTGGTCTGGATGTGCTTCCTGAGTATAGAAAGCAAGGACTTGCGAGAGAAATTGTCTGTCAGTATCGTAGAATAGAACATGAAAAAGGGCGCAATATGCTGTATCTGACATGTCTTGCAAACAAAGTGGAGATGTATAAAAAGTTTGGATTTGAGGATAGAGGAATTGCGGATTCTACCTGGGGTGGAGAAGAATGGCATGAGATGACTTGCAGAATATAGTGCTTAGGGAATAATAGATTAGATGATGAAATTATACGAGGAAGAGTAATAATGAAGGAATATAGATTCTATGGTTGGCAGAATGCCGATGTTCCTACTGTTAATGAAGAATATAAAAAAGTAAAAAATCCAAGACATCTGTATGATTTGTTGTCGGAAATCTGGTGCGCTGATACCTGTGCACCGAGAATGAGAGATGGTTGGTCAAAAGAAAATATGACGTTGGGACAGTGCTCGATTACTGCATTCCTTGCACAGGATATTTTCGGTGGAGAGGTATATGGAATCCGAAGGAGTGGTGGTAATTATCATTGCTATAATGTGATTGGTGATTGTATATTTGACCTTACAAGTGAGCAGTTCAAAGATGAGGTTTTATCTTATGAGAATAACCCTATCCAGAGTCGAGATGTTCATTTTGAAAAAGAAGAAAAGCGATTGAGGTATGAATTCTTGAAAGCAGAGTTAAGGAAGCTTATATCAGATGTGAGATGACTCCCACCTGTAGGTGGCGAGTAACAAATCAGTATCAGTGGTGGGAGTCAATCCCAATCTGATATAGCCTCCGGCAGGATTGCAGAGATGCGCAGAAGAAGTATGTCATGCATTGCATGACGCGCATTTCGCAGCAAGAATGCAGAGGCATTCTTGAACAGAGAGGGAAGAATAAAAAGTCCGTTACAATATACAGAGATGTTATGCATATTGTAACGGACTTTTTATATTATAGTCTAGAAAAATCAGGAGATATGTATGGTAATAGGAATTATAGAAGATGATAAAAAAGATATGTTAAAAGCGTTTGATACAGGAGCAGATGATTATGTGGTGAAACCATTTTCAATAAAAGTATTGTTAAAACGTATTGAAGTTGTGCTAAAGAGAAAATCAAATGAAAATATTTTTATGTGCGGACAGGTTATGTTATATTCCGATAGAAAACAGGTTTTTGTTGGAGAGACGGAAATATCTTTGACACTCAAAGAGTATCAGCTTTTAGAATATTTTATTATGAACCAGAACCAGGTTCTTACAAAAGAGATGATAATGGAAAATATATGGGGAATCGATAGTGAATTCATTGATCCTAACACAATTAGCGTTATGATCAGCAGATTGAAAAAGAAATTGAATGATTCATCGAATGTTATCAGTAATGTATTTGGAATGGGATATAGAATGGGAGAGTAGCATGGCTGTAGCAATTTTTACAGTACTTTTAATAGGTTTCATACTCGGAGGAAGCACTGTATATTTAGTTGAAAATCATTTGAGAACAAATGAAATGAATAAAATATATAAATTGACGGAATCCTTAATAAACGGCAATGAATTAGATGGTTCTGATATAGGGAAAGAAACAATCTATTCTAAAACGACCAATCAATTAATCCGTTTACAGGAAATATTGGAAGGAAGAAGGAAAGAGGCTGAAAAAAGTAAATATGAGATACAGAAATTAATTTCTGAGATTGCGCATCAACTAAGGACACCGCTGGCGAATATAAAAAATTATACAGAATTGCTGCAAGAGTCATTAAATGAAACTCAAGAAACATTGAATACAGAATACATAAAAGACTTGCGAACAAGTGAAGAACAATTATGTTTTTTGGTGGAGAGCTTTATAAAAACTGCCCGATTAGAGCAGGGAATCATACAAGTTCACACTCAAAAAGAAAATCTTGTTGAAACGATTTTAAATGCGTTGGGGCAAATACAGAAAAAGGCAGAAGAGAAAGATATCTATTTTCAAGTAGAATTGCCAGAGAAAATTATCTGTGAACATGATAAAAACTGGATGTGTGAGGCGTTTTATAATGTGTTTGATAATGCAGTCAAATATAGTAAAAACAACAGCACGATCAATATCACAATGAAACAGACAGAAATGTTTTATAAAATTCAAGTAAGAGATTATGGAATCGGGATAAGAGATGGAGAAGAAAATAAAATTTTTCAAAGATTTTATCGTGGTGAGCAGGCAAGAGGGCAGGAAGGATGCGGAATTGGTTTATATCTTTCCAGAGAGATTGTTCTATTACAAAAAGGGATGATGAAAGCAAAACAAATGAAGCCAGGGCTGCTTATAGAAGTGAATCTTCCGGTATAGACAGTTCATATGCAGCGTGTAAGAAGTTTGTAAGATGTACCATGTAAAATAGATTATGGCTGAGTTAAAGGTAGCATTTACGAAAGGAGTTTACAGAAAAGATGGATATAATTAAAGCCATAAATCTAAAAAAATATTACACATCTGATACATATGAAGTGCGTGCTTTAGATGGTGTGTCATTAACGGTGGAAGAGGGCGAATTTATAGCGGTTGTTGGTACCTCCGGATGTGGAAAGACAACACTTATGAACATATTAGGTGGTCTTGACATTCCGGATTTTGGAGGTGTCTGGATCAGAAATACAAGTTTAAAAGATCTCAGTAAGGAAGAAAGAACAATATTCAGAAGAAGAAATATCGGATTTGTATTCCAACAATACAATTTAATTCCTTCGCTTAGTATACGCGAAAACATAGTTCTTCCGATGCGACTTGACGGTAAGGAAATTGATATAGATTTCTTTAATGAGATTGTAGAAATACTTGGATTAAAAGATAAATTAGAACGTTTTCCATCAACACTGTCCGGTGGACAGCAACAGAGAGTTTCTATAGCACGGGCATTGTTGACGAAACCGGCAATTGTCCTGGCGGATGAACCGACCGGAAATCTGGATTCTGTTACAAGTATGGAAGTCGTAGGATTACTAAAATCCTGTGCTGCAAGATTTCATCAGACGACATTGATCGTGACGCATCAAGAAGAGGTCGCACAGATGGCAGACAGAGTAATACGTATGTCTGATGGAAAAATCTATACAAGAGATTGTAACGAGTGTTAGGAGGGATTACTATGCTTCACAAGAACATTCCAAATAACAATAAAGACATAATCCGATTTCTGGCTAAAAATTTTGCAGGCACAAAAAAGGTGAGAAATACGATTTTATTTTGCTCGATCGTAATCGGTATTGTTGCTATTACTATGGTATTCGGAATCTCATTTGGAAAAATACAGGCAGAAGAAATAAGATTAATCAGAGAAAATGGAACTGCTTCTTCGGGGAGAATAGAAGATGGAACAGAAGAACAATATGCAAAATTAAAACAACTGGGTTATATAAAACAAGTTGGAAAAAGTATTTTTGTAGGTGAAGCTACAGAAGTTTCGGAGAACAATGCAAAAACGATATGTGATATAGTCTGGGCTGACTCAGAAAGCTGGAACAATTTTTTGAGACCGGCATATACCAATGTGATTGGAAGCTACCCACAGAAAAAGGATGAAATTCTATTATCTGAGCGGGCATTGAAAAAACTTGGTATCTCTGAACCGGAACAAGGAATGGAAATAAACTTAGATGTATACAAAGGTGTGTTCGAACATTCGAAAAAAAAATTCAAACTATGTGGCTGGTATACGGACTATGGAAATGATTTAGCAATCGGCTATATTTCACATGACAAAATTAATGAGTTGAGTCTGGAAAAAGGACCTTATACGTTACTTTTCAGTCAGAGCAATCATTTAAGCAGAAGTAAAACAGAAGAAAAATTATATCAGACATTGCCAATGAAGAGTGCAGAACAGAAGATATACGTTTCTGAAACAGCACAATATACTGCTGTTTCTAAATTCGCAGGTGGATATGAGATGGTGATATTAGGAACGCTAGGTATTTTGTGTGGAATATATTTCCTTGTGGGCAATGTCCTTTGGATATCCATGAGTGAAGATGTTCAAAATCTCGGTTTGCTCCACACGATTGGAGCTACAGAAAGACAGATTACGAAAATTTATCGAAAACAAATGCGGTCACTCATGTTAAAAGGCTCAGTCTTGGGAAGTTTGATCTCTGCACTGATTTTAGTCTTATTAATACCGGAAATATTAGGTTTCCATTTTTATCAGGAAATGGGAGGGAATACAATACTTTCCTTTTTCAGACCGTGGATTCTTTTGCTTTCTGTTGTATTTGTAAATGGAATTTTGTGGATAGCATCGGAAGGCGTTATTAGAAAAATAACGAAGCTGTCTTGTATTGAGAGTGCAACTTATGATGGAAATATGGGTGACAGAAAAATAAAACATCCTGGGAAACTGGTGTTGAAACGCTCTGAAACAGGAGAAATGTTTTATATTGCATTGGGAAATATAACGCGTCATAAAGCACGATTTATCATTACAAGTATTTCCATATTTTTAGGAGTTCTGTCTTTTATTCTAATGAATGTACTTACAAATGGATGTGATTATAAGCATCTTCTTGAAAAACGCCCTGATTTTTTGCTGGCAGGAGAGTTTAGCGAATTTGGGAAAAGCCAGGGGTGTGGGGAAGAATATAAAACAAGAGAAATCGATGTGGATCCTTTGCTGACACAGGGAGATGGTGTAGAACTGTTGTATGACAATGATTATGATGAATTTTCACCAATCTCTCAAGAGTTAGAGAAAAAACTACACGAGATAGATGGTATCGATTGGGAGAACTCCAATCTGATTGAAGGAGCTTATGTGACTACAGTTATGTCCAGAAAAGGAATCCGTCCTTATGACGAAGGGGTTTCGAATCTTACAAATGACAATATGGTGGAAGGATTCTGGTGGGATACTGTGCAGATTTTAAATGAAAATCAAATCTTGTCGCTTAAGAAATACGTTCAGGATAATCAACTCAATATTGATTTGAAATCTTTGGAAGAAGGAAATGGTGTGCTGATCATACATGATCATATGCTGACCCCGGAACAGCAAAAACTTGCAGATGAAGCAATTGGCGAACCGGTATACTTTAAAACTTTGCTTTCAAGAGAAGATGCGATTCGTAGAAAAGAACAAAGTAATTCTGAGAATAAAGAGAAACAACAGGAAGACGAATTCCCTCAAAAAGAATCTGAAACATTTACTCTATGTGGTTATTTGGATCGGCAAAACGATGATTTCCCGGAAATAAATCAATCCTGGCATGGAGAATGCAGCTTATATTATTTTATCAGTGAGAAAGGCTTTCAAAAGATACCAACTGAGAAAAAGATATTAACAATGGAATTAACTGCCAATCCGGAAAAAGAACCTTATGTGAAAACACAGATCAGCGAGCTGGTCTCCGAGGAAAATAAAAAACGATCCGAAATGACAGAAGTATCAATGGATGAAGGAACCGGCGAAGCAGGAGTTTTTGTTATCTGTAAATCAGACCTGATGCAGCAAAAAGAAACATATATGCGAGGAAATCGAATTCTCTTAGGTGCTGTAAGTATCATATTATTCATTGCTGGATTGACCAATTATTGTAACGTTGTATTCACTGGGATGTACGCTCGACGAAAAGAGTTTGACGTAATGAAAAGTATTGGAATGACCGATAAGCAAATGAAATTAATGCTCTTTGGAGAAGGCAGTTATTATTTTATGTGTGTGGTGGGATTGTTATTTACTGTAGGAATGGCAGCTTTGGTTGGGGTAAAGATTTATATGGAAAATAAATTGTCATATTTCACATTTCGTTGGCCGATTCTTATTATCGCAGGAATAATGCTATCACTTTTAGTGGTTAATGTTCTGGTTACCCATTTTGTTGTTGGTTTTTGCGGTGAAGAAAAGGATTCGCATTGATACGATGTCTAGACACTGTGTTTTGCCTTCACTTTTCTCAAAAAGGCAAAAAATAGAACGTATAGTTTTCATACGCTCTATCTCATATTTCATATTAAATTTTTAAATTCTACAAACTTGATTTTTCTTATGCTCCTGTTCTATTTTACAACCACAGTGTGGACAATATTCTTCACTATTTATAGGTACAATCCTTAATGATTTGCCACAGAATGGACAGTGATTTTTGATTACAATTATGAATAACCTATTATAAGTTATGCCACTTCAATTTTTGCAAATATCATCCAATCTGCAATACATGAAATTAAAATAACTATTCCTAAAAATGCAGGTACTCCTGCAAATTGTTCTAAATAATTTGAATGAATTCAATATTATGCTTTTTTTTCCTTAAATGGCTTCAGAAAGATCACCCATCCAAAGATCAGCAGATTCATTACCAGTGCCACAGGAATATCTCCCCAGTGGATTTGCTGATTCTGAAGTACATCCGCAGAGTACGTTCCTGAAAAAACTACCACCATATTATTATTCAGAAAATGAATAATTATCGGAACCCAGATATTCTGGGTTTTCATATAAGTATATGCCATAAAAATCCCCAGTGAAATACAGGTAACAAACTGGCTTGCCAGAGCCGCCAGCCCCATATCCGGCGTAGTGTAATAGAAGAAGTCTATTGGCAGATGCCATACAGCCCACACACAGCCCAAAAGGATTACGCCGCCTTTTAGTCCAAATTTTTTCTGAAGAAGAGGCTGAAGATAATATCTCCATCCGTATTCTTCTCCAAAGAATGCCACTACTGACAGGAAAAAGTTTACCAAAACAGTAAAAAATATGATCCAGGTAGTAGGATTTGCCATTATTTTGCCAAATTCAGAAAGCTGGCCGCTCAGAGTACAGGCAATCACAAATCTGAGAAGATATAATCCAATAAACAACAGGATCATACGAATAGATATATTCCAGTGTTCGCTGTTCAGTCCATAGGCTCTGCGCTTTTCTTTACCGGATTGCAGAAGAAGAATCCAGAAAATAACGCTGCCACCTATTATAACGTACTCCATGATCGGTGCCCACTGAGAATATGGCATGCTCATCAGATCTCTATTTTTGGGAGCCAGAACAGAAGCCGCCGTGCAGACAACCAGCACCGCCGTGAGAGCTACAAAGAATATGTAAAAAGCCGTTGGAAGATTTTTATCTCCTTTTTTGGTAATTAAATAAGCCATCATCACACCTGCTGCTGGATACAGCATCTGCGCCTGTGGAAAAGCGCTGAGATTAAGACCTTTTCCATAGCCATACCACATCAGAAGTCCCATTACATATGTGATTCCGTATGCTATAATCACATAGATCAAAAGCTGTTTTTTCTCTGTTTGCATAAATTTCATAATTCCTTCCTTGCAACTTCTAATTTGTTACTCACATGATATCATACTTTAGACACTTAGGTACAGGTTATTCCTCAAATTGCAGGGTTGTTTCATGAACTATCCATGGGCAGATCTAACTTATTGCATCCTTGCTATCACATCTCTCATATTGTTTCTGATTCATTGGTCATGTAAAAAAGCGCAAATTAACTCTATATCCCTTTACAGGACCTTTTTTCAGAGGTATTCTTTTTATATAGTCAATAGAGACTGGCTATGCCTTGAAACACATACCGTTCCCGCAAAGCGGCATTGTCACAAAAGCAGTCCATCATTTCTGTCATTATATTTGCCAGACCCGTCTCGTACATTGCCAGACGCAGGATGTTGTATGCGTATTTTCTGATGAGCGACAGGTTGTTCCGGGACTTTTTGGCTGGCGAGCGGTCTTCCCTAAATGTATCGTCCAGCACATGATGGAGCCGGTTCTCTATTGACCAGTGCATTCTTTTTATGCTTCCCAGCTCCTCTGCTGTAAGGATCAGGTCTGATATCAGTGCCGTACACTGGACATCTTTCCCGGCTCCCTCTCCAGCAGAAGGAGCTGGGATTCTTCTGGAGCCTTTTTCCAAAAACTCTTCCTTCGACGGCGTCACATCATTCCCCTGGCTGTCTTTTTCCTTGGGTATCCTCACCTGCTTGATCCGCCCAATACTTTGAACGTGCGGCCATTCTTTTTGGCTTTTGGTCAGATTTGAAGCGTCTTTACATATCTGGCAAGTCCTATACTCATTTCTGTCCCGGTTTTTTTCCATCTGGCTGATTTCTTCGTATTTCTCAAGGAACTCCTTCATCCCAGGATCCATAGCTTCGCCTTTTTTTCTTTTGAGATCTTCCGCCCCCAGTTTATCCATGAACGTATGAATCTCCTCATAGGCCTCCGGCTGATTTTTCTTTACTGTTAACACAAAATGTCCTCCCTGTTCATGAATCTGTTCCATGATTGCAGTCTGTGTCCCAACAGCATCAATCGTTACAATGCTCCCGCTGATATCCAGAAGCTTTAATAATTCAGGAATCGCCGTAATCTCATTCGTCTTTGAATCTACCGGAAGCTGTGCAAGTATCAATCCCCGGACCGTTTCCACTACATTCAGCAGCATCGGGGTTGTCTCACCTTTCGTTTTTTCCGTTGCACCGCACAATGCTTTCCCATCAATAGCTAGATGGGTATTTCTGGATTCCACGATCTCGCCAATCCACTCCATAAAAGCATACAAAGCTAATTCCTCATCAATGCCATTCAACATCCGGGTAATAGTGGAAGGCGAGGCGATCCCGTATTTTAAGTTCATATGCTTCCGCAGCTCTTCCAAGTGGGTTTTGCACCATTTCAGGCTCCTGCGGATCGTTGTCCGGCCACAAAGGAATCCGAGGGTGACGCATACCAGCATTTCTCCAAGATCGTGTCTTTTCTCTCTGCCGCACCGATAATCCGGAATCTGCCTGAAATAATGGATCAATTTTTCTGTCAGAACAGTCTTTTCAGCACATTTCCAATGCCACCTGTATTTTCTCCAGGAGTCTCCGTTGCCCCTCATTCACTTTCGAAATGATTTCCGTTTTATCCAGGCATACTAAATAGATGGTCTCTAACTGATGTAATTCTTCCAGGCCAATGCCCTGTTTTTTATAAATTCTGCGGGACAGGGACGCTGTCTGGGCTGCAAACTGATATCGGAAATCCGATTCTTTTTTCATCACTCGTGTTTTCTGGATATAAGAGGTTGGAGACTGTTTTAGAAGAATAATGGAAAGTACATCCTGCCAGTCATCCCCCAACGGTTTTTTCCAATCATCCGGACACAACTCCCAGACGGCTTTTGAAAATCCGTATTCCCATACTTCTGCATCTGTCAAAGATACTTTTCTTTTATTGCTTTGTATTACTCCTTCCGGAGTAATCACGCCGATATAGGTATCGACTGGCTGCGGATACTTTTTCCCTTTCACGCGCCGGGATGTTCTTTTATAGAGATAATACGAATCTCCTTTTTTCTTCACGGTAGTTCCTTTGATCCGATACTTCTGAACCCAATCCGGGTACTTTTTCTCAGTTACTGGCATAATATCCTCCTTTCTGTATAGGTGCAATACACCTATACCATATAGATATTATACCTCTACAGGCACAAAAAATCAAGAGTTACACATGTTTTGTATAACATGCATAACCCCCGATAAAATCTGATCTTTTTATGTTTTTAAAAATCCTTCATGAAACAACCCTGGTGGCTTTCTCTCCATCCGACCATTTTTCAAAGTAAGTATCTTAGTCGCAAAATAAATTGTAATATAATAGTCTCCTTCCTGCTCTGCAGTCAAGCTGTACTGATGTTGTCTTTTTTGAAATAGCGGTACTACTTTTCTTTTCTTTTTAAGGAAACAATAATAGTAATCCATAATGGGATAGAAAAAGTATAGCACCTTACCAGTATGTCAAGAATATTCGTCTTTCCAATTACCTGAATCAAAATCAGTAAGATAATTCCAATCATGATTCCGATACTTGTTATGATAGCCGATAAATGCTTTTTCATAAATACCTCCTTGAGTTATTGGTTAACTATATTTGTATATGGACCGTACCATACACCTAGCGGATCGCAGAACATCCAAATGACTTTATATTGATTAATAAGAGATGAATTGAATTTATAAATTGTTGCGTTGACACGTCCTCCAGGACTCATACCAGCAATTACAGATAATGCTCCAAAACCAATAGCTCCTATTACTGCCTGTGGACCAATGAATCCGATACCTATTGCTATAGCACCTGCGATTACAGCAACAGCAGCGGCTTCTGGCCATGTAATAGTATGATCTACAGAACTGAAATAAATCCAATTAGCATCAGCTAATACATTTACATTTTTGTCAGGAGTACCAACACTCCAAACATGACCATCCACTAGAGTAGTATAATTATCTTCATCATATTCTAATTGTGCTATAATCTGACCTGATTCATCAAGTATATCCATCCCTCGATTTCCTTCATCCGTCAGATATAAGTTATAGATATAAGTTTTCCCATCAATCAGAATTTCTTCTGAGTGATGATTTTTATATAATAAATTAGCAGAATCATCATTAAGATTAATATTTGAGGCGTTTGCAGATATCCCTTGTATCAGCGTAATTGTAATTACTAATATGAATGCTATCATTTTCTTTGCGTGTTTCATAAATTCTTTCTCCTTCCTTTAATTCTGTTACATTCCACAAGATTTCTGGCAACACATATATCTTTCTTAAAAATAAATATTTTACACTACTTTCTTATTTTTTTTCGATGTGAAATTAATATGCCAATGGATTCTCCTCCTCTCATAACAAAGAATACTCGTTTTTATTGTAATAGTATTATATTATATATTCAGACAACTTTCAATAAACATTCATACTATTCTGATATTTTGGGCAATTCGTTTTTCCATAATATTATCTTTCGCAGCACTGCGGTTCCTGCAGATAAAAATTTATTTGGCTTTCCTTACCGCTTATATAACTAAAATTTTTCTTATGAATAAGTTGTTTTTCTGCCGGTTTATTTTTTATGATGTGGGTGTCAAAAGTCACATTTTCTGTGACTGACAACTGCACATATTTTTTGTCCTTTGCTACGAGTTTTATTTTCGTAGCAAAGCGCACTATGTGATATCAATACTTTTGACACCCACATCATACGATTTTATTTTGCTCGGCAGTAATCGGTATTGTTGCTATTACCATGGTATTTGGAATTTCCTTTGGAAAAATACAAGCAGAAGAAATAAGATTAACCCGAGAAAATGGAACTGCTTCTTCGGGCAGAATAGAAGATGGAACAGAAGAACAATATGCAAAATTAAAACAACTGGATTATATAAAACGGGTTGGAAAAAGTATTTTTGTAGGTGAAGCTACAGACATTTCAGATGATAATGCAAAAACGATATGTGATGTAGTATGGGCTGACTCAGAAAGCTGGAACAATTTTTTGAAGCCTGCATATACCAATGTGATTGGAAATTACCCACAGAAAAAGGATGAAATTCTATTATCTGAGAGGGCATTGAAAAAACTTGGTATTTCTGAACCAGAACAGGGAATGGAAATAAACTTAGATGTATACAAAGGTCTGTTCGAACATTCGAAAGAAAAATTCAAACTATGTGGCTGGTATACGGACTCTGGAAATAAATTAGCAATCGGATATATTTCACATGACAAAATTAATGAGTTAAACCTGGAAAAGGGTCCCTATACTTTACTTTTCAGTCAGAGCAATCATTTAAGCAGAAGCAAAACAGAAGAAAAATTATATCAGGCATTGCCGATGAAGAGTGCAGATCAGAAGATATACGTTTCTGATACAGCACAATATACTGCCGTTTCTAAATTCGCAGGTGGATATGAGATGGTGATATTAGGAACGCTAGGTATTTTGTGCGGAATTTATTTCCTTGTGCGTAATGTTCTTTGGATATCCATGAGTGAAGATATTCAAAATCTCGGATTACTCCACACGATTGGAGCCACAGAAAGACAGATCACAAAAATATACCGGAAACAAATGCGGTTACTCATGTTAAAAGGTTCTGTCTTAGGGAGTTTGATTTCTGTATTGATTTTGGTCTTATTGATACCGGAAATATTAGGGTTTCATTTTTATCAGGAAATGGGAGGAAATATGATACTTTCCTTTTTCAGACCATGGATTCTTTTTCTTTCTGTTGTATTTGTAAATGGAATTTTGTGGATGGCATCAGAAGGCGTTATTAGAAAAATAACGAAGCTGTCTTGTATCGAGAGTGCCACTTATGATGGAAATATGGGTGACAAAAAAATAAAACATCCTGGAAAACTGGTGTTGAAACGCTCTGAGACAGGAGAAATGTTTTATATTGCATGGGGAAATATAAAACGTCATAAAGCACGATTTATCATTACAAGTATTTCTATCTTTTTAGGAGTCCTGTCTTTTATTCTAATGAATGTACTTACAAATGGATGCGATTATAAGCATCTTCTTGAGAAACGCCCTGATTTTTTGCTGGCAGGAGAGTTTAGCGAATTCGGGAAAAGCCAGGGATGTGGGGAAGAATATAAAACTAGAGAAATCGATGTTGATCCTTTACTGACACAGGGCGACGGTGTGGAACTGTTGTATGACAATGATTATGATGAATTTTCACCAATTTCTCAAGAGTTAGAGAAAAAACTACACAAGATAGATGGTATTGATTGGGAGAAGTCCAATCTGATTGAAGGAGCCTATGTAGATACGGTTATATCTAAGAAAGGCATTCGTCCCTATGACGAGGGGCTTTCGAATCTTACAAGTGAGAATATGGTGGAAGGATTTAGCTGGGATACTGTACAAGTTATAGATGAAAATCAAATCTTGTCACTTAAGAAATACGTGCAGGATAATCAACTCAATATTGATATGGAATCTTTGGAAGAGGGAAATGGCGTGCTGATCATACATGATCATATGCTGACTCCGGAACAGCAAAAACTTGCAAATGAAGCAATTGGCGAACCGGTATATTTTAAAACGTTGCTTTCAAAAGAAGATGCAATTCGTAGAAAAGAACAATATAATTCTGATAGTAAAGAGAAACAACAGGAAGACGATTTCCTACAAAAGGAATCCGTAACATTTACTTTATGCGGTTATTTAGACAGGCAAAGTGATGATTTCCCGGAAATAAATCAATCCTGGCATGGAGAAGGCAGCTTATACTATTTTATCAGTGAGAAAGGCTTTCAAAAGATACCAACTGAGAAAAAGATATTAACAATGGAATTAACTGCCGACTCAGAAAAAGAACCTTATGTGAAAACACAGATCAGCGAGCTGGTCTCCGAGGAAAATAAAAAACGATCCGAAATGACAGAAGTATCAATGGATGAAGGAACCGGCGAAGCAGGAGTTTTTGTTATCTGTAAATCAGACCTGATGCAGCAAAAAGAAACATATATGAGAGGAAATCGAATTCTCTTAGGTGCTGTAAGTATCATATTATTCATTGCAGGATTGACCAATTATTGTAACGTTGTATTTACCGGGATGTACACTCGGAGAAAAGAATTTGATATTATGAAAAGCATTGGGATGACCGATAAGCAAATGAAATTAATGCTTTTTGGAGAAGGCAGTTATTATTTTATGTGTGTGATGGGATTGTTGTTTACTGTAGGAATGGTCACTTTGGTTGGAGTAAAGATTTATATGGAAAATAAATTGTCATATTTTACATTTCATTGGCCGATTCAGATTACTGTGAGTGTAATGTTATCATTTGCAGTTATTAATATTTTTGTTACATGTCTTGCGTGTAAGAAAAAATCTGGAAAAACAAATTGATCAAAAAGGAATGAATTATACGCTTTTTAAGGCTTGTAAGGTGGTGCAAGAAAGTCATGACCAAAGAGTGATAATCGAATCATATAGATAGCTTATGGCAACAGCAGGTTGCTTTTCATCCTGCAGATTTATCGATATGATAAAGATAACGGAGGTGACGACTATGGAAACAAAAAATATTATTTTGAAACTTCGTACTGGAAGAGGAATGTCACAAGACGAGCTGGCAGATAAAATCATGGTTACAAGGCAGGCAGTATCACGTTGGGAAAATGGAGATACCGTTCCAAATACGGATACACTTAAGCTCTTATCGAAAGAATTTGATGTCTCAATCAATACGCTTTTAGGAGAACCCAGAAAGTTGATTTGTCAGTGCTGCGGGATGCCAATTGATGATGATTCCATATTGGGACGTGATAAAGATGGCACATTAAATGAGGAGTATTGTAAATGGTGCTATGCAGATGGAACGTACACATATAACGATATGGATGAATTGATTGATGTATGTGTAAAGAATATGGTAAATGAAAGCTTTACCGAAGAACAGGCACGCACTTATCTGAAAGAAATGCTTCCAAAGTTAGATTATTGGAAAAGGTATGATGAACTTAGTGACAATGGGCAGTTTGAAGAGTTTAAAATGCAATTGATAAATGAAATAAATGATCTGCATATAGATGGACTTCCAAGGGTAGACAAACTAAATGCACTTGTGGGGAAATATGTGAATCTGGAATATAATCTGCCTAATGGTCAAAAAGTGAAATTCCTTGATGATCAGAAAACCTATCTGGGCAATCAACTGGAGTCTGAATTTGGGGGAGAAAGGTGCTTCGGTATTTTGGCAGGTATGGATTTTCTTCTCGTATGTACATATGAGAAGAATGGTGAAAATCCGGAGCTTGTGATTTATAAAAAGAGATAATATAAACAAAAAGAATAGTCTAGACAAATAAATGACCGTTTACTATTATCAAAACGTAAATGGTCGTTTATTTATTTTAGAGAAAATATTAATTGTGGCACTGCATCTGTTTGCCAGAGATGGTTACGAGACTGTCTACGTCAGCCGGATAGCAGGAGAACTTGATATGACAAAAGGGGCATTGTACCGTCATAACAAAAGAAAGAGAGATATTTTTGACTGTATTGTACAGCGTATGGAGCAGCAGATGGAATTATCATGCATCTTGGTAGCGATTTGTGCATGTTAGTTGTCTGTATATAGACAATGAATTCAATTAGCGATAGAATAATTATGGTGGTAAATCCGTGGCACTCGGTGTGATGTTTATTGTGATGTCTCTGGGATGCCGTTATGGAGCAGAATTGCGCGAAGGAATGGAGTAACGGAATGAAATGGAAAAGAATTTGAAGTGTCTCGGCGTTTTTTCACACCTTGTCCTCGCTGCGGCTTTATTATTGCTGACCGCCTGCGGCAACGATTCACCTAAAATGGTGATTACCACGCAGAACGGTATCACAACATATGAAGGCAAATTTGAACCGGAACGATATATCGAAGCTCATATCCGGAGCGATGGGTAATAGAAAAATATAGTTTATGTGCGGCTGAAAAATTTGTGTGAAAGTGAAGAAATATAGGGGTCGAATAGATAACATGGAAAAATATAATATCAGCCTCAGGCAGATTATGAGATAGAGTTATCCTTGATGTTATAGCAAAAGCGCAGGATTTGTTATGGTGATTTGGGAGAAAAGAGCAATTTATTGATTATATGGAGCAGCATGAAAAAGGAGAAGATATGGAATCAGATATCATTAAAATCAGCCATCTGAATAAAAGCTTTGGCGAAGTAAAAGCAGTAAATGATTTGAGCTTTCGTGTGAAAAAAGGAGAATTGTTTGCGTTTCTTGGAGTAAACGGTGCAGGGAAAAGCACAACGATTTCTATTCTCTGTGGACTGCTGAAAAAAGACAGTGGAACTGTTCTGGTAAATGGAATAGAAACTGACAAAGCCAGTGCACAGACAAAGCGGATGCTTGGTGTTGTATTTCAGGATAGTGTGCTTGATAAACCGCTTACAGTGAAAGAAAACTTGATGAGCAGAGCTGCGTTGTACGGCATTACAGGAAATGCTTTTGATAAAAGATTACAGGAACTGGTCGAGATTTTGGATTTTGACGAGTTTTTAAACAGACCTGTAGGTAAGCTGTCGGGAGGTCAGAGAAGAAGGATTGATATTGCCCGTGCATTATTGCACAGACCGGAAATTTTGATTCTTGATGAACCTACTACAGGGCTTGATCCGCAGACAAGGCAGTTAATCTGGAATGTTATCGAGAAGCTTCAGAAAAATGAAAATATGACAGTATTTCTAACCACCCATTATATGGAAGAGGCTGCTAATGCCGGGTATGTTGTGATTCTCGACAAAGGAAGTATTGCAGCGGAAGGTACACCATTTGAACTTAAAAATGATTATGTACAGGATATAGTATCTGTTTATGGTGTTTCCGAAGATGAAATAAAGTCATTGAACAGAGAATATAAAAAAATACATGACGGATATCAGTTAAAAGTAAGAAATACGAAGGAAGCAACGAGACTTATTGTAGAGCATCAGGACTTATTCACGGATTATGAAGTAGTAAAAGGCGGTATGGATGACGTATTTCTTGCAGTCACAGGAAAGAAGCTTGGAGGTGAACGCTGATGAGAACAGTATTGGCACTAATGAACAGGAACAGGAAACTGTTTTTTAAAGATAAAGGGATGTTGTTTACATCAATGATCACACCCGTCATTCTGATTGTTCTGTATGCTACGTTTCTTGCAAAGGTTTTCAGAGATTCTTTTACAGCGGCAATTCCGGATATGATTACGATTTCGGATAAGCTTATTAATGGAACCGTGGCAGCACAACTGACAGCATCACTTATGGCAGTGAGCTGTATCACTGTAACATTTTGTGTGAATCTGACTATGGTGCAGGACAGGGCAAATGGAACAAGGAAGGATTTTAATGTTTCGCCTGTCAGCAAGAGAAAAATATATTTGGGATATTTCCTTTCAACAGTTGCTAATTCATTGATGGTCAATGGACTTGCGTTTGTATTATGCCTGGGATATTTACTGAAAATGGGATGGTATATGAATGCAGCAGATGTATTCTGGGTTTTATTTGATATGATATTGCTCGTCCTGTTTGGAAGTACGCTTTCAAGTATCATTAGTTTTCCATTGACAACACAGGGACAGCTTTCAGCTGTAGGTACAATTGTCAGCGCAGGATATGGTTTTATATGTGGTGCTTATATGCCGATTTCAAATTTTGGTTCAGGTCTTCAGAAGGCACTGTCTTATCTTCCGAGTACATATGCTACTTCATTGATTAAGAATCATATGCTTCACGGAGTTTTCAAGGAGATGGAGAGAAAACATTATCCGGATGAAATGGTTGAAGCGATAAGAGACACGCTTGATTGCAATCCGGTATTTCATGGAAATGTGGTGAGTATAAATCAGATGATTGGCATTATGATGGGAAGCATAGCTATATTTGGAATTATTTACTATGTGGTTACATTGTTGCCAGAGGGTGAAGGCGGACGATAGGCTGCTCGACTTGAATTTTAAGAATGCTAGGCGATGCAGAAAAATTTATAGTTAAGGAAAGTACAGTTTACAAGGGACTACACAGGGTAGGTATCTGACGGGGGTTCCGCCCGTCAGATTTTCCATGTGATGTTCAAGCTGTCGCTTGTAGCGGCTGTGGTGGTAATCATCAAGTCCACCACCCGCCGCTTGTCGTCAAAGGATACATTCTCCCAAGTGTCGAGGTAGCCGGAAATTTGGCTGACCTGTTCCGGGCTGATGGCTTCCACCGTCAGCTCCGCTATCCTCGCCAGAAGTTCCTGCTTGCGCCCGTCCAGTTCCGCTATCTTCACATTCACATAGGAGAGCAGGACATTGTTTGCACCCGTCAGACTGTCCACCAGCTTTTCAATCTCGCTGTCCACATGGGCAAGCTCCACTTACAGTGCTGCAATTTTCGGGTTTGCCTTTGCCGCTTTCTTTCTGCCTGTCAGAGTCTTGTAGCTTGCCAGTTTCTTTACCATCTGCTGATAAACAACCGCTTCCAGCTCCGAAGTGATGATTTTCCCGCACCCGGCACAGCTTTTATTGTCCAGCCGTTTCGTACAGCGAAGGTATTGCTTGCCGGAGGAATTGAAGATACTCATAAGGGCATACCCGCAGTTCCCGCCCTTGATACAGATAGCAGCCGTTCATGCCAGTAAAATCGGCAGCGTCATTGACAATGACCGTCCCTTGACTTTTGAAAAACTCATACACATCAAGGTCTGCCTGCACATAGACAGGATTGCGTAACAGCTGCGCCAGCGTGGGGCGTATCAGCTCTTTGCCATGGAACAAAATCCCCTGTTCGGCAAAGTACCGGGTAATGTCCCCGTAGGAGGTTGTGGGCTGAGCATACATCTCAAACATCAGCCGGATATTTGCCGCTTCGTCTGGATTTACCACCAGCTTTTTTGTATTGATACCGTCCATCTTAATCGGCTCTGTATGGAAGCCGTAAGGGGCTTTCCCACCCATCTTGAAACCTCGCTGGCTGCGGGAATAGTAAGCGTCCGTTACTCGCTTCTGTATGGTTTCCCTCTCAAGCTGGGCGAACACGATACAGATATTTAACATCGCCCGCCCCATCGGGGTGGAGGTATCAAACTTTTCCGTAGAGGACACAAACTCTACATTGTACTGCTGGAACAGCTCCATCATGTTGGCAAAGTCCAGAATGGAACGGCTGATACGGTCGAGCTTGTAAACCACGACCTTTGCAATTAAGCCCCGCTTGATGTCCCGCACCAGTTCTTGAAACTTCGGACGGTCTGTATTCTTGCCGCTGTACCCTTTGTCTGTGTATTCCTTGCAGTTACCGCCTTTCAACTCGTATTTGCAAAATTCAATCTGGCTTTCAATGGAAATGCTGTCCTTTTTGTCTACCGATTGTCTTGCATAGATTGCGTCTATTCGATTATTCATATTGTCGCTCCTTTTCTTAAAAAAGAAACGGAGCTGCTGACACCTTTATTATACCGTCAGCAGCCCCGCAAATCAACGATGGCTTTGGAAAACCTTATGCCCCGGCTTCCTCACTCTGCCGTTTGTCGGCATACTTGCGGAACACCTCATAAAGCTGCTGTTCCAGCTCCCGGCGTTTTGCCGCTTCCGGCTCCGGCGTGAACACCGGGGAGAGATTTTCCAGCGTGATTTCCTTTCCCTGAAAAGTCACGACTTCGGTTTCTTTCTTGTATCTGATATGCTCCATAGTACCTCCGTATTTAATTTTCAAAGTGCAGTGCCGTCATACCGCGGCGTGAAATGTTTTCTGTCATCGATCACCGTTCCCTTGTGTGCCGCTGCTGCCGTTTCAGTTCTGCCAGCACCTCCGGCGGGATACGGTCTACCAGCCGCTGAATGTCTTTCAGCTCGCTTTCCAGCTTTGCCCGTTCCATCGTATCTTTCATCTTGCCTTTTTCGCTGGCTTTGGCTCTGGCTTCCAACTGTTCATTTTCTGCCAAAAGGTCGTTTATCGTGACCTTGTATTTTTTGAGCTGTCCGGAGAAGTTCTCCATCTGCGGAAACCACTTTTTCAGCAGGGAGAGGGATTCCTCTTTCTTCTTTCCGGCATTGAACGGGGTAATACCGTCCAGCGTGGCTTCAATGGCTCTTGCCTGTTTGGAGAGATTGACCGCCTGCTTAAACAAACGGGTGGGGATATGCTTCCTGCCTGTCTTGCTGGCACTTTCCCCACGCTCCAAGTCGGGATATTTCTCCACCATATAGGCGTGAAAATCGTCCTGCCATTTTGTGAGGTTGGCTCTATTCCCAATAATCTCCTTTGCACACAGGCGGTTGTCCTCTGTCAGCGGGACAAAGACCAAATGCAGGTGGGGCGTTTTCTCGTCCATGTGTACCACCGCCGACACGATATTTTCTTTCCCTACCCGCCCGATTAAGAAATCAGCCGCCCTCTGGAAAAACGCCTGTATCTCCTTTGGGGATTTTTTCTTGAAAAACTCCGGGCTGGCGGTTATCAGCGTATCGACAAAGCGTGTGCTATCCTTGCGGGTGCGGCATCCGGCTTGTTCAATGCGGCTCTGAATGAAATGGTAATAGCGGCTCTCCGGCTTGACGATATGGAAGTTGTATTTACTCCGGCTTGTGTCAATGTCGGGATTGCTGGCGTACTGTTCCTTTTGCCGTTCGTGATGGGCTTCCAGCGGTCTTGCCGGATTGCCTTTGTGTTTTTCAAATCGCAAGATTGCGTGTTGTGCCATGAAACTCCTTTCCCCATTCCGTTCTTTTCCGGGACTTTTCCACAGGAAAATCCCGCAGAAAATATCTCAGATAGGATAGGAATGGATAAGATATAAATAAAATCGTTTTAATCTCTGTATTTCTATATACCGTCCGGTTTTCGTACTTCAAGAGGATTGATTATCGTACTTGTGGAGTGCGGTTTTCAGTCCTCCGGCGTACCATAACCGGATTTCTTGAAGTCGGTGTTTGGAACCGCTTCATAGGATTTGGGGTAAATGCGGTTGGGTTTTCCACAGCCCTGCTTCTGGATCTCCACCAGTCCGGCATATTGCAGCTCCCACAGGGTGTTGACCGCCTTCTGCCGCCCGCAGTGGAGCAGTTCCACTACCTCATTGATGGGATAGTAGAGGTAAATGCGCCCATATTCGTCCGCCCAGCCGTTCTCCCCGAAAAGGCTTCCTGCCCCATTCCTGCGGCGTGTTCCAGCGTTGGCACGCTCCCCGGACTTCGGGACATTTTGTCCCGAAGTGGCTCGTTGCGGTGCTTCCCCTGCCGGGGTATTCCTTTTCGGATGGTCATTCATTTTTCAAGGTGCAGTTCATCGATGAACTACCCTAAGTCTACACGAAAAAAATGCAATTCCCGGAATCTTGCGAGAATTGCATTTTAGGGCAATATTCAATTTCAAAATTGCAGTTCTGCAATTTTCTTGTATAATGGGAAATAGGAAAAGGTGGTGTTGTGTATGGCTTTACCCGGAACACCCGGACAAAGGATTTCTGATTTGTGCAACGGCAATCATATTTCTCAAAAGCAACTTGCGGAGAAGATAGGCGTATCTGCTTCCCAGTTGAGCCGCATTGTCAGTGGGGAAACAAAGACGGTCAGCAGCGATATTCTCATAGGCGTGGCAAAGGAATTTAAGGTATCAACGGACTACATATTAGGCTTGTCCACCTTGAGTGTCCGTAAAAGTTATGATATTTCTGAATTAGGATTGTCCGAGGGAGCTGTGAGAGGGCTTGTGGCAGGTACAGTCGATGTGCAAATCCTTAACCGTCTGTTGGAACACAGGAACTTCCCGAAACTGATGGATTTGATACGGATTTATTTTCAAGACACAGCGGCAAAGGGTATCATGGCACGAAATCAGCTGATTGAACTGGCAACGGCTTCCTTGTCCAATCTGATGAAAGAACACCCGGAACATCGGGCAGAAGCAAAACAGGATTTGCAACTTCTGAACGCACAGAAGATGGGAGAACATGAAGCGGAAATTGAAAAAATCAAGAATGTATTTCTTGCTAGCCTGCGAGATATTAAGAAAGATATGGACAACAGAGAACAGCCAGGAGAAGCTGTGACCGCCGCTATGTTCCGAACCATGCAGGAAACCATGAAAGACCACCAGCAGGAGCTGCTTTCTATGGACGATGTAACTGCTATGATTGCCGGACAGATTGGGAAGTTTCTTCCGATGGACGAGGAAATGGCGGAACAGTTCCGGCAGTTGGCAAAGAGGATGATGGAGCAGGTAGGAAAATAATTGCAGAAAAATATATGTAGTTTTATAAAACAATCAGGAGGATTACATGAAACGGGTAAAAAAAGAAAAAAGGAATAAAGTGCTTATTTTTAGTGTGATTATCTTGCTTCTTGTATGTGCAGGCATTGCGATAGCCAGTTTGCATAAAGTAAATAATATTTTGTTGGAAAACTCGTCTGAGGCAACAATAGAAATTATTGGAAATTCAAGTACAACTGAACCTGCACAAGAGCTTCGAGGAACTGTAAAAGATGCAACAATGAATACTCTAACTGTTCAAGGTGAGGATAATCGTGAATATTATTTTGGAACAGAAGGTGTAAATATTTCAACTGGTGAGACAGGAATAGTGATTGGGAATCCAGTGACAGTTTCATATCATGGCAAATTGGATTTGAATGCATCTGTACAAGAGGTTGAATTACTTTCCATTACGGTTACAGATTCCAGTTTGAATACCGAAAATCCTGAACCAACAATTGGTGAAACAGAGCCAAGTCCCCCTTCTGCTTCCGTGACACAGAAAGCACAAGAAATTCTAAATGCAATGACGCTGGAAGAAAAAGTTGGACAGATGTTTATTGCACGCTGTCCCGAAATAAATAGCGTACAGAAGGTAAAGGAGTATAATCTTGGAGGTTATATTCTTTTTAGCCGAGACTTTTCTGGAAAAACAAGAGATGAAATTATCCAGAATATTCAAAGTTACCAAAGTGCAGCAAAAATTCCCATGTTTATCGGAGTAGATGAAGAAGGAGGCACTGTCAACCGTGTTAGCACAAACCCTAATTTGCGAGCTGTGCCTTTCTGGTCCCCTCAAGAACTCTATGCTGAAGGTGGCTTTGATTTGATTCAAAGTGACACACAAGAAAAATGTGAATTATTGAATAGTTTGGGGATTAATTTGAACTTTGCCCCAATCTGCGATGTTTCGCAAAATCCAGAGGATTTTATTTATGACCGGAGTTTTGGACAGAACGCAGAGCAAACTGCCGCTTATGTCCACTTAGTTGTGCAAACCATGTTTCAAGAAGGTATGGGGAGCGTCCTAAAGCATTTCCCCGGGTACGGAAATAATGTGGATACACATACAGGTATTGCTTATGATAATCGCACCTATGAAACATTTTTGAACTCAGATTTCTTGCCGTTTCAAGCAGGAATTGATTCTGGAGCCAATATGGTATTAGTTTCTCATAATGTGGTATCCTGCATGGATAGTCAAACCCCTGCTTCGCTGTCTTCACAGGTACACAAAATCCTGCGGGAAGAATTAAAATTTACTGGAGTTATTATTACAGATGACTTAGCTATGGATGGTGTGCGCAATTTTGCAGAAGACACAAAAATTGCAGTTCAAGCTGTGAAGGCAGGAAATGATATGTTATGCTGCACAGATTTTGAGGTGCAAATTCCAGCCATACTTGAAGCAGTCAAACAGGGAGAAATTACAGAGGAACGAATCGATGAATCTGTTTTACGCATATTAGAATTAAAAATTTCACTTGGGATAATATAAAGGTTTATTTACAAATAGTCTAAAATTTCAGTTTTTACGGGAGTGTGTCCACAAGTTCGGTGTAGAACGAGGAACGGGGACTTTCATATACGCCCCGTCTGCTGATGAAACCAGTCCTGCGCTTGCGGCTCCACGTCACGCAATCACAACCCTGTTTTCCTGCTGCTTCAAACGCCTTTGCCCTCCCCGGCGGCAACCTTATTTTCGCAGCAACGCCGACAGAGCGTATAACACACTACACTTTGCAAGTAAAGTCGTGTGCCAAGGGGCAAGCCCCTTTGGAAACCCAGGACAACAAAACAGGCTGAATATCTCGCACTTTCCCGGTGCTTGATACTCAGCCTTTATTTGTTGTCAGCAGCCCCCGTTTCGTGGTCTGCGTGTAGTTCCTTGTAAACTGACCTAAGCCAGACGCTAAGACGCAGTGCAGATTGTAATATTACAGTTTTGTACTGCGTCATTTATGTTATGGGAGGTTAGAAGAATGAAAGCAATCATATATACATCAAATACCGGAAGCACAGGATTCCTTTATTTACGTTACAGGGGAACTTTGATGTGAAGAAGCTTCATGGAGCGTATCGTTTCATGATGAATGTCATGGTTAAAACCGCCGGAAAGGGACTGGCAAATAAAACCGACCGTACGCCCGAAGAGGATGATATAAAAATGAATATTCACAAAAATAAGATGCTATGGTATAATACAAGGTACTGTATTAGGGCTTCTTATGAAAGAAGCTGAAATATGGAAAAGATTTAAAAGGCAAAGAACTTGACAAGGGAATATCCCAGGAAAGTACGAGATTATACTCAGCCAGATTTGTAGATCGGTTTGGAAAGAGAAGTATAGAATACCGTTACAGTGAAAAGGAGTGGCGTAGCGGAGAACCAAAGAGTAAATCAGGTTATCGAACGATACCCTTAACAGAAGAAGCAGTTACTATACTAAAAAACAAAAAGAAAAGAATCAAAGGATTTATAGGAGGAAATATAAAAGATGAAATTAGGAATCGTTGGTTTACCAAACGTAGGAAAAAGTACATTATTTAATTCATTAACAAAAGCAGGAGCAGAGTCAGCAAACTATCCATTCTGTACAATCGATCCGAATGTCGGTGTTGTTACTGTTCCGGATGAACGTCTGAATGTATTGGGAGAGATGTATAACACAAAGAAAATCGTTCCGGCGGTAATTGAATTCGTTGATATTGCAGGTCTTGTAAAAGGAGCCTCAAAAGGAGAAGGACTTGGAAACCAGTTCCTTGCTAATATCCGTGAAGTAGATGCTATCGTGCATGTAGTAAGATGTTTTGAGGACAGTAATATTGTGCATGTAGAT
The DNA here is from genome assembly GCF_014287355.1 of Ruminococcus hominis. NCBI lineage: Bacteria > Bacillati > Bacillota > Clostridia > Eubacteriales > Oscillospiraceae > Ruminococcus > Ruminococcus hominis. Next base: position 2,315,468 of record NZ_JACOPE010000001.1, on the reverse strand, counting down.
GGAAGTATCAATCCTCTGCGTGATATTGAGACAATCAATTTAGAATTGATTTTTTCTGATCTTGAGATTTTGGAGAGAAGAATTGCTAAGACAACAAAGGTTGCAAGAAACGATAAAGAAGCAGCGAAAGAATTAGAGCTGTTGAACAGAATGAAAGCACATCTGGAAGATAATAGACTGGCTAAGAGCTTTGAGGCAGAGTCTGATGAAGAGCAGGAATTAATCGACAGTTATAATCTTCTGACAGCTAAACCAGTTATTTTTGCGGCAAATGTATGCGAGGATGACCTGGCAGATGATGGTGCTCAGAATGCAGGAGTGCAGGCAGTACGAGAGTATGCAGCACAAGAAGGCTTTGAAGTATTTGTTGTATGTGCTCAGATTGAGCAGGAAATCGCAGAATTGGATGATGAAGAGAAGAAGATGTTCTTAGAGGATCTTGGATTATCGGAATCCGGACTGGAAAAACTGATCAAAGCAAGTTACAGCCTGCTTGGACTGATCAGCTATTTGACAGCCGGAGAGCCTGAGGTTCGTGCATGGACAATCAAGAAAGGAACAAAAGCTCCACAGGCAGCAGGTAAGATTCATTCTGATTTTGAAAGAGGATTTATTCGTGCAGAAATCGTAAGTTATGATGATCTGATCGCATGTGGAACACATGCTGCAGCAAGAGAAAAAGGTCTTGTACGTCTGGAAGGTAAAGATTATGTCGTACAGGATGGAGATATCATCGTATTCCGTTTTAATGTATAACTTGTAGAAAAATATTCGACTTGAATAATGGAATCAGCTGGATAGAGGAGAAAAAGAATGCATTATGATATCAGTTTCCCAAATTTGGGAATAACATTTGATCATGTTGGAAAAGTGATTTCGCTGCATGGATTTGATATCGCATATTATGGAATCATCATAGGAACAGCAATTATGCTTGGCTTTTGGATTGCAACAAGAGAAGCAAAGCGGACAGGACAGAATCCGGAAGATTATCTCGATATGGGGATTTTTGGCGTGATTGTAGGAATTGCCGGAGCTAGAATTTATTATGTTATATTTTCATGGGATATGTATAAGGACAATATATTAGATGTCTTTAATCTGAGAGAAGGCGGTCTTGCGATTTATGGCGGTGTGATCGGTGCAGTTATTGCAGTCTTAATTTGTGCAAAAGTGAAAAAAATCAGCGCTCCACTGATCTTTGATACGATTGCAATGTCATTGGTAAATGGTCAGATGCTTGGACGATGGGGAAATTTCTTTAATCGTGAAGCGTTTGGTGAATATACCGATTCACTGTTTGCTATGAGACTTCCGGTAGATGCGGTAAGAGACAGTGACATTACAGAGAAAATGTGGGCACATGTACAGACAATTCGTGGTGCTCAGTACATTCAAGTGCATCCGACATTTTTATACGAATCATTCTGGTGTGCTTGTGTATTACTTGTTTTGTTCCTGTATAGAAAGCACAAAAAATATAATGGAGAATTATTCTTGATGTATTTGTTTGGATATGGCCTTGGAAGAGTCTGGATTGAAGGACTTCGTACAGATCAATTGATATTGCACAGAATTGGAGTTCCGGTATCACAGCTTTTGGCAGCGCTTATTGTCGCAACCACAGGAATAATTTTGATGGTTCAGAAAATCAGATATACGAAAAAGAAGTAGAAGAAACATGCAGTGTGCGAAGAGTGTGCTGCATGTTTTTTCTATTTACTAAAAGGTCATATAAGGAAAAAGAAAGCGACTTTTCACACCAGGCTTGTCATTTTGTTAACAAATATGTCATAAAGATGTGATGAAATAATACATTTTTTGTTCAATGTATCGGAAAAGAAACAAAAACCAGAAGGGATTCTATAGACTTTTGAAGAATTTAGAGATATAATAAATTTACATGTGAAAGAATAACTTTTTGCAATGTACTATTTAAGGAGGAACAAGAAATGGCAAGAAAAATGAAGACCATGGATGGTAACCAGGCAGCAGCTCACGTTTCATATGCTTATACAGAAGTTGCAGCTATTTACCCTATTACACCATCATCTGTTATGCCAGAGCACGTTGACGAATGGGCTACAGAAGGTAGAGAGAATATTTTCGGACAGACTGTACAGGTAACAGAGATGCAGTCAGAGGCAGGAGCAGCAGGAGCAGTACATGGTTCCTTATCAGCCGGAGCATTGACAACAACATTTACAGCATCACAGGGATTACTTCTTATGATTCCTAACTTATATAAAGTTGCAGGAGAGCAGTTACCAGGTGTATTCAACGTATCTGCTCGTGCGTTGGCAAGCCACGCATTGAACATTTTCGGAGATCATTCAGATGTTTATGCTTGTCGTCAGACAGGTGCTGCTATGCTTTGTGAGTCAAGTGTTCAGGAAGTTATGGATTTAACACCAGTAGCACACTGTGCAGCATTGGAAGGAAAACTTCCATTCATTAACTTCTTTGATGGATTCAGAACATCTCATGAGATTCAGAAAATCGAGACATGGGATTACGAAGATCTGAAAGATATGGTTAACATGGATGCAGTTGACGAATTCCGTGCACATGCACTGAATCCAAATCACCCATGTCAGAGAGGTTCAGCTCAGAACCCAGATATCTTCTTCCAGGCAAGAGAAGCATGTAACCCATATTATGATGCTCTTCCAGGCGTTGTTCAGAAATATATGGACAAAGTTAACGAGAAGATCGGAACAGATTACAAACTGTTCAACTACTATGGAGCAGAAGATGCTGAGCACATTATCGTTGCTATGGGATCTGTTTGTGACACAATCGAAGAGACAATTGATTACTTAACAAAAGCCGGAGAAAAAGTGGGTGTTGTTAAAGTTCGTCTTTACAGACCATTCAGCGCAGAAGCTTTGATCGCAGCTATTCCGGACAGCGTTAAGAAGATTTCTGTTCTTGACAGAACAAAAGAGCCAGGATCACTTGGCGAGCCACTGTATTTAGATGTAGTTGCAGCACTTAAAGGATCTAAATTCGATGCAGTACCTGTATTCTCAGGACGTTATGGATTAGGTTCTAAAGATACAACACCTGCACAGATCGTAGCAGTATATAACAATGATGAAAAACCAAGATTTACACTTGGTATCGTTGATGATGTTACAAATCTGTCATTAGAGACAGGCAAACCACTTGTTACAACACCAGAAGGAACAATCAACTGTAAGTTCTGGGGCCTTGGAGCAGATGGTACTGTAGGTGCTAACAAGAACTCTATCAAGATTATCGGTGACAATACAGACATGTATGCACAGGCTTACTTTGACTATGATTCTAAGAAGTCTGGTGGTGTAACAATGTCTCACCTGCGTTTTGGTAAATCACCAATCAAATCAACTTATTTGATTCACCAGGCAAACTTTGTTGCATGTCATAACCCATCATATGTAAATAAATACAACATGGTTCAGGAATTAGTTGACGGTGGTACATTCCTTCTGAACTGCCCATGGGATATGGAAGGTCTTGAGGAGCATTTACCAGGACAGGTGAAAGCTTTTATTGCTAACCATGACATCAAACTTTATACAATCGATGGTATCAAGATTGGTAAAGAAATCGGACTTGGCGGACGTATCAATACAGTTCTCCAGTCAGCATTCTTCAAACTGGCAGCTATTATTCCAGAGGAAGAAGCAATTGACCTTATGAAGAAAGCAGCAAAAGCTACTTACGGAAGAAAAGGTGACAAGATTGTACAGATGAACTACGATGCTATTGATGCCGGTGCAAAACAGGTAGTAGCCATCGAAGTTCCAGAAAGCTGGAAAGATGCAGATGATGAAGGTCTTTTCGCTCCACATGTAGATGAAGCAGGAAGAAAAGATGCCGTATCATTTGCTAAGAATATCCAGGCTAAAGTAAATGCTCAGGAAGGTAATACACTTCCAGTATCTGCATTTGCAGATTATGTAGATGGTTCTACACCATCAGGAACATCTGCATATGAGAAACGTGGTATCGCAGTAGATATTCCAGTATGGAATCCAGATACATGTATTCAGTGTAACCGTTGTGCATATGTATGTCCACACGCAGTTATCCGTCCGGTAGCTCTTACAGAAGAAGAAGCTGCAAAAGCTCCAGAAGGAATCAAGACACTGGATATGATCGGTATGCCAGGAATGAAATTCACAATGACTGTTTCAGCTTATGACTGTACAGGATGTGGATCTTGTGCTAACGTTTGTCCAGGTAAGAAGGGTGAAAAAGCTCTTACAATGGCAAACATGGAAGAGAACGCTGGAGAACAGCAGTACTTCGATTTCGGTACAGAGATTCCTGTAAAACCAGAAGTTGTTGCTAAGTTCAAACCAGAAACAGTGAAAGGAAGTCAGTTCAAACAGCCATTGCTTGAGTTCTCAGGAGCTTGTGCTGGATGTGGTGAGACACCTTACGCTAAATTAATTACACAGTTATTCGGAGATAGAATGTACATTGCAAATGCAACAGGATGTTCTTCAATCTGGGGTAACTCTTCACCATCAACACCTTACACAGTAACTCCAGAAGGAAAAGGACCAGCTTGGTCTAACTCACTCTTCGAAGATAATGCTGAGTTTGGTTATGGTATGCTTCTTGCACAGAATACAATCAGAGACAGATTGAAAGGTAAAGTAGAGAAGATTGCTGAAGTTGCTGAAAAAGAAGATGTAAAAGCAGCAGCAAAAGAATATCTTGATACATTTACAAATGGAGCAGCTAATGGTGCAGCAACAGATAAACTTGTAGCAGCATTGGAAGCATGCTCATGTGACCTTGAAGAAAGAGCTGAAGTACTGAAGATGAAAGACTACCTGTCTAAGAAATCTCAGTGGATCTTCGGTGGAGACGGATGGGCTTACGATATCGGATTTGGTGGTGTTGACCACGTTCTTGCAAGTAAGAAAGATATCAATATCATGGTATTCGATACAGAGGTATATTCTAATACAGGTGGACAGTCTTCTAAAGCTACTAAGACTGGTGCTACAGCTCAGTTCGCAGCAGGCGGAAAAGAGACTAAGAAGAAAGACCTTGCAAGCATGGCTATGAGCTATGGTTATGTATATGTTGCACAGATTGCTATGGGTGCTGATTTCAATCAGACTGTAAAAGCAATTGCAGAGGCAGAGGCTTATCCAGGACCATCACTTATCATCGCATACGCTCCATGTATCAACCATGGTATTAAGAAGGGTATGAGCAAAGCTATGACAGAGGAACAGCTTGCAGTAGAATGCGGATACTGGAACAACTTCAGATTCAATCCAGCTGCTGAAGGCAATAAGTTTACTCTTGATAGTAAAGAGCCTAAGATGGAAGGATATCAGGACTTCCTGAACGGAGAAGTTCGTTACAACGCTCTGAAGAGAGCTAATCCAGAAAAAGCTGACAAACTGTTCGCAATCAATGAGCAGGAAGCAGCAGAGAGATATGATTACCTGAAGAAGTTAATCACACTCTATGGAGAAGAAGAGAAATAAGAATAAATTACTCGATGAGAATCGGTGATTAAAGAGAGACCGGCATGGAAACATGCTGGTCTTTTTTTATGCAATACGTTATAATATAAAATAGATTGAAAAGAACGGATTAGATAGAACAGGAGAAAAAATATGGGGAAATATATTATGGCGTTAGATGCCGGAACTACTAGCAACAGATGCATTTTATTTAATGAAAAAGGCGAGATGTGTAGTGTAGCACAAAAAGAATTTACACAGTATTTTCCAAAACCGGGATGGGTTGAACATGATGCAGGAGAAATCTGGTCAACACAGCTGCAGGTGGCACGTGATGCAATGAATAAAATTGGTGTATCGGCAGAAGAAATTGCGGCAATTGGTATTACAAACCAGCGTGAGACAACCATTGTGTGGGATAAAAACACTGGAAAACCAATCTATCATGCAATCGTGTGGCAATGCAGACGTACATCCAGATATTGTGATGAATTGAAAGAAAAAGGACTTACAGAGACATTTCGTAAGAAAACAGGATTGGTCATTGATGCATATTTTTCCGGAACAAAGGTAAAATGGATATTAGATAATGTGGAGGGCGCAAGAGAGCGTGCAGAGCGTGGAGAACTTTTGTTTGGAACAGTAGAAACCTGGCTGATATGGAAGCTGACAAGGGGCGCTGTTCACGTAACAGATTATTCCAATGCATCCCGGACAATGATGTTCAATATTAATACTTTAGAATGGGATGAAGAAATTCTGGCAGAACTTGGGATTCCGAAAAGCATGCTTCCACAGGCAAAACCATCCAGTGAGATTTATGGCGAGACAGACCCATCATTTTTCGGCGGACGTATCCCAATTGCAGGAGCGGCAGGAGATCAGCAGGCGGCATTATTTGGTCAGACTTGTTTTGAAAAAGGAGAAGCAAAAAATACATACGGAACAGGATGTTTTTTGTTGATGAATACAGGGGAGACACCGGTGTTTTCTGAAAATGGCCTGGTTACAACAATTGCCTGGGGAATTGATGGTAAGGTGAATTATGCTCTGGAGGGCTCAATATTTGTAGCAGGAGCAGCGATACAGTGGCTTCGAGATGAGTTGCGATTGATCGATTCGGCATCTGACACAGAGTATATGGCTCAGAAGGTTCCAGATGCAAATGGCTGTTATGTTGTTCCTGCATTTACCGGGTTGGGAGCCCCATATTGGGATCAATATGCAAGAGGGGCAATTGTCGGATTGACTCGTGGAGTAAATAAATACCACATTGTAAGAGCAACTTTGGAATCTTTAGCATATCAAGTAAATGATGTATTACAGGCAATGAAGTCAGATGCGGATTTGCAGCTGGCAACATTAAAGGTAGATGGAGGCGCAAGTGCAAATAATTTCCTGATGCAGACACAGGCAAATGTCAGTGATGCTCCGGTTAACAGACCAAAATGTGTAGAAACAACAGCGATGGGAGCAGCTTATCTGGCGGGACTTGCAGTGGGATATTGGAAAGATAAAGAAGAAGTAGTAAAGAATTGGGCAATTGACCGCACATTTACGCCAAATATTGAAAGTGAAAAACGAGACAAAATGCTCCGTGGATGGAAGCGGGCGGTAGAGCGTTCTTATGGATGGGCAGAAGAGGAATAAAAAATGTTTGGGTATGTGACAATTTGTGAACCTGAATTGAAGATGAAGGACTGGAGAAAATATCGTTCATATTATTGTGGATTGTGTCGGACTTTAAAGGAGAGACATGGGAATGTAGGTCAGCTGACATTGACATATGATATGACATTTGCAGTGATACTTTTGACGTCCTTGTATGAAGTGAAAGGCCTGACTTCTTCACATAGATGTAAGACTCACCCGGTGAAAAAGCAGTGGATGATCCAGAATGAGATTACAGAATATTGTGCAGATATGAATGTGCTGCTTGCATATTATCACATGATAGATAACTGGCAAGATGAAAAGAAAGTAAGTGGATTACTTGCTTCGAAAACGCTTCATGGAAAAGCTAAGAAGATAGAGAAAAAATATAAAAGACAAAGCCAAGTGATTCGCAGAGAACTAAAAAAGTTGGCAGAGTACGAAAAGGAAAATTGTCAGAACATAGATTTACCGGCAGGGTGTTTTGGAAGGTTGATGGAAGAATTACTTGTGTATAAGGAAGATATGTGGGAACCGACGCTTAGGAAGGTTGGGTTCTTCCTCGGAAAATTCATTTATATTATGGATGCATATGACGATTTGCAAAAGGATATGAAAGAGAAATGTTATAATCCGTTGAAGATATTGCGTTTTGAAGAAAATTTTGAAGAAAAATGCTACCAGATGCTTCAAATGATGATTGCGGAATGTAGTACAGCATTTGAGCAGTTACCGTGTCTGGTTGATGTGGAGATATTGCGAAATATTTTATACGCAGGTGTCTGGACGAAATATCGAAAAAAACAGATGGAAAAAGAAGAGAAAAAAGCGGATAGAAAGTAGACTTTTTTTTAAAAGTAGTATATGATTGTAACGTTACATTGATAGAAACATAATAGAATGGAGTATTAAATGACAAGTAAGAATCCATACGAAGTACTTGGGATTTCACCAAATGCTTCAGATGATGAAGTGAAAAGAGCATATCGTGATATGACGAGAAAATATCACCCGGATGCGAATGTGAATAATCCGCTGGCAGATTTGGCAGAAGAAAAATTTAAAGAAGTGCAGGAAGCTTATGATGAGATTATGAGACAGCGTGCACAGGGAGGATATCAGTCTAATGGCGGCTATCAAGGCGGAGGATATAGCTATAATAGTGGATATGGAACAGAACAGAATCCACAGATACAGGCTGTCTATAATTATTTGAATGCAAGACGATATCCGGAAGCGTTGAATGTTTTGAATGGAATGAACAACCGAGATGCCCAGTGGTACTATTTAAGTGCCGTTGCTAATGCAAATATGGGAAATAACCTGATTGCACGTGATCAAGTGAATCAGGCCGTAAATATGGAACCGAACAATCAACAGTATCGTCGATTGTTAAACCAGCTAGAGTGGAGTGGACAGCGTTATCAGAACAATCCATATGGAGCAGGTTATGGAAGAAATACGGATTCTTGTGGAACAGGAAATGCGTGCTGTGATCTTTGGATTGCAGATACACTTTGTGAATGTATGGGAGGCGATCTTTGTCCATGCATGTAAAAGCTAAGAAAATTGCGATTGGCGGTTTGATGCTGGCATTTTCAATTGTCAGTATGTTACTAGGCAATATATTGGAATTGAATACTGTATTTTTTCTTGCACTTGCGTCATTTTTTGTGGGAATTATAATCCGAGAATTTGGTATGAAGACAGGATGTGCATTTTATTTGGCGGGAGTACTGCTTGGAGTGATTGTTGTGCCAAATAAATTATATGTAGTTACTTATGCCGCTATGGGAATTTATATATTATTGTCAGAAAGTGTCTGGAGACAGATTAGGAAGATGCTTGGAAATAATACAATGTTTAGCATAGAGCAATGCAAAGTAGCATTATGGGTGATTAAATATGCAATATTTAATTTGATGTATATTCCGGCAGTGTTTGGATGCAGCAAATTATTATTTGGAAAACAATTGTCTTTAGGCATGACGATTGGAGCGTTGATTGCCGGTCAGATTGGCTTATTTATCTATGATAAAGCATATGATTATGCAGTAGGAATAATTTGGAATAAGATAAGAGGAAAGCTTTTCAATTAAGGCTTTCCTTTTTTGGAAGAGGAAAAGAATGAAAATATATACAGCACCTTTGGAAGGGATTACCGGACATGTGTTTCGAACAGCACTTTATCATCATTTTGGCGGAGCTGATAAATACTTCATCCCATTTATCAGACCAAATCAAAATGGTAATTTTAGCACAAGAGAAAAACAAGATATTATGCCGGAGAATAACTTGAATATGTATCCTGTTCCGCAGATTTTGACCAATAAAGCGGAAGATTTTTTACAGACAGCAGAAAAGCTAGAAGCATATGGATATAAAGAAATCAATTTGAATCTGGGATGTCCGTCAAAAACAGTGATTTCAAAAATGAGAGGATCCGGATTCTTAGCGTATCCGGATGAATTGGAACAATTTTTAGATGAGATTTTTAGGAAGTGTAAATTAGAAATTTCTATCAAAACCCGGATTGGAAAAGAAAGCCCGGATGAATTTGTCAGACTGTTAGAAATTTATAATAAATATCAGATGAAAGAACTGATTATACATCCGCGTGTACAAAAGGATTTTTATAAAAATCATCCGAATAAGGATGTATTTGCAGAAGCATTGGAAAAGAGTAAAAATCCAATTTGTTATAACGGAGATATATTTACAAAAAATGATTACGAGGAATTTAGAAAAGAATTTCCGACTGTAGACTGTATTATGTTGGGAAGAGGTCTGTTGAAAAATCCTGGACTTATCAGGGAAATTAAAAAAAATAAACCGGTAGACAAAATATCCTTAAGAGCATTTCATGATGAATTGTATGCAGGATACAAGGAAGTGCTCTCAGGGGACAAGACAATTTTATTTAAAATGAAAGAATTATGGAGCTTCCTTGGACCTATTTTTACCAATTATGAAAAATATGTCAAAAAGATTAAAAAATGTGAAAAACTGTATAAGTATGATGAAGCGGTAGAAAAATTGTTTCAAGAGCAAGAACTGGTAAGTTGAACAGTTATTTAAGATGAAAAAAACAAGATGACACTTCCCTAGTAAAACAGATGATAAAATGTTATAATGGGCGTTAGCAAGTGATAATTCGAAAGGAGAAAAGCAGATGAATATCAAAGACTTGAATGCATATGAATTGATTCAAGAAGCAGATTTGTCGGATATTAAATCGAAAGGATATCTGCTAAAACATAAAAAAAGCGGGGCAAGAGTTCTGCTTATGGAAAATGATGATGAAAATAAAGTTTTTACGATTGGATTTCGTACACCACCTTCAGATAGTACAGGTGTGCCGCATATTATGGAACATTCGGTTTTGTGTGGGTCGAAAAACTTCCCAGTCAAAGACCCGTTTGTAGAGTTGGTAAAAGGCTCATTGAACACATTTTTAAATGCGATGACATACCCGGATAAGACAGTATATCCGGTTGCAAGCTGTAATGACAAAGATTTTCAGAATCTGATGCATGTGTATATGGATGCCGTGTTTTATCCAAATATTTATCAGCATGATGAGATTTTCCGTCAGGAAGGTTGGAGTTATAAATTGGAAGATGCTGCTGAAAAACTGGAGTACAATGGTGTTGTATACAATGAGATGAAGGGTGCATTTTCGTCACCGGAAGGAGTGCTGGATCGTGTGATACTAAATTCATTGTTCCCAGACACTTCTTATGCAAATGAGTCCGGAGGTGATCCGGAGGTGATTCCGGAACTTACGTACGAGCAATTTTTAGATTTCCATAGAAAATATTATCATCCTTCAAACAGCTATATTTATCTATATGGTGATATGGATATGGCGGAAAAACTGGAATGGCTGGATAAAGAATATCTCTCAACATTTGACAAAGATAAAGTGGATTCAGAAATTCAATATCAGAAGCCATTTGATAAGGTTATCGAAGTAGAACAAGAGTATTCAATTTCCAGCGAAGAGTCGGAAGAAGACAACACATATCTTTCATACAATAAAGTAATTGGAACAAGTCTGGATGAAAAATTGTATCTTGCGTTCCAGATATTGGATTATGCGTTGTTATCCGCTCCGGGAGCTCCACTGAAAAAAGCTCTTATGGATGCAGAGATTGGAAAAGATATCATGGGTTCATATGACAATGGTATTTATCAGCCAATCTTCTCTGTTATTGCAAAGAATGCAAATGTAGAGCAAAAAGAGAAGTTTATACAGGTTATCGAAGATACATTACGTGATATTGTCAACAATGGTATGGATAAGAAAGCGTTGGCAGCGGGAATTAATTATCATGAATTCCGTTTCCGTGAAGCAGATTTTGGTAATTATCCAAAAGGATTGATGTATGGTCTTCAGTTGTTTGATAGTTGGTTGTATGACGAGACAAAACCATTTATCCACATGCAGGCGATTCCAACATTTGAATTTTTAAAGGGTCAGCTGGATACGGATTATTTTGAAAATCTAATTCAAAAGTGGTTGCTTGACAATACACATGGATCAATTGTGGTAATCAAGCCAGAGCAGGGAAGAACTGCAAGAATGGATAAAGAACTCGACGAGAAGCTTCAGACATATAAAGCTTCCTTAAGTGATGAAGACATCCAGAATCTTGTAGAACGTACAAAACAGCTGGTTGAATATCAGGAATCGGAAGATTTAAAAGAAGATATGGAGAAGATACCGGTTCTTGGACGCGATGATATTTCAAAAGAGATTGCACCGATCTATAACGAAGAAATAAAAGTTGGAGATGTACAGATGGTACATCACAATGTAGAGACAAATGGAATCGGATATGTAACTTTGATGTTTGACCTTTCAGAGGTGGAAGAGAAACAACTTCCGTATCTCGGTTTGTTACAGGCAGTACTTGGTATTATTGATACGACACATTATGAGTATGGAGAGTTGTTTAATGAAATCAATGTGCATACTGGTGGAATCGGAACATCATTGGAGCTTTATCCAGATGTAAGACATGTAAAAGAAAAAGCATTCCGTGCAACATTTGAAATAAAAGGTAAAGCATTATATCCAAAGATGGATGTTTTGTTTAAAATGATGAGAGAGATTCTGATGGAATCTAAGCTTGATGATGAAAAGCGTCTGAAAGAAATTCTTTCAATGACAAAATCTCGCTTGCAGATGGGATTCTTATCATCGGGACATACAACAGCTGCATTACGTGCTCTTTCGTATGCATCACCGTTATCGAAGTTCAAAGATGATACGGATGGAATCGGTTATTACGAAGTAGTAAAAGATATTGAAGAACATTTCACAGAGAAAAAAGATGAACTGATTGCTAATTTGCAAAAGCTGGCAAGACAGATTTTCCGCACAGATAATATGATGGTAAGTTATACTTCTTCTACAGAAGGTCTGGACGTTGTTAAAAAAGAAATTGAAAATCTTGTAAGTGGAGAAGCTGCGCTTAACGCTGGAACAACAAGAGAAGAGGCGAAATGTGTTCTGCATTGTAAGAAACGAAATGAAGGGTTCAAGACATCTTCGAAAGTTCAGTATGTAGCAAGAGTAGGTAACTTTATTGATGGTGGAGCAGAATATGACGGAGCTTTACAGATTTTGAAGGTGATTTTGAGTTATGATTATCTCTGGCAGAATGTGCGTGTAAAAGGTGGTGCATATGGTTGCATGAGCAATTTTAACCGTCTTGGAGAAGGATATTTGATTTCTTATCGAGATCCAAATCTGGAACGTACAATGGAAGTATATGAAGGCGTTGTGGATTACCTGAAGAATTTTATGGTAGATGAACGCGATATGAATAAATATATTATCGGAACAATGAGTAATATTGATCGCCCGATGAATCCGGCAGCGAAGGGTGATCGTTCAATGAATTTATATATGAACCATGTTTCAGCAGAAATGATCCGTAAAGAAAGAGCCGATATTTTAAATGCACAACAGGAGGATATCCGTAAACTTGCAAAAGTGCTGGAGGCAATGCTTGCTGCAAAACAGATTTGTGTTATCGGAAGCGAAGAAAAGATAGAAGCACAAAAAGAAATGTTTGATGAAGTGAGAACATTATTTTAATAATTTTAAAACGGAGGATAATCTATGAAAGAAAACTTTAAGTCTGGGTTTGCAACCTTGATCGGTCGTCCAAATGTTGGTAAGTCGACATTGATGAATCAGTTGATCGGACAGAAGATTGCGATTACATCCAATAAACCTCAGACAACGAGAAATCGTATTCAGACAGTTTTAACAACAGAAGAAGGACAGATCGTGTTTGTAGACACGCCGGGAATTCATAAAGCAAAAAATAAGCTTGGTGAATACATGGTCAATATTGCAGAGCGTTCGTTAAATGAAGTGGATGTCGTTCTTTGGCTTGTTGAGCCATCTACATTTATCGGCGCTGGTGAAAAGCATATTATCGAGCAGCTGAAAAAGGTAAAAACTCCGGTTGTATTAGTCATTAATAAAATCGATATGGTAAAAAAAGAAGAAATTCTGACATTTATAGATGCATATAGAACAGAATATGATTTTGCAGCTATCGTTCCGGTTTCAGCGAGAAATGGAGAGAATACAGATGAACTGGTAAAAGTGATTTTGCAGTATCTTCCTTATGGTCCGCAGTTTTATGATGAAGAGACAGTGACAGATCAGCCAGAGCGTCAGATTGTGGCAGAATTGATCCGTGAAAAAGCGTTACATTGTTTACAGGATGAGATTCCGCACGGAATCGCAGTTGCGATTGATCGCATGAAGATGGAAAAACATGTAATGCATATCGATGCGACAATTATATGCGAAAGAGACTCTCATAAAGGAATTATTATCGGTAAGCAAGGCAGTATGCTGAAGAAAATTGGAAGTACAGCACGTTATGAGATTGAGCGTATGCTGGATTGTAAAGTAAATTTAAAATTATGGGTGAAAGTACAGAAGAACTGGCGCGACAGTGACTTTTTGATGAAAAACTTCGGATATCGTCAAGACGAGTATTAAATATCAGAGGCGGCGTTTTATCTTTTGTAATTGTACCAGACATAGTTTAGAAGGGATAGAACGTGAATCAGATTACAATGACCGGGATGGTGCTGCAAACGGCACCCATTGGAGAATATGACAGAAGAGTAGTCATTTTGACAAAGGAACAAGGGAAAATATCTGCATTTGCCAGAGGAGCAAGAAAACCAAATAGTCCACTTGTTGGTGCGGTTAATCCGTTTACATTTGGTCAGTTTACTCTATATGCAGGACGCAGTTCATATACGATTCAGTCTGTACATGTAGAAAACTATTTTTCGGAATTAAGAGAGGATATTATTGCAGCCTATTATGGTTTCTATTTTATGGAATACGCAATGTATTTTACAAAAGAAGCAAACGATGAGCGGGAGATGCTAAAGCTGCTTTATCAGACATTGAAGGCTCTGACCAATCCAAAGATACCGAATCGACTCATTCGATATGTATTTGAATTGAAAGCATTATGTATTAACGGACAGGCCCCACAGGTATTTCAATGTACTTGTTGTGGAAGTACGGGACATTCTATGGTGTTTAGTCCAAGAAAAGGTGGATTGGTCTGTACAGAATGTGACGGAGATGTCATTGATGGAATGCGGTTAAATAATTCTACATTGTATACACTTCAATATGTGGAGAATAGTAAGATTGAACATTTATATACATTTATTGTGAAAGAAAATGTTTTAGATGAACTGGGAAGATTGATGGAAAGATACAATGATCTGTATGTAGATAAGAGGTTTAAATCACTGGAAATTTTGGAAACATTATTGTAATTTGATGAAGCTGTCGGAAATTACATCTGGAATGTTTACAAAAACAAACAGAACAGCTATAATAGGAAACAATTGAGAATTCAATCCGATGGAATTATGATCGGTGAAATCAAAGATTAAAAGAATGTGAGGAACAAATACTATGGCAGAAAAGACAATGGACAAGATTGTAGCTCTTGCAAAATCAAGAGGCTTTGTGTATCCAGGTTCTGAGATTTATGGAGGACTTGCGAATACATGGGATTATGGTAATCTTGGAGTTGAACTGAAGAATAATGTAAAGCGTGCCTGGTGGAAGAAATTCATCCAGGAATCACCATACAACGTAGGGGTAGACTGTGCGATTCTGATGAACCCACAGACATGGATCGCATCTGGACACTTGGGAGGATTCTCTGATCCACTTATGGATTGTAAACAGTGTCATGAGCGTTTCCGTGCAGATAAATTAATTGAAGATTATTGTGCAGAGCATGGAATTGAGATTGAAGGTGCTGTAGATGCATGGTCACAGGAAGAGATGACAGCATTTATTGAAGAACATAATGTTCCATGTCCAACATGTGGAAAACATGATTTTACAGATATCCGTCAGTTCAACCTGATGTTCAAGACATTCCAGGGAGTAACAGAAGATGCGAAGAACACAGTATATCTTCGTCCTGAGACAGCACAGGGTATTTTTGTAAACTTTAAAAATGTACAGCGTACATCAAGAAAGAAAATCCCATTTGGAATCGGACAGATTGGTAAATCATTCAGAAATGAGATCACACCGGGTAACTTTACATTCCGTACAAGAGAATTTGAACAGATGGAGCTGGAGTTCTTCTGTGAACCTGGAACAGACTTGGAATGGTTTGCATATTGGAAAAAATTCTGTCTTGACTGGCTGAGCTCTTTGGGCTTAAAAGAAGATGAAGTAAGATATCGTGATCATGATCAGGAAGAACTGTCATTCTACAGTAAAGCAACAACAGACGTAGAATTTTTATTCCCGTTTGGATGGGGCGAGCTTTGGGGAATCGCAGACAGAACAGATTATGACTTGTCACAGCACATGGAAGTATCGAAACAGGATCTGACATATTTTGATGATGAAAAGAAAGAAAAATATATCCCATATGTTATCGAGCCATCACTTGGTGCAGACCGTATGGTACTTGCATTCCTTTGCAGTGCATATGATGAAGAGGAGATTGGTACAGAAGAGAAACCGGATACACGTACTGTCCTTCATTTCCATCCAGCACTGGCACCGGTTAAAATCGGAGTACTTCCACTTTCTAAAAAACTGAATGAAGGTGCAGAAAAAGTATATAATGAATTATGCAAGACATATAACTGCGAATTCGATGATCGTGGAAATATCGGAAAACGCTATCGTCGTCAGGACGAGATCGGAACTCCGTTCTGCGTAACATATGATTTCGATTCGGAAGAAGATGGAGCAGTAACAGTTCGTGATCGTGATACGATGGAACAGGAAAGAGTTAAGATCGAAGATCTGAAAGCATATTTTGAGAAAAAATTTGAGTGGTAAAAATAATACATGAATATATCAGCCTGGTAAGATTTTTGAAAGAAAATCTGCTGGGTTGATTTTGGTAATCAGGAGGTAATTTCAATGGAACGTAGAAATGCATGGACAACATATAATGCAGAAGAATTAAAAAAACTCAATGCGATTAATGAGGATTATAAGAAATGTCTGGACGCAGGAAAAACAGAGCGTGAATGTATTGCACTTACAATTGAAAGAGCAGAGGCAGCAGGCTACAAGAATATTAAAGACGTTATTAAAAGCGGCGAAAAGGTGCAGGCAGGAGATAAGATTTATGCTGTTTGCATGAATAAGATGATCGCTATGTTCAATATGGGAACAAAGCCTTTGGAAGAAGGAATGAATATACTTGGAGCACACATCGACTCACCACGTATTGATGTAAAACAGAATCCATTATATGAAAATGAAGAATTTGCATATTTAGATACGCACTATTATGGTGGAATTAAAAAATATCAGTGGGTAACTATACCGTTGGCTATTCATGGCGTGATCGTAAAGAAAGATGGTACAGTTGTAAATGTAAACATTGGTGAAAAGGGTGAAGATCCGGTATTTGTTATCACAGATTTATTGATCCACCTCGCTTCAAAACAGATGGATAAAAAAGCAGCAGGAGTAGTAGAAGGCGAGAACTTAGATCTGCTTATCGGAAGCCGTCCAATTGAACAGGATGAAAGTCTTGAAAAGAAAGAAAAAGAAGCTGTAAAGGCAAACGTTATGAATCTCTTAAAAGAGTATTATGACGTGGAAGAGGAAGATTTTATTTCAGCAGAATTAGAAATTGTACCGGCAGGAAAAGCACGTGACTGTGGTTTTGACCGCAGTATTGTTCTGGCATATGGTCAGGATGACCGTGTATGTGCATTTACATCTTTATTTGCAATGTTAGATGTAGAGAAAACAGAGCGTACAGCTTGCTGCATTTTAGTAGATAAAGAAGAAATCGGAAGTGTTGGTGCAACAGGTATGCATTCTCGTTTCTTTGAAAATATTGTTGCAGAGCTGGTTGCTCTTACAGAGGGAGAGTCAGATCTGAAAGTAAGAAGAGCTCTTATGAACTCAACAATGCTCTCATCAGACGTAAGTGCAGCTTATGATCCGATGTATGCAGAAGTATTTGAAAAACGTAGCTCAGCATTTTTCGGAAAAGGGCTTGTATTTAATAAATTTACAGGAAGCCGTGGAAAGAGCGGATCAAATGATGCAAATGCAGAATATCTTGCAAAGATTAGACAGGCAATGGATTCACAGGATGTATCATATCAGTTTGCAGAGCTTGGTAAAGTAGACGCAGGCGGTGGCGGAACAATCGCTTATATTATGGCAAATTATGGCATGGAAGTAATCGACAGTGGTGTAGCTGTTCTTAGTATGCATGCTCCTTGGGAAGCAACAAGCAAAGCGGATGTATATGAAGCATATAAAGGATACAAAGCATTTATTGAAGAAATGAAATAAAAATACATAAGACAAGCATAAAGAACCGGAAAAACTGGGTTTTCGACAAAACGCCAAAAAAATATTTAGATAAACTGAAAAATATTTAGGTGAAAACACTGAAATTGTACAAAATAACCAAAAAAGATTGTTAAAGATTGTACAAAAATAAATGCAAAAAACTTGACGCTCTCCGTCGAAAAGTTTAAAATAAATTATGCGACTTAGTTCAATAGTATGAATACATATGATTGAAAAAAACTTTAGTAGGAGGTCTTTTAGACATGGCAAAATGGGTTTATATGTTTACTGAGGGTAACGCAACAATGAGAAACCTGCTTGGAGGAAAAGGTGCAAACCTTGCAGAGATGACAAATCTTGGTCTTCCAGTACCACAGGGATTTACAATTACAACAGAGGCTTGTACTCAGTATTACGAGGACGGAAGAAAGATCAACGACGAAATCATGGCACAGATCATGGAAGCAATCGTAAAGATGGAAGAAGTAACAGGCAAGAAATTTGGAGACAATGAGAATCCACTGCTTGTATCTGTTCGTTCAGGAGCAAGAGCATCTATGCCAGGTATGATGGATACAATCCTTAACCTTGGATTGAATGAAGAAGTAGTAGAAGTAGTTGCTAAGAAAACAGGCAACGAAAGATGGGCTCGTGACTGCTACAGAAGATTTATCCAGATGTACTCTGATGTAGTTATGGAAGTAGGTAAAAAATACTTCGAAGAATTGATCGACAAGATGAAAGCTGAAAGAGGGGTTACACAGGACGTAGACCTTACAGCAGATGACTTAAAAGAGCTTGCTAATCAGTTTAAAGCTGAATATAAAGAAAAAATCGGAGCTGACTTCCCAGATGATCCTAAGGAACAGCTGATGGGAGCTATCAAAGCTGTATTCCGTTCATGGGATAACCCACGTGCAAACGTATATCGTCGTGATAACGATATTCCATATTCTTGGGGAACAGCTGTTAACGTACAGGAGATGGCATTTGGTAACTGGTCAGATGAATCTGGTACAGGTGTTGCATTTACTCGTGACCCTGCAACAGGAGAGAAGAAGCTGATGGGAGAATTCCTGATGAATGCTCAGGGAGAAGACGTTGTTGCCGGTGTTCGTACACCACAGCCAATCGCAGAATTACAGGCAGTTATGCCAGAAGTATACGATCAGTTCGTAGGTGTTTGCAACAAATTGGAAACACACTATAGAGATATGCAGGATATGGAGTTTACTATCCAGGATAGAAAACTGTTCATGCTGCAGACACGTAATGGTAAAAGAACAGCTCAGGCTGCATTAAAGATTGCTTGTGACCTTGTAGATGAAGGCATGAGAACAGAAGAAGAAGCAGTTGCAATGATCGATCCACGTAACCTGGATACATTGCTTCATCCACAGTTTGATACAGCTGCATTAAAAGCTGCTACACCAATCGGTAAAGGTCTTGGAGCTTCTCCAGGAGCTGCTTGTGGTAAAGTTGTATTTACAGCAGATGACGCTGTTGAATGGGCTGCAAAAGGTGAAAAAGTAGTTCTGGTTCGTCTTGAGACATCTCCAGAAGATATTACAGGTATGAAATCTGCTCAGGGTATCCTGACAGTTCGTGGTGGTATGACATCTCACGCTGCTGTAGTTGCACGTGGTATGGGTACATGCTGTGTATCTGGTTGCGGAGACATCGCAATGGATGAAGAAAACAAGAAATTTACATTAGCAGGAAAAGAATTCCACGAAGGAGATGCAATCTCAATCGACGGAACAACAGGTAATATCTACGATGGAATCATCCCAACAGTAGATGCTACAATCGCTGGTGAATTTGGACGTATCATGGATTGGGCTGACAAGTTCAGAACAATGAAAGTTCGTACTAACGCAGACACACCTGCAGATGCTAAGAAAGCTCGTGAGCTTGGAGCAGAAGGTATCGGACTTTGCCGTACAGAGCATATGTTCTTCGAAGGCAACAGAATTGATGCATTCCGTGAAATGATTTGTTCAGAGACAATTGAAGAAAGAGAAGCTGCACTTGCTAAGATTCTTCCAGAGCAGCAGGGAGACTTCGAGAAACTGTATGAAGCCCTTGAAGGTAACCCGGTTACAATTCGTTTCCTTGATCCACCGCTTCATGAGTTCGTTCCTACAGAGGAAGAGGATATCAAGAAACTTGCAGATGCTCAGGGCAAAACTGTAGAAGAAATCAAAACAATTATCGATAGCTTACATGAATTCAACCCAATGATGGGACATCGTGGATGCCGTCTTGCTGTTACTTATCCAGAAATTGCTAAGATGCAGACAAGCGCTGTTATCCGTGCAGCAATCAATGTACAGAAAGCTCATCCAGACTGGAATGTAAAACCAGAAATCATGATTCCATTAGTTGGAGATATCAAAGAGCTTAAATATGTTAAGAAATTTGTTGTTGAGACAGCAGATGCTGAAATCGCAGCAGCAGGAAGCAACCTTGAATATGAAGTTGGAACAATGATTGAGATTCCAAGAGCTGCTCTTACAGCTGATGATATCGCAAAAGAAGCTGACTTCTTCTGCTTCGGTACAAACGATTTAACACAGATGACATACGGATTCTCACGTGATGATGCTGGTAAGTTCTTAGATGCTTACTATGATGCTAAAATCTTTGAGAACGATCCATTTGCTAAACTGGATCAGACTGGTGTAGGTAAATTAATGGAAACAGCTATCAAATTAGGTAGACCTGTTAATCCAAAACTTCACATCGGTATCTGTGGAGAGCATGGTGGAGATCCATCTTCTGTAGAATTCTGCAACAAGATTGGTCTGGATTATGTATCTTGCTCACCATTCCGTGTACCAATTGCAAGATTAGCTGCTGCACAGGCTGCTATCGCTCAGAAAGCAGACAAATAGGATATATAACACAGAGTGTTAATTAGTCTATATAGAAAACCCCTTACATCAATTATGGTGTGAGGGGTTTTTTAGTGAGAAAATGTACAAAAGTTCGTTGGTGTGGTAGTATGATAAAGGCAAATCACTATTTGTTGATTTGTAATACATAATACAAGGAGAAATAAAATGAGTACAAAAAAAGCAATTGGCATATCATTTGTTGCCATATTCATTTTAGTAATTACACAAGTTATTGCACAAGCAATTGCAAGTATATTTACTATAATACATGTTCCATATGGAATTTGTAATATTATCGCTGGAGTTATATATGCCGGATTGTCATATTTTCTTTTGAAAATATTTATTAGCAAGGTTATTAAGTTACCAGTGTCAGAGTTTGGACTACCTAAATTTAAAATTAAAATAAGATGGGGTATAGTAGCTGTATTGTTACCAGTCATTATAAAAGGAAGTTATCTTTTAATATTCAACGGTAAGTATGTTTCTTCAAATATGAATGGAAATCAGATATTTACTACTTTAAGCGCAGGAATTGCCTTCACTGGAATAGCGGCTGGATTTGTTGAAGAAATGGTGTTTAGAGGAGTTATACTTAATGCATTAAAGAAAAGATGGAATGTTAAAGTGGCAGTAATCGTTCCATCAATGTTATTTGGTATTGTACATGTTCTGGGACAGGATTTTTCAATAGGCAGTTGTTTATTAGTTATTATCGCTGGAACTATGGTAGGCGTTATGTTTTCAATGATTGCAATAGAGAGTGGTTCAATTTGGAATAGTGGAATAGTGCATGCTATTTGGAACGTTATGATTATTGGTGGTGGATTGTCCATCGGAGAAAAAATGGATAAATATTCTGTAATGACATACGTCCTTAATTCAAAATCTTTTGCAATTACAGGGGGAGAATTTGGGATTGAATCATCTGTTATTTCGTTGATAGGGTATATAGTAGTGATTGGCATAGCATTTATTATGATTAAATCGAGTAAGAAAAATTGATATAAATTTATGGAAAACAATTAAGAAGAAACGATTGTAAATACAAGGGTTAGTAAGTCTGATGATGGTTATGTGCAAGAAATCAGGTAAACGCTCAATAGCGAGTACGGGATATGAACAGTAGGGGGAAGGTAAAGATGATTACTATTTTTAATAGAAAAGAATTATTGATTACTTTAGATATGAAAAAGCAATCGGAGATACGTGAAATTTTATCTGCAAATAACATTGAGTATGTAGTAAAAACAACAAATCTACAGAGTGCAACTGTAGTTGGAAGCCAAAGAGCTTATACAGGTAACTATGGAATCAATCAAGACTATTCCTATGAGTATAAGATTTATGTTCGTAAGAAGGACTTTGATAAAGCAGTATGTTTGATTAATTAACGTTCATCTTGCTTTTAATATGATTTTATGAATAAAAGATGTTGGAAAGGGATGTAATTATGGATTGAAAACTTCCGCTATTATATCGTTGTGACAACAACTAAATTCTTCAAAAGTTACTGAGGTCAGATCCTTTTAATTGGCATTGAGAGAAGATGCAGATGAACGAAATGAAGAAGCAGTAGAAGAAATGCTGAATGAACTGTGGAGGAAGTATTCGGATAAAAACAGGTACTTTACGGACCTTCCGAAAGCTATCATTAATAGCAAAGCTATAAGATTTCAAAAAATGGGAGTGAGATATATGGAGCAATTACTGATTGTTGAAGATGATATTGGTTTGAATCAAGGGTTATGCAAAGCACTGAAAGCAGATGCTCGGCAGATCATTTCCTGCCAAGACCTAAAAACGGCGAAGGAACAGCTGCTTTGCGGCGGTGTGTCCCTGATCCTGTTGGATATCAATCTGCCGGATGGCAGTGGGATTGAGCTGCTCCGGGAGGTCAAGGAAAACATGCCCGGAGTTCCTGTTATTCTGCTGACTGCCAACGACACCGATCTGGACATCGTAGACGGACTGGAGAGAGGTGCTGATGATTACATTACCAAGCCCTTTTCTCTTTCGGTTTTGCGTGCAAGGGTGAATACCCAACTGCGAAAGCAGACGTCAAGCCATAAAAATGCGCCGATCCATATTGATCTATTTCACTTTGACTTTGAGGCTATGACCTTTTATGTGGAAGATTCAAAAGTGGAATTGAGTAAAACAGAACAAAAATTACTGCGTCTGCTTGTTGAAAACCGAGGCCGAACCATGACCCGTGGAGACCTTGTAGACCGGATCTGGACAGATGGCGCAGAATATGTGGATGAAAATGCTTTGTCTGTTACGATCAAGCGACTGAGGGATAAGCTTGGCGCACAGAAATATATTAAAACCGTCTATGGAATCGGTTATAGCTGGGTGACAAAAGATGAATAAAACCGGCATTGTGATCATACTGCTGTGTTTTCTGGCGGCGGCAGCTGTTGTGTTATGGGAGCGGAGAAAGGCCAGAAAAACGATGGAAGAAATCGAAAGAATGCTGGACGCTGCCATGACCGGCTCCTTTTCTGAAACCAATTTTGATGAAAGCCGGCAGTCTGCTTTGGAAACAAAGTTTGCACACTATCTTTCTGCCGCAGAAGCATCTTCTCGAAATGTAGCGCAGGAAAAAGACAAAATCAAAACCTTGATTGCGGACATTTCCCACCAGACGAAAACGCCGATTGCAAATCTGCTGTTATACAGCGAGCTTTTGATGGAGGAAACTCTGCCTGCATCGGCGAAGGCAAATGTGGAGGCGCTGTACAAACAATCGGAAAAGCTGCGATTTCTGATCGATTCTCTCGTAAAGCTTTCCAGACTGGAAAACGGGATCATTTCACTCTCCCCTCAGCAATCAGTGCTGCAGCCGCTGCTTGAAAGTGTGGTAGAACAATATATTGCCAAGGCTTCGGAAAAAGGATTGTCTTTGCAAATGCAGGATACAGATGCTTTTGCTGTATTCGACTTCAAATGGACAGTGGAAGCGCTGGCTAATATCGTAGACAACGCCATCAAATATACAGAGCATGGCACCATTACTATTTCTGCCGTAAGCTATGAAATGTTTGCAAGGATCGATATATCGGATACCGGTTCAGGCATCCCGGAAAGTGAGCAAGCGAAGATATTTGCTCGCTTTTACCGTTCAAATAGTGTGCAGAAACAAGAAGGGGTCGGCATCGGCTTATACCTTGCCCGACAGATCATATCCGGCGAGGGCGGTTATATCAAGGTTGCTTCCGTTCCGGAAAAAGGAAGTACGTTTTCCATATTTCTGCCGAAATAACAACAATTCTATCAAAACTGTTAGATTTCATTTTCCGCCGGAAAGAATGTGGAAAGATTCTTATGCGATAATCTGTATGTATCAAAGGATCATTTCCTTTCATACATACAGATTTTTTCATGGAGGTACTCATTTATGGAAGTTTTACAGGCAAAAAACCTGAAAAAGATTTATGGCTCCGGCAATAACGCAGTTCATGCGTTGGATGGAGTTGATTTAAGTGTAAAGAAGGGCGAATTTGTTGCAATTGTCGGCACATCCGGCTCCGGCAAATCCACGCTGTTGCACATGCTGGGCGGACTGGATCGCCCTACAAGCGGTACGGTCATGGTGGATGGACAGGATATTTTCTCCCTGAAGGAGGAAGCACTGACAATCTTCCGCCGCAGGAAAATCGGCTTTGTATTTCAGAGCTATAATCTTGTTCCGGTGCTGAACGTATATGAAAATATCATTCTACCAATTGAACTGGATGGTGGAAAGGTCAATAAGGATTTCGTACAGCAAATTGTACAGACACTTGGGCTGGATGATCGTCTGGATGCGCTGCCCAATCAGCTCTCAGGCGGTCAACAGCAGCGAGTAGCCATTGCCCGTGCGCTGGCTGCAGCACCCGCTATCATTCTGGCAGATGAACCCACCGGCAATCTGGATTCCAAAACCAGCCAGGATGTATTGAGCCTTTTGAAAGTCACCAGTCAAAAGTTCGCCCAGACAATCGTAATGATCACTCACAACGAAGAAATTGCGCAGATGGCAGACCGCATTATCCGTATCGAAGACGGTCGGATCGTCTCCCAGAACTAACAGGAGGTGGCTACGATGAATGTCAAAAATCGAAAATGTATTCGAAAACTCAGCTTAAAATCTCTTTATGCGAACCGTCGTCGCAATCTGATCGCCATTTTTGCCATTGCGCTGACAACGCTGCTATTTACGTCCATGTTCACCATTGTCTTGTCGTTGAACGCCAGTTATGAAACCTACCAGTTTCGGCAGGTAGGCGGCTATGCGCATGGCACCTTTAAGGATGTTTCCCCCGAGCAGGCGGAACGCATCGCTGCCCACCCAAAGGTGAAGGCTACGGGGGTACGGAAGGTAATCGGTATCACTGCGGAGGGGGTCTTTGCCAAAATACCGGCAGAGATCAGCTACATGGATGCCAACTGCACTAAATGGAGCTATGCAACCCCTACTACCGGACGGATGCCCGAAAGCGGCAAAGAGGTAGCTATGGATACGGCAGCGTTGCAGCTGCTTGGCGTAACGCCGGAGCTGGGCGCCGAGGTCACGGTTTCCTATTCCATTACGGACAAGGATCAAACCGCCTTTACTGTAACAGATACCTTTACGCTGGTGGGCTATTGGGACTATGATGAACTAATGCCTGTTCATTACATCAACATCAGCCGTGATTACGCAGATGACATCGAAGCGCAGGCAGTGAAAACAGGTTTACAGCCTTTCCGCACCGATTTGAATGTCATGCTGGTTTCCGGCACAAACATTCAAGGGCAGATGGAGCAGGTGGATACCGATCTTGGTTACACATGGGACAGCTATACCGATCCCAACAGCGTCCGGATCGGCGTCAATTGGGGATATACCTCATCCCAGCTGGAGTCGCAGCTCGATCCAGAGCTGATGGTCGCCATAGCAGCTTTTTTGCTGCTGGTGATTTTCACGGGGTATCTTATCATCTATAACATTTTTCAGATCTCTGTTGTAGGGGATATCCGGTTTTACGGACTTCTGAAAACCATTGGCACAACGCCCCGGCAGCTCAAACGCATCATTCGCCAGCAGGCACTTCTGCTTTGTCTGATCGGTATTCCGGCGGGGTTGCTGCTGGGCTACGGCATTGGCGCTGTTTTGGTTCCTGTTGTCTTGCGCTCCACCCGGTTGGATGCAGGCATCACCACCATCAGCACATCGCCTGTGATCTTCCTTGGTTCTATGCTGTTCGCCTTGTTGACGGTGCTCTTGTCCTGTTCCAAGCCCGGAAAAATGGCAGCTAAGGTCTCTCCGGTGGAGGCTACCAAATATACGGATGCGATGCAGACCAAGAAAAAACAGCGCAGCATCCGGGGGGCAAAGCTCCATCAGATGGCCTTTGCCAATCTGGGACGCAACAAGAAAAAGACGGTGCTGGTGGTGGTGTCTCTGGCACTGTCGGTGACGCTGTTCAATGCGCTGTGTGCCTTTGTGGGCGGCTTCAGCATGGAGAAGTATGTGTCCAGCATGACCTGCGCCGATTTTATCGTCAGCACGCCCGACTATTTCCGCTACAACCCGGCAGATGAATTCATCACGCCAGAACAGATCGGAGAGATCGCAGCAAACACAAAGGCCAGTCTTTCCGGCACGGGATATGCTGTGCGAAAACCCGCATATCTGTGGATGACGGAGGATGCTCTGCGGCAGGACTATGCATTGTTCGAAAGTGCTGAGCAGGTGGACAGCCATATGAGCCGCATGGAGCACCGGGGCAATATGGTGATGGGAGATAGCAGAATCGAGGCTCTGGATAACAGTCTGTTTGACAAGCTGCAAGTGCTCGACGGAGATATTTCTCCTATGCTGGAGCCGGACAATAACGCCATTGCCATTGCGGTTTCCTTAGATGACTACGGTAATCTGCTCAATCCTGAATACTACCCCAAGGTGGGAGACACGATCACAGCTACCTATGCGGACGATGTGAAATATATCGACAGCCGCACCGGGGAACTCTGCACCGAAGATACACCGGAGGAGTACCTTCAGGAAAAACTGTGTGGAGCCAGAGATGTAGAGTACACGGTCTGCGCCTTGGTAGAGCTTCCGTTTTCCATGAGTTATCGTTATGATGGTATTGGATATGAGGCGGTTTTGTCTGTGGATACCGCACAGAGGGACAGCGGTGGTGCAGCCATTCCGATGCTCTACCTGTTCGACACAGCGGACGAAGTTGACGAGGCCGAAGCAGAGCAATATCTATCGAAGCTCACTGCCGGTGAGTTTTCGCCCTTGATGTATGAAAGCAAGGCCACGGCTCGCTCTGAGTTTGCTCAATTCCGGCAGATGTTCCTTCTGATAGGTGGTATCCTCTGTGCTATCATCGGGCTGGTGGGACTCTTAAATTTCTTCAACGCCATGATGACCGGTATTCTTTCCCGCCGCCGTGAATTTGCTGTGCTTCAGGCTGTAGGAATGACAAACCGGCAGCTCAAAACCATGCTGATCTACGAGGGGTTGTTTTACGCAATGTCCTCCGTAGCGGTGGCTTTTATTCTGTCGCTGGCAGTGGGACCTCTTGCGGGAAAAATGCTGGGCAGTATGTTCTGGTTCTTTGAGTATCGATTCACCATTCTGCCTGTCCTGCTGACAATTCCGGTATTTCTTCTGCTGGGATGTCTGATCCCCTGCATGATGTATGACAACGCAACGAAATGCAGCGTTGTAGAGCAATTAAGGGATGCTCAATAACTGTTAAGCAAAAAACTGCCTCTTGGTTATAATGGCCGAGAGGCGGTTCTTTTTTTAAAAAAGAAATTTGTTTAAGGGAATTATGAAAAAAGTTAGGTATGGGTTTTTGAGCGTATCTTTGTTATATTATGATTAATAGAGAAGGAGTGTGAATGAGATTGAACACTTTTTTTCCATAGAGCGGGATCAGAGTATTTTTGATGGATTGGAAATTTCAAAAGATACAAAACTGTGTGAAGAGTATATGGGGAAATATCCGGTCATTTCAATTTCCCTGAAAGGAATCAATGCAGCCACTTATAAAGATGCATTTGATTTTGCAGTTCAGATTATGAAAGAAGTAGCAGCTACAATGCAGTTTCTTCTAGAAAGCAAACAACTGAGTGAGTATGACAAATCAGAATACCAGAAACTTTTGGATGATAATATGAGTGGAGCTGTATTTTGTAGTAGTCTGAAAAAGTTGTCCATATTATTAAAGAAACATTATGGAACAAAAGCAGTTCTTTTGATTGATGAGTATGATGTTCCATTAGCAAAAGCATTTGAAAACGGGTATTATGATCAGATGATCTTTTTAATACGTAGTTTATTGGAACAGGCATTAAAAACGAATAATAGCCTGAAATTTGCAGTGATGGCAGGATGCATGCGCATTTCCAAAGAAAGTATCTTTACGGGGTTTAATAACCTGAAAGTATTGTCCATTACAGATGAACGATATGATGAATATTTTGGCTTTACAGATATGGAAGTTCAGGCTTGTGAGCGGGCACTACAGCAGATAGAGGAAAAGAAATATGATGAAGAACTCCGGGAGAACGGAGTGAATAAAATTTTAAAATATGGGATTGCATGTTATATGAAACGATGCAAAGTGAAACAGGCAGAGAAATTATCATAAAAGAAGCAACTATGCCTCCCCTCGAATTGGAATCGGGTTTATCCAATGCGTAGAAGGAAAACATAGTCGCTTAGAATGAGTTGTGTCGTTATACTTGTGACACCTCTGTTTAACCTTACTTTTTATTTTTCTGAACCAGGCAGATACTTCCTACACTTCCACTGAGTAACAGAAGCAATATCCAGCAGAGCAGAGTATTGTCGTCGCCCGTTTTTGGATTTTTTGCCGAAGCTTTTGTTCCGCCTGCATCATCTTTTTTAACCTCTGTTTTTGGGGATTTCGGCTGTTCTTTTGCCGGTTGCTCCGGGACAGCTGGTGTTACAGGTACAGAAGGTGTTTCCGGTGTAGTTGGCGGTACCGGTTCTGTGGACTCTTTGGTTGTCTGGATCATATTTTGTTTTGATGCACTTGTGGCAATTGCATCGGAACCTTGTTCAAAGAAACGGATCAGTAACTCCTCACAACAAGAATATTCTCCGATTTCCGCTGCCTCGGCAAGTGCCGGATAGCTGTCAGAACCTGCTAGATAATTATTAACTGCTACGATGTATTCTTTTGTATTATTCAACTCCTGCCCATCTTTTTTTACGGAAAGCACGCGTGAACCCTCCGGCTGTGCTGGATCAAAGCTGACGGTGATTCCGCCAACCTGCAGATAACTTCCACTGTCATTTGGCCAGGCATCCCACTCGCCGCTGTCATTTGCGGCAATACAGTTTTTCTGAATGGTAAGACTGGTTTCAAGCATATTTTTAATCTGTGCACCGGTTAGTTTTTTTGTCACCACATAGTTTCCATAAGGGCTGACATTAATGACATCTCCGTATGTAATCGTTCCGGCTGCGACAGAAGCACGGATGCCACCGGCATTTTCAAAGGCTATATCGGCACCTGTGGCAAGCAGATATGCATCTGTTATGACATTTCCAAGGTTTGTCTGCCCAATACGGATATGCTCCCAGACACCATCTAATTCCACAGGAGAAGTACCGATGACACGATTTAGTGCTGTCTCGTTTTCTGCTTTAATCGCATCCAATATGGCTGTTACAGAAGCGTCCTTCGGATAGTTCTGTGCTGCTTCATAATCAACAGATGTCTTATTATAATCTACATGTACGCTGCCTTCAGCATCCATTGTACAGTTCAAATCAATTAGCCCCACGGTATTCAGATAATATCCGCTTTCCGATACATAAGCCTTTGATCCATTTGGTGTCGTCACGGTGTCGCTAAGTTCAATATGTTCATGTCCGCACAGCCACAAATCTACACCATCCACCTGTGCAGCCAGATTTTTCGGATTAAGCGTGTGTGACAGTGCAATCACCACATTACATCCATCTGCCTTTAATGCGGCAGCTTCCATATTTGCATAAGCTATTGCATCCTGAAATTCCAGTCCCTCCACATTGGATGGAGTTGTTTTGTCTTTCATATTTGGGTCACTTACACCAAACACACCGATTTTTAATGTTTTCCCATTTTTAGTAATCTCCTTTACAAGTGCATCTGTATCAAAAAAGGAGGTTCCATCTGCATTCTTGATATTTCCGGATAAAATTTTGACATTGGCAATTCCGCCAAGCTCTTTCAAACGATCTTTGCCGTAGCTCCAATCATGATTTCCGGCGGTCATTGCATCATACCCACAGGCTTTCATCAGTTTAGCTACCGATTCTCCCTGTACCAGTGTTGCAATCGGCTGTCCGTGAAAGATATCTCCGGAATCAAGCATCAATGAACCGTCGGCGCCTGCCGTAAATGTCTGTGCAATTTTGCTTAGCCGGTCCATTCCGATCACTTGATTGTAATCATCTTCTTCTACTCGTGCATGAATATCATTGGTATGTACGATTTTTACATCAAATGTTGTACTTTCGGATGCATTCTCATCCTGTGCATGTACCGGCATTGCTCCCAATAATCCGAAGACTATCCCAAATGTCAGCAAAAAAGTCATTATCTTTTTCCTTTGTTTTTGCAATTGTTTCATCTTACTGTCCCTTCATCTTATTATTTCTTTCTTCGTCTTTACGTAATTGCCTTCAAAATCCATAGAAATATAATTACCTACATAATCATATATTATCACATTTTTTCTAATTGTATAATCATAATTTTGTTACTGTGACCAGCACCCTCTATATCACCAATTCAATATTATGTCAAAAATCCACGAAAAACCGCAAAATTTTTGTCTTAAAATGTTACATACATCCCTTCGGACAAGCATATAAAAGATAGTAACAGTTCGGTTATAGGTTTATGCAAGGACTGTTAATAGAATGTGTCAAAGCATGTTCGACTTGAATTATGGATTTTAAATCCAATCAAACTGTGATGAAGGAGGGAGAAATATGCGAGGAGAAGGAAAACGACATTTGATATTGAAGAAAATTCTTGCATATGCACTTGTCCTGACAATGATTTTAGGAATCTGGACAAGCGTATCTAATGCAGCTGAACAATCTGATTTTAATGTCGAAGAAAACACAATTGAAAAAGAAACAGATGTAACACCAGACGCAAATGCAATTGAAGAAGAAGCAGACGTAACATCAGACGCAAAGCAAACAGAAGAGATAACGACAAGCACAGATACCAACTTAACAGAAGATATAACCATACCAGATACAGACACGACAGAAGCTGAAATAGAAGATGTAACCACATCAGATACCACCACGCAAACAGATGCAACGACAATTCCGGATATTGCTATAACAACAAACACAGATACACCACAAGATGCAGAGCTTGATACCACCACGGCCAAGCCTTCTGCACTTGTATTATCGTCTGACGAGAATACGGCACCGGCGCATCGTAAGTATATCAAGTACAATGGAGAAGATTCTTACACGCTGACCTTGGATGTAACAGGAAAATATGATTCAACATTGAACAAACCGAAAATCGATGTTGTTCTTATTGTTGATACATCTGGCAGTATGAATGAGCCGATGGGAGAAAAGTCAAGATTAAAGGCTCTGCAGGATGTAGTTACAGAAAAAGGCGGCTTGAGTGATTCCATTTTCAACAATGATCAAATCGATGCGAGAATGACAGTTGTAACATATTATGGGTTAGAGGATTCTTATTGGTATAACTCACCATGGGATGATGCAACCTGGGTAAATGGAGCATGGGCGACAACAAAGTCAGAAGTAGATCAGATTGTAAATGGAATTCGTGTAAATGAAGAAAAATCCGGAACAAACTGTCAGGCTGGCTTGCGTACTGCGAAGGAGGCTTTGGCAAAGGCAGATAGCAGTGCACGTAAGATTGTAATTTTTCTATCGGACGGACTTCCAACGTACAGGTATGACAACGATGGTTATACGATAGGAAACGGAAAGACAGATTCTAAGAATTACAATGCGAATGCGGCTTACAATGAAGCAACTGCGATGAAAGGCTTGGATCAATTTTACACTATCGGATTTTCTGATAGTGCAGACAGCAAATTTTTGAGTACACTGGCGACAAAAGTAAATACAACTTCTACTAAAAAATATTATTCCGCAGCGGACGCAGATAAGTTGGCGGAGGCATTTAAACAGATTACGGGAAATCTGACGGAATATACTTGTAGAAATGTAGTGCTTACAGATACGCTGAGTGACTATGCAGAACTAGAAAATGCAGAACATCTTAATCCGACAGTAAAAGCAACCACAAGTGACGGAAGTGAGGTAGATTTATCCGGCGTTGATATTCAGGTAACATACAATGAAGGAACACGCACAGTAACAGCAACATTTCCAACAGATTACAAATTACAGAAAGATGTGACTTACGCTGTCAGCTTCAATGTCAAACCTACAGCAAAGGCATATGATGAATATGCGGCAAATGAAGACAGTTATGGTGGAGTTGTGGGGAGTATGAACAGTGATGCATGGGATAATGATACAAGCTCAGGCAAAGCCGGATTTTACACAAACGCCGGGGCAACCTTGACGTATATTTATGGAACAGGGGAGGCAAAAGCTGAGACAGTGGATTATGTGGAAAAACCGGTACTCCAGGTGAATTCTCTGACCATTCCGGTGAATAAAGAGTGGAAAAACACAGCAAAGAGTGAACAAGTTCCGGTAAAAGTTGAATTGTATCAGGATGGAAAGCTTGCACCATACAAAACGTTGACATTGAATGCAGACAATCAGTGGAGAGCAGATTTTCAACATGTGGCAAAGCATCATCAGTATCAGATCAAGGAACAGGCTTTGGAGGGATTTGTCAGTGCAGTGTCCGGTGATTCGACAAGAGGATTTACAGTGACAAACACGAAGCTGCCTAGTCTTTCTATCAGCAAAAAAGTGACCGGTGAAATGGGGGATATTACAAAAAAATTCCCATTCCGGATTATATTGAAAGATGCGTCAGGAAATCCAATCAACGGGACATATTCATATCGAGGATTCATTTTAGACGATGTAGAAAATGTCACGGCTCCAAAAGACGGAACATTAACATTTGAGCAAGGCGTTGCAGAAATCTGGTTATCTCATGGACAAGGGATAGAGTTTCAGCAGCTTTCACTTGGAACATCTTATAACATAACAGAAAAAGTAAACGATGCAGAAGGGTACCGGGTCAGTTTCAATGGAATCCATAAAAAATCAGTAGATGGAATATTAAATGAAGATGTGAGGATTAATGTTACAAATGAAAAAGAAAATATTCCACTGACAAATGTAGTCACATTTGGCACAAATATGATACCAGGAATCCTTCTTGCAACAGTGGCACTATTTGTATTGGCTGCAATTTCAA
Source organism: Ruminococcus hominis (assembly GCF_014287355.1). Taxonomy (NCBI): domain Bacteria; kingdom Bacillati; phylum Bacillota; class Clostridia; order Eubacteriales; family Oscillospiraceae; genus Ruminococcus; species Ruminococcus hominis. Next base: position 2,282,149 of record NZ_JACOPE010000001.1, on the reverse strand, counting down.
AATTGTTTTATGGAAAAAAAGATAAAAAGCAGGATAAGTAATTGAAAAGAAAAATAATATTTCTGATTACAAAAGCTGGCGTACTGATTTTAATATTGTGGCTGTTATTTGGTGTCTGCTTTTCCATTTTTCAAAATAATGATGAGGAAATGAAGCCGGCCATACGGCAAGGGGATTTGATTGTAAGCTATCAGTTGAATAAAAATTATGTATTTCACGATCTGGTGGCAATCGTACAAGATGGAAAAAAGCAAGTGGGAAGAGTCGTAGCGGTGGAAGGGGACATTGTAGATATAGATGGCGAAGGGTTAAAAATCAATGGGATGTATGTTCAAGAATCTGACATCCCGGAAAAAACAGAACGATATGCCGAAGGAATTTCATTTCCGGTCACCTTAAAAAAAGGAGAAATATTTCTCTTAAAAGATGCGAGAGAACATGCAACAGACAGCCGCATTTACGGGGCAGTAAATAAAAAAGACACGTTAGGAAAAGTCATCACATTAATTCGGCGAAACAGATTATAAAAAATGTAAGTCAAAAGGAGTAAAAAACTATGAAAAGGAACAATTGGAAATCAATGGTAGGATGCACGGTGGCTACAATGACAATCTGTATTGGAGCAACCGCATTGGCAGCAGATACAAATGTATTTATAGGAAATGGCGCTGTTAATGGCTCGAAAAATCAGCCTTCGGTAAATGATGTTGCAGGTGATGCGAGCAATGTGCCGGAAACAGTAGCACAGATTACAAAAGAATTAAAGCTTGCCGAAGGTATTACAATTCCAAGAGCGACATTTCATTTTACAGCCGACAAAATTACTGAAGACGCACCAGAGGCAGAAATCGAGAGTGTAAGTTATAGTGCAGAAGATTCAAAAGGTGACTTGTCAGAAGGAGTTTATAAAATCAACAAAGCAGGCAAGATTACATTTGGCGAATTTCCACATGCAGGTGAGTATCAGTATCATGTGCAGGAAACAGCAGACACCTATAATACTGCTTCCAGCGAAGTTATGACATATTCCACAGAGTCATATACGATGCATGTATATGTCATTAATACAGAGAATGGCGGAACAGAAGTTGAAAAAATTACAGCTTCAAACACGGCAGGGGATAAAGTGAGTGAAATGAATTTTGAAAACATTTATATTAAAAATAACGCTTCACTTACTATTTCAAAAACAACAGCAGGAAAGAATGCAGACCGAACAAAAGATTTTGCATTTACATTAACATTTACAAAATCAGGTACAGCAACGGATGATACTTATGAAGGAATGATTGGAAATGAAAAAGTAGAATTCAAGGCAGGAGAAGCAAAGACATTTGAACTTCATGACGGAGAAAAAATTGTATTCACAAACATTCCGGCCGGAACACGCTATGCCGTAACAGAAACAGGAACAGCATATTATACACCTTCTGTAGAAGTAGTTGAAAATGGAGACAAAACAGTACATACAAAGGCAGTCAAAGGACAGAGTTTGTCATCAGCAGAAGCGGGAGCAACAAATCTTGTTGGAGAAGGAAATAATAGCGCAGACTTTACAAACACGTTTGATGATGTTCCAATCACAGGTGTTATTCTTGAAAACCTGCCATTTACAATTCTGATCGGAGCTGCAGCAGTGCTTCTGGCAATGGGAACATTTGTAAAAAGATTTAAAAAAGAAAAATAATGAAAATGTAAAGACGAATGCAGTTGGAAAATTATGTATTTGAGATTGTAGACAAAATATTAAATTGCATAGCAGGTGTGATCGGACTGATTCTGCTCCTTTATGCCTGTTATACGTGGTGGGACACACAGCAGATTTATGAAAATGCATCTGCTACAAGCTATTCTGTTTATAATCCGAAAAAACAGGAGTCGTTTGAAGAACTTGTAAAAATGAATCCGGAAGTGATTGGCTGGCTGGAGGTTGAGGACACGAATATCAATTACCCGTTGACACAAGGGACAGATAATTCAAAGTATGTAAATACGGATGCAAAAGGAAATGCTTCATTGTCGGGGAGCCTCTTTTTAGACTGCCGAAATCATCCGGATTTTTTGGATTTTAATAACATTATATATGGACATCATATGGCAAAAGAAAAAATGTTTGGAGAGCTGGAATATTTCTCGGGGAAAAAATATTTTCAAAATCACCGCTGGGGAAAGCTGTATTATGGAGGAGAATACCAAAAAATAGAATTTTTCGCATTTCTTGAAACAGATGCTTATGATTACACAATTTATAATCCGGAGGTGAAAGAGGAAGACGAAAAAACAGCATTGTTGGAGTATATTGATCAATATGCAATACAAAAAAGGAAATGCGTGGTGACATCTTCCGAACACTTGCTTGTGCTTAGCACCTGTACATCTGGAGAGACAAACGGGAGAGATATTCTTATTGGGAAAATAATGGATGTAGATAACTAGAAAGACATTATGCCAACCTTGACGGCTATATAAAAGTGTGTAATGATAGCCTTATCAAAACACTGGGAGGAAGGCATGGCGACGATCATATTTCATATTGATGTAAATTCAGCATACTTGAGTTGGACAGCAGTAGAACAATTGAAAAATGGAGCAGAAGTAGACTTGCGTACAATACCTGCGATTATCGGCGGTGATCAAAAATCCCGTCACGGAATTGTACTTGCCAAGTCCATTTCTGCAAAAAAATATGGCATTCGTACAGGGGAACCGGTGGCGAATGCCTTTCGTAAGTGCCCAAATCTCGTAACAGCAGCTCCCAATCACAAGATGTATCGGGAAAAAAGCCGTCAGTTGATGGATTATCTTAGGACATACACAACAGAAATCGAGCAGGTCAGTGTGGACGAATGTTATATGGACTTTACGAAAATCGCAGATAAATTTGCATCGCCGGTGGCAGCAGCGTGTGAAATAAAAGATGGAGTAAAAAACAAATTTGGTTTCACCGTAAACATTGGTATTTCCTCAAATAAACTTCTGGCAAAGATGGCATCCGATTTCGAAAAGCCTGATAAAGTACATACATTATTTCCAGAAGAAATTCCATTGAAAATGTGGCCTTTGCCGATAAATGAATTGTTTATGGCAGGAAAATCAAGCGTGGATACAATGAAAAAACTGGAAATCAATACGATTGGAGATTTGGCAAAAGCAGATCCGGCATTGATTGAACTTCATTTGAAAAGTCATGGCCGTATGTTATGGAACTTCGCAAATGGAATTGATGATTCGCAAGTACGATCAAAACCATCAGAGGCAAAAGGAATCGGAAATTCAATGACGCTTTCAGAAGATGTGGCAACTTATGACGAAGTTCAAAAAGTATTCAAAAGCCTTGCACAAAGTGTTGGAGGCAGGTTAAAAAAAGCCGGTCAGAAAGCAATGATGATCAGTATGGAAGTAAAATATCACAACTTTCAAACAATGTCGCATCAAAGACAGCTTTCAAAACCGACAGACAAAGAAGAAGAAATATATGATGCTGCATGTCAGTTATTTTTAGAATCATGGAACGGAGAGCCTGTGCGGCTTCTTGGAATCAGGACAGCAAAACTGGTCGATGCGTCGGAACCAGAGCAACTATCTATATTCGATATCAAAATGCCGGAAAAACCAGATGAAAAACATCAGAAGCTCAATAAAGCAATGGAAGAAATCAGAAAAAAATTTGGAGATAGTGCAGTGATGAAAGCAAGTGAGATGAAATAAGTCAAAATAGAAGTGCTGATGAAATTTGAAATAGAAATAATGTGAAAATTGATAGAAAAAACAATGGAATTACGTTATAATATCTGTATATAATCAACGTGTATTTAAAATGTGAAATACAATAATACGAGCAGATGGGAGTGACAATTATGACGAACAACACAATTATTACAATCGGCAGACAATTTGGAAGTGGCGGACATGAAATCGGGAATCGATTATCAGAACGACTTGGAATTCCACTTTATGATTACAACCTAATCCGTATGGCGGCACAAGAACTGAAGATTGATCCCCAAAAAGCCCAGGAAGTAGATGAAACAATTCTTGGAAGATACATGGCTTCCGCAGTATCCGGCACAGGCTCAGGAGCATATATACTCTTTATGAACGGGACAGAATATGAACAGCCATTATCAGAACAGATATTTGAGATGCAGTCCAAATTAATCGAAAAACTCGCAGAACAAAGTCCGTGTATATTTGTGGGACGATGTGCAGATTACATATTAGGTGATTACTCAAATTGCATTAATACATTTATCTACGCATATAAAGAAGATCGTATCCGAAGAATCATGAAACTGTATGATTTGAATGAGAAAAAAGCATGGGAAAAAATCAAACGTGTAGACCGCACAAGAAAATCATACTATGAAGAACATACAGATCGTGAATGGGGAAGCATAGAAGCACATCAAATGATGTTCAATTCAAGTCTTATGGGAATTGACGGAGTTGTAGATGCATTAGAAGGAATCTACAAAAAATGGGAAGCATAATAGTTGTTGTTCACCATTCTTTATAGAAATACATTTTGGAGAAGACAGTCAAGTTGGCTGTCTTTTCTAATTGACTTCCCAAAACAGGCAAAGTATGAGATAATATTTTATATTAGGAAAGTGCTTTCCTAATATAAAAACGCTCCGCTAAGGATGCACACTGCGGCGTATAATGTAGGTGTCGCGAGCGACCGCCGCAGGCACAAGAATGTGGCAAGGCACATTCTTTGTTCTGGTAAAAACAAGAGAGAAGGTGACTCCGGTGATTTATAAAATAGGAGAACGTTTAGTTCCCATTGAAAATGAAACCTGGGAAAAAGAAAGACCGGCTGCGGTTTTTTTGACAGATTCTGCACATGCAGAAGAAACCCTGAAAAAAGCAGGGATTGTATATGATAATGAAATCAAGCTTGCTAAGATTGGTTTTTGTAAAGTAGAAAACCAACATGAATGTATGGTAGGAACCTTGTGTATACCAAAACTTCTGGATGTGTTGGGAAACAAATATAGAATGTATTTTTTTGTTAATCAGCTTAATGTTGTAATTGTAGACGATGATGCATTTGCATATAAATTGATACAGCGGATCCAAAAGAAAAAAGCAAGACAGGCAGATACAAAAGAACGTTTTATTTATAATTTTTTTGCAGAGTTTATGAGCAGAGATCTGGAAATACTGATTGCATATGAACGCCGTCTCCTACAGATGGAGGAAGAAGTGACCCGCGATGAAGTAGAAAGCTTTGAAAATGAAATGATGCCAATCCGCAGAGAACTTTTAAATTTAAGAAGCTATTACGATGAAATCATGGACCTGGGAAAAGAGCTTGAAGAAAATGAAAATGGCATTTTCCTTGAACGTCATTTAAAATATTTCGGTACATTGACAGACCGTGCCGACCGCCTGATGAGTAAGACACAGCATTTACTGGAATATGCACAACAGGTAAAAGAAGCTTATCAGTCACAGATTGCAGCAAGACAGAATAATAATATGCAGTTCTTAACAGTGATATCAACAATATTCTTTCCATTGACCCTCATTACAGGATGGTTCGGAATGAACTTTTACGATATGCCCGGACTTAAAAGCGGATACTACAGCGTGTGCGTGTTAAGTGTTGTAGTTGTTGTAGTCAGTCTGCATTTCTTTAAAAAGAAAAAAATCATTTAAAAAGAGTATTAAAAAACAAGGAATAGAAGCATGGAACCATACTATTACAGCAAGATGAATAAGCAAAAACAAATCGTATATCATTCTCTTATGCAAGGACTGACTTCATTGGCAGATGAAATTAAAATACCTTATCTGGAAGGAAATGAATTATACGATGTATTCTTCCAACTTCGTCTCGATCATCCGGAAATATTCTGGGCAAGTGGATTCAAATATAAACATTATATAGATTCTTCCAATTTAATTTTTATCCCGGAATATTTATTTGATAAAAACAAAATCAAAGAACATCAAAAAGCAATGAAAGCCCGCGTAGAAAAACTATCAAGACCGGCTACAAACTATTCCGAATGGGAAAAAGAAAAGTATGTGCATGATTTTATCTGTGAAAATGTACGATACGATAAATTAAAAAAATCATATTCCCATGAAATCATCGGACCATTAGGTCAAGGAGTCGGAGTTTGCGAAGGTATTGCAAAAGCGGTAAAAGTGTTGTGTGATGCATTAGGTGTCTGGTGTATTATTGCAATTTGTGGAAATAATCCTGAAAAAGGAATTAAATATCGTCATACCTGGAATATTGTGAAAATCAATGGGAAATACTATCATCTTGATGCAACCTTTGACAATACGCTGGGAAAAGAAGAAACTTTTGGTTCCGAAATTCGATACGATTATTTCAACCTAAGTGATAAACAGATTTTTCGTGATCATGAACCAGTTCTCGTATCTGTACCAAAATGTGAAGACGGAGAACATTTCTATTATAAAGAAAAGAAACTTTCTTTTACAAAAAAAGAAGATGTATATAAAAGAGCATTACAGACTGCAAAAAAAGGAAAAATATTTACGATGCACTGGCGTGGCGGATATTTAACAAAAGAAGTCTTAGATGAACTAATAGACATAATCCAGAAAGCCGGAGAAGAAAAGCAGAAAAAGGCAAAAATCAGTTTGAACTGGACACAGGCAGTGCTAAGATTTACCTTTGCAGAGGAAATAGTTATGGCAGAGATTACGATGGAAGATGCAAATGAAGGTGAACGGATCGATTGTAGATGAGCAAAGCTGTATAGATATTTTGTATGTTTAAAGGTTTCAAAAAAATGTCTTGACTAAAAGGCATTTTTCGTGTATAGTACCTCTTCGCTATATCAAAAATAATTGCATTCACAAAAGACGATGCAGTTAACATAAAAAAGTGAAAGGAAGGGTACCTCATGACATTTTATCAGGAATTACAGTTAAGCTCTGTAGGCTCAAAACAATTGATCAAAAACACACAAGACAAAAAAGAAAAGCGTCGTCACATACTAATCTACAACTTTAAAGTATATCTTGTAATGGCATTTTGTTTTGCATTTGTAACAATATTCAGCCAGATATTCGGTTCGGATAACAGTGTGGCGGGAGTAACCATATTACTGGCAGTACTTGTCCTTCGTCAGGCAGATTTCGGAATTCGGACAAGTCATGGCATTCTCAGTATTGGAGGCATTTTTGTGATATTAATGATAGGACCAAGATTAGCAAATATATTGCCGCCAGTTATAGCATTTGGTGTAAATATAATCTGTATTCTATTATTAATGATTTTGGGATGCCATAATGTGATCATGTCAAATCATTCAACCTTTGTATTGGGATACTTATTATTGTTTGGATATGATGTAAGTGGACAGTCGTACAGACTTCGTGTGATTGGATTAGTTGTCGGAATGATAGGCTGTATGGCAATATTTTACAAAAACCAGAAAAACAGACCATATCGCAGAACGTTTCTGGATTTGTTTCGTGAATTTGATCGTTTCTCAGCAAGAAGCAGATGGTATATCCGACTGACACTGATTGTATCATCAGCAATGTTGATTATGACACTTCTTGGCTTACCAAGAGCAATGTGGGCAGGAATTGCATGTATGTCAGTGTGCATGCCATTTACGGAAGATGCAAAAGAACGCGCAAAATTAAGAGGTATATATAATATAGTAGGAAGCTTGATTTTTATCGTGTTATATCTTGTATTGCCAGAATCTATGTATCCGTATATCGGAGTGATAGGCGGGATTGGAGTCGGCTACTCAGCAGGATATGCATGGCAGACCGTATTTAACACATTTGGAGCACTGTCTATTGCAGCAGGAATGTTCGGAATGCCTGCTGCCGTAGCACTTCGTATTGGTGCAAATGTATTCGGTGCGGTATATACAGTGGCTTGTAATCAGCTGCTGGCACGAATCGGGAAGAAACAAGCAGTTGCTGTTTAAAATACAAATGGCAAGGTGAGCATATTCACCTTGCCATTTGATTTTTAAAATTGCCATCCGTTGAATGTGAAAGCTGTCGGCGATACATTCTCAGGATCATAACGCTTTAACATTTCTTCATAGCGTTCTTTATAATCATTGTCGACTTCTGCCTGAGGGATTACTTTACTTGCTTCATGAAGGAAGTGGAAAGAATCTCTGCCCATTTCCTGTCCACGGCGAGTATGTTTATCAAGTGCTACATCTGGAATCTCAGGAAGTTCTCCCATAGCAAATCCTTTGATACAAATGTTTTTTAACAAATCACTAGATCTGTCTTTTTTAGACTGTACAAGATAGCGGATTGCATGAATAAAATAAATTGGTCGGTCACCATCTGAATAAGCAAATTCTTTTCTCATTTGGAATAAATTGTTTACTACTACAGCAGCCATCGGATTCCCCATCCCAATGTCTTCTACAGAGATTGTAAGCAGGCGTCTCCACATCTTTTCTTCCATCTCTGGGGAGGTGATATATAATTCATATGCAAATTTACAGGCATCTTCCTCATTTGCACGTCTAATACTTTTCTGTAATGCTGAAATCACCTCATCTCCAGCATAACCATTTCTTGTTTTAATTGATTGCCACGGATCATACATTGTTTTTTTTACCATTCGAAATCATCCTCCTCTTTTGTTTCTTTTAATTCTTCTTCAACCAGCTGTTTCTCATATATTTTGAAAAACGGATAGTAAAATACTACACTTAACGCAATACATAAGAACATAAAAATCACATTTCTGAAATCCATTCCAGACATCCATGCTTGTACGAAAAATGGAATAAATGATGGATCAGCAATATAACCAGGTCTGATTAATCCGAGTACCTGGGCATAATATCCGAGTACCACGCAAATGGAAGGTGTTAAAATATATGGAATTGCAAGAATCGGGTTAAATGCCATAGGAACTCCAAATGTAATTGGTTCGTTGATTGAGCAGATACCAGGTACAATTGAGATTCTTGCAAGAGATTTTAATTTTGCAGATTTTGATTTCCACATAAGTAAAATCAATCCTAATGTTCCGCCTGCGCCACCGAGCATTGCATAGCGGAATAACTGAAGGTTCATTGGATTAGTTGGCTCTAAACCTTTTACTACAAGTGCAGCATTTGCTCCTGTTCCTGCAAGACCAATCATAAATACAATTGAAAATACAACGGATGTACCATTAATTCCGAAGAACCATAAAATATTCGAGAACATGATAATTCCGGCATAAACCCAAATGTTGTTTCCAACGTCAATTGCAGGTGTAAGGAGTGCCATGATAGCTTCCGGAATTGTTTTTCCGATACTTGAAATCAGTAATAAATTAACTCCATATATAACTACAATATCAATAAAAAGTGGAAGGAGTGAGTTTACAAAAGTACCAACCATACTTGGGACGGAAGATGGAAATTTTACTTTTATTCCAAGCTTGTCTACCATACGGTTAATTTCTACACACAGAAAACTCAGAATCAAAGCGACAAATAAACCATCACTTGTCAGATATTGAGATGTAATTGCTGGGATTGTCATCTCTTCTCCAACTGGAACCTGTACTACTTTTGAACATACAAGAAGGAAAACGGACATAGACATAATTCCGTTTACTGCGGCATTCATCTTATAGCTTTTTGCCAGACAATATGCTACAGAAAATGCTGTCATCAATCCGAGCATTCCGAATGTCATATTATATGGCGCAAGAATCCATTCACTATTTGCAAGCGCCCACTGTTTCCAGTTGATCAAGAAACGAATAAATACATTTGTTGTATTCATGTCCACCGTTTCCAAATTAATCGGGGGATTATTTAAGATCATAAAAATAGATCCGATTACAAGCAAGGGTAATGTCATCATCATACCATTAGACAGTGCCTGTAAATGTCTTTGTTTTCCAAGCTTGGCTCCCAACGGAGATAAATATTTTTCCAGAATATCCATAAATTTTTTCATGAGTATTTACCTTCTCTTTCTTATTTTTCAGCTGCTCTTATCATTTTAATTGCCGATTTTAATACTTTTTCTCCGTTCATCATTCCATAGTCTGTAGAATCAATTACTGCAATCGGAATTCCTGTTTTTTCAAAATTTTTAACAGTTTCATCATATAAATACTTCACCTGTGGGCCAAGTAAAATACAATCAGGCTGTTTAGTTGCAACGATTTCGCTAATTTGTTCGTGTGGAAATGCGGCTACTTCCATATCTACTCCATGTGAATTAGCAACATCCTGCATTTTTGCTGCTAACATGCTTGTTGACATTCCGGCACTACAAAATAAATATACTTTTTTCATCCTATTTTCCTTTCCCTCATACTGCATGGTTTATATTGATTTTTTCTCTAATGCATCGATACGTTTGTATGCATCAATTAGCTCACCAACCATAATTTTACATGTTTCAGTTCCCATTAACTGATCTTCTGCATGAATCAACAAAATATTAGGTACTATAGTTTCTTCTTCAGCTGCTTCTTTTTGAATCAGTTCTGCATGAACCTTATGTGCATTCAAAAAAGCCGCATTTCCTTCTTGAATCAGATTTTCTGCCTCTTCATAACATCCCAGCTTTGCCTTTTGAATTGCATTCATATAGGCACTTTTTGCTTCACCTGCAAAAGTAATAAGCTGAAAACAGACAAGTTCAAGTCCCTCCATGTTTACACCTCCTTTGCTTTTAACTAAAGTATAACGGATATTTTTTTTAATTCTTTCAAAGTTTCTTCCTAGTATTAGGAAAGGAAAGTTCTATTTATTTTTATAGTAATGTATCGACAAAACCTTTATAGTCCTGGACTTCTAAAAGCTTTGAAAATTTTTCGGGATTAGTAACCACACCATCCAGCCAATCAAAAAAAATCTTTAAAAAGTTGCGGTTTTCCTCTGTTATTGCCAGTAATAAAACAAATCTAACATCATATTGTCCCCATTTGACGGGTTTTTTTAAAATTGCAGTTCCGATTGCCGAGTGAATTGTAAATTGATTCGACATATTGTGAGGTAATGCAAACCCATGAAAAAAAGATGTTGATGAAAGTGATTCTCGTTTTAAAACACTTTCTTTAAAGCCTTCTTTTACATATCCACGCAAATAAAGGTTATCACACATAGAGGATATAATCTCTTCAGGCTGGTCTTCATCTAGGTTTACAGTGAAAATCTCTTTGCGGATTAAATTTAAAATGAAAAATTGAAAATTGTTTTTATATCGAATCTGATCCAGACGATTTAATAATTGAAACACAACGGATTCATCTTTGTAATCAAAAAACATGGATATTTCTGATGTCATGATTTCTAAAGTATGTGATAAAGGCTGTGTCGTAAGAATAAAATCAGGATTATTTTTCAGTATATCTATTTCTTCAAAATAACTCATACAATTTACAATTTCCATTCGTTCACCAAAGCGATTCACTATTTTTTGTATACATAGGTCAGATATCAGCTTGTTGTGAGGACAAATCAGGATACATTTGTATTTTTTCTTTAAATTTGCTCTTTCATAGGCTGAGCCGATGTGAAGGGCAATAAAAGAAATTTCATTTTCACTAATTGTTATTTTCAAACGTTCTTCAATGATTTTGCACACCCATACACCCATTTCAAAAATAAATGAATATTTTCTTTTCACTTCTTCCAAACAAGTATTGTCAATTTCTATTTTTTCATAATGTCTTCTCAGTAACGAATTAATATGTAATTCCAGGCCAAGCCGAAATTCGCGGTCTTCACTAAAATCTATATCAAAATATTCTTTGATCTCATCTGTGATATGCTGGACCAGTTCTGATGCAATTTCTTCTAATCGTTCTTTTTCACCATATCCTTTCTTTTTTCCACGCTTTAAGTATAATGCAAAATCTAAAATTTCTGCTTCTGTTATTTTCAATATTAATGTGGAAGAAATTTTTTCGAAGAATTGTTTAGAAATCTTGTATTCTTTTGTTTCATGAATAGTGTTGCTACATTCTGTGTTCGCTAAAAAGTGGTAGGAAAGATTTCTTTCTAAAACGACACCAATATGAATTACCATTGATGGAATTTGTATTTCGTTGATTTCATACTGATTCTCTGAAAAAATATTTTTTAGTATATCTTTGACTTTCAGAAGATCAAAATTTGAAAATTTTTCTGCAATTTTATTCAAGTTTAAAATGTTACCGTTTATATTCGATAAAATCAATTCTTTATAGAGTTGTCGTTTCGTATACTCGTCTCCGGAAAGCTTTATAGTATTATTATGCTTGTTAATTTTTAACCCTGGATATTTTTTCAATAGTTTGCGGATTTTATTTATGTCATTTTCTAAAGAAAATTCTGAAACAAACATTTCTGATGCCAATTCATATAAGTTAATTGGTTGTTTGCTTGTCAACAGTTTTTTTAAAATAAATAGCTTACGTTCTTCTATCGTTTCTGGAAGTTGTTTGTCAGTTGGGTGAATCAGTTTTTTTAATTTATCGTCCTGGACACAATATCCCTTCTTTAAATTAGACACAATTACTGTATCTTCATAAAAATGATTAATGGCGGCAATATCATTGCGTATTGTACGATCAGATACATTTAGAAGTCTGGCCAAATCTTTTCCTGTAATCCAGTCTTGTTGACGATACATAGTAGAAATAATTATATTTTGTCGCGGGGTCAGCATTATCTTTCTCCTTTCATTGGAAAAATATTTTTATGAGTGATGTAAAATACCACAAAAGTATAGATGTAGCATTTTTGTAGTGAAAATAAAATATCTCCTTTAGATTTATGGTAAAATAGAGTTGTCAAAAAACTATCGACCAATCTACCTAAAGGAGACGTATTTATATCATAACATATAAACAGGAGGATTACAAAATGTTTACCGGGAATAATAAATTTGAAATCTCCGATACAATTCTTAAATTAGAAGAATTATTAGATCAAGGGCAATTTGAATTAATGTCCGATCAGGTAATAGATGGAAAATTAAAGGCAGTTTATTTAATGAATGACGCGGTGGAGAGCTTTCTGGTATTTGAACAAGCAAGAATAACAGGAGTGTATCAGAAAGAGTACGAAGGAGATGTAGAGGCATCACTTTCAATACATCAGAATCCCGACACAGAGAAGGAAGAATTTGTATTGGTGGTTTATCAAGGTGACACCGTATGTACTTTGTTCTTTGCAGATATTGTTTTAGAGACACATTTGTATGATTATGGAAAGGTTGGTCATTTCTGGGTAGAAGGATATGAATACCTTCGTCAGCTAGAATACCGACTTGCGATTTTAAGAGACAAACGCGATTATCTGGGAGAAGTGTACTGTAATGCGGCAGAATTAAAATTAGCCCATCTTGCAGAGTTTCCACCATTAAATTATTGCTGTTATCCTGCAGTACCAGAGAAGTATATTGTACCAAAAGAAAATCCATGGATGCCATCAGAAAATGCAATCCGCGTGATGATGGAATTTGCAAAGCAGACAGAAGATAAATCACTGCAACGTATTCTGTCATTTTATAAGAAACATTCTTGGCGGTGGGTAACGCGGTGGATAGCGGATATGCTCCATAAAAATGTACACGCTGAAGTGGTTGATCTTTTAACGGAAGAATTGACAAAAGCTGCGTCAGATTATCCAGAGAGAAGATTTGATGAGAAAGAAGAAAAAGAACACAAAATTCTTTTAGAACGTGCAAAACAAGAACAGAGAAAACTAAAGGAACAGGGAATCAAGGCTGATATAGTGCGAGAAGAACCATTTATAACATCAAGAGATTCACTTAGGTATAAGGTGTATTTGATGGAATGGCGGTCGAAACGGGGAAATCGGATTGTAAAAATTAAAGAGATAAATAATTAAAAAGAGCATGTCTCGATTGGGAAAATAGCATTGCGCTATTTAAAGTAATCGAAACATGCTCTTTTGTTATGCCGTGTGACGGATATCTTATTCGTCCCATCCTTCATAGAATCGGATATTTACTAAAATATTACGAACAAATTCATTCTCTTTCAGAGTAATATCGCTCTCATCAGATACAGGTGGGAGTTGAACATTTTCTTCTTCAAGTTCTACTGTAAGCCAGTCTCTTGCTGCTGCATTAGCATTATCAAGTACATCAAAGAGCGTATCACCTTCTGCAGTACAACATTCCAAATCTGGGAAATATGCTTTATAACCGCCGGATTCTGTCTGATGAAAAACAGCTGGATATATGAATTTCATGACTTTTCCTCCTTCTTTTCAGTCTATCTCAAGTTGTAAATCAGATGTTATTCTAAATTGTTTTGAAAGTAATGTGCATCTGATAAAACCACCATATTAGTATATAATAGGATGACGAAAACAGCAAGGAGTCAGTTGAATCCTTTTATGTAAAAAGAAAGTTCCTAGTTATTGTTCACTCCTGATTTCTATGAAAAGCAACCAATAATAAATAAAAAGAATTGTGAAAAATTCCGATTTTGTGCAAATTGCAAAAGGAAGAATTGACAAAGTAAAAAAATACAAGATAAGATAGATGCAGGGCAAAGATTTGGGGAGGTAATAAACGGGGATAATATAATTGAAAAAATTGATGAAAAAGAAACAGCAGAAAAAACGAGTGCTGCAGGCAATTAAAATTGCAGTAGGAAGCAGTGCTGCAATTTATGTTGCAGAAGTATTAAATTTAGAATATGCAATTTCAGCGGGAAGTATTGCTTTGCTGACATTGGTTACAACAAAATGGGAAACAGTAAAACTATCCTGGTTTCGTCTGGTGACATTTTTAGTATCATCAGTACTGGCATGGATTGTATTTACACAGATTCAGTCAGAATGGCTGGCGTATGGTATTTATATATTTTTAATCGTAATTGTCTCTGAAGAGTTTGGATGGAAGGCAACGATATCGGTAAATGCAGTGATAGGTATGCATTTCATGGCAAAGCGAGATTTTGAAGCAAGTTTTGTATTTAATGAATTTCTGTTAGTTCTAATAGGAATTACAGTAGCGGTAGTATTAAATCTGTTCTATGACTATGCAGGACAACGTAAAGACCTTGTGCGAAACATGCGCTACACAGAGAATCGTATGCAGATGATATTGGGAGCAATTGCAGCTTATCTGGCAGATAAAGAAATGCAGTATGATATTTGGGCGGCAATACGTGAATTAGAATCACAGATTCGTATATTTATTGATGATGCTTATGAATATCAGGACAATACATTTCAGTCACATCCGGAATATTATATTAATTATTTTGAGATGCGGATGAAACAATGTAATACCATACATGACTTGCATTATGAGATGAAGAGAATCCGAAAGATGCCTCAGCAGGCACTGATTATTTCGGAATATGTATTATATATGATGGATTATGTGACAGAGCGAAATGAGCCGACAGCGCAGATGGACAAATTAAAAGAAATTTTTCAACATATTAAGGAAGATAAGCTTCCGACTACCAGAGAAGAGTTTGAAAGTCAGGCGATGCTTTATCATATCTTGATGGATCTGGAAGACTTCCTTATATATAAAAAACGTTTTGTCAACAGTTTAGATGACAAACAGAAACAGCGTTACTGGAATCAAGGAAAATAATAAGAATTCAGTAAAAAAAGAAAAATGAAAATGAATATATGCCGTCGTTTCCTTGACAAGAAATGGCGGCAGTGTTACACTTTTATTGTTAATTAGGAAACGTAGATAGAGGTTGCATTTTTTATGAGTATGATGTCGGATGGACAGGGACAGAAGAAGTCATCAAAAAGGAGAAGATGCCGAAAGGATATAGAATAACCTGGAGCTATATCACTTGGGCGTGGCGTGAAGAACGACACGACTGTCATCGCAGGATGGGGAGCTATCTGATATATACAATATGTATATTTTAGAACGGCGCATCTTGCCGTTTCTTTTTATGTTGCGATGCATATATAAGTGGTGTGCAGAGTAATATAAGGTAATCCGTCAGGGTAACAACAATGTTGAAGATTTAGGAGGACAAAGAAGTGGCAATTTTTAAAGGCGCAGGTGTAGCACTTATTACACCGATGAAGGATAATTATGAAGTTAACTATGATAAATTAGACGAGATTCTGGAAGAGCAGATTGCTAACGAGACAGATTCCATCATTATTTGTGGAACTACAGGAGAGTCTGCTACTATGACAGAGCAGGAACATCTTGATGTGATTAAATTTGCAATTGAGAGAGTAAACCACAGAATTCCGGTTATCGCAGGAACAGGTTCTAATTGTACAGCAACAGCAGTTCAGTTATCTAAAGAAGCAGCAGAAGCAGGTGCTGACGGACTTCTTTTAGTAACACCATATTATAATAAGGCAACACAGAATGGACTGATCGCACATTATACAACTATTGCACAGGAAGCGAAAGCTCCAATTATTCTCTACAATGTACCAAGCCGTACAGGTTGTTCAATCCAGCCGGCAACAGTTGCGCATCTCGTAAAGAATGTAGAGAATATTGTCGGAATTAAAGAGGCATCCGGAGATATCGGTAATGTAGCACAGATTATGCATTTATGTGATGGTAATGTAGATTTATATTCAGGAAATGACGATCAGGTTGTGCCACTTCTTTCATTAGGAGGAATCGGTGTAATCTCAGTATTGTCAAATGTGGCACCGACATATGTTCATGATATGGTTTACAAATATTTATCAGGAAGTACAACAGAAGCATGCCAGATGCAGTTAAAGGCACTTCCACTGTGTGATGCATTATTCTGTGAAGTGAATCCGATTCCGGTAAAAGCCGCTATGAATATGCTTGGTAAAGAATGCGGACCACTTAGAGCACCATTGACAGAACTGGAGCCACAGCACAAAGAACAGTTGAAGAAAGCAATGCAGGAGTTTGGAATTCTGTAAGAACAGAGGTTGACTGACACAGCATATTGTGAGTCATCAAAAAAGAAATGTGAGAAAACGAGGCAGGCACCAGGATGTGTCTGCCTTTTTCAGATTTTAGAATGGAGAGTATAAGATGAAATATTTTGATTGTCATGCAGATACATTGACACAGGTTATCAAAGAAGGAGAAAGTCTGGAAAAAAATACTTGCGATATAGATTTACAGCGTATAGAAAAATTTGCAGATACGTACACGCAGATTTTTGCAATCTGGAAGAATAGAAAAGAGATTTTGCCCGGAACGGAAAGCAGTGTTTTTCGTAAGAGCTATGAGAAAGCAATAGAATTATTGCAAAAAGCAGAAAATAAAATTCGGTTGTGCACATCGGCAAAGGAAATGGAAGATGCGCACCAGAATGGAAAAGCTGCCGCATTTTTATCAGTTGAAGATGTATCGATCATGGGGAAAGACATAGAACGGATTCGTGAACTTGGTTTCTTATTTGTTCTATTATCATGGAATTATGAAAATGAATATGCCTGCGGTGCGGCTATGAATCAGGCACAAGGATTGACGGATAGAGGACGGGATATCGTGAAATTCTTGCTACAACAAGGAATTGTTCTGGATATTTCACATTTATCAGATAGAGGGGTAGAAGATTTATTCCAGATGACGGACAAACCAATTATAGCATCGCATTCTAATGTACGAGCATTGTGTAATCATCCGAGAAATTTAAAGAAAGAACAGATTCAGGAATTGATTCGAAGAAAGGGATTAATCGGAATGAATTACTATCGGAATTTTGTCGGTGGAACAGAAGATGTCGAAGCGATTATAAGACATATGGATGCTGTGCTGAATCTGGGTGGCGAAGATGTACTTGTGTTAGGCGGAGATTTTGACGGATGCAGCGGAGAATTCCCGGATGGTATACAAGGGGTGCAGTCGATGCCTGTTTTGAGAAAGGCAATGTTGGAACATGGATTTGGAGAGAAACTGACAGAGAAAGTGTTTTTTGAAAATGCGAGGGCGTTTATTGGCAGGAATCTGTGATTGGAATAGTGTAAAAAGAGATATAAAGAACAAAAAGGAATGAAGGGATAATTTTGAATCAGCAAAAAGGTTTTTATAAAAATTTTTTCAACATATATGTGGCACTGGTATTACAGAATATCATTACAATCAGCGTCAATCTGGCGGACAACGTAATGCTTGGGGCATACAGTGAAACCGCATTATCAGGGGCGGCAGCAGTAAATCAGATACAATTTGTTTATCAGCAGCTCTTATTAGCTTTGGGAGATGGTTTGGTTATTTTCTGTAGTCAGTATTGGGGGAAGAAGCAGACCGGACCGATGAAGAAGATTGCAGCTATAGCGATGTATGCAGCAATTTTTATTGCAGTTGTATTGTTTGTGCTGGTGAGTTTCTTCCCATATCAGGCAGTCGGTATATTTACAACAGATGGACCGATTATTGAAGCAGGAGTGAGTTATTTAAACGTAATTCGATTTACATATTTGTTTTTTGCAATTACGCAGATACTACTGGCAACAATGCGAAGTGTCGAGACAGTGAAGATAGCATTTCAGTTATCTGTGATGACATTCTTTGTAAACTGCGGAATCAACTATGTATTGATTTTCGGGCATTTTGGGGCACCGGAGCTTGGAATTGTCGGAGCAGCAATCGGTACTTTGACTGCACGAATTATGGAAATCATTGTACTAATTTTCTATATCAAGAAGAAAGATAAGAAATTACAGATAAGATTATCGGATTATTTTTCACTGGATAAACAGTTGGCAAAAGACTATACGAAAATTACCGCTCCAATGGTATTTACACAAGGATTGTGGGGAGTGAATACTGCCTTACAGACAGCAATTCTCGGTCATATGACGGCGACAGCAATCGCAGCAAACAGTGCTGCATCGACATTGTTCTTGTTGATGAAGTCCACAGTGGTCGGAGCGGCATCAACGGCATCAATTATTATAGGAAAAGCAATCGGAGTGGGAGACATTGAACAGGTAAAAAGCTATGCGAAAAGATTACAGAGATTGTTTATTGTCATTGGTGTATGTTCCGGAATTGCGTTATTCTTCCTTCGAGTTCCATTCTTGTCCCTGTATGATTTGAAGCAGGAGACAATGATGATGACAAACACATTTCTAATTATATTAAGCGTTGTTTATGTAGGAATGTCTTACCAGATGCCAACTAATAATGGAATCATTAGAGGCGGTGGTAATACGATGTTTGTTGTTAAAATGGATTTGATCAGCATATGGGGAATTGTTATTCCATTATCTCTTTTCATGGCTTTTGTTGTAAAGGCATCACCGGCGGTTGTTGTATGCTGTTTGAATGCAGATCAGATTTTCAAATGCGTCCCGGCATTTTTAGAATCTCATTATGGAAATTGGATTCGAAAACTGACAAGGGATGATGCATAGAGGAAGAAGAAAAAGGAAATATGAAGGAAGATAAACATAATTGCAGGAGATAAACAGATGGATTTCAAAGAATTAACAGAGCAGGAAAAATTTTTAAAAAAATTATACCAAGGTCAGTATAGAGAAATATTATCAGTTCCGATGCAATATGCAACCTATCAGAAACTTATGAAAGAGCATCCTCAATTGCAGATAGAGGAAGATCTGTATACGAAATATTCAAAGGACCATCATGGGATTACAGTTGTGGATGTGGAGAAAACAACAGAAAACGCTGAAATCAATATGGTTAGACATAGTCGCTATTCCTATCCGATATTGCATAATCATTCCTTTGTAGAGATTGCGTATGTATATAGTGGAAAATGTACGCATTATGTGGAAAACCAGGCATTTGAAATGAAGGAAGGAGATCTATGTATTCTTGCACCAGAATCGATGCATACGATTACGGCACTTGATGACGAAAGCATTGTGCTGAATATTTTGATGAGTAAGAAACAATTGGATGAATCTTTCTTGGCAATGGTTAAAGAAAAACATTTGCTTGCGGATTTTTTTGAAAATATACTATATGGTAAAAGCGTCAGTCCATATATTATTTTTCCGACGGGACAGGATGAATGGATTAAACTGGTATACGAGCATATGTTTCAGGAAATAACAGAGAAAAGGTATGCGTACAGACAAAGTTTGGAGCTTTATGTGCGACAGCTATTCATTCATATTATCCGAAATTATGAAATGCTTGCACAGGTTTCAAAGCCACTTGATAGAAAGCCAGATGAAAATGTTGTTGCAGTATTAGGATATATTTCTGTGAATTATAATAAAGTGACATTGAAAAATGTTGCAGAATTTTTTAATTATAGTGAGTCTTATATGAGCAGGATGCTGAAAAAGTATACAGGTAAGACTTTTGGGGTACTTGTAAATTCATTGCAAATGAAATGTGCAGCAGAGATGTTGAGTACAACGGATAAATCATTATCAGAAATCAGTCAGGAAGTCGGCTGTTTTGATTACAGTCATTTTAGTAAGAAATTTAAAAAAGAATATGATATGACACCGGATATGTATCGTAGAAATCACAGGTTAATATAGAAACATAGATTTAGACGCAAATGTACATGAATTAACGTGAATATACACTGAAAAGGTCATAAATTTACATTGGAAAGGGAAAATATATACATTTTTTTCGAAACAGATTCAAGTATAATTCATCCTAGATAAAGACGTAAACAAAGTTAAAAATCAGGAGGTTTAAGTATATGAGTAATCGAGTAGAAGAAAATCATATTTTCCCTTTTTTGTGGATGCGTGGTGAAGATGAGAGTATTCTGAAAACAGAGATTGAGAAAATTCATGAGTGTGGGATTAAAGCAATTTGCGTGGAAGCACGCCCGCACGATGAATTTTGTAAAGAAGGCTGGTGGCATGATATGGATATCGTCATTGCCGAAGCAAAAAAATATGGAATGCAAATATGGATTCTGGACGATAAACATTTTCCGACAGGATATGCAAATGGCTTGATAGCAGAGAAATATCCAGAGCGTAAAAAAACATATATCACAACAACTGTTGCAGATGTATTTGGAAGTGGTGGATATCAGACATTGGATGTAAGTAGAATGCTTCGCCCGACAATTGGATACTGGGAAATCGGAAATCCGGTAGATATGGAAGAACGGGCAAACAATAAAATTCTTGCGGTTGTTGCAATCCGATGTGCTAATGGGCATTTATTCCATGAAGAGACGATTGATTTGACAGATAAAGTGGAAGGCAATTATGTAAATTTCGAATTGCCAAAAGGACAGTGGCGCGTGCATGTCATTTATAAAACAAAAACAGATGGCGGAAATGATACTTATATCAATATGATCGACAGAGAATCTGCAAGCACACAGATAGAGGCAGTTTATGAGCCACATTATAAACAATATAAAGAGGAATTTGGCAAGACAATCGCAGGGTTCTTTTCAGATGAACCACAGTTTGGAAATATCAAAGAAGTCTGCTTTGATGCAAAACTAGGAAAGCCAAAGATGCCATTGCCATGGAGCGATGAACTACAGCAGATGCTAGAAGGAAAATATGGTACGGAATATGTAAACTATCTTCCATATTTATTCGAAGAGACAGAAGAAAAAGAGAAACAATTGCAGATTCGTTTTGATTATATGGACTTTGTCTCAAAATTATATCAGAAAAACTTTAGTGAACAGTTAGGTGACTGGTGCAAAGCACATGGAGTAGAATATATCGGACATGTTGTTGAGGATAATGGAACACACAGCAGACTGGGTATGGGAGCTGCACATTATTTCCGGGCAATGGCAGGGCAGGATATGGCTGGTATTGATGTGATTGGAGGCCAGATTATTTACGGGGCACCGACACAAACTCGTAAACAAATGACAGATATTGACGGGGAATTTTTCCACTACGCATTGGGAAAACTGGGAACTTCATGTGGTCAATTGGATCCAAAGAAAAAAGGAAGAACAATGTGTGAGCTGTTCGGAGCATACGGATGGAAATTCGGCGTCCGTGATATGAAATATTTACTGGATCATCTGTTGGTAAAAGGTATCAATTATCTGGTTCCACATGCATTTTCGATGGCAGAATACCCAGATATTGATTGTCCGCCTCATTTCTATGCAAGAGGAAATAACCCGCAGTTTCCTTATTTTGCAGAATTAATGAAATATGGAGACAGAATGTGCAAATTACTAAGTAATGGTTTGCATGTAGCATCTGTTGCAGTTTTGTACGATGGTGAAGCTGACTGGGCTGGAAATCATATGCCGATGCAGAAGGTGTGCAGAGAACTCATAGAGCATCAGATAGATTTCAATATTGTGAGCAGAGATATGTTAATAAACCTCAAAGCCTACAATGGAAAAGTGGAAGACAATGTATTATATATAAATGGAATCCGTTTTGAAGCATTGGTCGTTCCTTATACGGAGCAAATTGCGGCAGATTTCGTGGAATTTGTAAAAGAAAATCCAGAATTTCCAGTTATATTTACAGATAAGCTGCCAGATCGAACAGTTAATGGTAACAATTTGGAAACACTTGCATCCTGTGAAGTAGTGAAACTTGCTTCCCTTTCAGCAGAGTTGAAGAATAAAGACATGTTTGACATTGCTGTAGATACAGAGTTTAAAGATTTGAGTTTCTATCATTATGTAAAAGATGGAAAGAATCTGTTTGTATTCTTAAATGAATCAGCAGAGGATAAATTTACAGGACATGTGACACTTCCACTGGAATATAAAGTGAAGTATTATGATGCATGGAAACAGGAGTACAGAAGTGTAGAAAATGATTCGACAATCCTGAAAGACCAGAAGGCTACAAAAGTTTCATTAGAATTAGAGCCGGGAGAAATCGCAGTGCTTGTCGAAACAGAGGGAGAGGTAGTGGAAAACTTACACAGATCATTTGCACAGCAGAGAAATGAATGTGAAAAACAGGTTGAATTTGCATCATGGAATGTGGGCAAAGTAAGAGCAATCGAATATCCGAACTTTGGAGAAACAGAACAGGTAGAAACACTGGAGCTGATTTCATTCAAAGATCCGACATTCTCAGGTGTGATCCGCTATGAATCCGAGGTTGAATTGGATACAGCACCAGCCGAGGCTTATCTGTACGCAGAGCATGTGTATGAGGTAATGAAAGTTGTGGTAAATGGACAGGAAGTTGGAAAATGTATCCGCCCACCATATCAGATGGATATCACAGAATCTTTGCAGGCAGGTAAGAATAACATTGTGATTGAAGTAGCTACAACACCTGCAAGAGAGCAGTTAAAAGGTATGAGACCACCATTTGATTTCAATCATGAAACACTCGAACCGACAGGAATGTATGGAGAAGTAAAGATTTTCTACAATGAAAAATAACTTTTCAAAAGCCGGGAGAATCGCTATAATAGAATATAAGAAATGACAGATACAAACAGCAGGCAGAATCATGTCTGCTGTTTGTGGTATGTCAGAGAGAGGGTACATACATTGAAATATGAAAATATTGTCCGCTGTTGTTTTTCTACCAAGCGGGAACAGATTATGCATTTTCATCAGGATATTGAGATTATCTATGTGTTGGATGGTTCGCTTCAGATCAATTATGAGGAAGAATCGCATCATTTAAATGCAGAGGACTTTATACTGATCAACTCCAAGGTGCGCCATGAATATTTTTCTGATGATGAGGTGTTGTTTGGTAGTCTGTTTATTGATTATACGATGCTGACAGAAATATTTAGTGGGGAACAGCCGTTTTTCTGGTGTAATTCTGCGGAGGAAAAATCAGAAAGCTATGAAAAGATGAGATATTATATCAGGCAGATTTTTAATCTCTATCAGGCGACCGAGGGACAGGCAATTGCGTTAAAGAACAGTATCTATTATCAGCTCATTTATCTGATCACGTCAGATTTTATTGTAAAAAAGGGAATGAAACAATACGATTCTCTGCGCGGAATACAAGATGAGCGTATGAATGAGATTATGAGTTTTATCATGACAAATTACAGAGAACCGATTACATTGCAGGAGCTGTCAGAACGATTATATTTGTCGAATGCATATCTTTCTAAATACATAAAGAAAAACTTCGGGATGAGCTTTTTGAAATTGCTGAATAATATTCGGTTGGACCATGCAGTAAGTGAGCTGTTATATTCAGATAAAACAATATTGAAAGTTGCGATGGATAATGGATTTTCTAATCTGGCATCATTTAATCAAGTGTTTAAAGAAAGCTATCAGATCACACCTGCGGAGTATCGTATACAGATGCAGAAAAAAACAGAGAATTCAGAAAATACAGAGAATGGCACAGCGGTACTGGAAAAGGTAGAACAATATCTGGCATCCAACTTGGTCAGCACTTCTGAGGCGGCAGATTCGGTTGTATCAGTGTTAGAAGTAGATACGAAGAAGAAAGAAAAAACAAAAAAATATTGGAGACGCCTGATAAATATCGGACCGGCAGAAAATTTGATGCGATATGATGTCAGGGCGCAGGTACAATATTTAAAAGAACATCTCGGATTTGAATACATGAGATTTTGGCAGGTTTTTTCAGAAAAAATGATGATCCACATAGATGAAAAAAATACAAAATACAATTTCACCTTGTTGGATCAGGTGATTGATTTTCTTGTTGGACTGGACATCAAACTGCATATAGAATTAGGATTTAAAAATCATACAATTTTTGAAAAAATAGAACGATCACTTCTTAGTATGAATGATGAAAATAATATAGCTATGATTGAAAATAATAAAAGTTTTCTGGAAGAATTAATCCGACATTGGACAAGACGTTATGGTATGGAAGTGGTGGAAAGCTGGTATATTGAGATAGAGAAAAATTCTGTAGTTCAAGAAAATGTAGATGCAGAGGAATACTTTAAAGTATTTGATACCATAGCTGGAATATTTAAAAATTATGCACCGAACATTAAAGTGGGTGGTGCAGGATTTAGCTTAAATATGATGGAAGAGGAATTTTGTCAATTACTCTCTGAGTGGAAAAAGAAAAAGCACCAACCTGATTTTATTTCACTCTATTCATATCCGTATTTGAGAGATGCAGAAATTCTGGATGCAGGAAGAAATCCATATTCTTCAGATACCAGTTATTTGTACCATCAAATTCAACAAGCGAAAACAGATTTGAGACGAGTTGGTATGGATGAAACGGAGCTGTTAGTAACAGAATGGAGTTCTACATTATCAAACCGAAATTGTATGAATGATGGAGTTTATAAAAGTGCATATATAATGAAAAACTTGATCGAAAATTATGGTGAAGTAAAAGCACTGGGGTATTGGGTTGCAACAGATATTTTTTCAGAGAGTATTGATTCAGATGAATTTCTGTTTGGCGGATGTGGTCTGATAAGTAGAAATGGTATCTGTAAACCGGCATATTATGCGTTTGATTTTATGAATCATTTAGAGCACTATATTTTAGGGAAAAATAAAAATGCTATTATTTCTTATAAAGAAAATGGTTTGTTCTTCATATGTTGTCATAATTATAAGCATTTAAATTTCCGGTACTATTCAAGAAATGAAAACGAGATAGAATTGGAAAATCAACAGCGATATTATTCAGATAATGAAAGTATGCAGATGAGTTTTAAAATTGATAATGTAAATAATGGAACGTATATTATCAAAACATTTTCAGTCAGTCAGACAAATGGAAATGTTCAAAATGAATGGAAAGAATTGGATTATTTCAATGATTTATCTTTACAGGAAGTAGAGTATTTACAAAAATGGTGTCAGCCTAAAATGACAATTCATAAAGTTGAGGCTGTGGATCATACGCTTGTAGTAGAAACGCGTGTTGCAGCGCAGGAGATACAAGGAATTGTAGTAGGAGAGTTGTAATGTAGAGAGCTATTTTAAGCATGAATAGATGCTTGAAGTAGCTCTCTTATTATAAAAGATAAAAGGACAAAAATCTGATACCAAAATTTGTTGTTTATAAACCTGATGTAAAATTTTCTTAAAAAAGAACAATTCTATATAAGGATATTGAATTTTTTTACATAGTTGTAAATGCCTTTAAAATGATAATATTTCTTCATCAAGGAAATAGGTCAATGACCGAAAGAGGAGGATGAAAAATGGGTAATAATGCAAAAGAAAAAACAAGCCCAAAACTGGCATTCTGTTATAGTTTAGGAGAAGTCGGTTGCCAGATGAGCTGGTACATGATCAACAACTATCTGATGTTATTCTACACAGATGTTGTAGGTCTTGCTGCCGGAGCAATTTCAATGATCATGTTGATCGCACGTATTTGGGATGCTATCAACGACCCAATGATGGGAAACATCGCAGACAGAACACATACAAAATGGGGTAAATTCAGACCATATTTGTATATGGCACCACCTGTTCTTGCGATTTTTAACATTTTAACATTTACAGCATTCCCAGTGCAGGGAACAGCTAAAGTAATCTTATGTCTGCTCACTTACGTTGGTGCAGGTATGGCATACACAGCATGTTCTATCTCATATCAGGCATTACAGAATGTAATCGCTATTGATTCACAGGTTCGTATGAATCTTGCTACAGCAAGAGGAATTGGTTCTTCTGTAATTGGAATTATCCTTTCAGCATGTGCAATGCCAATGATTCTTCACTTTAGTGGAGCTGAGGTAGCAAATGCTCATGGATATTTTGTTACAACAGTAATCTTATCACTGATCATGATTCCTGTATTCTGGATCTGTGGAGCCGGATGTAAAGAAACATATGCAGAGCAGTTGCATGCAAATGCTCAGGAAGAGAAACTTGGTTTTATTGGAAGTTTGAAAGAAATCGTAAAGAATGACCAGTTATTGATGGTAGTTCTTGCAACAATTTTGGGTACAATTTGTGTATCTGGTCGTATGGGACTGCTTACATACTATATCATTTATGTAGTTGGTGATTATACTGTTATCGCAACAGTATTTACAACAATGACAGTTGCTCAGTTAATTGGTAACTTCTTTATTCCATGGGGAACAAAGACATTTACGAAAAAATGGTATCTGATTATTTTGAATATTATCATGTGTATTGGATTCTTGCTGATGTTTATTAATCCAACAGATAATAAACCATATTTACTTGGTGTATCATTCATCTGCGGACTTTGTAACTCATCATCATCAGTTTGTTTCGGTCTTGTATCAGACTCTATCGAATATGGAGACTGGAAGCTCGGTCGTCGTCAGGAAGGTATTGCAGCTTCTATGTTAAGCTTTGGTGTAAAACTTTCTACAGCTATCAGTGGTTCTGCCGGAGTACTTCTTCTTGCAGCAGCAGGATATGTAGCAGGTGCAGAGCAGACAGCAGCAGCTAAACAGGGAATCAATATTGTAGTAAACATGGTTCCATTTGTAATCGGACTGTTATCTTGTGTACCATTGCTCTTCTATAAACTTTCACCTAAGAAAGTTGCAGAAATCAGAGCTGATCTGGATGCAGGAAAACGTGCATGTGATAAATAAGAAAAACTGACCTTGATAAAAATTGAATAAAATCTTGTGAAAAGGCGGATGTACTAGATTGGAGAAAATCTGGTATGTCCGTTTTTTGACTTAAATATTTTAAATAAAAAAAGATTAAATAATTAGAAATTTAAAATAAGAACTAAAGTGTATCGATATAAAAATATACTCTATTGATACACAATGCATTGCATGTTATATTATATGAAATAAATGTATGTTGCATTTAAGATACGAAGTGATGATAAAAGAACCATATCGAAAATTAATCGGGAAAGTCATGTGAGGTGAGACGGAATGAAAACATATGTGAGGACGGATTGGGTTGCAAGAAATGAATATACAAAGCCAATTTTAGATACACCGATTTATCGCAATAGTGGAATTATTAAGGCGGTAACAAAAGAAAATGAAAAAATACAAGTTGGTAAAATCACATATGAACAATTTGAAAATGAAGAATTTCAATATATTATTAGTCCATTTTGGCCAATTATTGATACTCTTTCTACAAAAGTATTTCAGGGAATACCGGGAATTGATATGAGTTTGAGATTGGAGCATTATTATCGAGTAAATTATGTGCCTGTTTTTATTACAGAGAGAACACCTGGACCTTCCAGAGAAGATTTGTGGGAGTTGTTGGAAAGTGTTGGATTGGATTATTATGATAGATTGGAATGGCTCATTCGTACGGATTTGCGTGCGGCAATAGATAATCTAATTGTAGAACGTGCAATAGATGAGAATACAGAAAAAATAGAAGAATGAGGGAGATGGAAAATGATTAGAATTGCGACAGAAAATGATGCAGAAGAACTTTTGAATATTTACGCACCTTATGTAGAAAAAACAGCAATAACATTTGAATACGAAGTTCCATCTGTGGAAGAATTTAGAAAACGAATACGAAATATTCTAAAAAAATATCCATACATTGTAGAGGAAAAAGAGGGAGAAATTCTAGGATATGCATATGCAGGTGTATTTAAAAACCGTGCCGCATACGACTGGGCAGTTGAAACTACGATATATGTACGTGAAGATCAGAGAAAGAGTGGTGTTGGCAGAGCTTTATATGAAGGATTGGAAAACATTCTTAAAATGCAAAACATTCTTAATTTAAATGCCTGTATTGCGTATACAGCAGTAGAAGATGAACATCTTACGAATAATAGTGTGCAGTTTCATGACCATATGGGATATCGTCTGGTTGGAAGGTTTCAACAATGCGGTAACAAATTTGGGCGATGGTATGATATGGTGTGGATGGAAAAACACATAGGTGAACACAAAGAAAATCCGGAAAAAATCAAGCCATTTACGGAGATAAGAGAAGAACTAAAAAATAACAAATAACAAAAAGATAATCTGTTAGAGGAAGAAAAAGAAAAATGATTATCTTCGAAAATTGTCGGGTGTACATCCGGCAATTTTTTTAAATACTTTTCCAAAATAGCTTGGACTCTCAAAACCACACATATGTGCAATTTCAGCAACATGTTTTTCAGGATATTGAATTAGAAATATACGTGCACGACTAATACGAACAGTTTGTAAATACTGCATAATTGTCTGGTGCATTGTATGTTTAAAGAGATTGCACATATATTCTTTGGATAAATTTACATAGTCTGCCAGTTCATTCAGAGAAATATCGCAGGCATATTTTTCCTCCATATAATCAATCAGTTTACGAACCAGTTCATTTTCATAAGTGGCAGTTGTATTGTGAATCTGTCGAATACAAGGTGACAGATCTAAAAGCATACTGTAACAGGCTTTGGATAACTCAGTTTCTTTTTCGGTGATATTACGTTGCGAAAGATAGAGCAAATTTTCAATATGAGTAGGAAAGATATCTGAATTAGAAAAATGATACACGCCGCTCTCTAACATATGCAATGTCTGTAATATTTCAGTACATGCATTTCCACCAAATCCAATAAGATGAACGGTCCAGTCGGAGGTAAGTCCTTTATAAGAGTGGGAAATGTGAGGATAAATCAATAATCCCTGTCCTTTGGAAATGATAGAGCGTTGCCCGTTGATGATAAATTCTCCTTGCCCTTTTACGCAGTAGAACCACTGAAAGACAGGAAACCCATGTGGTCGTTGTACTGGTTCCTGAAGGTGATTGACACCGAGAAGTTTAGGTAGAAGCGGGAGAAAGTTGTATTTATTGGAGTAGTGGAGATTGTAAAGCATAATTATAAATCCTTTGTTTGTTGAGTAGTCTGTTTTTTGATTGATTAATCAATTCATTTTTAAATAGTATACCAAAAAGAAAAGAAGTAAACAATTCATATGCTTAATATTGTTATATAAATATTACGATATTAAGATTGAGAACAAAAGATATAGTGGAATATAATAAAGATAAGAAACATGTTCGAACAGAGAAAAGCAAGAATCAGAAAAGGAGAGCAAATCATGATACCAAGAATTCAAAACGACAACGGAATCCCAACATTATATGTTCACGACAAACCATTCTTTGCACGCAGCGGAGAGATTCATAATTCAAGTGCCAGCAATCTGAATTATATGGAAGAGCATGTATGGCCGGCACTAAGAGAATTAAATATGAACTCAGTAATTGTTCCACTATATTGGGAGACAATGGAACCGCAAGAAGGAATATTTGATTTTACATTGCTAGATGGATTAATCGGCCAGGCAAGAGAAGAACAGAAACATTTAATTTTCTTGTGGTTTGGGCTTTGGAAGAATGCTGAATCTATGTATGTGCCTGCTTGGATGAAACAGGATACAGATACATACTTTCGTGTACGCAAGGTAAATGGAGAATCAATCAATACAATTTCACCATTTTGCGAGGCTGCGATAGAGAAAGATGCGAATGCATTTGCAAAAGTGATGGCACATATCCGCGAAATTGATGAGCAGAAATCGACAGTAATCTTTGTGCAGGTAGAAAATGAAATAGGTCTGCTTGGAACAGAACGCGATTATGGGCAGGAAGCAGAAGAAAAGTTCAAAGAAGTAGTACCAGCAGAATTGAAAGAATTATGTGCGACAGAAGGAAGTTGGAAAGAAGTATTTGCCGAGAATGCGGAAGAATATTTTATGGCTTACTATTTTGCAAAGGCAGTAGAAAAAATTACAAAAGCAGGACAGCAAAAATATGCACTTCCATGTTATGCCAATGCATGGCTTCGCCAGTATCCATGGTATGCAGGGTCTTATCCATCAGGAGGTCCGGTCAAAGAGGTGCATCATATTTGGAAAATTGTAGCACCATCGTTATTTACGCTGGCACCGGATATTTATGTTCCGTATGTGGCAAATGTCATTGATGAATATGGATATGAAGGTAATCCACTGGTGATTCCGGAAGTGAGAAAAGATGCAGTGACTTCATCTTATTGCTTGTATGCATTTGCAAATAGCAATGCAATTTGCTATTCACCATTTGGAATTGAAGAACTGGTATTACCGCCGGAAGCAATTGACAAGCCGCCAATGGAAGTTATGATTGCTCTGAATATTGACCCATCTGCATTTGATATCACAGGAAGCAAAGATTATTTAAAACGTACTTATGAGATGGTTGAGCAGATGGAACCATTATATTTGAAATATCGTGGAACAGATAAGCTGATGAGTTATGTGAAAAAATCCGATACAGATTATGGAACATATTTTAGCTGCGAAGAATATGATATTGCGATTGCTTATGCACCGAAGGGACAGGCAAAACCATTAGCAGCAGGTGTGATTTATGAGCTCGCTCCAAATAAATTTCTAATTGGAGGAATGATGAGTACATTTACATTCCGTGCAAAGGCAGGGGAAAATAAGAAAGTTGATCTTCTTCGGTTAGAAGAAGGAGATGTAGTGAACGGCGAATGGAAGGCTGGAAGAATCCTTAATGGAGATGAAAAGATGATGCTTCAGCTTGGAGATATGCCGGGATGGAAATATGTAGAAGTATATAAATATTAAGTTGTAAGTTATAAGAAAAACTGATATGAAACAGATGAGAGAAATTCATTTGTTTTGTATCAGTTTTTTTATTATTAAGATTGAAGTTTTATAATAAACATGATAAAGTTATAAATAAGAAAAATAAAATTTGAATTTGACAAAATATAGTTCAAAAAGGAGCTGATAACATGTCATTCCAAGAAGAAAAAAGAAATAGTATTAAAAGATACTTGTTAGAAAAAGTCAGGAATCAAGATACTGATTATATAAAAAAGACGATGGATAATTTTCGGATATCGGTTACAACTGTAAAACGATATTTGAAAGAACTTCTGGATCAGGGAATACTGGAAGAACAGAAGCAATCGGAATGTGGTTATCGCTTGAAAACAGAAGAATATCGATTTGTCTATGATGCTTCAGATTTTTTAGTCGAAGATAAAATCTATTTTCAAGATATCCTACCTTTATTGCAAAACATTTCAAAAGAGGCATCTGCCATATGGAGCTACGCATTTATGGAGATTATGAATAATGCAATCGAACACGCAAAAGCAAAGCGTATTTCATGCTGTATTAAAAAAGATAATTTGTATACAGAGATTTCTATTACGGATGATGGAATTGGAATATTTGAAAACATCAAGGGTTATTTGGAAAAAGAACAAGGATATCCAGCTGATGTTCAAGATGCAGTTTTAGAATTATATAAAGGAAAACTAACCACACAAAGAGAATCACATTCGGGAGAAGGAATCTTTTTTGTTTCTAAAAGCTTGCGAGAGTTTGCAATATGGTCTAAGCAAAGTGTGTTTACCGCAGGAAGATGTACAGAAGAAAAGTTAATTCAATCGCATTTGATTTTGTATTATACTAGTCTTAAGTCAATCGGAACGATGGTTGTGATGAAGTTGGAAAATGATACAACGCATACATTAAAGGAGGTGTTTGACATGTTTGCACCGATAGAAGAAGGATTTGCAAAAACTGTAATACCATTAAAAAAAGTGTGTCCATATGGAGAACCAATTGCACGTTCACAGGCTCGAAGAGTTGTTTACAGACTAGAACAGTTTAAGCAAGTAGAATTTGATTGCAGCGGAATTGATTTTATGGGACAGGGATTCGCCGATGAAGTGTTCCGTGTGTTTCAGAATAAATATCCAGACATTCAGTTGGAAGTCACCAATGCGAATGAAACTGTGCTGGGAATGATAAGACATGTGAAGCGGTAAAAAACAATTGGAAAAGTAATCGGAGTAAACTATGGAGAATTGGATTCAGATAGGAAATAATCAAAAGAATAAAACTGACAGATTCAGAGAGACTGAGAGAAGCTATATTGTTCAAGGATTGGTGTCTGTCTGGATAACTGGAAAAGGTTTTCTGCAGACGAACTCTGACGATGTTCGTATGCGTCAGATTGTAAAGTATGTGGGTGAAAATCGTCAAAATCATGTGAGTTTATCAGAACTTGCAGATGAACTGTTTACAGCGACCTCTACATTATCCAGATTATTTCAGAGGCAAACTGGAATGAAATTTGCAGAGTTTGTAAATCGGGTGCGAATCTATTTTGCAGCAGAGGATTTGATGACAACTTCGAAGACAGTCACGAAAATTGCAGTGGATAATGGATTCTCTAATGCTTCGGTAATGAATCGTGTGTTTCGACAATATTATCAGTGCACTCCGGTAGAATATCGAGAGAAGAAAAAAGAAGAAAAAGAGTGTACTACGCCAACAAAGAAAGAAAATAGAGATAAAAGAAATAAAAACAAATCCCTTGATACGGAAAATAGTGCAATTGAAGTTAATGTGAGACGAAAGAGCAAGTTGACAAAAATTTGGAATCAGGTAGTGAATATTGGTTCGGTTTATAATTTGACACTTGCTAATTTGCAATATCATACAATTTATCTTACAGAAACGTTGGGATTTTCATATGTACGGATATGGAATGTTTTTTCTAAGAAGATGATGATTACAGATGGAAAAACGCAAGGAAACTATAATTATGATATGATTGATCTGGCATTAGATTTTTTAGTGTCTCATCATATAAAACCATTTGTAGATTTGGGAAGAAGACCAGATACAGCATTATCATCTATGGGAAATACATTATATTTCGAAGAAGAATGTATTGTATTTCAATCAAAAGATATCTGGATAGCAATGTTGAAAGATTTTATTCATCATATAATAAAGCGATATGGAAAAGAAGAGGTAGTACAATGGAAATTTGAATTATCCAGTGATATTGTGCATTTTGCAAGAAATCAATATTATATCGATAAGGAGTATGACTATAAAGAATGCTATAGATCTTCCTATCAGGTTATAAAAAAGGCATTGCCAGATGCCTGCGTAGGAGGACCTTCTGATGTAACAAATGATGTAAAATTTTTGCATGAGTACTTACAATATAGTAAAGAAAATAATTGCTTGCCAGAATTTATTTCTATTCTTTTGTTTCCATATGATTCTTCGAGGAAGGATGGAAAAGTAAATTATTATCGTACACAGTCAGAAAATTATGAGTATGAAAAATTACAGTCTATTCATCAAATTATGGAAGAAGGAGAGGTCGATATCCCTCTTTATGTGGTTGAATGGAACAGTTCTATTTCAAATCGTAATTTTTTGAATGATTCTTGCTTTCGGGCTTCCTATATAACAAAGAAGATTATTGAAATACTTTCAATGGCAGATATGGTATGTCTTTGGATGGGATCTGATTGGGTAAGTAATTATTTTGATATGAAACGAATTGCAAATGGCGGAAGTGGTTTGATCACAAAGGATACAATTCGAAAACCGGTGTATTTTGCATTGCAGTTTTTGAACCAATTAGGCGAAGAACTGCTATTACATAATGAAGAATTAATTGTTACAAAAGAGATAGGAAAAGATGTTTATCATATCATTGGTTTTCATTATCAAAGATATGAAGATACTTATGTTGTTGCAAATGACCCCATTGATTCGCCGGAGAAAGTAGAGAAAATATTTTTGACAAATCAGGAATGTAATATTGATTTGGTTTTGAAAAATGTGGTTGATGGCAATTATACAATCACATCAAATCGTATTTGCAGAGAAAAAGGGAGTATTCTGGATGAATGGAAGAAATTTCAATACGAAGAAACCCTTACAAATGAGGATATTAAATATTTGAGAGAGATTACACAACCGGAGCGACGGATGGAAGGAGTAATGTCAGTGGAAGGGATGGTTCAAATCAGAATGACACTGAGGGGACAGGAGATTATATTGTTGCATGTATCAAAAGATGATGCATGCTAGGTATAGTTTTCATAATAGAAGATATTTATGTCAAAGTTGAGATAGAACTGGAAAATTAATAAATTATAATAGAGTCAGGCATGATACGCAATAAATGATAACAAAATGTTGCGCGTCATGCCTGTTTTTTCATGTAGAATGCAAAAATAGGAAAATATTTGGAAATTGAAGGAAAGAAAAATGTTAAAAAAGGAGATAAAATAAACTCAACGAAAACAAATCGGAAAAGATGACAAGGAGGAGTTAAAATGTATCAGTACGATAGAAAGGGACCAAAGCGTGGTGTTGCACTGTACAGTTATTCAGCAGAATTTGGCCTTACAAAATCATTGGAAGAATGTTTTGAAGATTTACACGACATGGGAGCTCATGGAATTGAGATTCTGGCAAATACGCATATTGAGAATTATCCAAACCCGACAGATGAATGGGTAGAAAAATGGTTCCGCCTGTGCGATAAATATGAGATTGTTCCAGTTGAGTATGGCAATTGGATTGATTCACATGTTCTGGGATATCGAGACCTGACAACAGAAGAATCTTATGAGATGTTGGCAAGAGATATCCGTCTGGCGCATCGTCTGGGATTTACTGTAATGAGAACAAAAATGCCGGTAATCAACGACGCACTGGAGCCGGTAAAGAACTGGCGTGAGATTATCAAGATGGCACTGCCACTTGCAGAAGAACTTGGAATCAAGATGTGCCCTGAAATCCATACACCATCTAATCTGAAAGGAAAGATGGTAACAGATTACGTTGATTTTATCAAAGAAACAGGTACAAAGAATTTTGGATTGAATATTGACTTCAGCGTGTTTCGTACAGAATTCTCAGAAGGAGAATATCGTGATCCAAACTATACTCCAAACGTACCAGAAGATTTGATTCCATTACTGCCATATATTTACTGTTGTCATGCAAAATTTATCAATATGAGTGATGAGTTTGAAGAGACAACGATTCCTTATAAAGAAATTATTGAATTGCTTAAAAAACAAAATTGGGACGGATATCTCTTAAGTGAATATGAAGGTGCAGATAAATATGACCCAGGATACGAAGTAGGACAAACACTTAGAAAACATCATATTATGATGAAGAATTATATTGGTGATTAAGGAGGATTCGAAAAATGGAAAGAGAAGTAATACAGTCTGTAGGATTTCGTAATATAAAGAAAGATGGAAATGTAACAGGATTTCAGTTCAAGATCAGACTTCCATATTATAGAGGAATCTTCTTAAGCCAGCTCAGACCTGGAACATTATTCGTAGATGGAGAACGATTTGAAAAAGAAGATATTATCTGGAATATTCATGGAGAAGATTATACTTATGAAGAAATGAAATCAAATTTTCAGACACACTGGGATGTGACAACACCGGCAGTGTTGAAAGTAAAGAAATCGGGTGGGCTTGTTCAAGGATTCCATGATTTGAAATATGGATTCTGCTTTACATCATCTTATATGCCACCAGTTATGCAGGATAGTTTAAATCCAGATGAAGAAGCATTTATCTTTATGCCGGAGTTTGGACATCATGTGAATGAGAGAAGATTGTTAATTGTGTAAATATAGATAAAAAGAACAAGAAATAGCAAATAATTGTCGGAAAGATGATTATTTGCTATTTCTTTTTGGTGAACAAAAGTTATAATAATGGTAAATGTGAATAGAAATCGGAGGAATCCCATGAAACTTACAGCATTAATAGATGAATTTGAACCAATCGAAATCAACAGAACAAAGTTATTCCAACACATAAAAAAGAAAACAGAAGCCGATGGACTTGTCGTTGTTACAAGTGGAAATTTTACACAAAAAGGACTTCTGGCATCTGTAAGTAAATACAAAAAAGCAGAGATATTGAGGGAACAGGGAGCAGATATTGTGTTGGAAATTCCAGTATATTGTACATTGACAACCTTTGATACCTTAGCATTTGCAGCAGTATCGATGTTGGAAAAACTGAATTGTGTGGATGAACTTGCAATTTTGTGTGAAGATGCAGATGAAAAATTGTTGAAAGACATGATTCAGTTCTTATTTATTGAACCTAGAGAATATCAGCAGAAAATAAAACTGTGTATGGAAAACGGAAAGAATTTTGCAACTGCATGTGCAGAAGTGACTGAAGAATTCATACCGGGAGCAAAAGCTATATTGGAAAAACAGCAGAATATCCATGCGATTGAATATGCAAAAGCAATGAAGCGGATGTACAGCAATATGAAGATTCGTTTTGTGAATATGAATGAATTTATCGAACGTCAAGACAAAATAAAAGAAACATCGGATAAGTACGCAAAAGGAACAGATGTGATAACAAGATTTGAAGCTCGGTTAGGAGAACAGCTGATGCAAATGTTAGCATTACATACAGAGGAACAGAATACAAAGTATCTGAATGAAATCTCGGGCGGTTATGGACCGATAACAAAACAGATTTTAAAAGTTTACAACAAGTGCAACATTCAAAATGGAAATTTGTTCTTTGAACAGCTTGCAAATGTAATATCAAATCAGAACTATTCAGCAGAAGAATTAAGAAGATACCTATTGAAAGTTCTCATTGGTGTACGTCATGTTGAAATATCTATTTGTGGGATTTATAGTTATGCGTTATATGTGCGGGCTTTGGATAATAATGCAGAAAAGGATATTTACAAGAGGATAAAAGAATATTCCTGAATTCCGGTTTTGTTAGAAAGCAGTGAAGCGGAAGCAAGGAAAAATCTGAAATTGCCTCAGATGGATGATTCCAGATGGATGCTGCTGGAATTGGATTGGAAGGCACAGGAGTTGTATGGTATAATGAATGGAAAGTAAAAGAATAACCCATATCACTTTACTCAGTCTGTTAGTATAGTTGAATTGTGAATAGCGATTGCTAATGGATAGGAAGGAGATTCATGAATAAAGTAATAAGTATAGGAAAACAAGATTTTGAGCAGATACGAAAGAAAAACTATTTCTATATTGATAAGACAAACTATATTCAGGAATGGTGGGAATCTGGGGATGATGTGACTTTGATTACCAGACCACGTCGATTTGGAAAAACCTTGAATATGGATATGATGAAATGCTTTTTCTCAAATCAGTATATAGATAGAAGTGATTTGTTTGAAGGACTTTCTATTTGGAAAAATGAACAATATAGAAAATTACAAGGAAAATATCCGGTTATCTTTTTGACGTTTGCAGATGTGAAAGCGGATAATTATGACGAGAGTAAAAATAGTATTATTGCATGTATTAATGACGCATATCAAAGTCATAGATATTTATTAAAAAGCAATCTCTTAACAGATGGGGAAAAAGAGATTTTTAGAGTGTTAGATGAGTATGTAAGTAATCCAGAACCGACAAAAACGATTACAAACGAAGTGATTTTCAGAGCTGTGAAAGGACTGGCATCGTGTCTGAATCGTTATTATGGACAGAAAGTAATTATTTTATTAGATGAATACGATACACCAATGCAAGAAGCATATGTGCATGGGTATTGGGATGAATTTACTTCTTTTATTCGAAGTTTTTTTAACTCAACATTTAAGACGAATCCATATATGGAACGTGCAATAATGACTGGAATTACAAGAGTTTCAAAAGAGTCTATCTTTTCTGATTTGAACAATTTAACTGTCATTACCACAACATCAGAACGCTATGCGGATTGTTTCGGTTTTACAGAAAAAGAAGTATTTCAGGCATTGGATGATTTTGATATGGGAAATAAAAAGAAACTTGTAAAAACATGGTACGATGGATTTACATTCGGAAATCAAAAAGATATTTATAATCCGTGGTCAATTACAAATTATCTGAAAGAAAAGCAATTACGCCCATATTGGGCACAGACAAGTTCGAATGGGTTAATTAATAAATTGCTTCAAAAATCATCTCCGGATATAAAGGAGATGATGGAAGAACTTTTAAACGATAGAAACATTATCGTGAATTTTGATGAACAAATTGTATTTGATCAATTGGAGCAGAATAAAAATGCAATTTGGAGTCTTATGTTGGCAAGCGGATATTTAAAGATTCAGGAAATCGAATATAGGGGAATGCTGCTGACACCATGGTATCATCTGTGTGTTACAAATCTTGAAACGATGAGTATGTTTTATTCAATGTTTCAAGGCTGGTTTCATGATGATGCATCTAATTATAATGAGTTTATAAATGCGCTATTGAATGGAAATGTAAAAGAAATGAATGCATATATGAACGATATAGCATTGACAACATTTAGTAGTTTTGATGCAGGAAAACATCCGTCAGGAAAGACACAACCGGAGAGGTTTTATCATGGTTTTGTTCTTGGTCTGTTGGTTGATTTGAAAGAACGCTATGAGGTGAAATCAAATCGAGAAAGTGGATATGGACGTTATGATGTAATGTTGATTCCGACGAATAAACGAGATAATGCGTTTATATTGGAATTCAAAGTGCATGATTCTGAAGAGGAAAAAAAATTGCAGGATACAGTGCAAGCAGCATTAAACCAAATAGAAGAAAAGCAATATGATGCGGAGTTGTTGGAGCAGGGAATAAA
Organism: Ruminococcus hominis; assembly: GCF_014287355.1. Taxonomy (NCBI): domain Bacteria; kingdom Bacillati; phylum Bacillota; class Clostridia; order Eubacteriales; family Oscillospiraceae; genus Ruminococcus; species Ruminococcus hominis. Next base: position 2,242,964 of record NZ_JACOPE010000001.1, on the reverse strand, counting down.
GAAATCACAAATCAGGCATTATGGGTTTGCATTTGAAGGGAAAAAGGTTTTGATTGATGGAAACTAAACCATCAATCAAAACCTTTTTTGACCTTTGTGCGAGTTAGAAACTATTCTATTTTATAAAGATTACAGAAAGTGATATGGATATGAAGAAGTTTCTAAATGGATATTTCAATTCTTTTTAAGTGGAAAAGGGAAGAGGTAAATGATATCTTCAAACCAGAAAAAATAAAGGACAAAAAAATGTATATATTTTTTGTCCTTTATTTTTTTTGAAGTTAAAATAAGACGGAAAATGACATAAAAATGGTTAGATAAAGAAAAGTTTTTTCACTGGTAAAAATATATAATTAAATTATAATAAATACAAGAAAAAAAGAAGGGAGAAATCATTATGAAAAAGAAAATTTTAGCAACACTTCTTGCTGGTGTTATGGTTCTGAGCCTTGCAGCATGTGGAAGCAGCAGCGATTCAGGAAAAGACAGTAGCGACGACACAGCAAAATCTGACAATGGATCAACACACATTTATGTGTTAACAGCAGCCGAAGATCATGGTTGGACAGGATCCGTTGCAACATTCGCAAAAGAAAAAGTTGAGGAAATCAACGGAGATGGAAATTATTCCGCAGAAGTAATCACTTCAGCTGATGCGTCTGAGCAGATTACTAAGATCGAAGATATCGTAGCAAGCGGAGAGGATGACATTGCAGTAGTTGTACAGCCAATGGACGACACAGTACAGTCTGCAATTCAGCAGTTAGTAGATGCAGATATTCCATTCGTAGAATTCGACCGTATCATTGATGCAGTAGCTCCAAGCGCTGTTTCTAATGTAAAAGGTGATAACCAGGGAATCGGTGCTGGTGCAGCAGCTTACTTTGTAGAGCAGGGAATGAAACCTGGCGATAAAGTATATGTTTACGAAGGCGACACATCTTCAGTTACAACATTACGTGACAGCGGATTTACAGATTATCTTACAGGAGAACTTGAATTCGGTGGCTCTAAGATTGCAGACGATGCAAAATGGACAGAGGATGACCTCAAAGCAATTACATATTCAGGAGCTATGAACTGGAGCCGTTCTGATACAAAAGAATCATTTGAGTCTCTGATGGGAGATGCTTCTAACGCAGATATCAAATGGATCTATGCACAGGATGATGAGTTGACAATGGGTATCTTAGAAGCCCTCAACGGTGGCGGAATCAGTGATTCTACAAAAGATACTTTCTATGCTAACAAACCTGTTATCACAGGATGTGGTGGATTAGATGAACTTTACGAAGTACTTCGTGGTAACTCATATCAGGATATCGCTGGAAAACTTGGTGGAATCATGTCAGTTACATACAGTCCATCTATGATTCAGACAGCAATTCAGGATATGGTTGATTACCTGGATGGCAAAGATGTAGAACAGGATCACGTGATCGAGTGTGAAGATGTTACATCTGATAACGTTGCAGATTATCCTTCATTCTAAATCTTACAGATAGAAGTTATAGAGGAACTTGATACGGGAGTCTGCTTGCAGACTTCCGTGTTTTGTTTACATATGAGCATCTAAATTTATTTACTTGTGAGTCAAAAATGATATAATAAAAAATAGATGTTGATCTGTCAGCAAAACGACAGAATAGAGAGAAAAACGAGGAGGAAACGTGCATGAAACGACTGGAAATGAGTGGAATATATAAAGCATTTAACGATATTCCGGTGTTGAAGGATGTACATCTGACAGTGGAAGCAGGAGAAGTACATGCACTGTTAGGTGAGAATGGTGCCGGAAAATCAACATTGATGAATGTGCTGACCGGAGTATACCGAAGAGATGCAGGAAAGATTCTGTTTGATGGAAAAGAATTGAATAATACATCAGTCAAACAGACAGAGCAGCAGGGGATTGCATTTGTCCATCAGGAACTGAATCTGTTCAATGATCTGCTTGTTTATGAAAATATATTTCTTGGAAAGGAATATACCAATAAATTTGGAAAATTGGATAAGAAACGGATGAAAGATGAGGCAAAGAAATTATTTGCTGAACTGGAAGTAGAGATTGATCCGGACGAGAAAGTAGAAGAACTGACTCCGAGCCAGAAACAGCTACTTGAGATATCAAAGGCATTATTTTTTAATGCAAAACTGTTGATTTTAGACGAGCCAACGACATCTTTGAACAATCAGGAAATCGATCATTTATTCCGTATTATCCGCAGATTAAAGGAGAAAGGAACATCGTTTATTTTTATTTCTCATAAGATGCCGGAGATTTTTGAGATTGCAGACCGTTATACAGTACTGATGAATGGAACATTTATCGGAGAGGGAAATATCGTAGATACCAATCCGGAAGCAATCACAAAGATGATGGTTGGTTCTAATTATAGTGCGGAAGAAAATTATCAGACGCGTGCATGCGGAGATACGATATTAGAGATTAAGAATTTCACAGGACATGGATTTAGAAATGTAAACCTGGACGTGAAAAAGGGCGAGATTGTCGGAATGACAGGACTGCAAGGATCCGGAAGCAGCGAGCTGCTACAGGGAATCTTCGGTGTGACCCGTGCAGATGGTGGTACAATTCATGTCAACGGAGAAAATGTTCCGTTACATTCGATACATAAAGCAATGAAACATAAGATCGCAATGCTTCCTGCCAATAGAAAAGAAAATTCAGTGATCGCAGATATGAGTCTGCTGGAGAATATGTATCTGGCAGAACATACATTGTCAGCAAAGCAGTTCCAGATTTCAAAGAAAAAAGAAGAAGGAAAATTTGAAAAATACAAAAAATTGTTGAATGTAAAAGCACAGAACAGTGCAGATCCGATTACTTCTTTGAGTGGAGGAAACCAGCAGAAAGTATTTCTGGCAAGATGGCTGAATACAGAAGCAGAGATTCTTTTACTTGATAATCCGACACAGGGAATTGATGTAGGAGCAAAAGCGGAGATTTATAAATTGATTTTGGACCTGGCGGAATCCGGAAAGACCATTTTGATCAACACATTGGAAATCCCTGAATTACAGAAAGTGGCAGACCGATGTGCGGTATTTTATGACGGAGAGCTTGTGAAGATGTTAAAGCATGAAGAAATCAATGAAGAGACCGTTATGATGTATTCTACAAATGCAGTAAATGCAGGGGAGGCGCGATAAGGATGAAAACAAAAAAATCTATGTTGGGAAAAATATGGTCCCGTTATAATTATGTATTTGTATTTTTAGTAATTTTTTTAGTATATGCACTGTCAAGTAATGGATTGACATGGAATGGTGTGATGAACATCTTCCGTCATTCTGCAGTCGTTGGAATCATTGCACTTGGTATGGGACTTGTATGTCTGACCGGTGAAATCGATCTGTCGGTTGGTTCTATGCTGGCGATGGTCAGTGGATTTGCAGTTGTTATCTTCAATATGACAGATAATATTTTTGTAACATTAATATTTACGATTGTATTTGGCGCTGTATGTGGACTGATCAATGGTGTACTGGTCGGTGCAGTAGAGATGCCGGCATTTATCGTAACACTTGCTACGATGTTGATCTATCGTTCGGTAGCACAGTATGCATGCCAGCATATTTCTAAAGAATTATGTGGAGGCGGAAGTTCTGTATATCGTATGACATCCAGCCACAATTCATATCAGACCTTATATCAGTTTGGTAATGGTAAAATGCTGACGATTCCAATTGTTGGTTTGATCCTGTTGATCATGACAGCATTGGTTGTATATTTATCAACAAGCACAAAATTTGGTAAAAAAGTCTATGCCATCGGAAGTAATGAGAAAGGTGCCAGAATGTCAGGTATCAATGTCAGTGCGATGAAAGTGATTGTATTTGTTCTGGCAGGCGTTATGACAGGTATTGCAGCGTTCTTGTGGATTGCGATGAACGGTTCTTCTGATCCGGCAACAACAGGTAAGAGTTATGAGATGTATGCAATCGCAGCAGTTGTTCTCGGTGGAATCAGTATGTCAGGCGGAAAAGGAAGATGCCTTGGAATTCTGTTCGGAGCAATGTCTTATACAATTATCGATAAGATTATCGTGGCTTTGAAGATGGATTCACTGATCAATGATGCAATTAAAGGAACAATCCTGATTATTGTAATCTTGATTCAGTTAGCAGGACCAAAGATTAAAGATCTGGTGACAAGCAGAAGAAAGATCAAAGCATAAATGTGGGGGAGTAAGCTCAGTATGAATAAAAGTGTAGTAACAAATAAGGGAACTGTGGAAGGAATCGAAAAAGGTGGATATGTTGTATTTAAAGGGATTCCATATGCCAAGGCTCCAGTAGGAGAACTCAGATGGAAAGCACCACAGGAACTGGATGCATGGGAAGGTACATATAAAGCAGATACATTTCAGAATATGTGTATGCAGGAATTACCGAAAGCAGAGCATCCATTTATGGGACGTTTTCATAAGGAATTTTATAATAATCCAGAATTTGTTCCGGGAATGGGAGAAGACTGTCTGTATTTGAATATCTGGGTGCCGGAGCATGAAGAAGGAGAGAGACTTCCGGTGGCATTCTGGATCCATGGTGGTGGATTTGGCGGTGGCTACAGCAGTGAACTGGAATTTGATGGAGAAGCATTTTGTAAAAAAGGTGTAATTCTTGTTACAATCAATTATCGGGTAAATATTTTTGGATTTTTTGCACATCCATGGCTGGATGCAGAAAATGAAAGACATATTTCTGGAAATTATGGAATCTTAGATCAGATCGCAGCATTAAAATGGGTTGCAAATAATATTGAGAACTTTGGCGGAGACAGTAAAAATATCACAGTATTTGGACAGTCTGCAGGAAGTATGAGTACACAGGTGCTTTGTTCAAGTAAACTGACAGGAGATATTCCGGCAAAGGCAATTATGCAGAGTGGAATCAGTTGTGATGCAGATGTACTTTATACACCGACATTAAAAGAGGAAGAGGAAATCGGTGAAAGATTTGTCGAACTGACCGGAAAAACTTCGCTGGAAGAACTTCGTGCAATGTCAACAGAAGAATTGTCTGAAGCAAAAGCAAAATTAGATGATGAGATGTGGAAAACAGGAAGGGGTCTTGTTGTTGTTCCAAATGCAGATGGATATGTCCTGGAAAAGACAGTTAAAGATGTTTGGAAAGAAGGAACAATGAAGGATATTCCTTATATGTGTGGTGTTGTGACAGATGATCTTGGAGCAACACCAGATGAAGTAAAAGAAGGAAAGACAGGAATTTTGATGGAAGAGTGCAAGCGTTGGGCTGCAACAAGAGAAGAGAAAGGTAGGCCGGCGTATCTGTATCATTTTGCACATGAACTTCCGGGAGATGACTGGGGCGCTTTCCATTCATCAGAGTTGTGGTATACATTTGGTACATTGGGCAGATGCTGGAGACCAATGGAGCAGCATGATTATGATTTGAGTGAAGAAATGGTGACATGCTGGACAAACTTTATGAAAACGGGAGATCCGAATGGAGAAACTCAGATTCAAGAAGAGAAAGAAAAATGGGAGAGTTATACAAAAGAAAATCCTTATGTAAAGATTTTTAAATAATAATGTGGAAACGAATAGCTTAAAATGTGAATAAAATATATTAGTAAAAGTGCTGCTTTCTGAATATCAGGGGCAGCATTTTTGAAAATGAAGTTTAGAGGGAGGAAAACAATGGAGCAAAATTATTGATTGCAGCAGACTGTACAGCTTATGCATATGCAAATATACATCAGGAATTCATGCGTGGAAAGGTGATGCTGATTGGATGTTCGAAGTTTAATGCTGTAGATTACAGTGGAAAATTTATTCCGTGGCAGGTTGTGACAATTTCTATAGATGGTCAAATTCTGGATTAGTTGGAATTGTCAGAGATTGAACAATATAAGATATAAGATTAATAGATGCGGCAATAAACAATAATGGTTAAATTGCTAAACATCGGTTTATAATAAAATAAAAAATATTTGGAGGAAGAAAAAAATGGCAGGAATTAAAAATTTTAACAAAGCAGAAGTAGTAACATTAAAAGAACAGGTAGCATATCAGGAAGGTCAGGTTGTCTCAAAAACACTTGCTCAAAATGAACATTTAAGTGTAACACTGTTTGCATTCGATAAAGATGAAGAAATCAGCACACATGAGTCAGGCGGTGATGCATTTGTAACATGTCTGGACGGAGTTGGAAAAATCACAATTGATGGAGAAGAATACATTTTAAAAGAAGGTGAATCCATTGTAATGCCAGCCAAACACCCACATGCAGTGTATGGACAGGAGCAGTTTAAGATGTTGCTGGTGGTTGTGTTTTAGAGTACTGGCTTATACGGTCTTTTTGGAAAGCATCATATTGGATTTCTTGCTCATGGAAACTGAACAGAAATTCACATTCTATTTTCTCTAGAAGGACCGTATCGCCAATTCATAACCAAAATACAAACACTCCCAGTTGCCGTATCCCGCAAAACGTGATAGGATGTTAAAGGTATATTCAAAAGCAATTAGATATCATATAGAGAAGGAATTACAAAGATGGGAATTACGGTACAGGAATTAAGAAATCTGGATAAGGACAGCTACCAGATTATCGATATGCGAGATGAAATTGAAGTGGCACATGGCAGCATTCCGAATGCGGTTCATATGCCAGCAGAAGAGATACATAAGGCGATAGAAGAACAGACAGAAGATGCATTTCCAAGAGATAAGAAACTGGTTATCTGTTGTGCAAGAGGGCGCTTCAGTACAGATGTGGCAGAAGCATTGTGTGAATCCGGTTATGATGCGGTAAGTCTTCAAGGAGGTTACATTGCATGGTTGCTGGACACGATGAAGCAGCAGGAGGCAGATGAAATCTGCGCAGATGTGGAGCAGAGTATCCGGAAGAAATTTCATAAACCAATCTGGAGCAAATTCACAAAAGCAATCAATCAGTACGAATTGGTAAAAGAGGGCGATCGAATCGCAGTTTGCATTTCCGGTGGTAAGGATTCCATGCTAATGGCAAAGTTGTTTCAGGAATTGAAGAGACATAATAAGTTTCAGTTTGATGTAAAATTTCTTGTTATGGATCCGGGATATAGCCCTGCAAACAGACAGGTTATTGAGGAAAATGCAAGAAAGCTGAAAGTGCCGATCACGGTGTTTGAGTCAGATATTTTTGATTCTGTATACAATATAGAAAAATCACCATGTTATTTGTGTGCACGAATGCGAAGAGGACATTTGTACAGTTATGCAAAAGAATTAGGATGCAATAAAATTGCGCTGGGTCATCATTATGACGATGTTATTGAGACGATTTTGATGGGAATGTTGTACGGGGCACAGGTTCAGACGATGATGCCGAAACTTCACAGTACAAATTTTGAAGGAATGGAATTGATTCGTCCATTATATCTGGTTCGAGAGGATAGTATTAAAGCGTGGAGAGATTACAATAATTTGCATTTTATTCAGTGTGCCTGCAAATTTACGGACACATGCACAACATGTAATAACGAAGAAAATCAGTCAAAAAGAATGGAAATCAAGGCACTTATCCAGGAATTGAAAAAGACAAACAAATATGTTGAGGGAAATATTTTTAAAAGTGTCGAGAATGTGAATTTAAGTACGATCGTGGCATATAAAGAGCATGGAGTGAAGCATCATTTCTTAGATACATATGATGAAGAGTAGAATAAAAGCTAAGTAATCAAAGAGTTATAAAAAAGAGACGCAGCCGTTATTGAAAACGGATATGCGTCTCTTTTTTTCGTACAAATATGAAGGCTTAGATTTGGTTAAAAAATTAATATTGTGTTAAAAAAGTTATTTAAGCTTTTGGCATCTCCCAGGCATTATGGTCTGTGTGAAGAAGCATATGTGCTTTGTGCGATAATGGTTTCTCCATGTAGTCAGAGTACAGCTTCTGTACATCAGGATTTTCATGAGAGAAACGAAGCGGTGCATTAGTATCCAGGAAGTAGAGATTTTCACCACGCTCATGGGCAAGTTCTTCTCCATCATGGATTGGCTGACCTCCACCTCCGACGCATCCGCCAGGACAGGCCATAACTTCTACGAAGTCATAGTGTACTTCGCCATGTTCGATTGCTTCAAGTAATTTACGTGTATTGCCAAGTCCACTGACAACGGCAGCTTTTACAGTTGCACTGCCAAGCTGTACTTCAGCCTCTATAACACCTGTCTCAAAAGATGGGCTTCGTACAATTTTAAATGCATCCGGCTCTGGATTTTTACCTGTTACAAGATAGTGGGCAGAACGAAGAGCTGCCTCCATAACACCTCCGGTAGCACCGAAGATTACACCGGCACCGCTTCCTTCTTTCATAAGTGGGTCGCATTCACGGTCTACTAATGTAGAAGGTGAAATGTGTGAAGAGCGGATCATACGTGTAAGTTCGCGGGTTGTAAGAACCGCATCAATATCATTTCCGGCATATTCTTTATAGAACAGTTCCATGTTTCGTTCACCTTTTTTAGCAACGCAAGGCATGATGGAAAGTGTGTAAATATTTTCTGGTTTTACTCCAATTGATTCAGCAAAATAAGTTTTCATGACTGCACCAAACATCTGCTGTGGAGATTTTGCAGTTGATAACTGTGGAACCAGATGAGGGTATTGCGATTTGATAAATCGAACCCATCCAGGGCAGCAGGATGTAAACATTGGACGTAATTTTAATTCGCCTTTTGTAAATCTCTGCAGGAATTCATTTCCTTCTTCCATAATGGTCAGGTCAGCAGAGAATGTTGTATCAAATACATAATCTACACCAAGACGTTTGAGGGAATCCATGATTTTGCCTACAGTTGCCTCTTCACGAGATAATCCGAGAGCTTCACCCCATGCGGCACGTACAGCAGGAGCAACCTGTGCAACAACTACCTTATTTGGATCGGCAATGGCACGGAATACTTTTTCTGTATCGTCTCTTTCATGAAGTGCACCAACAGGGCAATGGGTAATGCACTGTCCACAAAGTGAACAAGATACATCAGAAATCTTTTTGTTTCCTCTTACATTTACGGTTGTTCTAGAACCGGTACTTGTCACATCCCAGATATGTAAATCCTGAATTTTATCACAAATCTGGATGCAGCGCATACATTTAATACATTTTTTGGAATCGCGGATAAAAGGAAAATCCTTATCCCATGGAAAATCTTCCAGTCTTTGTTTATATGGAATATCAAGTATATTCAAATCATTTGCGATTTTCTGTAATGTACAGTTTCCACTTCTGACACAAGTTGCACACTGGCAGTCATGCTGAGATAAGATAAGCTGTACCGTTTTTTTGCGGGCATCACGAACCTTAGGACTGTTTGTGTAAATAACCATGCCTTCTATCGCAACGTTATTGCAGGAGGTCATAAGACGATCCATCCCTTCACGTTCGACAACGCAGACACGACAGGCTGCGATATCGTTAATACCTTTTAAATAGCAAAGTTTGGGAATCTGGATGCCGATGGATGCAGCCGCTTCCATAATGGTTGTACCTTCCGGTACGGAGATTTTTTGGTTATCAATCGTAATATTTACCATAATGTTTCTCGACCTCCTTTGAAGCTTCCATAACCGAAGTGATCACAGCGCAGACAACGTTCGGCTTCTTGATCTGCCTCAGCTTTGGACATACAGTTTTCAACACCATCAAAGTCGCAGACGCGTTCACCTGCTTCACGTTCCGTTAAGTTTACTCTTCCGCAAGGTTTACGATCACAAAGTTCTGGTTCCGGAATCTCAACATCACAGCTGATGATATGATGATATCCAAGATATTCATCAATGTTTGCTGCGACTACTTTAGCAGCTGCAATTGCTTTGATTACAGTTGCAGGACCGGATGCACAGTCTCCACCGGCAAATACGCCAGGAATATTATCAAATCCACCGGATGTTGCAGTCTGGATCTTACCGCGCTGAACAGGTACACCGGCTTCTTCAAAATGCTGAAATTCGATATCTTGTCCGATGGCAACGATCAGTGTCTGACAAGGAATAAATACGTCTTCTTCTCCTGTCGGTCGTACACTTGCACGTCCGTCTTTAATCTTGCTGATCATTTGCGGAGTAACATAAATACCGGTCACATGATTATTGTCATCTACCTGGATTTTGGATGGAGCCATCAAAGTCTGCACTTCAATTCCTTCAGCGATAGCCCCTTCAATTTCAGCTGCAAGAGCTGTCATATCAGCTGTACGACGACGATATACAATGCTTACCTTTTTGGCACCGAGACGTTTTGCAGTGCGGACTGCATCCATAGATACATTACCGCCACCAATAACAGCAACTTCCTGTCCCTCAAGATTTGCAGGTGTTCCTTCCCCGACATCACGGAGGAAACGAACTGCGGAGAGGACTCCGTCTGCATTCTCACCTTCGATACCAAGTTTTTTATCTGTACTTGCTCCGATTGCAATCAGGACAGCGTCATAATCTTCACGAAGACTCTGGATAGTCATATCTTTACCGATTCGTTTACCATATTCAACTTCGACACCTGTTTTTAAGATTGTATTAATATCATCATCCAGACGGTCTTTAGGAAGACGATAATTAGGAATACCATAGCGAAGCATACCACCTAATTTTGGAAGCATCTCAAATACATGTGTCTGATGTCCCATTAACTGCAGAAAATATGCAGCGCTTAGTCCAACCGGACCTCCACCTACAACAGCAATTCGTTTACCTGTGGATGGTGAACAGACCGGAGGTGGAACTTCGCCTGCAAAGTCAGCTGCTACACGCTTGAGACCGCGGATATTGACAGCATCGTCAACAATATTACGGCGGCAACGTGCTTCACAAGGATGCTCGCAGATAAAACCACAGGTTGTAGGGAATGGGTTATCCTTTCTGATTAAGCGGATAGCATCTGCGTAACGACCTGCTTTTACAAGTGCGATATAACCAGGAATGTCAACATGTGCAGGACAAAGCGATACACAAGGAACCGGCTGAGTATACTGGCATGTACATCTTCCCTGACGAATATGCTCTTCATAATCTTCACGACAGCCTAATAAACTTTTGTAGACCATATGAGCAGCCTCGTATCCAATCGGACAATCAGCACTTTCCATAATAGAAGTAGCAAGCTCCATCATTTCATCTAATGTCTGCATGGTAGCTTCGCCATTTAAAACATCTGTCAAAAGGTTTTTTAGCTGCCAGAGACCGACACGGCAAGGAACACATTTGCCACAGGATTGTGTGTGACACATTTCAAGAAAGGCACGAGTCATATCTACAGGACAAAGTCCCGGAGGGCTGGATTCGATTCGACGTTCCAGATCACGATAGAGTCCTTCAACAACGACCTGAGCCCGGATAGGGGTAGGGATTTCTAATCTACTCATATCAAATACTCCTTTTCATAAATTGTTAAAATTGCAAATGTATTTACGTATCAAGCGTAACACGTAAACTCAATTAAGTTTATTTTATGCGATAAACTAAAAAAAAGCAAGAAGAATGCACAAAAATCTAAAAAATAGTTTGTTAAATTTTATGCAATATAACGATAAAATTTTAACGTTGTGTTTTTCACAAGGTCAGTTTATACGAACTTAAAAGAGAAAGAAAAAAGGAATTGTCTTTTATGGGAAATGCTTTATAATAGGAAACAACGTAAGTGATAACATGGAGGAAGTAGCAGATGGAAGAGTATATTTTAAGTTGTTGTTCTACGGCGGATATGCCAAAAGAATTTTTTGAAGAACGAAAGATATCATATATTTGTTTTCACTATTTTATGGATGGAGTAGAGTATCCGGATGATCTTGGACAGTCTATGCCATTTCAACAGTTTTATAAAAAGATGCAGGATGGTGCGGATACCAAGACATCACAGATTAATGTAGGCGAGTTTGTTGAATATTTCCGACCATTTCTTGAAGATGGAAAAGATATTTTACATGTGACATTATCATCAGGAATTTCAGGAGTTTTGAATTCAGCACGCACAGCGAAAGAGATGCTGGAAGAAGAATATCCGGACCGAAAGATTTATATTATTGATTCGCTTGCAGCATCTTCTGGATATGGACTATTGATGGATAAGCTGGCAGATTTGCGAGATGAAGGAAAATCCATTGATGAGGTTGCTTCATGGGCTGAAGAACATAAGCTGGAAGTACATCATTGGTTTTTCACAACAGACCTTACATTTTTTATTAAAGGGGGAAGAATATCTAAGATTTCGGGATGGTTTGGAACAGCGTTAGATATTTGTCCACTATTAAATGTAAGCAATGAGGGAAAATTAATTCCAAGATTTAAGATACGTGGAAAGAAAAAAGTCAGCAAAGAAATAGTGAAGAAGATGGAGCAATTTGCCGTTAATGGTTTAGAATATGCAGACAAATGCTTTATGTCCCAGTCAGCATGTTATGAAGATGCAAGAAAAGTTGCAGATATGATAGAAGAGCGTTTTCCGAATCTGAAAGGAAATGTTATGATCAATGACATTGGGACCACGATTGGAAGTCATACAGGCCCTGGAACTGTTGCATTGTTTTTCTGGGGAACAAAACGAGAAAATTAAGAGAGAAGTGTAGAGAAATGAAACATTCGAAACAAATGTCGGAATCCATTCGACTGGGAATTGTGCTTGCAGTAGCAGGAGGATTTATGGATGCATATTCCTATATGTGCAGGGACGGGGTATTTGCAAATGCACAGACAGGAAATATGCTTTTACTTGGAATTCATTTATCACAGAAAGAATGGGGAGTGGCGGCACATTATTTCTTCCCGGTGATGGCATTTGCAATCGGAATTGCGCTGGCTGAAGTGATTCGTTACAAGAGTAATGAAGAAGGTTTGTTTCACTGGAGGCAATTTTCTGTATTAGTGGAAGCTATTGTACTTATGGGTGTAAGCTTTATTTCACAAGATATGAATACGCTGGCGAACAGTCTTACATCTTTTGCATGCGGAATTCAAGTAGAAAGTTTTCGTAAGATTCATGGAAATGGGATCGCGACAACCATGTGTATTGGCAATTTGCGAAGTGCAACACAGAATCTGACGGATTTTTTAAGAACAAAAAAAAGCAGTTGTTTGCAAAAAAGTCTTTTGTATTATGGCGTAATTTTATGCTTTGTGGTGGGTGCTATCATTGGAAATAAGTTCGTAAACCTAATGAAAGAAAGAGCTATTTTGATTTGTTCAGCTATTTTATTTGTTGCATTTATCATGATGTTTGTAGATCGCGAAAAACAGGAGCATGAAAAAATATAGTTAAATGATAGCAAAGTTATTGGTTGACGAAAATATAACAAATTAGGTAAAATATAAATAAAAATAAGAAAGGAAACTGAAAGAGATTCAGCGAGGTAAAGGCATGAAAAAATATGGATTTGGTGTAGATGTAGGGGGAACTACTTGCAAAATTGGTCTGTTTGATATGAGCGGTGTGATTCTTGAAAAATGGGAGATCAAAACAAATACAGAGAATAACGGAGCATCTATATTGGATGATGTTGCAGCATCTGTACTTGGTAAGATGGAAGAAAAGAATATTGATAAAGAAGATGTTCAGGGAATTGGACTTGGCGTGCCTGGACCGGTTGACAATGAAGGTGTAGTACATAAATGCGTAAATCTTGGCTGGGATGTTGTAAATGTTGAGAAAGAACTGGAAGAGAAGACAGGGCTTCTTGTAAAGGCAGGAAATGATGCGAATGTAGCTGCGCTCGGTGAGATGTGGCAAGGTGGCGGTAAAGGATATCAGAATGTTGTCATGGTCACACTTGGAACAGGTGTTGGCGGTGGAATCATCGTTGGCGGTAAAATTATTGCAGGAGCTAATGGAGCCGGAGGGGAGCTTGGCCATATCCATATGGATGATGAGGAAACAGAATGCTGTGGTTGTGGAAGAAAAGGTTGTCTGGAACAGTATGCATCTGCTACAGGAATTGTACGTATGGCAAAGAAGAAGCTTCAGACTGAAACAAGAACAACAAAATTGACAGCTTTTGATCCATTAACAGCAAAAGATATTTTTGATGTAGCAAAAGAAGGAGATGAAGTAGCGTTAGAGCTGGTAGACAAGCTTTGTACAGTGCTTGGAACTGCTTTGGCAAATGTAGCCGGTGTAGTAGACCCAGAGGTTTTTGTAATCGGTGGAGGTGTTTCAAGAGCGGGAGACATTCTTATTGAAGGAATCCAGAAAAAATATTCTGAAATAGTATTCCAGGCATGTCGTGAGACAAAAGTGACACTTGCAACACTTGGAAATGATGCAGGTATGTATGGATGTGTTAAATTATTATTCTAAAATTATAAAGAATTTTAAATGATATAAGATAATAAAAAATGGTAGATAACACTTCAAAAAGTGTTGCCTACCATTTTTTATCTCAGTCGAGAAGACTCCCACCTCTTCAGGTGGTGATTCTTCTCGACTGAGATAAACGCTCCGCGAGGATGCGCAGTGATTCTGATAGGAATATGTCAGCTTCGCTGACCAGAATCACGCGCCAAGTCTCACAGACGTTCGACTTGATTGTATCAGTCAAAGCAAGTATCAATTGTGGCAGAGATTACAATAACTGAATGCCATGTTCTCTTGCACATTGAAGGACTTCTTCAGGCCAGATAGAAGACTGGACTTCACCGATATGTGCTTTTCTTAAGTAATACATACAAATACGTGACTGTCCGATACCGCCACCGACAGTGTAAGGAAGCTCTTTGTTAAGAAGCGATTTCTGGAATGGAAGTTTGGCGCGATCCTCGCAATCTGCAAGTTTAAGCTGTCTGGCAAGTGAATCTTCATCAACACGAATTCCCATAGAAGAAAGCTCTAATGCAATATCCAAAACAGGATAATAAACGATGATGTCACCATTTAAGTCCCAGTCATCATAGTCAGGAGCACGTCCATCGTGTTTTTCTCCTGAAGCAAGTTCTTTACCGATTTGAGAGATAAATACCGCTTTTTTTGCTTTTGCAATCAGATATTCACGTTGTTTTGGTGTTTTGTCAGGATACATATCTTCTAATTCCTGAGAAGTTACAAAGAAAATATCATCAGGCAATAATGGCTCAATGTAGTTATAACGTCTGGAAATATAGTTTTCTGTTTCTTTTAATGCACTGAATACTTTTCTTACTGTATATTCCAAGGTTTCTGTGTTACGTTCTTCTTTGGAAATGACTTTTTCCCAATCCCATTGATCGACATAAATAGAATGAATATTATCAGTATCCTCATCACGACGAATGGCACTCATGTCAGTGTAGAGTCCTTCTCCGGAATGAAAATTATAATGCTTTAATGCATATCGTTTCCATTTGGCCAGTGAATGAACGATTTCGGCAGGTGCATCGTCCTGCTCTTTGATACCGAAAGAAACAGGTCTTTCTACTCCATTTAAGTTATCATTCAGTCCGGATTCCGGGCGGACAAATAATGGGGCGGAAACACGTGTCAAATGCAAGGATTTCGCAAGTGCACGTTCAAAATAGTCTTTTACTTCTTTGATAGCAACTTCTGTCTCACGAATTGTAAGAGGAGACGAGTAGCCTTCAGGAATTGTTAAATGTTCCATACTTTAAACTCCTTTATCTATGATTATAAGAGACGATTAAAAATTCAACTCTTATGAAAGAATATACCTATTGTACTGATTCTTAAAAAAAAAGTCAATAAATGTGTTTCAAGTACATTTTTATAAATAATAGAAATGCTAATAGAAATCGGATAATACAAGACAGAAAAAATAAAAAGAAAAACAATAGAAAACTGACAATTAAATAAAAATATAAAATAAAACAGAAAATATGTTGACAAAAACGAAAATGAATGTTAATATAAAGTCAACAAAAAGAACTGAACGAATACAATTGAACAGACAAAAACATCTGAAAGAGTGATAAATAAATCTTATTAGCTAAGATAAAAGAAAAGTAAAAAATCATTGAAAGAGATGGAAAAAGGTCTTCTTCAAAAAATATTCAGTAAGTTCCACTTATGAAGGATTCTCGATATTGGGTGAGAAGAGATAGAGAAAGATCATAATGACGAGAAAGTTATGAGAGAAGTAAAATCTATTTCGAACGTGATTCTCATCAGAGAACGAATCGTAAGAATAGAAAAGAATAGGAGGTATAGACCACCAGCATATTAAATGAATAAAAAATTACATATAAAGTAAGGGCTGATATGAATCGGATGAATAATCGTATCGGCTCTTACTTTTTGCTTTTTTATACGATAGGAAATGCTTTTTGAGGTTTTTAAACAGAAAAAATTTTTTCGTGTACATCTTGTGAACTTCGTTTGATTTACTTGTATAACAATGTAAAAATTGATAAAATAAGAATAGTATCAAAAGAAAAAGATACAGAAACATACGGGGAACTATAAGTATAAAAGAGGAGAGATTAAGATGGACATAAGTACAATAGCTGATCAAGTATATCAATATCTTAAAAGTGTAAATTCAGATACAGTGAATCAGGTTGTAAGTGAAAACATGATGATTGCGCTGATTGTTACAACTGTGATAGGTATATTTTTAAGTATGTTTGGTTTAAAACTGATTCGTTTGTGGAGTGCACTTCTTGGACTTGTTGCAGGTGCCGGAATTGGTTTTGCTGTGACAGAATTAGCAGGATTAGAACCGATGATTGTGGTAGGAGCAACCATTGGAGGCGGAATTGTATTGGCATTTCTGGCAGGATTTTTTTATCGTTTTGGAATATTTTTGATGGCACTTCTGACAGGAACTTACATTGCAATCCTGTTCGTGAATCCACAGGATTGGATTTTCCTGGGTGTATGTCTGGCAATTGGCCTTGTCATCGCATTACTGGCATTGAAGTTTGTAGAACCAATCATGATTGTTGTGACAAGTATACTCGGTGGAGTGCTCGCAGGGGATGCAATTGCTACATTGGCGGAGTTTGATAATCCAATTTTCGGATACGGAATCATGGTACTGGTTGCAATTGTCGGTGGTATAATTCAATTCACACTGGAATCCGGTAAGCGTAAAAAGAAGAATTTGAAAAAAGCAGCTGAGATAAGAGAACAGAATTCTACAGAGAATGAGGTAGAAAAAGCAAGAGCTATGTTCGATGATGCCATTTTGTTAGATGACGAGCCGGACGATAAGTCAGATGATAAACCGGATGACAAGCCGAAGAAAGAACCAGACTTGAGTTATCTGGATGAAATCGATTTGGATGACGAAGAATATGAAGATGAAGAAGAAAGTGATTATGTTGACGGCTACAATCCAGACGATTATACAGATTTAGATGATCTGGAAGATGATGATGATTTTATTATTATTACAGATGATGATAAGTAATACAACTGTACTGCATAGATAGCAGACAGTAAGAAAAGGCAAAGGGGATGCTTCGTATGAAAATTGATATGCACTGCCATGTAAAAGAAGGCTCTGTTGACAGTAGGGTTAGCGTAGAAGAATATATTACGATCTTAAAAGAAAAAGGATTTCAGGGAATGGTCATAACAGACCATAACACGTATAACGGATATCGTTATTGGAAAGAACATATCAAAGGAAAACGACACACAGATTTTGTAGTGTTAAAAGGAATTGAGTATGATACGAGGGATGCAGGACATATTCTTGTGATTATGCCGGAAGGTGTGAAGATGAAGCTTCTGGAGCTTCGTGGAATGCCGGCACCGGTGCTGATCGATTTGGTACATCGTAATGGAGGTGTATTGGGACCGGCACATCCATGTGGTGAAAAGTATTTAAGCTTTACGAATACAAAACGTTTTTACAAGTCCCCGGAATTGATGAAACGATTTGATTTTGTCGAGGCATTTAATTGCTGTGAGTCTCCCGAGTCGAATGATGGTGCAATGAAGCTTGCGGAAAAATATGGAAAAGTGAAAGTGGGCGGAAGTGATTCCCATAAGACAGATTGTATTGGAAAAGCATATACTATTTTACCTGAGCCTGTAACATGTGAAACAGAATTGATTTCTATGATTCACAAAAAGACAAAATTTCAGGTTGGTGGTACATTCTATACGAAGACAACAAAAGAAAAGATGGGAAAGATCAATAAGATTCTGGCATATTCATTCTGGGTTTATAATAAGAGTGGGGAGCTCTTAAGGAGGCATGGAAGGAATTCCAAGATGGAAGAGGAGAATCCGTTTGATCCGATTGATCCAATTGAATTATACTTGCAAGGCAAGGAATAATACAGATAAAAAAGATGACATGTTCTCGGGCGTGTCATCTTTTTGGTTATGAGGAATTATTCGTCAGAAGCTGTTTTCTTGCGATATGCCCCCGGAGTAGTGTGATATTTTCTTCGAAACAATCTATTAAAATAAGAAAGATTATCAAATCCGGAAAGAGATGCAACTGTAAGGATTGATTCATCGGAAGATACAAGCTGGCGTGCGGCAATGGTGAGTCGGTAATCATTTAAATATTCAATAAATCCCATTCCCATATGCGATTTGAAAAATTTCATAAAATGCGATTTACTATAATGAGTTAGGTCAGCCATATCATCAATGGTAGTTGGTTCATCGTAATGTTCTTCTACATATTTTAAAATCATTTTCAATTTGTCCAGTGATTTTGAACGGGCACTTGAAATATTTTTTTTACTTATCTGGTTAGATATAAGAAGGTACATGAGTTGAAAAAGTCTTCCTTTTACAGCTAATTGATATCCTTTGGGGCGTATATCACACAACTGATCGATTTCCCGGATGCAGGATGCGATTCCTGAATAATAAGGAAGCGCAGGAGTAAAAAATGTTTCAGTTCGAATGTGGTTGTTTAAAAGTGGAAGAATAAACTGCTGTGCACATAAATCTTGCTCTCCGCTTATTAACATGGCAGGATCAAGAAGAATATTTTCATATTCCATGCGGAAATGTTCTTTTTGTTCTATAGAATGCAATTGCCCCGGGCGTACAAATACAATATCACCGGCGGAGACTAATTGAGAATGGAAATCTACAGATATGGTCCCACATCCTTTCGTGATTACGATAAATTCCAGTTCTTCATGCCAATGAAGCGGAACCTGATTAAAATCTACAGGAATACAGCAGAGATAAGTGTTGTAAGGAAATTCTATGTTAGTATGCGATTTTGATTCATGATAATTTTGATATTCATTCATATTCATAATAGAGCTCCTTTCATTTTGCAAAAAATGTTATCAAAAGTAAAAGATTGGATTGTTAAAAACTATCATTTGTAAAATTGATAGTATTGTACTATAAAATAAGAGCATTTTGCAAGAAAAATAAATATAATCATATTAAAATACATATAGAAAATGAAAACAAGCAAATGTTTGAAAGGAGAATCACATTTATGAAGATTCAGGAATTATTGCAGCAGAAACTTGGAAAATCAGTGGATACAGCTTCAAATACAGAAATTTATTATGCACTTTTAAGTATTGTGCAGGAAATGGCAAAAGAAAAAGAAGCTCCGGCTACAAAGAAAAAAATTTATTATATTTCAGCAGAGTTTTTGATTGGAAAATTGCTTTCTAAT
Organism: Ruminococcus hominis; assembly: GCF_014287355.1. NCBI lineage: Bacteria > Bacillati > Bacillota > Clostridia > Eubacteriales > Oscillospiraceae > Ruminococcus > Ruminococcus hominis. The sequence goes on along the minus strand of NZ_JACOPE010000001.1, from coordinate 2,223,399 downwards.
AACATGATTAACCTTGGGATTTATGACGAAGTAAGAGAGCTGCTTGCAGCAAATGGAAAAGATATTTGCGAGATTGAAGAAGTAGAGCCAGAACCATCTCTTGGAAACGGCGGACTTGGAAGACTGGCAGCATGTTTTCTTGATTCAATCGCAACTTTGGGAATTAGTGGAGATGGAATTGGGCTGAATTATCATTTAGGATTATTCAAACAGGAATTTGAAGACGAATTGCAGAAAGCAGTGCCAAATCCATGGATTGAAAAAGAAAGCTGGCTTACAAAAACAGATGTGACATATCCGGTTACATTTGGTGATTTGAAATTACAGTCAAGAATGTATGACATTGAAGTTACAGGATACAATAATCAGACAAATAAACTTCATTTATTTGATATAGATTCCGTAGATGAAACAATCGTAAAAGATGGAATTACATTTAACAAAGAAGATATTGCAAAGAATCTGACATTATTCTTATATCCTGATGACAGTGATGATAATGGTCGTCTTCTCCGTATTTATCAGCAGTATTTCATGGTAAGCAATGGTGCACAGCTGATTTTGGACGAGTGTGTTGCCCGTGGATGCAATTTACATGATTTAGCAGACTATGCAGTAATCCAGATTAATGATACACATCCGACAATGGTAATTCCAGAATTAATCCGTTTGTTAGTAGAGCGTGGAATTGCAATGGATGAGGCAATTGAAATTGTATCAAACACATGTGCATATACAAATCATACAATTCTTGCAGAGGCATTGGAAAAATGGCCAATCGCTTACTTGAACAAAGTTGTACCACAGCTTGTTCCGATCATTGAAATTTTAGATGATAAAGTAAGAAGAAAATTTGATGATGAAAGAGTTGTGATTATAGATAAAAATGATGTAGTTCATATGGCACATATTGATATTCATTATGGATTTAGTGTAAACGGAGTTGCATCTTTGCATACAGCGATCCTCAAAGAGACAGAATTGAATCCATTTTACCAGATTTATCCAGAAAAATTTAATAATAAGACAAATGGAATTACATTCCGTCGCTGGTTGATTCACTGCAATCCAGGACTGACAGAACTGCTTGATAAGGTGATTGGAAAAGAGTATCGAAATGATGCAAACGGGCTGGAAAAATTACTGGCATATAAAGAAGATGCAAATGTATTAGACCAGTTACTTGAAGTGAAAAAAGAAAATAAAAAAGCACTTTGCGAATATTTGAAGAAAACCCAGGGTGTAGAATTAAATCCAGAGTCAATTTTTGATATTCAGATCAAACGTCTGCATGAGTACAAACGTCAGCAGATGAATGCACTGTATATAATCCATAAATATCTGGAAATTAAAGCAGGGAAAAAACCATCTACACCAATTACAGTTATTTTTGGGGCAAAAGCAGCTCCTGCATATGTTATTGCAAAAGATATTATTCATTTGATTTTATGTCTTCAGGAATTGATCAACAATGATCCAGAAGTAAGTCCATATCTGAAGGTTGTTATGGTAGAAAACTACAACGTGACAAAAGCAGAAAAACTGATTCCGGCTTGTGATATTTCTGAACAGATTTCACTGGCATCAAAAGAGGCAAGTGGAACAGGTAATATGAAATTTATGTTAAATGGAGCACTGACACTTGGAACAGAAGACGGGGCAAATGTGGAAATCCATGAGCTTGTTGGAGACGATAACATTTTTGTATTTGGTGCTTCAAGTGAAGAAGTTATTGAACACTATGCAAAAGCTGATTATGTGTCAAAGAAATTCTATGAGGAAGATGCGGACATCAAGGCAGCAGTAGACTTTATCACATCAGAGCAATTACTTGCAATCGGACATGAAGAGAATTTGACAAGATTGAAAAATGAGTTGTTAAATAAAGACTGGTTTATGACACTTCTTGATTTCAAAGCTTATGCAGCAAAGAAGGAAGAAGCATTGAAAGCGTATGAAGATCGTAAAGCATGGGCCGAGAAGATGGTAGTAAATATCTCAAAAGCAGGATATTTCTCATCTGACCGTACAATTGCAGAGTATAACAATGATATTTGGCATGTACAGTAAATTATATTGTTTGTAAAATAAACAGAAGCAAGAAAGAAAAGAGGAAACAAAATGCGAGAAAGTGGAGTGTTATTACCAATATTTTCTCTTCCGTCAAAATATGGGATCGGTTGTTTTTCAAAAGAAGCATATACTTTTGTGGATCAGTTGAAAGAAGCAGGACAAAAAAAGTGGCAGATTCTGCCACTTGGTCCTACGGGATATGGCGACTCTCCGTACCAGTCTTTTTCAACATTTGCGGGAAATCCATATTTTATTGATCTGGAAAGTCTGATCAAAGAAGGTCTGTTGACGAAGGATGAATGCGATGCAGCAGATTTTGGAAACAAGGCTGATGAAATCGATTATGAAAAAATGTATTTTAATCGTTTTAAACTGCTTCGAAAAGCGTATGAACGTTTTAGCCCGGATAAGGAATATGAAAAATTTATAAAAGAAAATGAAGAATGGCTGACAGATTACTGTTTGTACATGGCAATTAAAGATTGGCAAGGTGGAGTAAGTTGGATTGAGTGGGAGGAAGGTTATCGTAACCGTCTTCCAGAGTATATGAAAAAAGCCGAAGAAGAATTGAAAGATGAAATCGGATTTTATCAGTTCCAGCAATATAAATTTGCATGTCAATGGAAGAAACTACATGATTATGCCAATGAAAAAGGAATTGAAATTATTGGAGATATTCCAATTTATGTTGCGTTTGACAGTGCAGACACTTGGGCAAATCCAAAATTATTCCAGTTTGATGAAGAAAATCTTCCAACAGCAGTAGCAGGATGCCCACCGGATGGGTTCTCAGCCACAGGACAGCTGTGGGGAAATCCGTTATATAATTGGGAATATCACAAAGAGACAGGGTATACATGGTGGTTGGAACGAATTGCACATTGTTTCCGGTTATACGATGTAGTACGAATTGATCATTTTCGTGGATTTGATGAGTACTATGCAATTCCTTATGGAAGTAAAACAGCAGAGAATGGTTGCTGGCAGCCGGGACCGGGAATGGATCTGTTCAATACAATCAATGAAAAGCTTGGCGAATTAAAAATTATTGCAGAGGATCTTGGCTTTTTGACAGATTCGGTATTGCAGTTATTGAAAGACTCTGGATATCCGGGAATGAAGGTGCTTCAGTTCGCGTTTGATTCCAGAGAGTCTGGGAATTATCTCCCTCATACGTATCCGAAAAATTGTGTTGTATATACAGGAACACATGACAATACTACTACAAGAGCATGGTATCATGACGTGTCGAAAGAATGTAGAACTTATGCAAAAGAATATTTGCATAAGCCGGCATTAGATGAAGATACTCTTTCATGGGATTTTATTGCAATGGCAATGGGAAGTGTTGCAGATTTATGTGTGATTCCAATGCAGGATTACCTCTGTCTTGATGAGCGTGCAAGAATCAATACGCCATCTACACTAGGTGGAAACTGGGTATGGAGAATGGATAAAGATGCGTTGACAGATGAACTTGTAGAGCAGATGAAACAAATGACAGTGTTATATGGAAGATAAGATATTTTCTTAAATGTAGAAATCAATAGGATTATTTCATAAAAAAGACAGGAAGCAATTAATTTGCATCCTGTCTTTTTTGAGACAATACACATTATCGTTTCCAGCGTTTCTTTAATACTTCAAGAGATTCTTTGTGCTGACGAGATTCCATTTTCGGAAATGCGTTCATCAGACGGCGGGAAATACGACCCGGTTTATCCGTTGATTCATGATAACGAGTGTGAAGAGATGCGATTCTGCTGCGCAGTTCTTCGCTGATTTCCTGTGAACGTTCGCGGGCATCCAAAGCACGTTCCTTTAATTCAAAAGCAGTTCCTTGTGTTTTTTCTTTCAATCCAGAAGCAGTATCCTGCATTTTTTCTTTAAACTCATCGGTAGCAGTAGCAAGTTTTTCTTTTGAGGCTTCTTGTCTATCCATAGCACGGATTGTCTTTTCAAAAATTTCTTGACCAATCTGCTCAGAAATTTCATGCATCTCAGCAGCAATTTTCTCCATAGCGGCCAGACGACGATTAAATTTAAATATTGTAGAAGCTGTCACATATAAGTCTGCGATTAAAGTGATTCCAAGTATTATAATTAATATAATTCCGACAATTGTTGGGATGAACGCAAGCAAATCATGAACAAGCGGCTGTATAAAATAAATAATAAACAGACATGCAAATCCCCATACAATAGAAAATAACAGACATACATATCCGCCGATGTTTAATGGCATATCAGAATAATCCCACCATTTATTATGAAAAATTTTATCCATAGCCCATCCGGTAACTCCTTCCAATACTGTTACCAGGACGACGGAGAGAATATAGAGAACAATAATATCTGATTTATAAGGAGTTAGAATGGTTATAACAGCGGTAACTCCGACTCCATAAATAGGACAGATCGGACCATTTAAGAATCCTCGGTTTACAAAGTGATGTGTTTTAAAGGCTGCGAAACCAACTTCAGTACACCAGCCTAAAAACCCATATACAAAAAAGTATAGTAATATAAAATAAATTGACATTGATGATAGCATGAAAACTCCTCCTTATTTATTAGTATGTAATCTCATGAAGAAAGAGTCCATGAGAAGGACAACGTTTAGAAACAGTATCTTCTCCAGAAAAAATTAATGGAATGGAAGATGCGTTTCGGCTGCCGAGTCCTATTTCTAATAACGTTTCTGTTAAGTAAAGTGGCATTTGATGTAGAAAATCATTTCCTTTTAGAAGAAAAAGAAAATCAGCATCAGATGGCTGTTCACACTTTAGAAGTAAATCTTTCGGAATATGAAATCCATTGAAAATTTCGATGGAAAGCAAATCTTTTTCGGTTGATTTTTTTGTCTTTCCAGAAGAAAAATGCTTGAAATCATGTCTTCCAAGCAATTGTTCTGAGGCATGCTGCATAGCATTAAAATCTAATGTATCCGGCAGGTGGTACTTGTATTTTCTTGTAAATACATCTGCAACCGGTGCACAGTTTACACGATAAAGATAAGTGATTGTTTGTGCATTTAATGAAGCATGAAAACGTTCAGAAACCTCTTCGGCAGAAATAATAGCAATATCTTGTGGAAGATAATGGTTTAATTCTTGCTTTAATTTTAATGCAGATAATGTAGTGTTTGTCTTAAAATTTACAATTTGTGCATCAGCGTGCACATTTGTGTCTGTTTTGGCACCTGCAAATAAGGTGGTTTCTTCATCAGTGATTCGAGAAATCACTTCTGTAAGTTTTCCGGAGATGGTATTAGAATTTCCTTTCTTCCCAGGTTTCTGCCATCCTTGATAGCGCGTGCCATCATATTGAATCGTTAATTTTATGTTTTTCATAAGCAATCCTCTTTTCATATGTACTTTATATGATACATGAAAGGAAATAAATTTACCAGATAAAATAAATTGTATCTTATGTAAAACATAAAAAAGAATACTTTCAAACAAGAGAGTAAAGCGTTACAATGAGACTAATTGCAAAAAAATATGTGAAAAAGTTGGAGGAAAATGTAAAAGTGCGTGAACAAAGACGGATGGAAGAATCTCGAGTTGAGACGGTATATATTGTTCGTCCGAATCATTTGAATGCAGCAGGAAGATTATTTGGGGGAATGTTGGTTCAATGGATTGATGAAGCAGCAGGTATTGTGGCGATGCGTCATACAAGAGAAAATTGTATTACAGCATCCATCGATAATCTGAAATTTATAAGAGGTGCATATCTGGGGGAACATGTTGTTATTATCGGACGAGTGACTTATGTTGGGAATACTTCGATGGAAGTGCGTGTGGATACATATGTGGAAGATAAACAAGGAATGAGACGCCCAATTAACAGAGCATATCTGACAATGGTAGCGTTAGATGAAAATGATCATCCAATTCAGGTTCCAGAGCTGATTATTGAGACAGAAGAACAAAGAGGCGAATGGGAGGCTGCACAAAAGCGACGCGAGATGCGGGAACTCAGAAGAAAAGAAGGATTTTAGAACTAAAAAAGATGCAGACGATAATGTCCGCATCTTTTTTTATATATTAGGAAAGTGCTTTCCTAATATATAAAAATCGCTCCGCTATGGATGCGCACTGCGGCGTACAATGTAGGTGTCGCAAGCGACCGCCACAGGCGCAAGAATGTGCAAAGCACATTCTTTGTTCGTAAAAAAACAGGTGAACTTAAGAATGGGAATTTTTAGAAAGAATTGTTTTGACCATTTGAATAGTGCTGTCAATTTGAGCTTTTTCTTCCGGTGTTTTACCTTCTTTAATAATATCTAAGATTAAAGTAATTTCGTCGGGGGTGAAATGAATCCCCTGTTTATTTGCACTCGTGATCAGAGCCATCATAATCGGCATCAATTCCTTTCCGCTTTTTCCTGCTGTTTTGGTCGCAGCCATCTGAATGAGATTGTATTTCACCGGATTCATATTCTTTAGAAGTGGATGATTCATCCATTCGTTCATTTTGCGAGTCTCCTTCCTGTTGAAACATGGTTTGATACATTTGGAACATTTCTTGTTGTTCTGGAGAAAGCATTCCAGAAAATAAATCGGCAGGGGAAGTGGATGAAGTATCTTGAAAGGTTTGCATCATTTCCAGAATATTCAAAATGTTTTGAACAGAAGCTAGCATTTGCGAATCGCGTTTGGAAAGATAAGGTGCTATTTCGCTGATGATATTTGAGAAAGAAACAGGGGCATCGGTTGTCTGAGAGTGGAGCTTAAGGGTACAGTGTTGAAAAAAATCAATCGTGTATTCTAATTCAAGAAATTTAATTAAAATACCGAGCATTTTCTGATTGGTGACAGGAGTGTATGGAAGAATAAGTTTTAAAAGCTGCAATTCAGATGGAATGGTTAGTTCATCAAAGGGTGAGAGTGGTGTTGTTGATTTCTTTTCCATATCTGATATATATGATATGTCGAATAAAAATATGTGTGACAGGGAAGAATATGCAGGTGGAATAACCCGAGATAAAAAAAGAAGCATATTATATAGGAAAGGAAACAATGGAGTAAAATATGAAACGAAGATTAATTATTGATGGAAATGCTGTGTACGAATTAGATGAAGATTGTATGTTGAAGAAACGATTGGACAAAGGCAAAGAAAAAAGAGAGGAACAGTTGGTGAAAAAACAAACAGAGAGACCAAAGAAGAAAAAATGAATCTCAAGAGACAAAAAAGGACAAATGTCTTTGCGTGGAAGGTAAAAATATAGATAAAGTGAACAAAAACCGAATAAAAAAACTGTGAAAAATAGATAAAATGCAAAAAAGAATAGGAGAAAGGGACTGTAGTCCTATTAAAAGGAGGGGACATATGTCATAATTGGAAATATAGAGTCCTGAAGAGAAAAAAGCATTCCTTGTTAAGATTTGAAAGTTCCGTGCCCTTTCAAATGTATATACAGGATTCCCGGCATTAGTAGCGTTAAAGCTTCCAAGTACATTGTATAATATGTTCCCTTATATTATTTCATTGGTCGTTCTTGTGTTTGTATCAAAAAATTCCAGAGCACCTAAGGCAGAAGGAATACCATACGATAAAGGACAACGATAAGACATAAAATAAAGACAGAAAGGTGGAAAAGGTATGAAAAATTATTCAGAAGATCAAAGCAGACAATATCATATTCAGGTGGCAAAGGGAGAAGTCGGACGTTATGTGATAATGCCGGGTGATCCAAAGAGATGTGCAAAAATCGCACAGTATTTTGATGATCCGGTTTTGATAGCAGATAACAGAGAATATGTTACATATACAGGAACACTGGACGGTGTAAAAGTAAGCGTAACATCTACAGGAATTGGCGGACCGTCAGCATCGATCGCAATGGAAGAATTATATAAATGCGGAGCAGATACATTTGTTAGAATTGGAACTTGTGGAGGAATGCAGACAGAAATTAAAAGCGGGGATGTTGTAATTGCAACAGGAGCAATCCGTATGGAAGGAACATCAAAAGAATATGCACCGATCGAGTATCCGGCAGTGGCAGATCTTGATGTTACAAATGCGCTGGTTGCAGCCGCAAAAGAAAAGAACTTTACTCATTATACAGGGGTTGTTCAGTGTAAGGATGCATTTTATGGACAGCACGAGCCGGAGACAATGCCGGTAGGATATGAGCTTATCAATAAATGGGAAGCATGGAAGATGATGGGATGTCTTGCATCAGAAATGGAGTCTGCTGCACTGTTTATCTGTGCATCTAAATTAAGAGCAAGAGCAGGTTCATGTTTCCTCGTTGTAGCAAATCAGGAGAGAGAAAAACTTGGCCTTGAGAATCCGGTTGCTCATGATACAGACATGGCAATTCAGGTGGCAGTTGAAGCAATTCGTAAATTGATTAAAGCAGATCAGGAAAATAAATAAAAAATAGTAAAAAAGATGATATACTATAAATTGAAAGGAAGACTATATAATGGATGTGAAAGAGATTTTAAAACATGTTGATCATACACTTCTTCTTCAGGGGGCTACTTGGGAAGAAATCAAACAGATTTGTGACGATGCAATGAAATATGAAACCGCATCTGTTTGTATTGCACCAAGCTACGTAAAACAGGCCGCAGAATATATGGGTGATAAGATGGCGGTTTGTACAGTAATCGGATTCCCAAACGGATATATGACAACTAAAGCAAAGGAATTTGAGACAAAAGATGCACTGGAGAATGGTGCTTCTGAAATTGATATGGTAATCAATATCGGATGGCTCAAGGATAAAAAGTATGACTTGATTGAGAATGAGATCAGAGCTTTAAAAGCTGTCTGCAAAGATAAAATTCTTAAAGTTATCATTGAGACATGTTTCCTTACTGACGAAGAGAAGATTAAGATGTGCGAAATCGTAACAAATGCAGGTGCTGATTACATTAAGACATCGACAGGTTTTGGCGGAGCGGGAGCAACATTTGATGATATCAAACTTTTTTCACAGCATATCGGACCAAATGTGAAGATGAAAGCAGCAGGTGGTATTTCATCTATGGAAGATGCTGAGAAATTCCTTGAACTTGGAGCAGATCGTCTTGGCACAAGCCGTATCATTAAGATTGTGAAGAATGAGGAAGCAACAGGATATTAAAAAGAGGAAGAAGTATGGAACGTAATTATTTGCATGAGATGCTGCCGTTTTTGACGCAGATTGAGAAAAAAAGACAAGAACAATTTGAAATATATTTTCATAGTGCTCCGCTTTGGGTCATGGAAGCACTGGAAGTGGAGAATATAGCAGCGGGGACGATTTTTATTCATGAAAATGAACCGGCAGATATGATTTATTTTGTTGGAATCGGAAAAGTAAAAGCGACAGATTATCGAGTCTCGGGAATTGCGTTTGATTTTATGAAGCCTGATAATGTAATTGCTCTTGGGGGAATGGAAGTGATTATGGAGCAGGGGACTTACAAAACAACAGTGCAGACAGAGACAGACTGTGTGTTGGTAAAATTGTCGCGTGCAAAGTATGAAAAGTGGCTGTATTCAGATCCGGAAACATTTCGGCTGGAAGCGAAACTAACTTGTCATTCTCTTCTGGAAGAAGAAAGGCGCAACCGTCTGTACCTCTTTCTTCAAGGAGCAGACAGGCTGGCACTTTTATATGTGGAATTATATGAAAAATATAATAAAAATGGAACATTTTATATCAAAGAGAGCCGTACGAGTATGGCGGACGAGACAGGATTGTGTCTGAAGAGTGTCAGTAGAGCAATTCGGAAATTTTCGGAAGCCGGACTGGTCACAAAAAATGGAAGCCAGTTACAGATTAGTAAAGAACAGTATGAAGGTCTTAAAAAGATAGTCACTGATAAAATTGACAGAAGATAAAATTGAGTGAAAAGGAGTGGAAATTATGTATAAGAAATTAATGACATGTCTTGAAAGTGTAAAAAAGAAAATAGATTTTAAACCGGAAGTAGCATTGGTTCTTGGTTCCGGACTTGGAGATTTTGCAGATGGAATTCAAATCGAGCAGACAATTGATTATTCAGAAATAGAAGGCTTTCCGGTTTCTACAGTAAAAGGTCATAAAGGACGTTTTGTATTTGGATATGTAGAGAATACACCTGTTGTGATTATGCAGGGACGTGTTCATTATTATGAAGGATATACCATGTCAGATGTTGTTCTTCCAACGCGTCTTATGGGAATGCTTGGAGCAAAGAAAATTCTCCTTACAAATGCAGCAGGCGGATGCAATCCTGCTTATAAACCAGGAGATTTTATGATGATTACAGATCATATTACAACAGCGGTACCAAGTCCATTGATCGGACCAAATATTGAGGAACTCGGAGTGAGATTCCCGGATATGAGTGAAGTATACAGTAAGCGCCTTCGCGATGTAATCCGTAAATGCGCAGCAGAATGTGGTATTGAGCTACAGGAAGGTGTTTATGTTCAGTTTACAGGACCAAGCTATGAGACTCCGGCAGAGATAAGACTTGCACAGAACTGGGGTGCAGATGCAGTTGGAATGAGTACAGCTTGCGAAGCTATGGCAGCACGTCACATGGGAATGGAAATCTGTGGAATTTCCTGCATTACAAATATGGCTGCAGGACTTTCAAAAGAAGCATTGGATCATAAAGAAGTGCAGGAGACAGCTGACCGCGTAGCAAAATCGTTTAAGGAACTTGTTACAAAAGTTATTGTAAACATGTAATGGAGTGAGGTTAATGAAAAAATATAATCGAATTTTTACAATTGTAATTGATTCATTTGGTGCAGGGGCAATGCCGGATGCGGCAGATTATGGGGATGCCGGAACTGACACAATGGGACATATTTCCGAATCAGTGGAGGACTTTCATATTCCAAATCTCCAAAAACTTGGAATTGCAAATCTTCATCCTCTTAAGCAAGTGACTCCTGTAGAACGACCAATGGGATATTATTCTTTCTTGAGAGAAGCAAGTACAGGGAAGGATACAATGACAGGGCATTGGGAAATGATGGGACTTCATATTACAAAGCCATTTAAAACATTTACCGAGACGGGATTTCCAAAGGAATTGATAGATGAACTTGAGAAAAGAACAGGGCATAAGGTAATTGGAAATAAGAGTGCGAGCGGAACGGAAATTTTAGATGAACTTGCTGAGGAAGAAATTGCGACAGGACATATGATTGTTTATACATCAGCAGATTCCGTATTGCAGATTTGTGGAAATGAAGAGACGTTTGGGTTAGATGAACTTTATCGTTGTTGTGAGATTGCACGTGAAATCACAATGAAAGATGAGTGGAAAGTAGGCCGTGTCATTGCAAGACCGTATGTCGGAAAGAAAAAAGGCGAGTTTAAGAGAACAAGTAACAGACATGATTATGCTCTGAAACCATATGGAAGAACTGCATTGAATGCATTGAAAGATGCTGGATATGATGTAATTTCAGTTGGTAAAATTTTTGATATTTTCGATGGGGAAGGTTTGACGGAATCAAATAAGTCAAAAAGTTCTGTTCATGGAATGGAGCAGACGATCGATATAGCAAAGAGAGACTTTAAAGGGTTGTGTTTTGTGAATCTGGTAGACTTTGATGCATTGTGGGGACATCGCCGAAATGTAAAAGGATATGCAGAAGAGCTTGAGAAATTCGATGTGAAATTAGGAGAATTTCTAAAGGAGTTAAAAGAGGATGATCTTTTGATCATTACAGCAGATCATGGAAATGATCCGACACATACAGGAACAGACCATACAAGAGAACAAGTTCCATTTTTTGCTTATTCTCCGTCTATGGAAGGGTATGGAAAATTGCAGGATTCAGATACCTTTGCCGTGATCGGAGCAACAATCGCCGATAACTTTGATGTAAAGATGCCGGAAGGAACAATTGGAAAATCTATTTTGGGAGAATTAAAATAAATTGTAAATTCAATTTATAGATATTTAGAGAAGGTGCTGTCAGTTGCGACAGCACCTTTTGAAGTTAGTATGAGAAAAAAAGAATAAACCTTAGCAGCCACATCCAAATCCGTTGCCGCATCCAAATCCATTATTTCCACATCCACCACAGAAGATAAGCAATAAGATAATCCACAGACAACTGTCTCCGCCACATCCACAGCCGTCTCCGATTCGGTTATTGCCGCATCCGCCACAGAAGATAAGCAGCAGGATAATCCACAGGCAAGAATTATTTTCCCAGTTTCCTCCACAATTGTTGTCGCAACCACATCCACAGTTTGTAGCAGTTAAATCACTCATTCGATATATCCTCCAAAGATGATCATTTACAATGTTATAGTATGAACGAATATGAGAAAGTGTGAATAAATTGAAAGAAAAGGTTCTTTTTATGAAACGAGTAAAAGAAGCTATCGGATATTGGACGGAAGATATGGAAAAGGGAAAATATTTTGGGCAAGGAATCTGTATTGCTATATTGGATTCCGGGATTATTTTACATCCGGATTTTGACAGGCGGATTTTAGAGTTTACAGACTTTGTTGGAAAACAAAAAGCGATATATGATGACAGCGGTCATGGTACGCATGTGGCGGGAATACTCGCAGGAAGCGGGAAGATGTCGGATGGTATATATCAAGGAATGGCACCAAAGAGTGAGTTGGTTGTAGGAAAAGTATTAGATCAGCAGGGAAATGGAACAATTCAGGCTGTAGAAGAGGGAATACATTGGATATTGGAATTGAAAAATAAAAGAAATATCCGTATTGTAAATATTTCAGTAGGGGCAAAGCCACAACTAAATAATATAGAAGAAAGAAACTTGTTGTCAGCTGTGGAGATGTTATGGGATGCAGGGCTGGTGGTTGTAGTGTCAGCGGGAAATTATGGTCCAAAGGATGGAACAATCGCTATTCCGGGGAGCAGCAGAAAGGTGATCACAGTAGGAGTGACAGGCGGCTCACAAATTGTTAATGTTCATTCGCAAAAGGAATGGAATTATTCGGGGAGAGGCCCGACAAAACAATGTGTTGTTAAGCCAGATCTGACAGCACCGGGAACAAAAGTAATAAGCTGTAACGGACAGTATACACATCGCTGGAAAAAGCCCTATATATCAAAGAGTGGGACGTCTATGGCAACTCCGGTAGTAGCAGGGGCAATAGCCTGTCTTTTGTCAAAATATCCGGATATGACAAATGTGGAAGTAAAGCTTAGACTTCGGGAAAGCTGTTTAAAAGAAGAAAAAGAGGAGCTGGGATGGGGAAAGTTGAATATGAGAAAGTTGATGAAATAAAAAATATAAAAGGTGTCAAGAAAAAACACTTGACACCATGCGGCATTTCGTGTAAGATAGCATAGGTGATAATTGTGAATGAAATATTAGAACAATCATTATTGTATGATTTTTACGGCGAGTTGCTGAATGATCATCAAAAGGAAGTGTATGAGCAGTTTGTGCTAGATGATTTATCTTTGAGTGAGATTGCTCAGGAAAAAGGAATCAGCAGACAGGGCGTACATGACCTTGTAAAACGATGTCAGAAGACATTGGAAGGATATGAGGAAAAGCTACATCTGGTGGAGAAATTCTTGTCTATTAAAGAAAAGGTAGGACAGATTGATGAAATGCTGGATACTTATGAAGAGACAGGACGAGATAAAAAAGAGATGATTTCACAGATAAGGCAGATTTCGAATCGGATTATAGAGGAGTTGTAGAATGGCATTTGATAGTTTGACTGAAAAACTTCAGAATGTATTTAAAAACTTAAGAAGTAAAGGACGACTTACTGAGGATGATGTCAAAGCAGCTTTGAAAGAAGTTAAGATGGCGCTTCTTGAGGCGGATGTTAACTTCAAAGTTGTGAAGAGTTTCGTTAAAGAAGTTCAGGAACGGGCAATCGGTCAGGATGTGATGAACGGCCTGAATCCGGGACAGATGGTAATCAAGATTGTTAATGAAGAACTTATCAGGCTGATGGGATCTGAGACAACAGAGATTAAGCTTCAGCCGGGAAGTGCAATCACCGTTATTATGATGGCCGGTCTGCAAGGTGCAGGTAAGACAACGACAACTGCAAAGCTGGCAGGAAAGTTCAAGTTAAAAGGTAAGAAGCCACTTCTGGTAGCCTGTGATGTTTATAGACCTGCTGCAATTAAGCAGTTGGAAATCAATGGCGAAAAGCAGGGCGTGGAAGTATTTTCCATGGGTGATAAGATTAAACCTGCTGATATTGCAAAAGCTGCAATGGAACATGCAGCAAAGAATAAGAATAACATTGTGATCCTGGATACAGCAGGACGACTTCATATTGATGAAGAGATGATGGCTGAGCTTCAAGAAATCAAAGAAGCAGTTACAGTACATCAGACGATTCTGGTTGTTGATGCAATGACAGGACAGGATGCAGTTAACGTAGCAAGTAATTTCAATGATAAAATTGGAATTGATGGCGTTATTGTAACAAAGTTAGATGGTGATACAAGAGGCGGTGCTGCATTGTCGATTAAGGCAGTGACAGGAAAACCGATTTTATATGTAGGTATGGGTGAGAAGCTTTCTGATTTGGAGCAGTTTTACCCGGACCGAATGGCATCACGAATTCTTGGTATGGGAGATGTGCTGACGCTGATTGAAAAAGCAGGCGCAGAGATAGATGAAGAACAAGCCAAGAAGACAATGGAGAAGATGAAGAAAGCTCAGTTTGATTATGAAGATTATCTGGACAGTATGTCACAGATGAAAAAAATGGGCGGGCTTTCAAGCATAATGGGAATGTTGCCGGGTATGCCAGGAATGGGCAATAAGAAGATGCCGGAACTCGACTCGGAAGAGAACGAGAAGAAGATGGCAAGGATGGAAGCAATGATACAGTCAATGACAGTAGAAGAAAGAAGAAATCCAGATTTGTTGAATCCATCAAGAAAACACCGAATCGCAAAAGGTGCAGGTGTAGATATTGCGGAAGTGAACCGCATGGTAAAACAGTTTAATGAGACAAGGAAGATGATGAAGAAGCTTCCGGGACTCATGGGTGGTATGGGTGGTAAAAAAGGAAAATTTAAACTTCCTTTTTAACACATAGATAAAAAATAAAGCGAATAGTTCGCTGAAATTATGAAGGTAAAAAAGAAAGGATAGGTATTTAACATGGCAGTAAAAATCAGATTAAGAAGAATGGGACAGAAGAAAGCTCCTTTTTATAGAATCATTGTAGCAGATTCTAGATCTCCAAGAGATGGAAGATTTATCGATGAGATCGGAACATATGATCCAAACTGCGATCCAAGTGCAATCAAAGTAGACGAAGAAGCAGCTAAAAAATGGCTCAACAATGGTGCTCAGCCAACAGAAGTTGTATCTAAAATCTTCAAAGCAGCTGGAATTGAGAAATAATTAAAAATTATTTAACGCAATATTTTCGCGGAGGTGCGCGTAAATGAAAGAACTGGTAGAAGTTATTGCAAGAGCATTGGTGGACAACCCAGATGGAGTTGTTGTTACGGAACGTCAGGAAGGCAAGACAACAGTGTTAGAGGTTCGCGTTGCAGATGGAGACATGGGTAAGGTGATTGGAAAACAAGGTCGTATTGCGAAAGCAATCCGTTCTGTAGTGAAAGCAGCAGCTACAAAAGATAATAAAAGAGTGGTTGTTGATATTGTTCAGTAAAGAAATGCTATAGAATATTTTAAAATATACTTAGCGATAAGAGAGGGACAGCCGTTAAGACTGTCCCCTTTATTTTAGATAAGGAGTTCGATTATGGAACAGTTATTACAGGTAGGTGTGATCTCATCTACACATGGAGTAAGAGGTGAAGTAAAGGTATTTCCTACAACAGATGATCCGCAGCGATTTAAAAGCCTCAAAAATGTAATACTTGACACAGGAAAAGAACAGATACCGTTGGAAATTCAGGGGGTTAAATTTTTTAAACAGTTTGTAATCCTGAAATTTAAAGGCATCGATAATATAAATGATATTGAAAGATATAAAAGAAAAAGTTTATTTGTAACAAGAAAAGATGCAGTAGAATTAGAGGAAGATGAATATTATATTGCAGATTTGATCGGTATGGATGTTATAACAGACGAAGGTGAAGAAGGAAAACTGGTAGATGTTATCGAAACCGGTGCAAATGAAGTGTATGTCGTGGAATTTGACAAGTATGGCGAGGTGCTGATCCCTGCTATTCATGATTGCATATTAGATGTGGATATAGAAGCTATGAGCATGAAAGTACATTTGTTGGAGGGGCTGGTATAATGAACTTCCATATAATGACTTTGTTTCCGGAAATGGTGATGAATGGATTGAATACAAGTATCATTGGAAGAGCAATTTCCCGTGATTTATTATCCATAGAAGCTGTTAATATTCGTGATTTTGCTTTCAATAAACATCAAAGCGTAGATGACTATCCGTATGGTGGAGGGGCTGGTATGCTGATGCAGGCGGAACCTGTC
This sequence comes from Ruminococcus hominis, assembly GCF_014287355.1. Taxonomy (NCBI): domain Bacteria; kingdom Bacillati; phylum Bacillota; class Clostridia; order Eubacteriales; family Oscillospiraceae; genus Ruminococcus; species Ruminococcus hominis. Next base: position 2,206,917 of record NZ_JACOPE010000001.1, on the reverse strand, counting down.
TATTTGGCTTATCAGTCGATTGAAGAGTCCATTGCAAAGAGAAAGAAGGAAAGTCAAATTGAAAATACTCCAGCAAATGAAGAACAGACAGAAAACAATTTAGATAAAAAGAAAACGAGAGTTGTTTATTTATCTCCACAAGGAGATACATTTAATCAGAAGATGGCAGAAGAATTAGCACAGGAAGAAGACCTCGTCCTTTTATGCGGACATTATGAGGGGATTGATGAACGTGTGCTGGAGGAGATTGTTACAGATTATGTATCAATCGGAGATTATATACTCACAGGCGGGGAACTCCCGGCTATGGTCATGGTTGATACAATTTCCAGACTGGTTCCGGGTGTGTTGCATAATGATGTATCTGCTGAATTTGAATCATTTCAGGATAATCTGCTTGAATATCCACAGTATTCAAGACCGGAAGAATGGCATGGGAAAAAAGTACCGGCTATTTTGTTGTCCGGACATCATGCAAATATAGAAAAATGGAGACGCGAACAGTCTATTCTTCGAACAAAAGAACGTCGTCCCGATTTATTTGAAAAATGTGAGTTGACAAAAAAAGAGAAAAAATGGCTGGAAGAAGTAGAGGCTCAAAAGCAGAAGTAAAATAAAAAGGAAAAAGCTGACAGAAAAAGTGCAAAACTACTTGCACAACAAGCAAAAATGTGATAAACTACAACAGTTGTTTGTGAAAAGAAGAGCGATGGTCCTCTGGCACAATAATGTGTTAAGAACGTCAAATATTAAGGAGGTCACACAATGAACGATATTATTAAAAACATTGAAGCTGAGCAGTTAAAAGAGAATGCTCCAGAAATTAACGTAGGAGATACTGTAAAAGTATACGCTAAGATCAAAGAAGGAAACCGTGAAAGAATTCAGGTTTTCGAAGGAACTGTTTTAAAGAAACAGGGTGGTGGAGTTAGAGAAACTTTCACAGTAAGAAAGTCATCCAACGGAGTTGGAGTTGAGAAAACTTGGCCAGTACACTCTCCACATGTAGAAAGAGTTGAGATTGTTCGTAGAGGTAAAGTAAGAAGAGCAAAACTGAACTACTTAAGAGGACGTGTAGGTAAGAGAGCTAAAGTTAAAGAATTAGTAAAATAGTAACGATGAGAGGGACAAGTACAGATTTGTAGTTTGTCCCTTTTTCATTATATGAAAGTAACTGTTGGTATGATATATTAAGAGATAGGCGATGAAAAAAAGAGCAAAGAAGAAAAGTTATACGATAGATCGAAAAAAGTGGAAATTATATTTCCGAAAGAAATGCCGCTCACTGAAAACAGAAAAAGTCAAGACAGCGATTGAATGGGGCACAGAAATTATTGTTGTATGTATTTTAGCATGGATGCTTGTGAGTTTTTTTGGACAGCGGGTAAGCAATGCCGGAGACTCTATGAGCCCGGTGTTGAAAAACGGAGATGTCGTGTTAATTAATCGGATTGTTTATGATGCCCGTAAGCCTAAAAGAGGTGAAATTATAGCATTTCGTCCAAATGGAAATGAAAACGCACATTATTGTATAAAGCGAGTAGTAGGGCTTCCAGGTGAAACGGTACAAATCAAAGATGGAAAGATTTATATTGATGGTAAAGTACAAAAGAAAAATGTCTACACATCAGATCTGGATTTTGCAGGAATTGCAGAAAAAAAGCTTACATTGGGTGAGACAGAATATTTTGTTTTAGGAGATAATAGTGCAGGTAGTGATGACAGCCGGCTTGCAGATATCGGGAATGTGAAACGTGAAGATATCGGCGGAAAAGTTTGGTTTGTGACAAATATAGGAAAGAATTTTGGATTTGTAAAATAGAGGAGGAAGATATGCATTTTCAGTGGTATCCAGGTCATATGACAAAGGCGAGAAGAATGATGCAGGAGAACATTAAATTGATTGATCTTGTGATCGAATTGGTTGATGCGAGAATTCCTGTCAGCAGCCGTAATCCTGATATTGATGAATTGGGAAAAAATAAGGCGAGACTGATCTTGCTGAATAAGTCAGATTTAGCAGAAGAGAGATGCAATGATGCGTGGATGGAATATTTCAAGAAAAAAGGATATTCTGTTGTAAAAGTAAATTCAAAAAAAGGCGGAGGGATTAAATCAATACATGGTGTGATCCAGGAAGCTTGTAAAGAAAAAATTGAACGAGACAGAAAAAGAGGAATTTTGAACAGACCGGTACGAGCAATGGTTGTTGGAATCCCAAATGTAGGTAAATCAACATTTATTAATGCACTTGCAGGAAAAGCCTGTGCAAAAACAGGAAATAAACCGGGTGTTACAAAAGGAAAACAATGGATTCGTTTGAATAAAAATGTGGAATTATTAGACACACCTGGAATTTTGTGGCCGAAATTTGAGGATCAGAGTGTGGGATTGAAGCTTGCATATATTGGTTCAATCAAGGATGAAATTCTGAATACAGAAGAACTGGCTGCAAAATTATGTGAGTTTTTGAATGATAAATATTCGGGAATATTGGCAGAAAAGTATGATATAGAGGAATCTGACGATGGTTTTGCGATGTTGCAGGAAATTGCAAAGAGCAGACATTGCCTTGTAAAAGGAAATGAGTATGACACAGAAAAGGCAGCAAAACTGATGTTGGATGATTTCCGAAATGGTAGACTTGGAAGAATAACATTAGAATTTCCGGATGAGATGGATGCATAAAAGGGGCGCACAATGAAAGAAAGAAGTATTTTAGGGGAGTTGCTTAGTTGGCTTATCTACATTGTGATCGTTGTTATTTTGTCATTAGGAATCATTACATTTATTGGGCAGAGGACAAAAGTGAGCGGTCATTCTATGGAGACGACACTGTCAGATGGAGATAATCTGATCGTAGATAAAATCAGTTACCGATTCCGTGATCCAGAGAGATTTGAAATTATCGTATTTCCATTTCAGTATGAAGAACATACTTATTACATTAAACGAATCATTGGTCTTCCGGGAGAAACAGTGCAGGTGATAGATGGATATGTTTATATCAATGGAGAAGTGCTGGATGAAAATTATGGATTGGAAGTTATGGACGATCCGGGAATTGCAGCAGAGCCAATTACACTGGGAGAAGATGAATATTTTGTGTTGGGAGATAATCGTAATCATAGTTCAGACAGTCGTGACCCATCGGTGGGAGTTCTTCATCGAGATGATATTATGGGAAGGGCATGGATTCGAATATGGCCGTTTGATAAGTTTGGAGTGATTAAGCATGAGTGAGAAGATCAGTGATATAAAGCTTGTATTTGAACAGGCAAAAATGGATGAATATCCGGAATTATATAAAAAATATGAATCCGATCCCCGTGCGGGAGTTAAGAATCTGATCCGTAAATATCAAAAACAAGAAGAAAAGCTGGAGCAAGAGAGAGCACGATTAGAGCAGATGCGAGAATATGAGCATTGTTATGCTGCCTGTAAATGGATTTGTGGGATTGATGAAGCTGGCCGAGGACCTTTGGCAGGTCCGGTTGTAGCAGGGGCTGTAATTCTTCCGGAAGATTGCGAGATATTGTATCTGAATGATTCTAAAAAGCTTTCTGCAAAAAAGAGAGAAGAATTGTATGATGAAATTATGGAAAAAGCAATTGCGACAGGGATTGGTATGGCATCTCCGGCGAGAATCGATGAGATTAATATTTTGCAGGCTACATATGAGGCAATGAGGGAAGCTATTCATAATTTAGGGATTATGCCGGAAATTTTGCTCAACGATGCAGTTACGATACCAGACGTTGCAATTGCTCAGGTTCCGATTATTAAAGGAGATGCAAAGAGTGTATCTATTGCAGCGGCAAGTATTTTAGCAAAGGTGACGAGGGATCGCCTGATGCTACAATATGATAAAATTATGCCGGAATATGGATTTGCAAAACATAAAGGGTATGGTTCGCAGGAACATATTGCTGCATTGAAAGAATATGGACCAACACCAATTCATAGAAAAACATTTATCAAGAATTTTATCTCAGTCGAGAAGACTCCCACCTCTTTAGGTGGTGAGTAATAGCAAATTTGTCTCAGTGGGAGTCCAATCTCCGACTGAGATAAACGCTCCGCGAGGATGCGCAGTGATTCTGATAGGAATATGTCAGCTTCGCTGACCAGAATCACGCGCCAAGTCTCACGGACGTTCGACTTGAAAGATGAGTAAAAAACAGCCTATCTTGAAAAATAAGCTGTTTTAAGTGGTATCATGCGATATGATATTATGAATAATAGAAAAATAGGAAGCGTATATGAACAGGCAGCAGGCTACTATCTGGAACAGCAGGGATATGAGATTTTACAATATAATTATCGCTGTCATGCCGGAGAGATTGATATTGTTGCGAGAGATGGTTCGTATATTGTATTTTGTGAAGTGAAATATCGGAAAGGCAGAGGGACAGGGAATGCATTAGATGCTGTGAATGAAAAGAAACAGCGGGTGCTCTGTCGCTGTGCCTTATTCTATATTATGGAACATAATCTTGGAGAGAATCAGGCATATCGTTTTGACGTAGTAGGAATTGAGAAGAATAGGATAAATGTTATCCAGAACGCATTTGCTTTTCATTCATAAAAAATACACATAGTTGTGATAAAATACAAATATGTGAAAATAATAAAATGGTCATATAGAATAAGGGAGATAAGGATGAGCCTTGGAATAAGATATAAAGACGAGAGACAAATTTTTCGTGAGATAGAAAAGGAAGTACCCTATTTGGAATATCCGCTCTTGACAGATACAAAAATTGTGCATCATGGATTTTCAACCAGACTTGGCGGCGTGAGTCAAGGGTGCTATGCATCGATGAATCTGAGCTTTACAAGAGGAGATGATGAAGCAGCAGTGCGTGAGAATTATCATAGAATCGCAAAATCAATCGGGGTGAAATGCGAGAATATGGTACTTTCTCAACAGACGCATACAACTAATGTAAGAGTAGTAACGGAAAAAGACAAAGGAAAGGGAATTGTGACACCATTGGATTATACAGATGTGGATGGGATGGTTACAAATATCCCCGGAATTTGCCTTGTGACATTTTATGCGGATTGTGTCCCGTTATATTTTGTAGACCCTGTTCAAAAGGCAATCGGACTTAGTCATTCCGGATGGCGTGGAACAGTGGGGAAAATCGGAAAAGAAACAATTCGTAAGATGGAGGAGCAATATGGGTCTGATCCAAAGGATATTCTGGCAGCAGTAGGTCCGTCTATCTGTAAGGATTGTTATGAAGTCAGCGAAGATGTGATTTTAGAGTTCCAGAAAAATTTTGAAGAGAGATATTGGAAAGATTTGTTTTATCGCAAAGAGAATGGAAAATATCAGTTGGATTTATGGAAAGCAAATGAAATCATATTTAAAGAATCCAAAATATTGCCAGAACATATTGCTGTGACGAATGTATGTACACACTGCAACAGTGAGATTCTGTATTCGCACCGTACAAGCGGAGACAGAAGAGGAAATCTGGCAGCATTTCTTGCATTAAAAGAGTAAGGTAATAGGAGGGCAGTATATGACAACAACAGATGAGCTTCAGCAGTCGGCGGAAGCATCCGTAAATGAAGTGACTGAAAATATGAGTCAGTTCAGCAACTATATACAAGAACATATACCGAATTTGATAAACTTAGGTATAAAAATAATCATTGCAATCATCATATTTATGATAGGACGTGTAATTATAAAATGGATTCGTAAAAGTATTCGTTATTCCTTTCAGGTAAAAGAGACAGATGCGGGAATTGCAACATTTGTAGATTCCATGGTAAAATTCGGATTATATATATTATTAATTATTATCATTGCAGGAAATCTGGGAATTGAATTATCATCAATAACCGTGTTATTTGCATCAGCAGGTGTCGGTGTATCGTTGGCATTGCAGGATTTTATAACAAATTTTGCAGGTGGCATCATGATTCTGTTATTGAGACCGTTTACTGTCGGAGATTATATTATTGAAGATACGAATAAGAACGAAGGTACAGTAAAAGAAATTAAAATTTTCTATACAAAATTGATGACGATAGAGAACAAGGTAATTGTGATTCCAAATGGAAAACTTATGAATAACAGTCTGACAAATGTGACAGAGCGTGATGAACGAAGATTGGATTTGAAGGTTGGGATTTCATATGAATCAGATTTGAAGAAAGCAAAAGAAATTCTGGAAAGATTATTGCTTAGTCACAAAGATATATTGACGAACGAAGACTGGAAGGTGTTTGTGGACTCATTGGCAGACAGTTCCGTAGTTTTAGGAATCCGTGCTTATGTGAAGATGGAAAAATACTGGGATACAAGATGGGAACTTCTTGAACAGATAAAATTGACATTTGATGAAGAAGGAATTGAGATTCCATATAATCAGTTGACTGTGCATATGCAAGAAAAAGAATAAAAAACAGTTGAAATTCCTAAGAAAAGACGATATAATATATGAGGTTGCTATAAAACCAATGCCGAAATAGCTCAGTTGGTAGAGCACTTCACTCGTAATGAAGGGGTCGTCGGTTCAAGTCCGATTTTCGGCTGTATAGAGGTGTAGATTCAAGTTGAATCTACACCTTTTTCTATTTAAACATACACCAAAACAATTAATGATTTTTAGTAATTGTTTACAAAAATAAAAAAGCATCTTGTGGTATGTTTTTTATTATGCTATGATGCAATCACAACTCAAACATTCTAATAAATTCTAATATCTATGGCAGATCGCCAGCTTATTTCAATGTTTGATTAAAAACGAATAGACAAAGGAGGAATGCCTATGAGTGTCGGATTCTCTTTCTTACTGTTTTAATAATTGAAGAAGGAGGAAATATATGAAGAAGGGAAAGTTTCTATTCGCGATAACAGGAACAATTATCTTGTTGCTGCAATCAATTCTTCCGGCCGTAGCGATTGATGAATCAGAAGATTTAAAAAACATTAAGGCAGAATTAGAGTCGATGATCCCGGAAGAAGAATTAGGAAAATATGGAAAAGGTGAGGTGATAGGAGAAGCATATATTGATCAAGAGGAAAGTTACTGTGAGGAAAAAAATCCAGAGGAAGCAGAAGAAAGAATTATGTTATTGTCTGCGGTGGGATCTCCGGCTGTGATTACTCCGGGAGCAGGACATTCGTATGGCTCGTGGGGGACTTGTGAATTTAGCGTGAAGACACAAACAGGGACATATCTTGGATTTTGTGCAGAGCCAAATTCAACGACACCAAGCGGAACATTCAGTGTGTCAGAGTTAAACAGTGACATAATTAAAGCATTGATCTTGTGTTATGTAATTCCGGAATTATATGAAAATTTAGGAAAAAACATTTTCAATGAAAGAGATAGAAATACTTATGCATATTGCCATGCGGCAGTTGGGTATGCGTATTGTGGCAGTTTGACAGGCTTATCTGCTTCAATGGCACAGGGAATTAAAAACATGGTGGCTGTAACCCAAAATCAGATGGCAACAAATGGGACTTTGCAAAGATATATGTCGGAGTATAAAACGTATGTTGCTTACAATGCACAGCAGGATATTGTGTGGGTAGAGCGTGCACCAAAAGGAAATATAAGGGTGTTGAAGACATCAACAAAGCCGGGGATTACAAATGGAAATACCTGCTATAGTCTCAATGGTGCGGTTTATGGAGTCTATACTGATCAGGCGTGTACAAATCAAGTGGCAACTCTAACGACAGATAAAGATGGAAATTCAAATGTAGCACAACTGGATGCAAATACATATTGGGTGAAAGAAATTAAAGTGCCTATAGGGTATGCCTGGAATCATACAGTATACAATGTGACAATTTGTTCTGGAGAAACAGCAGTTGTTAAAGTATCGGACGCACCAACAATGAACCCAGTTGAAATTTTATTGAAAAAGGTGGATGCAGAGACTTGGCAAAATGTACCACAAGGTCATGGGACTTTCGAAGGAGCATTGTTTGATGTGAAGTTTTATGCTGGAAATTATGAATCGGACCCTCAACAACAGGGGATTAAACCTGTTCGTTCGTGGGTGATAAGGACGGATTCAGAAGGTGTTGGAAAATTAAGAAATGAATATCGAGAATCAGGAGATGAATTTTACACAATGGACAATGGTGAAATTGCATTTCCATTAGGAACGGTTGTAATACAGGAAATTGCTGCTCCGGAAGGATATCAGATAAATCCAGAAGTAATTGTACGGAAAATAACAAGTGAGAATAAAGGAGAAGAAATCGTAGACAGTTATCAGAATGCTCAGATTCCGGAACAGGTTCTAACATTGGATATCGTTAAGGTTCAAAAGGAAACAATGACACCAATAGCCGGGGCAAAATTTATTCATACAATGCCTGATGGAAGCAGAGAAGAAGTAATGACGGATGGACAAGGAAAGGCTGCACTAAAAGGATTGATTCGTGGTGAACATATGGTAGAAGAATCTTTTGTACCAGATGGTTATACAAGGAATCCGGGAAAAATCAGATTTCAAATTTCAGGAAATAATCAAATTGAATTGAAGGAAAATACTTCGACAGTACAAAGTGGAAAAATACAGTTTGAGAAGACAGTAAGGGGAGCTGCATTAAGGGTAGAAGACGCTTGTGCTCCATATAAGCTTTTGATAGATAAGAAAAATGAAGATGGTAAAAAGTTAAAAGATGCTGAATTCACTTTGTATCAGGATAAAGAATGTAAAAAGAAAATTACATGTAGTAAAACCAATGAAAATGGAGAAGCAAAGTTTGAAGGACTTGCAGTAGGAGAAACATATTTTATAAAGGAGACAAAGGCTCCACAAGGATACAGAATTCCAGTGAATTTAGATGGAAGTGATAAAATATACGAAATATCAGTAGCAAGTAATCCGATGGAAAATATATTTACCTGTCAGATTGATCAAAAAATATATCAGTTGGAGGATAGTAAAAGCATTATATCAGGAACAAAAGCGGAGCGAATTGTAACAATCGAAGTTGTAAATTATAAAGGAAATAAATTGCCTAAAACAGGAAGTGATTGGAATCTTTTGATTTTGACTGCAGGTATCGCATGTGTGTTAGGAGCGATATGGTGGAAGACGCCTTATAAAAAATAAGATAAACAAGAAAGTGAGATAAAAAAATTATGAAGATGAGTAGAAATATTGTACTAGGAATGGCAGGAGTGATGTTATTAAGCGGGATGGCACCCGTGATACCTGGGACTGCATTACAAGAACTGGTACCAATTGTAAAGGCTGAGGATAAAAGTCCAATTTACACCCAGGGTGGGGTTGCAGTTCTAGGGAACAGAGAAGCAGTGATTACGATAAAAGGAAATGAAGGGCAGAATCTGGTTGGAAAAAAATTCCGTATATATCAGTTGTTTTTAGCAGAGAACGCCAGAGATGGAGAATCGGTTAACTATACATGGAATCCTAATTGCGAGGCAGCACTGAAGAATGTGACAGCAAAAGCATTAACAAAAAAGGGAAAGAAAACAACCCCGGAACAGGTGACAGAGTATATGGCAATCGATTATATACAGTCATTAAATGCAAATCAAGTAGAGGGGGCGAAGGCAGAACAAAAAGAAGAAGGAACCTACAGTGAATTTCGATATTTTGTTGAAGAGTTAAGAGATGAATTAGAGAAGCTTTCGGTAAATTCAGATTGCGTAGAAGTAAGGGGGGTGAGACCGGATAATGTTATTCAAATCAGAGGAATGGCATATGGGTATTATATTATTGATGAGGTGACAGAAGTGAGTAATACATCTTCAGCAAGTTCATTATGCATGGTTAATACAGCAAATCCGACAGCAAGCATATCAATTAAATCAGATTATCCGGTAATTGCTAAACAAATACAGGAAGATGAGGCAAATGAAAATATAAAAGATCCAAACCGATGGAATGACATTGGGGATTTTGAAATCGGTCAATTTGTACCATATCGATATGAATCTAATATTTCTAATATGAATGGTTATCGTACATACTATTATGCATGGCATGACAGAATGGATGATGCATTAACATTTCTTAAAGACACTGTAAAAATCACAATCTCAGGAAACATTTCCGATACCCGGAAAAAAGAATATACATTAAAAGAATCTGAATATCTGCTCAACACGATGCCGAGTAATGGCGACACATTTCAAATTTCAATACCAGATATAAAAAGTATTGTAGATAGAGAATTTCCAAGATTTAATTCTGGACAGGAAAATATTTATGATCAAAAAGTAACTCTGAGTTATAAGGCAATATTAAATGACAGGGCAGTACAGAAAATAGGAAGACCGGGAATTGAAAATGATGTCCGTTTAGAATTTTCAAATAATCCGGATTCGAACGATGGAGGAAGCAGCAGAGGATTTACACCATGGGATACCGTTGTATGTTTTACATATAAATTGCAGGTGCAAAAAGTGAATAATTATCAGAAAACATTGGCAGGTGCAAAATTCCGTTTATATAGTGATGAAGCTTGTCAAAATGAAGTGTATGTAAGAAAGGAAAAAGACGGGTACGCAGTTGTAAATCGAGATGCAGTCGGAGGAACGGATCATGTCGGTGGAAATAAATTTGAACGTGCTGTCGAGATGGTTTCACCGGAAAATGGACAATTTGAAATTTACGGTTTGGATTCTGGAACGTATTACCTAAAAGAAACAAAGGCACCTGCAGGCTATCGATTGTTAAAGGATCCGGTTAAACTTGAGATAAAGGCAATATTTACAGATGATAGAGATCATTATGTGAAGGGAAGCGGAGCAAATGATACAGTATTAAAAAATCTAAATGTGACGGCTAAAGTAGATTCATTTTACAGTGGTATTATGCATAGTGAAGAGAAGGAATTGAAAACAAATGCCGAAGAAGGAACAATTAATCTGACAGTAATAAATCAGGTTGGAAGTAAGCTTCCGGTTACAGGAACACCCGTTGTTCTGATTATGGTCTTAAGTGGAAGTATTTTAATGACAGTTGCAGTATTGAGCAGCAAACGAAAACGATAAGATATGATGAAGACAAACAGACAATCAGAAAAGAAAGGAAAAAAGTTTCGAAACTTACTGTTTTGGGCTGGTTTTTTAATCTGTATATTTCCGGTTATCAGTAATATAGTTGAGCGGCAGCGTCAGGCAGATGCTGTCGCAACATATCGACAGACAATGGAAAAAGAGGATGAAAAAGAAATAGAAGAGAAGTGGAGACAGGCAAATGAATATAATGAAATGTTGTTTCAGGCAAAAGGGGGAATTGTAGAGGAAACGGAAGAAAGGAAATATGAAGAGTTACTAAATATTCATGGGACAGATATTATGGGAAGTCTTGAAATTCCTAAAATCCAAGTAGAACTTCCAATATATCACGGAACGGCAGATGAAGTTTTATCTAATGGAATCGGACATCTGGAAGGTACAAGTCTTCCAATAGGAGGAGAAAATACACATAGCGTATTGACGGGGCACAGAGGACTTCCAAGTTCGAAATTACTGGTTCGTCTTGATGAAATGAAGATAGGAGATTTATTTTTTATACATACATACAAAGAAGTGATGGCTTATAAGGTAGAAGAAATTATGGTTGTAAAACCAGAAGATACTGCATGGATGGAGATAAAAGGTGAAAAAGATCTGGTATCGCTTGTTACGTGTACGCCTTTTGGAATAAACAGTCATAGATTGATTGTTACAGGACACAGGGTGGATTACAAAGAAAAAGAATATATAAAAATTAAACCACAGCTTCCTTCTGTACGGGAAATTATAGTTACAGTATTTCCCATCCTATTTGTGGTCAGTATAGTAGTAATAGAAATTAAAAATAGAATACAGACATATCGAAGACAGAGGAGAAGAAAGAGGAGGGAGAAGAACAGATGAAACACAAAAGAAAAATATTATGGGCAGGAATTGTGATGCTGTTTGCAGTATTTCAGTCATTTCCGGTATTGGCGGCATTTGAGCAGGAGCAGACAGGAATAATACAGATGACATTGCCGGAAGATTGGAAAAATATGAAAAGAGAAGGGATTGTTTTTGGATGTACAAAAATCGGAGAGATTGAAAATGGAGAGTATAAAATACTTCCAATTTATGATTTGGCAGGAATTGATTTAAATAACATAAAAACATCTTTAGAGTTGGATCGTGTATCCAAACGTCTGGAAGAATTTGGAGTAGAGCCGGAACAAAGAATCCAAACAGATGCAACAGGAAAAGTTGTGTTTGAGCAATTAGAAGAAGGGATTTATTTTATACAGGCAGAAAAAAGCAATGAATATGATTTGATTACTCCGATGCTCGTAGCATTGCCAAGTTGGGATGAAACAGAAGGAAAAATGTCTTATGAAATAAAGGTGTCGCCAAAGCATGTATCGATGGAAAAGGTCGGAAAGGATATGGCACCGCAGACAGGATTGGAAACAAGCGCATGGAAATGGGCTATAGTAGGAATGTGTTTTATCTCAGCAGGAACTGTTGTAGCTGTTGAATGGAGAAAAGAAAGGAAAAATGAGGAATAAAATTACAATGAGTATAATCGGTATTTTATTTGTCGGTGGTCTTTTATTTTTTAGCATTGCGGTGAAGGAATATCAGCCGTATATAGAAGAGATGATAAAAAAAGAAGAGATTGTTCAAAATGTAATTGATACAGGATTACCGGAAAGCCCTATGAGAAGAAGTGTAGATTTTGCAGCATTGAAAAAAATCAACAAAGATATTGTGGGATGGCTTTATATTCCTCAGATTGAAGTAGATGCGCCGGTTTTAAAAGGAGAAAATGATACAATATATTTGACGAGAAATTTCGAAGGAGAATATAGTCCGCTTGGTTCTATTTTTACATGGGCATATACAGATGATATGTTGACAGATAAACATATCTGTCTGTTTGGACATAATACCGCATCAGGGCAGATGTTTGGAAGATTAAACGAATTTCAGGATAGTGTATTTGCAGAATCCAATCGTGAATTATATTTGTATACTCCTTCCAAAACAAAAAAACTTCAAATAGAAAATGTATTTGTTTGTGAAAATACGAATGATATTTTCCAAAAACAGTGGGAAGGGTCAGAAGGTCAGATCGTGACATTGGCAACTTGTATTGGATACGAAGTGACACCGGAAAGGTTGGTAGTAAATTGCATGGTTATAGATGAGCGGACAGCATTTTGATAAAATCTCTTGCCTTTTATTATTTAAGATTCTATAGTTATCTTATGAACATAAAAACAGGGCGTTCAATGGGAGGAAGTAAAATGAAACAGATTCAGGCAGTTCAATTAACAAAAGAACTTGTTCAGATTGAAAGTACAGATCCAGGTACATACGAGAGAGAAATCAAAGACTATCTGAAAAAACTATTGAAATTACCGGGAGTAGAATTAAAAGAAGAGGAAGTGTTGCCGGGCAGATTTAATTTATGTGCAGAGCTTTTAGGAACAGATCAAACATTGCCGGCTCTTATATTTATTTGCCATATGGATACTGTGGTTGTAGGAGATGGGTGGACATTGCCACCATTTCGTGCACTAGAACAGGATAATAAAATTTATGGCAGAGGTGCATGTGATATGAAATCCGGTCTTGCATGTTGTACGACAGCATTTATACATGCGGCTACATTAGTGCAGCAGAAACATAAAAAACCTAAACGTACATTAAAATTAATCTGCACAGTAGATGAAGAAGATTTTATGAGAGGATCGGAACAATGCATTAAATCAGGCTGGGTAGGAAAAGATGACTGGGTTGTTGATGCAGAACCAACAAATGGAATGATCCAGGTGGCCCATAAGGGTCGTACCTGGTACGAGGTGGATGTGCAGGGACATACAGCACATGCAAGTACACCATGGAAGGGAGCAGATGCCATTGCAGCTATGGCGGAGATCATACATACATTCCATAAAGAGATGGAACAGGTTCCAACACACCCAGATCTTGGAAAATCGACAGTGACATTTGGGCAGATTCAAGGCGGATACCGACCATATGTTGTGCCGGATGCATGCAAATTGTGGATTGATCTGAGACTGGTTCCGCCGACAAATACGCAGAAAACTACAGAGCTTTTAGAAAAAGCAATTGAGAAAGCAAAAGAGGTTGTATCAGGAATTTCAGTCACATATACAATTACAGGAGACCGTCCTTACATAGAAAAAGATGATAATTCGCTGATGCTTAAAGCACTTAAAAAATCTTGTCTGGTTGTTACAAAACAAGAGCCTGAGATTGCACCATTTCCGGGATATACAGATACAGCTGTGATAGCAGGAAAATTAGGCAATCATAATTGTATGTCCTATGGTCCGGGAAATCTTGAATGTGCACATCAGCCGGATGAATGGGTGGATATTGATGATATCATCCGTTGCGAACGGGTATATAAACATCTCAGTGAAACAATTTTTTAAACAAAGGAGTTTCTTTCACTGATTTTAGGTTCTGTCATACACTATTAATATAGAAAAAATGGAGTGGCTGAATGGAACCGATTTTAGAAATGCAACACATCACATATTCATATCACACAACGGAAGGGGAGACAAAAGCTTTAGAGGATGTTTCTTTCAGTGTTTCAGAAGGAGAATTTATTGCGATTGTCGGTCCTTCCGGTTGTGGAAAATCAACACTTCTATCTATTATTTGTGGAATCCTAAAGCCCGAAAAAGGGCTTATCAAAATGAATGGAAAAAATCTCAAACAAAGTACAACAAATATCGGCTATATGTTACAGCACGATCATTTGTTTGAATGGCGTACAGTTTATCATAATGTCTTATTAGGGTTGGAAGTTCAGCATATGTTGTCTGCAAAGACAAGGAAGAAAGCACTGGAATTATTAGAACAATATGGTCTGCAGCAATTTAAAAATTCCAGACCTTCTCAATTGTCTGGCGGTATGCGTCAAAGGGTGGCACTTATAAGAACATTGGTTCTGGAACCAGAATTACTTTTGCTGGATGAACCTTTTTCAGCACTCGATTACCAGACTCGTCTTACAGTGGGAAACGATATCGGTCAGATTCTTAAACATGAACATAAAACAGCGATTCTTGTTACACATGATTTGTCAGAAGCAGTCAGTCTGGCAGATCGGGTTTTGATCTTAACGCCACGTCCGGCTACAATTTCTAAAATCGTTGATATTTCCTTTGAATTGGAAAATGATACACCGATGCATCGAAGAAATGCATCAGAATTTAAGAATTATTTCAATTTAATATGGGAGGAATTAAATGGTTATGAATGAATTATCTGATGGACAGAAAACTTATTTAAAACAGCAGAATAAACATAGATGGATTGTACGAGTGTCAAGAATTGCAATTTTGCTGATATTTTTATTTTTGTGGGAAATTTCGGCAACAACTGGTCTGATAGATTCATTTATATTCAGCAGCCCTTCCAAAGTAATCTGTTGTTTTTGGAATATGATATTAAGTGGTTTTATTTTTGTGCATTTGTGGACGACATTTTATGAAACGTTAGTCAGTTTTTTGCTGGTAACATTAATCAGTATCTGCATAGCAGTATTACTATGGTACAGCAAAAAAATATCAGAAATATTAGATCCTTACTTTGTAGTTTTAAACAGTCTTCCAAAGTCAGCTTTAGCTCCACTGTTGATTGTGTGGTTGGGCGCAAATACGACAACGATTATTATAGCAGGAATGTCGGTTGCGATATTTGGAAGTGTTTTGAGTCTATATACAACGTTTGAGTCTGTAGACCAAGGAAAATTATGGCTTATCTATACACTGCATGGAAGTAAAAGGCAGGCTTTGACAAAGGTTGTACTTCCGTCATCAATTCCTGCAATTATCAGTAATATGAAGGTGAATATCGGACTGTGTCTGGTCGGTGTGATCATTGGAGAATTTCTTGCAGCGAGAAGTGGAATTGGATATTTGATTATTTATTCGAGCCAGGTATTTAAAATGGATTGGCTGTTAATGAGCATTTGTATTTTATGTGTTTTTTCTATGTTATTATACGCATTGATCAATGCGGTGGAAAATTGGTATCAGAATCGACTCAAGAGATAAAGAAAAATAATATGAAGAGTATATGAAAAAAGTATAAAAGCTGGATGATACAATTGCGAACTGTGTATAATTGAGATAGTATATAAGATAGAAAAGAATAATAGAAAACGAAAAGATGAGGAATAAAAAACGTGAGTGTATGGAATTGGAAAGTGAGCAATAAAGCAGGGCAGAAAGTAAATTATCAGAAAGAATTAGATAAATTAATTCTGGAATTAAAAAAAGAAGAAAAAGTGCCACGGCTTCTTCTTCACAGCTGCTGTGCACCATGCAGCAGTTATGTTTTAGAATATTTGTCGCAATATTTTGAGGTTACAGTATTTTATTATAATCCGAATATATATCCAGAAAGTGAATATACGAAGAGAGTGCTGGAACAGCAAAAACTGATATCAGAAATGCGTTTTAAACATCCGGTTACATTTATTGCGGGAAATTATGATTCAGAAAAATTCTATAATATGGCACGTGGGATGGAGAATGTAAAAGAAGGTGGCGAAAGATGTTTCAAATGTTATGAATTAAGATTGAGGGAAGCTGCTAAAATTGCAAAGAATGGGGAATATGATTTTTTTACGACGACATTGAGTATCAGCCCTTTAAAAAATGCCCAGAAATTAAACGAGATAGGGATGCTTTTAGCTGAAGAATATGGAATAGAGTATCTGCTGTCGGATTTTAAAAAGAAAAATGGATATAAACGTTCGGTTGAATTGTCTGAGCAATATGGATTGTACAGACAGGATTATTGTGGCTGTGTATTTTCGATGAAAGAACGAAAAGAAGCGAAAAATAAAAACAAAAAATAAAGTGCAATTTCTTTATGTTGTCAGAATAAAAAACAGAGTGAAATCTATTTTTTGGCACTTTCACAGAAAAAAAGATAGACATTAACACTTTAGTATGTTAAACTAATGTGCAAAAGTAACGCTCTGAAGATATAGAAAGTCTGAATATGACTGGAGTTTATTCTTACAGAACAAAGTAATACAATAAAGAAGAGAGGAAATTGGCTATGGCACAATTATGGGGTGGCCGTTTTACAAAAGAAACGGATCAGCTGGTATACAATTTTAATGCATCCATTTCCTTTGATAAGAAGTTTTATGAGCAAGATATCCGGGGAAGTATTGCACATGTGACAATGCTTGCAAAACAGGGAATCCTGACAGAAGATGAGAAGAAACAGATTATTGAAGGATTAAACGGAATCAAACAAGATGTCGAGAATGGGACATTAGAGATTACGGACAAATATGAAGATATTCATAGTTTTGTGGAAGCAAATTTAATTGACAGAATTGGAGATGCAGGGAAGAAGCTGCACACCGGGCGAAGTAGAAATGATCAGGTTGCACTCGACATGAAGTTATATACCCGAGATGAGATTCTGGAATTGGATAAGCTGTTAAAGGATATATTGGAAGTACTCTTAAAAATTATGAAAGAGAATACGGAAACCTATATGCCTGGATTTACCCACCTTCAGAAAGCACAGCCAATCACACTGGCACATCACATGGGAGCATATTTTGAAATGTTTAAAAGAGATCGCTCCCGGATGAAAGATATTTACGCAAGAATGAATTATTGTCCATTAGGTTCAGGGGCACTGGCAGGAACTACGTATCCATTAGATCGTGAATATACTGCAACGTTGCTTGATTTTGAAGGACCGACACTTAATAGTATGGATTCTGTCGCAGATCGTGATTATTTAATTGAACTTTTGTCTGCAATGTCGACTGTGATGATGCATTTGAGTAGATTTTCGGAAGAAGTGATTATTTGGAATTCAAATGAATATCAGTTTGTAGATATTGATGATGCATACAGTACAGGAAGCAGTATTATGCCTCAGAAAAAGAATCCGGATATTGCAGAGCTGGTTCGTGGTAAGACAGGAAGAGTATATGGAGCATTGATGTCTATGTTGACAACGATGAAAGGAATTCCACTGGCATATAATAAAGATATGCAGGAAGACAAAGAATTTGTTTTTGATGCGATTGACACAACCAAAGGATGTCTGGCATTATTTACCGGAATGCTTCGCACGATGAAATTCAATAAAACAAGAATGGAAAACAGTGCTAAGAATGGTTTTACAAACGCGACAGATGCAGCAGATTATCTTGTTAACCATGGAGTTCCATTCCGGGATGCACATGGTATTGTAGGTCAACTGGTGTTATATTGTATTGATAAGAATATTGCACTCGATGATATGTCATTGGAAGAGTTCAAAGCGATTTCACCGGTATTTGAAGAAGATATTTATGAAGCAATCAGTATGAAAACCTGTGTTGAGATGAGAAATACGATTGGAGCACCTGGAAAAGCTGCAATGGAAAAAGTGATTGCACAGGAAGAAGCATATTTGATTGCAGAATAATCATAATGCAGTTATATCATAGAAGAGTTAGATAAAGGAGAAGATGTATAATGGAACAGAAGTTAAAAGTCGGTATCTTAGGAGCAACAGGAATGGTAGGACAGAGATTTATTTCTCTTCTTGAAAATCACCCATGGTTTGAGGTAGTAACAGTAGCAGCAAGCCCACGTTCAGCAGGAAAGACATATGAAGATGCTGTTGGAGACAGATGGAAAATGGATACTCCAATGCCGGAAGCAGTAAAAAAACTGGTTGTATTGAATGTAAATGAAGTAGAAAAAGTTGCATCTACAGTAGATTTTGTGTTTAGTGCAGTAGATATGACAAAAGAAGAAATCAAGGCAATTGAAGAGGCTTATGCTAAAACAGAAACTCCGGTTGTTTCAAATAATAGTGCACATCGCTGGACACCAGATGTACCAATGGTAGTGCCTGAGATCAATGCAGAGCATTTTGAGGTGATTGCAGATCAGAAAAAACGTCTTGGAACAACTCGTGGATTTATTGCAGTAAAACCAAACTGTTCTATTCAGAGTTACGCACCTTGTCTGGCAGCATGGAAAGAATTTGGACCAAAAGAAGTTGTTGCTACAACATACCAGGCAATTTCAGGAGCAGGAAAGACATTTAAGGATTGGCCGGAAATGGTTGGAAATATTATTCCATTTATCGGAGGAGAAGAAGAGAAGAGTGAGCAGGAGCCACTTCGTGTACTTGGAAGAGTAGAGAATGGACAGATCGTGAAAGCAGAGCTTCCAAAGATTACATGTCAGTGTATCCGAGTACCTGTTTTAAATGGACATACAGCAGCTGTATTTATCAATTTTGAAAAGAAACCTACAAAAGAACAGCTTATCGAAAAGCTTGTGAATTTCAAAGGATTTCCACAGGAAGCAAACCTTCCAAGTGCTCCAAAGCAGTTTATTCAGTACTTAGAAGAAGATAATCGTCCACAGGTTACACAGGATGTAAATTATGAAAATGGAATGGGCGTATCAATTGGTCGACTCAGAGAAGACAGCATGTTTGATTATAAATTCGTTGGACTGTCTCATAACACAGTAAGAGGTGCAGCAGGTGGTGCTGTCCTTTGTGCAGAAGCTTTGACAGCAAAGGGGTATATTCAGGCAAAATAATTACAAAAGAACCTTCGGGCAATATCTGTCCGAAGGTATTAACAAATATAAAGAAACAGATAAAAGAAAATATTGGGCATAAAGGAGGTTGTCACGATGGGAATGACAATGACACAGAAGATCCTGGCAGCACATGCAGGGTTGGACTCTGTAGAGGCAGGACAGCTGATCATGGCAAAATTAGATGTAGTGATGGCAAATGATATTACCGGACCTATGGCTTTGCCAATCGTAAAACAGATGTCAGATCATGTGTTTGATAAGGATAAGGTTGTATTTGTACCGGATCATTTTACACCAAACAAAGATATTAAATCAGCAGAAAATTCAAAAGCAATCCGAGAGTTTGCGAAAGAACAGGGATTGAAATGGTATTTTGAACAAGGAAAATCTGGTGTTGAACATGCAATCCTTCCTGAGGCTGGTGTAGTGGCTGCCGGAGAATGTATTATTGGTGCGGATTCTCATACATGTACATACGGAGCATTAGGAGCATTTTCTACAGGTGTGGGTACAACAGATATTGCTACAGGTATGGCAACAGGTGAATTGTGGTTCAAGGTACCAGGGGCAATCAAATTTGTATTAACAGGAAAACCAGGACCATATGTAAGCGGTAAAGATATTATTATTCATATTATCGGCAAAATCGGTGTTGATGGAGCTTTATATAAATCAATGGAATTTGTAGGTGATGGGATTGAGAATCTCTCTATGGATGACAGATTTACAATGGCGAACATGGCAATTGAAGCAGGTGCTAAAAATGGTATCTTTATTGTAGACGATAAGACAGAAGAGTATTTGAAAGAGCATACAAAGAAAGAGTATACAGTGTATACGGCAGATGAAGATGCACAATATGAGCAGGTCGTTGAAATCAACCTTGCAGAAGTGCGTCCGACTGTAGCGTTTCCTCATTTACCTGGAAATGCCAAGACAATTGATGAGATTGAAGCAATGGAGCCGATTAAAATTGATCAGGTAGTGATCGGATCTTGTACAAATGGACGTATGGAAGATATGAGAAAAGCAGCAGCAATTTTGAAAGGACACACTGTTCATCCGGATGTACGTGTAATGGTAATTCCTGCTACACAGAAGATTTATAAGCAATGTATTAAAGAAGGTCTTCTTGATATTTTTGTAGATGCAGGATGTGCTGTGAATACGCCAAGTTGCGGACCTTGTATGGGAGGTCATATGGGAGTTATGGCAGCAGGAGAGAAATGTGTTTCAACAACAAATCGTAATTTTGTAGGGAGAATGGGACATGTTGATTCATTGATTTATCTGGCATCACCGGAAGTTGCAGCAGCAAGTGCAATTGCAGGATGCATCGCTAATCCAGAGAAAGTAGGTGACAAATAATGAAAGCAAAAGGACATGTATTTAAGTATGGGGATAACGTGGATACAGATGTTATTATTCCAGCAAGATATTTGAATTCATTTGACGCACAGGAACTGGCAAGCCATGCAATGGTAGATATCGATCCAGATTTTGTAAAAAAAGTACAGCCGGGAGATTTGATCGTAGCAAATAAAAACTTTGGCTGCGGATCATCCAGAGAGCATGCTCCACTTTGTTTAAAAACAGCAGGTGTAAGCTGTGTTATTGCAGAGACATTCGCAAGAATTTTCTATCGTAATGCAATTAACATTGGTCTTCCAATCATCGAATGTCCGGAAGCAGCAAGAGGAATCGATGCCGGAGATGAAGTAGAAGTAGATTTTGACAGTGGAAAAATTTATAACCGTACAAAAGGAACAGAATTTCAGGGACAGGCTTTCCCAGAGTTTATGCAGAAATTAATCGCAGCGGGCGGACTTGTAAACTATACAAATAGTAGAAAATAATATGTGAGGATGAAAAGATGAACTTATTATATAAGAGTACACGAAACGCAGATAAGACAGTAACAGCTTCTCAGGCAATTTTAAAAGGTCTTGCAGAAGATGGCGGTTTATTTGTGCCAACAGAACTGCCAAAATTAGATGTGACAATGAATGAATTGAAAACGATGTCTTATCAGGAGACAGCGTATGCTGTTATGAAACAGTTCTTAACAGATTTTACAGAAGAAGAATTGAAACATTGTATTAATAGTGCATATGATTCCAAATTCGATACAGAAGTAATTGCTCCACTTGTAAAAGTAGGCGATACATATCACTTGGAATTGTTCCACGGAGCAACCATTGCATTTAAAGATATGGCATTATCTATCCTGCCACATTTGTTGACAACAGCTGCAAAGAAAAATAATGTCACAAAAGATATTGTGATTTTAACAGCTACTTCAGGTGATACTGGAAAAGCTGCTCTTGCCGGATTTGCAGATGTACCGGGAACAAAAATTATTGTTTTTTATCCAAAGAATGGTGTAAGTAAAGTACAGGAATTACAGATGGTGACACAGAAAGGGGATAATACTTCGGTTGTTGCAATTCATGGTAATTTTGACAATGCTCAGAGTGGCGTGAAAGCACTTTTTGAGGATAAAGAGTTAGAAAAAGAACTCTCAGAGGCAGGATATCAGTTTTCATCAGCAAATTCAATCAATATCGGACGTCTGGTTCCGCAGGTTGTTTATTATGTATATGCTTATGCAAAACTACTTGAAAATGAAGAAATTGAAAATGGTGAAGAAATTAATGTTACAGTTCCAACAGGAAACTTTGGAAATATTCTTGCTGCTTATTATGCAAAACAGATGGGAGTTCCGATTGCAAAATTAATCTGTGCTTCTAATGAAAATAAAGTTTTGTTTGATTTCTTTAAAACAGGAAAATATGACAGAAACAGAGAGTTTGTTTTGACTTCATCACCATCGATGGACATTCTGATTTCAAGCAATCTGGAAAGATTGATTTATACAATTGCAGGACAGGATGCTAAGAAAAATAGTGAGTTAATGGAAGCTTTGAAAAAAGATGGTGTATATGAAATTACTCCTGAGATGAAAGAAAAATTATCTGATTTCGAAGGTGGATATTCTACAGAAGAAGAAACAAAAGAGACAATTGGTGGAACTTATAAGTCTACAGGATATGTGATGGATACACATACTGCTGTCGCAGCGCATGTAAGCAGAGCATATCGTGATGCAAGCAAGGATCAGAAAAAGATGTTGGTTGCATCAACAGCAAGCCCTTATAAATTTGCAAGAAGTGTAATGACAGCAATTGATGAGAAATATGATGAATTAGAAGAATTTGCATTGATCGACGAACTTGAGAAGGTTTCAGGAGTAGCGATTCCGAATGCAATTGAAGAAATTCGCAACGCACAGATTCGACATACAAAAGAGTGCGATGTAGATAAAATGAAAGAGACCGTAAAAGAAATTCTCGGTGTAGAGGAGTAAAAAATGAATGACGTATTTGGATTTGTAAGTCTGATCGTATTAGGATGTGGTATATATACATTATATGCATATATTAAAATGAAAAAAACAGGTGAGATCAATGAGATCCTTCTGTTAGGAAATGCTTATGTTGCAAAAAAATGTAAAAATAAAAAAGCATTTCTGGAAAAGGCACTTCCGTCAGTACTTGTGTTTGGTATAGTTACAACAATATATGGTGTAATTGATATGATCAATTCATTTGTCAAACCAGTTGGAATAGTGGATACAATTGCAAATATTTTATTCTTGATCGTACTTGTTGGCTTTTTGGTTTATACTACAAAATTAAAAAAACAGTATTTTTAATCTGATGTGGTTATAATTTGCAACAATTTCCAATATCTTGATGTTGTAAAAAGTATTTAAATGAGTTATAATACTCTCAGAGAAAAAATCACCTGAGATGTTCGATAACCTTGTTGTTTTGAACCTACATTACTTTAAACGGGACTCTCAAATCTCTGTAATATGTCAGGCCATCATTATGCAGTGGAAGACAGAAAAGCAGATGCGGACGCCCACCTAGCAGAAGCTAGGAGTCAGAAGACAGGGAACGGCATTTTGGGGATATACGAAAGAAGAGGCAGTCAGTAATGGCTGCCTTTTTTGTATATTAGGTGAATAAGTAATGCATAAAAATTCAGAAAAAAATATTGACAAGAGTACCAGATAATGGTAACCTTGTGCTATGTAATAGAAAAAAGCTATGAAGAGGATTATTACATTTATATCTGAATCCAGAGAGCTGCTGGTTGGTGAAAAGCAGTTGAAAGAATAGATGGAACTGGCCTCGGAGCGGCTGCCCCAAATTCTGAACGGAGAAGTTCAGGAGAGTAGACGCAGACGGAACCCAACCGTTATCTAGGGTAGATATATCGCTTCGTATATGAATATACAAAGCCTGTATCTGATAAGTGTATGAAGTAACATTCATAAATAAGAGTGGTACCGCGTAGGACTTGATAAATAGCAGTCTTTCGTCTCTTGCAAAGATATTTTGCGAGACGGAGGACTTTTTCTTTTGCATAAAAAATATAATGGTATGTAAAACGAGGAGGAAATGAATCATGATGAATCACAATAAGTACAAAAGACAGTATTATATGCCGCCAACTGAATGTCTGGATTGGACGAGAAAAGAATATGTAGATAAAGCTCCAATCTGGTGTAGCGTGGATTTACGAGATGGCAATCAGGCATTGGTGATTCCAATGAGTCTTGAACAGAAAGTAGAATTCTTCAAATTACTCGTAAAGATTGGATTTAAAGAAATTGAAGTCGGATTTCCGGCAGCGTCTGAAACAGAATATGAATTCTGCCGTACTTTGATCGAGCATAATCTGATCCCGGATGATGTAACCATTCAGGTGTTGACACAGGCAAGAGAACATATTATCAAGAAAACATTTGAGGCAATCAAAGGTGCAAAAAAAGCAATTGTTCATGTATACAATTCAACATCTTATGCACAGAGAGAGCAGGTATTCCGCAAGTCAAAAGAAGAAGTAAAACAGATTGCAATCGATGGAGCAGCATTATTAAAAAGACTGGCAGATGAAGCAGGGCAGGATCTTTATTTTGAGTATAGTCCAGAGAGCTTTACAGGTACAGAGATGGATTATGCAGTAGAAGTATGTAATGCAGTGCTGGATGTATGGCAGCCGACACCGGAAAGAAAAGCAATCATCAATATTCCGGTAACAGTACAATTATCTTTGCCACATGTTTACGCAAGTCAGGTGGAATACATGTCAAAGAATTTGAAATACAGAGAGAATGTAATTCTTTCACAGCATGCACATAACGACAGAGGTTGCGGAGTTGCAGATACAGAGCTTGGACTTTTAGCAGGGGCAGACCGTGTGGAAGGTACATTGTTTGGAAATGGTGAGCGTACAGGCAATGTGGATATTATTACAGTTGCAATGAATATGTATGCACAGGGCGTTGATCCGGAACTTGACTTTTCTGATATGCCGGGAATCGTAGAACAGTACGAAGAATATACAGGTATGACAGTAGGGGAAAGAAGTCCTTATAGTGGAGCATTGGTGTTTGCCGCATTTTCTGGTTCACATCAAGATGCAATCGCAAAAGGAATGAAATGGATTGACGAAAAAGATCCAAATCATTGGACAGTTCCATATCTTCCAATTGATCCTACTGATGTCGGAAGGAGTTATGACGCGGATGTTATACGAATCAATAGTCAGTCTGGTAAAGGCGGTGTTGGCTATATTCTGGAAACTCGATTTGGCCTTAATCTTCCACCAAAGATGCGTGAGGCAATGAGTTATGCAACGAAGAGTGTTTCGGACCACAAGCATGCCGAACTGCAGCCGGAAGAAATCTTTGAATTATTTAAAGAAAAATTTGAAAATATTACATCACCATACAGCATCAATGAAGTACATTTCCAACAGAAAGATGGAATTACAACTCAGGTTACTTCTACATATGAAGGAAAAACAATTACAACAGAAGCAACAGGAAATGGTCGATTGGATGCAGTAAGTAATGCTTTAAAGAAAGCTTATAATTTAGATTTCTCATTGGTAACTTACCAAGAACATGCTTTGGAACAAAGCTCAAGTTCACAGGCAATTGCTTATGTAGGAATCCAGACTCCAAGTGGCAAACTTGCATGGGGAGCAGGAGTGGATCCAGATATTATCCATGCATCAATCGATGCATTGATTACGGCAATCAATAACCGATAAATAAAAATCTATTTCTATATTAAATATAACAAAAACGGGTTTGGTCATGCTGACTGAACCCGTTTTTAAGGCACAAAATCTGGCAGAGAGCTACAAAACAGTCCTTGAAATGATATACTTGAATATTTTTATTGGGTATGCTATTCTATTAAAACTGAATGCGGTGTGGATTAAAAATACATAGCTGCGAGGAGATTTAGAGTTGTTACAATAAAATGTAATGATAGATGAGGAAGTATATGAAAGAAAAATTTAATCGAATAAAAGGATATGCGCTTCGTGTTATGGATGTGGTGAGCTCACATCATACAGGAGCTTATGCTGCTCAGGCAGCTTATTTTTTCGTCTTATCCATGATTCCAATCATATTATTATTGTTAACGATGGTACAATTTACCTCATTAACAAAGGATTATATTATGAATGCTGTACTGCAGGCATTTCCAACGACAGTAGAAGGGTTGATTGAATCTATAGTGGATCAGGTGTACAGCCAGTCTGGCACAATCATTCCAATCACAGTTCTAGTGGCGTTATGGTCGGCAGGGAGAGGAGTACTGTCGATTACAAATGGACTGAATTGCGTATATGAAAGCAGAGAAACACGTAATTATGTATATTTGCGAATCAGAGCATCATTGTATACAGTGATATTTTTGGTGGCAATTATTTTGTCACTTGTTTTATCTGTATTTGGTAATCGGATTGCAATTATGTTAAATCAGCATTTTCCGGTGTTAGTCAGATTAATTGATATGGTTATTCGAAGCAGAACTCTGATTACATTAGGTATTCTTACATTATTCTGGGATATGGTATATAAATATTTGCCAAACAGAAAGAATATAGGGAAAACAACAATGAAGAAACAATTGCCAGGAGCAATATTTACAGCTTGTGCATGGCAAGTGATTTCGTTTATATTTTCTATTTATCTTGATATATTTACCGGATTTACAACAATGTATGGAAGCCTTACGATGATCATTTTAATTATGCTCTGGCTTTATATGTGTATGTATGTCATTTTGCTTGGAGGA
Source organism: Ruminococcus hominis (assembly GCF_014287355.1). Taxonomy (NCBI): domain Bacteria; kingdom Bacillati; phylum Bacillota; class Clostridia; order Eubacteriales; family Oscillospiraceae; genus Ruminococcus; species Ruminococcus hominis. The sequence continues at coordinate 2,180,154 of NZ_JACOPE010000001.1, read as the reverse complement.
GAAGTAAATGCCCTGTTACAAAGGGCAATCAAGATGTTTGCACATGAGAAAGAAGAGGAATCATCAGAAAATCAAACTTGACAAACAGTATGAATATGATAAAATATAGAGGTAATTTTGAAAAATAAAATGAACATAAAAGCGAAGACCGTGTACAGTAGAGAGCTATCTTCTATCAGAGAGAGAGAATCATCGGCTGAAAATTTTCTTAAGTTCAGATAGTAATTGAATTTCCCACGTTAGCTGTGTTTTTGAAAAAATAAAGTAGAGAACACCGTAAGTTGTACGTTACACAAACAGAGTGTCCAAAAGTTATAACTTTGGGAAACAGGGTGGTACCGCGAGTAAAATATAAGCTTCGTCCCTTTTTGGGGATGGAGCTTTTTTATTTGAAAGGAGAAAAATGATGAAAGAAAGATTGGAACAGATCAGAAAAGAAGCAATTGAAGCAATTCAGGCTTCTGATGCTCCAGAAAAATTAAATGATGTGCGTGTTAAATTTCTTGGAAAAAAAGGTGAATTAACAGCTGTATTGAAAGGTATGAAGGATGTTGCTCCAGAAGAACGTCCAAAGGTTGGTCAGCTTGTCAATGAGACAAGAGCTGCAATTGAGCAGATTATGGAAGAGACAAAAACAAAGATGGAAAAAGCAATCCGCGAGGAAAAGCTGAAAGCAGAAGTAATCGATGTTACACTTCCATCTAAGAAAAATAGTGTAGGACATAGACATCCAAATACAATCGCATTGGAAGAAGTAGAAAGAATCTTCGTAGGAATGGGATATGAAGTAGTTGAAGGACCAGAAGTAGAGTACGATCTGTACAATTTTGAAAAATTGAATATTCCGGCAGATCATCCTGCAAAAGATGAACAGGATACATTCTATATTAATAAAGATATCGTACTTCGTACACAGACATCTCCGGTACAGGCACGAGTGATGGAACAGGGAAAACTTCCAATCCGTATGATTGCACCGGGAAGAGTATTCCGTTCTGATGAAGTAGATGCAACACACTCTCCATCCTTCCATCAGATTGAAGGTCTTGTAATCGATAAAAATGTTTCATTTGCAGATTTAAAAGGTACTTTGGAAGTATTTGCAAAAGAATTGTTCGGACCAGATACAAAGACAAAATTCCGTCCACATCATTTCCCGTTTACAGAGCCAAGTGCAGAGGTGGATGTGAGCTGTTTTAAATGCGGTGGAAAAGGATGCCGTTTCTGTAAAGGATCCGGATGGATTGAGATTCTTGGATGCGGAATGGTTCATCCACACGTACTGGAAATGTGCGGAATTGATCCGGAAGAATACAATGGATTTGCTTTCGGTGTAGGTCTGGAACGTATCGCATTATTGAAATACGAGATTGATGACATGAGATTATTATATGAAAATGATATTCGTTTCTTGAAACAATTCTAGTTGGCAGGTAAAACAAACATAAATAAAGAGGAAAATTGTTTTTGGCGAACAGAACAATAAGCGAATAATGAAATAATAAAAAGGAGATTTAAAACATGAATACTTCATTATCATGGATTAAAGCGTATGTGCCAGATTTGGATGTCACAGCGCAGGAATATACAGACGCAATGACTTTATCAGGAACAAAGGTAGAGGGATTTGAAAAATTAGATGCAGATCTGGATAAGATTGTTGTAGGTCAGATTGATAAGATTGAAAAGCATCCAGATGCAGATAAACTGATAATCTGTCAGGTAAATGTAGGAACAGAGCAGATTCAGATTGTAACAGGTGCCCATAATGTATTTGAAGGTGCAAAGGTACCGGTAGTTCTTGATGGAGGACGCGTTGCAGGAGGTCACGAGCCTGGACAAAGAGTAGAGGGCGGAATTAAAATCAAAAAAGGAAAACTTCGTGGAGTAGAAAGCTTCGGTATGATGTGTTCAATCGAGGAACTTGGTTCTACAAAAGATATGTATCCGGAAGCTCCGGAAAATGGTATTTATATTTTCAAAGATGATGTAGAAGTTGGGGCAGATGCAGTAGAAGTACTTGGACTTCATGATGTTGTATTTGAGTACGAAATCACATCAAATCGTGTAGATTGCTACAGTGTTGTTGGTATCGCAAGAGAAGCAGCAGCGACATTTAATAAAGAATTTAAACCACCGGTTGTAACAGAGACAGGTAATCAGGAAGATGTTAATGATTATGTAAAGGTAACTGTAGAAAATACAGAGCTTTGTTCACGCTATTGTGCAAGAGTTGTTAAAAATATTAAAATCGGACCATCTCCAGAATGGATGCAGAGAAGACTTGCATCAGTTGGAATCCGTCCGATTAATAACCTTGTAGATATCACAAACTATGTGATGGAAGAGTATGGCCAGCCGATGCATGCATATGATCTTGATACACTTGCAGGTCATGAGATTGTTGTTAAAAATGCAGAAGACGGACAGAAGTTTGTTACATTAGACGGACAGGAGCGTCAGATGGATAAAGATGTTCTTATGATTTGCGATGGCGAGAAGGCAGTAGGTATTGCGGGTATCATGGGTGGAGAAAACTCAATGATCACAGATGATGTAAAGACAATGCTTTTCGAAGCGGCATGTTTTGATGGAGTAAACATTCGTAAATCAAGTAAGAGAGTCGGACTTCGTACAGATGCTTCAGGAAAATTTGAAAAAGGACTGGATCCAAACAATGCAAAAGCGGCAATTGACCGTGCATGTCAGTTGATTGAAGAACTGGGCGCAGGAGAAGTTGTAGGCGGAACAGTTGACGTATACAGTAAGAAGAAAGAACCTGTTCGTGTACCATTTGATGAAAATAGAATCAACAGAATGTTAGGAACAGACATTTCAAAAGAAGATATGCTGGCATATTTTGCGAAGATTGATTTGGAATATGATGCAGATACAAACGAAGTGATCGCACCTACATTCCGTCATGATTTATTCCGTCTTGCAGACCTTGCAGAAGAAGTGGCAAGATTTTATGGATATGATAACATTCCTACAACACTTCCAAATGGAGAGGCAACAACAGGTAAGCTGACATTTAAACTGAGAGTAGAACAGGTCGCAAGAGATATTGCAGAATTCTGTGGATTTAGCCAGGGAATGTCATATTCATTTGAAAGTCCGAAAGTGTTTGATAAATTATTACTTCCGGCAGATTCACCATTGCGTCAGGCAATCGAGATTATGAATCCACTTGGTGAAGATTATAGCATTATGAGAACAACATCTCTTAACGGAATGTTAACTTCACTTGCTACAAACTATAACAGAAGAAATAAAAATGTACGTCTGTATGAGCTTGGAAATGTTTATATTCCAGAAAAGCTTCCACTTACAGAACTCCCGGATGAAAGAATGCAGTTTACTCTTGGTATGTATGGGGATGGAGATTTCTTCAATATGAAAGGTGTTGTAGAAGAGTTCTTTGAGAAGATTGGAATGAAGGGACGTGAAAGCTACGATCCAAATGCAGGAAAATCTTATCTGCATCCAGGAAGACAGGCAAATATCTTGTATGATGGAAAAGTGGTTGGATATTTGGGAGAAGTTCACCCGGATGTTGCTGATACTTATGGAATCGGAGAAAGAGCATATGTCGCAGTGATTGATATGCCAGTTGTTCTGGAATATGCAACATTTGACAGAAAATATACAGGTATTGCAAAATATCCTGCGGTTTCCCGTGATTTGAGTATGGTAGTACCAAAAGAAATCCTGGTTGGACAGATTGAAGATGTTATTGCAAAAAAAGGTGGAAATTATCTGGAAAGTTTTGCTTTGTTTGATTTGTATGAAGGGGCTCAGATTAAAGAAGGATTTAAGTCTGTTGCATATTCAATTGTGTTCCGTGCAAAAGATAAGACTTTGGAAGAGGCTGATATTACAACAGCGATGAACAAGATCTTAAAAGCATTGGAAGAAATGGGAATTGAACTTCGTAAATAAGAAAGAGAAGGGACAAGTCATTGAAAACAAGTGATTTTTATTATGATCTGCCAGAGGAACTGATTGCTCAGGATCCTCTGGAGGATCGCTCTAGTTCTCGCCTGCTTATATTAGATAAAGAAACAGGTAAGACAGAGCATCATATATTTAAAGAAATTATTGATTATCTGAATCCGGGAGATTGTCTCGTGATTAATGATACAAAGGTAATTCCGGCGAGACTGATCGGTGAAAAGATTGGTACAGGAGCAAAGATAGAAGTACTCTTATTAAAACGTAAAGAAAAAGACGTTTGGGAGACACTTGTAAAACCTGGCAAAAAGATGAAAGTCGGAGCACAGGTGAGCTTTGGTAACGGATTGCTGATTGGAGAAGTTATCGAAGTGGTAGAGGAAGGAAACCGACTGATAAAATTCCATTATGAAGGAATTTTTGAAGAGGTTCTGGATCAGCTTGGCGAGATGCCGCTGCCACCATATATCACACATCAGTTGCAGGATCGTAATCGTTATAATACTGTATACGCAAAAAACGAGGGGTCTGCTGCAGCTCCGACTGCAGGATTGCATTTCACAGCAGAGCTTCTGGATGCAATTCAGGAAAAGGGTGTTGATATTGCACGTGTGACTTTACACGTTGGGCTTGGAACATTCCGTCCGGTAAAAGTAGAAGATGTCACAGAACATCATATGCATTCTGAATTTTATCAGGTAGATGAAGAAGCAGCTGAAAAAATTAATCGTGCCAAAGATGGAGCGGGGCGTGTTATTTGTGTAGGAACAACAAGCTGTCGTACGATTGAGTCAGCAGCAGATGAAACCGGTCATTTGAAGCCATGCAGTGGATGGACAGAAATATTTATTTATCCGGGATATAAATTTAAAATGTTAGATTGCCTGATCACAAATTTCCATCTTCCAGAATCAACATTGATTATGTTAGTGTCTGCACTTGCCGGAAAAGAACATGTGATGGCAGCTTATGAAGAAGCAGTAAAAGAAAGATATCGCTTTTTCTCGTTCGGGGATGCGATGTTTATAAAGTAAGTAAAATATAGAATGATTACAATAAACCCTCCTTTTGCATATGGTATGCAAAAGGAGGATTTTCAGAATATATACAGAGATGAATAAGAAAATTAACGTATTAAGTTTTACAAAAAAAGGAAGTCAAAAAAATAAAGAGCTGTGCAGCTATTTAACAGAACAAGAGTATGATTGCATTGGATATACGATAAAACGTTTTTCCGTAGAGTGTGATTTAGAACCCATGCCAGAATATTTGTCTTTATGGATTGGGAAAAAATGGGGGAAAGAAGATTTTATTTTTATTGGTGCAATAGGGATTGCAGTGCGTTTGATCGCTCCGTGGGTGAAAGATAAATATTCAGATTCTGCAGTATTGGTGATGGATGAAAAAGCACAGTATTGCATACCAGTCCTATCTGGTCATGTCGGAGGGGGAATAGAGCTTGCGCACATGATAGAAAACTGTATGGGTGCAATGCCGGTTATTACGACAGCGACAGATGTACAGAAGAAATTTGCAGTAGATGTGTTTGCAAAGAAAAACAGACTGCAAATTACAGACAGAAAACTGGCAAAAGAAATTTCGGCAGCTGTTTTAGAAGAAAAAAAGATAGGATTTTACAGTGAACTTGGTTACAAAGGGAAAGTGCCGAAAGAAGTCGTGTGTTGTGAATCAGAAAGAGAATTGGATAAATTTGAATATGGAATTATTGTGACAGCTCAAAAAAAAGAAGAAAATCAAAAATCGAACAGATTATATTTGCTTGCGAAAACATATGTTATAGGTCTTGGGTGTAGAAAAAACATATCTTATATAAAATTAGAAAAAGGACTTCAGTTAGCATTAGCACAAGTTCAAATAGATTTGGCTGAAATTTTAGCGTTTGCAAGTATTGATCTAAAGAAAGAAGAACCGGCGATAAAAAAACTGTCGGAGAACTATCAAATTCCATTTTTGACATATTCAGTAGAAAAGCTGAAAAAAGTAGAGTGTGTTAGTAGTAGTTCAGAATTTGTGGCATCGGTTACCGGTGTGGATAATGTATGTGAGAGAGCTGCAAAATATTGTTGCCCGGATGGAAGGATGATATTAGATAAACTGAAATTGGATGGTATGACGGTAGCTATTGTACAGAAAAAGATGGAAGTTTTATTTTAAGAAAGAACAGGTTTTGGCGTGGATAAGAACGATAAAGAAGAATTGGAAATGTGCAGGATTTTGATATTTTCCGGAACAACAGAAGGAAATCAAATCGCAAAAGCAGTGTGCAGACTGCCGGCAAAGGTTTATGTCAGCGTTGCAACTGAGTATGGAAAAGTGTGTGCAGAAGAACAGTCCGAAGCTGAGATTATAGCAGGGAGAATGGATCGTGAAGAAATTCAAGAATTTTTAAATCTATATAAGATAGATATTGTGATCGATGCAACCCATCCATTTGCAAGAGTGGTGACAGAAAATATACAGAAAGCATGCGAGAATGGAAAAATAAAATATATCCGTTGTGTCAGAGAAGCGGAAAATGAAGCATTTGAAAATGAAAATTGTGTCTGGGCAGAGAATGTCGATAAAGCAGTTTCTTATTTGCAGGAGACGAAAGGAAACATATTAATTACGACAGGCGGAAAAGAACTTCAAAAATATACTCAGCTTAAGGATTATCAAGACAGATGTTATGCGCGTGTGCTTTCAACAAAAAACTCTATGACAGATGCGGCCAAACTAGGATTTGAAGGCAGACATTTAATCGCTATGCAGGGACCATTTTCAACAGAAATGAATATTGCTTTGCTTCATTATACAGAAGCAGCATATCTGGTGACAAAAGAATCGGGAAAAGCAGGTGGCTTTGATGAAAAGATTGAAGCAGCGCAAAAAACAGGCACAAAATTAGTTATTATACAAAGACCGATAGAAAATGGATTGAGTGTGGAACAGACAATTTCCTATTGCATGGAGAAAATGTATTCTTTTTCATGAAAAGTTTTGTGAAAAGAAATGAAGATAAGGGCATAAAAAGAAAAAAGTTGTTTTTAGATAGAAAAAAAGCTATAATAAGGAACGAATTATATGTAAAAATAATAAGAACAACGAGCAAACAGGATACAACAAAAGGAGACAAAGACTATATGTGTGGATTTGCAGGATTTGTAGGAGAGGTTGAAAATCGTGAAGAGGTTCTGGAAAATATGATGAATACGATTATTCACAGAGGACCGGACAGCGAAGGAAAATATGTGGATGAAGATGCGGCGCTGGGGTTTCGACGTCTGAGTATTATCGACCTTTCTGAAGTTGGCGACCAGCCATTATATAACGAAGACAGAAGTAAGGTACTTGTATTTAATGGGGAAATCTACAATTATCAGGAACTGAGAAAAGAATTAGTGGAAGCAGGACATGTATTTGTGTCGAATACAGATTCCGAGACATTGATACATGGTTATGAAGAATGGGGAGAAAGCCTGGTAGAACGTCTGAGAGGTATGTATGCGTTTGTAATCTGGGATACAAAAACAAAAAAACTATTTGGGGCAAGAGATATTTTTGGGATTAAACCAATGTATTATGCACAGATGAATGGAACATTGATGTTTGGTTCAGAAATTAAATCTTTTATGGAGCATCCGAAATTTGATAAGATTTTTAATGAAGATGCACTTGGAAATTATTTGTCATTTCAGTTTGTTCCGACAAATGAGACATTTTTTAAAGGTGTTTTCTGCTTACAGCCGGGACATTACTTTACTTATGAAAATGAAAAGATGGAGATTACACGTTATTTTGAACCGAATTTTACAGGAGATACGACAAAATCATTTGAAGAAATCGTAGATGATATTGAAGCAGTGATGAAAGAATCTGTAGAGATGCATAAGATCAGTGATGTAGAAGTTGCTTCCTATCTTTCAAGTGGTGTAGACTCCAGTTATTTAACCTATTTAGGTCAGGTTGACCGTACATTTACAGTTGGTTTTGATGAAGGAAAATACAGCGAGATCCAGGATGCAAAAGAATTTGCTGCAAGTATTAATATGCAAAACGATGCAAAAGTAATCAGTCCGGAGGAATATTGGGATAAATTATCTGATATTCAGTATTATATGGATGAGCCGGTAGCAGATCCGGCAGCAATTGCATTATATTTCTTGAGTGAGGAAGCTTCGAAAAAAGTAAAGGTTGTGCTTTCGGGAGAAGGGTCAGACGAGCTGTTTGGCGGTTATAATATTTATTGTGAACCATTGGAACATACGAGCTTTAATAAGATTCCAATGCCGATTCGAAGAGCGCTTGGCAAATTTGCAGAATACTGCCTGCCTAGAGGAACAAAGGGAAGAGGCTTTTTAATGCGTCATGGAAAAACCTTAGAAGAGCGTTATTTTGCAAATGCAACGAATATTTTTACGGAACGTGAAGCAAATAAAATTTTAAAGAAGGGCTGTGAACCTCAGATTCAAAAAGTGACAAAACCATTGTATGAACGTGTACAGGGAAAAGATCCGGTGACAAAAATGCAGTATGTTGATATGCATCTTTGGTTGGTTCATGATATTTTGATGAAAGGTGATAAGATGGGAATGGCAAATTCTCTGGAGGTCCGTGTTCCGTTTTTGGATAAAAAAGTACTGGAGCTTGCAGAAACATTGCCATTAGATTATAAAGTACGTGCACCAAAGACCAAAGTAGCACTGCGAGGAGCAGCTGAAAAAGTGATTCGCAGTAAGACAGCAGAAAAGAAAAAACTGGGATTCCCAATTCCAACGCGTGTTTGGCTAAAAGAGGATAAGTATTATAACCGAGTAAAAGAGATGTTTCAGTCAGAAGCAGCAAACAAATTCTTTAATACAGAACTTCTGATCAAAATGTTAGACGACCATAAGAATGGAAAGAATAAAAATGAAAAAACAGACAATAGCAGAAAAATCTGGACAGTTTATATTTTCCTTGTATGGTATGACAGATATTTTGAACATGGCAAACCGGTTCATCCGGAAATGGCAGCAAGATGATTTGAATAAACAGGGGATGTTGATATGGAGAATGGAACTGTAAGACCAAATAAGAAAAGCTTTCAATGGTCTAAATTATTTGTTCAGAATCCGCAATATTTTGACTATGATTTATTAATGATTCTGGTTTTCTTAATGTGTTTTGGACTGGTGATGCTTTATAGTACAAGTGCATATAGTGCAAATGCGGATTTTGGAAATGATATGTTCTATTTTTCAAAGCAGGCAATTATAAGTGCGGTTAGTTTTGCTTTTATGTTGTTTGTATCAAAATTAGACTATCATGTGTATGGTGCTTTTTCCTGGCAGATTTATTATATTTCCTTGTTTTTGATGCTGCTGGTAAAAACACCTCTTGGAGTAGAAGCATATGGATCAAGAAGATGGCTTCAGCTTCCCGGCAAGATGACATTACAGCCATCAGAAATTGCCAAAATTGCAGTTATTTTGTTAATCCCTTATGAAATCTGCAGGCTGGGTCCTAAGATTCAGTCAAAGAAAGGGATTGAACGAGTTTGTGTAGTTGGAGCAGTTGCAGCAGGTGGTGTAATGGTTCTGACAGATAACTTAAGTACAGCGATTATTGTTGCGGGGATTACCGGGATATTAATCTTTGTTGCACATCCTAAGATAAAACCATTTTTGCAGCTGATTGCTGCAGGAGCTGTAGTTGTTGTGGTTGGACTTTCATATCTTTCGGCAAATATTTCAAGTAGTGAAAACTTCCGTCTGCGACGAATAATCACCTGGCTTGATCCGGAAAATCATGCAGATGAAGGTGGATTTCAAGTAATGCAGGGATTGTATGCAATTGGATCCGGTGGATTTTTTGGGAAAGGTCTTGGAAATAGTACGCAAAAGCTGGGGGTAATTCCCGAAGTGCAAAATGATATGATTCTGACAATTGTATGCGAGGAGCTGGGCGTGTTCGGCGTAATTGTCGTTCTCGTACTGTTTGGTCTACTTTTATATCGCTTGATGTTTATTGCAAAGAATGCGCCGGATCTCTATGGTTCATTAGTCGCAAGTGGAATCTTTGCACATATTTCGCTTCAGGTTATTTTAAATATTGCCGTAGTGACCAATATGATGCCGACAACGGGAGTTACATTACCGTTTATCAGTTATGGAGGTACGTCGATTTTGTTTCTTATGACAGAGATGGGAATTGCACTTGGAATATCTCGTAAAATTAAATTGAAGCAATAAGGTTACTGTTCACAGTTACTGTGAACAGTAACGTAATAAGATGGGTTTCCAAAAATGGAATGAAAAAGCTCTTTTCAATCACTCAAAAGTATGGTATATTATAATGTAGTATTAAAAACTACATGTGATAGAAATTTATCACACACAGTGTGATTTGGGAGGAACTACAATGAGTTATAGAGTGATTGTTGACAGTTGCGGAGAACTGACAGATGAGATGAAACAGAGCGGAATGTTCGTATCAGCCGCATTGACTATGCAGGTGGGAGAATATCATATTATAGATGATGAGACATTTGATCAGGCAGATTTTTTAAAGAAAGTTGCTGAATGTCCGGAAAGTCCAAAGTCTTCTTGTCCTTCACCGGAGCAATATCTGGCGAAGTATAATTGTGATGCAGATCATATTTATGTAGTTACATTATCGGCAGAGCTCAGTGGTTCTTATAACAGTGCTCAGTTAGGAAGAAATTTGTACTTTGAAGAGTATGGAGAAAAAGACATCTATGTATTTAATTCTCGTTCAGCATCCATAGGTGAGACATTGATCGCATTAAAGATTCAGGAGTGTGAAGAGGCCGGAATGGATTTTCAGACAGTGATCGATACAGTAGAAGCTTATATAGAAGGGCAGCATACTTATTTTGTACTGGAGAATCTGGATACACTTCGTAAGAATGGAAGATTAACAGGAATCAAAGCACTGGTTGCAGGCGCATTGAACATAAAACCAGTTATGGGATCAACACCGGAAGGTACGATTTGTCAGAAAGCGCAGGCTCGTGGAATGAAGAAGGCATTAGTTAAGATGGCAGATTATGTTGAACAGGAAACAGAGAATGCAAGAGAAAAAGTGCTGGCAATTTCACATTGTAATTGTGAACAGAGAGCAAAAGATTTTGAAAAAATATTATTAGAGAAGATGGAAGTAAAGAAGAGCATCATCGTGGATACAGCCGGAATAAGTTCTATGTATGCAAATGATGGTGGTATCATCGTTGCGATTTAATAGATGAAAGGAAGGTTTATATGAGTCAGGAGAAAGTAGATCGATATAAACAGGAAAAAGCAAATAGAAAAAAGAATATCCGCAAACAGAGAGTTATGGGTGTTGTAAGAACCTGTGTATTGTCGCTGGCAGGCTTGGCATTAGTCGGATGGTTAGGATATTCTGCATATGATACATATGAGTCAAAGCAGGAAAGAGAAGTTGCTTCAGTTAATTATGATGCGATTAACAGTTATTTATCAACAATTTCTCAGTAAGATAAGAAGTAAAGAAGAGACAGAGAAGAAAAAAATCTTTTCTGTCTTTTTTTATTGCCGTGTATACGACAAAAAGGTCCAGTGGATTTTTTTAGTTCTAATTTTTTCACAAAATAAGGGGTTGAAAAAGGGTGGGAAGTGGTTTACAATGGTTCTAAGTGGTAGGAAGTGGTGAATTGTGGAATAAAGTGGGAGAAAAGTGGAGCCCATAAATTCTAAAAAGGAGTTCTTAATGTTACTAGGAGAGTTTAATCACAGCATAGATGAAAAAGGCCGATTGATTATACCAGCCAAGTTACGTGAAGATTTGGGCGATAGCTTTGTAATCTGCAATGGACTGGAAGGTTGTTTATTTGTGTACTCTCAAGATGAGTGGAACAAATTTGTAGCAGAACTGGAAACCTTACCACGGATGAATAAGGATGCCAGAATATTCAAGAGATATTTCTTTGGAAGTGCTTCAGAGGGCAGTTTCGATAAACAAGGGAGAGTTTTAGTACCGCCGTCACTCAGAAAAGCAGCACATCTTGAAAAGGACGTTGTTCTTGTGGGAGTTCAAGATCGTGTAGAAATCTGGGATAAAGGACTTTGGGAAGAACGCAGTATGGTCAGCGAAGAAGATTTGGATGCAATTGCAGAACGAATGGAAGCAATTGGAATCAGGATATAATGAGTAGTAGTGAGTCAGGAGCGTGTTTGCACGGTTATGACGAACGGCGATCATAAGAGCTGGTAATATAATGCGAAAAGATGGAGGAAGATATGGCATTTAAACACAAATCAGTATTACTTGAAGAAACAGTAGATGGTCTGGCAATTAAACCAGACGGAATCTATGTAGACGGAACGTTAGGCGGAGGTGGACATGCATTTGAAGTTTGCAGTCGTCTGAACGAACAGGGGAGATTTATAGGTATAGATCAAGATGCAGCAGCAATAGAAGCTGCAAGCGAAAGATTACGTGACTTTGGGGAGAAGGTTACAATAATAAGAAGCAATTATTGTGAGATGAAGTCACGGCTTCATGAAATTGGTGTAGATAAAGTTGATGGTATTGTGATCGATCTGGGAGTATCGTCATATCAGCTGGATACTGCAGAAAGAGGATTTTCTTATCGAGTAGATGCTCCGTTAGATATGCGAATGGATCAAAGACAGCAGCTGACAGCACGAGAAATCGTGAATACGTATAGCGAAGCAGATCTTTTCAGGGTGATTCGTGACTATGGAGAGGACAAGTTTGCGAAAAATATTGCAAAGCATATCGTAATAGAGCGTCAAAAAGCACCGATTGAGACAACGGGACAGCTTAACGAGATTATTCGTCATGCAATCCCAATGAAATTTCAAAAGACAGCAGGACACCCATCAAAGAGAACATTTCAGGCAATTCGTATTGAGTTGAACAGAGAATTGGATGTTTTAAGGGAATCGCTTGATGATATGATCGAGATGCTTAATCCTGGTGGAAGAATATGCATTATCACATTTCATTCTTTGGAAGACAGAATTGTGAAAAGTGCATTTCGAAAAAATGAAAATCCTTGCATATGTCCATCGCATTTTCCGGTATGTGTATGTGGAAATGTTTCAAAAGGAAAGGTCATTACAAGGAAACCAATTCTTCCAAGTGAAGAAGAATTAGAGTATAACAGCCGTTCTAAAAGTGCAAAGTTACGTATTTTTGAACGCTGTTAGCAAAATAAAGGGAGTATATCAAATAGAATTTCATCAGGAGGGGAGAGCCTGGTGAAAGAGAAAGGCAAAAAGCAATGGCAGATATAGGACGTATGAAGACGTATAGTAAAGCAGAATATTATGCTGGACAGCACAGAAGAATGTATGTCTATGGAAGTGCAGCTTTGCAGCCGGAAACAGTGCCAAAGCAGATAGAAAAGCCGAAAAAGCAGAGTGCGAAAGCTAGTCGTCAGGTGCGTAAAAATCGAAAACGTGCACAGAGTATAAGTCCTGTATATGCTGTCTTTCTGACAGGAGCAGCAATTTTTGCAGTATGTATCAGTGTTATGTTTTTGCAGTTGCAGGCAGAGGTTGTAAGTCGTTCGGAAAATATTACGGCATTACAAGAAGAACTTTCAAATCTGACAGAAGAAAATGATACAGCTTACCGAAGTGCAGAAGATGCTGTGAATTTGGAAGAGGTTCGCGATAAAGCAATCAACGAATTTGGAATGGTATATGCAGCCCAGGGGAGCGTGGTGGAATATACAGGTCCAGAGAGTGACAGTGTAACGCAGTATAGTGATATACCAAAAGATGGTGTGTTAGCAAAATCAAAAGATGTGTCAGAATAAGGTAAGAAGATGGCAGTCAAAAAGAATAAAAAAAACAATTATCAATTTTTAACAAGAAAATTTCCAAAAAGAATGCAAAAGAAGCTGGTAATGCTATTTATGGCAGTTATACTGGCTTTTGTTGTTCTTATAGCAAAAATTACATATATCAATGCTTCCAAAGGAAGCAAATTTACAAAAATTGTTTTGGATCAGCAGACATATGACAGCAGGGTAATTCCATATAAACGAGGAGATATTGTCGATCGAAATGGAACTAAGATTGCGACAAGTGAGAGAGTATATAATGTAATACTCGATGTTTATGTTATGACTTCCAAAGAAGAATATATCAATCCTACAAAGAAAGTATTGTCGGATTGTTTTGGGATAAATGAAGGGGATGTAGATCAAATCATTTCTGATAACCCGGATAGCAGATACCAGATACTTGCAGAAAATGTAACTTATGAAAAAGCACAGAAATTTAGGGCGATTGAGGAAGATACAGAAAACTATCCAAATGTAAAAGGAATCTGGCTTGAGGATGATTATAAGCGTAATTATCCATATGCTACATTGGCGAGTGATGTGATTGGATTTGCTACAGTAGATAATATTGGAGCACTGGGGATTGAAAGTGCATATAATGATGTTTTAAATGGATTGAATGGAAGAGAGTATGGCTATTTTTCTGATAATGCATCATTAGAGAGAACTGTAAAAGATGCAAAAAATGGAAACACGGTTGTTTCGACGATTGATGTGACATTACAGAGCATTGTAGAGCAGTGTATTAAAGAATTTAATGAAGAACATACCGGTGAAGAACGGGAAGATGAGCTGGGAAGTAAGAATACAGCAGTGATGATCATGAATCCAAATACCGGAGAAATTCTTGCAGAGGCTTCTTATCCTAATTTTGATTTAAATAAGCCAAGAGATTTGTCTGCTATTTATTCGACGGAAGACTGGAATGCAAAAACAGAGGATGAGCAGTTTGAGGCAATGAATGAATTGTGGCGTAATTTTTGCGTTAGTGATGCATTTGAACCAGGCTCGACGATCAAACCATTTACAGTGGCAACAGGTCTGGATACAGGAGCAATCAAAGGGGATGAAACCTATGTGTGTGGAGGATATCTGCATGTGGGAGACTGGGATATCCGATGTCATCTTACTTCAGGACATGGAACAGAGACAGTTGCGGATGCTATAGCAAATTCCTGTAATGTTGCACTGATGGAAATTGCCGAATCGATAGGTGTTGAAGACTTTATTCGATATCAGCATATTTTCGGCTTTGGGGAATATACCGGAATTGATCTTCCGGGAGAAGCTTCGACAGCAGGATTATTATTTACCAAAGATACAATGGGGGATACGGATCTTGCGACCAGTTCATTTGGACAGAGTTTTAATGTTACAATGACGCAGGTGATAACAGCATTCTCATCTCTGGTAAATGGCGGTAATTACTATGAGCCACATATTGTAAAACAAATCCAGGATGAAAATGGAAAAGTTATAGAAACAAAGAATCCGGTTTTGCTTCGAAAAACTATTTCAGAGCAAACGTCAGAACAGGTAAAGACGTATTTGAAAGCTGTTATGGATTATGGTACAGGTAAAACAGCAGCAGTGGAAGGATACAATATTGGGGCAAAGACAGGTACTGCGGAGAAGCTTCCGCGTAATAATGGAAAGTATGTATTATCCTTTATCGGATGTGCCCCACTCGATAATCCGGAAGTAGTAGTGTATGTGGTAATCGATGAGCCAAATACTGCGGCACAGGATGACAGTTCACTTGTGCTTGGGCTGGCAAAAAAAATCATGTCACAAGCATTTCCGTATTTAAACGTTACCACAGTGGAAGGATATGATCCTGCTGCAGTACAGGAAACAGAGGATTCATCGGATACATCAAATAGCAATGAGGAAACATGGGATTATGATTATACAGATTATGATGAATCATATACAGACACCTATAGCAATTGGGATGGGGCATATGTAGATGATACATATACACCGGATTTCACAGACTGGACTTCGGACTATTATACAGAATAAAATAGATTCGTTCATGAGATGTGAACGAAGAAGCATAACCTTACAGAAGACATAATATTTTATATAAACTGTCTTTTGTAAGGTTTTTTTATGAAAAATCGTACTTATAATAAGAAAAAAATAATGATTGTTTTTTTCGCTGCTGTTATTATGATCATAGCATTGCTTGGACGAATGATTTTTTTGATGATATTTGATGCAGAATATTATCAGAAAAGAGCAAAAGAATTACATGAAAGAGAACGTAAAATCAAAGCGGCCAGAGGAGAGATTTTAGACCGGAACGGGGTGGTTCTTGCAACAAATAAAACAGTTTGTACAATATCGGTGATACATAATCAGATAAAAAATAAGGAACAGACAATACAAATGCTTTCAAAAGAGTTGGGGCTGGAAGAAGCATATGTACGGAAGAGAGTAGAGAAAATTTCTTCTATGGAAAAAATAAAAACAAATGTAGAAAAAGAGGTTGGAGACAGAATACGCAATCTGGATTTAGACGGAGTGAAAGTAGATGAGGATTTTAAACGTTATTATCCATATGGAGAACTGGCATCGCAAGTACTGGGATTTACAGGCGGTGATAATCAGGGGATTATCGGACTTGAAGTGAAATATGAAGAATATCTAAAAGGAGTTAATGGGACAATTCTTACAATGACAGATGCAAGGGGAATAGAACTGGAAGGAGTGGCAGAAGACCGTATGGAGCCGAAACCGGGAAATACATTAGAGATTACGATGGATTATAATATACAATCCTACTGTGAGCAGGCGGCAAAGAGAGTAATGGAAGAAAAAGAAGCTGATGCGGTGGCAATTATTTTGATGGATCCTCAAAATGGAGAGATTTATGCGATGGCAAATGTTCCGGAATTTAATTTGAATGACCCGTTCACATTGTCTTCAAAGATTGATACAAGTGAGCTTACAGATGAAAAAAAGCAAGATTTATTAAATCAGATGTGGAGAAATCGGTGTATTAATGATACCTATGAGCCTGGCTCAACTTTTAAGGCAATTACTTCAGCAGCATGTCTGGAAGAAGGTGTTGTAACAGTAAATGATACCTTTTCGTGTCCGGGGTACAAAATAGTAGAGGATAGAAAAATCAGATGCCACAAAGTGGGAGGACATGGTCTGGAAACATTTACACAAGGAATTCAAAATTCATGTAATCCGGTATTTATGGAAATAGGTTTGCGATTAGGTGCTGATAAATTTTATGATTATTTTCAAAAGTTTGGGCTGTTAAAGTTAACAAATGTAGATTTGCCGGGAGAAGCAGGAACAATCATGCATAAAAAAGAAGATATTGGATTAGTAGAACTGGCGACGATGACATTCGGACAATCATTTCAAATCACACCGATACAACTACTTACAACAATAAGTTCAATTATAAATGGTGGAACCCGTATTACGCCTCATTTTGGAAAGAAAGTTTATAATTCAGATGGAAAGGAAATAAAAACACTGACATATCAAAAGCAAAAGGAAATCGTATCAAAAGAAACTTCAGAAACTATGAAAATGCTGCTGGAAAGTGTTGTTTCAGAGGGGTCCGGACATAATGCATATTTGGAAGGATATCGCATAGGAGGAAAGACTGCGACTTCACAGACGCTTCCGCGAAGTGCAAATAAATATATCTCTTCATTTGCCGGATTTGCCCCGGCAAATGATCCGAAAGTGATTGGAATGGTGATCATATATAATCCAAAGGGAATCTATTATGGAGGTACAATTGCAGCTCCGGTACTAAGAGATATTTATGATAATGTTCTTCCGTATTTGGAAAAACAGGAAAAATAAAATGTCGTCCATATTCTGGTGAGGTTGAAAATCCACAGACTATGAGTTATACTGTATAAGATATAGCGAGAGTTACAAAAGAGAAACTTCTCGCTGAACCAAAGAGATGAAGAGGTGTGAGTATGGCAAATCATGTAGTAATTCCAGTGTTAATATCATTCGCATTAAGTGTGATCATGGGACCATTTGTAATCCCATTTTTGCGAAGATTAAAGATGGGGCAGACAGAACGTGTTGACGGAGTTCAGTCGCATTTGAAAAAAGCAGGAACGCCGACGATGGGTGGCGTTATGATATTAGGAAGTGTAGTGATCACTTCACTGTTCTATGTAAAAGATTATCCGAAGATTATTCCGGTATTGTTTTTGACAGTTGGCTTTGGTCTGATTGGTTTTCTTGATGATTATTTAAAAGTGGTTATGAAACGCTCAGATGGATTATTTCCGAAGCAGAAGATGGCATTGCAGATTGTAGTGACAGCGATATTTGCTTATTATGTAGTAAGGATTGCGAAGATTCCACTTACAATGCTGATTCCATTTTCAGGTGGAAAATATCTGGATATTGGATGGCTTGCAGTTCCGCTTTTATTTATTGCGGTAATCGGAACTGTAAACGGAACAAACTTTACAGATGGGCTGGATGGATTAGCATCTAGTGTAACTGTATTAGTTGCAACATTTTTTACAGTTGTTGCAGTTGGAACAAAGAGTGGAATTGAACCGATTACTTGTGCGGTAGTAGGTGCTTTACTTGGATTTTTATTGTTTAACGTATATCCGGCAAGCGTATTTATGGGAGATACAGGTTCGCTTGCATTGGGAGGATTTGTGGCAGGTGCTGCATATATGATGCAGATGCCGTTGTTTATTATTATTGTTGGTTTAATCTATCTGGTGGAAGTGGCTTCTGTCATTATTCAGGTCACATATTTTAAAAAGACAGGTGGAAAACGAATTTTTAAAATGGCTCCGATACATCATCATTTTGAATTGTGTGGATGGTCAGAGACAAGAGTTGTTGCTGTATTTTCTATTATTACAGCAATATTATGTTTGATTGCACTTATGGGGGTATAAAGATGGACATAAGAGATAAAAATGTATTGGTATTTGGTTCTGGAATCAGTGGGATAGCAGCAAGTCGTCTGCTTTTGAGAGAAGGAGCTGATGTAATTTTATATGATGGAAATGAGAAGCTTGATGCAGAAACAATCAAAGAAAATATTTTACATGATGAAGAGCACGGAGTAACTTTGTCTGGCGATGTAAAGGTTATATTAGGGGAACTCTCCAAAGAGGTGATGGAAAGTCTTGTGCTTACTGTGATGAGTCCGGGAGTGCCGACAGATCTTGAAGTTGTGAACCAGATGAGAAAAATGGGTATTCCAATATGGGGCGAGATTGAACTTGCTTACGTATATGGAAAAGGTGAGGTTCTTGCAATCACAGGAACAAATGGAAAGACAACTACAACTACATTACTTGGGGAGATTATGAAGAAATATCAGGAACATGTATATGTAGTAGGAAATATTGGAAATCCATATACAGAAGTAGCGCTGGATATGACAGAGGATTCTGTGGCAGTAGCAGAGATGAGTAGTTTTCAGCTGGAAACAATACATACATTTCGTCCGAAGGTCAGCGCAATACTGAATATTACTCCGGATCATTTAAATCGTCATCATACAATGGAAGCTTATATTGAAGCAAAGAAGAACATTTGCAGAAACCAGACAGCAGATGATGTGTGTGTATTGAATTATGAGGATGAAGTGACAAGAAAATTCGGGGAAGAGATTAAAGCGAAGGTTCTATATTTCAGTAGTCAGCGTATATTAGATAGAGGTATTTATCTTGATGAGGGTGATATTGTATATAGTTATGATACAGATGTTGCAGTAACAATCTGTAATGTGAAGGAACTTCAGCTTCTGGGAACACATAATTATGAAAATATTATGGCAGCAGCTGCGATGGCAATCGCATATGGTGTGCCTGTGGACCTGGTTCGAGAGGTGATTAAGTCTTTCAAAGGTGTAGCTCATCGAATTGAGTTTGTAGCAGAGAAAAATGGTGTAGCTTATTATAATGATTCCAAAGGAACAAACCCGGATGCAGCAATCAAAGGAATTCAGGCAATGAATCGTCCAACGCTTCTGATCGGGGGCGGATATGACAAAGACTCGTCGTACGATGAGTGGATCAATGCTTTTGACGGAAAAGTGAAAAAGCTTGTATTACTTGGTGTAACAAGAGAAAAGATTGATGCAACAGCAAAGAAATTAGGCTTTACAGATACAATTCTTGTAGATACATTTGAAGAAGCGGTGGCAACATGCGTGAAATATGCAGAGCCGGGAGATGCGGTTCTCTTATCACCGGCATGTGCAAGCTGGGGAATGTTTAAATGTTATGAAGAACGAGGCGATAAATTCAAAGAGCTGGTAAATGAATTATAAGGAGTGAAGTTCCTTGAAACGCCTGGAGAAGAGAGCGAATCTAGATTATGTGCTGTTGATCGTTTTGGTCATGTTGATTGGAGCAGGGCTTGTATTGTTATACAGTACGAGTGCTTATAACGGACAGAATAAATTTCAAGATGCATATTATTATGTGAAAAAACAAGGTGCTGCTACAGTCTTAGGTGTGATTGGAATGTTAATTATAGCAAAGATTGATTATCATAAGTGGATTCCATTTGCAAATCTGGGATATCTGGTATCAATTATATTGTCAGTATTAGTGATGCTTGTGGGAGAAGAATATAACGGGTCCAAAAGATGGCTTTCTTTGGGCCCGCTTTCTTTTCAACCATCGGAATTTTCAAAAGTAGCGATTATTTTGTTTCTGGCATGTCTGATATCAGGACAAAAGAAGTGTGTAGATAATTGGCATTCAATGCTGCGTCTGATGCTTCCGGTGCTTCCGGTTACAGCATTGGTAGGAGCAAGTAATTTAAGTACAGCGATTATTATATTAGGTATTGCCGTGGTACTTATTTTTGTTGCAAGTCCAAAGTATATACAGTTTATTTGGATGGGGATTCTTGGAATCGGATTTATGGCAATATTTCTGGCATTGGAAAGTTATCGTCTGGAAAGGCTGGCAATATGGAGAAATCCGGAGCAATACGAAAAAGGATATCAGACATTACAAGGACTTTATGCGATTGGTTCAGGCGGGTTGTTTGGAAGAGGAATTGGTCAAAGCGTTCAAAAGCTTGGATTCTTGCCGGAAGCGCAAAATGACATGATATTTTCGATTATATGTGAAGAGCTGGGGTTATTTGGCGCTGGCATGATTATTATTTTATTTCTCATTTTAATCTGGCGCTTTTTTATTATTGCGATAAATGCAAAAGATTTGCTTGGAGCATTAATCGTTACCGGAGCGATGGCACATATGATGATACAGGTAATCTTAAATATTGCGGTTGTGACCAACAGTATTCCAAATACGGGAATCACGCTTCCCTTTATCAGTTATGGAGGTACATCAGTTTTATTTCTATTACTGGAAATGGGTCTTGTGTTGAGTGTATCAAATCTGGTAAGATAGCAATAGACATGATTACTGTGACTGGCAGTATCAAATGAAAACGAAGGAGGCGGCTGTCGATGACACAGCAGCGAAACAGAAAGACAGACAGAGGAAGAAGCCGGACTACAGCGAAGCATTATTCGCGTGACGATATTATATACCTTGCTGGTTCAGAGGATCTGCATGATCGTGAGATACGTTCACAAAATAATAAAAACAATAAAAAACAATCAAAGAAGCATAAAAAGAACAGAAGAAATGTAAGTGGAAAAGTATTTTTGTATTTATTTATAATTATCATTATTTGTGCAGGCCTTGTTTATCTGGAGACCTTGATCTTCCAATTAAAGCAGATCCGGGTGACGGGAAATGTTTACACAACCCAGCAGGAAGTAGAAGAGTGGGTAAAGCAAAATCCGTATTCAGGAAATACATTGTATGATTTGTGGTATTTTAACAGGGAAAACTGCACACAATTACCATCTGTTGAGAAGGTAAAAGTAAGCCTTATTTCACCGAGGAAGATTAATGTGGCGGTGACAGAAAAGACGATGACAGGAAGGATTGATCTTGGAAGTGGTTATCTGTATTTTGATAAGGATGGAATCGCTTCATTAAAAAGCGAGGAACTGATCGAAGGAACTGCAATGATCGAGGGAATACAGATTGAAGAAAGCAAGGTGAAACTTGGAAAGAAAATACCGGTGGATGATAAAGATGTGTTTAAGCAACTTTCAGAACTTATAGCACTGTTACAAGAGAATGAACTGACAGCAGATAAAATCATATGTTCAGGAAGTGAACTCACAGTTGTTTTTGGCAACGTAAGAGTTTCTCTGGGAAGTGCTTCCTATGAGGATAAGATTCCACAGATTTCGCCGATATTGCAAAAATTGTCTGAGCAGTATGAAAATCAGTCGGGAGAATTGCATTTGGAGAGTTATCAGACATCAGATACATCAATCCGGTTTGTGCCGGACACACAATAAAAAATGAAATTTGCGATGTTGAGCAAAAAAAACATAAAATACAAAAAAATCTATTGATTATTTACTGAAAAAAATATATTATATAATTATTGGATTATAGCGTTCAATTTCAAATGGGATGTATAATAATAAAGATTAATAAGACGACAAAGGAGGAACTACTCTTGTTAGAAATTAAAACTAATGAATCAGAGGCAGCTGCAAAGATAATTGTTATTGGCGTTGGTGGAGGCGGTAACAATGCCGTTAACCGAATGATCGATGAACAGATCGCAGGTGTAGAATTTATTGCAATTAATACAGATAAACAGGCACTTCAGTTATGTAAAGCACCAACATTGATGCAGATTGGTGAGAAACTGACAAAAGGTCTTGGAGCAGGAGCTCAGCCGGAAGTTGGAGAGAAAGCAGCAGAAGAAAGTGCAGAAGAGATTTCAGCAGCATTGAAAGGTGCTGACATGGTATTCGTTACTTGTGGAATGGGTGGCGGTACCGGAACAGGAGCAACACCTGTAGTTGCACGTATTGCAAAAGAACAGGGTGCATTGACAGTTGGTGTTGTTACAAAGCCTTTCCGTTTCGAGTCAAGAACACGTATGCAGAATGCATTGGCAGGAATTGACAAATTAAAAGAGAATGTTGACACATTGATCGTAATTCCAAATGATAAACTGTTGGAAGTAGTAGATAGAAGAACTACAATGCCGGAAGCACTGAAGAAGGCAGATGAAGTATTACAGCAGGGTATTCAGGGAATCACAGATTTGATTAACGTACCATCACTTATCAACCTTGACTTTGCCGATGTACAGACAGTTATGAAAGACAAAGGTATTGCTCACATCGGTATCGGTGAGGGACGTGGAGATGACAAGGCTCTTGAGGCAGTAAAACAGGCTGTTGCAAGTCCATTGCTTGAGACAACAATTCAGGGTGCATCTCACGTTATTATCAATGTATCTGGTGATATTACACTTATGGATGCATCTGATGCAGCAGAGTATGTTCAGGAGCTTGCCGGAGAGAATGCAAACATTATCTTTGGTGCTACTTATGATGATTCAAGATCCGATGAAGCTACAATCACAGTTATTGCAACTGGTTTACATAATGTAGGTGGAAGCTCATCAAAATTGAAAGCAAGATTAGAAGGACAGCAGAAAGTAGGATCTATCCTTCCTTCAGGAGATGGGGCAAACAGAACAGTACCTTCATATGATGGAAGAACAACAGCAAGACCAATGGGTGGTACAACACCATCTATGCAGCAGTCAAGACCTGTTACAAGCGGGGTAAAAGAGCAGTCTATTAAGATTCCGGATTTCTTTAAGAAATAAATAGATAGAGAATAAGTAATACGAAAGAAGAGTATCGAATATAGGTGCTCTTCTTTTTTAGTTGCCATGCATAAAAGAATGTGCTTTGCACATTCTTGTGCCTTCGGCGGTCGCTTGCGACACCTACATTGTACGCCGCAGTGCGCATCCTTAGCGGAGCGATTTTTATATATTAGGAAAGCACTTTCCTAATATATAAAAAGAGTGTGTGAAAAACTGGTTTTCACACACTCTTTTAAATTATCAACTAAAATCTTACAGCTGTGGACCTGCAGAAACAAGTGCTTTACCAGCTTCATTTCCTTCGTATTTAGCGAAGTTTTTGACAAATCTCTGTGCAAGATCTTTTGCTTTTTCTTCCCATTCAGAAGCATCAGCGTATGTGTCACGAGGATCAAGGATACCTGTGTCAACACCCTCAAGTTCTGTAGGAACTTCAAAGTTGAAGTATGGGATTGTCTTTGTAGGAGCGTTGTTGATTGCTCCGTTCAGGATAGCATCGATGATACCACGTGTATCTTTGATAGAGATACGTTTTCCTGTTCCATTCCATCCTGTATTTACGAGGTAAGCTTTAGCTCCACTCTTCTCCATCTTCTTAACAAGCTCTTCTGCATATTTTGTTGGGTGCAGTTCAAGGAATGCCTGTCCGAAGCAAGCTGAGAATGTAGGTGTTGGCTCTGTGATTCCACGCTCTGTTCCAGCAAGTTTTGCTGTAAATCCAGACAAGAAGTAGTACTGTGTCTGATCTTCTGTAAGGATAGATACTGGAGGAAGTACTCCAAATGCATCTGCTGATAAGAAGATAACATTTTTAGCTGCTGGTGCAGAAGAAACTGGACGTACAATATTTTTAATGTGGTTGATAGGGTAAGAAACACGTGTGTTTTCTGTTACGCTCTTATCATTAAAATCAATCTTTCCGTTCTCATCCAATGTAACGTTCTCAAGAAGAGCGTCACGAACGATTGCATTGTAGATATCTGGCTCAGATTCTTTGTCAAGGTTGATAACTTTTGCGTAGCATCCACCCTCAAAGTTGAATACACCATTATCATCCCAACCATGCTCGTCATCACCAATCAGGAGACGTTTAGGATCTGTAGAAAGTGTTGTTTTACCTGTTCCTGAAAGACCGAAGAAGATTGCTGTGTTTTCTCCGTTCATATCTGTGTTTGCAGAACAGTGCATAGAAGCGATTCCTTTTAATGGAAGGAAGTAGTTCATCATAGAGAACATACCTTTCTTCATTTCTCCGCCATACCATGTGTTAACGATAACCTGTTCTTTGCTTGTGATATTGAACATAACAGCTGTCTCAGAGTTCAGTCCTAATTCTTTGTAGTTCTCTACTTTTGCTTTAGAAGCGTTGTAAACAACGAAATCTGGCTCAAAGTTCTCGAGTTCTTCCTCTGTAGGCTGGATGAACATGTTTGTTACAAAGTGTGCCTGCCATGCAACTTCAACGATGAAACGGATAGCCATACGAGTATCTTTGTTAGCTCCGCAGAATGCATCGACAACAAAAAGTCTCTTATTAGAAAGCTCTTTGATTGCGATATCTTTTACAGCTTTCCAAGACTCTTCTGTAGCTGGGTGGTTATCATTTTTATATTCGTCAGATGTCCACCATACAGTATCTTTAGAGTTCTCATCCATAACGATGAATTTGTCTTTAGGTGAACGACCTGTATATACACCAGTCATAACGTTCACTGCACCAAGTTCACTTTCCTGACCAACTTCAAAGCCTTCTAACTCAGGTTTTGTCTCTTCTTCAAATAACATTTCATATGAAGGATTGTAAACAACCTCAGTAGTTCCTGTAATGCCGTATTTAGTTAAATCAATTTTTGCCATCTTACATATACCTCTTTCTTTGTAGTAATACTGTACGTCCATCTAAGATTAGACGATACCATATTCTTTTCTAATTATACATAATATGGGGATAAAATCAATAAAAATCCTATTAAATGTTAGAAAATTGTCGAAGATTCTTTGATAGCGGATGCCAGATTTTGACAAAATCTGAGAGGAGTAGTTTCTATAATGAGCTTGTAGGAAATGAGGAGGGGATATGTACTATGAATTATACATAGATTTATTTTTTTTAGAAAATTTTATGATGGATTCCATTTTACTATTGTTTGTGCGTAGTGTGTTTGGTAAAAAGTCATTTACGATAAGAACATTTACAGCAGGAATTATTTCCGCTGTATTTTCCTGTGTGGTTATTGCAATAAGAATGCCGGAAGCGGTTAAGTGTTTTTGCAATTATTGTATTATCCCGGTCATTATGATCTGGGCAGGAGTAAAAATTTCAAATGTATTGCAGTTGTTCGAGGGCCTGTTGCTATTGTATTTTACGGCAATATGCTTAGGAGGAATCATGCAACTGTTCCGACCATACCTTGGAATTGTAAGTGTGGTATATGGTGGTGCGTTGGTGGGATTCTTTATTTTAAAAATGAGCTGGAATTTGCTTACAAGAGCGGGAAATCTTCAAAAGCGGTGCTGTCGGGTTGTCTTATATGATGAAACAAAAAAATGGGATATTCGTGCAATGATTGACACAGGAAATATGCTTCAAGATCCGGTAGGACAAAAACCGGTTCATATTATTTCAAAGAAAATGGCAGAAAAAATATATGGGGCAAAAATGGTTGAAGAATTAATGGAGTATTCACTTTCTAAAGAGAATGAAGAAAAATGGATGCAAAAGAAACTGCATTTTATTTCATGTCAGACCATTCAAGGAACACATTTATTGCCGGTTATAACAATGGATAAAATGGAAATCAGACAAAAATCAGTAATAGAAATACAGATGCCGCAGATTGGTATTGGCATTATGCAAGAAACAGACTATCAGATGATTGTAAATGCGCAGAGTATAGGAGGAGCTAAATATGGTTGCAGAGACAATAAATACACAACAGTTTAAGATAAATGTAATATCTAATTTTCAAAATATATTTTTTCATCCGAGAAAAGAAATTCATTACATAGGTGGAACGGATGTACTTCCGGCACCACTAGATGCAAACGAAGAACAAAAAATGATAGAAGCACTTGAGACAAATGAGCAGGAGAAAGCAAAAAAGAGTCTGATTGAACATAATCTGCGTCTCGTTGTTTATATTGCAAAGAAATTTGATAATACAGGGGTTGGGGTGGAAGATCTGATCTCCATTGGAACAATCGGGTTGATTAAAGCAATCAACACATTTAATCCAACAAAGAAAATTAAGCTGGCGACGTATGCGTCACGCTGTATTGAAAATGAAATTTTGATGTATCTTAGGAGAAATAATAAAACAAAACTGGAAGTGTCAATTGATGAGCCATTGAATGTAGACTGGGATGGAAACGAGTTGCTGTTGTCCGATATATTAGGAACAGAAGAAGATACAATTTATAAAGATTTGGAAAATGAAGCAGAAAGAAAGTTGTTAATCCATGCAATTAGCAAATTATCAAACAGAGAACGGATGATCATCCGGATGAGATATGGGCTGGACAATCCGTCCGGGGAGGAAAAAACACAAAAGGAAGTTGCAGATTTTCTTGGAATTTCACAATCTTATATTTCAAGATTGGAGAAAAAAATCATGCTTCGTCTAAGAAGAGAAATTGTTCGATATCAATAATAAAAAGTAAGAAAATATATAGCGAAAAATATATAAAAACAGGAAATGTTTAACTTTACCACTTTGTTTTCCGGTGATACAATAAAATAAAAAGGTCGGTGAATAGTATGAAATTGACGTTTATAGGTGCTGCACATGAGGTTACTGGTAGTTGTCATTTCTTGCAGGTGGCAGGAAAGAATATACTGGTTGACTGTGGTATGGAACAGGGACCCGATTTATATGAAAACCCTGGTTTACCGATTCCGGAGAATGAAGTGGATTATGTGTTGCTGACACACGCACATATTGACCATTCAGGTATGCTTCCAAAACTTGTGAAGAATGGATTTAAAGGACAGATATATGCAACTTATGCGACAGCTGACTTATGTAACATTATGCTTCGTGATAGTGCACATATTCAGGAATTCGAAGCAGAATGGCGCAATCGTAAGGGAAGACGTGCAGGTAAACCGGTATACGAGCCGATATACACAATGGAAGATGCGATCAATGCAATTGATTTATTAGTTCCATGTGAATATGGACAGCGTATTCGGATTTGTGACGGAGTTGAGATTCGATTTACAGATGTAGGGCATCTGCTTGGCTCTGCAAGTATTGAGGTGTGGCTTACAGAAGGGGATGTGAGCAAGAAGATTGTATTTTCCGGCGATGTGGGTAATCTGGACCAGCCGATTATCAAAGACCCAACATATACTGCTACAGCAGATTATGTAGTTGTTGAATCCACGTATGGCAATCGGGTGCACAGTACGGAAAAGATAGATTACGTGGGAGATTTTACTCAGATTTTAAAAGAAACCTTTGACCGGGGTGGAAATGTAGTTATTCCTTCTTTTGCGGTTGGAAGAACGCAGGAGCTGTTATATTTTATCCGTGAGATCAAAGAAAAAAATATGCTTCCGGAATATGCGAATTTTGAAGTGTATCTGGATAGCCCTCTGGCAATTGAGGCAACGAAAGTATTTTCGAAGAATAAAATGGAATGTTTCGATGAGGATGCCATGCAGCTTGTGAATGCAGGGATTAATCCATTGGTATTTCCGGGACTAAAGATTATGACAACAAGTGACGATTCTAAGATGATAAATTTTATCGAAAAACCAAAGGTGATTATTTCAGCTTCTGGAATGTGCGATGCAGGACGTATCCGTCATCATTTGAAACATAATCTATGGCGTGAAGAGTGTACCATTTTGTTTGTCGGATATCAGGCAGTCGGAACATTAGGACGCAGATTGATCGAAGGCGAAAAAAATGTAAAGCTTTTCGGAGAACCAATCGAGGTGCGTGCACATATTGAAAGTCTGCATGGAGTCAGTGGGCATGCAGATATGAATGGGTTGTTAAAATGGATTGAAGGATTCCAAACTCCGCTACAGCATGTATTTGTGGTACATGGGGAAGATACTGTTACTGAAGAATTTGCCCAGACAGTAGAAGAAAAATTTGGCTACCCTGCATTTGCACCATACCCGCAGGGCTGTGTTGATCTTGCAACAGGTGAGATTGAGAAGGAAGGAGTAAGAATTCCGATAAAAGCAAAGAAAGCTTCACAGAAGAGGGCTGATGCAGCCTTTGAAAGATTGCTGGCAGCAGCGAAGCGATTGCTTGATATTGTATATAAGAATGAAGGATTGGCAAACAAAGAAAAAGCGAAATTCGAATCTCAGATTCAAAATCTGGCAGATAAATGGGATAGATTAGAGTAATATAATAATCAAATAATTTTTGCACAAACTTAGAAACAAAAATACAAAAAAAGGTCTGTAAGGGCCTTTTTTTGATGCAGAATAGATGAAAATTGCAGGGACTCTTATTTAATCTTGCAAAAGTATATACATTCATGGTATGATTTTATGAAAAGAATACTTTAGGACGCTACCACGTCAAAGAAGCGGGCTTAGAAGAAATAAGGAAAAGTGAGGAATAAATATGAATAGTAATGTGTGGGGAATTTCTGCGATTATTGTATGCTATCTTGTAGGGATGGTCGCAATTGGAATTTATTTTATGAAGAAAAACAGTTCCACCGGAGATTATTATCTCGGGGGCAGACAGTTAGGTCCGATTGTGACAGCAATGAGTGCAGAAGCATCGGATATGAGTAGCTGGCTCTTGATGGGGCTGCCGGGAGTTGCTTATCTGACAGGAACGGCAGATGCGGCGTGGACGGCAATCGGACTTGCAATTGGAACCTATTTGAACTGGCTCATTGTAGCAAAGCGGCTGAGACGATATTCGGTCGTTGCAGGAAATGCGATTACAATTCCACAATTTTTTAAGAATCGTTATCATGATAAAAGTGGAATTCTTGCAGGATTATCAGCAATATTTATTGTTATCTTTTTTATTCCGTATACAGCATCCGGTTTTGCGGCATGCGGAAAACTTTTTTCTACCTTGTTCGGAGTTCCTTATTTTGGAGCAATGTTGGTCAGCGCAATTGTAATTGTGGCATATACAGCATTAGGAGGATTCTCAGCAGCAAGTACAACAGATTTGATTCAGAGTATTGTTATGTCGGTGGCATTGATCAGCGTTGTGTTATTTGGTATTAAGACATTGGGCGGCATGGATGTGATCGCATCACAGACTGCTTCCATGCAGGGATATTTGTCTCTTACAAGTGTATATAATGAGGGTACAGCGGTTCCTTATGGTTCGATTAAAATCGCATCTACGCTTGCATGGGGACTAGGATATTTTGGAATGCCGCATGTACTTTTGCGTTTTATGGCAATCAGTGACGAGAATAAAATAAAACTTTCCAGAAGAATTGCAACAATTTGGGTAGTGATTTCTATGGCAGTTGCAGTATTTATCGGAATTATGGGATATACTTTAAGCAGACAGGGATATATTGATGTGCTTACAGGAGCAGATTCTGAAAAAGTAATTATTACCATTGCAACATTGATGAGCAAGAGTGGTGTGCTTGGAATTGTACTTGCGGGACTGATCATGTCAGGGATTCTGGCATGTACGATGTCGACAGCCGATTCACAGCTTCTTGCGGCATCATCAAGTGTATCGGAAGATTTGTTAAAGGGAATATTGAAAAAAGAAGTTAGTGAGAAGACCTCTCTTATAATCGCAAGAGTAACCGTACTTTTGATTGCGGTCATGGGAGTACTTATGGCACTGAATCCGGAAAGCTCAGTTTTTGCAATCGTTTCTTTTGCATGGGCAGGTTTTGGCGCAGTGTTTGGACCGGTAGTATTGCTTGCACTGTTCTGGAAACGTTCCAACCGACAGGGAGCCATTGTCAGCATGTTTGCAGGCGGTGTTATGATTTTCGTATGGAAATATCTTGTACGCCCGATGGGCGGGGCGTGGGATATTTACGAACTGCTCCCGGCTTTTCTGGTTGCGATGGTTTTAAATATTATTGTGAGTCTTATGACCGCACCGCCGGAAAAAGAGATTGTTGATGAATTTGAAAAAGCAGCAGATAATAGTTATAATTTGTAGAATTGTCAAGGACTAAAACTTTTTTTATTTTATTAGAGTCGGAATAACAAGGAGACAATGTGAGAAAAATTTTACTAGATTTAAATTTTTGAAATCTTGTAGGAGGATTCAAACTATGGCTCTGAATAAAGTTGAAATATGTGGTGTAAATACAGCGAAGCTTCCTCTCCTGTCGGAACAGGAGAAGGAAGCTTTGTTTGTTCGTATTAAACAAGGAGATAAGGACGCTAGAGAAGAATATATAAAGGGAAATCTCAGACTGGTTTTAAGTGTAATCAAGCGATTTTCGTCAAGTAATGAAAATGCTGATGATCTGTTTCAGGTTGGATGCGTGGGACTGATGAAGGCAGTGGATAATTTTGAACCGGATCGCCTGGTGAAATTTTCGACATATGCAGTGCCGATGATCATAGGAGAAGTCAGACGTTATTTGAGAGATAATAATTCAATCAGGGTGAGTCGGTCACTTAGGGATACGGCATACAGAGCAATATATGCAAAAGAGGCATATGTGAAAATGAATATGAAAGAACCGACAGTAGAAGAAATTGCACAGGAGATTGGTATTTCAAAAGAAGATATCGTGTTTGCAATGGATGCAATTCAAAGTCCGATGAGTTTGTATGAGCCGATTTATAGCGATGGAGGTGATACGTTATATGTTATGGATCAGGTGAGCGATAAAAAGAATAAGGAAGAAAACTGGGTAGAAGAATTGTCTTTGGAAGCGGCGATGAATCGGTTGGGAGAAAGAGAACGTCATATTATACAGATGCGGTTTTTTGAAGGAAAAACACAGGTAGAAGTGGCAAAGGAGATTCAAATTTCACAGGCACAAGTAAGCAGATTGGAGAAAAATGCGTTGCTTATAATGAGACAATATTTAACCGGAAAATAAAAGATAGAAAAAAAGTAGAGTTAGATATTGAAATTTTTGAGACTTCATACTATGATAATCGTAGACTACAGGAAAGGGTATGAAGTAACCATGTATAAAGCATGTATATTTGATTTGGATGGAACATTGACAAACACATTAGACTCTCTTGTGTATTCGACAAACGAGACATTAAAAGAGATGAAGCTTCCGCAGATTTCAGAAGAACAGTGTCGACTGTTTGTCGGGAATGGAGCAAGGGTGCAGATGGAAAAAGCACTGGGGAGTTCAGGATCAGAGAACCTTGACAGAATTGAAGAAGCAATGCAGATATATGGACGTATATTTGATGCGAATTGCACATATCATGTAGTACCTTATGAAGGAATCACAGAGATGCTGGAGTCGATGAAGAATCGAGGGTTGAAACTTGCAGTTTTGTCAAATAAGCCACATAAGCAGGCGGTTCATGTTGTGGAGACTATTTTTGGCAAAGAGACATTTCAATGGATTCAAGGGCAGATAGACACAGTTCCGAGAAAACCAGATCCTACGGCTGTACTTCAGATTGCAGAGAAATTAGGAGCAACACCAGAAGAGACACTATATATTGGTGATTCAGAAGTGGATGTAGCTACAGGTAAGAATGCACAGATGCATACCGTAGGAGTGACATGGGGATTTCGTGGCAAAGAGGTTTTAGAAGATGCCGGGGCGGAATTGATTGTAGATTCGCCAGAAGAAATCATGAACATGATAGAGGATTAGGGAGGTTTGAAATATGAACGAATACAGTGAAGAGTGCTTATTAACTTTCTTAGAAAATCAGTCTCAGTTATTTGATGAGCCAGTTGCGGAATCAATGGAAGAGGCAGAAGCTTTTTTAGAAGATTGTATGGCAGTAGTCGTGGATTCGCTCGATGAGGTAAAAGAGTACTTCGAAGAGAACGGAGCAGATGTAGAAACTATGAGCATGGATGAATTAGAAGAGGCTTCGGAAGTATTTCCATTACCAAACGGTCAGTATTTGATTGTAGAAGGTTAGTATAGTAGAACCATTCAGACTAAGTTTAGAAATATTTTATATGAAAAAAATGAATAGAAAGAACCGCAAAAAAGCTGCAGCCTAATGGACTGCGGCTTTTTCAATGGCTTCATTAATTGCATCCAGGAGGATTTGTGAGGTATATGGTGTTTCAGATGAAAGAGTAATATTGTCGGTTGACTGGGTTTTACAAACCTGATCTGCTATATTTTCAATAGCCGGTTGCAGCAGAGGAAACATGGCGGCTGTACTTTCATCCAGATTTGACAGTCGGATTGCTTTAATCTGTGATTCATCTACAGTTACTTCTACTTCCAGATTCGTATTATTTAAAGTGAGGGAAGATGTATAAATTCCGGGAGTATAGAGCCTGGCTGAGGCTGTAGGTGTAGACGAGTGTCCAAAGCGAAACATGATGACCAGTAAAATGATTAAAAGTATTCCTAAGGCTGCAAAGATAAGTGTATATACGATTTCTTTCATGTGAAGAACTACGATTTTAGTTTTAGACCCCATGTAAAATAAACCTCCAATGCATTTTTTATCATTGTATGAAAGAAAAGAAGAAAATATGTTAGTGCCTTATGAAGCATAAAAAGGTAATATTGAAAGATGCAGATGACAAGTCAGAGGTTTTCGGATAGAATAGGGATGTGAAAGAATAGAACGAAAGGTGAGTTAATAGAATGTTTATTATAGTAGGATTAGGTAATCCATCAAAAGAATATGAAGGAACAAGACATAATGCAGGATTTGAGGTTATAGACCGAATTGCTGATAAATATAATATTTCCGTAGATACAAAAAAACACCGTGCACTGATTGGAAAAGGAATCATAGGGGGTCAGAAAGTAATCCTTGCGAAACCACAGACTTTTATGAATCTTAGTGGTGAGAGTGTGAGAAGTTTGTTGGATTACTATAAGGTAGATGAAGAACAGGAATTCATCGTGATTTACGATGATATCAGTCTGGATAACGGACAGATCCGTATTCGTGCCAAAGGAAGTGCAGGAGGACATAACGGGATTAAGAATATTATAGCACATCTTGGTGGACAGGTATTTCCAAGAGTAAAAGTCGGAGTTGGAGAAAAACCATCAAAATATGATCTGGCAGATTATGTGCTTGGACATTTTTCAAAAGAAGAGCAGGTGCTTATGGATGAAGGCTATGCTCATGCAGTACATGCAGTTGAGATGATTCTGGAAGGCGATATTTCTGCTGCAATGAATGAATATAATCGGAAAAAGAAGGAAGAGTAAACGTGAATGCATTGTTGTCACCGCTAAAGGAACTGGCGGATTATGAAGAAATTATAAAAAATAGAAAT
This sequence comes from Ruminococcus hominis, assembly GCF_014287355.1. Lineage (NCBI taxonomy): Bacteria > Bacillati > Bacillota > Clostridia > Eubacteriales > Oscillospiraceae > Ruminococcus > Ruminococcus hominis. The sequence continues at coordinate 2,146,260 of NZ_JACOPE010000001.1, read as the reverse complement.
AGAGAATCCGGTACTATACAGATTACGGGATGTGTAAATTCTCAGAAAACACATTTGATGTATGCGCTCAGTAAAGGCGTGAAATATAATCTTGTTGTATTTTCAAATGAGGAAAAAGCTAAACAGGCGTATGAAGAATATAAATTTCTTGATGAAAACACATATTATTATCCGGCCCGTGATTTGTTGTTTTATCATGCAGACATCAAAGGAAAATATTTGCAGAGCCAGCGAATGGAAGTTATCAGGGCAATACTGGAATGTGACAAGAGTGCATCAATTACTGTAATCACAACGATGGATGCATTTCTTGATGGGGTGATCGGGCCAAAAGAGATAGAAACACAAAAACTTACATTGTTATCCGGGGATGTTCTTGAGTTTGGTAAGGTGCAGGAACAACTTGTGAAAATGGGATATGAGAGGGAAACGCAGATTGAAAGTCCGGGGCAGTTTGCTGTCCGTGGCGGAATTTTGGATGTATTTCCATTGACAGATGAATTGCCGGTAAGAATTGAACTGTGGGGAGATGAGATTGACTCTATTCGGACATTTGATGCAGAAAGTCAGCGCTCAATTGAAAATTTAGAAAAGGTAACGATTTATCCGACAGGAGAATTGATAACGGATGAGACAAAAAGCGTTTCTTTTTTGGAGTATTTTAACAGAAAAGAAAGTCTGTTGTTATTAGATGAGCCAATCCGGCTTCTGGAACAGGCAAAAGAGATAGAATCAGAATATCAAAAAAGCAGAGAAAACCGACAAGAAGCAGGTATGGAGGAGTCTGCGGACGAACTTTTGGTATTTGCGGTAGAAGAGATAATTGAGAAGATGAATCAGTATTCATCGGTTGCATTTACTACGTTAGAATCAAAGTGTGGCACATTTCATGTGAGACGGACATATTCGCTCCAGACAAAAGGGGTCAATCCATATAATAACAGTTTTGAAATGCTGACACTTGATCTAAAACGATTAAAACGAAATGGCTACAGAGTGATTTTGTTATCAGGCTCAAGAACGAGAGCACGAAGACTGGCAGAAGATCTTCGGGATTATGAGCTGAGCAGTTATTACAGTGAAACATTGGAAAAAGAGGTACAGCCGGGCGAGATACTTGTGACTTACGGACATGTAACGGAAGGATATGAATATCCGATGTTAAAGTTTGTGGTTATTGCAGAAAGTGATATTTTTGGCAGAAAAAAGAAAAAGCGCAAGAAAAGACATAGTTATGAAGGACAGAAAATTCGGGATTTTACAGAATTAAAAGTGGGTGATTATGTTGTTCATGAAAATCATGGCCTTGGTGTATATGAGGGAATCGAGAAGATACAAGTTGATAAAGTAACGAAGGACTATATGAAGATTCGCTATGCGGGAGACAGTGCACTGTATATTCTTGCAACGCAGCTGGATATGATTCAGAAGTACGCAGGTGCAGATGCAAAAAAACCTAAATTAAATAAACTCGGAACAGCGCAGTGGCAGAAAACCAAAAGCCAGGTTCGAAGTGCAGTGAAGCTGGTAGCAAAAGATCTGGTGGAATTGTATGCAGCACGTCAGCAGGCAGATGGATATGTCTACGAACCAGATACGGTATGGCAGAAAGAATTTGAAGAAATGTTTCCATTTGAAGAAACTGAAGACCAGCTGCAGGCGATAGAAGATACGAAACATGATATGGAGAGCCATAAAATCATGGACAGGTTGATCTGTGGGGATGTCGGATTTGGCAAAACAGAGATTGCTATACGCGCGGCATTCAAAGCAGTCCAGGAAGGAAAACAGGTGGTATATCTTGTGCCTACAACAATACTGGCACAGCAACATTATAATAATTTTGTACAGCGTATGAAAGAATTTCCGGTACGTGTTGATCTATTGTGCAGGTTTAGAACCAGTACAGAACAGAAAAAAACAATAGAGGATCTGAAAAAAGGGCTGGTAGATATTGTAATTGGAACACATCGTGTGTTGTCAAAGGATGTACAATATAAAGATTTGGGGCTTTTGATCATTGACGAAGAACAGCGTTTTGGAGTGACACATAAAGAAAAAATAAAAAAATTGCGTGAAAATATTGATGTATTGACGCTGACAGCAACACCGATCCCGAGGACACTTCATATGAGTTTGATCGGAATACGTGATATGAGCGTGCTAGAAGAGGCTCCGATGGATCGTATGCCGATTCAGACTTATGTAATGGAATATAATGATGAGATGGTAAGAGAAGCCATCGAACGCGAGCTTGCCAGAAATGGACAAGTATATTATGTATATAATCGTGTCAGTGATATTGCGGATGTGGCAGATAAGGTACAAAAATTGGTTCCGGATGCGAATGTAATGTTTGCACATGGGCAAATGAATGAACGTCAATTAGAAGATATTATGTATGACTTTATCAATGGTGAGATTGATGTGTTGATTTCAACAACGATCATAGAGACCGGTCTGGATATTTCAAATGCGAATACCATGATCATCCATGATGCTGACCGGCTTGGACTATCTCAGTTGTATCAGCTGAGAGGAAGAGTTGGAAGATCCAATCGAATGGCATATGCATTTTTGTTATATAGAAGAGATAAATTGTTAAAAGAAGTGGCAGAAAAGCGATTGGCAGCAATCCGGGAATTTACAGAACTTGGTTCAGGATTTAAGATTGCAATGCGTGATCTTGAAATCCGTGGTGCAGGAAACCTGCTTGGTGCAGAGCAGCATGGACATATGGAAGCGGTTGGCTATGATTTATATTGCAAGATGCTTAATGAAGCGGTTAAGCAGGAAAAAGGTGAGATGGACGAAGATATTTTCAATACAACGATAGATCTGAATGTGGATGCCTATATTCCGGATAGTTATATTTCAAATGAATTTCAGAAGCTGGATATTTACAAACGAATCGCAAGTATTGAAAATGAAGAAGAAATGGATGATATGCTTGAAGAGCTGATTGACCGTTTTGGAGATGTTCCGAGAAAGGTGCAGCAGCTATTGCATATTGCGCTGCTTAAAGCACTCGCACATTCTGTTTATGTGACAGCAGTAGAACAGAAAACTGATACAATTAAGATTGTAATGTATGAAAAAGCAAAGGTGGATCCAAAGAAGATACCGGGCTTGTTGAAAATGTATCATGGAAATTTGGTGTTAAAGGCAGAGACAACGCCATATTTTCTCTATCAGAAAAAGGGAAAGAATAAAAAGGAAAAAAGCGAAGATGTTCTTGAACTTGTGAAAAAGCTGTTAAATGATATAAAAACCTTGTTAGAAATATAAAAACAGATTATAATGATTGAAGTTGACCGGCTCAGTTTGAGCGTGGCGGAAGAGAAGAAAGCTTCTTTTTAGGATGCGGAGAAAATGAAGGGAGAACGGACAAAAAATATGAATCAGTGGAAAAAAAGAGTGACTGCTCTGGGACTGGCAGGTATGTTAGCTGTTACTGGTCTGACAGGATGCGGCTCTATGAATAATGATGACGTTGTTGCAACAGTAGGAGAAAGCGAAATAAAATTAGGTGTGGCAAATTTCTATGCGAGAATGCAGCAGGCACAGTATGAAACTTATTACGCAGGTATGATGGGAACGACAGGTGAAGAACTGTGGGCAAAGGAAACAGATGGTAAGACATATGAGCAGTCAGTTAAAAGTGATATGATTAAGTCATTGGAGAATATATATATTTTGGAGCAGCATGCTTCAGAGTATGAGGTGGTACTTAGCGAGGATGAAAAGAAAGCAATCGATAAGGCGGCAGAGGAATTTGATGAGAATAATGCACTTGAAGACAAAGAGGCAGTCTCAGGGTATAATAAGTATGTCAAGAAAGTTCTGGAGCTTTTAACAATTCAGAGTAAGATGGAAGATGCGATGACAGCGGATGTGGATACAGAGGTGTCAGATGATGAGGCAGCTCAGAAAGCTATGAAATATGTATTTTATAGTTATACAAAGGATGAGAACGATTCGACATCAACAATGAGTGAGACAGAAAAGACAGAAGTGAAGAAAAAGGCAACAGATTTTGCGGAAAAATTGAAGAATAGTGATACAAAGGATATTGATGCCGTAGCGAATGAAGCTGGCATGGAAGTACAGACTGCTACATTTGATTCAGAATCTACTTCTCCGAATGCAGATTTAGTGAAGGCAGCAGATGCTCTTACAGTAGAAGGCGACGTAACAGATGCGATTGAGACGGATTCTGGTATATATGTTGCAAAAGTGACAAGCTTTCTGGATCGTACTGCAACAGACGCAAAGAAGCAGTCAATTGTAGAAGAGAGAAAGAAGGATCAATATGATGATCTTTTGAAAAAATGGAGAAAGAAAACAGATATTAATCTGAATAAACGTGTATGGAAGAAAGTGGATTTCCAGAAACAGGGTGTGACAGTAAAAGATACATCAGGTAATACAGAAGAGAGTGCAGAGTAAATGAAACATAAAAAGAGGATGAAAGCAAAAAATACTTTCATCCTCTTTTTATGTTTAAATCAGGCAAAGAAGATAAATGCTTGTGCAAAATGTAACTTGCTTGATTTAAGATATTAAATGTATTCCAGTCTTTCAAAATATTGCATAAGGATATCGGCACAGTGATCAACACCTAATTCACTTGTGTCAAGAATCATGTGGTAGTCATTGACATCGCCCCATGTTTTACCGGTATGTTCATAATAATAGGCGGCACGCTGTTCGTCTGTCTTTTCGACCCTTTCTTTGGCAGCATCATAAGAAAGATTCTCTAGTTTCATGATTCGATGGATACGATCCTCTTTTGCAGCGCAAACATAAATGTTTAAAACATTCATGCGGTCTTTTAAGATATCGGAGGCACATCGACCAAGTATAATACAAGGTTTCTCAGCAAGCTTACGAATTGCATCAGCCTCTGTTTCATATTCATGTTCTCCTAATTTCTGCTCAATATATGCTTTGTCATATACCGGAATATCCAGGCGCTTTGACAGTTCATTTGCAATGACGCTTGCACCGGTTCCGAAACGTCGACTCATTGTAATCACTAATTTCATAATGCATTCCTCCTTTGTATTTTTCCATTATAACACTTATTTGCAAAGGATTCACTAAAAACAAAGTGAAAAAATGATGAAAAATAAAGCGTATGCGTGTATACAATTTAATTCGAAAATATTTTTATACACCATTGCAAGAATGAAAGGGATGATGTTATAATTCATAGTAGCGTCGTGTGCGTAAAAGAATATAAGTAGGTGACGAAGTTGAAAAATAAAATAAAAAGACTTTCAAAAGGGGATTTTCATGTCCCGCAGCCTGACATTATTTTCCCAGAAACAAGGATTATTATGCGTGTCGGAGAAGGCGAAATATATAAAGGCAGTTTTTCATTACAGAACCAGGGAGAGGGGACAATCCGAGGATTGGTATACCCGTCTTCTTTTCGTGTACATTGTGAGGAACAGGGATTTGATGGGAATCCTGTAAATATATCCTATACATATGATGGGACCGGATTGGTGCCGGGGCATGTCGAACATGGAAAGTTCACTATCGTATGTAATGGCGGAGAATATGATATTGCTTTTACAGCAGTAATTGAGAAGCCGTTTGTGATGACTTCTTATGGAAAAGTTCAGAGCTTAGAAGATTTTAAAAAATTAACTTATCGTGATCCGGCAGAAGCGGAAAAATTATTCCGTTCCAGAGATTTTTATGAAATTTTAAAATACGAAGATAAAAGAATCCAGGCACTTTATGACAATATGCGTAAGTGGGAACTGGATCAACAGGCATTGGAAGAATTTTTAGTTGGCTGTAAACAAAAAGAAAAAATTTATCTGACACTGGAAGAAGAGAGTCGAGCTTTTACCTCTATGAAAGAGGCAAGAAAAGAAAAGTTTACATTGAAAAAGAACACTTGGGGACATTTGGATATTGATGTCCATACAGAGGGTGACTTTTTATATGTAGAACATACAAAGATATCGACAGAAGAATTTTTAGGAAATTCCTATAGAGTAGAGTATTTTATTAGTGCAGAACGTTTACATAAAGGCAGTAACTTTGGCAAGATTATTCTTGAAACGCCATATGAAACATTGTCATATGAAATCATTGTTGAAAAAGATATATGCAGAGATGAAGAGAAGAGAGATGAGACAAGAGAGTATTTGAGTATTCTGAAAGATTATCTTGTATATGAATCAGGCAAGAAAGAACTGGAAGAATGGACGGAGGATTCTATCCATAAGGCAGAGCGTCTGCGTAAGATGGATGAGAATAATGAATGGTATCTGCTTTTACAGGCACATATTTGTATTATCGGTGGAAAGAAGGAGCAGGCAAGAACGCTGCTTGAATCATACAATTATAACCGATTTGCAATTGGTAAGAATGTGGAACTTAGCTCGTATTATTTATATTTGACTACATTTTTAAGCAATGACACGATCGGACAGAGAAGAGTAGCGGAAGAGCTTGCAAAATCATATATGAAGCATCCAGACAGCTGGCGCATTTTATGTATGCTGATCAATGTAGATTCTGAATATAAAATCCTCAGTGAGAAGCTTCGTATTTTAGAAAAATTATTTAATACAGAAAAGACAAACAGCCTTATATTTTATCTGGAGGTATTTCGTTGTTATCGTGAAAAGAGTACAAGCTTGAAAAAATTAGGCATGTTTGAAATCCGAGTGCTTTTATTTGCGGCAAAATACGGATTGATGACAAAGGAGCTTGCACTTTATACAGCCAATCTGGCAAGTCAGTCGAAAGCATATGATAAACATTTGTTCCAGACATTGGTGCTGTGCTATAAAGCATATCCGGAAAGTATGATACTGACTTCTATCTGTACCCTTTTGATAAAAGGAAACTGTGTAGGAAAAGAGTATTTTGAGTGGTATGAAAAGGCTGTTGAAGAGGAATTGAAAATCGCACAGCTTTACGAATTTTATATGGAATCAGTGGATGTAGATATGTTTCAGAAGCCATTACCACGATCTGTATATTTGTATTTTTTGCATGGCAATATGCTTGATTACAATAAATGTGCATTTTTGTATGCCAATGTTATTAACTATGAAGATGAGGGCAGTGAAATTTATGCACATTATCGTGAAGAGATGGAATCATTTGCATGGAGACAATTGGAACGCAGACATATTAATGCACATTTAAGAACAATATATAAAAGATTTATTTCAGAAAAAGAACTGAATCCGGAACGTGTGAAGGCATTATATGATATTTGCTATTCTTATGAGGTGAAAACGAAGGTACATAACATAAAATTTATTTATGTCATTGCAGAAGATGGGAAGATTACACAGAGAGTACCATATTCAGAGCAGGGCACATTAATCTGTCTGTATGCAAAATCAGACCGCCTTGTGTGGGAAAACAAAGATGGAAGACATTATACAGATTCTATTCCATATGATAGCAAGCGTATGTTCTATGAACTTCGTTACATGGATGTTTGTAAGCGCTATTTGAATAGTTTGAAAATAAATCAGGAAGAAGAAGCTGTCCCTGAACTGACTTTAGAAATCGTACAGAAAAATGGCGTGGAAAAATACGAAGACAGTGAGATGCTGGCACTTAGCAGTAAAACAATCCGTGAAAATAATTATGCATGCGATGATTTCCTTACATATGTATGTTTCAGACTGTTTAAAAGAGGACAGTATGATAAAGTAATCCTGACATATCTGGCAAATTATTATTGTGGAGCTACGATCGAGATGAAAGAACTCTGGAGAGAAGCAAAGGAATATGAGGTGCATACTCACAAGCTCGGAGAACGAATCCTGACACAGATGCTTTTTTCAGAATCTTTATTTGGCGAGGCTGCCATTTTTGAGGAATATTATGCAGAAGGTGCATATATTGGACTGCAGCAGGCTTATCTGGCATATATGTCGAGAGCGTATGTAGTAGAAAATAGAAAAATCAGTAAGAGTGTGATTGATATTATCTGCAAAGAATTTGAAAAAGGTGAAGAGACAATCGATATCTGTAAGATTGCGGTGCTGAAATATTATGCACAGAAAGAATATGATTCTTCAATGAGAAAAACATTGAAAAAGTTTATGCAGGATTTATGTGGAAAACAGATATATTTCCCATTCTTTATGAATTATGAGAAAGAATGGCTGATTGAACAGCAGCTGTGGGATAAGACATTAATTGAATACAAAGGGCAGAAGGGTAGCAGAGTCATGCTGTATTATCAGTTGCAGAAAGGTGATTCTGAAAATGTGGATTATTCAACAGAAGTATTGACACCAATGTATGAAAATTTATATGTTAAAAAATTTGTCCTGTTTGCCAATGAAAAATTAAAATATTATTTTAAAGAAATAATAGATGGTAATGTATATCGAAGCGAAAAAGCAGAGTGTACAAAAAAAGTGGAGCAAGGCGAACGGGGACGTTATGGAAGAATCAATGATATTCTGCTTTTAGATGGAGAAGAACAAGAAGCAAAGATGAAAGAGTATGAGATAGAAGATGCTGTCGCTGCTCATATATTCGGAGAAAATTAAGGAGGCTTATCTGCATGATGCAGGGAAATATAATAGGATACGAAATAAATGAAAAAACCTGCCAGATCAGTTTCTATAATGATCAGCAGTTGGAACCGGAGACATTGGAGTCAGAATCTGATAATTATCAGATTCCGCTGATCATTGGAAAACTTAGAGATACCTGGGCTTATGGAAAAGAGGCTAAAAGACTGGTGTCAATCAGTGAAGGGTTTACTGTGACAAGGCTGCTGGAGAGAAGTCTGGACGGAGAAAAGGTTGAATTTGGAGAAGATACGTATGATGCAGTATGGCTCTTATCAAAGTTCATTCAGATGTCTTTGCAGGCATTCCCTAAAATTGATGGGATTGTCTTTACAGTGCCGGAGTTGACAGAAGAACTGGCAAAGCTATTAAGAGGAATTGCTGTCCGTATGAATATTGATAAACAGCATATTTTTATTCAGGATTATAAAGAAAGTTTTTGTAATTACCTGTTTTATCAGCCAAAAGAATTATGGCAGTATGAAGCAGCACTGTTTTGCTGTGATCGCAATGAAATAAAGGCATATATGCTTAGAAGATTAAAACCGGGACTTGGCGGTGGGAAAACTACATTTGTGACTGTTGACGAGGTCGCAAGCGCACATATGAAAGAATTGGCAGCAGTATATCCGGTTTTAAACGAAGACAAGGCCAGAGAAGCAGATTCTATGTTCTGTAAGTTCATAGAAGGGGTATTTGATAAGAGAATTGTCTCATCTGTGTTTTTGACAGGTGAAGGCTTTGAGAACAACTGGTATCCGAATGCTTTGCGTCTGCTTTGTAATGGACGAAGAGCTTTCATAGGCAATAATCTATATAGTAAAGGTGCTTGCTTTACCTCTTATAGAAAGATGTATATGCAGGTAGAAGATCCGGTTTATTTGTCGGATGGCAAGCTGACAGATCAGATTACACTTAATCTCAGGGTGAATGGTCAGGAGATGTGGTATCCAATCGTATCCTGGGGAGCACAGTGGTACGAGTCAAATAATCAGTGGGAAGTTTTATTGGAAAAGGTAGAGGATATCGAATTGCATATTGAGTCACTTGTTCAAGGAACAGTACGAACAGAAGTAATCCCGATGGATAAATTTCCGAGACGCTCTGAGTATGCGATGCGCCTGATGATTGAAACACTGTTTATGGATGAAAAGACATGTAAGATCATTGTGCGTGATATGGGATTCGGAGAATTTTATCCGGCGACAGATTTTCAGAAAGAGAAGATTATTCATTTAGGAGGCAATGATGGGAAATTTAGTTCTATGTCATGAGCAGCATGCAGCACATCCTTATGAGATTTCCAGGATTCACTGCAAAATATATACAATAGAAGAACTGTGCTATTATCTGTGTAATAATCTTTATCTGATCGATTACACCATTATGAATGAGCAATTGTGTAACTGGCTGGACGAAGAATTAGGACTTTCTGCTTTGTCAGAGCAATTGCGAGAGATGATGCAGATGCATGGTTCAGTAGAAAAATTTGTACTGACGATATTAAAGGAATCAAAGATTTACCGTGAAGCACAGATGATACGAATTCAAAATGTTCTGGAACGTCTGAAAAACCAGAAAGACATTGAGCGCCAGAAATTCAAAGGAGATAATCTGCTGGAAAGCGGAGAAATTGAAGAGGCAATCCTTGTTTATCAGGAAATATTAAATGAAGAGCGTGACGAAAGTGTAGAGGATAAGTTTTATGGACAAATCTATGCAGGATTGGGTGCAGCATACGGAAAATTATTCTTATATCAGGAAGCTGCCAAAATGTATGATCATGCGTATAAAATTTGTGAAGATAAAAAATATTTAAAACCATATCTTTATGCATCTTACAAATATATGTCAATGGAAGAATATCATATTTTACTTACAAAACACGCGGATTATGTGGAAGTGAATGCACAGATGCGCCAAGAAGTAGAAGATGTAAAAGCAAAATCATTGTCAGAGAATAACGAAATACAAATTGATGAGTGGAAACGCAAATATCGTAGGAGCAATATATAAGTTATGTGCAGTCAATAATTGACAAGTATCTTAAAATGTGTTACACTGCCTAAGTAATTTAGTGTGGTAAAGCGGTCAACTGATAAAAGAATAACGCAAACCACCGACGCAGGAGGGTGATACAATGAAAAAGAAATTGGCAGTAGTATTGATTGCAGCGTTGACAGTATCAACAATGGCAGTGGGATGCGGAAGCAGTAAAGATTCTTCATCTACAGATACAAAAGAGACAAAAACAGAAAGCACGAAGGATTCAGTATCAAATGGAGGCAATACTTTTACAGTAGGATTTGATGCAGAATATCCACCATATGGATACATGGATGATGACGGAGAATATACAGGTTTTGACTTGGAACTTGCACAGGCAGTATGTGATCTGGAAGGCTGGACACTTGTAAAAAAACCAATCAACTGGGATTCAAAAGATATGGAATTAAATTCTGGTTCTATTGATTGCATCTGGAATGGATTTACAATGAATGGAAGAGAAGATGATTACACATTCTCTACACCATATGTTGATAACAGCCAGGTAATCGTAGTTGCTGAAAATTCAGGAATTGAAAAACTTTCAGATCTTGCAGGAAAGACAGTAGGTGTGCAGGCAGCTTCCGCAGCACTTGATCTTCTGAACAGCGAAGAAGAGGGTGGACAGAAAGCACTGGCAGATACATTCGGTTCTCTTAACGAGTTTGCTGATTACAATACAGCATTTACAGAGCTTCAGGCAGGAGCACTGGATGCACTTGCAATTGATATCGGTGTTGCAAAATATCAGATTAATTCCAGAGGAGACGGATATAAAATCCTGGATGAAACTTTGAATACAGAGCAGTATGCGATTGGATTCAAAAAAGGAAATACAGAGCTTTGCGACAAAGTGAATGCAGATTTAGAGAAACTGGCAGAAGATGGTACAGTTGAAAAACTGGCAGAGAAATATGAAATTGCCGATATGGTAACATTAAAATAATAAGACAAGATGAATGGTGCAGGATGACTATACCCCCCTGAAGAGATTCAGAGGGGCATAGTTTCGTTAGCATATAAATGTAAAAAGCAATGGGGAAGTTTTTTTACATGAGAGGAGGCAAAATGAGTTTTGAAGTAATGCTGCGTCAGCTTGGCGCAGGGTTTGGACAGACATTTTTAATATTTATTTTAACATTAGTATTTTCGTTGCCGCTTGGAATGGTTGTATATTTCGGTAGGGTAAGCAAATTTAAACCGGTTAGCTGGCTGGTTAAAGTATACATTTCTATTATGAGGGGAACACCGTTGATGCTTCAGCTTTTGGTATGGTATTTCGGACCATATTATTTGTGGGGAATGAACATAGGTGGATACAAATTGACGGCAATCTTATTGGGCTGTTCTTTAAATTATGCAGCATATTTTGCAGAAATTTATCGTTCGGGAATTGAATCAATCCCGAAAGGACAGTATGAGGCAGCAACTTTATTGGGATATTCTAAACAGCAGACATTCTGCAAAATTGTATTGCCACAGGTTGTGAAAATCGTGTTGCCATCAGTGACAAATGAAGTTATAACACTGGTAAAAGATACATCGCTTGTATACTCATTGTCTTATATTGAAATGTTTGCGGTAGCAAAGCAGATTGCGGCGGCTCAGACAACGGTTATGCCGTTCTTTATAGCAGGTGTTTTTTACTATATATTTAACTATGCGGTTGCAGGTGTGATGGAGCTGCTTGAAAAGAAATTGAATTACTATCGATAGGAGACGGCAGTATGAAGCTTTTAGAAATGAATCATATAAAAAAGGATTTCGACGGAGTTCAGGTTATTAAAGATATATCCTTATCCGTTGAACAAGGAGAAATACTTGCTATTATTGGACCATCCGGTTCTGGAAAATCAACATTACTCCGCTGCGCGACAATGTTAGAGACAATAAGCGATGGTGAAATTCTGTATCTGGGAAAAAAGGCGGCCTGGATAGAAAATGGAAAACCAGTATTTCCAAAGAAAGAAGAAAGAAAAGAGATACAGTCCTGCTTTGGACTGGTATTCCAGAATTTTAATTTATTTCCACATTTTTCTGTAATGAAAAATATAACAGATGCGCCGATTAAAGTACAGAAAAGAAAGAAAGAGGAAGTATATAAGGAAGCAAAAGAGCTGCTAAAAAAGATGGGACTGGAGGATAAAGCAGATGCATATCCATATCAGTTATCCGGTGGACAGCAGCAGCGTGTGTCGATCGCAAGAGCTCTGGCAATGAAACCGAAGATGTTATTTTTTGATGAACCGACATCGGCATTGGATCCGGAACTTACCGGTGAAATTTTGAAAGTTATCAAAAGTCTGGCGTCAGAGCATATGACTATGGTTATTGTTACACATGAAATGAATTTTGCACGGAAAGTTGCAGATAAGATTATTTTTATGGATAAAGGTGTAATTGCAGAGGAAGGAACTCCGGAAGAAGTCTTTGCCTCAGATAATGCCAGAATGAAAGAATTTTTGGGGAAACTGGCAGAAGAATAGCATAGGCCTGACAGAAAAAGTGAAAAATTAACCAATATTATTAGGAAGACTTATATATAAAATTTGAAATAAATAATGACTGCGAAGACGGACAAGGCGGGTAGAAATGTTGATTTTCAACCTGCCTTGTATTATAATCATCGTGCAGGTTATTCGGCAAAAACAGGATAAAAATAGATGAAGGAGTTTCATTCATGAGCGAATTTGAAGAAGTAACAACAGGATTGGGTGAAGAGTGTGGTGTCTTTGGTGCTTACGATATGGATGGCGGCGATGTCGCTTCTACAGTTTATTATGGACTATTTGCATTGCAGCATCGTGGACAGGAAAGCTGTGGAATCGCAGTGACAGATACATATGGAAAGAGAAAGGTCCTTTCCAAAAAAGGATTGGGACATGTCAATGATGTATTTGACCGTGAGTCTTTGACAGAGCTAAAAGGAAATCTGGGAGTAGGACATGTTCGATACTCTACAGCAGGTGCGACACGCGTCGAGAATGCACAGCCATTGGTTATTAATTATGTAAAAGGAACACTCGCAATAGCACATAATGGTAACTTGACAAATGCAGTTGAACTGAGAAAAGAACTGGAGTACACTGGTGCGATTTTCCAGACGACAATTGATTCGGAAGTAATTGCATACCATATTGCAAGAGAACGTTTGAATACACCTACTGCAGAAATCGCAGTGAGAAATGCAATGAAGAAGATTAAAGGTGCGTATGCACTTGTCATCAGCAGTCCGAGAAAAATGATCGGAGCACGTGATCCTTGGGGATTTAAACCATTGTGCATAGGAAAAAGAGATAATACTTATCTGCTGGCATCTGAAAGTTGTGCAATCGCTGCAGTTGGTGCAGAATTTGTTCGTGATGTAAAACCAGGGGAGATTGTTACTATAACAAAAAATGGTATCTCTTCAGATATGAGCATGGCAATTCCAGAGGAAGAGCAGGCAAGATGTATTTTTGAGTATATTTATTTTGCAAGAACAGATAGTACAATTGACAATGTGAATGTATATCATGCAAGAATCACAGCAGGAAAAGCATTGGCAGAATCATACCCGGTTGAGGCAGACCTTGTAGTAGGTGTTCCGGATTCCGGTCTGGTGGCAGCAAAAGGATATTCTGAAGCATCAGGTATTCCATATGGAATGGCATTTCATAAAAATAGTTATGTAGGCCGTACATTCATTAAACCAACACAGAGTGAAAGAGAGTCCAGTGTTAAGATTAAGCTGAATGTTATAGAAGAAGTAGTAAAAGGAAAAAGAATTGTAATGGTAGATGATTCCATTGTACGTGGAACAACTTGTGCAAATATCATTAAGATGTTAAAAAAGGCCGGAGCAACAGAGGTTCATGTAAGAATCAGTTCACCACCGTTTTTATATCCATGCTATTTTGGAACAGATGTTCCATCTAATGAACAGTTGATCGCACACTCACATACAACAGAGCAAATTCGTGAAATGATCGGAGCAGATTCACTTGGATATATGGAAATTGACAAGCTGAAAGATATGGTTGGAGATTTAAAATATTGTGATGCATGTTTCACAGGAAAATATCCAATCGAGGTTCCGAATGAAGATGTCAGTCATGCATTCGATTGAAGCACTTGACGAGGCTTTTTAATATCTTATATAATAGATTTTAACAGGATAACAACAAAGGAGAATACAATTATGGCAACAGACCGTTATACAAGTCCGCTTTCAGAGCGTTACGCAAGTAAAGAAATGCAGTATATTTTTTCTCAGGACAAGAAATTCAAAACATGGAGAAAGTTATGGATCGCACTTGCAGAGACAGAAAAAGAATTAGGACTCAATATTACTGATGAGCAGATTGAAGAATTAAAAGCACATGCAGAGGATATTAATTATGATGTTGCAAGAGAACGTGAAAAAGTTGTACGTCATGATGTAATGTCACATGTATATGCATATGGCGTACAGTGTCCAAAAGCAAAAGGTATCATCCACCTTGGTGCAACATCATGTTATGTTGGAGATAACACAGATATTATCGTAATGGCAGAGGCTTTAAAACTTGTTCGTACAAAGTTGGTTAATGTAATTGCTGAGCTGGCAAAATTTGCTGATGAGTATAAAGCACAGCCTACACTTGCATTTACTCACTTTCAGCCGGCACAGCCAACAACAGTTGGTAAGAGAGCAACTTTATGGATGCAGGAATTTGAGATGGATTTAGAAGATCTTGAATATGTACTTGAGAGCTTGAAATTGCTTGGTTCAAAGGGAACAACAGGAACACAGGCAAGCTTTTTGGAACTTTTTGACGGAGATCAGGAGACAATCGACAAGATTGATCCGATGATTGCTGAAAAACTTGGATTTAAAGCTTGTTATCCGGTATCAGGTCAGACATATTCACGTAAAGTGGATACAAGAGTGCTCAATGTACTTGCAGGTATTGCGGCAAGTGCACACAAATTCTCAAATGATATCCGTCTTCTTCAGCACTTGAAAGAAGTAGAAGAGCCATTTGAGAAGACGCAGATTGGTTCTTCAGCAATGGCTTATAAGAGAAATCCGATGAGAAGTGAGCGTATCGCATCACTTTCCAGATATGTGATGATCGATGCTTTGAATCCGGCAATCACTTCAGCTACACAGTGGTTTGAGAGAACATTGGATGATTCAGCAAACAAACGTCTCAGTGTACCAGAGGGATTTCTTGCAATTGATGGTATTTTGGATCTGTGCCTGAACGTAGTTGATGGTCTGGTTGTATATCCAAAAGTAATAGAGAAACGTCTGATGGCAGAGCTTCCATTTATGGCAACAGAAAATATCATGATGGATGCAGTAAAAGCAGGCGGAGACAGACAGGAATTACATGAGAGAATCCGTGAATTGTCTATGGAAGCAGGAAGAAATGTAAAAGAAAAAGGTCTGGATAACAATCTGCTTGAGCTTATTGCAGCAGATTCAGCGTTCAACCTTTCATTGGAAGACCTTCAGAAGACAATGGAACCATCAAGATATGTAGGACGTGCAAAAGAGCAGGTTGATGCATATTTGAATCGTGTGATTCGTCCATTGTTAGAGAAGAACAAAGAAGTGCTTGGTGTAAAAGCAGAGATTAACGTATAAAGTACAGAACAAAAATACAGCTTTACCGGACATCCTGTTAAGATTTGAAGAAAAAAGCAAAGGAATGTTGCATTTGATTGCAGCGTTCCTTTTTCTTTTATAGAATTTTTCACAATTGGCAAAAAATGTAAATAGCTTTGTCTATAAAATGTTGCCGAATCTATAGAATAAGAGATGGTGAGGGATAACTATGGAAGGATGTTTGGAAATTTATGGATTTTACAGACCGATTATAAAACGTACAATTGTGGGGATGTTGTGTGTTGCTATTTTAACAGGTGCTGTATTTTCAAGAAAAGCTGTAGGAACAAAAGAATATTTAAGTGCAGAAAAGCAAGAAGAAACAGGAAATGATATTGCAGTAAGTAAAATGGAGAAAATTGTTGCAGCAGAATCTCAGGAGATTATAGTAAGTGAGCCGGACAAAACTGTTATGGCAGAGGCGAAAGACAATCTTGCAGAGAAAGAAGAAGCTATAATTGCGGCTGAATCGAAGGTAAATATTGTAGACGTACCAAAGAATACGGTTGTGGATGAAGCAAAAGATGTTATCACAGATGAGCCGAAGGATACGATTGTGAATGAATCAAATGATATTCCGAAAAATGATACGGAAGAAAGTGAGGATGCCAAAACAGATATTGCAGAGACAGCAACGCCATTTTTAATTGATGAAGCCGGAATGCTTTATGGAATCAATGAAGAAATGCTGGATTGTAGAAGTGGTGTATTGGAACTTCCATCAGAAAATTGCGTCGGAATCCGCAGTCATGCATTTATAAATGGCTTTACTGATATTTATGAGATTTACATACCATCTAATATCTCAGTGATTGAAACAGGTGCCTTTGATGGGATTGATAATTTATTTGATATTATGGTGGAAGAAGGAAATATAAATTACACCTCAATTGATGGTGTGCTATATGATGAAGAAGAAATAACATTATTAGCATTTCCGGCAGGAAGAACAGGAGGATATATTGTTCCGACACAGACAGAAAGAATTGCAGCAAATGCATTTGCACAGACAGGATTGTCGGTGATTGATATTCGTGACTGTGGAACGCTTTTGATAGAAGATGACAGGGCAGCACAATTGGTGAGATGTGAACAGTAACACTTGAACATTTATCCCACTTGCTTTATAATAGAGCGTGGCTTTAATGTTGCTGTTTGTAAATGTACAAACAGTGATATTTGAATAGAATTATGTTAAAAACAAGAAGTGGAGAATGAAAAAATGAGTAAGGTAAGAACAAGATTTGCACCAAGCCCAACAGGAAGAATGCATGTTGGAAATCTACGTACAGCACTTTATGCATATTTGATTGCAAAACATGAGGGAGGGGATTTTATCCTTCGTGTAGAAGATACAGACCAGGAAAGATTTGTGGAGGGAGCACTTGATATTATTTATCGTACACTTGCCAAGACAGGTCTTGTACACGATGAAGGTCCGGATAAGGATAAAGGCTATGGCCCATATGTTCAGAGTGAGCGTAACGCACAGGGAATATATTTAAAATATGCGAAGCAGCTTGTTGAGCAGGGAGATGCATACTATTGTTTCTGTGATAAAGAACGTTTAGAGTCTCTGAAGACATCTGTATCAGAAAATGGAACAGAGATTGTGGTATATGACAAGCATTGTCTGAATTTATCAAAAGAAGAAGTAGAAGCAAACCTGGCAGCAGGAAAACCATGGGTTATTCGTTTGAATGTACCAAATGAAGGAACAACAACATTCCATGACGAGATTTATGGTGATATTACAGTGCCAAATGCAGAATTAGATGATATGATCCTGATTAAGTCAGACGGATATCCAACATACAATTTTGCGAATGTAGTAGATGACCACTTGATGGAGATCACACATGTTGTAAGAGGAAATGAGTACCTTTCTTCTGCACCAAAATATAACAGATTATATGAGGCATTTGGATGGGAAGTACCGATATATGTGCACTGTCCATTAATCACGGATGAGAACCATAAGAAGTTAAGCAAGCGTTGCGGACACTCTTCATATGAGGATTTGATAGACCAGGGATTTATTTCTGAAGCTGTTGTGAATTATGTGGCACTTCTTGGATGGTGTCCAACAGACAATCGTGAGATCTTTAGCTTAGAAGAGCTGGTAGAAGCATTTGACTACAGACATATGAGCAAGTCTCCGGCAGTCTTTGATACTGTGAAATTAAAATGGATGAATGGTGAGTACCTGAAAGCAATGGATGATGATTGTTTCTATAAGATGGCAGAACCATATATCAAAGAAGTTGTCACAAAAGAGTTTGATCTGAGAAAAATCGCAGCACTTGTTAAGTCAAGAATTGAGATTCTGCCTGACATCAAAGATCAGATAGATTTCTTTGAGGAAGTTCCGGAATACGATGTTGCATTGTATACACATAAGAAAATGAAAACAAATCCAGAGAATTCACTGGAATTATTAAAAGAAGTTGTTCCTGTACTGGAAGCTCAGGATGATTTTAGCAACGATGCTTTATTTGAGACATTGAAAGCATTTGCAACGGAAAAGGAATACAAGGTAGGTTATGTAATGTGGCCAATCCGTACTGCAATTTCAGGAAAGCAGAATACACCTGGAGGTGCTACAGAGCTTATGGAGGTTCTTGGAAAAGAAGAATCACTGAGTCGTCTGAAAGCAGGAATTGAAAAACTGTCATAATTCAAATAGCACTTGTAAAAAGATAGATTTGAAAGAGGTAAAGATGAGTTCATATAGCCACACAGAGAAGCAGATGCCTGTTTCTTATAACGGCGCCACTGGCACGCAGAAAGCCAGACGGACTTCACTTAGTCAGGCACAGAAAAGTGCCGTGCTTCACGGAAAGGGACCATGTCTTGTATTGGCAGGTCCCGGTTCCGGGAAGACAATGACAATTGTAAACAGAATAAAATATCTAATAGAAGAATTACATGTACGACCAGAAGAAATTCTGGTCATTACTTTTACTAAATATGCGGCAACAGAGATGAAATTGCGATTACAGTCCAGTATGGAAGGGAAAAAACTTCCGGTAACAATGGGCACGTTTCACGGAATCTATTATGGTATTTTGAAATGGGCGTATCGGTTCGGACCGGAAAATATTTTATCGGAGGAAGAAAAGTATAAACTGGTCCGTCAGATTGTGAATCATCAGGACGAACTGGAGATTATGGATGAAGAAGATTTTTTGAAAGACGTAATTACCGAGATCGGTGTTGTGAAAAACAATCGTAATCAGATAGATACATACGAATCAAAGAGATGCCGGCCGGATATCTTTCGGAATATTTACCAGGAATACGAAAGAGAGCGGAAGCAGTTAAGAAAAATAGATTTCGATGATATGCTTGTTCTGTGTTATCAGTTGTTTACAAGCCGGCCGGATTTGTTAAAGCTGTGGCAGGAAAAGTTTCAGTATATATTGATTGATGAATTTCAAGATATCAATCAAGTACAGTATGACGTGATTAAAATGCTGGCTGCTCCGCAGAACAATCTTTTTGCTGTAGGTGACGATGACCAGTCCATTTACGGGTTCCGGGGTGCGGATGCGAAGCTGATGTTTCAATTTCAAAAAGACTATCCGGAAGCAAAACAGATTTTACTGGATATTAATTACCGGTCAACAGCCAATATTGTGAAAAATGCGTTGAAAGTAATTGAGCATAATGAGGTGCGCTTTGATAAGGCAATTAAGACGAAGAAGAAAGCCGGAAAGAGTCTGCATGTACAGGAAGTAAGGGATTCTGAAGAAGAGAGCAGATACATTGCAGAAGAAATCGCATCGAGAATAGCAGAAGGTGTTTTGGCAGAACAGATTGCTGTGTTATACCGAGTACATACAGATGCGAGAGCTTTAGTGGAAAAGTTGATTGACAGTAAGATTCCTTTTCAAATGAAAGAACACATGCCAAATTTATATCAGCATTTTATTGCAAAAGATATCCAGGCATATTTTCGTATAGCGCTTGGTAAATTGACGAGGGCAGATTTCTTACAGATCATGAATCGACCAAAACGTTATATCAGCAGGGACAGTGTTTCGGGAAAAGAAAAAAGTCTTTATGATGATGTACGGAAATTCTACAAAGATAAAGCCTGGATGATAGATCGTATAGACCAGATGGAATGGGATATTAAGATGCTTGGAAAGATGGCCCCTTATGCAGCAATTCAATATTTGCGAAAACGAATCGGATACGATGAATTCTTAAGAGAATATGCAACACAGCATCAGATGCAAAAAAGTGATCTGTTTGACGTACTTTCTGAGATTGAAGAAGCAGCAAAACCATATGAGACTTTACAGGAATGGTTTACCCATATTGAAGAATATAGTATCGCATTGAAAATGAAAGAGCAAAAGAGTGGAGAAAATCGACGAGGGATTCATTTAATGACGATGCATGCGTCAAAAGGACTGGAATTTGATACCGTATATCTGATTCACACAAATGAAGGGTGTATTCCTTATAAACGTGCGTTAGAAGAGAATGGGCTGGAAGAAGAAAGAAGACTGTTTTATGTTGCAATGACCAGAGCGAAAGAAGTCTTAAAGATCAGTTATGTAAAAAATAAAAACGGAAAGGAAATCAGTCCTTCCCGTTTTGTTGAAGAATTATTCGAGGGAGTCTAATCCAAGTGCATCCAGATCGAGTGCCTCGTACTCCATAGTATCGAGCCATTCATCATATGCATCACAGACTGCTTCGTATTCTTCATCATCTTCGATGGATTCCAGTCCAGGTTCTCCGTCCGCATCCTGTGTGTAGCGGTAGATGTATACAGGGCTTTCTTCGCCGCCTTCTTCATCCGGTGGAAGAAGTGCAATGTATTGCTGTTCATTTACATCCAATACACATAAAATCTGACATTCAATTGTTTCATCATTGTCTAAATACAGGGTTACAGTACCCAATTCATTCTGTTCCATAAGAGTCTCCTTTTTGAAGTATTGACAATATTTATCTAGATTTACTTTAACAAAGATAAAGATGAAACGCAAGAAGAAGATGAAAACGAATTGACAAACGATGAAAAAAAGTTAGAATAGAATCAGTGAATTTGAATTATTGCAGGAGGAGATTGAAGTTGAAGAAACGTATATTTACGATATTGATGGCAGTTATGATGATAACATTACTTTTAGCAGGTTGTAAAAAAACTGCAGGAACACCACAGGATAATACAACAAAAGAGACAGAAGAGGCAAAGGCAAAAGAAGCTCAGGAAGAAGCACAAGAAGAGGAAGAAGCAGGGCTTCTGTTTGGATATAGTTGTATCAATTTAGATAATCCATATTTCCAGGCACTGGAAAAGGCGATAGAGACATCTATCGGAGAAGATGTTCGAATTGTGTCTATGGGAGCTGAGAACGATGCTCAGAAACAGAATCAGCAGATACAGGAAATGATTGATATGGGAGTAGATGCAGTATTTTTGAGCCCGGTAGACTGGGAACAGATTGAGAGTGCACTGGAAGCATTGAAAGAAGCAGGCATTCCGGTTATCAATCTGGATACACAGGTGAAAAACTCTGATCTTACGGCAGCATTTATAGGATCAGATAATAAAAATGCAGGATATGTGTGCGGAAAAGATTTGAAGGAAAAATGTCCGGATGGAGGAAAAATCCTGATTTTTGAAAATAAGGGTATCAACTCTGTAAATGAACGAATTACAGGATTTGAACAAGCTATTTCCAATGCGGGATTTGAAGTGTTGAATCGTGTTGATGTGAATGGAGAAAAGAAAAAAGCATATGAACAGATGAAGAGTTTTTTGAAACAATATCCGGAAATCAATGCAGTCATGTGTGGAACGGATGAAGTTGCATTGGGAGTACTTCAGGCGGTGAATGAGGCAGGACGTAAGGATATTTATATTTATGGAGCTGACGGCTGTCCGGAAGCAAAGGAAGAAATTGCAAAAGAAGGAAGTGCATTTGTGGGAACAGGAGCACAGTCACCGATTAATATCGGAAAAGATGCTGCAAAAACAGTTATGGCAGTACTGGAAGATAAAGATTATGAAGAAGAGATACGAGAGGAAACATTTATCATTAATAAAGATAATGTAGAACTATATGGAACAAATGGCTGGCAGTAGGAGGACATCAGAATGAGGAGAGTGGAAGGAACACCACAGCCACTGGGGGCAACATCGTACCCTGATTATACAAATTTTGCGGTATCAGTACCGACAGGAAAAACATGTCGTTTATTGATCTATCAGAAAGGAAAAGCAGAACCGGTACAAGCATTTGATATGTTGGAAGAAGAGGGTCTTGGAGAAGTGCGATATCTTGGTCTGGAAGGATTTCGTGCAGACAGACAGGAATACAATTTTGAAATAGATAAACAGGTTTGTATAGATCCTTATGTAAGAGAAGTTTCGCGAACAAAACGTTTTGGAGAAAAACCAAATCCGCAGAAACACGAAATCCGTGGGCGGGTTCCGGAAACAGCGTATGACTGGGAACAAGATCATCATTTAAAATTACCATTGAATGAAGTGATAGCATATAGTTTACATATAAGAGGATTTACAAAACACAGCTCATCAAAGGTAAAACACAAAGGTACATTTTTAGGAGTAATCGAGAAGATACCGTATTTGAAGTCTCTTGGCGTAAATCAAATTCAGTGTATGCCGATTTATGAGTTTTCAGAGATTGTCGGACATAAGACAAATTACTGGGGATATGGAAAGGGATATTATTTTGCTCCAAAGCCGTCTTACAGTGCTTCAGGGCATGCGTGTCGTGAATTGAAGGATATGGTGAAAGCATGTCATAAAGCAGGTATTGAAGTGGTGGTAGAGATGCCATTTACACCGGAGATACTGCCGCAGATGGCAATTGAATGTCTGAAATATTATATGCTGGAATATCATATAGATGGGTTTGTACTCAATCCATATAATGCTCCGTGGGAAAGTATGAAGCAAGATCCTCTTTTAAAAGGAATTAAGCTGATCCAAAAAGACGATGGATTCCAAAATGTGATGCGTCGCTTTTTAAAGGGAGATGAGGGGATGATCCCAGATGTTATCTGGGCGATCAAACACAATTCCAGTGAAGATAATAAGTATAATTATGTGACGAACCAGACAGGCTTTACTCTTCAGGATCTTGTATCATATGATGCAAAACATAATGAAGAAAATGGAGAAAATAACCAGGATGGACCAGATTATAACTATAGCTGGAACTGCGGAGCAGAAGGTCCAAGCAGGAAAAAGGCAATTGTAGAATTACGAAAAAAACAAATCCGCAATGCTATGATGTTGTTATTGTTATCTCAGGGGACACCATGCCTGCTTGCAGGAGATGAGTTTGGCAATACCCAGAAGGGAAACAATAACGTGTATTGTCAGGATAATGAGACGGCGTGGCTGAATTGGAATAAGAAAAAGATGAATGAAGCATTGTTTGAATATGTGAGAACATTGATTCAATTTAGAAAAGAACATACTTCTCTTCATAAAGAAATGCCATTGCTAGGTATGGATAAGACCGCATGTGGGCTTCCTGACATTTCATTTCACGGAGAACTGGCATGGCAGACACCGGCAGCTGTTTATAGCAGACAGCTTGGCGTATTGTATTGTGATAATGAAGCAAAGCAGGATACTTGTTATATAGCCTACAATATGCACTGGTTAAAGCATACATTCGCATTGCCATCCTTGCCGAAAGGGAAAAAATGGTATCGAGTTATGGATACGGCAGCAGAAGTGTGTGATGAAAAACTGGAAGAAATGCAGAAGGCAGTTCGGCTTGATGAGAGAAGTATCGTAGTATTGTGTGGGAAATAAAGAAAGTAGGAAGATATTTTGAAAGCAGTGCAACATTTTCGAACAATTACAAAACACAAAATATTGGTTATGAAAGAGTGTTTTCGCGTAGGCTTATATCGACAGGGATTATTGCATGATATGTCAAAATATGGCTGGACAGAATTCAGAGTAGGATGTAAGTATTATCAGGGCACTAGAAGTCCGAATAATGCGGAAAGAGAAACTCTCGGTTATTCTTCAGCCTGGCTTCATCATAAAGGAAGAAATAAGCATCATTATGAATATTGGATCGATTACGGACTTGATGGGAAGAAAGCTCTGATCGGTATGAAGATGCCAAAAAATTATGTGGTGGAGATGGTACTGGATCGCATTGCAGCAAGCAAGGTGTATAAAGGAGATGCATACAAAGATTCTGATCCGTTGGAATATTTTACACATGGCGGAACAGATGGATATGTGATGCATGAAGACACAAAAGCACTTTTGGAAAAATTGCTTCGGATGTTGGCAGACAAAGGAGAAGCAGAAACATTTGAATATATCAAAAAAGTTGTGCTGAAGGATAAAAATTTCTCATATTAGAGAAAAAGAGGAGAAAATAATGCTGATTTATATTGTACGACATGGAGAGACAGATTGGAACAAAGAGCATAAAGTACAGGGGGCTGTCGATATTCCGTTAAATAAATATGGAATCCATCTCGCAGAAGAGACGGCGGACGGCTTGGAGAATATCAGATTTGATGCAGCATATTCCAGTCCGCTTAGCAGAGCAAAAAAGACTGCGGAAGTGATTTTGAAAGGACGTAATATAAAAATAAAAGAAGATAAACGAATACAGGAAATTTGTTTCGGCGCTTATGAAGGTATGTGCATAGGCGGGGAAAAGATGGATCCGAAAAGTGGTGAGTTTAATAAATTTTTTGTGGATACTGAAAATTATGTTCCTATAGATGGCGGAGAAACTGTACCACAGTTGATGAAAAGGACAGGAGAGTTTTTGCGTGAGCTGTGTGAAAATAAGGAACTATCTCAGAAGAATGTTCTGATTACTACACATGGTGCTGCGATGACGGCATTATTAAACAATATCAAAGAAAATTTTGATGTGGCGGCATTTTGGAAAAATGGAGTTCCGGCAAACTGTGCAGTTACAATTGTAGATGTGAAGGAAGGAAAACCGGAAATTATAAAAGAAAATGTAATTTATTATAAAGAACAGGTTCGCACCTGGAAAGTAGGAAAATAAAAACCAGATAAAAAGAGCTTCGGACGAATATATCATCCGAGGCTCTTAAATTATGGTTACTGTTCACAGTACCTGTGACCAGCAACGCATCTCGCCATTTTAAATTGCCTTTGGCAATGGGCGAGATGCCGTTCAAGATAAAACGTGCATCCTCCGTGCCAATCAGCGTAGTGATTGACACGGGAGTGAACAGTAACAAATTATGCACTGTGATAAAAAGTAAGTGAGAAAATTAATCTTCGTCGTCTTCTTTATCTACAGTATAAGTCTGTCTCTTTCTTGCCATCTCGTCATTTTCAAGATACTCATCGTAAGTTGTGATCTTATCGATCAGTTTTCCGCCAGGAACAATCTCCATGATACGATTAGCTGTTGTCTGTACAATCTGGTGGTCACGAGATGTAAATAAGAGAACACCAGGGAATTTGATCATACCGTTGTTGAGTGCAGTGATAGACTCCATATCTAAATGGTTAGTAGGCTCATCTAAGAGTAATACATTAGCACCGGAAATCATCATCTTAGATAAAAGACAACGAACTTTCTCACCACCGGATAAAACTTTCAGACGTTTTACACCATCATCTCCGGCAAAGAGCATACGACCAAGGAATCCTCTGACATAAGTAGCATCTTTGTTTTCTGAATACTGTGTCAGCCACTCTGTGATTGTATAATCATTATCGAATTCTCCGCCAAAATCTTTTGGAAAATATGCCTGAGAAGTTGTGATTCCCCACTTATAAACACCTTCGTCCGGTTCCATCTCACCAATCAGAATTTTAAACAGAACTGTCTTTGCAAGCTCGTTGCTTCCGACAAAGGCAACTTTGTCATCATGATTTAGAGTAAAGGAAATGTTATCCAAAATTTTTACACCATCAATTGTTTTTGAAATTCCTTCAACAGATAATACTTCATTACCAATCTCACGATTTGGTCGGAAATCAATATAAGGATATTTTCTGCTGGAAGGTTTGATCTCATCCAGTTCGATTTTTTCAAGAGCACGTTTTCTTGAAGTAGCCTGTTTGGATTTAGAAGCATTGGCACTGAATCGAGAAATGAAATCCTGTAATTCTTTAATCTTTTCTTCTTTCTTTTTGTTTGCTTCTTTCATCTGACGGATCAAAAGCTGACTGGACTCATACCAGAAATCATAGTTACCGGCATATAACTGGATTTTACCATAATCAATATCGGCAATCTGTGTACAGACTTTATTTAAGAAATAACGGTCATGGGATACAACAATAACTGTGTTCTCGAAGTTGATCAAAAACTCTTCAAGCCAGGCAATCGCATCCAGGTCCAAATGGTTAGTAGGCTCGTCGAGAAGCAGAATATCCGGATTACCGAACAAAGCCTGAGCAAGCAGAACTTTCACTTTTTCAGCACCTGTCAGGTCACGAAGATATTTATAATGTAAATCAGTATCAATACCGAGTCCGTTCAATAATGTAGCAGCATCAGATTCTGCATTCCATCCGTCCATAGTAGCGAATTCTGCTTCCAGTTCGCTGGCTTTGATACCATCTTCATCTGTGAAATCTTCTTTGGCATAAATTTCTTCTTTTTCCTTCATAATTTCATACAGACGGGCATTCCCCATAATAACGGTATCTAATACAAGATAATCGTCATATTTGAAATGATCCTGCTGCAGGAAAGAAAGTCTCTGTCCCGGAGTGATTACGATTTCTCCGTTTGTTGGTTCAATCTGTCCGGAAAGAATTTTTAAGAATGTAGATTTTCCGGCACCGTTGGCACCAATCATTCCATAACAGTTTCCTTCAGTAAATTTGATATTAACATCTTCAAACAGCGCTTTCTTCCCGACGCGCAGTGTTACGTTGTTTGCACTAATCATGTTTTGGTTTCTCCTTTAAAATAAAAAACTTTGTTAATGGATAACAAGCTTCAATTGTTATCAGAACTCCAACGCTTATATTAACATGGTTTGGAGGCAAAAGGCAAGGTGTGTTGACCTTGGAAATTGCTTTTTGTGAAGAATTTCATTTT
This sequence comes from Ruminococcus hominis, assembly GCF_014287355.1. Lineage (NCBI taxonomy): Bacteria > Bacillati > Bacillota > Clostridia > Eubacteriales > Oscillospiraceae > Ruminococcus > Ruminococcus hominis. Next base: position 2,118,931 of record NZ_JACOPE010000001.1, on the reverse strand, counting down.
CTATTCAAAAAGAGTAGAAATGTTTTAAGAAATTTGTGGAGATTGTTATTTTCCAAAGGCAAAAAACGTTATATAATAGAGCTATTAAAATTTTTATTGTGGAGCCAGTCGCAAGAAAGTGAGGATGACATATATGGAGAAAGCAACGATTGTACTAGAAGGCGGAGCAACAAGAGGCGTATTTACATCAGGTGTTTTGGATTATCTGATGGAAAAAGATTTGTATTTTTCAAATGTGATTGGGGTATCGGCAGGGTCGTGCAATGCAGTAGATTATGTTTCAAAACAGCCGGGACGGACGAGAGACTGTATGATTCCGACAGATAAAAGTCTGAATTATGTGAATGGTTTACGTACTTTTATTAAAGAAAAATCATTGATGAATATGGATATGATTTTTGATAAATTTCCTCATGAAACATTTCCGTTTGATTTTGAAACATATTTTAAATCAGAGACTAAATGTGAGATTGTGGCAACGAATTGTCTGACAGGAGAAGCAGAGTATCTTGAGGAAGGAAAGGATGAGAAGCGATTGATGAAAATCTGTCGTGCATCCTGCAGTATGCCGCTGGTAAGTCCAATTGTGAATGTAGATGAGGTTCCATATTTGGATGGCGGGCTGGCAGATTCTATTCCGATTCGTCATGCACAGGAATTGGGAAACGAAAAAATTGTGGTTATATTGACGAGAAACAAAGGATATCGTAAGAAAACAATGAAAAGCAGTATAGTTAATCTGTATCGTAAACAGTATGCAGCATATCCAAATCTGGTGAAGACAATTCTTACCAGAAGTTTTATGTATAATAAAGAAATGAATCATATTGAACGTCTTGAGAGAGAAGGAAAAATATTTGTACTTCGTCCAGAAGTGAAACCAGTGTCCAGAATTGAGCGTAATGCGGCAACATTGAAGGCGTTTTACGATCATGGATATCAGTTGATGGAACGTGAATATGATAGATTGATAAAATATCTGGAAGTTTAGAGGAGGAATAACATGGTGAAAGAACATTTGACATATACACAGAATCGTGAATTATCCTGGCTTCGCTTTGATCAGAGAGTATTAGAAGAGGCACAGGACGAGAGCGTTCCGTTGTTGGAGCGCATGAAATTCGTATCTATTTTCACAAGTAATCTGGATGAGTTTTTTATGATCCGAGTCGGCAGTCTTTATGATATGGCAGAAGCGGATGCAAAAAAAATAGACAAAAGATCCGGAATGACAGCGCAGGAACAACTTCATGCAATTTATGAAGCGGTAGCTCCACTTTACAAAGAACGTGATAAAACCTATAGCGAGATTAAAAAGCAACTTTCACCATATGGAATCTGCGGTCTTGATTTTAAAGAATTAGAGCAGCAGGAGAAGAAGTATGTAAAAAAATATTTTAAAGAACAGATTCTTCCGATTTTGTCTCCTCAGATAGTCGATGCGAATCATCCGTTTCCGCATTTGCTTAATAAAGAGATTTATGTTGTGGCAATGTTGAAATATGAAGATCACTCAATGATCGGAATCGTTCCGGTGCCACAGTTTGTCTCAGATATTTTATATCTTCCGGGACATGATATACGTTATATCCGAATGGAGAAAGTAATTATGGAATATCTTGATATTGTGTTTGAACAATATCAAGTATCGGAAAAAAATTATATCTGCGTGACAAGAAATGCGGATGTGTCACCAGATGACGAGGCTTATGCTGATAATGAAGATTTTCGTTTTGTTATGAAGGAAACATTACATAAGAGAAGAAAAATGGCAGCAGTAAGACTCGAAACGGCAAATCCATTGAGCAAAGAAATGGAAAAATATTTCTGCGAAAAAATTAAAATCGGACATGAATGCATTTTCCGTACAAAGATGCCGATGAAACTGGATTTTATTTTTAAGATTATCGATAAAGTGCCGGATTCGATGAAGCGCTCCTTGATAGATGAACCATTTTCACCACAGCCGTCAGTTTCTCTTGTGGAAGGTAGCAGTGTGATGACACAGATAAAGAAAAGAGACATCATGCTGGCTTATCCTTATGAGAGTATGGAACCATTTTTGCAGTTGATTAAAGAAGCATCTACAGACCCGGATGTTATAACAATTAAAATTACCATTTACCGTCTGGCGAAGAAAACACGTCTGGCGGAATATTTGTGCGCAGCTGCGGAAAATGGTAAAGAAGTAACCGTATTGATTGAGCTTAGAGCAAGGTTTGATGAGCAGAATAATATCGACTGGTCAGAAAGAATGGAAGAGGCAGGATGCAGGGTAATTTACGGGTTTGAAGGATATAAAGTACATTCGAAAATCTGCCTGATCACGTATCGAAACCGAAATGAGATCAAATATATTACACAGATTGGAACAGGAAATTACAACGAAAAGACAGCTAAATTATATACGGATTATTCTCTGATGACTTCAAATCAATCAATAGGAGAAGATGCAGCACTTTTCTTTAAGAACATGTCAATCGGTAATCTTGATGGAATTTATAAACATTTGATCGTATCACCTACCAGCTTAAAAACAAAGGTGTTAAGCCTGATGGATGAAGAAATCAAAAAAGGAGCAGAAGGACGTATTTTGATGAAAATGAATTCGGTGACGGATATGGATTTCATGAGAAAAGTTTCAGAAGCTTCCAAAGCAGGTGTGAAGGTGGATCTGATTGTTCGCGGAATTTGTTGTATATTGCCGGGGATTAAAGATGAGACCGAGAATTTGAAAGTGACAAGTATTGTCGGACGATATCTGGAACATCCAAGAGTATTTGTGTTTGGAAAAGATGAAAATGCTACGATATATATCGGATCAGCAGATATGATGACAAGAAATACGGAAAAACGTGTAGAAGTTGCGTGTCCGGTTTATGATCCAAATATTAAAAAACGTCTGCTCCGCGATTTGAAGATTATGCTTGCGGATAATGTAAAAGCAAGAGAGATGAAGAGCGATGGGACTTATCGGAAAAAGAACCGGGGAGACAGAATAATCTGTGCACAGGATGAATTTATGAAATATGCGATTACAGCAAAGCGTCCTGAAAAGAAAGAAAAACATATCACTCCGTTTGAAAAATTAAAAAAATTTTTAAAAATAAAAAGAAAATAAGACAGCAAAAGGAGAACAACTATGAAAGCAGTTCGTGTCGAAACATTTGGAAGTACATCAAAGAAAGAAGAAGCAGTTTTATATACACTGACAAACGAAAATGGAATGTCAGCATCTATAACAAACTATGGTGCAGCATTAGTAAAATTGAATGTGCCGGATAAAGAAGGAAAATTAAGAGATGTAGTTTTGGGGTATGATGATGTGACCGGATACGAAAAAGGAGGCGGATCGTTTGGCGCACCGGTAGGTCGTAATGCGAACCGTATCGGAGGTGCAGTTATTACAATTCAGGATAAGACATATGAACTTGAGAAAAATGATAATGGAAATAATCTTCACAGTGGAACAAATTATTATAATAAGAGAATCTGGAATGTGGGTGAAAAAACAGATTCTAAAATAGAATTTGTTTTGCATAGTCCGGATGGGGATCAGGGATATCCGGGAACGCTGGATATGCATGTTACATATGAGTTGACAGAAGACAATGAGCTGAGACTTATATATGATGCGGTTCCAGATCAGGATACCATTATCAATATGACAAATCATAGTTATTTTAATCTTGATGGACATGACAGTGGGAACGTCTTAAAAGAACTGGTAACACTAGATGCGGATTATTTTACAAGAGCAGATGCACAGTCGATTCCAACAGGTGAATTAGTGGATGTGACAGGAACACCGATGGACTTTAGAATGCCAAGAGCACTTGGTGAAGCAATTGATGCAGATTATGAAGCAGTCCGGTTGGGAAAAGGATACGATCATAACTGGGTATTGAAAAATAATGGAAAATTTGATAAAGTAGCACAAGCAGTTTCAGAAAAAAGCGGGATTGTTATGGAAGTATGGACAGATTTGCCGGGAATGCAGATGTATACAGCAAATTTCCTTGATAATGAACACGGAAAAAATGGTGCAGTATACGGTATTCGGGATGCAGTATGTTTCGAGACGCAGTATTTTCCAGATGCAGTACATCACGAAAATTTTGCCAGTCCAATCTGCAAAAAGGGCATGCCATATCACACAGTGACATCTTACAAATTTGAAACAAAATAGTAGAAGAAACGGATAGGGTAAGAATGGGGAAATCGGTATATATAGCAGAAAAGCCGAGTGTGGCACAGGAGTTTGCCAAGGCATTAAAATTAAAAACAAGACGCGGGGATGGATTTCTGGAATCAGATGAAGCAATTGTTACCTGGTGTGTGGGACACCTTGTGACGATGAGTTATCCGGAAGCTTATGATGCTTCTTTGAAGAAATGGAATCTTGACACGCTGCCGTTTCTCCCACAGGATTTTAAGTATGAAGTGATTCCGGGGGTGGAAAAGCAGTTTCGGATTGTGAGTAATATTTTAAATCGAGAAGATGTGGATTGTATTTATGTGTGTACGGATTCAGGACGTGAAGGAGAATATATTTATCGTCTGGTAGAGCAAGAGGCACATGTAGAAGGAAAAGAAAGAAAACGTGTCTGGATCGATTCTCAGACAGAAGAAGAAATCTTAAGAGGAATCAAGGAAGCGAAAGATTTGTCAGAATACGATAATTTAAGTGCTTCAGCATACTTGCGGGCAAAAGAAGACTATTTGATGGGGATTAATTTTTCGCGATTGTTGACATTAAAATATGGAAATAGTATTTCAAATTATCTGCATACAAAATATGCAGTTGTTTCGGTCGGCAGAGTAATGACCTGTGTACTTGGAATGGTTGTAAGAAGAGAGAGAGAAATCCGAGATTTTGTAAAAACACCATTTTATCGTGTGTTAAGTACGATAGATGTATCAGGACAGACATTTGAGGGAGAATGGCGTGCAGTAAAAGGGTCACGTTATTTTGAATCATTTGATCTGTATAAAGAAAATGGATTTAAAGAAAGAAAAAAAGCAGAAGAGTTGATTTCATATCTTAAGGAAAAACAACCAATGGAATGCGAAATTGTATCCATTGAAAAAAAGAAAGAAAAGAAAAATCCACCATTGTTGTATAATCTGGCAGAGTTGCAGAATGATTGTTCAAAACGATTTAAAATCAGTCCGGATGAGACATTGCGGATCGTGCAGGAGCTTTACGAGAAGAAACTGGTGACGTATCCAAGAACAGATGCGAGAGTATTGTCGACTGCAGTTGCAAAAGAAATCGGACATAACTTAAATGGTTTAATGAAATATCCGATGGCAGTACCTTATTTACAGGAAATTGTGAAGTTTGGAACACATAAAGGGTTGGCAAAAACGCGATATGTAAATGATAAGCAGATTACAGATCACTATGCAATTATTCCAACCGGTCAGGGAATAGCGGCATTAAAGAGTGTATCGGTGACAGCAGGAAAAGTATATGATTGTATTGTAAGGCGTTTCTTAAGTATTTTCTATCCGCCGGCAGTATATCAAAAAGTTTCAATCACAACAAAAATCAGAGAGGAAAGCTTTTTTTCGAGTTTTAAAGTGCTGGCAGAGGAGGGCTATTTAAAAGTAGTTGGTGTTCCACAGAAAAAAACAGGACAAGATTCGAAAAATGAAGATGATAATGCACAGAATCTGGATGCTGCATTTTTTCAGACTGTGCAGGCATTAAAAAAAGGAATGCATTTGCCGGTAAAGGCGTTAAATATAAAAGAAGGTGAAACATCACCTCCGAAGCGTTATAATTCAGGGTCTATGATTCTGGCAATGGAAAATGCAGGACAGCTTATAGAAGACGAAGAATTACGTGCCCAGATTAAAGGAAGCGGGATTGGAACAAGTGCTACGAGGGCTGAGATTTTGAAAAAGCTGGTGAATATTAAGTATTTATCGTTAAATAAAAAAACGCAGATTATTACACCGACATTACAAGGTGAGATGATTTATGATGTGGTGAATCACTCAATCCGCTCTTTATTAAATCCGGAATTGACAGCAAGTTGGGAAAAGGGACTGAATTATGTGGCAGAAGGAGATATCACGCCAGATGAATACATGCAGAAACTCGAACACTTTATCGTCAGCAGGACAGAAGGGGTGCGCGGTTTAAATAATCAATATCAGTTAAGAAATTGTTATGATAGAGCGGCAACATTTTATCATACAAATACAACAAAAGTGAAAAAATCAAAATAGAAGGAGTATTCAAAAATGAAAGAATTAACAGTAAACGAACTTTATACGTTAGATGAGACAATCGCAAAAGATTTATTTGAAGGAGTTACTTATCCATGGGAAGTGCTTCCTAAAATCAGTGCATTTATCTTGGAGCTGGGAGCAACATTAAGTGAAGAGGAATATGAAAAACGTGGAGAGAATGTCTGGGTTGCAAAATCCGCTACAGTTGCACCGACAGCTTACATCAACGGACCGGCTATCATTGGAAAAAATGCGGAAGTAAGACATTGTGCATTTATAAGAGGAAATGCAATCGTAGGTGAAGGCGCAGTCGTTGGAAACTCAACGGAATTAAAAAATGTAGTTCTTTTTAATAAAGTACAGGTTCCACATTATAATTATGTAGGCGACTCTATTCTTGGATATAAATCACACATGGGAGCAGGTTCTATTACATCCAATGTAAAATCAGATAAGAAACTGGTTGTTGTTAAGACAGAAGAAGGAAATATCGAGACAGGTATGAAGAAGTTTGGAGCTATGGTTGGAGATGAAGTAGAAGTTGGATGCGGAAGTATTTTGAATCCGGGAACAGTAGTGGGAAGCCACACAAATATTTATCCATTGTCTTCAGTGAGAGGATTTGTTCCGGCAGGAAGTATTTACAAAAAACAGGGTGAAGTAGTAGAAAAACAGAATTTGTAAAAAATTGGTAAAATAAATAAAAAAACTGCTGTTAAGCCTAGATTTATGGTACAATAAATACAATTCGATGTCCTTGACAGAATTTATCTCAGTCGAGAAGACTCCCACCTCTTTCAGGTGGTGAGTAACTGCTCGACTTGAATACAAGGCGCCGTCATGAATTATATAACAGGAGAAAGAAGACAGGAGGACGACATTATGTTGGATGAGAATTTTGTAACATTAGAAATAGGGAAAGCAAAACATATAGCACTTGTAGCCCATGATGGAAAGAAGAAAGAATTGGTAGAATGGTGCGATAAAAACAAAGAAATTTTAAAAGGACATTTTCTTTGTGGTACAGGTACAACAGCAAAATTAATTTCAGAGAAGACGGGACTTCCGGTAAAAGGATATTGCAGTGGACCATTAGGAGGAGACCAGCAGATTGGAGCTAAGATTGTAGAAGGACAGATTGATTTTATGATTTTCCTGTGGGATCCGTTGGAGGCGCAGCCACATGATCCTGATGTAAAAGCATTGCTTAGAATTGCAGTCGTATATGATATTCCGGTAGCGAATAATCTGGCGACAGCAGACTTTATATTGCATTCTGAATTTATGGATAAACCATACGAGAGAAAGATTGAGAATTTTGGTAAGACAATTCAGGATCGTGTGAACCGAATGAAATAGATTAGATAGAAGAGGGCAGAACGTTGTTTTATGACAGGGACTGCCCTTTTTTGTTGCCATGCATATGACAAAAAGGTCTGGAAGCCCTTTTTATGCAGCAGAAATGTTGCTGTTCACAGTACTTGTAACCAGCAACGCAGAAGTTACCGTAATGAGAAATTTGAAAAACTGCTTGCAAAAAATGAAACAACCATATTATAATAAATTTATCCACAAAATCTGTGGAATCAATGTGCGAGGATTCAAATCGCATAAAGAGTCAGAATATCTTTTGATTCTTACTATTTCCAAAGAAAAATATAAAAATTGAATAGAGCCTGAAAAAAGCGAGGTGGTAAAGTGGATAAAAATATTTATTGACTTTTTGAAATAATTATACTACTATATTAACAGAAGGACGAACAACTGTTCGAATTTAAAAGGAGAGTCAAGCTATGGCGAACGCAAATGAAGAGAAGAAGAAAGCGCTGGATGCAGCGATTGCAAAATTAGAGAAAGATTTTGGTAAAGGGGCAGTGATGAAGCTGGGAGATTCCGGAGCTCATGTGAATGTGGAGACGGTTCCTACAGGTTGTTTGAGTCTTGATCTGGCATTGGGACTTGGCGGAGTGCCAAAGGGAAGAATTATTGAAGTGTACGGACCAGAGTCAAGCGGTAAGACAACAGTTGCATTACATATGATCGCAGAAGTACAGAAGAGAGGCGGAATTGCCGGATTTGTAGATGCAGAGCATGCATTGGATCCTGTTTATGCAAAGAATATAGGTGTTGATATCGACGAGTTATATATTTCGCAGCCGGACAGCGGAGATCAGGCACTTGAGATCGCTGAGACGATGGTGCGTTCAGGAGCGATGGATATTATTGTTATTGACTCTGTAGCAGCATTGGTTCCGAGACAGGAGATTGAAGGGGATATGGGTGACAGTCATGTCGGTCTGCAGGCAAGATTAATGTCACAGGCGTTGAGAAAACTGACACCGGTTATCAGTAAGTCTAATTGCGTTGTTATTTTTATCAATCAGTTGCGAGAAAAAGTTGGAGTTATGTTCGGTAATCCAGAGACAACAACAGGTGGTCGTGCGTTGAAGTTTTATGCTTCTGTGCGTATGGATGTGCGTCGTATTGAGACATTAAAGCAAAGCGGTGAGATGGTAGGTAACCGTACCCGAATCAAGATTGTGAAGAATAAGATTGCACCTCCGTTTAAAGAGGCAGAATTTGATATTATGTTCGGAAAAGGAATTTCTAAATCAGGGGATATTCTGGACCTTGCAGCAAACTGTGATGTTGTGAAGAAGAGTGGTGCATGGTATGCTTATGAAGGAGAGAAAATCGGACAGGGACGTGAAAACGCAAAATCTTTCCTGGAAGCAAACCCAGAGATTATGGATGAAATCGAGAAAAAGGTAAGAACACACTATCATCTTGGGGCAGAATATGCAGAAGATGCTTCAGAGGATCTGAAGTTAAAAAAAGCTCCTGCTGATGTAGAAAAAGTGGAAAGTCCGGAAGAAAAATAAGATGCAGGTAACAAAAGTAGAAGCACTGACAAAGACAAAGTGGAAGGTGGAACTGGATGGCCAGTTCGCCTTCGTTTTGTATAAGAAAGAAATATCACGATTTGGAATTGAAGTGAATGGAGAACTCAGTGAAGAATTGTATGAACAGATTAAGAAGAATGTCGTGTTAAAAAGGGCAAAATTGCGGGCGATGCATTTGCTGACAGATATGGCAAGGACAGAATCACAATTGAGGGATAAACTAAAAAGAAATATGTATCCGGAAGATGTGATATCACAAGCAATCGCATATGTAAAATCATTTGGTTATATCAATGATGAAGCATATATTGAAAATTTTATACAAAGCAAACGAGAAACAAAAAGCAGAAAAGAGATTTATGCATTGTTACTTGGAAAAGGAGTGTCATCAGAACAAATTGACCTGGTGTTTGAACAATGTTATGAAAAAAACACAGAGCAAGAGGCAATTTCGCGCCTGATCCGAAAAAGAAATGTGGATATTTTGCATGCTTCCGAGCAAGAATTACACAAATTATATGGTTATCTTGCACGAAAAGGATTTCAATATGATGATATCCGTCAAGTGATACAAAACTATAAGGACAATGCTTGACAGAATTGTGAAAACAGTATAAAATTTATATGTTGTATTTATGAGAAAAAATGTACAATGAAAATTTAATAAGGAGGTGCTCCTGTGCAATTAATAAGTATAATTATTGCTATAGCCCTCGCGTTGATAGTTGGGATTGTTACTCACTTTGTTACGATTTCCAATTTAAAGAAGGATGCAGATTCTAAAATTGGAAATGCAGAATCAAAGGCAAGAGAGATAATCGATGATGCCGTTAAAACTGCTGAAACAACGAAAAAAGAAGCTCTTTTGGAAGTGAAGGAAGAGTCTATAAAGACAAAGAATGAACTTGAGAAAGAGACAAAGGAAAGAAGAGCCGAATTGCAGTCTTATGAAAAACGTGTGCTTGCAAAAGAAGCGTCAGTTGACAAAAGAACAGAGGCAATCGGACAGCGCGAAGCAAGGTTTACAGCGAAGGAAGAACAGCTCAGACAGAAAGAACTGAAAGTGGAAGAGCTGAATCAAAAAAGAGTACAGGAACTGGAACGAATCTCAGGACTTACCTCCGAACAAGCAAAAGAATATCTGTTAAAAACTGTGGAAGATGATGTGAAGCATGATACAGCTAAGATGATCAAAGACCTGGAGACACAGGCAAAAGCGGATGCTGACAAGAAAGCAAAAGAATATGTTGTCAGTGCCATTCAGCGTTGTGCAGCAGATCATGTAGCTGAGACAACAATTTCTGTTGTACAGCTTCCAAGCGATGAAATGAAAGGAAGAATTATCGGACGTGAGGGACGTAATATCCGTACCCTTGAGACGTTGACAGGTGTTGAACTGATTATTGATGATACACCGGAAGCGGTTGTATTGTCCGGATTTGATCCAATTCGTCGTGAAATTGCAAGAATTGCTCTGGAAAGATTGATCGTAGATGGACGTATCCATCCGGCAAGAATTGAGGAGATGGTGGAAAAAGCACAAAGAGAAGTAGAAACAATGATCCGAGAAGAAGGAGAGGCTGCAGCACTGGAAGTTGGTGTAACAGGTATCCATCCGGAATTGATTCGCTTACTTGGACGTATGAAGTTCAGAACAAGTTACGGACAGAATGCATTAAAACATTCTGTAGAAGTAGCACAGCTTTCAGGTTTATTAGCCGGGGAGATTGGCCTGGATGTTCGTATGGCAAAACGTGCAGGTCTATTACATGATATCGGTAAATCAATTGATCATGATGTAGAAGGATCTCATATTCAGATCGGTGCTGATCTTTGTAGAAAATACAAAGAATCCGCAACTGTTATCAATACAGTAGAGTCTCATCATGGAGATACAGAACCACAAACTTTGATTGCATGTGTGGTTCAGGCAGCAGACACAATTTCTGCAGCGAGACCGGGAGCAAGAAGAGAGACAATTGAAACATATACAAACAGATTAAAACAATTAGAAGAGATTACAAACCAGTTTAAAGGGGTTGATAAATCTTTTGCTATTCAGGCAGGTAGAGAGATTCGAGTAATGGTAGTTCCAGAACAGGTAACCGATGATGATATGGTACTTATGGCTAGAGATATTGCAAAACAGATTGAATTTGAATTAGAATATCCGGGTCAGATTAAAGTAAATGTAATTCGTGAATCACGTGTTACAGATTATGCAAAATAACAGATAATCGGACTGTTTTATAAAAGTATGACCCTTGTCGTAAGACAAGGGTTTCTTTGTATATCCGGTATGTAGAATATTTGCCCGGTACAAGAAAAGGAGATAAAATGAGTGAACATTTTAAAAGATTAAAAAGAGAATTAAAATTTAAAGGCGCGATTATTGATTTTTATCAGGATACGATGGAGATTGATGAGAATCATACAGCAACCTGGGATTTTATTAACCACAAAGGAGCTGCAGCGGTCGTTCCTGTTACGAAAGAAGGGAAAATTCTGATGGTAAGACAATATCGTAATGCTTTAGATCGATACACATTGGAAATACCTGCAGGTGCATTGGATACAGTAGATGAACCGGGAATCGAATGTGCGTCAAGAGAACTGGAAGAAGAGACGGGATATAAGAGTAACAATTTAGAATGGCTTATCACTCTTAGAACAACAGTAGCATTTTGTAATGAAAAAATAGAAGTATTTGTAGCAAGAGATTTGATTCCATCACATCAACATCTGGATGAAGATGAATTTATCGATTTGAAAGAGTATACATTGGATGAATTGAAAGAAAAAATCTTTTCAGGAGAAATCGAAGATTCAAAAACAGTATCTGCTTTGATGGCGTATGCAGTAAAATTTCATCAATAAGAATAAAGTATGTAGTTAAAATGCCCGGCATATAATGGAGTATCAATTATGAAAAACAGGAGGAATATCTGTGAGATCACTTCAGGTGAAAAAGCAACTTTTAGCTTTTTTTATGCCGGGCTTTTTAATTGGTATTTTATATGCCAATTGCTTTTTGAAACAGACAATAGTAGATACGAATCTTTTTGATATTGAAATTTTAAAGAAGTATACAGAAATAAACTCATTTGGAAACATTTATTTCCTCTATATTGTCCAAATCCGTCTAATTCCGTTTGCGTTATTAATGGCATTGGCATTTACAAAAATAAAGAAGCTGTTAATGCCGATTGTGGTCAGTGGCAGTGCGTTTTCGATTGGAATATTACTGACAGTTGCAGTTATAAAAACGGGAATGAAAGGAGTTTTACTTTGTATTGTATCCGTAATTCCTCAAACGATATGTTATGTGCCGGCATATTTAGTTTTATTGATATACTGTATGCAATATCCGAGCGGACAGTGGAGCCGACAGAAAACAGTTTTTGTCTTTGGCATGTTGATGATAGGGATGATGATAGAGGCATATCTGACACCGGTAATAATAAGAAGTATTTTAAGGCAGTACTAAAAAGTATGGTAGCTTCATGTAAATTAAAATGCATGAAACTACCATATTTTTTATTGGTTTATAGAAAACCAGTGATAGATAAGAAGAATGCAAAGAAGACTGACAAGTAATTGACTGCTGAGCAGTCCCCATAAATAACCTTGTATTCCAAAGAGCGGGATGATATAAAAAACACTGAGAATTCTTACAGACAAGCCGAATGTATTAATTAGAAATGTCCATCCTGTTTTACCCAGACCATTTATAATACTTAAAAAAGAAGAATTTACATACAAGAAAGGGCAAATCCAGGAAAGCGTTACAATAAAATTTCCGGCTGAATCACTATGAAAAAGAATATTTCCGAGTAAATGACCAAAAAGCAGAAAGCATAAACAGGAGAATAAACCAAGAGAAAAACAAAATCTGCTTACTTTTTTTATAATTCGTAGTAAAGAAGAAGGATCTTGAGCTGCCTGAATCTCAGCAACAGCGGGCATCAACATAATAGACAATGAACTAGTGACAGCCGTAGGGAAAAGAATGCATGGCAAAGCCATTCCGTTTAATACACCGTAAATCCGAAGAGACTCCGAAGCGGAATACTGAAAACGTCTTAATTGCACAGGGATGGAAATTGCTTCTATACTCTGTAAGAGATTAATTAATACGCGATTGGCAGTGAGTGGAATGGACAAAGATAATAACTCGCGTAAGTGACGGGGAAAATTTTTGCATAGATTAGTTATTGTAGTCAAAGTACAAGAAAAATAATTAAAAATTTGTGCGGCATATGCGGTTGAAAATAATTCACCTATAACAAGACCACTGACGGCTATGGAAATAGATACGGTATGTCCTTTTCGGATTAGAAGGAAGAAAAAAATGTAAACGGATAAAATACGAGTACTTTGTTCTATAAGCTGCGAAATAGCAGGAATCTTAGTTTCCTTAAGACCATAATAATATCCACAGATACAACTGTGAATAGCACAGAAAGGGAAAGCATAGGACAAGATGATTAGCATGTTTTTACAGCGGGAATCATGTAAAAGCCTATCGGCGATAAAGAATGCGTTTTTTTGAATAAAGAAAGTACAAAAAAGGGAAAGAAAGAAAGCGAAAGTTAATCCTGATAATAAAACTTCTTTGGCTTCATCGGGTTTGCCAAGAGCCTGTTTGCGGGCAACGGTACGAGAAAGAGCGGTTTCTATACCAGAAATGGAAAATGAGATGCAAAGTGCATATACAGGGAAAATAAGCTGATAAAGACCGATGCCTTCTTCACCAAAAACACGACTCAAAAAAATACGATAAAAAAATCCTATAAACCGGCTTAGAAAACCAGTTAATGTTAAAATAACTGTTCCGAGAATAATTGATTGCTTTTTAGACATAGAAAACCTTATATAATCACAATTATAAAAAGAAAAAACTGTGATTTCAAAATGCTATTTCTATAAAATATTCAATTCCCTTCCTTGACAGAACAATAGAAAAATGATATTCTACCAATGTAAAATCCTAGCAGAATAATAGGAATTAAAACAGTAGGAAATAAAACACTAGGAAATAGATGCATAAAAAGTCAGAAGGTGATAAATTGAAATTATCTACAAAAGGAAGATATGGACTGCGTGCGCTGATCGATCTGGCACAATATAGTGAGGAGGAGCCTGTTTCTATAACAAGCATTTCCAACAGACAGGGAATCTCAGAACGTTATTTAGAACAGCTTATGGCAAAGCTTAAGAAAGCAGAAATCGTAAAAAGTATACGAGGCGCCGGAGGCGGGTATATATTAGGAAAAGATATGCATGAGATTTCAGTAGGAGATGTATTAAGAGCATTGGAGGGAAGTTTAGATCCGGTAGAATGTTCAGGGCTCAGTGCTGAAGAAGGCTGTTCAGCCTCGGAAAATTGCGTTACCAAATATGTATGGCAAAAGATTAATGACAGTATCAATCAGACGGTAGACAGTATTATGTTAGATCAACTTGTAGAAGAAAGTAAACAGAAATGCTGTGATGCAGGTATGACACAGTCTGGGAAATGTAAGAATTAAGATAAAAAATAAGACAAGATAATAGAACTGGCGGAGGAAATACAATGAGCAGATTAATTTATTTAGATAATGCAGCAACAACAAAAACTGCACCGGAAGTTGTAGAAGCAATGCTTCCATATTTTACAGAACATTATGGAAATCCATCTAGTATTTATGGATTTGCTGCTGCGAACAAAGAAGTGATTACAAAGCAAAGAGAAACAATTGCAAATGCATTGGGTGCAAAAACAAATGAAATTTATTTCACAGCAGGTGGTTCGGAATCCGACAACTGGGCACTGAAAGCAACAGCGGAAGCTTACGAGAAAAAAGGAAAACATATTATCACAAGTAAAATCGAACACCATGCGATTCTGCATACATGTGAATATCTTGAGAAGCGTGGCTATGAAGTGACCTACCTTAATGTAGATGAGAATGGTGTCGTGGATTTGGAGGAACTCAAAGCTGCAATCCGTCCGGATACAATTTTAATTTCAGTTATGTTTGCAAATAATGAGATTGGCACAATTCAGCCAATCAAAGAGATTGGTGAGATTGCACATGAACATGGAATTCTCTTCCATACAGATGCGGTTCAGGCATTTGGACAGGTTCCAATTAATGTAGATGAATGTCATATTGATATGCTTAGTGCAAGTGGACATAAGTTGAATGGACCAAAGGGAATCGGTTTCTTATATATTAGAACAGGTGTTAAAATACGTTCGTTTGTTCATGGCGGTGCACAGGAAAGAAAACGTCGTGCGGGTACAGAGAATGTTCCTGGAATCGTCGGAATAGGAAAAGCAACAGAGCGTGCAATCAGCACAATGAAAGAACGTACTGCAAAAGAAATAGAATTGAGAGATTATCTGATCGAAAGAATTGAAAATGAAATTCCGTATTGCCGCCTTAACGGAGATAGAAAAAAACGTTTACCAAATAATGTGAATTTCAGTTTCCGCTTTGTAGAAGGAGAATCCCTTTTGATTATGCTTGATATGAAAGGTATTTGTGCTTCAAGTGGTTCAGCATGTACATCAGGTTCATTAGATCCATCCCATGTACTTTTGGCAATCGGACTTCCACATGAAATCGCACATGGTTCTTTGAGAATGACATTGAGTGAAGAAGTGTCAAAAGAAGATTTGAATTATGTAGTAGACAACTTAAAAGCAATTGTGGAGAATTTAAGAAAGATGTCTCCATTATATGAGGATTTTGTGAAAAAACAAAATAAATAAAAGATAAGCGAAAGAAAACCAGGAGGAAATATAATATGTATTCAGAAAAAGTTATGGATCATTTTCAACATCCAAGAAATGTAGGAGAAATCGAAAACGCAAGTGGAGTAGGTACAGTAGGTAATGCGAAATGTGGAGATATCATGAGAATTTATCTTGATATTGATGAAAATCAGATCATCCGTGATGTAAAGTTTAAAACATTTGGATGCGGTGCAGCAGTTGCAACAAGCAGTATGGCAACAGAACTTGTAAAAGGTAAAAATATCCAGGAGGCAATGCAGATTACAAACAAAGCAGTTATGGAGGCTCTTGATGGACTTCCACCGGTAAAAGTACATTGCTCACTGCTTGCCGAAGAAGCCATCCATGCAGCACTTTGGGATTATGCAGAAAAAAATGGTATTAAGATTGAAGGACTTGAAAAACCAAAATCAGATATCCATGAAGGTGAAGAAGAGGAAGAAGAGGAATATTAATGAGCACAGTAGTAGTAGGAATGTCCGGAGGTGTGGATTCTTCTGTTGCAGCATATCTGTTGAAAGAACAAGGATATGATGTAGTAGGAGTGACAATGCAGATCTGGCAGGATGAAGAACAGGCTGTACAAGAAGAAAATGGTGGATGCTGCGGGTTGAGTGCAGTAGAAGATGCACGCCGCGTAGCAGCAAATTTGGAAATTCCATATTATGTAATGAATTTCAAACAGGAATTCAAAGAAAATGTGATAGATTATTTTGTGGATGAATATCTTCATGGAAGAACTCCAAATCCGTGTATTGCATGCAATCGATATGTAAAATGGGAGTCCTTGCTGACAAGAAGTCTTTCAATTGGAGCAGATTATATTGCGACAGGACATTATGCGAGAATTGATCAGCTTGAGAATGGCAGATATGCGATTCGGCGTTCTGCTACACTGGCAAAGGATCAGACTTATGCACTGTACAATTTGACACAAGAACAACTGAAAAGAACGTTGATGCCAGTCGGACAGTATTCAAAAGATGAGATTCGCAAGATAGCAGAGAAGATAGGATTATTGGTTGCAAATAAGCCAGACAGTCAGGATATATGTTTTGTGCCGGATGGAGACTATGCTGCTTATATAGAAGAAAATGCAGGTGTAAAAATTCCGGAAGGTAATTTTGTAACATTAGATGGGAAGGTTTTAGGAAAACATAAAGGAATCATTCATTATACAGTGGGGCAACGAAAAGGTCTTGGTCTGTCATTGGGATACCCGGCTTTTGTATTGGAAATTCGTCCGGAGACAAATGAAGTTGTGATTGGAACAAATGAAGATTCAATGACAACCACATTAAAGGCAAACAGGGTGAATTTTATGTCGGTTGAAGATTTGCCGGAACCAAAAAGAGTTTTTGCAAAAATCAGATATAATCATAAAGGTGCTTGGTGTACGGTAGAAAAAACAGGTGAAGATGAGATTACCTGTACATTTGAAGAACCGCAAAGAGCAGTGACCCCGGGACAGGCAGTTGTATTGTATGATGGAGAATATGTACTTGGAGGCGGAACAATCATATGATATTAAGCGACAGCCATATGCACACCATTTTTTCTACAGACAGTGATACGTCGGTGGAAAAAATGATAGATGGTGCAATAGCAAAAGGATTAAGATCAATTTGCATTACAGATCATTTTGATAAAGATTTTCCTTCTGATACAGAATTTGGGAAAGATGCTTTTCAATTCGATTTGGATGAATATATGCATACTATGAAAAAAATACAGAAAGAATATGAAGATAAGATACATATTCGAATTGGAATAGAGCTTGGACTGCAGACTCATTTGCAAGAATTCTATCAAAAACTGACACAACAGTATCCATTTGATTTTGTAATTGGTTCTGTGCATCTGGTAGATGGGAAAGATCCGTACTACAGAGAGGGGTTCGCTGAATTGTCGGACCGCGAATTATATAGAAAAGGATTTGAGAATACTTTAGAAAATCTGCAACATGTAACAGCATTCGATGTGCTGGGACATTTGGACTATGTAGTGCGTTATGGGACTTACAAGGAAAAAGAATATTCACAGACAGAGTTTTCAGATATTATTGATGAAATTCTAAAACGCGTTATTGAGCTTGGAAAAGGCATTGAGTTAAATACCGCAGGATGGAAATATGGACTTCCGTTTTGTAATCCGCACCCGGATGTGTTGAAAAGATACCGGGAGCTTGGAGGAGAAATCATAACGATTGGAGCGGACGGACATAAGCCGGAACATATTGCATATGATTTCGGAAAGGTAAATGATGTCTTAAAGGCTTGTGGGTTTAAATATTATACAGAATTTGAAGAAAGAAAACCGATTTTTAAACAACTTACATAAAAAACAAACAAAATGGATTTAGGACTTGAATTTTTGTTTTTGTTTTAGTACAATAATCTCAGTTGATGAATCTTTAACAAAGTAATTGAGCTTTGTTAAATGGATATCACCATGATAGACTGTATTACAGTTAACAATTTATATAACTTTAGGAGGAATTAATCATGGCAGTAAAAGTAGCGATTAATGGTTTTGGACGTATTGGACGTCTTGCATTCAGACAGATGTTCGGAGCAGAGGGATTTGAAATTGTAGCAATCAACGATTTAACATCTCCAAGCATGCTTGCTCACCTGTTGAAATATGATTCAACACAGGGAAGATATGCACTGGCTGACAAAGTAGAGGCAGGAGAAGACTCTATCACAGTTGACGGAAAAGAAATCAAAATTTACGCAAAAGCTAACGCAGCTGAACTTCCATGGGGAGAGATTGGTGTTGACGTTGTTCTGGAGTGTACAGGATTCTACACATCTAAAGCAAAAGCTCAGGCTCATATCGATGCAGGTGCTAAACACGTTATTATTTCTGCACCAGCAGGAAATGACCTTCCTACAATCGTTTACAATGTAAACCACGAGCAGCTTACAAAAGATGATACAATCATCTCAGCAGCTTCTTGTACAACAAACTGTTTAGCTCCAATGGCTAAAGCATTGAATGATCTTGCAGAAATTCAGTCTGGTATCATGTGCACAATCCATGCATATACAGGAGATCAGATGACTCTTGATGGACCACAGAGAAAAGGTGACCTCAGAAGATCTCGTGCAGCAGCAGTTAATATCGTACCTAACAGCACAGGTGCAGCAAAAGCAATCGGTCTGGTTATCCCAGAACTGAACGGAAAACTGATTGGTTCTGCTCAGCGTGTTCCTACTCCAACAGGATCAACAACAATCCTTACAGCAGTAGTTAAAGGTGAAGTTACAGTTGACCAGATCAACGAAGCTATGAAAGCAGCTTCTAACGAATCATTCGGATACAACACAGATCAGATCGTATCTAGCGATATCGTAGGAATGAAATTTGGTTCTCTGTTCGATGCTACACAGACAATGGCTCTTCCAACAGGTGATGGAAATACAGAGGTTCAGGTTGTATCTTGGTATGACAACGAGAACTCTTACACAAGCCAGATGGTAAGAACAATCAAACATTTCGGAACATTACTGTAAGCCGAAATTGGGAATATGAAACGGATGTATGTCCGGAAATAGACTCACAAAGGGTCCGGTCTTATTGGGGCCGGACTCTTTTTAAATTTATAAGGAACGATTTTCTATAAATTTAAAAATGCTTTATAAAAAAGGAGAATTACAACTATGCTTAACAAAAAATCAGTAGATGATATCAACGTAAAGGGCAAAAGAGTTCTTGTAAGATGCGACTTCAACGTTCCATTGATCGATGGAAAAATTACAGATGAAAACCGTCTTGTAGCAGCTCTTCCAACAATCAAAAAATTAGTTGCAGATGGAGGAAAGATTATTCTTTGTTCTCACCTTGGAAAACCAAAGGGAGAGCCAAAGCCAGAATTATCACTTGCTCCAGTAGCAGTTCGTTTATCAGAATTACTTGGACAGGAAGTAAAATTTGCTGCTGATCCAGAAGTAGTAGGACCAAACGCAAGAGCTGCAGTAGAAGCTATGAAAGATGGAGATATCATCCTTCTTGAGAACACTCGTTACAGAGCTGAAGAGACAAAGAACGGAGAGGCATTCAGTAAAGATCTTGCATCTCTGTGTGATGTATTCGTTAACGATGCATTCGGAACAGCTCATAGAGCACACTGCTCTAACGTTGGTGTAACACAGTTCGTTGATACAGCAGTTGTTGGATACTTAATGCAGAAAGAGATTGATTTCCTTGGTAATGCAGTAAACAATCCAGAGAGACCATTCGTAGCAATCCTTGGTGGTTCTAAAGTTTCAAGCAAAATCTCTGTAATCGAGAACTTACTTGATAAAGTAGATACATTGATCATCGGTGGTGGAATGTGCTTCACATTCAGTAAAGCCCAGGGTGGAAAAGTAGGAAATTCTCTTCTTGAAGAGGATTACTGCCAGTATGCATTGGATATGATCAAAAAAGCTGAAGAAAAAGGTGTAAAACTTCTTCTTCCTGTAGATGCAATCATTGCAGATGAATTCTCTAATGATGCAAATACAAAAGTAGTTCCTATGGGAGAGATTCCAGAAGGATGGATGGGACTTGATGTAGGTCCAGAGACAGCTAAGTTATATGCTGACGCTGTAAAAGATGCGAAGACAGTTGTATGGAACGGACCAATGGGATGTTTCGAGATGCCTAAATTCGCTGCAGGAACAGAGACAGTTGCAAAAGCACTTGCTGATACTGATGCAGTTACAATCATTGGTGGTGGAGATTCAGCAGCAGCAGTTAACCAGCTTGGATATGGTGACAAGATGACACATATCTCAACAGGTGGTGGAGCTTCTCTGGAATTCCTTGAAGGAAAAGAATTACCAGGTGTTGCAGCAGCAAATGATCGTTAATTATCTGTTATTCAGCAAATGATTTTGAACAATAAAATTGTTTTAACAAAAAATAGATGAGGAGGCCAATAAAATGGCAAGAAAGAAAATTGTAGCAGGAAACTGGAAAATGAACAAAACTCCAAGTGAGGCAGTAGCACTTGTAGAAGAATTAAAACCATTAGTAGCAAATGAAGAAGTTGATGTTGTATTCTGTGTACCAGCAATCGACATCGTTCCTGTTGTGGAAGCAACAAAAGGAACAAACATCCAGGTTGGTGCTGAGAACATGTATTTCGAAGAGAGCGGAGCTTACACAGGAGAGATTTCTCCAGCAATGCTTGTAGATGCAGGAGTAAAATATGTTGTTCTTGGACATTCTGAGAGAAGAGATTACTTCGGAGAGACAAACGAAGATGTAAATAAAAAAGTTCTTAAAGCATTTGAGCATGGTCTTACACCAATCATGTGCTGTGGAGAAACTCTTGAGCAGAGAGAACAGGGTGTTACAATGGACTTTATCCGCCAGCAGGTTAAAGTTGGATTCCAGAATGTAACAGCAGATCAGGCTAAAGAAGCAGTTATCGCTTACGAGCCAATCTGGGCTATCGGAACAGGAAAAACAGCTACAACAGAGCAGGCTGAAGAAGTTTGTGCAGGAATTCGTGCTTGCATCGCTGAAGTTTATGATGAAGCTACAGCTGAGGCAATTCGTATTCAGTACGGCGGATCTGTAAATGCTGGTAATGCAGCAGAGTTATTTGCTCAGGCAGATATCGATGGAGGTCTTGTTGGAGGAGCTTCCCTCAAAGCTGATTTTGGAAAAATTGTTAACTACAAATAATTAAAAAGCATTGGCGTGGGGAGTCGAACAGGCTCTCCACAATTGCTGTTACCTTAAAGATAGAAAGGAAACACATATAATGAGTAAAAAACCAACCGTATTGATGATTCTTGATGGATATGGATTGAATGATAAAGAAAAAGGCAATGCTGTTGCTGAAGGTAAAACTCCGGTTATGGATAAGCTTATGGCAGAATATCCATTTGTAAAAGGATATGCAAGTGGAATGGCTGTAGGACTTCCAGATGGACAGATGGGTAACTCAGAAGTAGGACATCTGAACATGGGAGCAGGAAGAATTGTATATCAGGATCTTACAAAGATCACAAAAGCAATCCAGGATGGAGAGTTCTTTGAGAATAAAGCACTTATTGCAGCTTGCGAAAATGTAAAAAGCAATGATTCTGCACTGCATTTAATGGGATTGATGTCTGATGGTGGAGTACACAGCCATATTGAACATGTATTTGGACTTCTTGAACTCGCTAAAAAACAAGGCATTGAAAAAGTATATGTACATTGCTTCCTTGATGGCCGTGACACACCTCCGGCATCAGGAAAAGAATATGTAGAGCAGTTAGAAGCTAAGATGAAAGAACTTGGTGTTGGAGCAGTTGCAAGCGTATCAGGACGTTATTATGCAATGGATCGTGATAATCGTTGGGATCGTGTGGAAAAAGCTTACAATGCAATCGTTAAAGGGGAAGGCGAGACAGCTGAGTCTGCTACAGCAGGAATTCAGGCATCTTATGACAATGATGTGACAGATGAATTTGTACTTCCAACAGTCATTGTAAAAGATGGTGCACCACTCGCAACAATCAAAGAAAATGACTCTGTTATCTTCTTTAACTTCCGTCCTGACAGAGCAAGAGAGATCACAAGAACTCTTTGCGATGATGAATTTACAGGATTCGAAAGAGGAGAAAGAGTAAAAACAACATTTGTTTGCTTTACAGAGTATGATGTTACAATCGCAAACAAACAGGTTGCATTTGTAAAAGATGAAATTACAAATACATTTGGAGAATTCCTTGCAAAAAATGGTCTGAAACAGGCTCGTATTGCAGAAACAGAAAAATATGCACATGTAACATTCTTCTTTAATGGTGGAGTAGAAGAGCCAAATGAAGGAGAAGACAGAATTCTTGTAAAATCTCCAAAGGTAGCAACATATGACTTGAAACCTGAGATGAGTGCATATGAAGTGTGCGATAAATTAGTAGATGCAATCAAATCTGATAAGTATGATGTAATCATCATCAACTTTGCTAATCCGGATATGGTTGGACATACTGGTGTAGAAGATGCAGCAATCAAAGCGATTGAAGCTGTTGATGAGTGCGTTGGCAAAGCAGTAGATGCCATTAAAGAAGTCGATGGACAGATGTTTATTTGTGCAGACCACGGAAATGCAGAGCAGCTGATCGATGATGAAACGGGAGAGCCATTTACAGCTCACACAACAAATCCGGTTCCATTTATTCTTGTAAATGCAGATCCTGCATACAAATTAAGAGAAGGTGGATGTCTGGCAGATATCGCTCCTACATTAATCGAATTGATGGGAATGGAACAGCCAGCTGAGATGACAGGTAAATCTTTACTTGTAAAATAATAAATAGACAAAAAATAAAAGGAGCAGAATTCTTATAATGGAATTCTACTCCTTATTTGTTGAGTATTAAAATATTTTCAGCCATGGCATCTTACTTTCTGTACATATATCCAGAAAAATTACCATTCATACATGCAAACCCCTTGACAATTGTCTCACAATTTTCTGAAAAATATTTTTTGATTGAAGAAACTACTTTATTTAATAATTCTTCCTGATAGTTAAAAAATTCTTTTGACATTTCTGGTGTTAATGCAAAATCAAACATAATATATCTCCTTTTCTTATCTTACATAATTGTTTTGGAAAATTTCTTTTCCCTTGCTACGTGTATTATAATAGCATTACTCAAATAAATTGTTTAGATATGTTTTTGTGTAAAAAATAGGTCATTATTGACATTGAAAATCCGAATAGACAGAATAGGGACGGGGTTTTCCGGCTTTTTCCATCGGAAAAGAGCCGGAAAACTCCGTCCCTATATGATGATTTTCAGCAGGAGCAGAAATAGTACAAGTAAAATACTAGGACGAACAATTTTAGCTCCACTTTTCATTACCATTCCTGCGCCAAGATAACCTCCAAGCATATTACAAAGGGCAGCAGCAATTCCAAGAGGGATAAGTACCTGCCCGTTTAAAAAGAATATGACTAAAGAAGTGATATTGGTTGTAAGATTAATAACTTTTGCCTGTGCATTGGCTGTTTTAATACTAAGTTTAGCAAATACAGTAAAGGCGATAATTAAAAATGTACCGGTTCCCGGACCATAAAATCCATCATACATTCCAATCACAAAAGCAGCAATGGAAGCAGTGAGATAAGTACGTTTATCAAGTGTAATAACATCGTTTTCATTATCATGGAACAGCTTTTTGTTTAGTACAAAAAACGCAGCAATCGGCAGAATGACAATCAGTACATGCATCATTATTTTTTCGGGAATAATCAGAGAAATATGAGCTCCGATGGCAGAGCCGATAATTGCCATAATAACGGATGGAACTGCTAATTTAAAATTTACCAGGCCATTCTTGATAAAGCGGGCGGTTGCAAGGGTAGTCCCGCAGGTTGATGAAAGTTTGTTAGTTGCAATCGCAGTATGGGTAGGAAGTCCGGCAATCAGATAGGCTGGAAGCGAGATCAGACCGCCTCCGCCGCCGATTGCGTCAACCAACCCAGCGAGAAATAAAAACGGACAGACAATCAGAAACATAGAAATCGTCGGTTCGATTGTAATAATGGTATTCATGAAAATTCTCCTTGTAGTAAAATAGATTTAGTGTCATAATCTGAATAGATGAACATGTCAAAGTATAGCATAAAGAGGGATAAAGTGTAAATATGGACACAAAAGATATCAGAAGCTTTCGACTTGTCTATGAGGAGCGGAGTATCAATCAGGCTGCAAAACAGCTTTTTATTACACCACAGGGATTGAGTCGGATTATTCACAAACTGGAAGAAGAGTTGCAGATTGCATTATTTGAACGGACAAAGGGCGGGATGGTACCTACGGAATGTGGGGATTATTTTTATGCACAGAGTCAGGAGTTACTATATCAATTAGAAGACATGAAGTATCATTTGCAGAAAATGAATAGCAGACAGCGAAAAATAAAAATCGGATTTGCGTGTGGTGTATTGAATCTTGTATCACTAAAAAAGTTAAATGCGATTCAAAGTGAGATGCCAGATGTGTCTGTGCAGTGGGAAGAACTGGAAAATCAGGAGGTAGCAGAACAAGTAAACAGGGGATTGTTAGATATCGGATTTATTATCGGAACAATTCCGGGAAATGAGATCGAAAGTTGTGTCGTATACGAAGGCAAAATGAATGTTCTGGTATATCCGGGGCATCCGTTTTATGAGAAAGAAAGGCTAAGTATAGAAGAGTTGAAAGAACAGCCGTTGATTTCATTAAATCAAAAGTATTTCAGTTATCATAGTTTTATGCAGCGGTGTGGTGATTTTGGATTTGTGCCGAATATCATTATCAATACAATGGAAAGTCAGCTTATTTATCGTTTCTGTAATGAGAAATTGGGACTTGGGATTGATGCAGATATTCATAAGACAGACCGGTTATATCCTGATATTCGAAGAATTGAATTGCAGGACGCCATACCATGGAAGGTATCTATGATATATCGGAAGAATGAACAGGTGAGATTCTTAGTGGAACGATTAGCACAGATTATGTAAAAAGGGCAAAATAGTGGTATCAACATTTTATTGACAGGTACTCCATTTCTATTGATAGGAATGGAGTACCTGTTTTTGATATTATAAGGTTAACAAAGAAATATGTTTGGAAAAACACAAGGAGGAAAAATATGAAACGAAAATTTCCACATTTATCCAGTCCGATTACAATTGGAAGAGTAACTTTCCGTAATCGTATGTTTTCAGCACCGATGGGTGGAACAGATATTACAAATGATGGATGTATTGGACCGAAATCTACGGCATTTTACGAGTTGAGAGGAAAAGGAGGAGCGGCAGCGGTTACAGTAAGTGAATGTATGGTACATCCGAAAACAGATGGTTCACATGCATATCATCTGGATACTACCATTTTAAACTCGTTGGCAGCAGCAACCTATACGGCGGATGCAATTCACAGACATGGAGCAGTACCGAGTCTGGAATTATCACATTCCGGTATGTATGCAGGAACATATATGACCGATAAAACAAAACAGCATGAGATGCATCAGTGGGGCGCATGTGATACAGTCCGTGCGGACGGAGTCAAAGTAAAAGCATTGTCAGAAGAGATGATTCGGGAAATTGTCGAAGCTTATGGTCAGACAGCGGCACTTGCCAAACGTGCCGGATTTGGAATGATTATGATTCATGGCGGTCATGGATGGCTGTTGAATCAGTTTTTATCGCCATATTTTAATAAACGTACAGACAAATATGGTGGAAGTCTGGAAAATCGATGTCGTCTTGCAATGGAAGTGCTCCAATCTGTTCGTGAAGCAGTAGGACCGGGATTCCCAATTGAATTTCGTATGAGCGGGTCAGAGCTGTTTGAAGGTGGTTATGCTCTGGAAGAAGGTGTGCGCATCGCGCAGCAATTAGAGCCATATATTGACTTGCTTCATGTATCCGCAGGAACATATCAGAG
Organism: Ruminococcus hominis; assembly: GCF_014287355.1. Taxonomy (NCBI): domain Bacteria; kingdom Bacillati; phylum Bacillota; class Clostridia; order Eubacteriales; family Oscillospiraceae; genus Ruminococcus; species Ruminococcus hominis. The sequence goes on along the minus strand of NZ_JACOPE010000001.1, from coordinate 2,092,565 downwards.
AGGATTCGGAGATACACATCCATCCATGTTTAAAGAGCATGGCTGTAATGTATATCTTGCAGCAGAAATCAAAAAACATGTATCTATTCCGGTTGCTACAATTGGGGCATTGAATGATCCGGAACAGATGGAAGAAATTATCGCTTCCGGTAAAGCGGATGTGGTATACATGGCACGTGCACTTTTGGCAGATCCATTTCTCCCAAGAAAAATAATGGAAAACCGAGATGATGAGATTGTAAAATGTCTGCGTTGCTTCACTTGTATGGCAGAACGTGCTGCAACATCGACAAGAAGATGTACGGTGAATCCATTGATTGGAAGAGAAATAGAAGGTAACGAAGTGAGGCCAGCAGTGGTTAAGAAAAAGGTGCTCGTTGCAGGTGGCGGTCCGGGAGGATTGTATGCGGCGTATACTGCTGCGAGAAGAGGACATCAGGTAATTCTCTGTGAAAAAGAAGCGGAATTAGGTGGAATATTAAAAAGTGAGCAGGCACTTCCGTTTAAGCATGAAATGTACGAACTGATAGGAACATATGAGAAGTTTGCACGTAATGCAGGCGTAGAGATTCATTTAAATACAGAAGTGACACCAGAACTTGCCGAGAAGGAAAATGCAGATGCACTGATTGTAGCAGTCGGTTCCACGCCGCTTGTACCTCCGATTCCGGGACTGGATGGTGAGAATGTTGTTATTGTAAATGATTATTACAAACAGAAAGAAAAGGTAACAGACAAAGTCGTTGTATTTGGTGGCGGTCTTGCAGGATGCGAGTGTGCGATTCATCTTGGTATGGAAGGAAAAGAAGTACATCTGGTAGAGATGCGAAATGAACTGGCACCGGATGCAAATGTACGTCATCGTCCTCTGTTATTAAAAGAAATCGATAAATATGTGACGGTACATACCGGATGCAGAGGTATGGAAGTGACAAAAGAAGGAATCATCTGTGAAACAGAAAAAAAAGAGCAGATTCTTGTACCGGGTACAAGTGTAATCTGTGCATTGGGGCAGCACTCCAGAACAGATATAGTAGATACATTGCGTGATTGTGCACCATATGTGGCAGTAATTGGAGATGCCGGAAAAGTATCTACGATTACAAATGCGGTTTATGAAGGGTATCATGCAGCATTGGATATATAAAATCCACAAATTTTATATTTTTTGAAAAAATTTGAAAAATTTGCAAAAAAACTATTGCAAAAGTAAAAATCATATGATAATATAAATCTCGGTTCGGAGTTAATACGAACCGCGAGCGGATGTGGCGGAATGGCAGACGCACAAGACTCAAAATCTTGCGTAGGTGACTACGTGCGGGTTCAAGTCCCGCCATCCGCATGAATCAAGACCTGAGAGCAGTAATTGTTCTCAGGCTTTTTATTGTTATGTATACGAAAAAAAGGTCCAATGGACCTTTTTTATTTTGCATATCATTCAAGTCGAACGTTCGTGAGACTTGGCGCGTGATTCTGGTCAGCGAAGCTGACATATTCCTATCAGAATCACTGCGCATCCTCGCGGAGCGTTTATCTCAGTCGGAGATTGGACTCCCACTGAGATAAATTTGTTATTACTCACCACCTGAAGAGGTGGGAGTCTTCTCGACTGAGATAAACTATCTTTTTAAGAAATATCTAAATCAATCGGCTCATCCAGATGTTCAGAAACATATTTCCCATTTTTCTTTCGTTGTCGGACGCATTCGGTCAGAAGATATTCAATCTGACCATTTACAGAACGAAAATCATCTTCTGCCCAGGCTGCAATTGCGTCATACAATTTGTTGGAGAGACGCAGAGGAACTTGTTTCTTTTTATTATCCTTTTCAGCCATAATTAATACAGGCTTCCAGAATTAATAATTGGTTGGGTGTCATGGTTACCACACAGAACAACCAGTAGATTAGATACCATAGCAGCCTTACGTTCTTCATCCAGTTCTACAACATCTTTTTCATTTAATTGATTAAGAGCCATTTCAACCATTCCGACAGCACCGTCAACAATCATTTTTCTTGCATCAATGATTGCAGAGGCTTGCTGACGTTGAAGCATAACAGCGGCAATTTCAGGAGCGTAAGCAAGATAAGTGATCCGTGCTTCAATAATCTCAAGACCTGCATCGGACACTTTATTCTGAATTTCTTCGCGGATTCTCGCGGCAACAATCTCACTGGAGCCACGCAGACTTCCTTCATCTGCCTGACCATCCCCCGTTGTATCTACATCAGGTGCAGTATCATATGGATAGATGCGGACAATATTACGAAGAGCACCATCACATTGCAGGGAAAGGTATTCTTTGTAATTATCTACATTGAAAACAGCTTTCGCTGTGTCCACTACGCGCCATGTGACAGCAATCCCGATTTCAATTGGATTTCCCAGACAGTCATTAATTTTCTGACGGGAATTATTGAGTGTCATAACCTTGAGAGAAATCTTTTTGCTTGAAGATTCTTCTGCTGTTCCGGTTGTAGAAATTCCTAAAATGTTAGAGAGATTTGCATTTTTCTTTGCGTTATTATCAACATCACCACTCTGGCTTAATTTTGTTTTGGAAGCAGGATTTACACTTGTACAGAAAGGATTCACAAAATAGAATCCAGCCTCTTTGAGTGTACCCACATAATTACCGAAAAGAGTAAGTACGAGAGCTTCCTGTGGTTTAAGAACTTTCAGACCGAGGAATGGAACCCATCCAATACTAAGCCAGATAATACTGATAATCAATACAGTAATAGCAGGTGCAGTAACTGAAAATCCCATGGATATAGCAGAAAAAATACATCCGGCAATTGCAATCATATAAAGGAAAGAAAAAAGCAGAAGCATTCCCATTCCATTCTTTTTAGTTGACAATATTTTCTCATTCATGTTGATTCCTCCTTTGAAATAGAATGAAATTTATTTGATATCATTATGATATCACCTATTGCGAAAAAGTCAATATACTAAAAATAATTGATATATAATTAATGGTAATGGATAGGAGTCATTGAAGTTGTCGATACTTTTGAGGCGTAGATCCTTTCAGCTCTTTAAATTTTCGAATAAAATAACTTACATTTTCAAATCCGCAGTCCAAACTAATCTCCAGTACGCTCTTAGTAGTATCTCGCAACATTTCACAAGCTTGTTCGATACGGTATTGAATCAGGTATTTCATTGGCGGCATACCGGTGATATCTTTGAAAAAACGGCATAGGTATTGGCTGTTACATTCTGCGATTTCAGCAAGGTTATCTAAAGAAATATGTTCAGGATAATGCAACTCCATATAGGAAACAAGTTTTTTGTAGCGTGCAATTTTCTGGCGGTCAGAGGATGAAAGTGTATCATTTTTCTGAAGAAAAAAATGATGCAAATACATCGTGCTCATCAATTCCAATAACTGCAATTTACAGGAGATATACCAATTCTCAGTTTGCAAGAGAGAATCATGCAAAATTTTTTGAATCCGTGGATAAAGCACAGGATAAAGAGCATCATTTGGGTGTAATACGTGAGGAAAAATATTATCGTGGTTTATAAATGGCTGCAGGATATCTGTTTGCAATGCATCAGAATATTGAAAAGCCAAAAGCTCAGGATTGAAAATGAATACGTCGTGTATGGTGCCTTTTTTTAACCCGGTGATTTGATGTAAATCCCCACTATTTAAAAAAGCAATATCACCTTCGTTTAATATATATTGCTCCAGATTGATTTCAAATTCATAACTTCCTTTGAGGATTAAGATGATTTCTATTGTGTGATGCCAGTGGCGCTCCACAAAGAAATGATTTGGATAAAATGAGTTGTTTCCTGATTCAAAGTGGAGTCCGATCATAGGATGCTTTTTGGTTCCGTGAGTTGCATGTTCCTTTAAGGAAGTATCGAGATAAGTTTTATTATACATAAATCAAAGTCCTTTCAAATGTATCAATTAAATTTATAACATCTATAAAAAGTCAATATTGTGTTATAATTATAGCGGATATTGCAAGAAATATCAAATTCATAACGATATACTGTGATTATGAAACAGGTATTTATCAGATAAGTGACGAAAAAAACAGGGAGGAATCAAAATGAAGCGTTATGAATATGGAAATCCATTTGACACAGAAGCAATCGTAGAGAAGGTTGATGCAACAAAAGGAAATCCAAAGTACGGAACTATTTCACAGAAAGAAGGATTTGTATTTACTTATATTATGGATGAAGATGATATCGTTTATGGTCTTGGTGAGGCAAATCGAGGAATTAATAAGAGAGGATATTGTTATATCAGTGACTGTTCAGATGACCCGGAACATACAGAAGATAAACGTTCTTTATATGCGGCACATAATTTTATTATTGTGAGCGGCAAGCAGACATTTGGAATGTTCTTTGATTATCCGTCAACATTGACATTTGATATTGGATATACACGAATGGATACAATGAAAGTATCCTGTGAAAATGCGGATTTGAATTTGTATGTATTTGAAGGAGAAAATGCATACGATATTGTAAAACAGTTCCGCAAAGCAATCGGACGTAGTTATATCCCACCTAAATTTGCGTTTGGATTCGGACAGAGCAGATGGGGATATGAGACAAAAGAAGATTTTTGTGAAGTGGCAGCAAAATATCGTGAGAATCATATTCCATTGGATATGATATATATGGATATTGATTACATGCAGGATTTTAAAGATTTTACATTAAATGAGGAAAACTTTAAAGATTTCCCGGGATTTGTACAGGAAATGAAAGATAAAAATATTCGCTTGATACCGATTATTGATGCAGGTGTTAAAGTCGAAGATGGATATTCGATTTATGAAGAAGGTGTGGAAAAACAATACTTCTGCAAACGCGAAGACGGAAGTGATTTTGTGGCAGCAGTTTGGCCGGGAGATACACATTTCCCAGATGTATTGAATGCAGATGCAAGAAAATGGTTTGGAGACCAGTATCGTTTTTTGACAGAGCAGGGAATTGAAGGTTTTTGGAATGATATGAATGAGCCGTCTATTTTCTACTCAAAAGAAGGGCTTGCCGAAGCAAAGGAGGTTGCAAGACGATTTGCAGATGATGAAGAAGGCAAGGTGAACTTGTGGGAAGTAGGTGGAAAATTATTTGGACTTGCAAATAATCATGAGGATTACCGTAGATTTTATCATCTTGTAAATGGAAAGAAAGTGCGTCATGACAAAGTGCACAATCTGTTTGGGTATAATATGACTAGAGCAGCAGGAGAAGCATTTGAACGGATTGATCCTGAGAAACGTTTTCTTATGTTCTCGCGTTCTTCGTATGTGGGCATGCATCGCTATGGTGGAATATGGACAGGAGATAACAAATCCTGGTGGTCACACATTTTGTTAAATTTGAAAATGATGCCGTCCTTGAATATGTGTGGTTTCTTGTATACAGGAGCAGACCTCGGTGGATTTGGAGCAGATACAACAAGAGATTTGCTGTTACGTCACCTTGCATTAGGTGTCTTTACACCATTGATGCGCGATCATGCGGCAAAGGGCACAAGAGAGCAGGAATGTTATCAATTTGAGCAGATTGAAGATTTTCAGCATGTAATAGGTGTCAGATATCGTCTGATTCCATATTTGTACAGTGAATATATGAAAGCTGCATTGAATGACGATATGTATTTTAAGCCATTGGCGTTTGAATATCCAAAGGATAAGAGGGCTGTTCGTGTAGAAGATCAGTTAATGCTTGGAAATGAGATTATGATTGCACCGGTTTACGAACAGAATGCACGAGGCCGTTATGTTTATCTTCCAGAGACAATGAAGTTTGTCAAATTCTTACCAGACGGAACAATTTTGGAAGAAATTTTGGAAAAAGGCAATCATTATGTTGAGGTTGCATTAAATGAAGTGCCATTATTTATCCGAAGTGGAAAATGCATTCCATTGGCAGAAACAGCTGAATCTGTGGCAGAGCTGGATACAGAAAATTTGAAAATGATTGGATTCGAAGGTGCACAATATACACTATATGAAGATGATGGAATTCATAAAGATTACGGTAATGTAGAAAATTATCGGAAACTAACGATGTAAAAATCATACTGAAAAAATTTATAAAAAAATAAAAAAATGATTGACATACTCAATCACTATGTTTATAATAAAAACAATTTAACAGAGTAAACCGTTGAAGCGGAGATAACAGCACATCGTGCATTCACAGAGAGTCCGGGAAGGTGAGAGCCGGGTAAAACGCAGAGTGTTAAATGGACCGCAGAGGGCATACGGGAAAGAATCTTTCGATTCGAGTATGGTATGACGTGAAGACACACGTTAGTTGTCGGAGATATGTTAGTATCTTGCTAAGTGCACTGAAAGAATTAAAACGAAGTAGATAATAAAATTTGTTATATTCGACAGACAAGATTTTTTCAGTGAATCAAGGTGGCACCGCGAATTAGAATTTTAATCCGCCCTTGACAGTATATACAGATAGAATGTGTATGCTGTCAAGGGCGGATTTCCTTGTAGGAAGGAGTTTATATGAATACTTATCCAGATTTACAGACAATCAAACAATACGCACAAACCGGAAAATACAGAACAATTCCGGTCAGCATTGAGATGTACTCAGACATGTATACGCCAATAGGGGTTCTTAGGGTGTTGAAAAAAGTAAGTGACCATTGTTATATGTTTGAAAGCGCAGAGGATGCGAAGCAATGGGGCAGATATAGTTTTCTTGGGTTTGAACCAACGATGGAAATCAGTTGCAGAAATGGACAGATTCGAATAAAAAATAAAACGGTGACAGAAGCACAGGCAAATCATCCGGGGAAATACATTCGTGAAGTGATAGAAAAGCATAAAGCTCCACAAATCGAAGGATTACCTACATTTACAGGCGGCCTGATCGGATATTTTTCATATGACTATATCAAATATGTAGAGCCAACTTTGAATCTGGATGCACAGGATGACGCACATTTTCGTGATATGGATTTGATGTTATTTGACCAGGTCATTGCATTTGACCATTTGCAGCAGAAGATCATTTTAATCGTAAATATGCCACTGACAGAAGAGGACGGAAACGTAAAGTCAAAAGAAGCGTTAGATATGGCATATGAAGAGGCAAAACAACGACTTGTCAAAATAAAAGAACTGATTGAAGCCCATGATTATGCACCACATGTTCCACTTAAGCTAAAGAGTGAATTTACGCCTCGCTTTTCGAAAGAAAAATATTGCGAAATGGTGGAAAAAGCAAAGCGTTATATTTATGAGGGGGATATCTTTCAGGTAGTGCTTGCCAATCGTTTGAAGGCAAAAATAGAAGGAAGTATTTTGGATGTGTACCGGGTACTTCGAACGACAAATCCGTCACCATATATGTTTTATTTCTCAAGCAATGACATCGAGATTGCAGGAGCATCTCCGGAGACACTTGCTAAATTAGAGGGCGGCACGTTACATACATTCCCATTGGCAGGGACGAGAAAAAGAGGTAACACTTACGAAGAAGACCAGGAATTGGAGAAAGAACTTCTTGCAGATGAGAAAGAACTTGCAGAACACAACATGCTTGTAGATTTAGGGAGAAATGACATTGGAAAAATCAGTCAGATTGGAACGGTCGAAGTGGAGAAATATATGCAGATTGAACGGTTCTCGCATGTAATGCATATCGGTTCAACCGTGAAAGGACAGATTCGAGAAGACAAAGATTTCGGAGACACAATCGATGCCATCCTTCCGGCAGGAACGTTGTCCGGGGCTCCAAAGATTCGGGCATGCGAGATTATCAATGAATTAGAGGATTGCAAGCGAGGTATTTACGGAGGCGCAGTCGGATATATTGATTTTACAGGAAATGTAGATACGTGTATTGCAATCCGCATGGCATATGCAAAAGAAAATGTAGTTTATGTGTGTTCCGGTGCAGGAATTGTTGCTGACAGCATTCCGGAAAATGAATATCAGGAATGTATCAACAAAGCAAAAGCAGTGACAAAGGCAATCGAACAGGCAGGAAAGGGGATGGAAGCATGATTTTACTAATTGATAATTACGACAGCTTTTCATATAATTTGTATCAGCTGATTGGTTCAGAAAATCCAGATATCAAGGTGATTCGAAATGACGAGAAAACAATCGAAGAAATCCGGGAAATGTCCCCAGACTATATTGTGTTATCTCCGGGACCGGGAAAGCCAAAAGATGCAGGATGCTGTATCGATGTTGTGAAAACATTTGCCGGAGAAATCCCAATTCTGGGGGTATGTCTTGGACATCAGGCAATTTGTGAAGCGTTCGGGGCAACCGTATCTTATGCAAAAGAATTGATGCATGGAAAAACTTCGCTTACAAAAATAGATACGAAAAGCAAAATATTTCAGGATATACCGCAACAGATTCCGGTTGCAAGATATCATTCTCTGGCGGCAAAAAAAGAAACATTGCCGGATGAACTTCTGATCACAGCACAGACCAGAGACGGTGAAGTGATGGCAGTGGAACATAAAAGATATCCTGTTTATGGGTTACAGTTTCATCCGGAATCTATACTGACACCGGATGGAAAACAGATGATACATAATTTTTTGAAGAAATAGAAAGAGAGGGATACGACATGATCCGAGAAGCAATTATGAAACTGGCAAAAAAAGAAAACCTGACTTATGACGAGGCATATACTGTAATGGATGAAATTATGGGAGGGGAAGCAAGTGATGTGCAAAAAAGTGCTTATCTGACGGCGCTTAGTATGAAAGGTGAAACGATTGATGAAATCACAGCATCTGCAGCAGCTATGCGAGCACATTGCGTCAAGTTACTTCACAATGTAGATGCATTGGAAATCGTTGGAACCGGTGGTGACGGAGCAAATTCATTTAACATTTCAACAACATCTTCAATCGTGGTAGCAGCAGCCGGGATTCCGGTTGCAAAACACGGAAATCGTGCAGCATCAAGTAAATGCGGAGCAGCAGATGTGCTGGAAGCTCTTGGTGTTAAGATAACAATTCCACCAGAGAAAAGTGCAGAGCTTCTGGAAAAAATTAATATTTGTTTTCTATTTGCACAAAATTACCACATTGCAATGAAATATGTTGCACCAATTAGGAAAGAATTGGGAATCCGAACTATTTTCAATATTTTAGGACCACTTGCAAATCCGGCAGGAGCGAATATGCAGGTGATGGGAGTATATGAAGAAGCATTGGTAGAACCTCTTGCAAGAGTGCTTGAAAATCTCGGAGTGAAAAATGCGTTGGTTGTATATGGACAAGATCAGTTGGATGAAATTTCAAGCTGTGCCCCGACAACAGTTTGTGAAGTGAAAAATGGAGAGTTCAAAACATATGTGATTAAACCGGAAGATTTTGGATTCAAAAGTGCAGATAAATCGGAGCTGGCAGGCGGAACCCCGGAAGAAAATGCAGTGATCACGAGAAACATTTTAAATGGGGAAGAGACAGGAGCAAAGAGGAGGGCAGTGTTGATGAATGCAGGGGCTGCACTTTATGTGGCAGGAAAGGTCCAGAGCATTGCAGATGGAATTAAGTTGGCGGCAGAATTGATTGACAGCAAAAAAGCACTTGCAAAACTAGAAGAGTTTAGAAAGTGTTCAAATGAGGAGTAGTCAGGATGATATTGGATGAAATTGCAGCAAAAACAAGGGAGAGAATTGAAAAAAGAAAACAGGAGATTGCACCGGAAACAATAAAAGCTCAGGCAGAGAAAATCGCAGAGAAGGAAAAAAAACAAGGGGGATTTACATTTCCCTTTGAACAGGCATTGAAAAAGAATGGAATTTCATTTATCTGCGAAGTGAAAAAAGCTTCTCCATCCAAAGGCGTGATCGCAGAAGATTTCCCATATCTGGCAATCGCAAAGGAGTATGAAGCGGCAGGAGCTTCGGCACTGTCTGTGTTGACAGAACCATACTATTTTATGGGAAATGATACATATCTGAAAGAAATCGCAAATCAGGTACAGATACCGGTTTTGAGAAAAGATTTTACAGTTGATGAGTATATGATATATGAAGCAAAAGTGCTGGGAGCTTCGGCGGTATTGCTCATTTGTGCAATCCTTTCAGATGAAGAGTTGAAACGATATGCTAAGATTGCACAAGAACTTGGCTTGTCGGCACTTGTTGAGGCACACACGGAAGAGGAAGTGCAGCGGGCACTGAACAGCAAAGCGAGAATTATCGGTGTGAACAACCGGGATTTGAAAACATTTACTGTAGATATCCATACAAGTGAGCGGCTTCGCAGACAAGTTCCGCAAGACATTGTGTATGTATCAGAGAGTGGAATTAAGACACCGGAAGATATCAGACGGCTTCGTGAAAATGGAACGGATGCGGTGTTAATCGGCGAGACATTTATGCGGAGTGAAGATAAGAAAACAGCACTTAGATGGCTGGCAGGTGAAGTTGAATGAAAATAAAATTATGTGGGCTCAAAAGAATAGAAGATATCGAGGCTGTCAATGAGGCAAAACCAGATTATATTGGATTTATTTTTGCTAAAAAGAGCCGCAGATATGTTTCGCCAGAAACGGCAGAACGACTGAAACAACATTTAAATCCCGATATAGAGGCAGTTGGAGTATTTGTAAATACGGATATAGACAAGGTGATCGAACAGGCAAAAAAGCAGGTAATCGATGTAATCCAGCTTCACGGAGAAGAAGATGTTGCATATGTGAAAGATCTGAAAAAAGCGGTTGATGTGCCAATCATAAAAGCAATTTCAATGACAAAACCGGATGCCAGGCAACAGATTAGTATGTGGGAAATATCAGATGTTGATTATTTACTATTAGACAGTGGAAATGGTGGAACAGGAGAGCAGTTTAATTATAAATTATTACAAGAAATTGGAAATTTGAAAAAGCCATATTTTCTTGCAGGAGGCTTACATCCAGATAACCTGGAAAATGCAGTTCAACAGCTGCAGAACAATCAACCTTACGCACTGGATTTGAGCAGTGGTATCGAGACAAATGGAATAAAAGATTTGGATAAGATAAAAAAAGCAGTGGAAGCTGCAAGAAGAATATAGTGACAGTAAACAACGAGGAGGAACTTAAGATGTCGAAAGGAAGATTTGGACAATTTGGCGGTCAGTACATTACTGAAACACTGATGAACGAATTGATTAATTTGGAAAAACAGTATGAATTTTATAAAAATGATCCGCAGTTTAATGCGGAGTTGAATCAGTTGTTAAAGGAGTATGCGAATCGTCCGTCGCTTTTATATTATGCAGATAAAATGACAAAGGATTTAGGCGGAGCAAAGATTTATTTAAAAAGAGAAGATTTAAATCATACAGGCTCTCACAAAATCAATAATGTTTTGGGTCAGGTATTAATGGCAAAAAAAATGGGAAAAACACGTGTGATTGCAGAAACCGGTGCCGGACAGCACGGCGTGGCAACAGCTACGGCAGCAGCCCTTCTTGGATTGGAATGTGAAGTGTTTATGGGAAAGGAAGATACTGACAGACAGGCGTTAAATGTATATCGTATGGAATTACTCGGAGCAAAAGTACATGCAGTTACGAGTGGAACACAGACTTTGAAAGATGCGGTAAATGAGACAATGCGAGAATGGTCTTGTCGTGTGAATGACACACATTATGTACTTGGTTCAGTAATGGGGCCGCATCCATTTCCAACTATCGTGCGTGATTTCCAGAGTGTAATCAGTAAGGAAGCAAGAGAACAGATACTTAACGCAGAAGGAAAACTTCCATCGGCAGTACTTGCATGTGTTGGCGGCGGAAGTAATGCGATGGGAATGTTCTATAATTTTATCGATGATAAAGAGGTAAAGCTTATCGGATGTGAGGCAGCAGGACATGGAATTGATACAGATAAACATGCGGCAACTATCACAAAAGGAACACTTGGTGTATTTCATGGGATGAAATCCTATTTCTGTCAGGATGAATATGGTCAGATCGCACCGGTTTACTCAATTTCAGCAGGTCTGGATTATCCGGGAATCGGACCGGAACATGCATACTTACATGACAGCGGACGTGCCCAATATGTTCCGGTTACCGATGATGAAGCAGTAGAAGCATTTGAATATCTGGCAAAAACAGAAGGGATTATCTGTGCGATCGAGAGTGCACATGCAGTGGCGCACGCAATGAAAATCGCACCACAGATGAGGAAAGATGAAAATATAATCATCTGTCTTTCAGGACGTGGAGACAAGGATGTAGCAGCAATCGCAAGATACAGAGGAGTGGAGATTTATGAGTAATTTAAAACAAGTATTTGAAAATGGAAAAGCATTTATTGCATTTTTGACAGCGGGTGACCCTTATGCAGACAAAACGGTAGATTATATTCTTGCAATGGAAGAGGCAGGGGCGGATCTGGTGGAAATCGGTATTCCGTTTTCAGACCCAACAGCAGAAGGTATTGTGATTCAGGAGGCAAGTATCCGTGCATTGCATGCAGGAATGACAACAGATAAGGCCTTTGGAATTGTAGAGAAAGTAAGAGAAAAAAGTCAGATTCCATTAGTGTTTATGACGTATTTAAATCCAGTATTTCATTATGGATATGAGAAATTCTTTACACGTTGCGAGCAGCTTGGAATTAGCGGAATTATTATACCGGATATGCCATATGAGGAAAAAGGAGAGCTGGATGAGATTGCCAGGAGTCATGGAGTGGATGTGATTTCAATGATCGCGCCGACTTCAAGACAACGAATCCAGATGATTGCAAAAGAAGCAAGAGGATTTATTTATGTAGTATCATCCATGGGAGTGACCGGTGTACGTACAAATATTGAGACAGATATTGATGCCATTGTAGCATCCATACGTGAAGTGACAGATGTTCCGGCGGCGGTAGGTTTTGGAATCAGTACGCCAGAACAAGCAGTGAAAATGGCAGCGGCATCTGATGGTGCTATCGTTGGAAGTGCAATTGTGAAGATTATTGAAAAATATGGTGACAAGGCAGATGAAGCAGTCAGAGAATATGTGAAGAGTATGAAAGATGCATTGAAAACATTGGAATAGGGAAATACATAAAAGGTGCAACAAATGAAAGGTAATATTTGTTGCACCTTAAATTATCCGGCAGAATTAAAAAAGTGTTGTCAGGTCAGTGATGTCTTTAATTCTTGTCTTTGCATCAGGAACATCACCAAATCCATATTCTGCAAAAATGAAGGGAACATCAGCTTCTTTGCATGCATCGGCATCGCCTTGTGTGTCACCGACATAAACAACATCTTTTAGATTGTTACGTTCCATTAAGGTACGGATTGTTTTGCCTTTGGATGTGTTTGTCTGACCAAAACAAAGCGTGTCTGTAACATATTTATCCAGACCGGAAGTAGAAAGCATAACTTCTATATAACCACAGGCACAGTTACTGACAATAAAAAGTTTGTGCTTTTTGGAGAGTTTTTGAAATGTTTCTTTAACTCCGTCAAATACCGGGCAAGGTTCTTCGGCAAGCAGTTGGTTTTCGTATTCAAAACATAAGTCGCCAAGGTGAGTGCGTTCCTCTAAGGGAAGCATAGGGAAAACAATATCGCAGATTTCATCCATTGTCTTTCCGAATATTCTGTTTAACAGTGGAGCATCTACAATCAAGTCTAAATCTGAATTCTCCTGAATCGCTTTTGTCCACGCTTTTGCGACAGCATCAGTTGAGTTCCAAAGCGTTCCGTCTACATCAAAAATAATTCCATCCATTTATAAGAGTCTCCTTTTATTGTGGTAAAATAATCTAAATTTGTGGATTGCAGTTATAAGAGTAAGAGACTGCAATTATTACGCAATATAATATAGCAGAAGGACTAAAAATCTTCAAGTTTTAGAGTACTTTCTGTTAGAACTTCCCCTTTAAAAACAAGCGGATTTAGTGTATACTCATAAAAGCGAAAGAATTGCCTTTTTGAATTTAAAAGGCCATTGAATGGAGAAGATGATATGCGTGAAAAAATTGTTTTGATAGACGGACACAGTATTTTGAACAGAGCATTTTACGGTGTTCCGGATTTGACAAATGCGGAAGGACTGCATACCAATGCGATATATGGATTTTTGAATATTTTGTTTAAAATATTAGATGAAGAACAGCCGGAATATCTTACTGTTACATTTGATGTACATGCGCCGACATTTCGCCATGAGATGTATCCGGAGTATAAGGGTACAAGAAAACCAATGGCAGAAGAACTAAGACAGCAGGTTCCTGTTATTAAAGAAGTACTGCAGGCAATGAATATTGCAACGATCGAGAAAGCAGGTTTAGAGGCAGATGACCTGCTTGGAACAATATCACATTCCTGCGAAGAAAAAGGGATGGATGTGGCGATTATCTCGGGGGATCGGGATACTTTGCAGCTGGCAACAGAACATGTCAAAATCAGGATTCCAAAGACGAAGCAGGGACGTACAGAGATAGAGGATTACTTTGCTTCGGATGTAAAGGAAAAATATGGCGTGACTCCAACTGAATTTATTGATGTAAAGGCATTGATGGGAGATACCGCGGATAATATTCCTGGCGTTCCGGGAATCGGAGAGAAGACTGCAACAAAGATTATTGTAGAATATGGGAATATTGAAAATGCACACGAACATGTGTCAGAGTTAAAACCGCCAAGAGCAAGCAAAAATCTGGATGAATTCTGGGATCAGGCAGTGCTGAGTAAAACACTTGCTACAATTGATATCCATGCAGATGTGCCATTTGATCTGGAGGCTGCCAGACATGGCAACATGTATACAAAGGAAGCACATGATTATTTCCAGAGATTACAGTTTAAAAATCTTCTCGGACGATTTGATGTAGAGGCAGATTCGAACGATGTAGAAGAATATTTTAAAGAAATCACAGAAAAAGCAGAGATTGAACAGGTATTTGCGGAAGCAATGAAAGCAAAGCTTGTGGGAGTCGGAATTTCAGAAGATGCGGGGAATGTTCTGCCATTATTTGCACACGAGTCCGGATACGGAAGAATTTCTCTGGCTTATGATAGAGAAAAAATTTATACAATTCCGGCAGACATGGAAGTGACAATGGATTATCTGTTTGGAAAGCTTACAGAACTTGCAAAGAAGGTAGACACATTTGTATTATGTAATCTGAAAAAATATTTATCATTGATTTCTGTGGAAAAAGAAGAACATTGTTTTGATCCGATTTTGGCAGCATATTTGTTGAATCCTTTGAAAAATGATTATGATTTTGAAGATATTGCCAGAGAACAGTTAAATTTGATAATTGATGAAAAAGCAGATGAAAAAACAAAATCTTGTTATGAAGCGTACACAGCATTTGCATCTGTAGAAATATTAAAGAAAAAGCTCGATGAGACAAAGATGAAAAAATTGTTTGATGAGATCGAGATGCCATTATTATTTACCTTGTATGATATGGAGCATGCAGGGGTGAAAATAGAGGCAGACGCTTTGAAAACTTATGGTGAGCAGCTCGGAAGTAAAATTGTGGAGCTTGAAAAGAATATTTATGACAAAGCAGGAGAGGTATTTAATATTAATTCACCGAAACAGTTGGGTGTGATTTTGTTTGAGAAAATGGGGCTGCCGAACGGAAAAAAAACAAAGACCGGATATTCAACAGCAGCAGATGTATTAGATAAACTGGCACCGGATTATCCAATTGTATCAGAGATCTTAGAATATCGTCAGCTAACAAAACTGAAATCTACTTATGCAGACGGACTTGCAGGTTTTATTCAGACAGACGGAAGAATACATGGAACCTTTAATCAGACGATCACGGCTACCGGACGTATTAGCAGTACAGAACCGAACTTGCAGAATATTCCAATCAGGACAGAACTTGGACGACTGCTTCGAAAGGTGTTTGTTCCGGAAGAAGGATATGTTTTTGTAGATGCGGATTATTCTCAGATTGAATTGCGTATATTGGCACACTGTTCAGGGGATGAACAGTTGATTCAGGCATACCGAGAGGCAAGAGATATTCACAGGATTACGGCATCTCAGGTATTCCATATTCCATTTGATGAAGTGACAGATCTGCAGAGAAGAAATGCAAAGGCTGTAAACTTTGGAATAGTATACGGAATCAGCTCATTTGGGTTAAGTCAGGATTTGAGCATTACAAGAAAAGAAGCAGCACAATATATAGAGAATTATTTTCAAACTTATCCGGGAATCAAAACATTTTTGGATGAATCTGTGGAAAATGCAAAAGAGCATGGATATGCAGTGACATTATATGGAAGAAGACGACCGGTACCGGAGTTGAAATCAAGCAATTTTATGCAGAGGAGTTTTGGAGAACGAGTAGCAATGAATGCACCAATCCAGGGAACTGCTGCCGATATTATGAAAATAGCAATGATTGGAGTGAACAGGGAATTAAAGAAACGTAATATGAAATCCAGATTGATCTTGCAGGTACACGATGAATTGTTGATTGAAGCTTACCAGGATGAAGTAGAAGAAGTGCAGACGATTTTAAAAGACCAGATGGAGCATGCGGCAGAATTAAAAGTGCCGTTGATCGTAGATATGCACAATGGTAATAACTGGTACGAAGCAAAATAACAGAAGATTATTATCATAGATATATGATATGATTACGGAGTATGAAATGAAAGTAATAGGAATTACAGGAGGCGTTGGCTCGGGCAAGAGTCAGGTTCTTGGATATTTGGAAAAAACATATAAGGCAAAAGTTTGTCAGCTTGATGAGGTAGCAAAAGAATTACAAAAAAGCGGGAAGCCTTGCTTTCAAAAAATCGTAGAAACATTCGGAGAACAGGTGGTAGGAGAAGATGGTGAGCTGAACAGACCTGTTTTAAGCAGTATTGTGTTTCAAGATGCGGATAAACTGGAAATGTTAAATGAAATTGTTCATCCCCAGGTGAAGGTGGAAGTGACCCGTCGGATTATAGAGGAAAAGAAAAAAGATACGCCACTGTTTGTGATTGAGTCAGCTCTGTTGCCAGAGTCAGGATATGAAGATATCTGTCAGGAAATGTGGTACATTTATACGAAAGAATCTATTCGAAGAGAAAGATTAAAAGCATCCCGCGGATACAGCGATGAGCGTATTACAAGGATGATTGCATCACAGACTCCAGAAGAACTATTTCGGGAAGTGTGTACACATGTGATCGATAACAGTGGGGATTTTAAAGATACAGAGAAGCAGATAGGAGAAATATTATGAGGATGTGCAGCATTGCCAGCGGAAGCAGTGGCAACTGTATTTATGTAGGAAGCGATGATACACATTTGCTTGTGGATACAGGCATTAGCAAAAAACGTATTGAAGAAGGATTAAAAGAGCTGGATGTGAAAGGAGAGGAATTGGATGGAATTCTTGTGACACACGAACATTCAGATCATATCCAGGGACTGGGGGTATTTAGCCGTAAATATGCGATACCGATTTATGCAACACCGGGAACAATCCGGGGGATTGAAAGATCTTCCAGTCTTGGAAAGATGCCGGAAGGGCTATTGCATCCAATCGAGACAGATAAGATGTTTCAGTTGGGAGATATCGATATTCATCCATTTCAGATTTCGCATGATGCAAATGAACCATGCGGATATCGGATGGAGAATGCAGGAAAAGCAGTTGCAGTTGCGACAGATCTTGGAACATATGATGATTACATCGTAAAAAAACTAAAAAATCTGGATGCAGTTCTGCTGGAAGCAAACCATGATATACATATGCTGGAAGTAGGCGGATATCCTTACTCGTTAAAGAGAAGAATTCTTGGGGATAAAGGTCATTTATCAAATGAATTGTCAGGTCAGTTACTTTGTGATATACTACATGATAATTTGAAACATATCATGCTGGGGCACTTGAGTAAAGAGAATAATTATGCAAGACTTGCTTATGAAACAGTGAAGCTGGAAGTGACGCTGGCGGATAATGCTTACAAAGGAGAAGACCTGGATATGTGGGTCGCAAAGCGTGATTCGGTATCTGATATCATAGAGGTCTAGCCTGAGATATTCAGGCATGCGTACCGGATATGATTTTCGGTGCAGACAGAAATATAATATGGAACAATGTACATCTTGAGACAATTAGGAGGAGAAAATCATGAAGAAATGTATCGTAACTGTAGTGGGAAAAGACACCGTAGGAATTATCGCAAAGGTATGTACATACTTGGCAGACAACCAGATTAATATTCTGGACATTTCTCAGACAATCGTACAGGGATATTTTAACATGATGATGGTTGTTGACGCTGCAAATATAAAAAAAGATTTCGCAGTGATTTGTGATGAACTGGAAGAGCTTGGAACAGAGATCGGTGTAGCAATCCGCTGTCAGAGAGAAGAAATTTTCGAAAAGATGCATAGACTGTAAGAGGTATCATACAGACATACAGAAACAAGATCAAAAAAACGAATATGTGAGGAAATAATGCTATGATTAATATGTATGAAGTATCTGAGACAAATAAGATGATCGAACAGGAGAATCTGGATGTCAGAACAATCACACTTGGAATCAGCCTATTAGATTGTATTGATTCTAACCTGGATGAATTGAACCGTAAGATTTATGAGAAAATCACAACAGTGGCAAAAAATCTGGTTTCAACAGGTCAGGATATTGAAAGAGAATTTGGAATCCCAATTGTCAATAAAAGAATTTCTATTACACCTATTTCTTTAATCGGAGGTGCCGCATGTAAGACACCGGAGGATTATGTGACAATAGCCAAAACACTGGATAAAGCAGCAAAAGAAGTTGGCGTTAACTTTATCGGTGGATATTCAGCACTTGTGTCAAAGGGCATGACAAAAAGCGAGGAAAATCTGATCCGTTCAATTCCACAGGCACTCGCACAGACAGAGAGAATCTGTAGTTCAGTGAATGTGGGTTCAACAAAAACAGGAATTAACATGGATGCAGTACGTCTTTGTGGAGAGATTGTGAAAGCAACAGCAGAAGCAACAGCAGATAATGATTCCCTTGGATGTGCAAAATTAGTTGTATTTTGTAATGCACCGGATGACAACCCATTTATGGCGGGTGCATTCTTAGGAGTAACAGAAGCAGATGCAGTGATCAATGTTGGTGTCAGTGGTCCTGGAGTTGTAAAGAAAGCGTTGGAAAAGGTTCGTGGAAAAGGATTTGAAGAACTTTGTGAGACGATTAAAAAGACTGCATTTAAGGTTACAAGAGTAGGACAGCTTGTTGCAGGAGAAGCTTCAAAGCGTATGGGTATTCCATTTGGTATTATCGATTTGTCTCTCGCACCTACGCCGGCAGTTGGAGATAGTGTGGCTGAGATTTTGGAAGAAATCGGATTGGAAAGAGTAGGAGCACCAGGAACGACAGCAGCACTTGCTATGCTTAATGATCAGGTGAAGAAGGGCGGAGTTATGGCTTCTTCTTATGTTGGAGGACTTAGTGGAGCATTCATTCCTGTCAGTGAAGATCAGGGAATGATCGATGCAGTAAATGCAGGTTCGCTTACATTGGAAAAACTTGAGGCAATGACATGTGTATGTTCTGTTGGACTGGATATGATTGCAATCCCTGGAAAAACAAGTGCAAGTACAATCTCAGGTATGATTGCAGATGAGATGGCAATCGGTATGGTCAATCAGAAAACAACAGCAGTACGTCTGATTCCGGTTATTGGTAAAGATGTAGGAGATGTAGCAGAGTTTGGTGGATTACTTGGTTATGCACCAATCATGCCAATCAACGAATTTGGATGCGAGGCATTTATCAGTCGTAAGGGAAGAATCCCAGCTCCAATTCATAGCTTTAAGAACTAATAAAGAAGTTTATTCTGTGTGAAAAGACATTTGTCAGGCACAGGTTGGAAATCGAACAGGGGAACAAATTAGAGATGAGTAAAATTGCAATAGTAACAGACAGTAATAGTGGAATCACACAGGAAAGGGGGAAGGAGCTGGGAGTTTATGTTATCCCAATGCCATTCTATATTAACGAAGAATTGTTTTTTGAAGACATATCACTTTCACAGGAAGAATTCTATCAGAAATTAGGAGAGGATGCGGAGATATCTACTTCGCAGCCATCTCCCGGAGATGTGATGGATCTGTGGGAAAAATTACTGAAAGAATATGATGAGATTGTACATATCCCGATGTCGAGTGGGCTAAGCAGCACTTGTGAAAATGCAATTTCGTTGTCTATGGAATATGATGGAAAAGTGCAGGTTGTAGACAATAAGCGCATTTCAGTGACACAAGAGCAGTCGGTCAAGGATGCATTGGTATTGCGTGATGCAGGTAAATCAGCAAAAGAAATCAAAGCAATTCTTGAAAAAGAAAAGTATGAGTCAACAATTTATATTACTGTAGATACTTTGAAATATCTAAAAAAGGGTGGAAGAATCACAGCTGCGGCTGCGGCACTTGGAACAGTGTTAAATCTGAAACCGGTACTGACAATCCAGGGTGATAAGTTAGACGCATTTTCAAAAGTGCGAGGATTGAAAGCTGCAAAACGTACAATGCTAAAAGCAATTGAACATGATATCGAAGAGCGCTTTAAAGGAAAAGAAGATCAATTGATTCTTGGTATGGCGTATACAGGAAATGAAGAAGCAGCGCAGGAATGGAAAGAAGAAATTCAGAAAAAATTTCCACAGTATGAACTGACAAGTGCACCATTATCATTGAGTGTGGCATGTCATATCGGACCAGGTTCACTTGCAATAACATGTACAAAGAAAGTAAGCCTGTAAAATTAAAAAAGTATATATACGATAATAAGAAAGCTATTGTTTGAGGAAATTCAAACAATAGCTTTTCTGCTTTGAATTTATGAAAAATTATAATTTTAAAATGCCGTGGTTATACTCGTTTTTAAATGGAGTCCGGAATTTTTCAGTAATTACAGAATTATACAAATTTGAAGCTAAAATATCTTGATTTAGCATACGTTGGCCAGCATCTGAAAGCTTGTCCTGTTTGTAAAGCTTTGTTAATAAAGGAAGCGTTCCGGTTTTAGAGATTGCAGAAATTACTTTTTCACAATCTTTTCTGAAACCAAGCAAATGTGCGTAGTAATGATATCCATCAGTTAAATAAGTTTCCTGCTCTTTCTTTTTAATACCAAGCATAATATGCAATAGTGCACGATTGATTCTTGTCTGTGTTACTTCTTTTGTTTTTAACAATTCGCAGAATTGACGATAATCAAAAAAGTTATTCAGATTTGCATAAATACGATTAGCCAATTCTTCAGAAACATCAGCATACCGAATGAGCTTTTCGGGAGTTTTGTTTAATAGCTTATATTTTAGAAGAAGTGAAAAATCCTGTTCTGAGATTGGATAAAGAACCTGATGGTTTTCTTCTAATAATTTAAAACAAGAGGATGGAACTTGTTTTGCTAATTCACCTGAGATGCCGGAAAACCGTGTGTTTCCACGCTTGTGAAAACCTTCTGATGTAGTGCCAAAGGAATCAGAATACGCAAAAAGTGAACGGATCGCAGAAGCAGAACTGTATGTTGTGCGCAGTGTCCGGTCATGGTAATGAGAATCCTGCCGTTTGATCGTGCAAGGTTTTATGTTGCTGTTTATACGTCGGAGTGCTTTTAAGTATTCTACACCAAGAATATTATTTGGATCGTTTAATAAAAAAGAAGAATCGGCAGTTTTCATAATGGTACCAAGTGCTTCTTGTCTTGCGGCAGGAAAAGAAAGTCCGCTTCGCAGGGCTTCTTGTAAAAGCTGTTTGTATTCTGTCGGTTCTTCGCATAAAATATCAGCAATTGCCTGGAGTCCCTGTAAATCATTGCACTCACTTCCGAAACAAAGATAATCAACGATTCCGAGCTTGTCTAATAATGATACCGCACCGAGGGCAAATAGTTCTGCACTGCCGGTAGAATAGCAGACGGGAAGTTCGAAGACTGCACAAGCTCCGCAGTTCAATGCCATCTCTGCTCTCAAACGTTTGGGCATAATGGCAGGCATGCCTCTTTGTACATAGTCCCCACTCATAACAACGATAGCGGCATCCGCGCCGGTTATTTTTTTTGCCTGTTCAATATGATATTTGTGTCCATTGTGAAAAGGGTTGTATTCCGTGATTAATCCTACGATTTTCATGTTTTTAACATTTTGCTCCTTGTATATGTTGATATAAACTATTATACTATATAAAGATGTCTGATGAAAGAGGGTGGATGCAATGGAAGAATTAAATAGTGAAATATTGCTGGAATTATTAGATGCAAGAGAATTTAAAAAGTTAAAAGAAAAGTTAGAAAACATGCATCCTGTCGATATCGTTGAAGTAATGGAAGAAGTGGGAGAACGTCAGAGAGTTTTGATGTTCCGTTTGCTGGCGAAGGAAGAGGCGGCAGAAGTATTTACAGACATGAACAGTGACATGCGCGAAGATCTGATCAATGCATTGACGGATTCTGAGCTGGAAGAAGTCATGGAAGAGATGTATGTGGATGATACGGTTGATGTCGTAGAAGAGATGCCGGCGAATGTAGTTGATCGTCTTTTGAAGGCGACTGATGAAGAGACACGAAAGAAAATCAATGCACTTTTACAGTATCCCGAAGACAGTGCGGGAAGCATTATGAATATTGAGTATATCAGTCTGCGAAAAGAAATGACCGTAGAAGAGGCTATTTTAAAAATTCGTCAGGTTGGTATTAATAAAGAAACCATTTATACTTGCTATGTGACGGAGAAGAAAAAGCTGATCGGTTCGGTTGATGTAAAAGATCTTTTAACAGTAGGAGAATCCAGACTGATTGAAGAAATTATGGATGAGAATGTATTGTGTGCAAGGACACTGGATGATCAGGAAAAGGTGGCAGCCATGATTGAAAAATATAGTCTGGTAGCGATTCCAATCATCGATCATGAGAATTGTCTGGTTGGAATTGTAACAGTAGATGATGCAATGACGGTGTTGCAGGATGAAGCGACGGAAGATATCAGTATCATGGCCGGTGTTACACCAAATGAAGATTCTTATTTTGGCACATCTGTTTTTCAACATGCGAAGAACAGAGCACTCTGGCTGATGTTGTTGATGTTGTCTGCAACGGTCAGTGGAGAAATACTGGCTCATTATGAGTCGGCGATGGCGGTCATGCCAATTTTGATTACATTTATTCCGATGCTGATGGGAACCAGCGGTAATTGTGGCTCGCAGAGTTCGACGATGGTGATTCGTGGGATAGCTGTCGGGGAGATTGAATTTAAAGAGTTTTTCAAAGTTGTATTTAAGGAAATTCGAATTGCTATATTGGTAGGATTAATGCTGGCAGTTGTAAATGGAATCCGGGTTTATATTATGTATGACCAGGATATAATGCTTGCAATTGCGATTGGAATTACGATGATCGCGATTGTTTGTATGGCAAAGTGTATAGGATGTACATTGCCTTTGTTTGCAAAGAAGATAGGACTTGATCCGGCATTGATGGCAGCACCGTTGATTTCAACGATTATGGATACTTGTACAATTTTGATGTATTTTGCGATTATTACAGCATTTTTTAAATTATAAAAATAAGAGTAAACGGAGTGGTTTGAAAAATAACCGCTTCTTTTTTTATCAGCTTTTAAAATTGAAAAATACAATTGTTTCTAAAAAAGTACAAGATAGATAAAAAAATAACGAAAAAAAGGCATATTGTACTAAAAAATGCACATAGAATCCCCTTGTTTCCCTAAAATCTTTGAGGTATAATGGGAGCAGTGAGAAAAATGAAAGGTGGCTTTAAATCATGGGATTTATTGATGAAATCAAAGCAAGAGCAAAATCTGATATTAAAACAATTGTTCTTCCTGAGACAGAAGATGAAAGAACTTACAAAGCAGCAGAGGCAGTTTTAAAAGAAGGAACAGCAAAACTGATTCTCGTTGGTAGCAAAGAACAGATTGAGAAGGTTGGCGCTGGATACGATCTTACAGGAGCTCAGATTGTAGATCCTGCTACAAACGATAAGACAGAAGCATACATAGCAAAATTAGTCGAATTAAGACAGAAAAAAGGTATGACAGAAGAACAGGCAAGAGAATTGCTGTTAAATAACTATTTATATTATGGCGTAATGATGGTAAAAATGGGAGACGCTGACGGAATGGTATCAGGAGCATGCCACTCAACAGCAGACACACTTCGTCCATGCCTGCAGATCTTAAAGACAAAACCAGGTACAAAACTGGTTTCAGCATTCTTCGTAATGGTAGTTCCAGATTGTGATATGGGAGCAAACGGAACATTTATCTTTGGAGATTCAGGACTTGAACAGAATCCGGATCCAGAGAAACTTGCAAATATTGCATTATCTTCAGCAGAATCGTTCAAGCTGTTAACAGGTGAAGAGCCAGTCGTTGCTATGCTTTCACATTCTACAAAGGGAAGTGCAAAACATGCAGATGTAGACAAAGTTGTAGAGGCAACAAAAATTGCAAAAGAATTGAATCCAAATGTACGTCTGGATGGAGAATTGCAGCTTGATGCAGCAATTGTACCTTCAGTAGGAGAGTCTAAAGCACCGGGAAGCCCGGTTGCAGGACATGCTAATGTTTTGATTTTCCCAGATCTTGATGCAGGAAATATCGGATATAAACTTGTTCAGAGACTTGCTAAAGCAGAAGCTTATGGCCCTCTGACACAGGGAATTGCAGCACCGGTTAACGATTTGTCTCGTGGATGTAGTGCAGAAGATATTGAAGGCGTTATCGCTATTACAGCTGTACAGGCTCAAGCATAAGGAGGATATTATGAACGTATTAGTAATCAACTGTGGAAGTTCATCTTTGAAATTCCAGTTAATCAACTCTGACACAGAGGAAGTTCTTGCAAAAGGACTTTGCGAAAGAATCGGAATCGACGGAAGACTGACATATCAGCCAGCTGGCGGAGAAAAAGAAAAAACAGATCTTGCAATGCCTACACATGAAGAAGCAATCCAGTATGTGATCAATGCATTGACAAACGAGAAAACAGGAGTTGTTAAGAGCCTGGATGAAATCGGTGCAGTAGGACATCGTGTTGTGCATGGTGGAGAAAAATTTGCTTCATCTGCAATTATTACAGAAGAGATGAAAAAAGCAGTAGAAGAGTGTAACGAACTTGCACCACTTCACAACCCTGCAAACCTGATCGGTATCGCAGCATGCGAGAAACTGATGCCAGGAACACCGATGGTAGGAGTATTTGATACAGCTTTCCATCAGACAATGCCACAGAAAGCATATATGTATGGACTTCCATATGAGTACTATGAGAAATACAAAGTAAGACGTTATGGTTTCCACGGAACAAGCCACAGCTTTGTATCTAAGAGAGCAGCTGAGATTCTTGGAGTTCCATATGATCAGACAAAGACAATCGTGTGCCACCTTGGAAACGGATCAAGTGTATCAGCTGTTCTGAATGGTAAATCAGTTGATACATCTATGGGACTTACTCCATTGGAAGGTCTTGTAATGGGAACACGTTCAGGAGACATTGATCCAGCTATCTTAGAGTTCATCGCTAAGAAAGAGAATCTTGATATTGATGGATTGATGGATGTTGTAAATAAAAAATCAGGTGTTTACGGATTATCAGGAAACCTTTCAAGTGATTTCCGTGATCTGTGGGATGCAGCAGATGCAGGAAATGAGAAAGCTAAAGTTGCTCTGGAAGTATTTGCTTATCGTGTTGCAAAATACGTTGGAGCATACGTAGCAGCAATGAACGGTGTAGATAATATCGTATTTACAGCAGGTATCGGAGAGAACGACCACGGCGTTCGTGAATTGGTTCTTGGATATCTTGGATATCTTGGAATTGAGATTGATGAGGAAGCTAACAATACAAGAGGTCAGGAAATTATGATTTCTAAACCAGGTTCAAAAGTTAATGTATTGGTAATTCCTACAAACGAAGAGCTTGCAATCGCTAGAGAAACAGTTGCATTGTTGAAATAATTTCAAAGCCAGTCAGGGACGGAGAAAAGTGGCTTTTTAAAACCACTTTTCCCCGTCCCTGTTGTTGCCATGCATACGACAAAAGGTTTGGTAGATTTTTTTGTTTTGGTGTGATTGATATGGGAGTGGACAGTATCCCAGGATTTTCTCTTTTCGAAAAATCAAAATTTCAAAAAAATAAAAAAATGATTGACAAATACTTTTTACATGATATAATAGTCTTTGTGTGAATAGGAGTAGAACTATGCTGTTAAACCTATCAGACGTGTTATCAGACCGTCATCAAACGATTAATGAGACCGTACAATTGGATATGGAAGAGTTTCAGACAAGAGCAGGAACTTATTCTATTGTTCAAAAAGATCCGGTAATGATTACAGTTTCACATATGAAGAAGCGAGAATATCGGATTCAAGCTAAATCAAAGATTTGTGTTTTGATTCCATGCGATCGTTGTCTGGAAGATGTGGAGCAGGAGATTGTGCTGGATGTGGAGAAGCATGTCGATCTCGCGCAATCCGATGCGGAACTGGAAGAAGGATTCGATGAATCAAATTATATTGACGGATATTATCTTGACGTGGACAAAATGCTCTATAACGAGATACTAATAGGATGGCCGACGAAAGTTCTTTGCAGGGAAGACTGTAAGGGCATTTGTAACGTTTGTGGTCAGAACCTAAATAAGGGTACTTGTGACTGTGAAGACACGAGTCTTGATCCAAGAATGTCAGTTGTCCGTGATCTGTTTAAGAATTTTAAGGAGGTGTAACCTATGTCTATCTGTCCAAAGAATAAATCTTCTAAAGCAAGAAGAGATAAGAGAAGAGCTAACTGGAAAATGAGCGCTCCAAACCTTGTTAAATGCAGCAAGTGTGGAGAACTTATGATGCCTCACAGAGTATGTAAGGCTTGTGGTAGCTACAACAAAAAAGAAATCATTTCAGTTGACTAATTAGAAATGGATAATGACAAGGATTTGAGTAACATCAAGTCCTTGTTTTTTTTTTATTTTTTTGATAGAATTATAAACAGTTATGTAAGGAGGAAAAAATATGTCCGAGACTACAATAGTTGCTCTTGATGCAATGGGTGGAGATAATGCACCGCAGGAGATTGTAAAGGGAGCGGTAAATGCAATAAAACAGCGAAAAGACATAAAAGTTCTGTTGGTTGGAAAAGAAGAGATACTGAAAGATACATTAAAATCGTATGAATATCCAAAAGAACAGTTAGAGATTGTCAATGCTACAGAAGAAATCGAGATGGCAGAGTCACCGGTTCTTGCAATTAGAAGAAAGAAAGATTCATCCATGTCAGTTGCGATGAAACTGGTACATGATAAAAAGGCTGATGCAGTAGTATCAGCAGGTAATTCAGGGGCAGTTCTTGTCGGTGGTCAGATATTGGTAGGCAAGATAAAGGGAGTAGAACGTACACCTTTGGCACCATTGATCCCGACTGCAAAAGGAGTATCATTACTGATTGATTGTGGAGCCAATGTAGATGCAAGACCTTCTCATCTTGTCCAATTTGCTAAGATGGGTTCTATTTATATGGAACATGTTATTGGAAAGAAGAATCCAACAGTAGGTATTGTGAATATCGGTGCAGAAGAAGAAAAAGGGAATGCTTTAGTGAAAGAGACATTTCCACTTTTAAAAGCATGCAAAGATATTAACTTTATCGGTAGTGTGGAGGCGAGGGATATTCCATCCGGAGCAGCAGATGTTATTGTATGTGAAGCTTTTGTTGGAAACGTTATCTTAAAGCTTTATGAAGGTGTTGCAGGTACTTTGTTAAGTGAAGTGAAGAAAGGTATGATGTCAACTTTAAAAAGCAAGATTGGCGGATTGCTTGTAAAACCGGCATTAAAGACAACACTCAAGTCATTTGATGCAACTGCATATGGCGGAGCACCAATGTTAGGACTGAAAGGACTGGTTGTTAAAACACATGGAAGTTCAAAGGCGACAGAAGTCTGCAATTCCATCATTCAGTGTGTGACATTTAAGGAACAGGCAATCAGTGCTAAGATTGAGGAAGCAATTCAATTGGAAAAAGCACAGAAAGAAACAAAAAAAGAAGATTAAAAGAAGTTGAAGAGAGGATTAAGATTATGGAATTTGAAAAAATACGGAAAATCATTGCAGAAGAGATGAATTTAAATGTAGAGGATGTAAAACCGGAAAGCAGATTTGTTGAGGATCTGGCAGCGGATTCTTTGGATGTGATCCAGATTGTGTTGAAATTAGAAGAGGAATTTGATATTGAGATTCCGGATGATGCAGTAGAGCAGATTTCAACAGTGCAGGACGCAGTTGATCAGATTAAAAGCAAAAAGAATGCATAAGTAATCAATACAAAGATATAGAAAAGCCCGTAAGGGGCTTTTCTGCTTTATAAATAATGACCTTGAGGTTACAATAAGGAGAAATCAATGGAAGATAAATTAAAAGAATTAGAGAAACGAATCGGTTATAAATTTCAGGATTTTTCTCTGTTAAAGCATGCTTTGATGCATAGCTCTTATACCAATGAAAAGCATTTGCCAAAATATCAGTGTAATGAAAGGCTGGAATTTTTGGGAGATGCTGTTTTGGAGCTGATATCCAGTGAGTTTTTATTTTTGGAAAATCCAAAGGAACCGGAAGGAAAACTGACAAAAACGAGAGCAAGTATGGTATGTGAGCCATCGCTGGCATTTTGTGCAAGAGATATTGAACTTGGAAGTTATCTCCTGCTTGGAAAAGGAGAAGAAGCGACAGGCGGCAGAACACGCGAATCTGTTACTTCAGATGCAATGGAAGCATTGATTGGAGCTATTTATCTGGACGGTGGTTTTGCTAATGCAAAAGAGTTTATTCACAAATTTATTTTATCTGATTTAGAGAATAAAAAGCTCTTTTTTGATAGCAAGACTATTTTGCAGGAAATCGTACAGGCAGATATCAACAAGCCAATTACGTACCAGTTATTGAAAGAAGAAGGACCGGATCACAATAAGGCATTTTATGTGGAAGTTTTTATCGGCGATGTGGATTATGGAACCGGAAAAGGACGTACAAAAAAAGCAGCGGAGCAGCAGGCCGCATATCAGGCAATTCTAGCGCTGAAAAAGAAATAATGGAACAGGTGATATATGTATTTAAAAAGCATTGAAGTACAAGGGTTTAAGTCATTTGCGAACAAGATAAAATTTGATTTTCACGAAGGAATCACGGGGATTGTAGGACCGAACGGAAGTGGAAAAAGTAATGTCGCAGATGCAGTCAGATGGGTTTTAGGTGAACAGAGAGCAAAACAGCTTCGAGGCGGTTCGATGCAGGATGTAATTTTTTCAGGAACAGAGAATCGCAAACCGCTTAGTTATGCCTCAGTTGCAATTACGCTTAATAACGAAGACCATAAACTTCCGGTTGATTATGAAGAAGTTACAGTAACGAGAAAATTATATCGTTCTGGGGAGAGTGAATATCTAATTAATGGGGCATCGTGCCGATTGAAGGATATTAATGAGATGTTCTATGATACAGGTATCGGTAAAGAAGGATACTCCATTATCGGACAGGGACAGATTGATAAGATATTGAGCGGTAAGCCGGAAGAACGTCGAGAACTGTTTGACGAAGCTGCCGGAATCGTAAAATTTAAACGTCGTAAGAATCTGTCATTAAAAAAACTGGAAGAGGAAAGAATGAATTTGACTCGTGTTAATGATATTCTTTCCGAGCTTGAAAAGCAGATTGGACCATTGGAACGTCAGTCTCAGACTGCGAGAGAGTATTTGAAGAAAAAAGAAGCTCTGAAAACATTGGATATCAATATGTTCCTTCTGGAGACAGAACGGATTAAAGAACAATTGAGCCAGATTGAAGGACAGTTAAAAATTGCAGAGGAAGAACTGGAACAGGCTGAAGGCAATTACGAAAAAATGAAGTCGGAATACGAGTCTGTTGAAGAGCAGGTTGATATCATTGATGCAGCATTGGAAACGTCAAAAACACAATTAAATGAAACGAATTTATTGAAGCAGCAGCTTGAAGGTCAGATCAATGTTCTGAAGGAGCAGATCAATACAGTCCGTATGAATGATGAACACTATGAAAATCGTTTAAATACGATTTTCAAAGAAATTGAGTCCAGACAAGAACAAAAGGAAGCTCTGGAGAGTGAACGTCATAAGATTCGTCAGGAATTACAGCAAGAGTCTGTTCAAAACAACGATGCACAGCAGAAATTGACAGATATTCAGACAAAGATTGCCCGTGCGACAGATGAGATTGAGCAGCATAAACAGGAAATCATGGAGCTTTTGAATAATCGTGCATCTACAAAAGCACAGATTCAGCATTTTACAACAACAAAAAGCCAGATTACAACAAGAAGAGCTTCTTTGAATAAAGTAATTCTTGAGATTGCAAGTCAAGGGGCACAGAAGAATGCAGTACTTTCGGATTATGCAGAACAAAGAAAGAAGGTTCAAGCAGAGATAGCAGGCTATAATCATGCGATGCAAGAGCAGGAAGAGCAGATTTTAGCTTATCAAAATGAAATATCAAAAGTAGAGCGGGAATTACGTACAGAGCAGTCAAATTATCACAGAGAAGTTTCAAGGTTAGAATCATTAAAAAATATGACAGAGCGTTATGACGGATATGGCAACAGCATCAAGCGTGTGATGAACAATCGAGACCATGAGCCGGGATTGCTGGGTGTGGTAGCAGATATCGTCAAAGTAGATAGGGAATATGAAATCGCTGTTGAGACTGCACTTGGTGGAAGTATACAGAATATCGTAACAGATAATGAAGAAACTGCAAAACGGATGATTCAATTTTTAAAGAAAAATAAATTTGGAAGAGCAACATTTCTCCCGTTAACAAGTATGCATGGAGGAAATGGAATCCGAAATGAAGAAGCTTTGAGAGAACCGGGTGTGATTGGCTTGGCAAATACGCTGGTTCATGTTGAGAAAAAATTCCAGATTCTTGCAGATCAGCTACTTGGAAAAACAGTTGTGGTAGATCATATTGACCATGGAATTGCGATTGCGAAAAAATACAGACAGTCGCTTCGACTTGTGACATTGGAAGGAGATTTGATCAATCCAGGCGGTTCTATGACTGGTGGTGCATTCAAAAATTCAAGTAATCTCTTAAGCAGACGCCGTGAGATTGAAGAATTTGAAAAACATGTTGTTGTGATAAAAGACAAGATTCAGGAAATCGAAGAATCGGTGGCTGGAATAAAACAGAAGCGTGCAGCATGTTATGAAAAGATTGATTCTTTGAAGCAGAATGTTCAGGAGGCATCTGTAGTTGAAAATACACTTAAGATGAATATGGAACAGGTGCAGGAAAATCAGAGAGAGCTATTCCAAAGACAACAGCGTTATCAGTCAGAATTAGGTGATATTGAAAAAGAACTGGAAGAAATTCGTGACAACGAGGAGTCTATACAGATGGAATTAGAGACATCTGAAAATCTGGAAAAAGAGTTGAATGAGAAGATTGATATGATGCAGCAGACTTTAGAGGCCGATAAAGTAAAAGAAAGTGAACAGCAGCATCTTTCAGAAAAAGTGCATCTTAATTTTGCAGGCTTGGAGCAAAAAGAAGCATTTGTACAGGAAAATATCAATCGTATTCAGGAAGAGATAAAACAGTTTGAAGAGGAACTGGAAGAGTTGAAACTGAATAAAGGAAATGCAGTTGAAGAAATTCAGGCAAAAGAAGAAGAAATTTCAGATTTGCAGAGAACGATTGAAGAGTCAAAAGATTTATTTGAGGAAATTCAGAAAGAAATTGAAGAAAAAACAAAACAGAGAGAAGAACTGAGCAATAAAAATAAAAGCTTTTTGGAAAAAAGAGAAGCATTGTCAAAACACATGTCAGATCTTGACAAAGAATGTTTCCGTCTGAACAGTCGAAAAGAGTCGTATGAAGAGGCTTCTGATAAGCAGATTAATTATATGTGGGAAGAATATGAGCTGACATATAATCGTGCGCTGGAGCTTCGTGACGAGAATATGACAGATCTGGCTTATATGAAACAGGCAATCCAAGGGTTGAAGAATGAGATTAAAAATCTTGGAAATGTAAATGTCAATGCGATTGAAGAATATAAGAGTGTGTCAGAGCGATATGAATTTTTGAAAACGCAGCATGATGATCTGGTAGAGGCAGAGGCATCTCTTGTAAAAATTATAGAGGAACTTGATGTAGCAATGAGACAACAGTTCCAGGAACAGTTCGCACGTATCAGAACAGAATTTGACAGTGTATTTAAACAGCTTTTTGGAGGTGGAAAAGGTACATTGGAGCTTATGGAAGATGAAGATGTACTTGAAGCCGGAATCCGAATCATTGCTCAGCCACCTGGTAAGAAATTACAGAATATGATGCAGCTATCAGGTGGAGAGAAAGCGTTGACTGCGATTTCCTTATTATTTGCGATCCAGAATTTGAAGCCTTCACCGTTCTGTCTTCTGGATGAGATTGAGGCAGCACTTGACGATAGCAACGTAGACCGATATGCACAATATTTACATAAGCTGACAAAACATACACAGTTTATTGTAATCACGCATCGACGAGGAACCATGGCGGCGGCAGACCGTCTGTATGGTATTACAATGCAGGAGAAAGGTATTTCTACATTGGTTTCTGTTGATTTGGTAGAGGAGCAGTTAGAAAAAGAAAGAAAAGCATAATTGCGGGCAGATAAGCAATTACAAAAGGAGAGAAAAATGGGAGAGAAAAAAGGTTTTTTTAGCAGACTGGTATCAGGTCTGACAAAAACAAGAGATAATATTGTGTCCGGAATGGACAGTATTTTTCATGGTTTTTCTCATATTGATGATGATTTCTATGAGGAATTAGAAGAAACATTGATCATGGGAGACCTCGGTGTGCACACAACAATAGAGATTATAGAAGAGCTCAAAGAGAAGGTAAAAGAACAGCATATCAAAGAACCTATCGAATGTAGAGAATTATTGATCGATAGCATAAAAAAACAGATGGATGTAGGCGAGACAGCTTATGAATTTGAGAACCGCCAGTCTGTAGTATTTGTGATCGGAGTCAATGGAGTAGGTAAAACTACGACGATTGGAAAGCTGGCAGGAAAATTCCATGCACAAGGGAAGAAAGTAATCCTTGGTGCGGCAGATACATTCCGTGCTGCAGCAGGAGAACAGCTTAAGGAATGGGCAAATCGTGCACAGGTAGAGATGATTGGTGGACAGGAAGGGTCTGATCCGGCAGCAGTTGTCTATGATGCAGTAGCAGCGGCAAAAGCAAGAAAAGCAGATATTTTGCTCTGTGATACAGCAGGACGTCTTCATAACAAAAAGAATCTGATGGAAGAATTGAAAAAAATCAATCGTGTGATAGATAGAGAATACCCGGATGCGTATCGTGAGACATTGGTTGTTCTGGATGCTACAACAGGGCAGAATGCATTAGCTCAGGCAAAAGAGTTTAATGAAGTTACAGATATTACAGGTGTTGTATTAACGAAGATGGACGGAACAGCAAAAGGCGGAATAGCAGTTGCAATCCAGTCAGAGCTTGGTATTCCGGTGAAATATATCGGTGTCGGAGAGTCGATTGATGATTTGCAGAAATTTAATGCAGATGAATTTGTAAATGCATTATTTTATACAAATGACAAAAAAGAATATACAGAAGATGAAGAGTAACAACGAATAAACATACATTTTTTTGCATATTATATAAAAAATAATTGACATCGAACTCGAGAGTTCTTATGATATAACATAAGAAACGGATAAAGTTTTTTAGAAAAAGCTGAAATAGAAGTCAAAACACAAAGAAAAAAGGTGAGCAGGATGAATGAATTAACATTAGAGAAGTTCGAGGAAGCAAGTGAAATAGTTACACGAGTTACAAACCCGACAAAATTGATAAAGAGTGATTATTTAAGCCAGCAGACAGGGGCAAAGGTGTATTTAAAACCAGAAAATATGCAACATACAGGAGCATACAAATTACGTGGAGCTTATTACAAGATCAGTACATTGTCAGAAGAAGAACGTGCAAAAGGTCTGATTACAGCATCTGCGGGAAACCATGCACAGGGAGTTGCATATGCAGCAAAGGCATATGGATGTAAGGCGACGATTGTTATGCCTACAGTAACACCACTTATCAAGGTGAATCGTACAAAGAGCTATGGTGCGGAAGTAATTCTTCACGGAGATGTATATGACGATGCATGTGAGTATGCATATAAACTTGCAGAAGAACATGGGTATACATTTGTGCATCCATTTGATGATCTGGACGTTGCAACCGGACAGGGAACAATTGCTATGGAGATCATTCAGGAACTGCCTACTGTAGATTATATTCTTGCACCGATCGGTGGAGGCGGATTAATCACAGGTGTATCTACACTTGCGAAGATGCTCAATCCAAAGATTAAAGTCATTGGTGTAGAACCAGCCGGAGCAGCAAGTATGACAGCAGCGTTAAAAGCCGGAGAAGTAGTAGAACTTGACAGTGCGAATACAATTGCAGATGGTACAGCAGTAAAAGCAGTAGGACATCAGAATCTGCCATATGTACGAGAGAATGTTGATGAAGTATTGCTGGTAGAAGATGATGAGTTAATTGGTGCATTTTTGGATATCGTAGAAAATCACAAGATGATCGTCGAAAATTCTGGTCTTTTGAGTGTCGCAGCATTGAAACAGCTTGATTGCAAAGGCAAAAAGGTTGTATGTATCTTAAGTGGCGGTAACATGGATGTGATTACAATGTCATCTATAGTACAGCATGGATTGATCCAGCGAGATCGTATTTTCTCAGTATCTGTATTACTTCCGGATAAGCCGGGTGAGTTGCAGAGAGTTGCATCTGTTATCGCAGAACAAAAAGGTAATATTATCAAACTTGAGCACAATCAGTTTGTAAGTACAAATAGAAATGCGGCAGTAGAGCTTAGAATTACGATGGAAGCGTTTGGAACAGAGCATAAGCATAAGATACTTGCAGCACTTGAAGAAAATGGATTGAAACCAAAAACAATCAGTGCGAAATTGTATTAGTGATAATAAAAAGCAAAAAAAGAAAAGGTCCGGAAACCTTTTCTTTTTTTGCTTTTATCGTTTGATATTGTGTTTTTCTAATAAAGTATGGATTTTGTCTGTTGGATTCAGTACGTTGCCGATTGTAACATCATGATTCAATGAATCAATGATCAATGCCAGGAATTTACTCATATCTGCAGTTACGAAATATGGCTTTTCGTTTACAATAGAAGGCAGATAAGTTAAGTTGGTTGTGATTACTTTGGTGATATATCCTTTTTCATAATAATCATCAA
This sequence comes from Ruminococcus hominis, assembly GCF_014287355.1. Taxonomy (NCBI): domain Bacteria; kingdom Bacillati; phylum Bacillota; class Clostridia; order Eubacteriales; family Oscillospiraceae; genus Ruminococcus; species Ruminococcus hominis. The sequence continues at coordinate 2,057,255 of NZ_JACOPE010000001.1, read as the reverse complement.
ATTTATCAAATCCTTCTGTGAACAGACCAAATGTTGTACATACAAATACACGTCCGGCACCACGTTCTTTTAATTTCTTTGCAACATCAAGCATACTTTCTCCGGAAGAAATCATATCGTCTACGATGATGACATCTTTTCCTGTCACATCGTCTCCCAAAAATTCGTGGGCAACGATTGGATTCTTGCCATTTACAATAGTAGAGTAGTCACGACGTTTATAGAACATACCCATATCTACGCCAAGGACATTTGAAAAGTATACAGCACGATGCATAGCACCTTCATCCGGGCTGATGATCATCAGATGTTCTTTGTCGACAATAAGATCAGGAACTGCTTTGAAAAGTGCTTTCATAAACTGATACGGAGGATCAAAACTATCGAATCCGCTCAAAGGAATCGCATTCTGTACTCGTGGGTCATGTGCATCAAAAGTGATGATGTTTTCAACACCCATTGCAGTTAATTCTTCTAATGCAAGTGCACAGTCCAGAGATTCTCGCTTGGTACGTTTGTGCTGACGGCTTTCGTAAAGGAATGGCATGATAACGTTGATACGATGTGCCTTTCCGGTTGCGGCAGAGATGATACGTTTCAGATCCTGATAGTGATCATCTGGAGACATGTGATTGAGATGTCCATTTACAGAATAAGTCAGGCTGTAGTTGCAGACATCAGTCATGATAAACAGATCCGTTCCGCGGATGGTTTCTTTTAATATACCTTTCGCTTCTCCGCTTCCGAAACGTGGACAACTACAATCTACAAGATAGCTGTTTGATTTGTAATTTGCATAGAGTGGAGAGTTTGTGATCTCGTTAATGGTGTCCTTTCGAAAAGATACAAGATAGTCATTGACCTTCTGACCAAGGTCCTTACAGCTTTCCATTGCAACCAGTTTCATCGGTGCAGCAGGAAGTGTTTTTTCCAATGCTTCAATATTGTTTGACATGATTTTCTCCTAAGTATTATTTTCGTGATTGTGCGGTGTATGAATACGTCATCATACACAGATACAATATCGTTATATCATTTTTTATATAGAAATTCAAGTGACTCAACCTTATCTTTACTAAATTTGCGGATTATGTTAAAATAACATGGTATATTGCGGAAATTATGTCGATATGAAAGAGGTTTAATTATATGAAACATAAACATGTCATCAGCACAGTGCACCCTGGCAGTATTGCTGAAGAGATGGGAATCGAACCAGGGGATAGATTGTTGACGATGAATGGAAATGAAATCGAAGACATTTTTGATTATCGCTATTACATGGAAGATGAGCTTGTTGTTCTGCTTATAGAGAAGGAAAATGGAGAACAATGGGAATTAGAGATTGAAAAAGAAGAATTGGAAGATTTGGGAATGGATTTTGAACAGGGACTGATGGATGAATATCGTTCCTGTCATAATAAATGCATTTTCTGTTTTATCGATCAGATGCCTCCGGGAATGAGAGAGACACTTTATTTTAAAGATGATGATTCCAGACTCTCATTTTTGCAGGGAAATTATGTGACACTTACAAATATGAGCGAGCATGATATGCAAAGAATTGTGAAGTACCATCTGGAGCCAATCAATATTTCCTTTCAGACGACCAACCCGGAACTTAGATGCAGGATGCTGCACAATCGTTTTGCCGGAGATGCTTTAAAGAAGGTTGATATTTTATATCAGGCAGGCATTGAGATGAATGGTCAGATCGTATTGTGTAAGGGCTTTAATGACGGAGAAGAGTTGGAGAGAAGTATTCGCGACCTGACAAAATACCTGCCATTTTTAAGAAGTGTTTCTGTGGTTCCGGTAGGACTTAGCAAATACCGTGATGGACTTGAGCCACTCGAACCATTTACAAAGGAAGATGCGAATCAGGTGTTGGATATTATTTATAAATGGAGAGAGAAGGTTTATCCAGAATATGGAATTCATTTTATCCACGCCAGTGATGAATGGTATATTCTTGCAGAGCGGGAGCTTCCGGATGAAGAACAATATGACGGATATCTTCAGCTTGAGAATGGAGTTGGAATGCTTCGACTGCTCCATGATGAGTTCATGGAAGCACTGGAGAAAGAAGAAGGGGATGACAAAGAACGTGTGATGTCTATGGCAACGGGGCGTCTGGCTTATCCGTATCTGTTGCGTCTTGTACAGGCGATGAAGGACAAGTTTCCGAATGTTCATGTAAATGTTGTCCCAATCAGAAATGATTTCTTTGGTGAATTAATCACGGTGTCCGGACTGATTACCGGACAGGATTTGATGAGCCAGATGAAAGAACAGATGCAGGGAGAACGATTATTGATCCCATGCAATATGCTGCGTATAGATGAGGATGTATTTTTGGATGATTATACGACAGATGATGTAGAGAAAACTTTACAAGTAAAGTTGAATATTGTAAAATCAAGCGGACAAGATTTGCTTGATGCAATATTGGAAAAATAAACACATAAAAAAGTAACTGATAAATAGAGAATATAAGAAAGGTAGATACAAAGATGAGTAAACCAGTGGTAGCAATTGTAGGAAGACCTAACGTAGGAAAGTCTACATTATTTAATGTACTGGCGGGGGAGATGATCTCCATCGTCAAAGATACACCGGGAGTAACAAGAGACCGTATTTATGCGGATGTTTCCTGGTTGGATAAAGAATTTACAATGATCGATACAGGCGGTATTGAGCCGGACAGCAGAGATGTCATTTTATCACAGATGAGAGAACAGGCGCAGATTGCCATTGATACAGCAGATGTAATTGTATTTATTACAGATGTAAAACAGGGACTTCAGGATTCGGATTCAAAGGTTGCAGATATGCTTCGTCGTTCCGGAAAACCAATCGTACTTGTTGTAAATAAAGTAGATAATTTTGATAAATACATGGCAGATGTGTACGAGTTCTATAATCTTGGAATCGGAGATCCAATTCCAATCTCGGCTGCATCCAGACTTGGATTGGGAGATATGCTCGATGTTGTGATTTCACATTTCCCGGAAGGTGCAGGAGAAGAAGAGGAAGATGAACGTCCTCGTATCGCCATCGTAGGGAAACCAAACGTAGGAAAATCTTCGATCATTAATAAATTGTTGGGAGAGAACCGCGTGATTGTATCTAATATTGCAGGTACGACAAGAGATGCCATTGACACAGCAATCAAGCATAATGACAAGGAATATGTTTTTATTGATACAGCGGGACTTCGCCGTAAAAATAAGATAAAAGAAGAACTGGAGCGTTACAGTATTATCCGTACAGTAACAGCAGTGGAGCGTGCAGATGTGGTCTTGATGGTGATCGATGCAACAGAAGGTGTAACAGAGCAGGATGCAAAGATTGCCGGAATTGCACATGAACGAGGCAAGGGTGTCATCATTGTGGTGAATAAATGGGATGCCATTGAGAAAAATGACAAGACAATGCGTGAATATGAGAATAAGATCCGTCAGGTATTGTCATACATGCCATATGCAGAAATTATGTATGTATCTGCTATGACAGGACAGCGTTTGAATAAATTATATGATATGATCGATATGGTTATTGAGAATCAGACCCTCCGCGTTGCGACAGGAGTTTTGAATGAGATCATGACAGAGGCAGTTGCTATGCAGCAGCCACCTTCAGATAAGGGAAAACGTCTGAAACTTTACTATATTACTCAGGTAGCGGTTAAACCACCATCATTTGTAATTTTTGTAAATGATAAGCAGCTGATGCATTTTTCATATACAAGATATTTGGAAAACAAGATTCGAGAAGCTTTTGGATTCAGAGGAACTTCATTAAAGTTCTTTATCAGAGAGAGAAAGGAAAAGGATCAGTAGAAGATGGAACGTATCATCTGTTTAGTAATTGGATATATTTTTGGCTTGTTTCAGACAGGTTATATTGTTGGAAAACTGCATCATATTGATATCAGACAGCAGGGCAGCGGAAACGCCGGCTCAACAAATGCAGTTCGTGTAATGGGATGGAAAGCCGGTTTGTGTACATTTGCAGGAGATGTGCTGAAATGCGTATTAGCGATATGTCTTACGCGATATATTTACCGTGACACAGCGTATGCACCGATGCTGGCAATGTACGCAGGGGTAGGTGCAACCCTGGGTCATAATTTTCCGTTTTATTTGAAGTTTAAAGGTGGAAAAGGAATTGCTGTACTGGCAGGACTGGTAGTTGCAACGCATCCGGTTTTGGTACCGATTCCACTGGCATGTTTTTTAATCGCATCAATTTTAACACGCTATGTGTCGCTTGGCTCTCTATTGGCGGCAACGACATTTTTTATGGAAATCATTCTTTACGGAGAGATGGGCGGTCTTGGAATGAGCTTAAATTATCGTATTGAGACTTATGTGCTTGCATGTGTCATTATGGTGCTTGCATGGTTTAGACATAAAGAAAATATCAAACGTCTGATAGCCGGAACAGAAAATAGATTCGGTTCAAAAAAATAAGAGAAAGGGGTGTTTGATGTGGCAAACGTAGGAGTAATCGGAGCAGGAAGCTGGGGTACAGCATTATCGGTACTTTTGGATGACAATGGGCATCAGGTGACAATCTGGTCGATCGATCTGGAAGAGGTGAAGATGTTGAATGAGCAGCGTGAACATGCTAAAAAATTGCCGGGAGTGAAGCTGTCCGATAAGATGGTGATCACAGGAAATCTTCAGGAAGCAATTGAAGGAAAAGATTTTCTTGTATTGGCAGTACCATCTCCATTTACAAGAGCAACGGCAAAGAAGATGTGCCCGTATGTTGCAGAGGGGCAGAAAATCGTAGATGTTGCAAAAGGTATTGAAGAGAGTACATTGAAGACATTGTCTCAACAGATAGAGGAAGAGATTCCTCAGGCAGATGTGGCAGTGCTTTCAGGACCAAGTCATGCAGAGGAAGTTGGAAGAAAATTACCAACGACATGCGTGATTGGAGCAAAGACAAAGAAGACAGCAGAATATCTTCAGAAGGCTTTTATCAGTCCGGTATTTCGTGTTTATATCAGCCCGGATATTTTGGGAATCGAGCTTGGCGGTTCACTTAAGAATGTAATTGCACTGGCAGCCGGCATGGCTGACGGGCTGGGTTATGGAGACAATACAAAAGCCGCACTTATCACACGTGGTATCGCAGAGATTGCAAGACTTGGTATGAAGATGGGGGGAAAACTGGAAACATTTACAGGGCTTACAGGAATTGGAGATTTAATTGTAACCTGTGCAAGTGTACACAGCCGTAACCGTAAAGCCGGATATCTTATGGGGCAGGGAAAATCCATGCAAGAGGCAATGGATGAAGTTCAAATGGTAGTAGAAGGCGTTTATTCTGCAAAAGCAGCAGCAAGGCTTGCTGAAAAATATGATGTATCTATGCCAATCGTAACAGCGGTCAATCAGATTTTGTTTGAAGGTAAGAAAGCGCGTGATGCAGTAAATGAGTTGATGCTCAGAGAATCTAAAAACGAACATGCATCACTGCCATGGCCGGATGAAGTATAATAGAATATTGAGTTTGGATTAAAAGAAAACAAACGTATAAACCCCTCTTGGTCTGCATACATTGGTATCAGCAGAACAAGGGGGTATTTTTATGGATTCATTTCAGTTATACAAAGATATGCAGACAAGAACTAACGGGGAGATTTATATCGGAGTAGTAGGACCGGTTCGGACAGGCAAGTCGACATTTATCAAAAGATTTATGGATTTGCTGGTGCTTCCTAATATAACAGATGAGCATGACAGGAAGAGAACGCAGGATGAACTTCCACAATCGGCATCCGGTACAATGATTATGACAACAGAACCGAAATTTATTCCAAAAGATGCGGCACAATTAAAGCTGGGAGAGGATGTAAATATAAAAGTAAGACTGATTGATTGTGTTGGATTTATGGTAGATGGAGCAATCGGACATATTGAACATGATGTTGAACGACAGGTGAAGACACCATGGTTTGATACAGAAATTCCGTTTACAAAAGCAGCAGCAATAGGGACGCAGAAAGTGATACGCGATCATTCAACGATAGGTCTGGTTGTCACAACAGATGGAAGTATCGGAGAAATTCCAAGACAAAATTATGTGGCAGCAGAAGAACAGACGATACAAGAATTGAAAAGTATAGGAAAACCATTTTTAATTGTACTAAATTGTAAAAAACCGTATTCTGAGGAAGCACAGGATTTGAAGCAGGAGCTTGAGAAAAAGTATAAGACAACCGTGATTACTGTGAACTGCGAACAATTAAAAATGGAAGATATTAATCAGATGATTCAACAGCTTTTATATGAATTTCCAATATCGGAGGTTGAATTTTTTATTCCCAAATGGGTAGAAATGTTGTCGAGGGAGCATGTAATCAAACAAGATCTTTTGAAAGTGGTGAAAAAAATTTTAGATGAACTTGTGGATATCAGAAGTGCCGGATTAATAGAAGAAAAAACAGACAGTCCCTACATAGAGAAAGTTCGGGTGGATAAGATCGAGATGGATACAGGGAAGGTTTGTGTTCAGTTAGAGTTTGACATGCAATATTATTATCAAGTATTGAGTGAACTGACGGGTACATCTATCCAAGGAGAATATGAATTGATATCTGTTTTAAAATCTTTATCCGCAATGAAAGAAGAATATGTTCAGATAAAAGATGCGTTTGCGGATGTGAAACGAAAAGGCTATGGAGTTGTCAGTCCAAAACGAGACGAAATCGTGTTGGATGAACCAACAATCATAAAGCAGGGAAATAAATTTGGTGTGAAAATCCATTCAGAGGCACCTTCTATTCATATGATCCGGGCAAATATTGCAACTGAAATTGCTCCGATTGTTGGGAGTGAAAAACAGGCAGAAGATCTGGTACAATATATTAAAGCAGAAAGCCAGACAGAAGAAGGTGTCTGGGCAACAAATATTTTTGGAAAATCCGTAGAAGAATTAGTGATAGATGGGATTCAGAGTAAGCTTGTAAAAATTAATGAAGAAAGCCAGGTGAAGCTGCAGGATACGATGCAAAAGATTGTAAATGACAGCAATGGAGGTCTTGTTTGTATTATTATTTAAGAGTATAATAAAAATAACTGCGTAAGTGATAAAAATGAGATATTGCAAAGGTAAAGAATTTGAGAGACTACTGACAAATATTATGAAAAAGACGAGGATGGAAGATGAATACAAGAATATATAATGCAAGAATTTTAACAATGGAAGAAGGAAAGCCTGCATTTTTTGGGGAAGTGTGGATTGAGGGGGATACCATTGTTTATGCAGGACCAAAAGGAAAAGAAACGGATATCGTTTGGGATAAAGAGATTGATGCAAAGGGCAATTTAATCATGCCAGGATTTAAAAATGCACATACACATACAGCAATGACGTTTTTACGTTCCTATGCTGATGATATGAAATTAGATGAGTGGCTGAATAAACAGGTATTTCCAAATGAAGCAAAGCTGGATGGAGAAGCTGTATACTGGTTTACGAAGTTAGGAATCATGGAATATCTGACAAGCGGAATCACTGCAGCATATGATATGTATTTCTTTGTAGATGACGGAGCACGTTCAGCCAAAGATTGTGGATTCCGCTATACATTCTGTGATAGTACAAATGATTTTGGCGGAACAGCAGAGAGCATGGAAAAAGATTATATTCGTTTGAATGAAGATCCATCACGTATGATCAGCCATCGTCTTGGTTTCCATGCAGAGTATACAACAAAGAAAGAGCTGATGGAGGATATTGCCCAGCTTGCACATAAATATCAGGCACCGGTCAGTGTACATTGTTCGGAGACAAGAAAAGAAGTAGAGGGTTGTCGTGCCCACAGTGGTATGACACCGGTTGCCTATATGGATTCACTGGGACTGTTCAATTATGGAGGAACCATATTCCATGGTGTGCATTTGGATGAAGCAGATTATGATATTTTGAAAAAACGTGGTATGTATGTAGTAACAAACCCGGCGTCAAACTTGAAACTGGCAAGTGGTATCGCACCGATTAATCGTTATCTGAAAGAAGGAATCCCGGTTGCTATAGGAACAGACGGACCTGCAAGTAATAATTGCCTTGATATGTTTAGAGAGATGTTTCTTGTGACAGGGCTTCAGAAGGTCGTGTGTGATGATCCGGAAGCAGTACCGGCAATGGAAGTTTTGAAGATGGCTACGGTAAATGGAGCACATGCTATGGGACTTAATGAATGTGATACTTTGAGCGAAGGGAAAAAAGCAGATTTGATCATGATCGATCTCAAACAGCCGAATATGCAGCCAATCCAGAATACAGAGAAGAATCTTGTATATGCAGGAAGCAAGCAGAATGTCAAGATGACAATGGTTGCGGGTAAAGTATTATATCAGGACGGAGAATTCTATCTTGATTGTCCGGCAGAAGAAGTTTATGAAAAGGCAAATTCATTGGCAAGAAAGATATTAGATTAGAAAATAAAAAGTAAAAAGTAAAGGACAGCTTTGGGGAAGAAAAACATAAGCTGTCTTTATGGCAAACGCAGGGAATATAAATAGAAAGGGGTACACAAGAAGTGAAGGCAGCAGTATTTACAATAAATACAAGAGCATATGAACAGAAAAAAAGCAGCAAGACAGGTGCTGCATTGAAAACAACACTAGAACAGATCGGCTTTGAAGTAAAAGAAGGTGTGCTTCCGGAAGACAAAACAGTAGTGGCAGCTGTAATGAAGCAGCTGGCAGATTCAGAAGCAGTACAGCTGATTATTACAACAGGTGCGGTTGGATATTTGAAAAAAGATTGCGCGCCGGATGCACTGATGGAAGTGGCAGATCGTTTACTTCCGGGGATTCCAGAGGCAATCCGGGCATATAATATCCGATATACGAAGAAAGTAATATTGGATCGCGGAACAGCCGGAATCCGTAATAAAACAATTATAGTAAATCTTCATGAAGGACAAAAATCAGCAAAAGAAAGTCTGGAATATATTATAATGGAATTGGTACAGGCATTGGAGACAATGAATGCGTAGTGAAAACTGAAAAGGGAGACATATAGCAGATGCATATAAAACTATATACAGATGGTGCTGCAAGAGGAAATCCCGATGGACCGGGAGGATATGGCGCAGTATTGGAGTACGTGGATACAAAAGGACAGCTGCATATAAAGGAGCTGTCACAAGGATATAAGAAGACGACAAATAACAGAATGGAATTAATGGCTGTAATTTCCGGATTAGAGGCTTTAAATCGTCCGTGTCAGGTGGATGTGTATTCCGATTCTAAATATGTTGTAGATGCGTTTAATCAGCATTGGGTGGATTCGTGGATCAAAAAGAACTGGAAACGAGGAAAAAATGAACCAGTTAAGAATGTAGATTTGTGGAAGCGCCTTATGGCAGTGAAAGCAAGGCATGATGTGACATTTCATTGGGTTAAAGGACACGATGGACATCCACAGAATGAACGATGTGATGAACTTGCAACAACAGCAGCAGACGGGAATGCATTGATTGTGGATGAGGGACTGGACTTTTAGGGAAAATCATGGTACAATTCTTAACTGTGTTAAGTAGGACAGACAATCGCGGCTGCGGGAATCGAAAGATTGCAGACGAGGAAAGTCCGGGCTTCATAGGGCAGGATGCCGGATAACGTCCGGTAGAGGTGACTCTAAGGAAAGTGCAACAGAAATAAACCGCATATGTATTTACATATGTAAGGGTGGAAAGGCAGTGTAAGAGACTACCGCCTCGCTGGTAACAGAGAGGGCACATGTAAACCCCATCCGAAGCAAGACCGGATAAAAGCAATGTGGCTGCCCGTCACGCTTTAGGTAGGTCGCTCGAGCCTGTTGGCGACAACAGGCCTAGATAGATGATTGTTCAACGACATAACCCGGCTCATCGTCTTGCTTAACACATTGAAACAATTGACATAAAACACAGTGAGACAACATAAGGAGATATCAACATGGGAATGAGAATAAATGCGGAGCTTCCGTTACCGGCTGATTTGAAGGCAGAATATCCGCTTTCAGACAAGATTATCAAGATTAAAGAAAAAAGAGATGCTGAGATTCGAGATATATTTACAGGAAAGTCCGATAAATTTATTGTAATCGTGGGACCGTGTTCGGCAGATAATGAAGATGCAGTCTGCGAGTATGTGAATCGTCTTGCGAGAGTTAATGAAAAAGTTTCAGATCGTCTTATGATCATTCCTAGAATTTATACAAACAAACCTAGAACAACCGGAGAAGGATATAAAGGTATGCTTCATCAGCCAGACCCGGATAAGGCACCGGACTTACTGGCAGGAATTATTGCAATTCGCAAGATGCATATCCGTGCCATTGAAGAGACAGGACTGACAGCGGCTGATGAGATGCTCTATCCTGAAAATAGAAGCTATCTGGATGATATTTTGTCATATGAGGCAATTGGAGCTCGTTCAGTGGAGAATCAGCAGCATCGCCTTACAGCGAGTGGGATGAATATTCCAATCGGAATGAAAAATCCGACGAGCGGTGACTTCCTTGTTATGCTGAACTCTGTAATAGCAGCACAGCATTCGCATTCATTTATTTACCGAGGTATGGATGTGACTACAGATGGTAATGATCTTGCACATGTGATTTTGCGCGGTGGCGTAGATAAGTATGGTACATGCAATCCAAATTATCATTATGAAGATTTGGTTCGTCTGCTTTCATTATACCAGAAAATGGAATTGAAAAATCCGGCAGCGATCATTGATGCGAACCATTCAAATTCTAACAAGAAGTTTAAAGAACAGATTCGTATTACAAGTGAGGTACTTCACAGCAGAAGCTATAATCCAGAGCTTAAAAAACTGATAAAAGGTGTAATGATCGAAAGTTATCTGGAAGAAGGAAATCAGAAGATATGTCCGGATATGATTTATGGTAAATCTATTACAGATCCATGTCTTGGATGGGAAGATACAGAACGCTTGATTTATGAAATTGCAGAAAAGTGTTAAAAAATAAGGCTTTCGCTTTACGATGGATGTTCGTAAAGCGAAAGCCTTTTTAGTTATCATACATTCTAAAAAAGGTCCGAAGGACCTTTTTTTAGTTTTTACGATGATATTTCTCTTCGCAATATTTACAACGATAAACCTGGTTTTCTTCGTCTGTAAGTACGAAGATATGATCCAGTCCCTGCTCGATAGAAGTGATACAACGAGGGTTTTTACAACGAATCACATTTTTGATTTCTTTTGGAAGTTTGAGAAGTTTTTTCTCAACGATTTCTTCGTTCTGGATGATATTGATCGTAATATTGTGATCAATGAATCCTAAAATATCAAGATCAATGAAGTCAATCGGGCATTCAATTTTCATGATATCTTTTCTTCCCATTTTACTGCTTTTTGCATTTTTGATGATTGCAACACAGCAATCCAGTTTATCAAGGTGAAGGTATTTGTAAATTTCCATACTTTTTCCAGCTTCGATATGATCCAGAACAAATCCTTCTGAGATTTTTCCAACTGATAATGTATTTTGCATAATAATCTTTATTCCTTTCCAAAATTCAAGTGTTTTAAACTTAGTCTACATGAATATCCAGCAGTGTAAGGATCAATGCCATACGGACATATACACCATACTGTACCTGACGGAAATATGCAGCACGTGGGTCATCATCAACTTCAACAGAAATCTCGTTAACACGTGGAAGTGGATGAAGAATGTACATATCTTCAGGAGCAAGTTCCATTTTCTTTTTGTCAAGAATATAGAAGTCTTTCATACGAACATAATCTTCTTCGTTGAAGAAACGCTCTTTCTGTACACGAGTCATGTATAAAATATCAAGTTCAGGAAGACCATCTTCCAGACGGACAACTTCTTTATAAGGAATGTTCATTTTGTCAAGTACATCATGACGAACATAGTCAGGAAGTCGTAATTCTTCTGGTGAAATAAGTACAAATTTGATTCCAGGGTAACGAACCAGAGCGTGAATCAGAGAGTGTACAGTACGACCAAATTTCAAGTCTCCGCAAAGACCGATTGTCATGTTGTCCAGACGGCCCTTAACATTACGGATTGTTAAAAGGTCAGTAAGTGTCTGTGTAGGATGCTCGTGTCCACCATCACCTGCATTGATCACAGGAATTGTAGAGTGCTGGCATGCAACCATAGGAGCACCTTCTTTTGGATGACGCATTGCACAAATATCTGCATAGCATGAAATTGTGCGAATTGTGTCAGATACGCTTTCACCTTTAGCAGCAGAGCTTGAATTAGCAGAAGAGAATCCCATAATATTTCCACCAAGATTCAGCATTGCAGCTTCATGGCTAAGACGTGTACGTGTACTTGGCTCATAGAAAAGAGTTGCAAGTTTTTTTCCGTCACAGGCATGTGCGTATTTCTTTGGATTCTTCTCGATATCCTGTGCAAGATCAAGAAGTGTGTCAAGTTCTTCAACAGAGAAGTCTAAAGGACTCATCAGATGTCTCATATTTGTATACCTCCTAGTATGTTCAATGACATATATTTCTTATTTATATTGAAGCAAAACGTCAACAGTCTTACGTTTTGGTGCTTCCGGTTCGATATCAGGATAACCGATTGCAATGAGAGCAGCAAGTTCCTGATCTTCTGGGAGTTCAATGAGTTTACTTATCTCATCTTCATCAAACATTCCCATAATAACAGTGCCTAACCCCTGTTCCTTTGCTGCAAGACAAAATGTCTGGCAGGCAACTCCGGCATCAAACATCTGCCAGCGATCTCCTTTTTTGGAAGAATAAGAACCATCACGTTCGAATCCACAGCGTCCCTTTATGTAGCTTACGGCGATCAACATAGGAATCTGATTTATAATCTTAGCATTATAATCAGGCACATGGCATTTGGCTATTGTGCTTAAAATGGATTGATCTTCAATTGCAATAAAACGGGTAATCTGTGTATTTTTCCAAGAAGGGGAAAAAGAAGTTGTGGAAACAATAGAATCAATAATAGAATGGTCAATCGCGTTTGGTTTGTATTTTCGAATACTTCTTCTGCTTTTGATACATTCAATGACGTTCATAATGCTACCTCCTATCAAATATTCTAAATAATAATATAACACATTCTGGTTATTTTCAACATATTTTCACATAGATTTTGTAAAAAAAATATGATATCATGATTACTGTTCAATTTTGCGTCGATTATTGGGAAATTGTCGCGAAAGATGGAAAGGAGAAAGACTATGGCAACACTGGAAGAATTGCGAGTACAGTTAGATGGAATAGATAATGAGATCGCCCGGCTTTTCGAAGAACGTATGAAAGTATGTGGTGAAGTTGGTGAATATAAGATCCAGAGTGGGAAGAAGGTTCTGGACAGACAAAGAGAGAATAATAAGCTTGCCGATGTGGCATCAAAAGTACACGGTGAGTTTAATAAAAAGGGGATTCAGGAGCTTTATACGCAGCTAATGTCGATGAGCCGTAAGCTTCAGTATCAGAAACTGGTAGAGGCAGGAGCGTTGGGAAGACTTCCATTTATTGCTATTGAATCTTTAGAAAAAGAAAAAGCAAGAGTTGTATTTCAGGGCGTAGAAGGAGCTTATGGACAAGCTGCAATGTTTAATTATTTTGGAGAGTCCTGTAATGGCTTTCATGTGCATACATTTCGTGATGCAATGGAAGCTATTGAAGAAGGTTCGGCAGATTATGCTGTACTTCCGATTGAAAATTCATCTGCAGGGGCAGTGAATGAGATGTACGATCTCCTTGATGAGTTCGAGAATTATATTGTTGCAGAGACGATCATTCCAATCACACATACATTGGCAGGCATTCCCGGAACGAAATTAGAGGAAGTAAAATGTGTTTACTCTAAGGCAGAAGCACTCATGCAGACAACACATTTTCTTGATGAGCATGCTGACTGGCAGCGTATCAGTGTTGTGAACACTGCAGTTGCAGCGGCAAAAGTAGCAGCAGAACAGAATAAAGAACAGGCAGCGGTATGCAGTGCTTATGCGGCTAAATTACAAGGATTGGAAATACTGGCAGACAATATCAATGATGAAAAAAATAATTCAACCCGTTTCGTAATTGTAACCAACCAGAAAGTATATTTGAAAGATGCGAATAAGATCAGTATAAGTTTTGAGCTGCCTCATGAGAGCGGTTCACTCTATCGTATCCTGTCTCATTTCATTTATAATGATCTGAATATGACAAAGATTGAGTCCAGACCAATCGAAGGAAGAAACTGGGAATATCGTTTCTTTGTAGATTTTGAGGGAAATATGGAACAGCCGGCAGTGAAGAATGCGCTTCGTGGGCTTCGCGAAGAAACAAGAAATCTGAATATATTAGGAAATTACTAAAAACAAAAAGTAGAATATATTTGGAAAATTATTAAGAAATAAGAAACTTGAATGTGATGGCAATTATTTAATAGAAAGAAGGAATTACAATGCATACAAATGAATTGATGCTGTACAAAAACATGGAATATGGAGAGATTCTTCAAGACATGACATTTTTGATGGAGAACTATAACAATGAATACTATAATAGAGAAGACTTGAGAAGTTTATTGTTCGAGTGCATTAACGAACTGTTAGAAATTTCGGTCAGTCATGGATTTGAAGGAAACCTATGGCATACATACCTGACATTTCTTTTATCAAATGATGAGAACGCCTATAGCACCTCCTGTGAAATTGTAGGACCTGTAGAAGGCAGCATCAATCAAATTGCCATGCATGATTTTAAAGTGTTCAAGGAATTGTTTGATTATGATTTTGAACCATTAATGAAAGAGCTGGATGCAGAAAGCTTTGCTGTTTTATTGAATTATACCAATGTAAATGAAGGAAGCAAAGTATTTAATAAACGTATTCGTGACAGAATCTGTAACTTGAGTAAATCATTAGGAGAGGCAGAATCAGTTGAGTTGTTTGGAAAACGCCTGACACAATTTTACAAAGAATTCGGAGTCGGAAAATTAGGACTTCATAAAGCTTTCCGTATTGAGCATCTGGAAGGAGAAAACGCAGAGATTGTTCCAATTACCAATATTGCACATGTACATTTGGATGACCTTGTAGGTTATGAAATTGCAAAAAAGAAATTGATCGATAATACAAAAGCATTTGTAGAAGGAAGAAAAGCAAATAACTGTCTGTTGTATGGAGATGCAGGAACTGGAAAATCATCTTCTATCAAAGCAATTTTAAATCAGTATTACGACCAGGGATTGCGTATCATTGAAGTTTACAAGCATCAGTTTAAAGATTTGAATGACATAATCGCACAGATTAAAAACCGCAATTATAAATTTATTATTTACATGGATGATCTCTCATTTGAAGAATTTGAGATTGAATATAAATATTTGAAAGCCGTTATTGAAGGTGGATTAGAGAAAAAGCCAAACAACGTGCTGATTTATGCGACATCAAACCGTCGTCATTTAATCAGAGAAACGTTTAAGGATAAACAGGATCGTGATGAAGATATGCATACAAATGACACGGTTCAGGAAAAATTATCTTTAGTAGCAAGATTCGGAGTGACAATTTATTATGGAGCACCGACAAAGAAAGAGTTCCAGCAGATTGTAAAAGAGCTGGCAAAAGCAAATCAGATTCAGATGCCGGAAGAAGAGCTGTTGCTTGAAGCAAATAAGTGGGAGCTTGCTCACGGCGGATTATCAGGAAGAACAGCACAGCAATTTATCGATTTTTTGCTGGGTCAGAATGCATAAAGAAGAGGATGATGGAGCACAAAAGCTTCGTCATCCTCTTTTTATAATCTTAATCTATTCTACAAGCTGGATTCCGGAAATATCGCTGTCGATGATCAGTGAATAATTCGTGTAATATACAACAAATCCTGGCTTCCCTCCACGTGGCTTTTTCACGTGCTTTTTCTCAACATAGTCAATCTCAATCTTGTCTTTATCCTTCATACTGGAGTAGTAAGCGGCAAGCTTTCCGGCTTCTTCAAATGTGCGGTCCGGAAGCTCGTCTCCGTTAGTCTTGACGATAACGTGGGAGCCAGGAGCCTGCTTTGCATGGAACCACCAGTCATTGCCGACAGCAAAATGAAATGTGAGTTCTTCATTTTGAAAATTATTCTTTCCAACATACATATGATATCCATCACTGGAAATATAATGCAGAGGCTGACTTTTAATCTTAATTTTCTTTTTCGTGAATTTGCGGCGCATATATCCGGCATCAATCAATTCTTCCTTGACCTGAGCAAGATCGTCTTCTGTCTGTGCAATGAAAAGTGCATTCTGTACAGATTCCAGATAATCAATATCCTCTTTGGTTTCTTCAATTAAGCGAGAGAGTGCTTCGAAGGTACGTTTCTGTTTGTTATACTTGTCAAAATAACGCTGTGCATTTTCCTGCGGTGTCTTTGTTGGATCAAGCGGGATTGTTACCATCTCATTTGTATAGTAATTAAGTGCGTCTAACTTTTTCGCATCCGGTTCAAGGTTATAACCATAAGTATGGATCAGTTCTCCGTATACTTTGAACTTATCACGATTTTCGGTATCTTTAAGCTGGCGTACCTGCAAATCATATTTCTTTCTCGCACGTTCCAGAGCCGTCTGGACTACATGACGAAGGTCTGTAGATTTTTGACGGATTCTTGTGATCGCATTTCGAGAAGAATAGTATAAATCCAACACTTCAGAAATAGATTCAAAGTCCTTGCGGGTATAATTTGAAAAATGCGACAGTGGTAGTGAAGAAAACTCTTTTGGTTCATTCCCATTATAATAAATAGCCGGTTTAAAATCCCCCTCGGAAATAGCAGAAAAATAAATTGTAAACTGGTTATACAAATGCAGCTTGATATCTTCAGATAATTCCTTAGGAGTAATAGAAGAATCAATTCCGGATAAATAGCAAATCTCTTCTGCAACAACAGGACTGACACCGGTAAAACTAGTGTAGATAGTTTTTGCAAGTGGGAGTGGTTTGCTGTCAATAGTTTCGATAAAATCCTGCCCACTGATACTTAGTGGGTCATGTTTTTCCATTGTATCGGGAATAAAATAAGTGCGTCCCGGCAATACTTCACGTACAGAACTCATCTGTGCAGGAACATGCTTGATACTGTCGATGATCATACCTTCTTCATTGCAGAAAATGATGTTGCTGTGCTTTCCCATGATCTCTACAATCAAATCCTTACGGCATAAATCCCCCATCTCATCTAAATGCTCAATCGTAAAATGGATAATACGCTCCAGCTTTGGCTGCCATATATCAATGATACGACCGTTTGCAATATGCTTACGAAGCAGCATACAGAAGTTTGGTGCCGTCATAGGACTTGGTTTATTGGTGTCTGTTAAATATATTAAAGGAAGCGATGCACTTGCAGAGATACAAAGTCGTCTCTGTCCGGCGGGAGACTTGATCGTAAGAAGAAGCTCATCGGATTCAGGCTGTGCAATTTTGGCAATTCTTCCGTTTATTAATTCTTGTTTTAATTCGTGAACCAGATTGGCCACGACAATTCCATCAAATGCCATGTCATATCCTCGTTTCTTTATGATTATATTCCTGAATATGGAATGTCAGGTTACAAAAAATTAGTAATTGATACAGAGAAAGTATAACACAGATTCATTTTCAGATAAAGAAATTTATAAAACTCAAAGTGAAATGGTTGACCTTGACTGTGGTTACGAGGTATAATGTTATGAATGTAAAAAAACGAATAAACAGAGGTTGACATCATGATAAAAAGCATGACAGGATTCGGAAGATATGAGTATCAGACTGAATCTAAAAAGTTTACAGTGGAATTAAAAGGGGTAAACCACAGATATTTAGACGTTAACATTCGTATGCCGAAGAAATTTAATTTTTTCGAAACTGCAATCCGCACATTGTTAAAACAGTATGCGCTACGCGGTAAAGTAGATATTTTTATTACATACGAAGATAACTCAGAAAGTCAGGCTGCACTTAAGTATAATGAAACACTTGCAGCGGAATACATGAGATACTTTAAGCAGATGGAAGAATCGTTTGGAATTGATAATGATATCCGCGTTTCTACATTGGCACATTGTCCGGAGGTATTGACAATGGAAGAGAAGCCGGATGATGAAGACGCTTTGTGGAGTGGTCTGCAGATGGCATTAAAAGGTGCATTTGCACAGTTTGTTGAGACACGCACCACAGAAGGTGAGAACTTGAAGAAGGATATTTTGAACAAGCTTTCCGGCATGGAGACACTAGTAGGACATGTGGAAGAGCGGTCACCACAGATTGTGGAAGAGTATCGTAAGAAACTGGAAGATAAGATCCATGAACTATTGGATGTGCCGGTTGATGAGAACAGGATGGCAGCTGAAGTAATCTTATATGCTGACAAGATTTGTACAGACGAAGAGACTGTTCGTTTGAAGAGCCACATTTCGCATATGCGGGATACATTAGAAGAGACGGAAGGAATCGGAAGAAAGCTTGATTTTATTGCACAGGAGATGAACAGAGAAGCCAACACCATCCTTTCAAAGGCGAATGATCTGGAAGTTTCGAATTATGCGATTGGATTAAAGACAGAGATTGAGAAGATTCGTGAACAGATCCAGAATATTGAATAGTTATTGAATATGGTTTTAAGTATGAGATAGTGGAGAAGAGAGCAAATGAATAAGAAGGGCATTTTAATCGTAGTATCCGGTTTTTCAGGAGCCGGCAAAGGAACTTTAATGAAAGAACTTCTGCAGAAATATGAAGAGAAGTATGCGTTATCTATTTCGGCAACAACAAGACAGCCAAGAGAAGGAGAACTTCATGGTCGCGAGTATTTTTTCATTTCAAAAAATGAATTTGAAAAAATGATTGCGAAAGATGAGCTGATAGAGTATGCTAGATACGTGGAAAATTACTATGGTACACCACGAAGCTATGTAGAGCAGAAGCTTGACGAAGGCAAGGATGTGATTCTTGAGATTGAGATTCAAGGAGCGCTGAAGGTGAAAGAGAAGTTCCCTGATACACTGCTATTGTTTGTAGCTCCTCCATCTGCACAGGAACTGAAGCATCGTCTTGTAGGACGAGGAACAGAGACCATGGAAGTGATCAATTCCAGAATGAGCCGTGCTGCGGAAGAAGCAGAAGGTATGGAGAATTATGATTATCTGATCATTAATGATACATTGGAAGAGTGTGTGGAACAGATGCATTCAGTCATTCAGGCAGAACATTTAAGATGTTCAAGAAATACAAACTTTATAGAAAAGATTCAAAAAGAATTGAAAGAGATGAAAGGAGAATAAAAGTATGTTACATCCATCTTATACAGATTTGATGCAGGTAGTGAATAAGGACGTGGAAGAGGGCGAAACAAAGGTTGTTAACAGCCGTTATTCTATCGTTATGGCAACATCTAAGAGAGCAAGACAACTTATCGACGGAGAGATGCCGCTGGTAAAAGCAAAGAAAGGTGAAAAACCACTTTCTATCGCAATTCAGGAGATGAATGAAGGAAAGCTTACAATCGTTACTGATAACGCAGAGGAAGAAGAATAAAAGTAGATAAGAATAAAGAAAAGGCAGGTTCCGGCAGGTATCTGCCTTTCTGAGTGATTTGGAGAGTGATTATGAAGATATTATTTATTTCCCTGGGATGCGATAAGAATCTGGTAGATTCAGAAGTGATGTTAGGGCTTCTTGCGTCCAGAGGTTATGAGATGATCGACGATGAGCAGGAAGCAGATATTATTGTTGTAAATACATGTTGCTTCATTCATGATGCAAAACAGGAAAGCGTTGATAATATTCTCGAGATGGCAGAATATAAGAAAACAGGAAAATTAAAAGCATTGATCGTAACAGGATGTCTGGCAGAGCGTTACAGACAAGAAATCATTGATGAGATTCCAGAAGTAGATGCAGTGCTTGGAACAACGGCATATGACAAGATACTGGATGCAGTTGACGAAGCACTGGAAGGAAAACATTTTCTGGAGATGGAGGATCTTCAGGCATTGCCTGTTGTCGATACAAAACGACAGATAACAACAGGCGGACATTTCGCATATATGAAAATAGCAGAAGGCTGCGACAAGCATTGTACATATTGCATTATTCCGAAGATTCGAGGAACTTATCGAAGTGTACCGATGGAGCAGCTTATCAAAGAAGCAGAAGAACTGGCAGCACAAGGCGTAAAAGAGTTGATTTTGGTCGCACAGGAGACGACACTTTATGGAAAAGACCTTTACGGAGAAAAGTCACTTCATAAGCTATTAAAAGAGCTGTGTAAAGTGAGTGGAATTCAGTGGATACGAATCCTCTATTGCTATCCAGAAGAGATTACAGATGAATTGATTCAGGTTATAAAAGAAGAACCAAAGATCTGTCACTATTTAGATCTTCCAATCCAACATGCGAATGATGAAATTCTAAAACGTATGGGAAGAAGAACAAGTAAGCAGGAATTGATCGATATTGTTACAAAGCTTCGAAAAGAAATTCCGGATATTTGTCTGAGAACAACTCTGATCACAGGATTTCCGGGAGAGACAGAAGAACAGCATCAGGAACTGGTAGAATTTGTAGATGAGATGGAATTTGACAGACTTGGCGTATTTACATATTCACCGGAAGAAGACACACCGGCTGCAACAATGCCAGATCAGATAGATGAAGAAGTAAAACTTGAACGTCAGGCTGAATTGATGGAGCTTCAGCAAGAGATTGCTTTCGATACTGCAGAAAATATGATCGGCAGAGAGATGCTCGTTATGATTGAAGGTAAAATTGCAGATGAGCCGGCATATGTAGGAAGAACTTATCGCGACGCACCGAAGGTGGATGGACTTATTTTTGTGGAAACAGGGGAACTACTCATGTCAGGTGATTTCGCAAAAGTAACAGTGACAGGAGCAGAAGAATATGATCTGATAGGAGGATTGACAAATGAACTTACCGAATAAACTAACTGTATTAAGAGTAATCATGGTTCCGTTTTTTGTATTTTTTATGTTAACAGATGTAGGTGGACCGGCGAATAAATGGATCGCACTCATTTTATTCTGTGTGGCAAGTCTGACAGACATGTTGGATGGAAAGATTGCAAGAAAATATAATCTGGTGACAAACTTTGGAAAATTTATGGATCCATTGGCAGATAAACTTCTTGTATGCTCAGCGATGATCTGTATGATTGAGATGGGAAAACTTCCGGCATGGATCGTTATTGTGATCATTGCAAGAGAATTTATCATTAGCGGATTCCGTCTGGTTGCTTCCGATAACGGAATTGTTATCGCTGCAAGTTACTGGGGAAAATTCAAGACAGTATTCCAGATGGCTATGATTATCGTACTGATTGCAGATTTTGGCGGTGTTTTCGATATTATTGCACAGGTTTTGATTTGGATAGCATTGGCACTTACCATTATTTCATTGATTGATTATGTTGTGAAGAATAAAGAGGTCTTAACACAGGGAGGCATGTAAAAAATGTATGCAGACTGGCAGATGGCAGAAAAGGTAGATCAAAAAGATGTATTAGAAGAACATGTAGTTGAAGTTCTTGCAAAACGTGGATGGACAGTAACGACAGCGGAGTCATGTACAGGAGGTCTGATCGCAGGCACATTGGTAAATGTTTCCGGGGCATCAGAAGTCTTGAATGAAGGGTACGTTACGTATTCAAATGAGGCGAAGCACAGATTACTTGGAGTTCAGATTCAGACATTAGAGCAATATGGTGCTGTCAGCGACCAGACTGCACGTGAAATGGCAGAAGGGGCAGCGAAAGCGGCGGGGGCAGATGTTGCTTTTGCTTCTACCGGAATTGCAGGACCGGGAGGCGGTACGCCGGAGAAACCGGTAGGGTTAATCTTTGTGAGCTGTTATATCCGGGGAAATGTATTTGTAAGAGAATGTCATTTCAAAGGAAGCCGTATGGAAAATCGGTTGAATACGGTACAGGCGGTATTCCAGTTATTCCTGGATAATTGTGGAGAGAATCTGGCTGAATAAGTATAATTGAGAAAATATAGAGACAGGTAAAAAAGAAGCTGCGAACTAAGAAATTAGTGAGTGGCTTCTTTTTTTTAAGTTGTTTTTTATGAATAGCATGTGTTATACTAACACAAAGCATATTTCTTATGAATCTAAGGTGACGATTCACCATCTATTTTCTAATTTCATTTCAGAAGTCTATGCTTTAGATACCAATAGTTATGTAAAGCAGGAGGCGGCTGAAAAAAGAGTAGATAACCTCCTGCAAAAAGGAGGAAAAGTGAATATGTCAAAACGAAAGAATGCACAGAGAAGCAGGAAGTATTCTGTACGGAATCGGACAGTAAAAGCAACAAAGAAGTACAAAGATACTATTTTTCGTATGTTGTTTGAAAACAAGGAAAATCTGTTGTCGCTTTACAATGCAATGAATCACAAGAATTATACAGATGCAGATGCATTACAGGTAGTAACGTTGGAAAATTCGATTTATATGGGAATGAAAAATGACTTAGCATTTATTCTGGATATGAATTTATATTTGTATGAACACCAGTCTACATATAACCCGAACATGCCGCTAAGAGACCTGTTTTATATCTCTAATGAATATCAGAAACTGGTTGTTCAGAAGTCTTTGTATTCGTCAGTGCTACAAAAGATTCCGGCCCCCAAATTTGTTGTGTTCTATAATGGGACGAAAGAGATTGAAGATGTCAGTGAGTTCAGACTTTCATCAGCGTATGAATGCCAGACAGATGACCCAGATCTGGAATTGCGAGTAACTGTGCTGAATGTTAATGAAGGTCATAATCAGGAACTGATGGAACACTGTCAAATATTGAAGGAATATGCTCAGTATGTAGCGAAAGTCCGTAAATATACTTCTTTAGGAGAGCTGTCATTGGAAGAAGCAGTAGAATGTGCCGTTGAAGAATGTATAAAAGAAGGAATATTAGCGGAATTTCTAATCCAAAATCGAGCTGAGGTGATTAGCATGAGTATATTCGAATATAACAAGGATGAAGAAGAGAAAAAGCTAAGGAAGGCTGAATTTGAGGCTGGACGGGAGGCTGGAATCGAGGAGGGCCGAAAGGAACTGCTAAAACAACAGATCCAAAGAAAACTTTCCAAAGGAAAATCAATAGATGAGATAGCAGAAGAATTAGAAGAATCCGTTACCGTTATACAGAATCTTCTAAGTGAGTGTAAAATAAAATAGTTTGAATATTAGAAGAAGCTGCAAACTAAGAAATTAGTGAGCGGCTTCTTCTAGTTCGGAAACTTCTTTTAAGAGACGATTCGGTTTTTCTTTAATTCACTACTTGGCATCTTTCTCGATAAAAGAAAGTTACGCATCCAGTAATTCAATCAACTTGTCAAGAAATGCTTCTTCTCCTAATGTGTTAATTTTGAAAAATACAGCTTGGCTTCCTCCTGCTGTAATTGCGGAAAGTTGAACCGGATCTTTGTCGTTTTGGAAAAGCGTAATATTAAGACTCACTCTATTTCCACCAGCATAGCTGTAACGTTCAAAAACACGAACACTGCAACGCGCAGTTCCACTTCGAAAGTCACTGGCATCTTCTAGCGTTGCTGACATACTGCCATTTAATATCCCGTTTTCAATATTGGAAAGTAACTGATCAAAATCTTCATTTATACTTCTTTCTATTTTTGCCATACACAAATACTCCTTAATTATCTAAAAATCCTGCACTACCGTTCATACGATGCAATAATTTCTTTGCTATCTGCTATTTTATAATCAAGTGTTTCCAAATTACCAATCAAATCAAATGTTATATCTGCATTAACCTGCAATTCATCTTCGAGTTTAGAGGCAGATGGCTCAACTTTTAGAAAAACTGTTAATCCATAAGGCTCACTTTCAGACTGTATTTCTATACTATCATATGAGTATCCTTTTGGATAATCTTGACTGCTTACAATTTTTATGACATTCGAAGAATCTCCTACATAATCTGTCTTGTATTGTGATAAATCAGGAACCTCATACATTTTTTCTTTTCTTCCACACGCAGGAACTAATATTATTGACAATACAATTAGAATAATTGCAATTATTTTTTTCTTCATAAGCAATCTCCTCTCTAACAGTAAGATAGCACAACCACCTGAATTCTTCAAATATCGATTTTTTCACTTTTTTCAATTCTATATTACATAGGATCTTTCTTGGTTATTTTAATAGATCTGTAATACAAATCTTTAAATCATCATAAATTCCAACACTGATTTCATCGTCAAAAGAATATTGTGTTGAATCCTCAACATTACCAAAGCAGTAAACTTGAATCGTCTGCTTCATAGGGTTTACAATCCAATATTCCCGAACACCAGCAGTACGATATTTGAATAACTTGGTCAAATAATCCATTCTCTGACTGTTTGGTGATACGATTTCGATAATGAAATCCGGTGCACCATTACATCCTCTGTCATTCATTTTGTTTGGATCACAGATTACGGAGATATCCGGCTCTACATAATTCCGATCATCTTGATTGAGAAATACAGCAAATGGTGCAGGATAAACTTTGCATGGTCTGTTATTTTTCCTAATATAATCTCTGAGAGTTGCAGAAAGCTCCATTACTAGTTCCTGATGCAATGGACTTGGTGGTGCCATGTCATAGATCTGTCCGTCAATCAGCTCTGCACGTTTTCCTTCCGGAAGAGCGTAGATGTCTTCGACTGTGTAAGTATCGTTTTTTAATAGTGGCATGTGATCACATCCTTTCTACTTGATTGTATGACTTAAGTATAACCAATTTTATCTCAGTCGAGAAGACTGAGATAAACGCTCCGCGAGGATGCGCAGTGATTCTGATAGGAATATGTCAGCTTCGCTGATCAGAATCAAGCGCTAAGTCTCACGGATGTTTGACTTGAATTTATATAGGTATTGTATTTCGTAAATCTTGGTATGTCAATAAAGGGAAACAAGAAGAAGTTTGTTAAAAATATATCGATAAAACAAGAATCTTATTATATTATCAAAAACAAAAAGAGAAATTGGTTAAAAAGAAAGGAGAAATAAAGTTGCTTGATATTACAGCATCAAATAGCATCGTTGCAGTTCGCTTGAAAAATGTTATTTCAGAAAAGGGGAAATCTGGTGACAGGTTGTCCTTTTTTGAAAATAAAATAAATGCGTATATTATGCGTACTTACTATTGGCAAATGCGTATTTAAGGCGTATAACAAAGAAAAACGGAGATGAGTACGTGAAACGGCGTGACCTGATAAAGAAACTTGAAGACGCAGGATTTTTGTTCAAAGATCATGGCGGGAATCATGATACGTATAAACGTGGAAATGATACGGAACAAGTTCCTAGACACACTGAAATTAATGAGATTACGGAGAAAAGAATCCTGAAAAAAATGGGGATTGAAATAGATTCCCAGGCTTTCGGGCATAATTTATTGACGTCAAGGCACCGATTACTATAACTAAATAGCAAGAAAGTGAGAAAAAGATGAAAGGAGCATATCCAATACTGGTTTTGATTATTCTGATGGAATATTGATTCTGGTTGATGTAGATTTTGAAAAGTTTAAACATGAATTAGAAATTGAATACAACAAAGCATTAAATGCAGTTGTATAGTTGCCACCAATCAAAATGGCCGGTGGTATTTTTGTACTCATAGGCGAGAAAGATGAAACATAAACAAGAATGCATAGTAACAAAAGATGCGGACATGATAGTTCAAAAATGGCTGTCTGTCCGCATTAATAATGATTCGATAAAGTTCATAGAAATCTATTACTACACACCAACTGGATACGCTTACAAGAAAGCTGTCTATCGTGTGTCAGACCTGAATCGAGACTGTGAGAAAAAGTCTCAGGCGTCGACTTTTTGACTCTCATGGGGCCAGTATTCTGGCTATGCAGTGGTTGTTTATATGACTGTCCATTTTCTAACGGGGTTGAATTTCTGTCCTTCTGATAAATCTCTTCTGCGGGAATCTTTATATACAAGTGGTTTGGCTTAGAAAACCCACCAGATCTTCTTAACAGTAGTCCGGCTTCGTCCAATTCCTTTAATGCAGACTTTATGGACGACCTACATTTCCCTATATGTTTTATTAATTCCGTAATCGGATAGATCACATAGATCCGGCCATTTTCATCCAACCAGTTATTCATTTGTGAGAGTCGTGCCCGGTCATACAGCAGCATATACACCACCTTCCCGTTCTGTGAAATCGGATACTTCAACAGGAACTTAGGGAACTGAAAGTATGCAACCGAAATTTCTTCCTTGGTTATGTATTTATAATTCAATTCTTCACCTCATTTCGACTTTTTGATATTGACATATAGGTTTAAGGTCTTCATATGTAGAAACGTTTTAGGGGGCTTATACAACCATTTGACTCAATTTTTTATTTTTACTAGAAAATTATTGCTTTTAACTATAAATAGCTGTTTCCCAAAAAAGGAACGCAGTTAATTAAAGACAATCCAATCACATTTTAAGTTATTTTCGATGGTCGTTTTTTTACCTCACATATACAAAAGACGAACGGACAAAAAACAGGTTCTGGCACTAAAATTTAAAAGAGTGAGTAATACGAATCAATAGACTTGACAATTTTTTTTAAAATGTATTAATGACCATTAATGATAAAATCGATTCTGTGCTAAAAATACGATGTATAGACATTACGTTTTGCCTTCATTTTTCCTCATGCCCATGAGGCTTTTTTCTCTTAAATTATGAGTAAACATATCTATTCATCTAGTAACAAAATGTCAATAGTTTTTTAATCACTTTTCTCAAAAAGTCAAAAAATAGAACGTATAGTTAATTTCCATACGCTCTATCTCACATTTTATATTTAATTTTTTAATTCACAAACTTGAATTTTCTTATGCTCCTGTTCTATTTTACAACTACAGTGTGGACAATATTCTTTACTATTTATAGGTACACCCCTTAATGATTTGCCACAGAATGGACAGTGATTTTTGATTACAATTATGATTAACCTATTATAAGTTATGCCACTTCAATTTTTGCAAATATCATCCAATCTGCAATACATGAAATTAAAATAACTATTCTTAAAAATGCCGGTACTCCTGCAAATTGTTCTAAATAATTTGAATGAACTCAATATTATGCTTTTTTCTCCTTAAATGACTTCAGAAAGATCACCCATCCAAAGATCAGCAGATTCATTACCAGTGCCACAGGAATATCTCCCCAGTGGATTTGCTGATTCTGAAGTACATCCGCAGAGTACGTTCCTGAAAAAACTACCACCATATTATTATTCAGAAAATGAATAATTATCGGAACCCAGATATTCTGGGTTTTCATATAAGTATATGCCATAAAAATCCCCAGTGAAATACAGGTAACAAACTGGCTTGCCAGAGCCGCCAGCCCCATATCCGGCGTAGTGTAATAGAAGAAGTCTATTGGCAGATGCCATACAGCCCACACACAGCCCAAAAGGATTACGCCGCCTTTTAGTCCAAATTTTTTCTGAAGAAGAGGCTGAAGATAATATCTCCATCCGTATTCTTCTCCAAAGAATGCCACTACTGACGGGAAAAAGTTTACCAAAACAGTAAAAAATATGATCCAGGTAGTAGGATTTGCCATTATTTTGCCAAATTCAGAAAGCTGGCCGCTCAGAGCATAGGCAATCACAAATCTGAGAAGATATAATCCAATAAACAACAGGATCATACGAATAGATATATTCCAATGTTCGCTGTTCAGTCCATAGGATCTGCGCTTTTCTTTACCGGATTGCAGAAGAAGAATCCAGAAAATAACGCTGCCACCTATCATAACGTACTCCATGATTGGTGCCCACTGAGAATACGGCATGCTCATCAGATCTCTATTTTTTGGAGCCAGAACAGAAGTCGCCGTGCAAATAACCAGCACCGCCGTGAGTGCTACAAAGAATATGTAAAAAGCCGTTGGAAGATTTTTATCTCCTTTTTTGGTAATTAAATAAGCCATCATTACACCTGCTGCTGGATACAGCATCTGCGCCCTTGGAAAAGCGCTGAGATCAAGACCTTTTCCATAGCCATACCACATCAGAAGTCCCATTACATATGTGATTCCGTATGCTATAATCACATAGATCAATAGCTGTTTTTTCTCTGTTTGCATAAATTTCATAATTTCCTCCTTGCAACTTCTAATTTGTTACTCACATGATATCATACTTTAGACACTTAGGCACAGGTTATTCCCCAAATTGGAGAAAACTTAAAACATTGATTTACTGCAAAGCATAACGAATCTTTTATTAAACAAGGGCAAGATGCGCCCTTGAGTAACTCTAATTTCCTTTTGGAAATCAGGATACCTGGCAATCTTGATGGGGATTTCGCTCCCCATTCCCTCGAACTTGTATCAATCAACAGATTTTTTAAATGGCTTACTACTTTCGTAGACGCAGCTTTCCTTTATATCTGCAGAGCAGTCATGTCGGAAAGGGGAATACTATTTTGAAAAGAGAACGACATTCGTGAAGACCTAATGAAATTGGAGGGGAAAATCAATGGCAGTATTAAAGTATACCTCAAGTAAGAACACTAATTACACAGACATTATTAATTATATGCTTTTCAAATATGATGAAACAATGGATAAACCTATTTTAGATGCGTTCAGGAGAAGATTACATTTTCAATCCGTGGTGTTAATATCTGGATAAAAAAGAAATGTCCTAACAGTATTCTTCATGTTTACGTGAATATGAATTAATCTGCTAAGGCATTTCTTTTTATTTGTATCTTTAAAATATCATTTGAAATAATCAATTTTTTAGCAAAGTATGTCTTTTTGGTACCATATGAGACGCATTTGTGCAAGATTTCCTCCTTCTTCAGATGTTTAGAACATATGGTTGATTACCTTTTTGATTACCTTTGCTTTTTGGAAAAAAGAAAAAAGCCTTAAAACAGCGATTTTACGCAGTTTCTAAGACTTTTTAGTACAGGGGATGAGAGAATCGAACTCCCACCAAAGGTTTTGGAGACCCCTATCATACCATTTGACCAATCCCCTATATTCTGTTTGGCTCACTTGAGCACTTGCTTAGTATAGCAAGTAAGATGTGGTTTGTCAACAAGAAAATTAGAAAATTTTTTAAATTTTAAAACAGAGTTAAAAATAACGATTTTACACAGATTTAATTCCCGGGAAATGCTGTATCAACTGGCATACGACAGAGCTGCGAGAAAAATGATAAGCAATTCTTTGGTAAATAAAGAAGTAATGAAGAGTAATGAGAATATATAAATAAAATTAATAAATATAAATTAGAATAAATTATAAAAGAGGTAAAAAATCTACAATGTCATATTTTGACAAATAAAATAAAACATGATAGAATGAATCGTACTTAAAGGTGTGAATGACAGAATGCATTTGCACCTTATTTTGTTGTAGGAGACGAAAGGAGATAATGGTTTGCTTACGATACAAAATTATGTAAAAGCAAAAACTCTGGATGAGGCTTACGAGTTGAATCAGGCACGTAACAGTCGTGTTATGGGCGGTATGATGTGGATGCGCCTTGGAAATGCGAGAGTAAAAACAGTAATTGATTTGTCTGAACTGGAGTTGAATAAAATTGAAGAGACGGATCATGTATTTAAGATTGGAGCAATGTGTACATTGCGTCAGTTAGAAACTCATCAGGGATTAAATGAATATTCAAAGGGAAATATAGCAAAAGCATTGAGCCCAATTGTAGGGGTTCAGTTCCGTAATCAGGCAACAGTAGGCGGTAGTATTTTTGGACGATATGGATTTTCAGACGTATTAACTGTCTTGCTGGCAATGGATACTTTTGTGGAATTATATAATGGGGGAACTGTTCGTTTGTCGGAGTTTGTGAATCGTAAGATGGACAAGGATCTTTTGATATCTGTAATTGTTCGTAAGAGTAACAGAAAGATCCATTATGAATCAATCCGCCAGACAAAAACAGATTTCCCGGTATTGACATGCGGTATTGTAACAGGTGTGTTTAAGGGAGAAAAACTGTGGTGGATATCTGTAGGGGCAAGACCTGGAAAAGCAGCACTTTTGGAGCTGGACTGGGATATTAGAGACGATGCTACAGAAGAAGAGATTGATGCATATGCAAAAAAAGCAGCAGATATGTTTACATATGGATCGAATATGAGAGGCAGTGCCGAATACCGAAGACATTTGGCAGAGGTATTGATTCGACGCTCGATTCGGGCAATTTTAGCGGAGGAACAATAAATAATGGAAATTAAATTTCGACTAAATGGCAAACCTGTTCAGACAGAGGTATCAGAGGACAGTGTTTTGTTAAATGTATTAAGACAGCTTGGATGTGTCAGCGTAAAATGTGGCTGTGAGACAACAAACTGTGGATTGTGTACTGTATGGGTAGATGGAAAATCTCGTCTGTCATGTTCAATCCTGGCAGCGGGAATTGACGGACATGAGGTGACAACACTGGAAGGTGTTCATAAGGAAGCAGAAGAGTTTGGGCGTTTTCTTGCAGCAGAAGGAGCAGAGCAGTGTGGTTTCTGTTCTCCGGGATTTGTTATGAATGTTCTTGCAATGTTCAGGGAGTTAGAAGATCCGTCTGTTGATGAGATTAAACAGTATCTTGCGGGAAATCTGTGCAGAT
This sequence comes from Ruminococcus hominis, assembly GCF_014287355.1. NCBI lineage: Bacteria > Bacillati > Bacillota > Clostridia > Eubacteriales > Oscillospiraceae > Ruminococcus > Ruminococcus hominis. The sequence goes on along the minus strand of NZ_JACOPE010000001.1, from coordinate 2,026,575 downwards.
GTACCGGTTATATGGGACAGCTTCGTGCTATTCAGAAATATATGCAGAGTAAGAAGGAGGAGCAGGCATAATGAAATATGTAAATCAGGCAGTGCCAAAGGTGGATGCTAAGGCATTGGTAACTGGAAAAGGCGTTTATGTAAATGACCTGGCTCCATCAGATTGTTTGATCGTAAAGGTTGTTCGAAGCCCTTATGCACATGCATTAATTAAGAGTATAGATAAATCAAAAGCAATGTTAGTGCCGGGAATTGAAGCAGTGTTTACTTATGAAGATTGCCCGGATAAACGTTTTACATTGGCAGGACAGACTTATCCGGAGCCAAGTCCGTATGACAGACTGATTCTGGATCAGAGAGTTCGTTTTGTCGGAGACCCGGTAGCAATTGTTGCGGGTAAGACAGAAGAGGCAGTTTTGAAAGCAATGAAGCTTGTGAAAGTACAGTATGATGTGTTGGAGCCGGTATTGGATTTCAGAACAGCAAAGGATAATGAGATTTTAGTACATCCGGAAGATAATTGGAGAAGTCTGGCACCGGTTGGAGCAGATAATAAGAGAAATCTTTGCGCACATGATGAGTGCTCTGACGGAGATGTGGATGCAGTTCTTGCTTCTTGTAAATATGTTGTCGACCAGACTTATCACACAAAAGCAAATCAGCAGGCTATGATGGAAACATTCCGTACATATTGCTATATGGACGCATATGGACGTTTGAACGTAGTAGGATCTACGCAGGTACCTTTCCATGTACGTCGTATTTTGGCGAACGCATTAGATATCCCAAAATCTAAGGTACGTATTATCAAACCTCGAATCGGAGGCGGATTTGGAGCAAAACAGACAGCGGTAGGAGAGATGTATCCGGCATTTGTAACATGGATGACTGGAAAACCGTCAAAGATGATTTTTACAAGAGAAGAATCTTTGATTGCATCTTCACCTCGACATGAGATGGAGATCCATGTAAGAGTCGGAGCTGATGAAGACGGAATAATCAAAGCGATTGATATGTACACATTGTCAAATACGGGAGCTTATGGTGAGCATGGTCCGACAACAGTTGGACTGTCCGGACATAAGTCGATTCCTTTATATGGAAAAGCAGAGGCTTTCCGTTTTACATATGATGTTGTATACACAAACTATATGTCTGCGGGAGCATATCGAGGATATGGTGCAACTCAGGGTATATTTGCATTGGAATCAGCTGTGGATGAATTGGCAAAACAGTTGGATATGGATGCAGTGAAATTGCGTGAGATGAACCTTGTCAGAGAAGGACAGGTTATGCCGGCATATTATGGAGAGACAGCAAACAGTTGTGCTCTTGACCGTTGTCTGGCTCGTGCAAAAGAGATGATCGGCTGGGATGAAAAAGGTATGCGTAAAGATATGGGCAATGGTAAAGTCAGAGGACTTGGTGTTGCAATGTCGATGCAGGGGTCCGGTATTTCCAGCTGTGATACTGCTTCAGTTACAATTAAAGTGAATGACGACGGATTCTATACATTGATGATTGGTGCTACAGATATGGGAACAGGATGTGATACAATTCTTTCACAGATGGCAGCAGATTGTCTGGACTGTAGTATGGATGAGATTGTTGTACATGGAGTTGACACAGATATTTCACCATATGATTGTGGTTCTTACGCATCTAGTACAACTTATGTGACAGGTATGGCAGTGATGAAAACTTGTGAGACTTTACGCAAGAAAATCAGTGAGAAGGGTGCAAAATATCTCGGCTGTCCGGTAGAAGATGTAGAATTTGACGGCGAAAAAGTCTTGAATCTGAAAACAGGAGAATCTATTTCTAGAAAAGATATTGGAAATAAAGTAATGTGCTTTAATGATGATGCACTTAGCGCAAGCGAAGCATTTACATCACCGGTATCACCACCGCCGTTTATGGTTGGAATGGCAGAAGTAGAGATTGATAAAGAAACAGGAGCAATCGAATTGATTGATTATGCAGCAGTTGTAGACTGTGGAACTGTTGTCAATCCAAATCTTGCCAGAGTCCAGACAGAAGGTGGAATCGCACAGGGAATCGGTATGGCAATGTATGAAGACATTGTATATAGTGCGAAAGGAAAGAACTATAGCAATTCCTTTATGCAATATAAGATTCCATCACGATTGGATGTTGGAACGATTCGAGTAGAATTTGAGAGCAGTTATGAACCAACAGGTCCATTTGGTGCCAAATCTATCGGTGAGATTGTAATCAATACACCATCTCCAGCAATTGCAAATGCGGTAGATCATGCGGTAGGCGTTCGAATCCGTGAATTGCCAATTACGGCAGAAAAGATTTTCTGGGGAATCCAAGAGCAGGAAAAACAGAAATAAGAAAACATTTTTAATATAAAAAAGAAATAAAAAAGATACAGCTGTTGTTGAAAAAAACAACGGTTGTATCTTTTGTTGTATAACCCGGGGGTTTAGAGAGTCTTTTGGTAAGCCAGACGTTCTGTGCCATCTTGCAGATGAACCAGACCACAATAAGAGAAACCATTTTTCTTAAGTAAATGTTGCATGACAGAATTATCACGGTGTGTATCAATTTTGAGATTACCGCATTGCTTTAATGCCCATTCAAGACAAAAAGAAGCAGTTCCATGGATGGTTCCATCTGAAGTAATACGGTGGACCACGCCATAAGGCATCGAATTCAACCAGTCACCTTCATAAATCTCGTTATAGTCAGGATCATCTGCTTTGTGGTAAAAAAATGTAGCGATGATTTTGGTGTGATCTTCACAGACATAGCTGTGACCGGATTTAATATCTGAAATAATGAGTTCTTTTTCTGGATAAGTCGTGCCCCATTGCACTGGATTGCTGTGACTGCTCATGAATGTACGTGCATTTTCATAAAGGTGTAACAGAATGTCTAAATCATCCATGGTCGATTTGCGAATGTTCATAGGTTTGCCCTCTCATTTTTTACATAAAATTTTATAAATATTTTAAAATGAAATCGTGGAATATGCAATAAAAACAGCACTGAAAAATAGTTAGAAAATGCGACGAAATCAAACAAAAAATCAGGGAAAAAGTAACATTATATAGCGGATTGTATGCCGAAAAATGCAATAATTGTACTAAATAAGGAACATAAGAAGAAATAAGAGATTTGAGGTTGTCTTTTTTTTAACGTGATGTTATACTGCGACTGTTGAAAAAAGTAATAGCTATAAAATAGCAAGGAGGAAGTATACAATGTCACAGGCACAGTTTGAACAGTGGACAGGATTCAAAGGTAAACTTTGGAAAGACGGAGTAGATGTTCGTGATTTCGTTCAGAACAACTACAAACCATATGATGGAGATGAATCTTTCTTAGTTGGACCTACAGAAGCAACAGATAAGTTGTGGGGAAGATTACAGGAACTTCAGGCAGAAGAGCGTGCAAAAGGTGGAGTCCTTGATATGGAAACAGAAGTTGTTTCAGGACTTACTGCTTATGGTGCAGCTTATATCGATGACAGCATGAAAGAGCTGGAGAAAATTGTTGGTCTTCAGACAGACAAACCTCTGAAGAGAGCATTTATGCCTTATGGTGGAATTAAGATGGCAGAGCAGGCTTGTACAACACATGGTTATGAGCCAAGTGCAAAACTGCATGAGATCTTTACAAAATATCACAAAACTCACAATCAGGGAGTATTTGATATCTACACACCAGAGATGAAAAAAGCTCGTCACAACAAAATCATTACAGGACTTCCAGATACATACGGACGTGGACGTATCGTTGGTGACTACCGTCGTGTAGCTTTATATGGTATTGATTACCTTATTAAGGAAAAACAGTCTGATTTCGTGAGAGGCGAGAGACACGGAATGAAAGGAACAGATTTCCGTCTTCGTGAAGAGATCACAGATCAGATCAACGCTCTGAAAGAAATGAAAGAGATGGCTGCAGCATACGGATATGACATTTCTGCACCAGCTAAAGATGCAAGAGAAGCTGCTCAGTGGCTGTACTTCGGATATCTTGCAGCAATCAAGACACAGAACGGTGCTGCAATGAGTGTTGGACGTATTTCTACATTCCTTGATATTTATATTGAAAGAGATCTTGAGAACGGAACTCTGACAGAAGAAGAAGCTCAGGAATTGATCGACCACATGGTTATGAAATTCAGAATGGTTAAGTTTGCTCGTATTCCATCTTACACAGAACTCTTCTCAGGAGACCCAGTATGGGCTACACTTGAGGTTGGTGGACTTGGACAGGACGGACGTTCTATGGTAACAAAGAACGACTACCGTTTCTTACATACATTAGAGAACATGGGACCTTCACCAGAGCCTAACCTGACAGTACTTTATTCTTCAAGACTGCCAGAGAACTTCAAGAAATATGCATCATTTATTTCTGTAACAACAAGTTCTATCCAGTATGAGAACGATGATGTTATGCGTCCGGTATGGGGCGATGACTACAGCATTTGCTGCTGTGTATCTGCTACTCAGACAGGTAAAGAGATTCAGTTCTTTGGAGCACGTGCAAACCTTGCTAAGTGTCTGTTATACGCTATCAATGGTGGTGTTGATGTGAAGACAAGACAGCAGGTTGGACCAGCTTACAGACCAATTACTTCAGAATATCTTGATATTGATGAGGTAATGGAAAGATATGACGCTATGATGGAATGGCTGTCAAAACTGTATGTAGATACATTGAACATGATTCACTACATGCATGATAAATATTACTATGAAGCAGCAGAGATGGCTCTTATCGACACAGATGTAAGACGTACATTTGCAACAGGTATCGCTGGATTCTCTCACGTAGTAGACTCTTTGAGCGCTATCAAATATGCAAAAGTTAAAACAATTCGTGATGAAGACGGAATCGTAGTTGACTTCGAGACAGAGGGAGACTTCCCAAGATATGGTAACGATGATGATCGTGCTGATGAAATCGCAGTATGGCTTCTTAAGACATTTATGCACAAACTGAAAAAATGCCATACATACAGAAATTCAGAGCCTACAACATCTATCCTTACAATTACATCAAACGTTGTATATGGTAAGGCTACAGGATCTCTTCCAGACGGAAGAAAAGCAGGCGAGCCACTTTCACCAGGTGCTAACCCATCTTACGGTGCAGAGCAGAATGGTCTCTTGGCTTCACTGAACTCTGTTGCAAAACTTCCATACGAAGATGCATTAGATGGTATTTCAAATACTCAGACAATCAGCCCAAGTGCACTTGGACATACAGATGAAGAGCGTACAAATAACCTTGTAAACGTTCTTGATGGATACTTCGATCAGGGAGCACACCACTTGAACGTAAACGTATTCGGTACAGAGAAACTGATCGATGCTATGGAGCATCCAGAGAAACCAGAATATGCTAACTTTACAATTCGTGTATCTGGATACGCTGTTAAATTCATCGACTTGACTCGTGAGCAGCAGATGGACGTTATTTCCAGAACTTGCCACAAATCAATGTAATAAGAATTAAACTTTGTTGAAAGTAAAGAGGGGCAGTTTCGAAAGGGACTGCTCCTCTTTGTAACAAATATTCGAAAAGGTATTATCAATAATAAGGAGAAAATAAAATGGCAGAAGCATTAAAAGGTTATGTTCATTCGCTGGAAAGCTTTGGATCAGTAGACGGCCCGGGAGTGCGGTATATTATTTTCCTGACAGGATGTGCAATGAGATGCCAGTTTTGTCATAATCCGGATACATGGGATATGAAGAAAGGAACTCTTTACACAACAGATGAACTGTTAGAAAAAGCAATGAAATATCGTTCTTACTGGAAAAATGATGGCGGGATCACAGTAAGTGGTGGAGAACCATTATTGCAGATTGATTTTCTGACAGAATTATTCCGTAAGGCAAAAGCAAATGGAATTCATACAACACTTGATACAAGCGGAAATCCATTTACAAGAGAAGAGCCATTTTTCAGCAAATTTAATGAATTAATGAAATATACAGATCTGGTGATGCTTGATATCAAACATATTGATGATGAGCAGCATAAGATTTTAACAGGATGTACAAATAAAAATATTTTAGATTTGGCCCGTTACTTATCAGACATCAAAAAACCTGTTTGGATTCGTCATGTTCTTGTACCGGAAAGAAGCGATTATGATGAATATTTGATCAAACTGGATGAATTTATTCAAACATTGGATAATGTTCAGAAAGTAGAAGTTCTTCCATATCATACTTTAGGTGCGTATAAATGGGATGAACTTGGCTATGAGTACAAATTAAAAGGAATTGATCCACCATCAGTCGAGAGAGTTGAGAATGCAAATAAACTGCTTCACACAGGAGTTTAGTGCATTTGAAAGTGACAATTGGAGACAATTGAGGATGGGGAGACCATTTGGGGACGTGGACCAGTTGGGGACGGGGGTTAGTGGCTTTTTTGCGAGCAAAAAAGCCACTAACCCCCGTCCCCAACTGGTCCACGTCCCCAAATGTCACTTTCACAAACGTTACTTTCCGTTGTATAATAATGTAACGACAATAAGTATAAGAGAGGAAAGAGATATGAATAAAAAAGAAGTACTGGAAATTAGAAAACAATTTACACCAGCAAACTGTGCGATTACGCGTATTTGCGGATGCTATGTAGACCATGAAAAGACAAAACGTTTAGAATCGAAAGAAGCATTTCTTTCTTTGCCGGAAGAAGAAGCATTTAAGTATTTTGATATTTTTAAGAAAACATTATCAGGGAGTCTGGGGAAGAACCTGTTGAATATGGAATTTCCTTTGGAACAGGAGATGCCGGGAGGAACGCAGGAATTTTTATTGAAATTAAAAAACAGTAAATTAGAAGATGATATGCTTTTGGAAGAGTTTTACGATAAAATAATCGAGAACTATGAGTATGAAGAAAACTATTATATTATTTTGATCCATGCAATGTATGATATTCCGGGAAAAGGAACAGATGAATTAGAAATGTATGATGCATCGGATGAGGTATTTGAATATCTTATATGCAGTATCTGTCCAGTGTCATTATCAAAAGCCGGATTGTGTTATAATGCCGAGGATAACAGGATTGAAGACCGTATACGTGACTGGATTGTAGATAAGCCTGATAAAGGATTTTTGTTCCCTGCATTTACAGATCGAAGTACAGATATCCATGGGGTATTGTATTATACAAAGAAATCGCAGGACCTTCAGCCGGAGTTGATCAATCAGGTGCTGGGAGCGAAGATGCCGATGTCGGCGGACTCACAGAAAGAGACATTCCAGATGATTATTGAGGATACGCTCGGCGAAGATGGTGATTATGAAACGGTAAGAAATATTCATGAAACTTTGAATGAAATTATTGAAGAACATAAAGATGAGCCGGAACCAGTATCCTTAGATAAAACAGATGTGAAGAAAATCTTTGAGAATAGTGGCGTATCAGCAGAACAGATGGAGATATTTGAACAGACATTTGAGGCTGCAGCGGGCGAAAAATCAACACTTATTGCAGAAAATATTGCAGAGACAAGAAAATTCAATATTGAGACACCTGACGTGGTTATAAAAGTAAACCCGGACAGAGCTGATTTGATTGAAACAAGGATAATTGATGGAAGACAATGCATTGTGATTCCTGTTGATGACCATATAGAATTGAATGGGATTAATGTCCGTACAATAAAACGCCCGCAGGCAGATAAATAAAAGGAGATGAGTTAAATGAAACAGGATACACTAGAAGGCAGAGCGAAAACCAAAAACGGCGTAAAGCGATTATGTTTTTCTGGGTTTTGTATTTTGCTGGAAATTCTTTTTGTTATAGTTATGCTCACCAAATTGAATAGATACGCAGAATTTGTCAATTTGCTGACAAGGATTCTGGCAGGCGGTTTGGTTTTGGGACTTTATGCATCCAACAAAACTTCGTCTATGAAAATGCCATGGATAATTTTGATACTTATATTTCCGATAATGGGAGTTGGTCTGTACTTGATGATTGGATTAAACGGCGGAACTCGTAAAATGAGAATACGATACAAAGAAATTGATGATACTATTTTGCCGTTACTTCCGGAAAATCAAGAAACTTTAGGAAGATTAAACGAGAAAAATCCAAAAGCCGGCAATATTGCTTACTATATAAAGAAAAATGCAAATTATCCGGTATATCAGAATACGGATGTAACATATTACAGTGAAGCGGTAAAAGGACTGGAATCCCAGCTTGAAGAATTGTCAAAAGCAGAAAGTTTTATTTTTATGGAATACCATGCGATTGAGGATGCACAAGCGTGGTATATGATCCAAAAGGTTTTGGAAGAACGAGTACAAGCAGGAGTGGAAGTTCGCATTTTTTATGATGACATGGGGTCGATCGGATTCATAAATACAGATTTTATAAAGAAGCTTGAGAATGTAGGGATTCAGTGCCGCGTATTCAATCCGTTTATGCCGGGTCTGAATGTATTTCTAAATAATCGAGATCATCGTAAAATTACGGTTATAGATGGGAAAATCGGATTTATCGGCGGCTATAATCTTGCAAATGAGTACTTCAATTTTACACATCCATACGGACAGTGGAAGGATACGGGGATTCGTTTAGAGGGAGACGCAGTCCGGTCATTGACGATAACATTTTTAGAAATGTGGAATGCAGTCAATGATAAAGATAAAAATGATACGAATTTTGAAAAATATTTATTACCATATGAGTATCATGCAGAACAAAGTGGATTTATCCAGCCTTATGCGGACAGTCCGATGGATGATGAGCAGGTGGGCGAAGAAGTTTACATCAGCATGATAAATAAAGCAGAAAAATATTGTTGGTTTATGACGCCGTATCTGATTATTACAGATGAGATGATGCATGCAATGTGTCTGGCTGCGAAACGTGGGGTTGATGTAAGGATAATTACACCGGGAATTCCGGATAAGAAATTGATTTATAGTGTTACACGTTCATTTTATCACGGGCTGGTAAAAGATGGAGTGCGTATTTTTGAATGGACTCCTGGATTTTGCCATGCAAAAATGAGTGTAGCAGATGATTGTATGGCTACGTGTGGAACAATAAATCTGGATTATAGAAGCCTTTATCATCATTTTGAAAATGGATGCTTTATGGCAGATTGTAGCGCGGTTACTTTGATTAGAGAAGATTTAGAAGCAACCATGAAAGAATGCTGTGAAGTGACGGAAAAATATAGTTCAGGGAATAGTGCTTATTTGCGTCTGGGCCAATTGTTTATGAGATTATTTGCAGGATTATTATAGAAATGAAAACAGATTTAAAAAGAGAAAAACAAGAGCTACGGAAACAAATAAAAAAGAAAATTTCAGAACTTTCAATAGCGTATTGTAAGTCAGCAGATGAGAAGATTAGCAAACATGCATTAACACTTCCTGAATATGAGAATGCAAAGGTAGTCTTTTGTTATGTGGGAACGAAAGATGAAATTAATACAACGCCGATGTTACAGGAAATATTAAAGTCAGGCAGGAAGCTTGGTGTTCCAAAGTGTATTTCAAAAGGTGTTATGAAAGTTTATGCGATTACAAGCCTGGATGACTTGGAAGAAGGTGCTTATGGCATTATGGAGCCAAAAGGTTACTGCGAAGAAATACCACCGCAGAAGATTGATCTGGCATTTGTACCATGTGTCACATGCAATAAAAAAGGTGACAGACTCGGATACGGTGGGGGATTTTATGACAGATATCTTAGTCAGACAGATGCGTGGAGAGTAATCTTGTGCAGAGAAAAAATACTTCTGTCGGAGATACCGACAGAAGGGCATGACTTGATGATGGATGTTGTGGTATCCGAGAGAGAAATCGTTCGATATCAAACGGAAAATTAGAGAAAAATATTAAAAAACTGTGAAAATACAAGAGGTTTTCTTGACAAATATAATCAATGCTCATAAAATAACCGTTAGACATCTAACTAATTACTGATGAAGAAAAGAGGGGTGATATAAGTGAATGATGAAAAAGAAATGTCAATCATCAATATTATGAATCAGATTATGCATATGGAGATGAACTGTGCCAGTCAGTCGTTAAAACAATATGAATTAAAACCATGGCAGGCAGCGATGTTTTTCTCATTACATCAAAATAGTGGTATGTCACAAAGGGAATTAGCTAAAAAGATGAAACTGACACCACCGACGATCACATCGGGAATTAAGAAGATGGAAAAGCAGGGCTTGATCGAGCGCCGGCCTGACGAACAGGATCAACGGATTATGAGATTATATTTGACAGAAAAGGCAGAGAATTGTCTTGAACAGGTTTGGGGTGTAATTAATAAGATGGAAGAGATGTTAGTTTCGGGGTTTAGTATAGAAGAAAAAATCCTGCTTAGAAGATTTTTACTCCAAATGCTGGATAATTTAAAACAGCAGGCGGAACGTACAACCGACCAGAAAAACAATTAAGACGAAGAAAGGATTTGTACTATGGGTAAATTATTCAAATATCTGAAAACGTACTGGAAGATGGCATTTGTTATATTGCTTGTACTTTTGGTTCAGGTATATTGCGACTTATCTCTGCCAAGTTATACGTCAGATATCGTAAATGTTGGAATTCAGCAGGCAGGTGTCGATGACAAGATACCGGAAGCAATTTCAGAAGAAGAGATGGAGAAAGTATTGTTGTTTGTACAGGCAGATGACAGGCAGACAGTGCTGGATGCATATGAAAAAGATGAGAATACTTATAATCAAACAGCATATGTATTGAAGAAAAACATTCAGGATAACGAAGAGAAAACAGAAGAATTAGAAGAGATTTTATCTGTTCCGATGATGATGACAGCTGGATTTGAACAAGGAAGTGATACAACAGCTAAGATTGAAGAGCAGTTGCGTGCAAACATTCCGGCCGAGATGCTTCCAAAAGATGCAACAGTATTTGATATTTTGAAAATGCTGCCACAAGAGCAACTTTCACAGATGACTGATAAGATGAAAGACCAGATGGATGATATGCCGGATACGATCATAGAACAGGCCGGAATCAGCTATATCAAAACGGCATATGAAGATCTTGGTATGGATATGAATCAGATACAATTCCACTATTTGTTTGTAACAGGAGGAAAGATGCTTGCACTTGCATTACTCGGAATGTTGGCAAGTGTTCTGGTCGGACTGCTGGCATCACGCGTGGGTGCATCAACAGGACGCGACCTTCGTGGCAAAGTGTTTAGAAAAGTTGTTGGATTTTCCAATAATGAATTTGATCAGTTTTCAACAGCTTCATTGATCACAAGAAGTACCAATGATATTCAGCAGATACAGATGTTGATCGTTATGCTTCTTCGTATTGTATTATATGCTCCGCTTATCGCAATCGGCGGCATTTATAAAGTATTCCAAACAAATGTATCTATGTCATGGATCATTGCATTGGCGGCGATTTTAATCGTATTGGTAGTTTCTGTATTGTTTATTGTTGCAATGCCAAAATTTAAGATCATGCAGCAATTGGTTGATAAACTGAATCTTGTAACACGTGAAATCTTAACTGGTTTATCAGTTATCCGTGCATTTAGTACAGAAAAACATGAAGAAGAAAGATTTGATAAAGCGAATAGAGATTTGACAAAAACCAATCTTTTTGTAAACCGTGCTATGACATTTATGATGCCGGTCATGATGGTAGTTATGAATGCAATTTCTGTACTGATCGTATGGACGGGAGCGCATGGCATAAATGAAGGTCAGATGCAGGTCGGTGATATGATGGCATTTATCCAATATACAATGCAGATTATCATGGGATTTTTAATGCTGTGTATGATTTCTGTTATGTTACCTAGAGCAGCTGTTGCAGCAGAGCGTGTAGATGAAGTGTTGACAAGCAAGACGATCATCAAAGATCCAGAGCAACCGAAACATTTGCCAAAGAAAACAGAAGGCGTTTTGAAATTCAATCATGTATCTTTTAAATATCCTGGTGCAGATGAAGATGTTCTTGAAGATATTGACTTTACGGCACATCCGGGACAGACAACGGCCATTATCGGAAGTACCGGAAGTGGAAAATCTACATTAGTGAATTTGATTCCTCGTTTCTATGATGTGACAGAAGGTTCTATTACATTGGATGGTATTGACATCCGAGAAATAACACAGCAGGAGCTGAGAAGTAAACTGGGATATGTTCCACAGAAAGGTGTTCTGTTCTCGGGAACGATTGGTTCGAATATTATGTTTGGTAATCCGGACGGAAATGAACAGGATATGGAAGAGGCAGCCAAGATTGCACAGGCAACAGAATTTATCGATACAAAATCCAAAAAATATGACAGTACAATTTCACAGGGCGGTGGAAATGTATCAGGAGGACAAAAGCAGCGTCTATCTATAGCACGTGCGATTGCAAAACATCCAAAACTCTTTATTTTTGATGACAGTTTTTCAGCACTGGATTATAAGACAGATGTAGCACTTCGTAAGGCATTGAAGGAAAAAACATCAGACAGTACTGTGTTAATCGTAGCACAGCGTATTAGTACAATTTTGCATGCGGAACAGATTATTGTTCTGGACGATGGAAAGATTGCCGGAGTCGGTACTCATCAGGAGTTGCTGAAAAATTGTGAGGTATATCAGCAGATTGCAGCTTCTCAGTTATCAGAAGCAGAATTAAAGGCGGGATTAGAAGAAAATGGGAAAGGAGGAGAACAGTAATGAGTGAAAATCGAGGACCAAGACGTGGGCCGATGGGTCATGGACGTATGGGTGGAGAAAAGGCAAAAGATTTCAAAGGTACCATGGGAAAATTAATTAAATACATGAGTGCATTTAAGATTCAGATGCTGTTCGTTGTAATCTTTGCCATTGGAGGAACTGTCTTTAATATCATCGGACCGAAAATACTTGGTAAAGCAACAACAGAGATTTTTAATGGACTGGTAAGCAAAGTTTCCGGCGGAAGCGGAATGGATTTTGAAAAGATTGCAACTATTTTGCTGACAGCATTGGCATTGTATGTAACGAGTGCATTGTGCTCGTTGGTACAGGGCTTCTTGATGACGGGAGTTTCACAAAAAACAACATACCGATTGAGAAAAGAAATTTCACAGAAAATCAATCGTATGCCAATGAATTACTTTGATACGAGAACACATGGTGAAGTGCTTTCAAGGGTTACGAATGATGTGGACACTCTGGGACAGAGTTTGAATCAGAGTGCAACACAGATTATAACTTCGACAACAACGATCATCGGTGTACTTGTGATGATGTTGTCAATCAGTCCTCTTATGACACTGGTTGCACTCTTAATCCTTCCTGTTTCACTTGGCATGATTTCATTTGTAATGAAACATTCACAGAAATATTTCAAAGGACAGCAGGAATATCTGGGAAATGTAAATGGTCAGGTGGAGGAAGTTTATTCTGGGCATAATATCGTGAAAGCCTTTAATAAGGAAAAAGATGTGATCGAAGAGTTTGAGAAGACGAATGATAAATTATATGATTCAGCATGGAAATCACAGTTCTTTTCCGGAATGATGATGCCGATCATGCAGTTTGTGGGAAATTTAGGATATGTAGGGGTAGTTATACTCGGAGGCGTTTTAGCTGCTAAGAAGACGATTGAAGTTGGAGATATACAGTCATTTATCCAGTATGTAAGAAACTTTACTCAGCCAATCCAGCAGCTTGCACAGGTTGCAAATATGCTACAGTCCACAGCAGCAGCTTCAGAACGTGTCTTTGAATTTCTTGAAGAAGAGGAAGAAGATCAGACAGTTCCAAATCCGGTATCAGTAGAAGGACTAGAAGGAAATGTTACATTTGAGCATGTGCATTTTGGATACAATGAGGATAAGATTATTATCAATGATTTTTCTGTTGATGTAAAAGAAGGACAGAAAATTGCGATTGTTGGACCGACTGGTGCAGGAAAAACAACAATGATCAAGCTTTTGATGCGTTTCTATGACGTGAATGGCGGGGCAATTTTGATTGATGGACACAATGTTAAGGATTTTAACAGAAGTGAATTAAGACAGATGTTTGGAATGGTACTTCAGGATACATGGTTGTTCCATGGAAGTATAAAGGATAACATTAAATATGGAAAGCTGGATGCGACAGATGAAGAAGTGATTGAAGCTGCAAAGGCGGCAAGAGTACATCGATTTGTACAGACATTGCCGGGTGGATACGATATGGAATTAAACGAAGAAGCAAGTAATGTGTCACAGGGACAGAAACAGCTTCTTACAATTGCGAGAGCAATTCTTGCAGATCCTAAAATATTAATCCTGGATGAGGCTACAAGTTCTGTAGATACAAGAACAGAAATTCAAATCCAAAAAGCGATGGATACGCTTATGAAGGGAAGAACAAGTTTTGTGATCGCACATAGACTTTCTACTATACGTGACGCAGATGTGATCCTGGTTATGAAAGATGGAGATATTGTAGAACAGGGAAATCACGAAGAGCTGCTTGCAAAAAATGGATTCTATGCAGATTTGTATAACTCACAGTTTGAAAATACAACAGAACAAGCATCATAAATCGAATGAAAAGATGGAAAGAGACCTTAAGTGACGGGTCTCTTTCTTCTATGTTATATTGTTATCATAGGGTGAAAGAATAACGATATAATTGTTTTTTAAATAGAAATGTGAAAAAAGGGTTTCACAAAAGGGGGTTTCCATATTATAATGCAAGGTAATGATGTATTTACAAAAGGAGAAATCATAGTATGGAATCGGGGTTAACGCATTTTGATGAAAATGGCAAGGCACTGATGGTGGATGTGACAGATAAAGGCGAGACTGTTCGTGAGGCAACTGCCGCAGGAAAAATCATGGTCAGCAGAAAAGTATATGAAGCAATTGCAGCAGGAACAGTTGGAAAAGGAGATGTCCTGGGAGTGGCGACAACAGCCGGGATTATGGGAGCTAAGAGAACAGCTGAACTGATTCCGATGTGTCATATTCTTCCAATCACGAATTGCAGAGTGACGTTTGATATGGATGAAGAAAGTTGTACAATCTACTGCTATTGTACAGTGAAAGTGACAGGAAAGACAGGCGTAGAGATGGAAGCACTGACAGGGGTCAGTGTTGCACTTTTGACCGTGTATGATATGTGTAAGGCATTGGATAAATCGATGGAGATCGGTGAGATTTATCTTTGTAGAAAGACGGGCGGTAAGAGTGGCGAAGTGCGAAATGAGAAAGTACCATATATACAGCATGAAAATAAGACACCTAAGAATGATCCGTTAAAAGATTTGGATTATCAGTTGGGTAATCCGAATAGAAAACGGACGGTAACAGGACGCGGAACACTGGATGATTTGGATTTATTATAAGATGCAAAAAGAAAGGAAGATTGAACATGAAGTGGAAAAGTTTTCGCTTAAAGACAACTACACAGGCAGAAGATATCGTAAGCAGTATGCTGGCAGATTTGGGGGTTGAAGGAGTTCAGATTGAAGATAAGATTCCTTTGACAGCGGCAGATAAGGAGCAGATGTTTGTGGATATTTTGCCGGAAACAGAGGCTGATGACGGAATTGCATATTTAAGCTTTTATTTAGAAGAAGATGCGGATACAGAAAGTATTTTGAAAAATGTCCGTCAGGAACTGGAAGAAATGTCAGAATTTATGGATCTTGGAGAATGTTCTATTGAAGAATCCGAGACAGAGGATGTGGATTGGGTAAATAATTGGAAACAATATTTCCATCAGTTTTATGTAGATGATATTTTAATCATTCCGTCATGGGAAGATGTAAAACCGGAAGATGAGGATAAGATGGTGATCCATATTGATCCGGGAACAGCATTTGGAACAGGAATGCATGAGACAACACAGTTATGCATTCGCCAGATCCGTAAACATGTGACGCAGGATACAGAAATTCTTGATGTTGGATGCGGAAGTGGAATCCTTGGAATGCTGGCACTTAAATTTGGAGCGAAACATTCCGTAGGAACAGACCTTGATCCTTGTGCAATCGATGCAACATATGAAAATATGGAAGTGAATGGTATTTCAAAGGATCAGTATGAAGTTATGATCGGAAATATTATTGATGATAAAGCGGTACAGGATAAGGTTGGATATGAATGCTATGATATCGTTGTGGCAAATATTCTTGCAGATGTGTTAGTCGCTCTTACACCGGTGATTGTAAATCAGCTGAAAAAGGGTGGTATATATATCACAAGCGGAATCATCGATGATAAAGAAGAGACTGTTGTTGAAGCTGTGAAAAAAGCAGGACTGGAAGTGCTGGAAGTGACATATCAGGGTGAGTGGGTGTCTGTAACAGCACGAAAGAACTAATTAAAAGGAGAGACAAAAATGCATCATTTTTTTGTTGAACCAACGCAAATCTGTGGAGATACGATTGCAATAGAGGGTTCGGATCTGAACCATATGAAAAATGTGTTGAGGATTAAACCAGGAGAATCGGTTGAAATCAGTGACGGAAGTTCAAACAGATATATATGTGAAGTGGACGAGTATGAGCAGGACTCGGCAAGACTACATATCTGTGATAAGATTCAGGATGATGTAGAACTTCCGTCCAGAATTTATCTGTTTCAAGGACTGCCAAAAGCTGATAAGATGGAATTGATCATACAGAAAGCTGTGGAGCTTGGTGTTTATGAGGTGGTTCCGGTTGTGACAAAGCGTGCAGTAGTAAAACTGGATGAGAAAAAAGCTGCCAAGAAGGTTGCGCGCTGGAATGCAATCGCAGAAGGAGCGGCAAAACAGTCCGGAAGAAACAGAATTCCAGAAGTTCACGACGTTATGACATTTGCAGAGGCATTAGAATTTGCAAAAAGCTTAGATGTCCGTCTGATTCCTTATGAGAAAGCAGAAGGAATGGGGACGATGAAATCAGCTGTAGATCAGATTAAGCCGGGTGAAAGTATTGGGGTTTTTATCGGACCGGAAGGCGGATTTGAAGAGGCGGAGATTGAACAGGCGATGGAACAGGAGATTATACCGGTTTCGTTGGGAAAAAGAATATTGAGGACAGAGACGGCAGGGTTGACAATTTTATCAATTCTGATGTATCACTTAGAATGTGAGATTCATAATTTATAGTAAGAAACGTTCAGAGCAACAGTGAAAAATCTGAACAAGACAGAGAAGGAAAGGTAACATGGAAGTTTATTTAGATAATTCGGCGACAACAAGAGCATATCCGGAAGTTGGAAATATTGTATATAAAGTAATGTGTCAGGATTATGGTAATCCGTCTTCGATGCATCGTAAAGGCGTAGAGGCGGAGCATTATGTGAAAGATGCAAAAGAAATTTTAGCAAAGCTATTAAAAGTAAATGCGAAGGAAATCTTTTTTACATCAGGAGGTACAGAAAGCGATAACCTGGCTTTGATCGGAGCAGCACGGGCAAATCGACGCAGGGGGAATCATTTGATCACATCTTCAATCGAACATCCAGCTATTTTAAATACAATGCATTATCTGGAAGAAGAGGAAGGATTTCGGGTGACATATTTACCGGTAGATGAGAATGGACGTGTTCGTTTAGAAGCATTAAAAGAGGCACTGTGCCAAGATACGATTTTAGTATCCATCATGTATGTTAATAACGAGGTGGGTTCTGTCCAACCGATTGAAGAAGCTGTAAAAATCGTAAAAAACTTCAATCCAAGAATTCTCTTCCATTCTGATGCAGTGCAGGGATTTGGAAAGTACCATATTTATCCGAAACGAGTTGGGATTGATATGCTTTCAGCAAGTGGACATAAAATCCATGGACCAAAAGGAACAGGATTTTTATATATAAATGAGAAAGTAAAGATTAAGCCGATTATTTTCGGAGGAGAGCAGCAGAAGAATATTCGTTCCGGTACAGAAAATGTTCCGGGAATTGCAGGACTTGGACTTGCGGCAAAGATGATATATCAAGATCTGAACATGAAAGTTTCACTGATGAGGGAACTGAAAGCTCATTTTATAGAAGGAATATCGAAAATAGAACACGCAACGGTGCATGGTCTGACTGATGAAAATAGTGCACCTCATATTATAAGCGTTGGCATTGCAGGGGTTAGAAGTGAAGTGTTGCTGCATACTTTGGAAGATAAAGGTATATACGTGTCTTCAGGTTCTGCGTGTGCATCAAATCATCCTGCGATCAGTGGAGTGTTAAGAGGAATTGGAACTTCACAGGAGTACCTGGATTCGACATTGCGTTTCAGTATGTCAGAATTTACAACAAAAGAAGAAATTGACTATACGTTGGAAACACTATATAATTGTGTACCGATGTTAAGGAGATATACAAGACACTAAAAAGGAGAAAGATATGAAATTTCATTCATTTTTGATCAAATACGGTGAGATTGGAATTAAAGGAAAAAACCGTTATATATTTGAGGACGCATTGGTTCGTCAGATTCGATTTGCATTGAAAGATGTAGATGGAGAATTTTATGTTCACAAATCTTATGGAAGAGTATATGTGGATTGTGATGGAGAGTATGATTATGAAGAGACTGTAGAAAGTCTTGCAAGAGTATTTGGAATTGTTGGAATTTGTCCGGTTGTCCGTCTGGAGGATAAAGGCTTTGAAGAACTGAAAAAAGAAGTGGTTGCTTATATGGATGAGATGTATCCGGATAAGAATAAGACTTTTAAAGTAGAGGCGAGAAGAAGTAAAAAGAGCTATCCTCTTCAGTCTATGCAGATTAACTGTCAGTTAGGTGAAGTGATTTTAGATGCATTTCCTGAGATGAAGGTAGATGTACATCATCCGGATATTATGTTGAATGTAGAAGTCCGTGAAGAGATTTATCTTTATTCAGAGATTATTCCGGGACCGGGTGGAATGCCGGTTGGGACAAACGGAAGTGCGATGTTACTTCTGTCAGGCGGAATCGACAGCCCGGTTGCGGGATATATGATCGCAAAACGAGGAGTTTCTTTGGAAGCAACATATTTTCATGCACCACCGTATACAAGCGAACGTGCAAAAGAAAAGGTTGTAGATCTTGCACGTCTTGTATCAAAATATTCAGGACCGATCAAATTGAATGTTGTAAACTTCACAGATATTCAGTTGTATATTTATGAGAAGTGTCCACACGAAGAACTCACGATCATTATGCGTCGTTATATGATGAAGATTGCAGAACATTTTGCAAAACAGGACGGTTGTCTTGGCATGATCACAGGAGAGAGTATTGGACAGGTTGCAAGTCAGACAATGCAGAGTCTGAATGTGACAAATGCGGTTTGCACATTGCCGGTTTATCGTCCGCTGATTGGCTTTGATAAACGTGATATCGTAGAAATTTCAGAAAAAATCAACACATATGAGACTTCAATACTGCCATTCGAAGATTGCTGTACAATTTTCGTGGCAAAACATCCGGTTACAAAACCAATTTTGGAGAAGATTGAAAAATCAGAATTGAATCTGGCAGAAGGTATTGATGAATTAGTAGAGAAAGCAATTGATACAGTAGAAGTGATTAAAGTAAAATAATCGTTGCTGGTCACAGGTACTGTGAACAGTAACAAATAATCAAAACAAAAAGGCTGTCGTAAAAGACAGCCTTACTACTTGACAAATGTAAGTCGATTACTTATTTGATGATGTATGGCTCAAGAGCAGCAAGGATATCATCCAATTCGCCATCGGCATGAATGTTCAGGTCGATTGGTTTTGAAAGATCCAGGCTGAAGATACCCATAATAGATTTAGCATCAATTACATATCTTCCAGATACAAGATCAAAGTCGTTATCGTATTTTGTGATTTCATTTACGAAAGACTTTACTTTGTCAATTGAGTTTAAAGAAATCTGTACAGTTTTCATGTTATAATCCCTCCTTGATATACGAAAAAGTACGAGGTTTTCCCTCTTAGCTTATTCTACGAGATAGGAATATAAAAGTCAAGAAACTGATAGAAAAAAGAACGATAGAAGGAGAAAAATTAATGAAAAAAGTAGCGTTGCATAATTTGGGATGCAAGGTGAATGCGTATGAGACAGAAGCCATGCAGGAAATGCTGGAAAAAGAGGGGTATGAAATTGTTCCGTTTAAAGAAGGCGCAGACATTTATATTATTAATACATGTACAGTGACGAATATTGCAGACAGAAAATCCAGACAGATGTTGCATCGTGCGAGAAAAATGAATCCGGATGCAATTGTAGTTGCGGCCGGATGTTATGTGCAGGCACAGGAAAATGAACATCATGAATTAGATTCCTGTATTGACATTGTAATTGGAAATAATAAAAAACAAGATTTGATTCAGATTTTAGATGAATATGAATCAAAATGTAAAACAGAGGAAGTAATTGATATTAATCATACAAATGAATATGAAAACCTAAATCTGTCTCGCACCGGAGAACATACAAGAGCTTACATCAAAGTACAGGATGGATGCAATCAGTTCTGTTCATATTGTATTATTCCGTTTGCAAGAGGCCGCGTGCGCAGTCGTTCTCTGGAAGATGTAGTACAGGAAGTAACAACATTATCTGGAAATGGTTACAAGGAAGTTGTTCTTACAGGAATTCATCTGAGTTCTTATGGAGTTGATTTTGAAGAACAGGAAGCGAGAAAGAAAACAGATTTACTGACATTGATTCTGGCAGTTCATGAAATTCCGGGTATTGAACGTATTCGTCTGGGATCTCTGGAACCAAGGATCATCACAGAAGAATTTGCTAAAACAATTGCAGGACTTCCTAAGATGTGTCCTCATTTTCATTTATCTTTACAGAGCGGGTGTGATGCAACTTTGAAACGTATGAATCGCCGCTATACAACGGGTGAGTATTATGAAAAGTGTGAGCTTTTGCGAAAATATTTTGACCACCCGGCGTTGACAACGGATGTAATTGTAGGATTCCCGGGAGAGACAGAAGAAGAGTTTGAAGAATCAAAAGCATTTGTCGACAAAGTAAACTTCTATGAAACACATATTTTTAAATATTCTAAACGAGAAGGAACAAGGGCAGCTGTGATGGAAAATCAGGTGCCGGAACAGATAAAGGCAGAAAGAAGTGCACAATTGATTGAGCTGGGAGCAAAAAAACAGGAAGCATACGAGAAAGAAATGGTTGGAAAAAATGTGGAAATCCTTGTGGAAGAACCAGCACAGATCAACGGAAAAGAAGTACAAGTCGGGCACACAAAAGAATATATAAAAGTTGCATTGGAATCAGATGAAAATTTACAGAATCAGATTGTCAAGGTGCGAATAGATGACCATTCTCAAATTATCCATTGAATTTTAAACGGGATTATATTAGAATGATAAGTAGGGAATCTGGCAACTTTGTTTTGCCGGAGGATGTTTTGTGGCTGTCTGGGACAGATGCGAGATGTAAATTTATTATGGGTTATAAAAATAATGACCGGTAATGAAAACAATACAATGTTAGACATAAAAAGAGAAAGGTGGAAAAAACATGAGTGATTTGAGTAATACACAATTCTTTCAGGTTGAACCAGGTCCGCAGATTTCTGCAAAAGATATCTTAGAGATCGTTTTCAAAGCGTTGAAAGAAAAAGGATATAATCCGGTAAACCAGATTGTTGGATATATTATGTCTGGAGATCCAACTTATATTACAAGTTACAATGGAGCAAGAAGTCTTGTGATGAAAGTGGAGAGAGATGAACTGGTAGAAGAGTTATTGAAGTCGTATATTCAGAATAATTCATGGGAATAATTAAATTATGAGAATTATGGGATTGGATTATGGCACGAAGACAGTTGGGGTTGCAATTAGTGACGCACTTGGTCTGACGGCTCAGGGTATAGAGACAATAGAACGAAAAGAAGAAAACAAGCTGCGTCGCACATGTGCACGCATCGAAGAACTGATTCGTGAATATGAAGTAGAAAAGATCGTGCTCGGCTTTCCAAAACATATGAACAATGATGTGGGAGAGAGAGCAGAGAAGTCACTGGAATTTAAAGCAATGTTAGAACGAAGAACCGGACTTGAAGTGATCATGTGGGATGAACGCCTGACGACGGTTGCTGCGGAGCGTACATTGATTGAAAGTAAAGTAAGACGAGAGGATCGGAAAAAGTATATTGATAAGATTGCAGCAGTATTTATATTACAGGGATATCTGGATTCGCTGCAGATTTCAAAATAAAGGGGAGACCTATGGAGAAGATTACATTTACATTTGAAGATACAAACGAAACAGTTGACTTTTTCGTTTTGGAGCAAACAAAGTTAAATGGTGCTACATACTTACTCGTAGCTGATAATGAAAGCGATGATGCAGAATGTCTGATTTTGAAAGAGACAGAGTCAGGAAATGAACAGGACAATCTGTATGATATCGTAGAAGATGATAATGAATTGACAGCAGTTTCGAAGGTGTTTGAAGAACTGTTGGAAGATGTTGACATTACATTGTAAATATCCGATAAAGGATAGTTGCGATAGATTTACTACACAGGAATTGGAGTAGACGATGGAACAGGAAAAGGTGGAGAAACTACTTCGGGCAAAGTTAAAAGAACGGGGCTTGAAGATTACACAGCAGCGTCTGCTTGTATTGTCCACGCTTGCAAAAAGCAGCGGTAATCACATGGCAGCAGAAGAGCTGTATGCACAGATACAACAGCAGTATCCGGAGATTGGATTGGCTACTGTATATCGTACATTACAACTTTTATATGAGATGCAGTTGATAGACCGCATTAATCTGGATGATGGTTGTGTGCGTTATGAGATCGGGCATTTGTTCGAAGGTGAGATGAAACACAGTCATCATCATTTAATATGTAGGAAATGCGGGAAAGTATTTCCGTTTGATGGTGATTTGTTAGATGGATTGGAAACGCATATTCAGGAAAAAACAGGATTTCATATTGTGGATCATGAGTTGAAATTTTATGGTGTGTGTAAACAATGCATGGAACAAGAATAAAACTCCGGTTTTTGTCAGTACAAAAAATAGATGGAGGTGTGAAATTTTTGAAAAAGCAAAATACAGGAAAATTGCGTATCATTCCTTTAGGTGGTCTGGAACAGATTGGAATGAATATAACAGCCTTTGAATATGAAGACAGTATTATTGTTGTGGATTGTGGTCTCGCATTCCCGGAAGATGACATGCTTGGTATTGATCTGGTTATTCCGGATATCACATATTTAAAGGATAACATTAGCAAGGTGAAGGGATTTGTGATCACTCATGGACATGAAGATCATATTGGTGCCTTGCCTTATGTGCTCAAAGAAATTAATATTCCGATTTATACAACTAAATTAACAATGGGAATTATTGAAAATAAATTGAAAGAACACAATTTGCTTCGTTCTACAAGAAGAAAAGTTGTGCGTCATGGTCAGTCTATCAATTTAGGAAAATTCAGAATTGAATTTATTAAAACAAACCATAGTATACAGGATGCATCCGCTTTGGCAATTTATTCACCGGCAGGAATTGTGGTACACACAGGAGACTTTAAAGTAGATTACACACCGGTATTTGGAGATGCGATCGATTTACAGAGATTTGGAGAAATTGGTAAAAAAGGCGTACTTGCATTAATGTCAGATAGTACCAATGCAGAGCGCAAAGGATTTACTCAATCTGAAAAAACAGTAGGTATTACATTTGATCACATTTTTGCAGAGCATCAGAATACACGAATTATTATTGCAACATTTGCATCGAATGTGGATCGTGTGCAGCAGATTATCAACTCTGCATATAAATATGGAAGAAAAGTAGTTGTAGAAGGTCGAAGTATGGTGAATATTATTTCGACAGCTTCAGAACTTGGCTATCTGAATGTACCGGAGCATACATTGATTGAGATTGATGAGATGAAGAATTATCCACCGGAGAAGATGGTGCTGATTACAACAGGAAGTCAGGGAGAATCGATGGCTGCTTTGTCTCGTATGGCAGCAGATGTGCATCGCAAGGTTACAATTCAGCCGAATGATACAATTATATTTAGCTCGAATCCAATCCCGGGAAATGAAAAATCAGTTTCACGTGTGATCAACGAATTATCTTCAAAGGGAGCAAACGTAATATTTCAGGATGCTCATGTATCTGGGCATGCTTGTCAGGAAGAATTGAAATTAATCTATTCTCTTGTAAAACCGAAATATGCGATTCCGGTTCATGGAGAGTATCGTCATTTGAAAGCAAACTCTGAAATTGCAATGTCTCTTGGGATTCCAAAGGAGAATGTATTTATTATTCAATCAGGAGATGTTCTGGAGCTTTGCGATGAAAGCGCAAAAGTGGTAGATAAGGTTCACACAGGAGCAATTCTGGTAGATGGTCTTGGTGTTGGAGACGTTGGTAATATTGTGCTCCGAGACAGACAGCATCTGGCTGAGGATGGAATTATTATTGTTGTTTTAACTTTAGAGAAGGGAAGCAACCGTCTTCTGGCAGGACCGGATATTGTTTCTCGTGGATTTGTATATGTACGAGAATCAGAAGGTTTGATGGAAGAAGCAAGAAGAGCGGTAAGTGACAGCCTGGATAAATGCCTGAGCAATCGTCATGCAGACTGGAATAAGATCAAATTAACAATCAGGGATACAATGAATGACTTTATTTGGAAGAAAACAAAGAGAAGACCAATGATTATCCCAATTATTATGGATGTGGATGTGTAAGATATGATAGTAGATGAACGTATCGTTACATTCATCAATTCCATGGAGACAGAGAATAGTAAAATATTAGAAGCGATTGAAAGCGAGGCATTGAGTACTTATGTACCGATTATTCGCAAAGAGATGCAGAGCTTTCTGAAAGTACTTCTGACGATTCAAAAACCTATGCGCATTCTGGAAGTCGGAACTGCCGTAGGTTTCTCTGCGTTATTGATGAGTGAGTATGCACCTGCAGGGTGTGAAATTACAACGATTGAAAATTATGAAAAAAGAATTCCAATTGCGAGGAATAACTTTAAAAGAGCAGGAAAAGAATCTCAGATCACTCTGTTAGAGGGAGACGCAATGGAGGTGCTTCCGACGTTGGATGAACCATATGATTTTATATTTATGGATGCAGCAAAAGGACAGTATATTCATTATATGCCGGAAGTGATGCGTTTGCTAAAAACAGGAGGAACGCTGGTTTCGGATAATGTGATGCAGGATGGAAGTATTATAGAGTCAAGGTTTGCAGTAGAGCGACGTGACAGAACAATCCATTCAAGAATGAGAGAATATCTCTATGAGTTAAAGCATCATGAAGAGTTGCTGACATCAATTATTCCATTAGGGGATGGAGTTGCTGTCAGTGTGAAATTAGATAAAAAAGATACAAAAGTTGGAGAATAAAAATAGCAGAATTGAAAGGAAAAGAATATGTCAAGACATCCTGAGTTATTGATTCCGGCAAGTAGTCTGGAGGTATTAAAAACAGCAGTAATATTTGGAGCAGATGCAGTATATATCGGTGGAGAAGCATTTGGTTTACGTGCAAAAGCAAAGAATTTTTCAATGGAAGATATGAAAGAAGGAATTGAATTTGCACATGCACATGATGTGAAGGTTTATGTTACAGCAAATATTCTGGCACACAATGATGATTTGGAGGGGGTCAGAGAGTATTTTGAAGAATTAAAAGAAATCAAACCGGACGCATTGATCATCGCAGACCCAGGTGTGTTTGAAATTGCAAAAGAAGTATGTCCTGAGATTGAGCGTCATGTGAGTACACAAGCCAATAATACAAACTACGCAACTTATAATTTCTGGTATAAACAAGGGGCAAGCCGTGTTGTGTCAGCAAGAGAATTATCAATGAAAGAATTGAAAGAATTGCGCGCAAATATTCCGGAAGATTTGGAGATTGAAACATTTGTACATGGAGCAATGTGTATTTCTTATTCAGGAAGATGCCTGCTTAGCAACTATTTTACTGGAAGAGATGCGAATCAAGGTGCATGTACACATCCATGCCGCTGGAAATATGCGGTTGTCGAAGAAACAAGACCGGGAGAGTATATGCCGGTATATGAAAATGAGCGTGGGACATATATTTTCAATTCAAAAGATCTTTGCATGATTGAATACATTCCAGAACTTATTGACGCAGGAATTGATAGTTTAAAGATTGAAGGAAGAATGAAGACAGCTTTATATGTTGCAACAGTGGCACGTACTTATAGAAAGGCTTTGGATGACTATCAGAAGGATCCAGAGATTTATCGTAAAAATATGCCGTGGTATCTGGATCAGATATCAAATTGTACATACCGCCAGTTTACTACAGGCTTCTTCTTTGGAAAACCGGATGAAAACTCACAGATTTATGATAGTAATACTTATGTGAAAGAATACACATATCTTGGTATTATCGGAGAAGAAAAAGATGGTCTGTATCGCATTGAACAGCGTAATAAATTTTCCGTAGGCGAGACAATAGAGATTATGAAGCCGGACGGAAGAAATATTGAGGTAACCGTTGGAAAGATTGTAAATGAAGACGGAGAGGAGCAAGAGAGTGCTCCGCACCCAAAACAAGTTTTGTATATTGACCTTGCAGGGCAGGCCGATAAATACGATATCATTAGACGAAAAGAGTAAATAAAGTAAGACAGAGAATAGCAGCTTGAAATTTATCTATGATTTTAAACTGCTATTTTTGTTGTGATTTATACGAAAAAAAGATCCAATGGGCTTTTTTAGGTGTGATTTTTGAGAGAAACAGAGAAAAAAGTGAGAAATAGAGCTGGAATTGAGTGAAAAACATAGTTCTTATTGACTAACCTGCCAAAAAAATGTATAATTAAAACAATTGTCGACAGTTTAATGTGCTAAAGCGATGTAGAATTAGTCGGCATCTTTACGTATGAAATGGAGAGGAAAGGTGTAAAAAATGGCAAAGTACACAGTACGAAGAGTCTTTATGGCAATTGTGACGTTATTAGTAGTTGCAAGTGTTACGTTTTTTTTGATGAACGCAATCCCGGGAAATCCGTGGTTATCTGAAAAAACACCTTCGCCGGCAACAATTGAGGCGTTAAATGCAAAATATGGACTTGACCAGCCCCTGCTTGTTCAGTTGGGCAAATATTTAGGAAATCTTGTTCAGGGAGATTTCGGAACATCAATTAAGATGCAGAAAAACCGTGCGGTTTTAGACATTATTAAAGAAATGTTTCCACTTTCAGCAAAAATTGGTAGTTTCGCTTTATTGTGGGCAATAGCAGTAGGACTTCCTTTGGGATGTCTTGCGGCATATAAGCGAGGTACCTGGGTGGATAGTTTCTTACGTGTTGTATGTACGATCGGTATTTCTATGCCAGGATTCGTAGTAGCAACAATGTTACTTCACGTATTTTGTGGAGGAATTCCAGGAATGAAGTACTTCCCAGCTTTGTTTGACGGTACTCCAAAGAGTTATGTCTTACCATGTCTGGCACTTGGCTTTTATCCAATGTGTTATTTGTCACGTCAGACAAGAACTGCAATGCTGGATTCTATTAATCAGGAATATATTAAAACAGCTCGTGCCAAGGGACTGAAAAACAGCAAGATTATTTTCAAACACGCATTAAGAAATGCATTGATCCCGGTTATCACTTACTTGGGACCTCAGATCGCGTTCACATTATGTGGTGGTATGGTTGTAGAACAGGTATTCTCAATTCCAGGTCTGGGACGTTATTTTATCCAGGCTATTCAGAACCGTGATTATCCATTGATCATGGGAACAACAATTTTCTTGGCAACATTTATTATTATTATGAACCTTGTGGTTGACCTGTGTTATAAATTGGTAGACCCACGAATCAATTTGGCGAAGGGAGGAAACTAAATATGTCTGGAAAGAGAAGATATCAAAGACCAGGCTCTCTTCAACCGAATATTGAAGATATTTTAGAGTGGAGTGAATTGCCGGAAGATGCATTCGAAGATGCGAGTGCTCAGGAGAAAGAGGATTTTATTAAAGTCCGTAAGAGTGTTTCTTATTGGGCGGATGCGTGGCGTAGATTACGTAAGAATAAAGTTGCAATGGTAGCATTTGCAATTATTATCATATTAGTTATTTTTGCATTTGTAGGACCAAATCTGGTTCCTTACACATACAAGCAGCAGACTCGTGGGGCAGAGTCATTACATCCATGGCATTATACATTAGAAGATCAGGAAAAAATCGATGCATATATGGAGGAGCATAACGAAGAGGCAAATATGACTCCGGATGAAGCTATTGAGGCGGCTAGAGCAAAGGCAGAAAAAGAGGGAAAAACTTTAAGCCGTGTAGATGAAGCAAAGATTCGTGCAAAAGCAAGCGTAAAACAGCAGAGTGCAAGTGATGAGAAAATCACAGAAGACGATGCTGCAAAAGCACTTGGAATCAAACACAAAGCATTTGGATATTCAACAAAAGAATTACAGAAAAAAGCAGACGGCGAGGATGTATTCCCACATGTATTTGGTACAGACGATCAAGGACGTGATATTATGGTCCGAGTTATGGTGGGAACAAGAGTTTCTATTATCGTTGGTGTTTGTGCAGCTTTGATTGTATTGATCATTGGTGCATTATATGGTTCTATCTCAGGATATTGCGGAGGCGTTGTGGATACTGTAATGCAGCGTATCGTAGAGATTATATATTCTATTCCGGAAATGCTGATTATTTTGTTGCTTTCAGCAACGTTGAAACCTGCATTAGAGAGTTTCCAGAACTCAGGAAACGGACCACTTCAGAACTTAGTTACAATTTTAGGACCTAACTTGATTTCTATGTTTATCGCATTTGGTCTATTATACTGGGTAACAATGAGCCGTATTATCCGTGGACAGATTCTCCAGTTAAAACAGCAAGAGTATGTAACAGCAGCCCGTGCACTTGGAGAAAAAGGTACACGTATTATTACAAAACATCTGCTTCCAAACTGTATTGGACAGATTATCACAACAACATTCTTGCAGATTCCATCTGCAATCTTCCTGGAGTCATTCCTTTCATTCGTCGGTGTTGGTGTATCTGCACCACTGACAAGTCTTGGTTCTATGTGTTCAGAGGCGTTGAGCGGACTTAGCACATATCCATACAGACTGTTCATTCCGGCGGCCATCTTAAGTGTAATGATTCTGGCACTGAACTTGTTTGGTGATGGTCTTCGTGATGCATTGGATCCAAAATTGAAGAAATAAGAAAGAAAGGGAGGAGAAAAATGAAGCAGGAAAATAAAGAACATAAACTGTTAGAAGTCAGAGATCTCCAAGTCTCTTTCTTTACTCCGGCAGGAGAAGTAAAAGCAGTAAACGGTATTTCCTATGATGTAAATTATAATGAAGTTATGGGTATCGTTGGTGAGTCAGGTTCTGGTAAGAGTGTGGAAGCGTATTCCGTTATCGGATTACTTCAGAATCCGGGAAAAGTAGTAGGAGGATCTATTACTTTCGAAGGACAGGATATGCTTTCTAAAACACCAAAAGAGATGGTGGAATTCAGAGGAAAAGAAGTTGCTATGATTTTCCAGAATCCTATGACTTGCCTCAATCCGGTATATACAATCGGAAATCAGCTTGTAGAGGCGTTGAAAGCACACGACAAGAGTGTAAGTAAAGCAGATGCTGAAAAGCGTGCAATGGAGATGCTGGAGCAGGTTGGTATCAATAACGTTGAAAAACGTATGAAACAGTATCCACATGAGTTATCAGGAGGTATGCGACAGAGAGTAATGATCGCGATGGGACTTATTTGTCATCCAAAACTTCTGATCGCTGATGAGCCTACAACAGCTTTGGATGTAACGATCCAGGCACAGATTCTGGAGTTGATGAAGAAGCTCCAGGAGAAGAATCAGATGGGTATCATTTTTATCACACATAACTTAGGTGTTGTAGCAGAAATTTGTGATAAAGTATCCGTTATGTATGCAGGTAAGATGGTAGAGCAGGGACCGGTAGATGATATTTTCTATAATCCGGGACATCCATACACAATGGGACTGCTTCGTTCTATGCCTCGTGTAGATGCAGAAAAATATGAGCGTCTGATTCCTATCGAGGGAACACCGGTCGATATGTTGAATCCACCGGAAGGATGTCCATTTGCACCACGATGCGAACATGCAAAGAAAATTTGTCTGCAGAAGATGCCACCATATGTACAGATGGGAGACGAACATCGTGCAGCATGCTGGCTTCGTGTACAGGATTGCTTAAATGAGGCAAAGAAAGACCATGCATGGATCAATGATGAGAATAATGAAAAAACGGAGGTAGACAGCCATGAGTGAGAAAAATGATGTGCTCGTTCAGGTTGAACACCTGAAAAAATATTTCCCGGTTAAGGGATTAAAAGGGCCTGGAGTTCAGGCAGTAGAAGATATTTCAATCTTTATTAACCGCGGTGAGACACTTGGATTAGTAGGAGAGTCCGGATGTGGAAAAACAACATTGGGACGTACAATTCTCCAGCTTCACGAGCCTACTGCAGGAAAGATTGTTTACGATGGAGAAACAATTTTTGAGAGACAGAACCCATGGAAGAGAGATGAGAATGGAATTATGCATCCGGTCAAAGTACCAAGAGCAAAACAGGCAAAAATGCTTCCATACAGACGCAAGATGCAGATTATTTTCCAGGATCCTTCAGCCAGCCTTGACCCACGTATGACGGTAGGAGAGATTGTAGGAGAGGCTTTGGATATCCATAAACTCTGTGCATCTAAAAAAGACCGTACAGATCGTATTAAAGAATTACTCGGACGTGTAGGATTAAATACAGAGCATGCGAACCGTTATCCACATGAGTTCTCTGGTGGACAGCAGCAGCGTGTCGGTATTGCACGTGCATTGGCAGTAAACCCAGAATTTATCGTATGTGATGAGCCGATTTCAGCATTGGATGTGTCAATTCAGTCACAGGTTGTTAATATGTTGGAAGATATGCAGCAGGAGATGGGACTTACTTATCTGTTTATCGCGCATGATTTATCAGTTGTTCGCCATATTTCACATCGTATCGGTGTTATGTATCTTGGAACTATGGTAGAGTTGGCAGAAAGTTTTGAGCTGAACCGTCATCCACTGCATCCATATTCTCAGACATTGCTCTCCGCAGTGCCTGTTCCGGATCCGGAAGTGAGCAGACGAAGAAATCGTATCGTTCTTGAGGGAGATATCCCTTCTCCGATGAATCCGCCAAGCGGATGCCGTTTCCATACAAGATGTCCATATGCAATGGATAAATGTAAGGAATGTGTACCGGAATTCAAGGAATATGAAAAAGGCCATTGGGTGGCATGCCACCTGCTTGAGAAGTAAAACTTCTCTTGGACATGGATAACACAGGGAAACCTGTTTATCAATAAAAAAAAAGAAGGAGAGAACTATGAAAAAGAAAATTTTATCTGTTATTTTAGCTGCGGCACTTACTTGTTCTATGGTTGTAGGTTGTGGCTCAAGCAAAGAAACAGCAAAAGATGACAAAGCAGCTACATCTAGTAGTGATGGATTCAATGTAACAGTAAACTTCGCATCTGAACCAATGACTATGGATCCGGCTCTGAACTCTACTGTTGATGGTGGTGTTATGGCAAACCACTTATTCGAAGGTTTGATGAAATGGCAGGATACTGGAGAAGAAGCTGATGGATCTGACGGAACAGTAGATAGCGCAGAGCTTACTTATGGTCAGGCAGAAAGCTATGACAAAGTTGAAAATGAAGACGGAACAGTTACTTATACATTCCACCTTCGTGATGGTATCAAATGGTCTGATGGAAAAGATGTTACAGCAGGAGATTTCGAATACTCTTGGAAACGTCTTGTAGATCCAGCTACAGCAGCTGACTACAGCTACATGCTTGACAGCGTTGTAAATGCAAATGAAATCATTGCAGGAGAGAAAGATGCTTCTGAACTTGCTGTAAAAGCAGTTGATGATAAGACATTTGAAGTTACTATTACTACAGATGTTCCATATTTTGAAGAAATCTGTGCATTCCCAGCCACAATGCCAGTACGTCAGGATATCATTGAAGAAAAAGGTGATCAGTGGACATTTGATCCATCAACATATATCTCAAATGGTTCTTACAAACTGACAGAGTGGACACATAACTCACAGATTGTTATGGCTAAGAATGAGAACTACTATGATTACGAAAATCTTGGACCAGATACAATCACATTCAAATTGATGGATGATTCAAACGCTATGCTTTCTGGTTTCAAATCAGGAGAACTTGATTTCATCCAGGATGCTCCACAGGCAGAGCTTCCAAGCTTGATTGCTTCTGGCGACATGAAAATCTTAAACTACCTTGGAACATATTATGTATGCTTCCAGACACAGAAAGCTCCATTTGATAATCCGAAGGTTCGTGAGGCATTCACACTTGCTGTCGACCGTACTTACATTGTTAATAAAGTAACTCAGTCTGGACAGGTTGAAGCCGGCGGTTATGTACCATCTGGTATTTCTGATGCTGATGGCGGAGACTTCCGTGAAGAAGGTGGAGATTATTATGCACCAACAGATGCAGATTATGAAGCGAACTGTGAGAAAGCAAGACAGCTTCTTGCAGAAGCAGGATATCCTAACGGAGAAGGCTTCCCAGTTGTAGAATATCTGTACAACACAAGTGATGATCATAAAGCCGTTGCTGAAGCACTTCAGAATATGTGGGAGCAGGAACTTGGCGTAACTGTTACTCTGAACAACCAGGAGTGGGCTGCATTACTTCAGACACGTAAAAATGGAGATTACTCTATTGCACGTAACGGATGGATTTCTGACTACAACGATCCAATTTCATTCCTTGATATGTGGATGACAGGTGGTGGAAACAATGATGCTCAGTACGCTAATCCAGAGTATGATAACATCATCAAACAGGCTAAAGCTACTTCAGACGCTACAGAGCGTATGAAACTGTTACATCAGGCAGAGGATATTCTTGTTGGACAGGATTATGTAGTAAATCCACTTTACTTCTATACACAGAAATACATGCTTGCTGATGGAATTGAAGGCACATACTATTGCCCACTTGGATATTTCTTCTTCGGATATACTCATCAGGCAAACTAAATGTTATAATAAAAAGGAATTCTGCTTGCAGGATTCCTTTTTTTAGAATAGGAGAGAAGATATGAAAGCATATGAAAGATTATTAAAGTATGCCAGAATCTGGACAACAAGTGATGAGGAAAGTACAACATCACCGACAACATCACGTCAGTTTGATTTGGCTAAGCAATTAGTAGAAGAAATGAAAGAAATAGGGATCGAAGATGCCTATATGGATGAGTTTGGATATGTATATGGACATATTCCGGCAACTCCTGGATACGAGGATTGTACTGCGATTGGATTTATTGCACATATGGACACAGCTCCGGATTATAGTGGCGAAAATGTAAATCCACAGATTATTGAAAATTATGATGGAAATGACGTATCTTTAGGAACATCTGGGAAAGTATTGTCTGTTGCTGAATTTCCATCCTTAAAGACTTTAGCAGGAAGAACATTGATCACAACAGATGGAACGACCCTTTTAGGTGCGGATGATAAGGCAGGCATCGCTGAAATCATGACTGTTGCAGAAGAACTGATAAAAGAGAACATCCCGCATGGGAAAGTATCCATCAGCTTTACAACAGATGAAGAAGTCGGAAGCGGTGCAAAACATATGAATCTGGAAGTGTTTGGGGCACCATTTGCTTATACAGTAGATGGCGGTCCGGAAGGAGAGATTCAGTTTGAAAATTTCAATGCGGCATCAGCTGATTTTTATGTGCATGGGGTAAACGTGCATCCTGGAGAAGCAAAAGGAATCATGAAGAATTCACAAAAGATTGCAATGGAAATTCAGGGAATGCTGCCGGTCGATGAAGCACCTGAATACACCGAAGGCTATGAAGGCTTTTTCCATCTGATGGAAATGACTGGTACTGTAGAAGAAACTAAAATGAGTTATCTTATCCGTGATTTTGATTCAGAGAGTTATGAAAATCGTAAGGAATTGCTTCGAAATATTACAGAAACTGTAAATAAAAAATATGGAGAAGGAACAGTAGAACTGAAGCTGAAAGATTCTTATCGCAATATGCGTGAAAAAATAGAACCATGTATGGAATTGATTGAGTATGCTAAAAAAGCATGTGAGATGGCTGAAGTGAAAGCTGATATTGCACCAATCCGAGGTGGTACAGATGGTGCACGTCTCAGCTTTGTAGGTCTTCCATGTCCAAATCTTGGAACAGGCGGATATGGTTTCCATGGTGCTTTTGAACACATTACAGCAGAAGGTATGGATAAAGCAGCTGCAATTATTAAAAATATTATTTTACAGTTTGCTGAGTAAAGAAAGAAGAACGTAATTTTTGTATGGCGCTTTTTTCAATTCTTGAAACATAAGATCTTGAAATACCAAGTTGTCGTGCGACTTCACGCTGAGTATATTCTTCTCCGTTGTAAAGTCCATAGCGCATTTTTAATACAAGACGTTCACGAGGAGTTAGAAGAGATTCTAACTCCTCATATAATTTTTGTATATTTTGTTTTAGGACAATGCGATCAGAAGCATCGTCCTCATTCGTTTCAATGATATCATATAATTGAATTTCATTTCCTTCTTTATCAATCCCGAGCGGCTCA
Source organism: Ruminococcus hominis (assembly GCF_014287355.1). NCBI lineage: Bacteria > Bacillati > Bacillota > Clostridia > Eubacteriales > Oscillospiraceae > Ruminococcus > Ruminococcus hominis. The sequence continues at coordinate 1,991,939 of NZ_JACOPE010000001.1, read as the reverse complement.
TAAAGAGAAACCTCTTTATTTGTTTTCTTTTTTGAACGCAGATACATCAGAATTTCATTATCAATACATTTTGAAGCATATGCTGCAAGTCGGTTCCCTTTTTCGCTATTGAATGTCATAACAGATTTGATCAATCCGATTGTACCGATTGAAATTAAATCTTCTATATCGTCATCCGAAGATTGATATTTTTTTATGACATGTGCAACGAGCCGAAGGTTGTGTTCAATTAAAATATGTTTTGCCTGCAGGTCTCCCTCAGTGTATTTTTGAAAATAATACTTTTCTTCCGAAGAAGTGAGCGGGGCAGGGAAAGATTTCAAAAGTATACCTCACAGAACATATTCTGTTTCTGTATATATTTCAGACAGAAACAATTTAATATAGTTTATGATGAAATGAAGAAATTGGTGCTTTTCCAAATATCGACTCTTGTGTATAATAAAAATAAGACAAACTGGATTACATTTTACAGGTGACTGTGAAGTAGCGATAAAAAAGTAGTAATTAGGAGGAAAGACGATGAATAGTGTTGGTGCAGTGATTGTTGCATCTGGATATGGCGGTCATGGGAAAAAACAAAATCCGATGGAAGAGATAGATGATTTGAATGTCGCGGTACAGATTGTGGTGACATTTCAGCGTGCAGGAATCAAAGATATAGTGGTTGTCTGTAAAGAAGAAAAAGAAAATCTGAAAAAAGAATTGAGAGGGTTCGGTGTTAGTTTTTTAAATGATACGGGTGACAATGAAGGAGAGATGTTTTCCGGTGTGAAAAAGGGACTTTCATATCTGGAGACAAGATGTGAGAGAATATTTGTATGCCCGGTAGAAATTGCATTATTTACAAAGGATACTGTGGAACAATTGATGAAGAATCCGGCTAAACTGGTAATTCCTTCGGTGAATTATCATGCCGGTCATCCAATACTTATATCTGCTTCATTGGTTACGTCAATTCTTGGATACCAAGGAGAAAAAGGATTGCGTGGAGCAATTCAGAGCCTTTCCGTAGAACCTGTCTATGAAGTTGTCGAAGATGAAGGAATTTTAGTACGTGCAGACAGTGTAAAAAACAGTGATGAGATTGTCAGACAATATGGGGAAACTCGTATGAGGGCAACGGTAAAGGTAAGACTTACAAATCGCAAACCTTTCTTTGGACCAGGAATGGTAACACTTCTTAGAGAAATCGAAAGTCTGGGTTCAGTAAGAGAAGCATCAGAAAAAACAGGAATTTCATATAGTAAAGCCTGGTCAATGATCCGAGATGCAGAAAAAGAGTCCGGACAAACACTCGTAGAGAGACAACCCGGAGGAAAGTTTGGTGGAGCTGCCAATGTATCAAAGGCCGGGAAAGAGATGTTGGAGAAATATGAACAATTAGAGCAGGCAGTAGAGAGTTATACAACAAAAAAATATCAGGAAATTTTTCAAAATTAGAATTGACAATCCGTCAGATTCAAGTTAAGATACAAAGAAAGAATAAAGCTTGTAATGTAACATAGCATTTATTCTTTCTTTTTTAAACATGCATGTTATAAATATCCGCTGAAGAATTCTTTGTCAGCGAACATCAGAAAGACCATTTTCGGTCGAAGAATCCAATTTAGTAAAGTAAATAAAGAAGGGAAGTGCGTACATGGGATTTAGTACAGTACTGTCTGCATCTGTATTTGGGCTTAAAGTAGAGCTCGTAAATGTAGAAGCAGATGTAAGTAATGGGCTCCCAATGTTTCATATGGTGGGCTATTTGTCGTCAGAAGTAAAAGAAGCGACAGACAGAGTACGAACGGCAATTCACAATTCAGGAATGGAATTTCCGGCAAAAAAAACAATTATAAACCTTGCTCCGGCAACGATTAAAAAGCGAGGTGCAGCGTTTGACCTGCCGATTGCGGTGGCAATTTTAACAGCATTGGGACAGCTTGAGCAAGCATCAGTAGAAAACATCATGATGCTGGGAGAATTAAGTCTGGATGGAAATGTGAAATCTGTCACAGGTGTTCTTCCGATTGTACTAGAAGCGAAAAAAAGGGGAATCAAAACTTGTGTTTTACCAAAAGCAAATGTCTTAGAAGGTGCATTAGTTGAAGGAATGAAAGTAATCGGAGTGGAAAATCTGGAAGAAACGGTCTTGTTTTTAACAGGGGAAGCGAAAATTAATGCGACGCTATGTTCGTCAAAAGATAGAGGTGAAAATCTTGAACCACCATTAGATTATAGTGATGTTTATGGACAGGCTGCTGTGAAAAGAGCAACGGAAATTGCCGTGGCAGGAAATCATAATTTATTGTTGATCGGACCTCCGGGCAGTGCAAAATCTATGATTGCAAAGAGAATTCCAACAATATTTCCGGAAATGACAAGAGAAGAGAGTATAGAAATTACAAAAATATATAGTGTGTTGGGAATGTTGGAAGAAACAGACCCTCTTATTTGTACAAGACCATTTCGAAGCGTACATCATACAGCAACAAAAACATCCTTGGTTGGAGGCGGAAGAATTCCAAGACCGGGTGAAATCAGTCTGGCACATAGCGGCGTTCTATTTTTAGATGAATTACCGGAGTTTTCAAGAGAGGTACTGGAAGTGCTGAGACAACCATTAGAAGAGCATCAGATTCGGATTGCAAGAGCACAGGGAACATATCAGTTTCCGGCTAATTTTATGCTGGTCGGAGCGTTAAATCCCTGTCCTTGCGGATGCTATCCCGATTTGAACAAATGTCGGTGTACAGAAAGAGAAATACAGCAATATATCGGAAAATTAAGTCAGCCATTTCTTGACCGGATGGATATATGTGTGGAGGCACCGAGAGTGGAATATCAGGTTTTGAAAGAAAAAAGAAGAGAAGAAAAATCTGAAGAGATACGAAAACGTGTTTCAAAAGCAAGAAAAATACAGCAAATACGATACCAATCAACAGGAATTTTAACGAATGCAGAATTGGAAGGGAAACAGCTAGAGAAATATTGCAGACTTGGAAAAAAAGAAGAACAAATGATGCGACAGGCATTTTCAAGGCTCGGTTTAACTGCACGAACATATTATAAAATATTGAAGGTAGGACGTACAATTGCAGATTTAGATGAGTCAGAAAATATTGAGCTGAGACATTTGCAGGAGGCCATAGGATATCGGGCTATGGATAAAAAATATTGGGGGAAATAGAAATGATACAAAATGAAAAAAAATATGAATATTGGCTGGCTTCTATTCAGAATTTGTCAGATAATAAAAAACATAAATTGAGAGAGCATATGAATTCTGCCAAGCGTGCTTATTATATAGAAGAAACAGAATTAAACACACTAAATTTTTTGTCGGAAAAGGAAAAAAATGTGATAAAACAGGCACAAAAGGAGTTGAATCCGGATTATGTGCAAGAAGAGTTGGAGAAAAAAGGAGTTTCTGTTGTTTTACGGTTTGAAGAAAAATATCCACGACAATTGCAGTCGATACCAGACAGACCATATGCGATATTTTATAAAGGAAGTTTGCCAACAACAGAAAAATATAGTGTGGGAATTGTAGGGGCGAGACAGTGTACGCCATATGGAGAAAAATATGCTTTTGAATTTGCACAGCAGCTTGCACAACATCGGGTGCAGATTATCAGCGGTCTTGCGAAAGGAATTGATGGAATTAGTCAGAGAGGAGCATTGATGGGAGGCGGACAAACATTTGCAGTCCTTGGCAATGGTGTGGACATTTGTTATCCAAGAGAAAATATCGGTCTGTATCATGATATTATCGAACAAGGTGGTGGAATTTTATCAGAATTTCCACTTGGAGCGCCACCTTTGGGATTCCAATTTCCAAAACGGAACAGAATTATCAGCGGTCTTTCAAATGTGTTATTGGTTATAGAAGCAAGAGAAAAAAGCGGCTCATTGATTACTGCTGATATGGCACTGGAGCAAGGGCGAGATGTCTATGCATTGCCCGGACCAATCAACAGTGCTTTGAGTTCGGGATGTAACCGGCTTATATGGCAAGGTGCAGGTATATTGTTATCACCGGAACAATTACTGGAAGAACTTGGGATTATAAATGTAGCAGAAAGTGTCGAATTTAAAGAAAAAGAACAAGAAAAGAAAAAAGTGCTTGAAACAAAGGAAAATTTGGTGTATAGTTCAGTTGGTCTTTATCCTAAAAGTGCGAATCAAATTATGGAGGAAACAGGACTACAGGTTTCTATCGTTTTTCAAATTTTGAGTGCATTACAGATACAAGGCTTAATTCGGGAAATATCAAAAAATTATTATATAAAAGTATGAGAAAGCTAGATGAATGGCAGAAATTCTGCCTATAATGGAGGAAAATGTTTTTATGGCACATTATCTTGTTATTGTGGAGTCACCTGCAAAAGTAAAAACAATCAAGAAATTTTTAGGAAGCAATTACACAGTGGCAGCTTCAAATGGACATGTAAGGGATCTCCCAAAGAGTCAGCTCGGTATCGATGTGGAGAATGATTATGAACCGAAATATATTACGATCAGAGGAAAAGGAGATATTCTTGCAAATCTGAGAAAGGAAGCAAAAAAGGCTGATAAAGTGTTTCTTGCAACTGACCCGGACCGTGAGGGAGAAGCTATTTCCTGGCATCTTGCAGCGGCGTTAAAATTGGACGACAAGAAGATGCGTCGTATTACATTTAATGAGATCACAAAAAATGCAGTCAAAGCATCATTAAAAGCTCCAAGAGAGATTGATATGGATCTTGTGGATGCACAGCAGGCACGTCGTGCATTGGACCGTATGGTTGGATACAAGATCAGTCCACTGCTTTGGGCAAAAGTGAAGAGAGGCTTGAGCGCAGGTCGAGTACAGTCTGTTGCACTGCGTATTATTGCAGATCGTGAAGATGAGATTAATGCATTTATTCCGGAAGAATATTGGACATTGGATACAATTTTAAAAGTAAAAGGTGAAAAACGTCCATTGACTGCAAAATTTTATGGAACGGTTGACAAAAAAATAACGATTCATTCAGAGGAAGAGATGAATCAGATTTTGAAAGAGCTGGAGAATGCAGAATATAAAGTGACAGATATAAAGACAGGGGAGCGTTCAAGAAAAGCACCTCTGCCATTTACAACAAGTACATTGCAGCAGGAAGCATCAAAGGTGTTAAATTTTGCAACACAGAAGACAATGCGTATTGCACAGCAGTTGTATGAAGGAATTGATGTCAAAGGGAATGGAACAGTCGGTGTCATTACCTATCTGCGTACAGATTCAACACGAATTTCAGAGGAAGCAGATGCAGCAGCAAGAAGTTATATTTCAGAGACTTATGGCAGTGAGTTTGTAACGGAAGGCAGTACAGAGAAAAAGACAGGTAAGAAGATTCAAGATGCGCATGAAGCAATCCGACCTTCTGATATTACAAGAACACCAGCATCATTGAAAGACTCTTTGACAAGAGATCAGTTTAGATTATATCAGTTGATTTGGAAACGTTTTACTGCAAGTAGAATGAAACCAGCAGTGTTTGAAACAACTTCTGTAAAAATCGGTGCGGCAAAGTATGTATTTACAGTATCTACATCAAGATGTGTGTTTGAAGGATTCCGCACAGTTTATACAGAGGCTGATGAAGAAAAGGAAGTAAGTAATGTTCTTGTGAACGGATTGAGTACAGAATCTGTTCTTACAAAGAAAGAGGATGAAACAAAACAACATTTCACACAGCCACCGGCACATTATACAGAAGCATCTCTTGTAAAGGTATTGGAGGAGCAGGGAATTGGACGACCAAGTACGTATGCACCGACAATTTCAACGATCATTGCAAGACGATATGTTACAAAAGAGGGCAGAAACCTGTATATGACAGAAATCGGAGAGGTTGTAAATAATATCATGAAGCAGTCCTTCCCAAGTATTGTGGATGTGAGCTTTACAGCAAATATGGAAGGGCTTCTGGATATGGTAGAAGAAGGAAAGGTCGCATGGAAAGAAGTAATCCGTAATTTCTATCCGGATTTGGATGAAGCAGTTCAAATTGCAGAAAAGGAACTGGAGAGTGTTAAGATTGAAGATGAAGTTACAGATGTGATATGCGAAGAGTGTGGACGTAATATGGTTGTAAAATATGGACCACATGGAAAGTTCCTCGCATGTCCCGGATTCCCGGAATGTAGAAATACAAAACCATATCTTGAGAAGATTGGAGTTCCGTGTCCTGTTTGCGGCAAGGAAGTTGTAATCAGAAAAACGAAAAAAGGAAGACGTTACTACGGATGTGAGAATAATCCGGAATGTGAATTTATGTCTTGGCAGAAACCATCGAAAAAGAAGTGTCCGAAATGTGGAGGATACATGGTTGAAAAGGGAAATAAGCTGGTTTGTGCCGATGAAAAATGCGGATACGTAGAGACGATTGAAAAAGAGAACGCATAATAAAAAGTTTATCTAAGTCGAGAAGACTCCCACTTCTTTAGGTGGTGAATAATAGCAAACTTGTCTCAGTGGGAGTCCAATCTCCGACTGAGATAAACGCTCCGCGAGGATGCGCAGTGATTCTGATAGGAATATGTCAGCTTCGCTGACCAGAATCACGCGCCAAGTCTCACGGACGTTCGACTTGAATGAAATATTCAAAAGAAATATGAGCACTTTGATTGAAAAGTTAGGAATTGTATGATAATATACCCTTATATGGTGATTTAATATGAGTTGTACATACAATTCGGACATGGAGGAAAATGATGAGTGTACAGTTATTAGATAAAACAAGAAAAATCAATAAATTATTGCATAACAATAATTCGAGCAAGGTTGTATTCAATGATATTTGCGCTGTCATGACAGAAATTCTTGATTCGAATGTACTGGTTGTAAGTAAAAAAGGAAAAGTTTTAGGTACAAGTAAATCAGTCAATGTAAAAGAAATCAAAGAATTATTGGAAGAACGTGTGGGCGCTCATATCGATAAGATGCTGAATGAACGTTTGCTTAGCATTTTATCTACAAAAGAGAACGTCAATCTTGAGACTCTTGGATTTTCAGGGGATGTTGTGAAAGGCTATCAGGCAATTATCACACCAATCGACATTGCAGGAGAGCGTCTTGGAACGTTATTTATCTACAAGCAAAATGAAGGATATGAGATTGACGACATTATTTTGAGTGAGTACGGAACAGCGGTAGTCGGACTTGAGATGCTTCGTTCAGTTAATGAGGAAAGCGCAGAAGAGACAAGAAAAGAGCATATTGTTCAGTCTGCGATCAGTACATTATCTTTCTCAGAGCTTGAGGCAATTGTTCACATTTTTGATGAATTGAATGGAACAGAAGGAATCCTTGTGGCAAGTAAGATTGCAGATCGCGTCGGAATCACAAGATCAGTAATCGTAAATGCATTGCGCAAATTTGAAAGTGCAGGAGTTATTGAATCGCGTTCTTCAGGAATGAAAGGTACTTATATCAAAGTGTTGAATGATTATGTATTCACAGAATTAGAGAAGATTAAAAAAGAAAGAATGTAATTTGAAAGTTCAACCAGAAAGGGTATCAGTATTCTGATGCCCTTTCGTTTTCAGAAAAAAGATCCATTCATAATTTTTAAAGGTGTAGAATAATATAAAGGAGGACCGAAAATGTACGAAGGAAATGCAGTTGCGCTGCAAATGATAAAAACAATTTCGGCGGATGGAGTATTTGATGATGCAACACATCGTTGTCAGGTGTTCCGCTACGATATGGAAGAAGATTATATTTATTTGAAATTGAGAGAGAACGATCTTAAAGCAATTTCACTTGATGCAAAATATCAGTGTTATATTTCAACCAGAACAGAACTGCTATCCTGCAGTGGAGTAGTAAAAGAACGTTATCAGTCAGAAAACGGTAATATACTGGTATTTCGGATTGAAAACGGGTTTTATGTTTTAGACAGAAAGAACAAATAAATATAGATAAAAAATTTATAAACTCTGTTGACAAATAGTTAGCAGAGTGTTATTTTATATTCATGGGTTAGCACTCGAGAGAAATGAGTGCTAATAAATAGCTTTTTAAGGAGGAATTACAATGAAATTAGTACCATTAGGTGATAAAATTGTATTGAAGCAGTTAGAAGCAGAGGAAACAACAAAGTCTGGTATTGTATTACCTGGACAGGCAAAAGAAAAACCACAGGAAGCAGAAGTAATTGCAGTCGGACCTGGCGGTAATATAGATGGAAAAGAAGTAACAATGCAGGTGAAAGTCGGAGATAAAGTTATTTACTCTAAATATGCAGGAACAGACGTAGAGCTGGAAGGCGAGAAATATATCGTTGTAAAACAGAGCGATATCTTAGCAATCGTTGAGGCATAATATAGAAGAATAAAAAGGCGGAGAACAGTATCCGCTTTTTAAAATGAGAAGCAGAATTTGCAAGATAGAATTGGAGGAGTTATATCATGGCAAAAGAAATTAAATATGGTGCAGAAGCCAGAGCGGCATTAGAAGCAGGTGTGAACAAACTTGCTGATACAGTAAGAGTAACAATCGGACCAAAAGGAAGAAACGTAGTATTGGATAAATCTTTTGGAGCACCACTGATTACGAATGATGGTGTTACAATTGCAAAAGAAATTGAACTTGAAGATGGATTTGAGAACATGGGAGCACAGCTTATCAGAGAAGTTGCTGCGAGAACAAATGATGTGGCAGGAGATGGTACAACAACAGCAACAGTTCTCGCACAGGCAATGGTTAATGCAGGAATGAAGAACCTGGCAGCAGGTGCTAACCCAATCGTACTTCGTAAAGGTATGAAAAAAGCAACAGACAAAGCTGTAGAAGCAATTGCAGATATGAGCAGCAAAGTAACAAGCAAAGAGCAGATTGCAAGAGTTGCAGCGGTATCTTCAGGAGATGAGTCTGTCGGACAGATGGTAGCAGATGCAATGGAAAAAGTTTCTAACGATGGAGTTATTACAATCGAAGAATCTAAAACAATGCAGACAGAGCTTGACCTTGTGGAAGGTATGCAGTTCGACCGTGGCTATATTTCAGCTTACATGGCAACAGATATGGAGAAGATGGAAGCAGTTCTGGATGATCCATATATTTTAATTACAGACAAGAAGATTTCTAATATTCAGGATATCCTTCCTGTTTTGGAACAGATTGTTCAGTCAGGAGCAAGACTTTTGATCATTGCTGAAGATATCGAAGGAGAAGCACTTACAACATTGATCGTAAATAAATTGCGTGGAACATTTAATGTAGTAGCTGTAAAAGCACCGGGATATGGTGACAGAAGAAAAGAAATGCTTCAGGATATCGCTATTTTGACAGGTGGTCAGGTGATTTCAGAAGAACTCGGTATGGATCTTAAAGAGGCTACAATGGATCAGCTTGGACGTGCAAAATCTGTAAAAGTTCAGAAAGAGAATACAGTTATCGTAGATGGCTGTGGAGATAAAGAAGCTATCAGCGGAAGAGTTGAACAGATTAAGAAAGCAATCGATGAGACAACATCAGATTTCGATCGCGAAAAATTACAGGAAAGACTTGCAAAACTGGCAGGTGGAGTAGCTGTAATCCGTGTTGGTGCTGCAACAGAGACAGAGATGAAAGAAGCAAAGCTTCGTATGGAAGATGCTTTGAATGCGACAAGAGCAGCTGTTGAAGAGGGAATTATCGCAGGAGGTGGTTCTGCATACATCCACGCTTCAAAAGAAGTTGCAAAACTTGCCGATGAATTGGAAGGCGATGAGAAAACAGGTGCTCAGATTATTCTGAAAGCACTGGAAGCACCATTGTTCCACATTGCACATAATGCAGGACTGGAAGGATCTGTTATAATTAATAAAGTTAGAGAATCAGAGCCAGGAGTTGGATTTGATGCATATAAAGAAGAGTATGTAGATATGGTAAAAGAAGGAATTCTGGATCCGGCTAAAGTTACAAGAAGTGCATTACAGAATGCAACAAGTGTAGCATCTACATTATTAACAACAGAGTCTGTTGTTTCAACAATTAAAGAAGATACTCCTGCAATGCCAGCTGGTGGAGCAGGCGGAATGGGTATGATGTAATAAACATTCTATTGAAAATAGAGAAGAGCCCGGTACAACGTACCGGGCTCTTTTTCGGCATATCAGGAAGTGATTTTGACAGGTTTAATAGATAGGGTTATAAAAGAATATTAGCAAAAATAATGGGTATAAAATAAAGAACAAATAATTCAAATTTTGGTGCGAGATTACTCTTGACAAGTATACTTAATTTTTGTAGTATATCAGATAAATATTTACGACAATATTTACGTTTGGAGAAAGAGAGGAAGATAATCATGGGTAAAATTATTGGAGAAGGAATTACATTTGATGATGTGCTGCTGGTTCCGGCATACTCGGAAGTGATTCCAAATCAAGTAGATTTATCAACACATTTAACAAAAAAAATTAAACTGAATATTCCAATGATGAGTGCAGGTATGGATACTGTTACAGAACATCGCATGGCAATTGCAATGGCTCGTCAGGGAGGAATCGGTATCATTCATAAGAACATGAGCATTGAGCAGCAGGCAGAAGAGGTTGATAAGGTAAAGAGATCAGAGAACGGAGTTATTACAGATCCATTTTATCTTTCACCGGAACATACATTGGCAGATGCGAATGATCTGATGGCAAAATACCGTATTTCAGGTGTTCCAATTACAGAAGGAAGAAAGCTTGTAGGTATTATTACAAATCGTGATTTAAAATTCGAAGAAGACTTCTCTAAAAAGATTAAAGAGTCTATGACATCAGAAGGTCTTGTTACAGCACCAGAAGGAATTACATTGGAGGAAGCAAAGAAAATCCTTGCAAAAGCAAGAAAAGAGAAACTTCCAATTGTAGATGCAGAGGGCAATCTGAAAGGACTTGTTACAATTAAAGATATTGAAAAACAGATTAAATACCCATTATCAGCAAAAGATTCTCAGGGAAGACTTCTTTGCGGTGCTGCAATCGGTATCACAGCAAATTGCCTGGAGAGAGTAGAGGCTCTTGTGAAAGCAAAAGTAGATGTGGTCGTTATGGATTCAGCACACGGACATTCTGCAAACGTAATCAAGACAGTTCGTATGGTTAAAGAAAAATATCCAGATCTTCAGGTTATCGCAGGTAATGTTGCAACAGGAGCAGCAACAAGAGCATTAATCGAAGCTGGTGTAGATGCTGTTAAAGTTGGTATCGGACCTGGATCTATTTGTACAACACGTGTTGTTGCGGGAATCGGTGTTCCACAGATTACTGCTGTTATGGATTGTTACGAAGTGGCAAAAGAATACGGAGTTCCGATTATTGCTGACGGAGGTATCAAGTTCTCAGGAGATATGACAAAAGCAATTGCAGCCGGAGCAAATGTATGTATGATGGGAAGCATCTTTGCCGGATGTGATGAAAGCCCAGGAACATTTGAATTATATCAGGGAAGAAAATATAAAGTATATCGTGGCATGGGTTCTATTTCTGCTATGGAGAATGGAAGCAAAGACCGTTATTTCCAGGAGAATGCAAAGAAATTAGTTCCAGAAGGTGTAGAAGGCCGTGTGGCATATAAAGGATTAGTAGAAGATACTGTATTCCAGCTCATGGGCGGACTTCGTTCTGGTATGGGATATTGCGGAACTGCTACAATTGAAGAACTGAAAGAAAATGGACAGTTTGTGAAGATTTCAGCTGCTTCATTAAAAGAAAGTCATCCACATGATATTCATATTACAAAAGAAGCACCAAACTATAGTGTAGAACAGTAGCATAAAAAGTTTAAATATTGGTCAGTATGAAATGTTTTTAAAATCATACTGACCTTTTTCATTTGTAGGAAAAACTCATAAAATGTGTTATGATAAGTACATGCAGAAGAAAAAAAGAAAATCAAATCATTCAATTAAAAAATATTATAGAAAATCTAGAAGAAACCGAACGAAAAAACTGGTGATCATCGGGGTGATTTTACTTATAGTGATTCTTGGAATAGGAATCATGCAAAGAAGATATGGGAGGGAACGACAGGGTCATTTGGATGTGGATGCATCTCAACCAGATATTGATGTACAGCTTTTAGATATTAATGAATATTCCAGACCGGGGATTGAGTCAGATCCAATCACCGGAATTGTAATTCATTATACAGCAAACCCCGGGAGCACGGCACAGCAGAATCGGGATTATTTCAATGGATTAAAAGATAGTCATGAAACATCCGTCAGCAGTCATTTTGTAGTGGGGCTTGAGGGAGAAATTGTACAATGTGTGCCGACTTGGGAGATTGCATATGCCTCAAATGAGAGAAATCATGATACGGTATCAATAGAATGCTGTCATCCGGATGAAACCGGGAAATTTAATGACGAGACATATAAATCAGTAGTACAGTTGACTGCTTTTTTATGTGAAAAATATGGACTTACACAGGAAAATGTGATCCGACATTATGACGTTACAGGAAAAATATGTCCGAAATATTTTGTAGAACATGAAGATGCGTGGCAGACATTTAAAGAAGATGTGGGAGCGGCATTACAAAAAGAAAAGCAAAAATAACGATAGAACAAGCTGTTCGTGTTGCAAGGTGGTTAGAAACTTGCTATAATACACAAAGCATAGCGTACAAAATAAGTGGAGATAGATAAAGATGTTTAATAAATTTTTCCCGGACGAATATATGGCTTCAACATATGTGATTTCATTTGAAAAATTATATAAAGAAGGATATCGAGGAGTAATTTTTGATATTGACAATACATTAGTCCCACATGGGGCACCGGCTGATGAAAGAGCAAAAAAATTATTTGCAAGGCTTGAGAAGATAGGCTTTCAGTCATGTCTGTTGTCAAACAATCAAGAACCGAGAGTGAAGATGTTTAATCAGGATATTCAGACAAATTATATTTATAACGCACATAAACCATCAACAAAAAATTATGTAAAAGCAATGGAGAAGATGGGGACAGACAAAGAAAATACGCTCTTTGTCGGAGATCAGCTTTTTACAGATGTGTGGGGAGCGAAACGTGCCGGTATCCGTAATATTCTTGTAAAACCAATCCATCCAAAAGAGGAAATCCAGATTGTTTTGAAGCGATATTTAGAGAGAATTGTGTTGTTTTTTTACAAGAAAGAGCAAAAGAAGAGCTCTTAATATAAAAAAAGGTTGAAAAAAATATAAAATTATTATAGAATTATATTTAGTTTAGAAGTTAGGCGTATTTGTGCGCAATTTTAAGGAGGATTACAAATGATTTCAGCAGGAGATTTTAAGAATGGTGTAACAGTCGAAATCGATGGAAATATTTATCAGATTTTGGAGTTCCAGCATGTAAAACCTGGAAAAGGTGCAGCATTTGTTAGAACAAAATTAAAAAATATCATCAGTGGTGGAGTAGTTGAAAAAACTTTCAGACCAACTGAAAAATTCCCAAAAGCTCATATCGACAGAAAAGATATGCAGTACTTATATCAGGATGGAGATCTTTACAACTTTATGGATGTTGAGACATACGATCAGATTGCATTGAACTCAGATGTTGTAGGGGATGCATTGAAGTTTGTAAAAGAGAACGAGACTGTAAAAGTATGTTCACACAATGGTAATGTATTCTCAGTAGAGCCACCATTGTTTGTAGAGCTTGCAATTACAGAGACAGAGCCAGGATTTAAGGGTGATACAGCACAGGGTGCTACAAAACCAGCAATCGTTGAAACAGGAGCTACTGTTATGGTTCCATTGTTCGTAGAGCAGGGAGATGTTTTGAAGATTGACACACGTACAGGAGAATACTTGTCACGAGTATAATCGGTAAAAGAATAAAGTGGGCAGACAGAGGGTCTGCTTTTATGAGAAGCGGTGTAGATAGAGATTCTGCAGCGCTTCTTTTTTGATGTACGTGCGGTAAAAACTAAGTGACTTTCGGATTATATGAACAGCTTTGAGGTTTTTGCGAAAATGATTGCAAAAAAATTGTGTCTTTTTGGAAAAAAACAGTTGCTTTTTAGTATGTGATTCGATATAATCTTCCTACATAATATATTTCAAATCAATTAGCATATCGCTAATATTTCATGCACGAGTCGTGCGGATTTCTCAGTTGAATTTAAAGATGAACCACCGAAAAAGAAAGGAGTATTTATGGAATACAAAAAATTTGTATGTATGGTGGAAGAAAAACTGAATTTAAAATTGGAAGGAGGAATGAAGGCATCGAAGTATTCTGTTGTAAAAAATAATGGAATGGAAAAAACAGGGATGATACTGGAAAGTGACGAATATAATATCGCACCGGCAATCTATTTGGAAGAATTTTTTGAACAATATCAAAAAGGAATGTCAATTGATAGAATTGTAAATGAGATTCTGGAATTTTATGAAAAAGTAAAAGTAGAAGAAGACTACGATGTATCACAATTATCGGTGTATGAGAATGTAAAGAAGAAAATTGCATTTAAGCTGGTGAATACAGAAAAGAATCAGCAGATGTTAAAAGAAGTTCCGCATATTCCATTGCTGGATCTGAGTATTGTTTTTTACATTTTAGTTGATGTAGATGAGAAGGGGAGTGCAACTATTCAGATTCGAAATGAACATATCGAAGACTGGGATGTAAATGTGGAACAATTATATAAGGATGCAAAGCTTAATGTAAAACGTTTGATTCCTGCAAGACTGATGTATATGCAACATGTGATAGAAAAGCTTTGTGACATATCAAAGACGGAAGAAAAAGATTTGTTGAAAGCAAAATTCCCGCCTGAGAATAAAGAATTTATGTATATTCTGACAAATTCAATTCACCAATTTGGAGCTGCAGTACTTGCTTATCCAAATATTCTGGAAATGGCATCGCGAATTATCGGTGAAGATTTCTATCTGCTGCCAAGCAGTATCCATGAAGTGATTTTGATTCCAAAATCGAAAAGCCCTGATTTAAAAGATTTAAATGAAATGATTAATGAAGTCAATGAAACTCAGGTTCAAGAAGAGGAAGTTTTGAGTGATCATGCATACTATTATGAAAAGAACACACATACATTGATGATGGGAAAGTGTTTGAGTGAAATATAAATATTTTCATTAAAATTGTTTACAGAAAGTGAGTTAAATGGATTAAAGCCAAGGAGGATACTGCGTTACCGTTCACAGTACCTGTGAACAGCAACGATACTGCCTGTCTTCCGGACAGGCAGTATCCAAATCCTCTTTACTTTTAGAAAAAAGTATGTTAAAGTAATGCTTGTGTTCTTGGAATAATCTAAGAATAAGAATTTGCGTTTGTAGCTCAGGGGATAGAGCGCTGCCCTCCGGAGGCAGGAGCGGCGGTTCGAATCCGCCCAGACGCGAGTAAAAAGATGCCGTATAATTTTACGGCATCTTTTTTTTGCTTTAAATTTCTCGAATCAAATCAAGCAGATTCGGATTAAAAGTATTGTTTCTTAACATTTCAATTTCGTATTTGTATGGCGGATAAGATTTTTTCGCATTTTCTAAATCTGGAACATATGGAGTTTCTAAGATTTTAGGGATATTTTCAAAATCTTTATGATGCACAATATAATTCAGCGCATCAAAACCAATCTCTCCAAAACCAATATTAGCGTGACGATCCTTTGCAGCTCCAGGTATATTTTTGCTGTCGTTGATGTGAAAAACAGCAATCTGTTCCTTCCCCAATATTTGATCAAATTTATCGATGACATCATCAAAGTGATGGATAATATCATAACCGGCATCGCTAATATGGCAGGTATCAAAACAAACGCGAAGTTTTTCATTACATATAACACCGTCATAGATACGAGCAAGTTCTTCGAAAGAACGTCCTATCTCAGAGCCTTTTCCGGCCATTGTTTCCAGTGCAATATAGCAGTCAGTGTCGTGTGTGAGTACTTCATTTAAGCCTTTTATAATCTGGGCAGTTCCGATATCAACACCTTCACCAACATGAGAACCGGGATGCAGAATCAAGGTGTGACTTCGGCAGGCAATGGTGCGTTCAATTTCTTTCGTAAGAAATTCTGTTGCAAGTTCAAAAGTTTCTGGCTTGACGGCATTCCCCAGATTGATAATATAAGGTGCATGAACAATGATTTCTTCTATATTGTGGGACGCCATGTACTCCCATGCTGCGTCAATATTTAACTCACTTATATCTTTTCTGCGAGTGTTTTGTGGGGCTCCTGTATAGAACATAAATGTATTGGCGCCGTAGGAAACAGCTTCTTTTGCTGAGCCAAGCAACATTTCTTTTCCTTTCATTCCTACGTGTGATCCGATTTTTAGCATAATTTCCTCCAAAATGATTTGATAAATTTCTTGATAGAACTCATTATAAATGATAGAATAGCTAAATGGAAGTAGTATAAAATGGAACGGAGTGAAAATATAGTGAATACCTTATCTGAATTAATTACAAAAGAAATGGAACAGGCATTTACAGCAGCGGGATATGATGCGAAGTTTGCAAAAGTAACAGTATCAAATCGTCCGGATCTGTGTGAGTATCAGTGCAACGGAGCAATGGCAGCTGCTAAGACATATAAGAAAGCACCAATTATGATTGCGAATGATATCGTTGCAAATTTACAGGACAGTGAATGTTTTGCTCAGGTAGATGCAGTGAATCCTGGATTCATCAACCTGAAATTAAAATCATCTTTCGTGACAGCATTTTTAAATGAGATGGCAGGAGATGACACACTTGGTGTGGAAAAAGAAGCTAATCCGAAGACAATCTTAATTGATTACGGCGGACCAAACGTAGCAAAACCATTGCACGTAGGACATTTGCGTTCAGCAATCATCGGAGAGAGTGTAAAACGTATTATGCGTTTTAAAGGAAATGATGTAACAGGCGATATTCATCTTGGAGATTGGGGATACCAGATGGGTCTGATCATTACAGAGTTGGAGAAACGTCAGCCGGATCTTCCATATTTCGATGAGAGCTTTGAGGGAGAATATCCAAAAGAGGCACCATTTACCATCGGAGAGCTGGAGGAAATTTATCCAACTGCAAGCGGTTATGCAAAAGAACACGAAGAGTATCGTGAGAAGGCATTACAGGCTACTTATCTGCTTCAGAACGGACACAAAGGATATCGTGCGATCTGGAAGCATATCATGAACGTATCAGTTACAGATTTGAAAAAGAATTATAAGAATCTGAATGTTGAATTTGACCTTTGGAAAGGTGAGGCAGACGCACAGAAATATATTCCGGGTATGGTAGAGATGCTCAAAGAAAAAGGGTTTGCACATGTAGATGAAGGTGCATTGGTCGTTGATGTTCAGGAAGAAGGAGATAAAAAAGAAATTCCACCATGTATGATCTTAAAATCAGACGGAGCAGCTCTTTATGATACAACAGATCTCGCAACATTGGTAGAGCGTGAAGAATTATACAAACCGGATGAAGTGATTTATGTCGTAGATAAGCGTCAGGAATTACATTTTGTTCAGGTATTCCGTTGTGCTAAAAAATGTGGTATTGTGCGTCCGGAAACGGGGCTGAAATTCCTTGGATTCGGTACAATGAATGGAAAAGACGGAAAACCATTTAAGACAAGAGAAGGCGGAGTTATGCGTCTGGAGAATCTGATCCGTGAGATTGATGAAGAGATGTATAAGAAGATTATGGATAATCGTACTGTTGAGGAAGAAGAGGCAAGAAATACAGCAAAAACAGTAGGACTTGCTGCAATCAAGTATGGCGATCTCTCAAATCAGGCCTCTAAAGACTATGTGTTTGATGTGGATAGATTTACTTCATTTGAGGGAAATACTGGTCCGTACATTTTGTATACGATTGTACGTATTAAATCAATTCTTGGTAAATATCAGCAGGATGGCGGTATCATTGAAGATTTGAAACTTCAGGAAGCAACAAATGAGTCTGAAAAAGCTTTGATGCTTGAGATTGCAAAATTCAATGAAATGATTAACAATGTTTATGCAGAAATCGCACCACATAAAATTTGTGCATATATTTATGATGTGGCAAACGCATTTAATAAATTTTATCATGAGACAAAGATTTTGGCAGAAGAAGATGCTCAGAAGAAAGCCGGCTATATCGCATTGTTAAAGCTTACAAAAGATGTGCTGGAGACATGTATTGATTTATTAGGCTTTGAAGCACCGGAAAGAATGTAAACAATAAGAAGAAAATGTTTGTATAAACGAATTCTATAAACAACAAATAACAGCCCTTTCCTATATATGGGAAGGGCTGTTGTGAAATGGAGAAAAGAATGACGGAAAAATTATTTTACAAAGACAGTCATATGCAGATGTTTCAGGCAATTGTACAAGAGTGTTGCAAGGATGGAGAAAATTATAAAATCCGTTTGGATCGCACGGCATTTTTCCCGGAAGGCGGAGGACAATATGCTGACCATGGAACTTTGAATGAATATGAAGTGCATGATGTTCAGGAAAAGCAAGGCGATGTGTGGCATTATACTTCGCATCCGTTTGAAGCGGGAGATGTTGTGGAAGGAAAAATTGACTGGCAGGAACGTTTTGAAAAGATGCAGCAACATACAGGAGAACATATTATATCCGGGCTTGTGCATGCAAGATTTGGATATAACAATGTAGGATTTCATTTGGGAGATGATTCCTGTACGATGGATTTTGATGGGGAAATTTCAAAAGAGGAACTGGCGGAAATTGAGTGGAAAGCGAATGAAGCAGTTGTAAAAAATCTGGAAGTACAGGTTACATATCCATCAAAAGAAGAATTAGAAAATATTGCTTATCGAAGTAAAATTGAAATTGAAGGTCAGATTAGGATTGTGACGATACCAGGATATGATGTATGTGCATGTTGTGCACCACATGTAAAAACAACAGGAGAGATCGGACAGATTAAACTGACAAATGCACAGCGTTATAAAGGCGGCGTGAGAATTACGATGCTCTGTGGTTTTCGGGCACTTTGCGATTATAGGAAAAAATTATCAGCAACAAGGCAGATATCTGCAAGTCTCTGTGCAAAAGAGAATGAAACGGCCGAGGCAGTGGAACGTTTAAAAGAAGAAAATAACGCATTAAAACAAGAGTTGGACAGACAGAAAAAAATGTTGTTGGAGTACAAAGTGAAAGAAGTAGATCCGACTCAGAAGATAGTCTGTTTATTCGAAGAAGGTCTGGATGGGGAAGGACCACGATTTTTAATGAATCAGGTATTAGAAAAACAACATGATATTTGTGCTGTGTTTAACAGACAGCCGGAAACATCAGAAGAAGGAATGTTGTCATATCGCTATGTGATTGGAAGCAAAACATTGGATATGAGATTATTGGTAAAAGAACTGAATTCGCAGTTTCGAGGAAGAGGCGGCGGAAAACCAGAGATGGTGCAAGGTTCACTATTTGGAGATGAAGAGAGCTTGAGAGGGTGGATACAAGAGAAAGGAGAGGCTTTGAGAAATGAATAATAAGCCGATAAAAAATCCGTTTTGGTACGTATTTGGCCCACTGTTTGTTTACTGGATTGTAGGAATCTGTGTTAGTATCGGGACAGCGTGTGTACTGGTAATAGGAAATGTAGATGAATTTGCGAAGGTGATAAGTGGAATTGATACAGGGAGTGCAGATGCTATGACAATGGCAATGCAACAGTGTTCATTACTTGCCATGAAGTTAGAATTAAAATATGCACTTGAGATACAGTGTGTAAAAGCAATCTGTTCCATTTTTGCCTGCTCTGTTTTCTATTTTAAAGATCGTAAACGAGAAAAAGAAGAAAATGCACAGATGCCAGAGAAAGCAACCTGGTCTAAATATATATTTTTGTTAGTGTTTGCAGTTGCATATAATATTGGCGTGAGTTGTTTATCTTATATGGTGCAATTAGTGTCAGGAAATAGTAGTTTTCAAAATACGTCGGCAATATTTTATAATTCGAAATTTTGGCTTCAGATTGTCGGATTGAGTATTCTGGTGCCAATTATGGAGGAATTGTTATTCCGTGGGATTATTTATAAAAGAATGCGGACAAAAACTCCATTTTTGAGGGCGGCAATGTTTTCCGCCATTTTGTTCTCGTTTATGCACAGCAATGCAATACAGATGGTAAATGCACTTGTGTTGGGATTGGTTTTAGCGTATGTTTATGATAAATATGGTTCATTTAAAGCACCGGTGTTTACACATATGATTGCCAATTTGACGGCAGTAATAGGAACGAACACGGGAATCTTTAATGGTTTTGCAAAAAGCCCGGAGATACTTGGCGTTACCGTTGTTATATGTACATTTGTGGCAGCAGTGATGTTCACAATGATCCAGAGAATGGATACAGGTCTTAAACCGGAACAACCGTCTGATAAATCAGATGATTCCCAGAAACCGAATCTGGATATGTTCCGTTAATATAGTGTGAATTAATTGAATATAGAAAATGTTAGCACTCGTTTGAATTGAGTGCTAAAAAGTTGTTGACTTTTGGTCATTCTCGTATTAGAATACTCTTTAGATGGTAAAAATGATACTGCTTACAGAAGAATTGCAGATGGTATCATCCAATTAACTTCAGATTAACAGTAAAATGATTTATAAAAGAGGAGTGTTTACTATGACAATGAAGAAAGGTAGTTTATCAATTGACAGCGAAAATATTTTCCCGATTATAAAGAAATGGGTATATTCAGATCACGATATCTTTGTGCGTGAGCTTGTGTCGAACGGATGCGATGCAATCACAAAATTGAAAAAGCTTGATATGATGGGAGAATATGAACTTCCAGATAATTATAAAGCAAAAATTCAAGTGATTGTAAATCCAGAAGAGAAAACATTAAAATTTATTGACAATGGTCTTGGTATGACAGCTGAGGAAGTTGAAAAATATATTACACAGATTGCATTTTCTGGTGCTACACAATTCCTTGAGAAATATAAGGATAAAACAACAGAAGATGAGATGATCGGACATTTTGGTCTGGGATTCTATTCAGCATTCATGGTTGCAGATGAGGTACATATCGATACACTTTCTTATCAGAATGATGCAACTGCTGTACACTGGGTAAGCGAAGGCGGTACAGAGTACGAGATGCAGGATGGAAATAAGCAGGAAGTCGGAACAGAGATCACACTGTTTTTGAATGAAGATTGTCTTGAATTTGCGAATGAATATCGTGTAAGAGAAGTGTTGGAGAAATACTGTTCATTTATGCCGGTAGAAATTTTTTTAAGCAAAGCGAATGCAGAACCGGAGTACGAGACAATCGATGAGGCGGATGTTCTGGACACAGATGAAGTAGTTGAGCATATCACAGAAGAGCCGAAAGAAGGGGAAGAGGGCGAAGCAAAACAGAAAGCAAAAATTGTAAAACGTCCTGTTTCAATCAGTGATATTCACCCATTGTGGACAAAGAATCCAAGCGAATGTACAAAAGAAGATTACATTGATTTCTATAGAAAAGTATTTATGGATTACAAAGAACCATTATTCTGGATTCATTTGAATATGGATTATCCATTTAACTTAAAAGGAATTTTGTATTTCCCTAAGATTAATACAGAGTATGACTCAATTGAAGGAAAGATCAAATTGTATAACAATCAGGTCTTTATCGCAGACAATATTAAAGAAGTGATTCCTGAATTCTTAATGGTATTGAAGGGTGTGATTGATTGTCCTGATTTACCATTGAACGTATCGCGTAGTGCACTGCAGAATGACGGATTTGTAAATAAAGTCGCAGATTACATTTCTAAGAAGGTTGCAGATAAGCTGAACGGAATGTTCAAGACTGACAGAGAAAATTATGAGAAATACTGGGATGATATCAGCCCATTCATCAAGTTTGGATGCTTAAAAGATGAAAAATTCGGTAGTAAAGTAAAAGATTCCATTCTTTACAAAGACTTGGAACACAAATATCTGACTTTGGAAGATTGCATTAAGGCAAATAAAAAAGAAGATGCTGAAACTGAAGAGACAAAGACTGAGACAACAGAAGGAACTGACGCAGCAGAGAATTCTGAACAGGCTGAAAAAGAAAAAACTACTGTTTATTATGTAACAGACGAACAACAGCAGAGCCAGTATATCAACATGTTTAAAGAACAGGGACAGGATGCGATTCTGCTGACACATAATATTGATTCTGCATTCATTACTTATCTGGAGCAGAAACATGAAGATGTGAAATTTATGAGAATTGATGCCGATGTACATGAGTCTTTGAAAGATGAAGTATCTGAAGATGAGAAAGAAGAATTCCAGAAGACATCGGACAGTATCGTAGAGATTTTCCGTAAAGAGCTTGGAAATGATAAGCTGGATGTTAAAGTAGAAAAACTCAAAGATGATAATGTGGCATCGATGGCTGTACTGTCAGAAGAATCCAGACGTATGGCAGAGATGATGAAGATGTATGGAATGAGTGGCATGGATCCAAGTATGTTTGGAACACAGGCAACACTGATTTTAAATGCAAATCATCCATTGGTTAAATTTGTTGTAGAGCATAAGAGAAGCAAAAATGTATCAATTATTTGTAAACAGCTCTATGACCTGGCAATGCTGGCTCATAAGCCATTAAATCCGGAAGAGATGACAGCATTTGTACAGAGAAGCAATGAGATTATGATGCTTTTGACAAAATAAAATGAAGTGACAGGGACATCCTGTATATAGAAGAGAGCAATTTCTGTTAAGAATATTCTTGGTGGAGGTTGCTCTCTTTTTATATATCAGATGTGAGATGACTCCCACCTCTGTAGGTGGCGAGTAACAAATCAGTATCAGTGGTGGGAGTCAATCCCTCATCTGATATAGCCTCCGGCAGGATTGCATGACATACTTCTTCTGCGCATCTCGCAGCAAGAATGCAGAGGCATTCTTGAATAGGAAGAGTTTTCTTATTAACAAACCTAGTTGACAAACAATATTATATGACATATAATATTGGAAAAGAAATAATATTACAAATAGAATAATATGATACATAAATGAGGTGATGGAATGGTATTTAACACAGGTGCTGCCTTATTGGACGCGATTGTTCTTGCTGTTGTGTCAAGAGAAACTGAGGGTACTTATGGTTATAAGATTACACAGGATGTACGTAAAGCAATTGATGTATCGGAATCTACTTTATATCCGGTGCTCAGGAGACTGCAGAAAGATGAATGTCTGGAAGTATACGATAAGAGTTATGACGGAAGAAACCGACGTTATTATAAAGTAACGGAAAAGGGAATGGCACAGCTTAATTTATATAAAATTGAATGGAAGAACTATTCTAGCAAGATACAGGATATATTTGAAGGGGGTGTGGGAGTATGAACCGCAAACAATTTATGGAAGAATTAAGCCAACTGCTCATAGGAATATCAGAAGAAGAAAGAGTAGAAGCACTGCAATATTATGAAGATTATTTTGATGATGCAGGAGCTGAGAATGAGCAGCAGGTAATAGAGGAACTAGGTACTCCGCAGAAGGTTGCCTCAACTATATGTCTGAATCTGGAACCAGGAAGTGAACAGAATGGTGAATTTACAGAATCTGGATTTCAGGATGAACGATTTGAGGAAAAAGCAACACCTGCCGCAAGAAGCCCGCGGACAAAAGAAGGGGACACCTATTCATATAATGAAGCTTTTGGAGAGCAGGATTATCATAGTTCTTATAATAACATGGGACAAGGGCAGAAACCATGGACGAGCAAGACATTAAAAATCATCTTGATCATTGCAATTATCCTGGTTGGTGCACCGGTTGTGGTTCCGGTTGGAATAGGAATTGTAGCTGCTGTATTGGGACTTGTGATAGCGGCATTTGCAGTCTTTGCAGGTCTGGTGGTCGCATCAGTGGGGATTGGAATAGCCGGAATCGCAGTAGCTGTACTTGGAATCGTGGCAGCAGTTGGATTCCCATCGGCGATGATAATGGTTGGTGTCGGATTGATTATGTTGGCACTTGGTCTGGTGGCAACGGTTGCAACTGTAAGATTGTGTATGGTTATGTATCCAGCAATATTTCGAATTTTTGTTAATATTTGCAGATGGCCATTTTATCGAGGAAAGGCGGTGGGTAATGTATGAAAAAGCAATGGAAGATATTCTGGGCGATTTGTGGCAGCCTTGCTGCAATCGGAGTGATTTGTTGTATTGTCGGTGTGATATTAGGCGGTTCATTTTTTAGAAGTATTGTAAAAGATAGGGATTTTGATTATATAACCTTTGAAGCGGAAAATGACTTGGAAATAAAAGGAGAAGAACAGCAGACATTTTATGGAATAAAAGAGCTGGACGTAGATGTATCGCAGGTGAATGTACAGCTCGAAGAGTATGATGGCAGATATTTGACAGTAGAAACGGTTGATATTCCGGACAATGTTTTAAATGAAATCTCTTATACGACAGACGAGTCTTCATTAGAGATAGAATTGGGAGATTCAAAAAGAATTAAGAAATTATTGTCAGATAATACAAAGGCAACGATAAGAATAAAAGTTCCATCTCGTTCATTACAAGAAGCAGATATTTCGGTGGGAGCTGGAAGCTTATATATCAGTCAGATACAAGTTGAAGAATTAAAGGTAGAAGTAGGAGCCGGTCAGGCAAAGATAGAACAATTTGTTTCAAATTGTGCAGAATTTCAGTGTGGAGCAGGAGAAATGCAGATTGCAGGCGAAGCAGAATCAACAGAAGTTGAATGTGGAGTCGGAAGTATCATTTATCAGGCAAAAGGAAGAGAGGACGAATATAAGTACCAAGTGGAAAGCTCTCTGGGAGAAGTTACTGTAGGAGGCAGGTCATGTGGTGGGATTGGTTCAGGTACAGAGATTTCTCGTGATGGAGCAAAAAAAGAATTATATATAGAATGTGGAATCGGTCAGGTTCAGGTGAAATTTCAAAAGTAGCAAGTGATTTATACAAATATAATATGAAGAGGAGAACATATCATGAAAAAATTATATCGATCAAAAGAAAGCAGAATGTTATGTGGTGTATGTGGAGGTGTAGGAGAATACTTTAATATCGACCCAACATTGGTTCGATTAGGAATGGTGCTTCTGGCTGCATGCAGTTTCGGAACAGGTGTATTAGCGTATTTTATTGCAGCTGTGATCATTCCAGATGAGCCGTCTGCTTTCTAGAAAGAATATAGAATCATGAGAAAAGGCATTCATGTAGAATGTCTTTTTGCATTTATGGGTATACTCTGAAAAAAAGAAAGGGGTATCCATGATGAAAAAAGAAACGATAGATCTAAAATGCTTAGAAGAAGATGAAAAACTGAAATACGAAATTGCTGAAGAATTAGGCCTTCTAGACAAAGTAATGGAATCAGGATGGAAATCATTATCATCTAAAGAAACAGGCAGAATTGGTGGCTTGATCACGAAGCGAAGAAGGGAAGAAAAGCAAAAGAACGAAAATAAAAAGTAAAAAGAAAATGTGAAAAATTGAAGAAAATCAAATGAAAAAACTATGAATATATTGCGTTGAAGAGATAAAATTGATAAAAATAGTTGAAATTGGAAAGTGTTTTTGGTACAATTGTACGACTGAGATAATCGCTTTGTGAGGAATCACATGCGTTTGACTTGAAAAAATAGGTGGGAAAATGGAAGAAAAGATAAATGTTTTTGACATTGAACTGAACCTGCTGACTGCAAAAAAGGCAATGAGGCAAGTGATGCGGTATATGGGAGGGGAAAGTGTCAGTACAATTGAACTTATTCCAATGGAAGTATTGTTAAAAGGACAAGATGATGCTGAATGGAAACAAGCATTACAGTCTGTCGATTTATTACTTCCGTCAGAGCGTGAAATTTTAGAAAGCGCAGAGGTGACGGATCAGAATGCAATACAGGATTTGGAGAATAACACATTCGTCAGATTGTTTTTTAGGTATTTAGTGAAAAATAAAAAGAAAGTTTTTTTGCTTACAGAAGATGAAAAAGCGAGCAAATTATTAAAAGAACGAATCGAAACTTACCGAAAAGGAATACAATTTGTTGGAGAAGCAGTAATCTCGGCTCAAAGTGGAAGTAAAGAAGCAGTGATTAATATGATTAATGGTGTAGAGCCGGACTGCATATTATCGGGATTATCTTATCCATGGCAGGAAAAATTTATTGCAGAGAGTAAAGCACTTTTAAACGCAAGAGTATGGTTTGGATGCACTTTCTTGTTGAACCAACAAAAAAAAGAGGAAAAGGCAAGTGGGAAATTCAAATATTTCATTCTGAAAAGATTATTTCGCTATCAAGTAGGAAAAACACAGAAAGGCTGATTTGTGAACTCTGTATAGGTTGAAAAAATTAAAAAATTGTAAATAAATATGAGGAAATGCATAAAAAATAAGGATTTTGTCTTTATTTTTTTGCAGTTTTGCATTAGTATATAAAATATATAGACTTACAGAGTGCGAATGACTAGAAAAAAGTTTGTGAAAACTGCACATGAATTTGAATGAGCCAGTGGAGGAAAAAAAGATGATAACAAATCAAATACTTCTAAATACAATTGAAGGATTAAAAGGAATTTCCAGAATTGATTTTTGTGTGTTTGATGTGGAGGGCAAAGTTTTGGCTACTACATCAGACAACGGGCATAACTATGAAGATGTGGTACTGTCGTTCGGGGAATCACCTGCAGATAGCCAGGAAATTCAAGGATGCCAATTTTTTAAGATATTTGATGAGCAGCAGTTAGAATACATTCTTCTTGCAGATGGAGAGAATGAAGATGTATACATGGTTGGAAAGATTGCCGCCTTCCAAATTCAGAATTTATTAATCGCTTACAAAGAGCGTTTTGACAAGGATAATTTTATAAAAAATCTGCTCTTGGATAACCTGTTATTGGTGGATATTTATAACCGCGCCAAAAAATTACATATTGACACAGATGCAAAACGTGTTATCTTTATTATTGAAACATCGAGAGAAAAAGACAGTGCGGCATTGGATAATGTCAGAAGCCTTTTAGGAGGAAAATCTAGAGACTTCATCACAGCTGTAGATGAAAAGAATATTATTGTCGTGAAAGAACTGTCTGAAAAAGATGGAAGTAAAGAGATGGATAAGATGGCAAAAGATATGTTGAGTATTCTGAAAGAGGATACGGGAGATGAACATATCCATATTGCATATGGTACTGTTGTGAATGACATCAAAGAAGTATCTAAGTCTTACAAAGAGGCTAAGATGGCATTGGATGTCGGTAAGATATTCTTTGATGAGAAAGATATTGTTGCATACAGTACACTTGGAATCGGCCGTTTGATCTATCAGTTACCACTTCCACTTTGCAAGATGTTTATCAAAGAAATTTTTGAGGGGAAATCACCGGATGAATTTGACGAAGAAACATTGGCTACGATCAATAAGTTCTTTGAGAACAGCCTGAATGTGTCAGAGACATCTCGACAATTGTATATCCATAGAAATACATTGGTATATCGTCTGGACAAGCTTCAGAAAAGTACCGGTCTGGATTTGCGTGTCTTTGAAGATGCAATCACATTTAAGATTGCGCTGATGGTAGTGAAGTATATGAAATATATGGAAACATTAGAGTATTAAATGTATTGGGGAATACAAAGGAGTAGAAATAATTAGGAGGAGCATATGATTGAATTAAAGAATGTAACGAAAGAGTACACGAAGGGAAATGCAGCTCTTAATGGTGTATCTGTTAAGATCGAACGTGGCGAGTTCGTTTTCATTGTAGGAGACAGCGGTTCAGGAAAATCAACACTGATTCGTCTGATCATGAAAGAACTTGATCCAACCAACGGTACAATTATTGTTAACGGACAGAATCTGAATCGTATGAAACATCGTAACATTGCAAAATACAGAAGAGGACTTGGAGTTGTCTTTCAGGATTTCCGTTTGTTAAAGGATCGTAATATCTACGAGAATATTGCCTTTGCATTGCGAGTTACTGAGACACCGACACGAGTGATTAAGAGAAAAGTACCGGCTGCATTATCACTGGTAGGTCTTGCACAGAAATACAAATCCTATCCAAAAGAACTGTCAGGTGGAGAACAGCAGAGAGTTGCGATTGCAAGAGCAATTGTAAATGAACCTGCAATTTTGTTAGCGGACGAGCCGACTGGTAACCTGGATCCGACAAACTCATGGGAGATTATGAGTTTGCTGAAAGAGGCTAACGAGCGTGGAACAACAGTACTTGTTGTTACACATAACCAGGAAATCGTAAACGAGATGAACGAGCGAGTTATCACAATGAAACAAGGTGTGATCGTAAGTGATGAACAAAAAGGTGGGTATATAGATGAGGATTAGTACATTAGGATATGTTGGAAAACAAGGTGTGAAGAATATCGGAAGAAACAAGATGTTTTCAATTGCCGCTATCGCAACAATGTCGGCATGTATCTTCCTTTTTGGATTATTTGCATCAATTTTGCTGAATTTTCAGTATATTATTAAAACAGCTGAAGAAGGTGTAGTAATCACAGTTTTCTTTAACGAAGATGCAACAGAGGATCAGATTAGTAATATTGGTAAACAGCTTGAGAGCAGGGATGATGTTCTTGAAGTGCAATATGTGTCGGCAGACGATGCATGGGATAAGTTTAAAGATGAATACTTTGCAGATAATAAGGAACTGGCAGATGGATTTAAAAATGATAACCCGCTTGCAGGTTCAGATAACTACGAAGTATATATGAAAACGGTAGATGATAAAGGACAAGATTTAATTGCAAAAAGTAAATCACTTGCAGCAACACAGAAAGAGCTGGTTGACTTTGCAAAAGGTCTGGATGGAGTTCGTAAGGTAAATAAGTCAGATGTTGTTGCAAATACACTTTCCAGTGTGAATGTGTTGGTGGCATATATATCTATTGCGATTATCCTGATTTTATTTGGAGTTTCTATTTTCCTGATCAGCAATACAGTTTCAATGGGTATTACAGTTCGTAAAGAAGAGATTGCAATTATGAAATATATCGGAGCAAAGGACTTCGTAGTTCGTTCTCCATTTGTAATTGAAGGTCTTATCATGGGAATTATCGGAGCTGTTATTCCATTAGGAATATTATACGTACTGTATGGAAAAGCGGTTTCATATATTTTAGTTAAATTTGCAATTTTAAATAATATTATCGAATTCCTTCCGGTAACAACAGTATATCGTTACTTATTGCCAATCGGATTACTTTTAGGAGTAGGAATTGGATTTATCGGAAGTTATTTCACAGTGCGTAAGCATTTGAAAGTTTGATAAAAGTTACATAGAGTTTATGAAGGTGTACGATGCCATAGGTATCGTACACTAATAATATGGGTGAAAATATGAAAAGAAAAACAAAGCGCGTAATTAGTGGGGCCTTGGCACTGACTATGAGTATGGGGATGACTGTGAATGTACATGCGACAACCATTGAAGAGGCACAGAAGAAAGCAGACCAGCTACAGTCACAAAAAAACTCTACAGAGGCAGAAAAGAATTCTCTCACGGAACAGCTGTCTGGAATTGTAGAAGACATGGAAAAAGCACAGGAAAAACTGACAGCTAAACAGTCAGAAATTGAGACAGCGGAGACGGAACTGGTAAATGCTAAGGTTGACGAAAATAATCAGTATGATAGCATGAAAAAACGCATTAAATTCATGTATGAGAATGGCAATACACAGTTAATTGAAATTTTGATTGAAAGTGAGAATATTGGGGATTTTTTAAATAAAGCAGAATACATTTCACAAATTTCAAATTATGACAGGGATATGCTAAATCAGTTTCAGACAATCGTAAAAGATGTTGAAGAAAAAGAAGCAGCATTACAGACAGAATATTCAGAGTTGGAAGTATTACAGAATGAGTTGATCAGTAAGCAAGAAGAAGTTCAGACAATGCTGGATAATACAAATGTGGAGCTTGCAGATTTGGAAAAGCAGATTGGAGAGAACGCTTCTACGTTGAAAGCGTTGATTGCTCAGGCAGAAGAAGAAAAGAGAAAACAGGAAGAAGCAGCCGCCGCAGCAGCAGCCGCAGCTGCTGCACAAAAACCGGCTCAGAGTACAAATAGTAATTCAAATAGTGGCGGAAGTACTTATGTTCCACCAAGTTCAAGTAATACAGTGGTGGGAAATGGTCAATTTGTAAATCCGTGCCCGGGTGCATATGTATCAAGTACTTTCGGCTATCGTGATTTTGATGGAGCTTTTCACAAGGGACTTGATCTTGCGGCAGGCGAGGGAACACCGACATATGCAGCAGCATCGGGAACTGTAGTGATTGCAGGATGGAGCAATAGTGCAGGAAACTGGGTTGTTATCAATCATGGAAATGGTCTTGTTACAAAATATATGCATCACTCTGCATTATGCGTATCAGCGGGACAGACAGTATCAGCAGGACAACAGATTGGATATGTAGGAAACACAGGTAATTCATTTGGAGCTCATTTGCATTTTCAGGTGGAATTGAATGGTTCAGCAGTAAATCCACAGAATTATCTGTAATGAGGTGTATGAATAATGAATCCATTAGAGGAAAAAACAGAACTAGAAGAAAAGATTGAACAAGAACAAAAGCGAGAAAAGAAAAAATTCTGGAAAGGCGTTCTTTGCGGAGCGGCAGTTACGTTATGTTTGGCTGTGGGAGTCGGAATTTTTTGTACGGCAATTGTATCAGGTATACATATATTTTCCTCATCAGAGAAAAAACAGGTAGAAAATAAACTGCAGATAATACAGGCAATTATTGATAAATATTATTTGTATGAAGATGAGATTGACCAGGATGCTTTGGAACAGGGGATTTATGCAGGATATGTAAATGCCTTGGGTGATAAATATACAGTGTATTACAATGAAGAAGAAACAGATGCTTTACAGGAAAGTGTAAGTGGAACGTATACGGGTATCGGAGCAGCTTTGTTGCAGAATACAACCAGTAATGAAGTTGTGATTTCTAAAGTATATAAAGATTCACCTGCAGAAGAGGCCGGATTAAAAGAAGGAGATGTGATTTACCAAGTAGATGACCATACAATATCCGACCAGTCCCTCGATGAGGTGGTGAGCTGGATCCGAGGAGAAGAAGGTACAGATGTAACACTTCATGTTGTGCGTGATGGACAACAACTGGAACTTAAGGCAACAAGAAAACAACTTGAAACTCCGACAGTTGTGTATGAAATGAAAGAGAATCAGGTTGGTTATATTGCAGTCAGTGAATTTGACGAAGTAACACTTTCGCAGTTTGAGACTGCCTTGAATGATCTGGACGGTCAGGGAATGAAAGGCTTGATTATTGACCTGAGAAGTAATCCAGGAGGAAATCTGGATACTGTAACAGATATGTTAAAATTGCTTCTTCCAAAAGGCACAATCGTATCTGTGAAAGATAAAGCAGGAAATGTTGAAGAGTATAAATCTGACGGAAGTCACGAGTTTACAAAACCATTAGCAGTGCTTGTAAATCAATATAGTGCAAGTGCATCAGAAATCTTTTCAGGAGCAATACAAGATTATGGAATTGGGGACATTGTCGGAGTTACAACATACGGAAAAGGAGTTGTACAACAGATTCTTGATCTTGGCGATGGAACAGCTATGAAAATTACAATTGCAGAGTATTTTACACCGAATGGACGCAGCATTAATAAGAAAGGCGTAACTCCGGATGTAGAAGTTGAATATCAGGCAGACGAAAATGATCCGACTGCTGATAATCAGTTGGACAAAGCAATGGAAGTAGTTCAGCAGAAAATGCAGAGTGAAAAATAATAATTAAAACAAATGTTACGGAATTGTTAAAAACTATTGCATAATCGACACTGATGTATTATACTTATTAAAGTATGATAAAGAAACTGAAAAATTCCCAGAATTAAAATGTTTGACGGAAACAGTTCGGAGAACAGTGGATTATAATTTTGAAGGGGAATAAAAGTATAAAATAAGGAATAGGTGGTAAGATGAAGTTTAAGAAGGTACAAGGCTTAATACTGGCAGTTGTTTTATCTTGTTCAATGGTGGCTACTCCGGTATTTGCAGCACCAAAGAGTGAAGAACAGTCTTCATTGGAAGCAGAGAAAGCTGAAAAGCAGAGTGAAGTAAGTTCTTTGCAGGATCAGTTAAATTCATTGATGACAAAGATGAATGATCTTGAGACACAGTTGATTGAGAAAGGTCAGCAGATTTCGCAGGCAGAAGTTGATCTGGAAGCGGCTCAGCAGAAAGAACAGCAGCAGTATGAAGATTTGAAACTCCGTATTAAATACATGTATGAAGAAGGTGATGGTTCAGCAATGGAACGCATCCTCTCATCAGGAAGTATCGCGGAGGTTTTGACTCAGGCTGAATATGTACAGAAAGTGCATTCATATGACAGAGCACAGTTACAAGAATATCAGAATACAGTACAGCAGGTAACGGACTTGAAGAGTGGTCTGGAAGAAGATCAGGCAAAGCTTCAGAATCTGGAAGGTGAATATCAGGCACAGTCTGATGAACTGAATACAACAATTGAAAGCAAGAGTGCAGAGATTAGTAACCTGGACAGTATGATTCAAGAAGCAGCAAGAGTTGCATTGGAGAAGGCAGCAGCTGAGAAGGCAGCAGCTGAGCAGAAAGCCGCAGAAAAAGCAGCACAGAATAATGCAGCATCAAACACAACCGTTGCAAGTAATACTACAAATAATAGCGGAACAACAAATACAGGGGGAACAACAACTGTTACACCGGCACCGACACCAGCACCAGCACCGACACCAGCACCGACACCAGCACCAGCACCGTCAGCACCATCGGTTGATGGAGGTTCAGTTGTAAGCCGTGCATACAGCCAGCTTGGAGCCGCATATGTATGGGGAGCTTGTTCGCCGGGAGCGTTTGACTGTTCCGGATTCGTAAGCTATTGTTTGACAGGAAGTTATACAAGACTCGGAACTACATATACATTCCTTGGATGGACACAAGTAAGTGATCCACAGCCAGGAGATGTTTGCGTTAACGCAAACCATTGTGGTATTTATATCGGTGGAGGACAGATGATCCATGCAGCAACAGAAGGCGTTGGTGTTATTGTGGGACCTGTTCAGGGCGGTATGATTTACGTTCGTTACTAAAGATAACCAATTATATAAAATACGAATGATAAAAGATTAAAAATAAGAAGAAATCCCTTGAAACACAGAGTGTTTTAAGGGATTTCTTCTTGAAAAATCAGCTAATAGTAATAAGTGAAAAAAGCCTTGCAATTCATAAGTGTTTATGCTAAACTATTATCGTTGCGAAAAAACACGCATGCGGATTGCCCTTTCTGGTGCCTAATTTCACGAAATGTGAGATGGTCTTGGGGAATAAAGATAAACATGCGGAAGACTAAAACCAAATGGAGGAAAGTAACATGAGCGTTATTTCAATGAAACAGCTTTTAGAAGCAGGTGTTCATTTTGGACATCAGACAAGAAGATGGAACCCTAAGATGGCTCCATACATCTACACAGAGAGAAATGGTATCTATATCATCGACCTGCAGAAATCAGTAGGAATGGTTGACGATGCATATCAGGCAATTGCTGATATCGCAGCTAATGGTGGTACAGTACTTTTCGTAGGAACAAAGAAACAGGCTCAGGATGCTATCAAAACAGAAGCAGAGCGTTGTGGAATGTACTATGTAAATGAGAGATGGCTTGGAGGTATGCTTACAAACTTCAAGACAATCCAGAGCCGTATTAAGAGACTCAAAGACATCGAGACAATGTCAGAAGACGGAACATTCGATGTACTGCCAAAGAAAGAAGTTATTGAGCTGAAAAAAGAGTGGGCTAAACTTGAGAAAAACCTTGGCGGAATCAAAGAGATGAAGAGAATCCCAGACGCTATCTTTATCGTAGATCCTAAGAAAGAAAGAATCTGCGTACAGGAAGCACACACATTGGGAATTCCATTGATCGGTATCGCTGATACAAACTGTGATCCAGAAGAACTGGATTACGTTATTCCAGGTAATGATGATGCAATCAGAGCTGTAAAACTGATCGTTTCTAAGATGGCTGATGCAGTTATCGAAGCAAACCAGGGAGCAGCAGAAGAAGCATATTATGAAGATGCTGAGGAAGCAGTAGCTGAAGAGGCTGTAGAAGAGTAAGATGACTCGAATGCTTCAGCCTGATTAATCAGGCTGAAGCATTTTTTCATTCCCGAATTGTTTCATATAGAAAAAATTTACAAAAGTGGGTTTACTATATGGACAAACATATGTAATAATGGAAACTAAAGAATTAGTATTCCTTAAAAAGTATAAAAATGGAGGATAAGATCATGGCAATTACAGCAAGCATGGTAAAAGAATTAAGAGAGATGACAGGTGCAGGAATGATGGACTGCAAAAAAGCTCTTGGTGAGACAAATGGTGATATGGATGCAGCAGTAGAGTACCTGAGAAAGAACGGACAGGCTAAAGCTGAGAAAAAAGCAGGAAGAATTGCAGCAGAAGGTATTGTTAAAACTGTAGTAAAAGATGATAAAGTAGCTTCTATCGTAGAAGTTAACTCTGAGACAGACTTCGTTGCTAAGAATGCTGATTTCCAGGCATTTGTTGAGGCAGTAGCTAATCAGGTAGCAGATTCAGATGCAGCAGATATGGATGCATTCATGGCTGAGGCTTGGGAAGCTGATACAACAAAGACAGTAAAAGAAGCTCTTGTTGAGAAAATCGCTGTAATCGGAGAAAATCTGAACATCAGAAGATTTGAGAAAGTTGTAACAGACGGATGTGTAGTATCTTATATCCACGGTGGCGGACGTATTGGTGTTTTAGTTGAAGCTGATACAGATGTTATTAACGATGACATCAAAGCTTGCTTAAGAAACGTAGCAATGCAGGTTGCAGCTATGTCTCCAAAATATGTATCACGTGCAGAGGTATCTGAAGACTTCATGAACCACGAGAAAGAAATCCTTCTTGCTCAGGCTCAGAAAGAGAATCCAGAGAAACCAGCTAACATCATTGAGAAGATGATCATTGGACGTCTTAACAAAGAAATGAAAGAAATCTGCCTGCTTGACCAGGTATACGTTCAGGATAGTGATCTGTCAGTTGCTAAATATGTAGAAAAAGTAGCTAAAGAGAACAATGCTAACGTAACAGTTAAGAAATTCGTTCGTTTCGAGACAGGTGAAGGTCTTGAGAAAAAAGTTGACGACTTCGCAGCAGAAGTTGCAGCTCAGGCTGGAATGTAAGCGTCTAGCACAAGCAAGGTAAATATAAAAAAGAACCCTCGACACAAGTTTACTTGTGAGCGAGGGTTCTTTTTTATATTTATCGTGCGACGCACGGATAGCGAGATGAAGCGAAGCGAAATCGAGCTAAGAGTGCTTGTGCGGATGTTTTGAGATACTTTTTAATTTATCGTGCGACGCACGGATAACGAGATGAAGTGAAGCGGAATCGAGCTAAGAGTACTTGTGCGGATATCGTGAGGCACTTTTTATATTTATCGTGCGACGCACGGATAGCGACTACCAAAATTAATAAATATCACAAAAACATATTGACAAATACTTTTATAATGATATAATTTGATAGTCAAAATATTTTAAAACAAAAATAAATGACGGAAAGAAGTTGCTGCTAATAAATGAGCTAATCAGATGATTATGACCGGCAACAGGAAGAGGACTATGGTAGGAAGAATAAGCGGAACAGGTTCCTATATTCCAAAAGAAGTGTGGGATAACCAAGTCTTAACTCAATTGGTTGATACCAGTGATGAGTGGATACAGGAACGTACTGGTGTGGCGAGACGCCACATAGCAGGAAAAAATGAAACAACTGCATATATGGCAGCAGAAGCAGCAAAGAGGGCACTGGAAGATGCCAATGTTTCAGCACAAGAGATTGACTTAATCTTGGTTGCAACGATTTCGCCCGGAAGGATTATGCCGAGTACATCATGTGAAGTACAGGCAATGATAGAGGCAAAACGCGCTACGTGTTTTGATCTGAATGCAGCATGTACAGGATTCTTATTTGCGCTGAATACCGCGCAAGCTTACATCAAACAGGGAATTTATTCTAAAGTCTTGGTAATTGGTACAGAGAGCTTATCAAATCTGGTGAATTGGAAAGACAGGGGTACATGTATCTTGTTTGGTGATGGAGCCGGTGCAGTTGTGTTAGAGGCATCAGAAGAAGGAAGATACGCACAGTATACACAGTCTATAGGATGTGATGGAGAAGTTTTAACGGTTGACTGCCGCAATCAAAAACAATATGAAAGTCAGCCTTGTGCAGAAGAAACATTTATCCAGATGGATGGACGTGAAGTATTCAAATTTGCGGTATCGAAAGTACCGGAGGCAATTGGAGAACTGCTAAAACAAGAAGAGAAAAACGTAGAGGATATTTCCCAATTTATCTTACATCAGGCCAATAGGCGGATTGTGCAATCTGTTTCAAAACGAATGAAAGTGGACATAAAATATTTTCCAACAAATATGGAAGAATATGGAAACACGTCATCGGCCAGTATCCCGATTCTATTAGATGAGTTGAATCGAAGCGGAAGACTAAAAAGAGGAACCTATCTTGTTCTTGCAGGATTTGGAGCAGGGCTGTCATATGGAGCAAGCCTGATCCAGTGGTAGTAGATAAATAAGACTATCAAATTTAAAACAAAATGGAAATAAAAAGGAGATTAAAATCATGATGGAAAGAATTAAAGAAATCGTAGCAGATTCATTAGGAGTAGATGTAGATTCATTGACAGCAGAGACAAGATTTAAAGAGGATTTGGAAGCAGATTCACTTGATCTGTTTGAAATGGTAATGGCAATCGAAGAAGAGTTCGACGTAAAAATCGAGACAGAAGAATTAGAAAATATTAAGACACTTGGAGATATCGAAAAAGAAGTAGAAAAATTGCAGGCATAGAAAATTTAATTGATGCAAGGTAAGAGCGCAGACATACGGGAGGCAATTAATTATATGAAAACGGAAGTTACCGAATTACTTGGAATTGAATATCCAATCATTCAAGGCGGAATGGCATGGGTGGCAGAATATCACCTTGCCGCAGCAGTATCTGAGGCAGGCGGACTTGGCATTATCGGTGCATCTAGTGCACCGGCAGACTGGGTACGCGAGCAGGTAAGAGAGGCAAAGAAACTGACAGATAAACCATTTGGAGTAAATATTATGTTGCTCAATCCAAATGCCGATGAAGTTGCAAAAGTAATCGTTGAAGAAGGTGTGCAGGTTGTTACAACAGGTGCAGGAAATCCGGAAAAATATATGGAGATGTGGAAAGCAGCCGGAGTGAAGGTAATTCCGGTGGTTGCTTCCGTAGCGCAGGCAGTTCGTATGGAACGATGTGGAGCAGATGCTGTTGTTTGTGAAGGTTGTGAAGCCGGAGGTCATATCGGAGAATCTACAACGATGGTGCTTGTTCCACAAGTAGCAGATGCAGTTTCCATTCCAGTTATTGCAGCAGGTGGAATAGCAGACGGCCGTGGTGTAGCGGCAGCATTTATGCTCGGTGCGAAAGCTGTTCAGGTAGGAACTCATTTTGTTGTTACAGAAGAGTCACAGGTTCATGAAAATTATAAAGAGCGTATTCTGAAAGCAAAAGACATCGATACTAAGGTTACAGGAAGAACAACAGGTCATCCGGTGCGTGCACTTCGCAATCAGATGACAAGAGAATACTTAAAGAAAGAAGCAGCAGGAGCATCTTTTGAAGAACTGGAATTAATGACACTGGGTGGTCTTAGAAAAGCTGTTGTTGAAGGAGACGTTACGACAGGAAGCGTAATGGCAGGCCAGAGTGCCGGTATGGTAAAAGAAAAAATGACCTGTGCACAGCTTATCCAAAAGTTAAACAATGAGGCAGAATATTTATTGAAAGGAACGAAAATCCATGAATAAACTTGCATTTATTTTTCCAGGCCAGGGAGCACAAAAAGTGGGCATGGGTAAAGATTTCTATGAAACATTTGATAACGTAAAAGAAATATTTGACAGTGCATGCGAATGGCTTGACCTGGATATAAAAGCACTTTGCTTTGAGGAAAATGATAAGCTGGATCTGACAGAGTATTCGCAGCCTGCATTAGTAACTACTTGTCTGGCGATGGCAGATGTATTACGAAATAAAGGAATTGAACCGGATATTTCGGCAGGGTTAAGTCTTGGAGAGTATTGTGCTATTGCAACAGCTGGGGCAATCAGCGTGAAAGATGCGATTACGACTGTAAGAAAACGAGGAATCCTTATGGAGCAGGCAGTTCCGGCGGGGCAAGGAGCAATGGCAGCGGTTCTTGGTATGACAGCAGAAGAAATTGATGAAGTAGTCGACGCAATTTCGGATGTTAGTGTAGCAAATTATAACTGTCCGGGACAAATTGTAATCACAGGAAAAAAAGAATCCGTAGAAGAAGCCAGCAAAAAATTGCAGGAAGCAGGGGCAAAAAGGGTAGTTCCGTTAAATGTAAGCGGACCATTTCATTCAGCAATGCTTGAAGAAGCGGGTGAGAAACTTGCAGATGTATTAGAAAAAGTGACAATTTCTGAATTACAAATCCCGTACGTTACAAATGTAACAGCAGAATTTGTAAAGGATCATCAGAAAATCAGAAGTCTTCTGGCAAAACAGATTTCATCACCTGTAAAATGGCAGCAAAGTGTAGAAGCGATGATAGCAGAAGGTGTGGATACTTTTGTAGAAATCGGACCTGGCAAAACACTTGCAGGGTTTATGAGAAAAATTAATCGTAATGTAAAAGTATACAATGTACAGACGGTAGAGGATATCGAGAAAGTTGTACAAGAATGTAGTAGAAAATAGAGAGGTTACAGACTATGTCAGAAAAGAAAATTGCAATTGTAACAGGAGCATCCCGAGGAATAGGAAAAGCAATTGCCTTAGAACTTGCAAGACAGGGCATTTTTGTTGTTATAAATTACAATGGTTCAAAAGAAAAAGCAGAGGAAGCGTTGAGAACAATCCAAAATGAGGGTGGAGATGGAGTGATTTATCAGTGTAATGTGGCTGATTTCGAGGCATGCAAGACATTTATAGAGGATATTGTATCAACTTATGGAAGGATTGATATTCTTGTAAATAATGCCGGAATTACAAAAGACGGTCTGCTGATGCGTATGAGCGAAGCTGATTTTTCTGAGGTAGTCGATATCAATCTGAAAGGAACGTTCCACTGTATTCATCATGTGGCACGTCCAATGTTGAAGCAGAAATCAGGAAGGATCATCAATCTTGCATCGGTAGTTGCTTTACACGGAAATGCAGGACAGGTAAATTATGCGGCATCAAAAGCAGGAATTATCGGCATGACAAAATCTGCGGCAAAAGAGCTTGCATCCAGACATATTACAGTCAATGCAATTGCGCCGGGATTTATTCAGACAGATATGACAGCGGTACTTTCTGAAAAAGTAAAAGAATTAACGAAGACACAGATTCCAATGGGAACATTTGGACGACCGGAAGACGTAGCAAAAGCAGTAGCATTTCTGGCATCTGAGGAAGCCGGATATATTACAGGGCAAGTGCTGTGTGTAGATGGCGGAATGGCAATGTAGAAGAGTACGAACAATAGATGGAGGCATTATGAAAAGAAGAGTAGTAGTAACAGGGCTTGGTGCGATTACACCAATTGGAAATGATGTAGAATCTTTTTGGAGTGGCATCAAAGCAGGACATGTTGGAATCAGTGAAATCACACGATTTGATACAACAGATTACAAAGTAAAAATAGCTGCGGAAGTAAAAGATTTTTCGGGAAAAGATATCCTTGGATTTAGAACAGCAAAGAGAATGGAATTGTTCTCGCAATATGCAGTTGTAGCAGCAATGGAAGCTGTAAAAGATGCAGGTCTTGATATGGAAAAAGAAGATCCGTTTCGTGTCGGCGTAATCGTTGGCTCCGGAGTGGGAAGCCTGCAGGCAGCAGAAGCCGGGGTGGAGAAAATCCTGACAAAAGGACCATCTAGAGTGGACCCGTTAATCGTTCCTAAAATGATTACAAATATGGCAGCAGGAAATGTATCTATCGCTGTAGGTGCACGTGGAAAATGTACAAATGTAGCAACAGCATGTGCGACAGGTACGCACTGTATTGGTGATGCATTTCGTGCAATCCAGTATGGCGATGCGGATGTGATGTTGGCAGGAGGAACAGAAAGTTCTATTTGTCCAATTGGGGTAGCTGGATTTACCAGCCTGACAGCATTGTCAGAAAGCAATGATCCAATGAGAGCATCAATTCCATTTGATAAAGACAGGGACGGATTTGTTATGGGCGAAGGTGCAGGAATTGTAGTTCTGGAGGAATTAGAGCATGCAGTTTCAAGAGGTGCACAAATTCTTGCAGAAGTTGTAGGATACGGTGCCACAGCAGATGCTTTCCACATTACATCACCGGCAGAAGATGGAAGCGGTGCAGCAAGGGCTATGGTGGACGCAATGAAAGAGGCAGATGTAAAGCCGGAACAGATTGAATACGTCAATGCACATGGTACAAGTACACACCATAATGATTTGTTTGAAACACGTGCAGTGAAAGTAGCTTTTGGTGATGCAGCATCAAATTTAAAAATCAATTCTACAAAGTCTATGATTGGCCATCTGCTCGGAGCAGCAGGAGCAGTAGAATTTATTGTCTGTGTAAAATCTATTTTAGACGGATTTATCCACCAGACAGTCGGAACTCAAGAAGTGGATGAGGAACTTGATTTGAATTATATGGTTGGAGCACCGGCAGAACAGGAAATTACATATGCAATGAGTAATTCACTTGGATTTGGCGGGCATAATGGAAGTATATTGATTAAAAAATATGAAGCATAAAAATTCATTTCATATAGTGTATACAGAGTGATATGTAAGGGGATAAACATGGATTTTGAACAGATTATAGAATTAATAGATCATGTCTCTGCTTCAGAATTGTCTTCTTTTCATTATGAAAATGGAGACATAAAGATTTCAATGAAGGCAGGGAAAAAAGTTGTATTAGGGACAAATACAACAGAAAAAAATGTAGAACCGATTATTTTAAAAGACGACACAGTAACAACAGGACAGCAAGAGAAGAAAGTAGAACCAGAAGGAAAAATCATTAAATCTCCACTGGTTGGAACATTCTATGCAGCCCCTGCCGAAGATGCACCTGCATTTGTAAGTGTTGGGGATACGGTAAAAAAAGGACAGGTCGTTGCGATTGTTGAGGCAATGAAGCTGATGAATGATATTGAAAGCGATTTTGATGGAAAAATAGTCGAAATTTATGTAGAAAATGGAGATGCGGTAGAATATGGACAGCCGTTATTTTGCGTTGAGTAGAGGTCTTGATGAATGGCAGATGGAGGAAATGTAGATGAATCATTTAGATGTAAAACAGATTGAGGAAATCATTCCTCATCGACATCCATTTTTATTAGTGGATTATATTGAAGATTATGTACCGGGGGAATATGCTGTCGGATATAAATGCGTAACATTTCGTGAAGATTTTTTTAAAGGACATTTTCCACAGCAGCCGGTAATGCCAGGTGTCTTGATCGTAGAAGCACTGGCGCAGACCGGAGCAGTTGCAATTCTTTCGCAGGAAGAAAATAAAGGGAAGATTGCGTTCTTTGGAGGAATTGATAAATGCCGTTTTAAAAGAAAGGTCGTTCCGGGAGACAAGCTTCGTCTGGAAACAAAAATTATAAAACAAAAAGGACCGGTAGGTATTGGAGAAGCAATTGCGACTGTTGATGGAAAAGTTGCAGTAAAAGCAGAATTAACATTTATGATTGGATAAGGTGTTGAAGTATGATTCAGAAATTATTGATTGCCAACAGAGGAGAAATCGCGGTGCGTATTATTCGTGCATGCAGAGAAATGGGGATAGAGTCTGTAGCTGTTTATTCAGAGGCAGATCAGGAAAGCCTCCATACACAGCTGGCAGATGAAGCAGTCTGTATAGGACCGAGTGTTTCATCAGAGAGTTATTTAAATATGGAAAGTATTATCAGTGCGGCGATGGTGACAGGTGCAGATGCAATTCATCCTGGATTTGGATTTTTGTCTGAAAATGCAAAATTTGCTCAGTTGTGTGAACAATGTGGAATCACCTTTGTAGGGCCAAATTCTTCCGTAATTCAATGTCTTGGAAATAAGCAGGAAGCCAGAAACACAATGACACGTGCAGGTGTGCCTGTCATTCCGGGAACAGATGAGTCTGTGCTGGATGTGGAAACAGGATTAAAAGAGGCAGAAAGAATCGGTTATCCGGTTATTATCAAAGCAGCTCTTGGAGGCGGCGGAAAAGGAATGCGTGTTGCATATTCAGAAAATGAATTTACAAAAGCATTTCAGACAGCACAAAAGGAAGCAAAGATGGCATTTGCAGATGAAACCATGTATATAGAGCATTTTGTAGAACATCCGCGACACATTGAATTTCAGATTCTGGCTGATTCAAAAGGAAATGTAATTCATCTTGGAGAGCGTGATTGTTCTATCCAAAGAAATCATCAGAAGATGATAGAAGAATCTCCTTCGGCAGCGGTTTCTGAAGAATTAAGAAAGAAAATGGGAGAAGCAGCAGTGAAAGCAGCGAAAGCGGCTCATTATGAAAATGCCGGAACAATTGAATTCTTATTAGAGAAAAATGAAAAATTTTATTTTATGGAAATGAATACTCGTATACAAGTTG
The DNA here is from genome assembly GCF_014287355.1 of Ruminococcus hominis. Classification (NCBI taxonomy): domain Bacteria; kingdom Bacillati; phylum Bacillota; class Clostridia; order Eubacteriales; family Oscillospiraceae; genus Ruminococcus; species Ruminococcus hominis. The sequence goes on along the minus strand of NZ_JACOPE010000001.1, from coordinate 1,949,249 downwards.
AACATCCGGTAACAGAGTGTGTGACAGGCTTGGATCTCATCAAAGAACAGATAAAAATCGCGTCAGGAGAACCACTTTCAATCACACAGAAAGATGTTAAAATCCAGGGACATGCAATTGAATGCAGAATCAATGCAGAAAATCCAATGAAACATTTTCGGCCTTCTCCGGGACAGATTACAGAGCTACATTTACCGGGAGGTCAGGGGATTCGTGTAGATACGGATATTTACAGTGGCTATCATATTTCACCATATTATGATTCCATGCTGGCAAAGTTAATTGTCTGCGGTAAAACGAGAGAAGATGCCATTGCGAAAATGCAGAGTGCTCTTGGCGAAGTTATTATAGAGGGAATTGATACAAATGTCGATTATCAGTTTGAGATACTACAAAATCCAGATTATCAGGCAGGTAATTTTGACATTGAATTTTTAAATACGCATGTAATTGCAGGAGTAAATATCAATGAAATTTAAGCATATGTTTAAAAGAACTGCTGTGAAAAATGATGCAGTAAATGAGAAGAAAACCAGATTTTCAGCACGAAAACCAGAAGTACCGGATGGTTTGATGAAAAAATGTAATGCTTGTAAAACCGCAGTATTTGTAGAAGAGGTTAAGCAAAATAATTATATTTGTCCACATTGCCAGAACTATTTCCGTATGCATGCATATCGTAGAATTCAAATGATTGCAGATCCGGATAGTTTTGAGGAATGGGATAAAGGATTGCAGACAAGAAATCCGTTACAGTTTAAAGGCTATGAAGAAAAGCTGGATAAATTAAAAGAAAAAACAGGCCTGGATGAGGCTGTTGTTACAGGTAAATTAAATATTAACGGAATACCTACAGTAGTTGCTGTATGTGACGGTCGTTTTATGATGGCGAGTATGGGAGAAGTTGTGGGAGAAAAGATCACACGCGCGGTTGAGAAAGCGACAGAAGAAAAACTTCCGATTATTATTTTTGCATGTTCAGGAGGCGCCAGAATGCAAGAGGGGATTGTATCTTTGATGCAGATGGCAAAGACCTCAGCTGCATTAAAACGGCATAGTGATGAAGGTCTTTTATACATCAGTGTCCTGACAGATCCTACGACGGGTGGAGTGACAGCAAGCTTTGCAATGCTTGGAGATATTATTTTAGCAGAACCAGGTGCTTTGATTGGTTTTGCCGGGCCGCGCGTGATTGAGCAGACAATTGGGCAAAAGCTGCCGGAAGGATTTCAACGTTCAGAGTTTTTATTAGAGCATGGATTTATTGATGCAATCGTAGAGAGAAAAGAAATGCGCTCTACTTTATCAAAAATCTTAGATATGCATATAACAAAAACAGAACAAAATACTGAATTTGTAAAAAATAAAGAACAGATGCAAACGGCAGCGGAAAAAGACTTAGAATGTCAGGATAAAATGAGTGCATGGGATCATGTGCAGCTTGCAAGAGATAAAAACAGACCGACAGGAAAAGATTATATTCAACTACTTTTTTCAGATTTTGTGGAAATGCATGGAGACAGATTGTATCGAGATGATCCGGCGGTAATAGGAGGAGTTGCAAAATTCCATGGAGAGCCGGTAACGATATTAGTTCAGGAAAAAGGGCATGGCACAAAAGAAAATATTGCACACCGTTTTGGAATGGTGTCTCCGGAAGGATATAGAAAATCTCTTCGTTTAATGAAACAGGCTGAAAAATTTAACCGTCCGGTAATTTGTTTTGTTGATACACCGGGTGCGTTCTGTGGACTTGAAGCGGAAGAAAATGGACAAGGAGAAGCAATTGCCAGAAACTTATATGAATTGTCAGGATTGAAAGTTCCGGTATTATCTGTTGTAATCGGTGAAGGCGGAAGTGGTGGAGCTCTTGCATTTGCAGTCGCAGATGAAGTTTGGATGATGGAGCATGCAATTTATTCTATTTTATCACCGGAAGGCTTCGCTTCTATTTTGTGGAAGGACAGTAAACGAGCAAAAGAAGCGGCGGATGTGATGAAGATGACAGCACAGGATTTAAAATCTCTCGGAATTATTGAACAGGTTATCCGAGAAGAAGAACCGCTCACCAGAGAAAATATGATGCAGCTTGAAGATAACATGGATGAGAAAATAAATTGTTTTCTGAAAAAATATAAAGCATTGTCAAAACAAGAATTGGTTCAACACCGATATAAACGATTTCGCAATATCTAAAAAATAGTGGTTTCAATCTTGTCAACGTGTTATACTATATTGGATTGGAGAAGATAAGACATATTAAAACAAAAGTGAAGTGTTTAAAAGAAATATGTCTTAAACAATAGAAAAGACAGGAGAGAACGCTGTGGATAACCGAAAGATAATAAACGATGTTCTTGTACATTTATTTAATGAGATATTGCAGCTGGAAGAAGAGGCAATTATTACAGAAGAATATAAAGATATCACCAATAATGATATGCACATCATTGAGGCGGTTGGACTTGACGGAGGAAATATGTCCTCTATTGCGGCAAAGTTAAAAGTAACAGTTGGTTCCTTGACGACTTCTATGAACGGGCTTGTAAATAAAGGATATACTGAACGAAAACGAGGAGAGAAGGATCGTCGTGTTGTAAATATTTATCTGACTGAAAAAGGAAGAAAAGCATATCATCATCATGCAGAATATCATGAGCAGATGACAGATGCAGTAATGAGACAATTAAATGAAGAAGAGATAGGAGTTCTTGTTAAAACATTAAATGGACTCAGTGAATTCTTCTATCAATACGAACAAAAAGAGAAGCGGAATTAATCGCTTCTCTTTTTGTCTTAGAAAAATGTAATATAATGGTTAGATACAATCGCTTCTCTTAATATATCCAGGCTGTTCCGGTGTGCAAATTACTTCTTTTGCATGAATCAGTTTAGCGTACTTATCAATGATCAGATTTTCTGCATGTACATCTTCACCGATTGTTACATTTGGAAGTACAACACAGTTCTTTAATACAGCCCCTTTCTTAATATTACATCCACGTCCGATAATGCTGTTTTCAATATCTCCTTCAATAGTACATCCGTTTGAGATGATAGAAGAGCGGGCACTGGCTGTTTCTAAATATTTTGTTGGGCAAGAATCACTAGTTCTTGTATAAATTGGCCAATCCTCTTCGAAAAGAAGATTTCTTGTTTTTGCATCCAGTAAAGAGAGATTTGCATCGAAATAACTCTTTAAGTCAGTAACAGCGGCAAAGTATCCACGATGTGAAATTCCACGTACATCAAAGTCCTGGCAAGCATGATTAACTACCTGAGGAAGTGTATACAATGCAGAATGTGATGCCCCTTTCTTAAGTAAATCGATGAACAAATCTTTTCTCATAACATAAGTATCCATGAAAATATTGCGGTTCTTTGCGGTCGCACGATTCTTTTCAATAGAAAGGACACCTTTTTGTTTATTCAAATTTAAAATATCACAATTGAAAAAGCTCTCATTTGCATTATCTACTGTATGATAAAGCAATGTGATATCTGCTCCGGATTCAACATGTTTATTCATAAGCTCATCAAAATCCTGCTTAAATATCATGTGGCTAGGAGCAATGATCACGTAGTCAAAAGGACTTTCTTCTATGTAAGATAAGTTATCTAAATATGTTGCAATATCAGTGTCATACAATGAATTCTTTCGTTCACCTTCAGAAAATAGTATATGAAGATGTCCACGTTTTGAATTGATATTATAATGACGGCCTGTACCAAGGTGTTCTACTAAAGAACGTGGTTGTTTGTTAAGAAATACTTTGATTTGATCCATTCCACTGTTTGTCATATTTGAAAGTGGAAAATCAATCATTCTATATCTTCCTAAGAAAGAAAATGCTCCGATTGAACGGTAATCCTGAAGTCCTTCTACGTGAACCTGACTTCTGGAGAAATTAATGATTCCTAATGCGTCACACATATTATTCTGCCCCCTTTATGCGTTTTGCTACAAGTTCAATATTTTCGCTGTCTGCGCTTCCAACAACGGCATCTTTACCAATGCGGACACCATCTGCGACAAGGGCACGGGTTACAACGGCACCTTCTTCAACAACAACACCAGGCATCAGTACACTGTCAATAACTTTTGCACCGGTTGCTACTTTTGCACTCGTAAATAATACAGAGTTTGTAATCTCACCATCGACATCACATCCCTGAGTAATAAATGCTTTGTTAATGTTAGCATTTGGTCCTAAAATATGAGGAAGAGTAGTAGAATCCTCTGTATAAATTTTCCATGAAGGATCATTGAGATCTAATTCATTCTTAGGATCGAGTAAGTCCATATTAGCTTCCCATAAAGAATCAATTGTACCTACATCTTTCCAGTAGCCTTTAAATTTATATGCAAAGAGACGTTTTTCATCTGCAAGCATCTGCGGAATGATATCTTTACCGAAGTCATGGCTCGAATTAGTATCCTTCATATCAGCCTGCAACATCTTACGAAGCAGTTTCCAGTTGAAAATATAAATTCCCATAGAAGCAAGGTTGCTCTTTGGATGTTCTGGTTTCTCTTCGAATTCAACAATACGTCCGTCTTCGTTAGCGTTCATAATACCAAAACGGCTGGCTTCTTTCATTGGAACTTCAATAACGGCAATTGTAGCATCAGCATTGGATTTGATATGATAATCCAACATCTTTGCATAATTCATCTTATAAATGTGGTCTCCGGAAAGGATAAGAACATATTCCGGATTATAATTGTTAATAAAATCAATGTTCTGTGAAATGGCATCTGCAGTTCCACGATAAACATCCAGATCAGTATCTGCTTTCTCACGTGGTGGAAGTACATAAACACCACTGTTTTTTGCATCCAGACCCCAACGTCTTCCAGCAGCAACATAACTATTCAAAAGAATTGATTCATACTGGGTAAGCACTCCTACAGTATCGATTCCACTGTTCGCACAGTTACTAAGTGGAAAGTCAATGATTCGGTACTTTCCCCCATAAGATACTGCCGGCTTAGCGACTTTGTTTGTCAGATCATGAAGACGACTGCCGCGTCCACCAGCTAAAATCATAGCAAGCATATTATTTTGTTTCATTGAGTATCCTCCCATATTGCTTTTTCATAAGATAAATATATTATACTATGAAAAGACAGAAAATACCATATAATTTGAGAAAAAAATACCAAAAAAAATTGAAAAATAAGGGAAAAGATATATAAAAGACACAAAAATCCCATTTGACTATGGAATTGTAAAACTACATAGCTAATGGGATTTTTTGTATTAGAAATTAATTATCAAAATCATCTTCAAATGGATCATCATAGTCATCTGACGGGTCGTAATCATCAGAATCTCCTCTCGATGCAATTGTAAGAATCAAGAAAATTACTGCAAGAACAAGCCCTGCAATTGCACAATACAAAAGGTTGGCTTCTCCTTGGCGTTTCATAAATGCATATACACCGCCACCAAGATATAAAATCATTGGTAGAATGAAAGCAAAAACAGAATTCGACTTCTGCATAATTAATAATAACAGTGCAGATACAAACATACATGCTGCAAGAATGGCATAAGTCATACCGGCAGAAGCTGTATCACCGGATAGAATACCATCCAGACCTGCCATTAGTGCAGAATAAACACAGAAACCAAAACCTCCGATAGAGAGAATTCCTAAAAGAACACGTAAGACGCGGAATCTGGCTTTTGGTTCGTATTCATCATCCCAGTCATCATCATCATTCATATCATCATATGCATTCATTGTACGCTGCTTCAAATCGGAAAGATCATCCGTGTTAGAAATCTTGTTTGATTTGTAGGATGGATCGGTTGAAAGCATATCCTCGTAACCTTTGCGCATTGCATGTTCTCGTTTTGCACGAACATGCTGAGGTGGAATATTACTATATTTTTGCTCTTCTGTAGTTTCAGAAGCAGAAGAGAGAGCTGCCTCTTCTTCAATAGGACGGCGCTTTTTAGGAGCAGCTTCTCCATCAGCCGTGCGACGTTTCTTAGGAGTTCCGTCTTCATTGACAGGACGGCGCTTCTTAGGAGTTCCGTCTTCATTGACAGGACGGCGCTTTTTAGGAGTGGCTTCTCCATCAGCTGTGCGGCGTTTCTTAGGAGTTCCGTCTTCGTTGACAGGACGGCGCTTTTTAGGAGTGGCTTCTCCGTCAGTCGTGCGGTGTTTCTTAGGAGTTCCGTCTTCATTGACAGGACGACGTTTCCTAGGTGCGTCCTCTCCGTTAACAGGGCGAGACTTTTTAACAGCTTTTTTCTCTTCGTCTGAGCGAGCAGGCTCAGCCTGTTTTGCATCTTCAACCGCTTTCTTAGCTGCCATTTTCTTTGCACGTTGTTTATCTAAATTCCACTGCTTTTTACAGTCTTTGCAAATCGCATACTGATTCATAATTGGCTCACCATTCTCATTGGTTCCAACTTGTTTCTGCTGTAATATAACATCTTTTCCACATAATGGACACTTCATATGTATACTCCTTATTTTTTATAAATTTTCTACAACATGAACATTATAACATTTTATGAAAGCAAGAACAACGTTAAAATAGGTGTTATTTTGAAAAAATTGTGAAAAAAGTATGGTTAATTGTCGAAATGCAGAATTGTATTTCAAAGAAAATATTTAAAATATTTGCACCTTTAGAATTTTATTATGATAAAACAGTGGATTTTATGAATTTAATGTGTTAAAATATTAGATAGTCTTTGAGTAACAAAGGAGTACGGCATATGAGTAAAAAAATAAGAACAGAGGCAGTAGACTATTTGTTTGATGCAATTTTGAGTTTGCAGGATAAAGAGGAATGCTACACATTTTTTGAAGACATTTGCACAATTAATGAGTTGTTGTCTCTTTCACAAAGATTCGAGGTTGCGAAGATGCTGAGAGAGAAAAAGACATATCTTGAGATTGCGGAAAAGACAGGTGCTTCTACAGCTACGATCAGTCGAGTGAACCGGTCATTGAATTATGGAAATGATGGATATGATATGGTGTTCAGACGACTTGAGAGTAAAAAAGAAAACTAAAGACAGAAAAAGAAACGAGAACTGTTCAGTGCATAGCAGTTCTCGTTTCTTTTTATTCTTGTGGATGTACTTCATCCAGCAATTTTTCGATGATTTGCTTTTTGACATATACATCAAAACTGAGATCGCACAGTAGAGAAAATAGCTGTAGCTGCTCTTTATCATCATCGTGAACTTTAGAAAAAGAACCTTCAGAACGAGCAAAAGCTGTTTTTAACTCTTCCTGCAGAGAATCGATTCGTGACTTCTGGACAGAGCAGATTTCTTCATAAATGTCTGTCATAGATAAATTCTCATCAGTATGAAAATACTTTTCTGTAATAGGTTTTAATAAAGTTTCAATATCTTTAATAGAAAGAATATTTTTAAAATAGTAGATAAAAATCAATACTAAGACATGCTCTTTGGAATATTTCTTCTTATCCGGTGGAGGCAGAAGATTATTTTTTGTGTAGTTGTTGATCATTGTCTTTGTTAAAATCTTGTCGTCATCATAACGCTTGGTAGAAGAAAGTCCTTCTTCCATTAAAGTAGTAACCTGATCCATGTACAGATTCATATTCGGAATCTCAGTAGAGTGGATATAATCAATGCGTGAAATACTATTTAAAATACTGTTTAAGATATCATTGGAATCTATTGTCATTTTATCACCTCAATATAGCTATTATATAGTATTAAAAACTAGATGGCAAGCATTTTTGAAAATGAATTTCGTATGAATTTTAAGAACTTTAAGCGTGAAAATGTATGTGTCATATGTTAATATAATAATACTGTTTGAAAGATATACAGAGAACTGGGATTTAAAGGGAGCAATAAAGGATGATATATGAACCATTATTCAAGTTGGAACGAACGGGAGTACAGATTCATTATTATACAGGAAAAGGGAAATATAATCCGGTACATTGGCATTCTGCAATAGAACTTATATACGTATTAAATGGAAATGGGTCGATCATGATAGATGGAAAAGACTATCTGGTTGTTGCGGGAGATTTTGTAGTGCTGGATTCTAACCAGATGCATGAAGTTAAGGCAGCAAATGCGTCAATGATGGTGATAATTCATTTTTCAAGAAACAGTATGAAAAACTATGTTTCAGATATAGAAAAATATCGTTTTTTCTGTACTCGGGAAAAATTAAAAAAAGAACAGTTAGAGGCATATTTAAAAATATGTGAGATGTTAAAAGGCTTGCCGCCGATGTACGTGATGCATCCTGTCGGATATCGGTTGAAAAGTCAGGCTATTGCGATGGAAGTATTCTTTGAGCTTTTGAATCATTTTGCAACAAGAGAAGAACATGTACAAACTTCAGAGCGCAATACGATATTGGAACGTCTGGGAGAAATTACAGAGTATATAGAATTACATTATAAAGAGCAGATTTCATTGGAAGAGATTGCGTCACATTTTTATTTGAGCAGAGAATACTTTAGTCGTTTTTTTAAACAAAATATGGGGGTAAATTTTTTGAGATATGTCAATCAGGTGCGATTGATGCATATTTACCAGGATATCTGCAATACACAAAAAGGAATTTTGGAGATTGCAGAAGAGAATGGATTTACGAATTACAAATTATTTAACCGAATGTTTCATGAGATATACGGATGTTCCCCGAGAGATGTGCGAAAGAAGTAGAAATTCTAGTTGACAATAAAGAACATGCGTTCGATAATAAAAGTAAGAGTTTGGGTTAAATGAAGATAAGATGGGAGAGTTTTATGAGCATATATGATACGTTGAATGAGCAGCAAAGAGAGGCTGTTTATCATACCGAAGGACCACTTTTAATTCTGGCAGGAGCCGGTTCTGGTAAGACCAGAGTGCTGACTCACAGAATTGCATATTTAATAGAAGAAAAGGGTGTAAATCCTTGGAACATACTGGCAATTACATTTACAAACAAAGCGGCAGGAGAGATGCGTGAACGAGTAGACAATCTTGTTGGATTTGGTTCGGAAAGTATATGGGTTAGTACATTTCATTCCACTTGTGTAAGGATTTTAAGAAGATATATCGATCGCATCGGCTACGATACGAATTTTACAATATATGACAGTGATGACCAGAAGACATTGATGCGTGATATATGTAAGCAATTGAATATAGATACAAAGAAATTTAAAGAGAGAACATTTCTTGGAGCAATTTCATCAGCAAAGGATGAGATGGTAACGCCGGCAGAGTATGAAGTGAATGCAGTCGGAGATTTTTCAAAACAGATGATTGCAAAAGTATACTGGGAATATGAAAAACAACTGCAGGCGAATAACGCATTAGATTTTGATGACCTGCTGATGAAGACAGTACAGCTTTTCCAGAAGGATGCAGAGGTTTTGGAGTATTATCAGAATCGATTCAGATATATTATGGTGGACGAATATCAGGATACAAATACAGTACAGTTTAAATTTGTCAGTCTTTTAGCAGCGAAGTATCAGAACTTATGTGTAGTAGGAGATGATGATCAGTCCATTTATAAATTTAGAGGAGCTAATATACAGAATATATTAAGTTTCGAAGAAAAATTCAAGGATGCAAAAGTAATAAAGTTGGAACAGAATTATCGCTCAACAGGTAATATACTAAACGCTGCGAATGCAGTGATCCGCAATAATCACGGACGAAAAGATAAATCTCTTTGGACGGAAAAAGGAGATGGGGAAAAAATCCAATTGCATGAGTTTGATACAGCATATGATGAAGCTGAATTTATTGTAAATCAGATTAAAAGTGGATGCACAAAAGGAAATCATTATAATGATTACGCAATCTTGTATAGAACAAATGCACAGTCTCGTATTTTTGAGGAAAAATTTGTGGCAAACAATATTCCATATAAAATTATCGGTGGGGTGAATTTCTATGCAAGACGCGAGATTAAGGATTTACTTTCATATTTAAAGACAATAGATAATGCGAGAGATGATTTGGCTGTTCGAAGAATTATTAATGTCCCGAAACGTGGGATTGGTCTTACAACAGTGAATCGTGTGCAGGATTCTGCCCAGATGAGAGGGATTGGATTTTATGAAGCACTGCAAGGTCTGGATCTGATTCCGGGGATTGGAAGAAGTGCTGCAAAACTAGATTCATTTGTTGCGTTGATTGAATATTTCAAAGGCAGACTTGGAAAAATCAGTTTAACGGATCTGTTAAAAGAGATTATTGAGATGACAGCATATGTAGAAAGTCTTGAGGCAGAGGATAAGGAAGATGCACAGGCCAGAATTGAAAATATTGATGAATTGCTTAATAAAGTGGCAACTTATGAGGAAGTCTGTGCAGCAGAGCAAAAAGAAGTTTCATTAAGCGGCTTCTTAGAAGAAGTAGCGTTAGTGGCAGATATTGATAATTTAGATGAAGAACAGGATTATGTTGTTTTGATGACATTGCATAGTGCGAAAGGATTGGAATTTCCGAATGTATACCTGGCAGGTATGGAAGACGGATTATTTCCAAGTTATATGTGTATCGATAATCCGGAAGATCTGGAAGAAGAAAGACGTTTGTGTTATGTAGGAATCACACGTGCAGAACAAGAGCTTGTGCTGAGCTGTGCAAGAATGCGTATGGTGAGAGGAGAGACACATTATAATCGATTATCCAGATTTGTGAAAGAAATACCAGAAGATTTGCTCGAAAAAGAAGAGAAGCTGTTTTCTGTCAAAGAAGAAAAAGATTCTGCTGTTCAAACAGCATTTAAGCAGGCAAAACAAGCATTTACACAAAAACCATTTACTACATATGCTTCACCTCTTATGACGGGGGCAAAGCAATTTGCAGTGACAAAAGAAAAAGGCCTTGATTATACAATTGGAGACAGAGTGAGACACATTAAATTTGGTGTAGGAACTGTAAAAGATATTGTAGAAGGCGGACGAGATTATGAAGTGACAGTAGAATTTGATACTGCCGGAGTAAAGAAGATGTTTGCTACATTTGCAAAGTTAAAAAAGGAAGAATAAAGTTATTCGTTTTTCTGTGAATTTTTTCAATGAATTTAGTAGTAATCTGAAAATGATAGTGTTATAATATCAGAAAAGAACTCTACCAAGAAAAGGGAAAGGGCGTGTAAGATATGAACAGAGTAGAAGAGTTAATTGCTGAGACAAAACTGAAAGAACTTTTAAACAAAAAGGAAGAAGAAAAACCATGTAAAGCAATCCTTTGGACATTGGCAATTATCGGTGCGGTTGCAGCAGTAGCAGGTATTGCCTATGCAGTATACAGATTCTTTACACCGGATTATCTCGAAGATTTTGACGAAGATTTCGATGATGATTTTGATGATTATTTCAGTGACGAGGATCAGATCTAATCAGTTTGAAAGAATTTGAAGTTATCAGACATCAAATCAGAGGTAAACAGTAACGGCTAAACATAAGGACAGGATGTGGTGGTAAGGTACCGCACCCTGTTTCTTTTTGCTAGAAAGAGAGTGTTATGAAAAAAGGACAGATATTTGAAGGAATTATAGAAAAAGTTGAATTTCCAAATAAAGGAAAAGTATACGTGCCGGAAGAAGACAGATATGTAATTGTAAAAAATGGAATTCCGGGACAGAAAGTGAAATTCATTGTCAATAAATTTAAAAGCGGTAATGCGGAAGGAAGGCTACTGGAGGTCTTAGAAAAATCAGAAAAAGAAACAAGAACTCCGGTCTGTAGCATTTTCCCGGCATGCGGTGGATGCATGTATCAGACAATGTCTTATGAAGATCAGATGCAGATGAAAGGGGAACAGGTCAGAGAAATTTTGGAATCGGCCATGGCACCTGGAAAAACATTTACATTTGAAGGCGTAAAGGCAAGCCCAAAAGAATTTGGTTATCGTAATAAGATGGAATTCTCATTTGGAGATGAATATAAGGACGGACCATTGTCACTGGGACTTCATAAAAAAGGAAGTACTTATGATGTATTAACAGCATCAGACTGCAAATTGGTACATCAGGACATGAATAAGATTTTAATGTGCGTGTTAGAATATTTCCAGAATTTAGGTGCAAGCTATTATAAGAAAATGCAACATATTGGATATTTGCGTCATTTATTGCTTCGCCGTGGTGATACAACAGGAGAAATATTAATCAATCTCGTAACTACAACACAGGAGGATTATGATCTTACACCATTAGTAGAACAATTGCTGACATTACAGTTAGAAGGTAAAATCGTAGGAATTCTCCATATATTAAATGATTCGCTGTCGGATGTGGTACAAAGTGATGAGACGAAAGTTCTCTATGGACAAGATTTTTTCTATGAAAACCTGCTTGGACTGGAATTTAAAATCACACCATTTTCATTCTTCCAGCCTAACTCTCGAGGTGCAGAAGTATTATATACCATCGTGAGAGATTATATCGGAGATATCCACGATATGACTGTATTTGACTTATTTAGTGGAACAGGTACGATTTCTCAGGTACTTGCACCAGTTGCAAAAGAAGTAATCGGAGTGGAGATTATCGAAGAAGCAGTAGAGGCGGCAAAAGAGAATGCAGCACGGAATGGTTTGGAAAATTGTCGCTTTATTGCAGGTGATGTATTCAAGGTACTTGATGATATAGAAGAAAAACCAGATGTAATTGTATTAGATCCACCAAGAGATGGTATCCACCCAAAGGCACTTCCGAAGATTTTGGATTATGGAGTAGATACAATTGTATATATTTCTTGTAAGGTGACAAGTTTGGCAAGAGATCTTGCGATGTTCCAGGCAAGGGGATATGAAGTTGTGAAAGCGGTTGCTGTAGATCAATTTTGCGAAACAGTGCATGTAGAGACGGTGTGCTTATTGTCTAGAAAAGAGAAATAAATAGCGAAAAGTAGTGTATATACGGACTTTTTTGAGATTAAGCAATAATTCATGAAAGTTCGTATTTCTTTTTATTACGTAAAAGGTAATAAAAAACAAAAAATAAGATGAAAAGTATTGAAAAAAATTTGAAATGGCGATATAATTCTGTTACTGAAAAGGTAATAAAAATGAAAGGAGAGGAATAATTAAGTTTGGGAATGCAAATACTGTATAAGAATGAAACGGCAAAGAAACAGTTTTGTCCTGAGTACAAGAAAAAGTGGCGATATCCTGAGCAAGTAAAAAAGAAACTTGAAGCTGCAGAAAATTTCATACGTAATGCAGAGTCTTTAATGGATGTTGCTAATTATCCTCCGTTTCATTTTGAACATTTAAAAGGTGATAGAAAAGATGAATGGAGCATACGATTAGGTAATACGGGTTATAGAGTTACAATGATTCCTTGTGATAATGACGGTAATGAGATTGTAGAAGGAGACATTTTGGCCCAGTGTAAAATGATTAAAATTGTGAAAGTAACGGAGGTGTCGAACCATTATGAGTAATGTTAATGAATACAAAGATATAGTGGCATATCACCCTGGATATTATATTGCAGATATTATTGAGGATATGGAAATTAGTCAGGCTGAATTTGCCACAAGAATGGGAACAACAGCTAAGACTTTAAGTCTGTTGATAAATGGTCAGGCTAATATTTCAAATGATTTAGCAAAGAAACTTTCTGCGATGCTTGGAACCAGCGTAGAAGTTTGGCAAAATTTACAGAATACTTATGATCAGAAGTTGATTGAAATACAGCAAGCTAAGGATGTTGATGCACAGGCTGAATTTGCAAAAGAAATAGATTATAAATATTTTGTTGATGTTATTGGTTTGCCAATTGCAAGAAGCATAGATGAAAAAGTGGCGAATTTGTGTAAGTATTTTAAGGTTGCAGATTTGCGAATTATGTTACAACCAGATTTTTTGGTAAATTTCCGATCAAGTTCATCTTGTAATAGCGAGAAAAATATTATTAATTCTAGAGCATGGATTCAAACTGCTATTAATATCTCAAAAAGTATTGAAGCTAAGCCGTATAATGCAGAGAAGCTAAAAGGTTATCTGCCAGAGCTTAGAGGAATGACGATTAAAAAGCCGGAAGAATTTCTTCCAAGAATGCGTGAAATTTTTGCTGAATGCGGTGTTGCTTTTGTCTTGTTACCACATTTAAAGAATTCAGGCGTGAATGGTGCTGTTAAATGGGTATCGGATGATAGAGTAGTACTTGCGATGAATAATAGAGGGTTGGATGCAGATAAATTTTGGTTTTCATTATTTCATGAAATTAAACACGTACTGCAGCAAAAAATAAAAACTGTATTTATTAGCAGCACAGTTGAAGAAATGCAAGATATTAATGATAAATTGGAAATTGAAGCAGATAAGTTTGCAAAGAACTATTTGATTTCACCGATAGATTATAAAAGGCTGGCACCAACAAGACATACTTCGGATGATGAAATCGTTGAATTTGCAAAAAACATAGGAATACATCCAGGAATTGTAGTTGGAAGATTACAGCATGAAGGTATTATAGCACAAAATAGGTGCTCAAAGTTAAAAGAAAAGTATGTGATAGAAATAAAGCATACTGCATAAAATAACTTGTAGGGGAGTCGTGAAATGCGATACCCCTACAAGTTATTTTATGCAAAGGGATGTAGCAAAACGTGTTCCTTATGCGTAGAATGAAAAAGTGCGGTAAGATAAGATCTGTAAAGTAATCATTTATAAGTCATCAATGGTGAGCGGGCAATATTTTGATAACAAAAATACTCGGTATCTAACTTAATTATACGATTGACAGAGAAATGCGTTCAAAATAAGTATTGGATATAGTTGAAACGAGTACTAAAATAAAGTTGGGATGCAAAACGAAGGTTACATTAGGAAAAAATAAGAAGTGTAGGTGGAAGGTTTGAACATAGAAGTATGGCATGGTGGAATGAATCTCCTTGGAAAAGCCGATGTCTGGGATAACTTAATGCGAATCAGAAATTCACAAGTTGCAACTGAATTGTTGGAAATTGCTTTGGGATGTTCTGAGGAGAGGTCATTTATGATATAATTTGCTTAGATTTATGTTTTTTGATATTGTTGAATGATCTCATATAGTAAGATTGAATTGGAGAAATAGACATGGTGTATTATTCAAAATGTGGTAAACAAATGGATGATAGTGCAACATAGTAGTACAAATGATGAAGAGATAGAGAAGGAATATTGATATGAATATACAAATATTTGGAACAAAGAAATGTAATGATACTAAGAAGGCGGAGCGTTTTTTTAAGGAGCGGGGCATAAAGTATCAGTTCATTGATATGAAAGAAAAAGGCATGAGCAAAGGAGAATTTAATTCAGTAGCGCAGGCAAATGGTGGATTAGAAAATATGGTTAACTGGGATGGCAAGGACAAGGATTTACTTGCCCTTATTAAGTATATCACAGATGAAGATAAGCTCGAAAAGGTGCTTGAGAATCCACAGGTAATTAAAACACCAGTAGTAAGAAACGGAAAGCAATCAACACTTGGTTATCAGCCGGATATCTGGAAAGGATGGAACTAAATGTACTTAATTAAGACTTTTAGCAGGAATGAACAAGTAACAAAAGGAGGACACCTATTTGAAAAAGAAAAAAGACGAAATCACCATCCGTTCCAGTGCAGCGGAATACTTAACCTATGTTGCCTCTGTGGGTGACCAGCAGGACAGTATTGAAATGCGCTATGAGGATGAGAATATATGGCTGACACAGAAGATGATGGCCACACTGTATGATGTTGGTTTACCAACAATAAATGAACATATTAAAAAGATTTATGCAGATAGTGAATTAGAAGAGTCTGCAACTATTCGGAATTTCCGAATAGTTCAAACCGAAGGTTCGCGTCAGGTTACTCGTGATACGAAACATTATAATCTTCA
Source organism: Ruminococcus hominis (assembly GCF_014287355.1). Classification (NCBI taxonomy): domain Bacteria; kingdom Bacillati; phylum Bacillota; class Clostridia; order Eubacteriales; family Oscillospiraceae; genus Ruminococcus; species Ruminococcus hominis. Next base: position 1,933,396 of record NZ_JACOPE010000001.1, on the reverse strand, counting down.
AATGATTATTGCAGTTGGGTTCAAGGTAAATAATGAGTGAGCAGATGCGGATAAGCCACACATGGGATTAACTACATGGGCGTCAGCACCGGAAGGAAAGATCGTAAAAAGTGATGTGAGCGTTGCGAAGAATTATCTTTCAGAGAAGGAAATGCGTTCATTAGAGCGTATCGTTTCGGCATATCTGGATCTGGCAGAGGATCGTGCTGAACGTCATATTCCGATGACAATGGAGGACTGGGCAAAGCGTCTGGATTTGTTCCTGATGGCAGATGACAGAGAGGTCCTTCAGGATGCGGGTAAGATCACAGTGGAGATTGCCAAGGCGAAAGCTGAGACCGAATTTGAAAAGTATCGTGTTATTCAGGACAGATTATTCATGTCTGACTTTGATAAATACATGTTGGAAGTTGTTGCAAAATTTGCAACAACTGCTTCTGATGGAAAAGTTTACAATGTAGACTATTACAATCTTGATGTTATTATTTCTGCTGGCTATCGTGTAAAATCAAAATGAGGAACACAGTTTAGAATCTGGGCAACCGGAATTTTAAAAGAATACATGAGAAAAGGTTTTGCACTTGATGATGATCGTTTGAAAAATCTAGGTGGCGGTGGATATTTTAAGGAATTGTTGGATAGAATCCGTGATATTCGCGCATCCGAGAAAGTATTTTATCGTCAGGTTCTGGAAATTTATGCAACGAGCATAGATTATGATCCGAAAGCGGAAATTCTATTGCATGTCCGCTATCACGGTTCCTGAATCCAAGCAGATAGTTTCTAAGTCCGATATCAACGATGTAATACTTTCCAAGAGTACGTAAGAAATACTGCGTCCGATGTTATCTGCAAGGAACATGACAATCTTTTTCATAAGCACAGGGTCAGTGATTCTCTTTTGAGCTCTGCGATTTTCATGTTCGAGAATATCTCTTAAAATAACAGTTGAGTAGATATCCTCAAGTAGCACCAGAGCCTTTTCTTGGTCCAGTCCAACATCAGCAATTCCCGGCATTCCTTCTTGTGAAAAGAGTATAGTATAAACTTACTTGTACTAATATTCTGCAATTCTACTGCTAGTCGATTGATTTATGCGTACTCCCATTATAATATGTGTGCAGGAGGTGGATGTATGTATCAAATTAGTAATGAAAAATTCGGTTTATTTGTAACCGAATTAAGAAAGAAAAAGAATTTAACTCAAAAGGATTTGGCTGAAAAATTATATGTATCAGATAAAACGGTCAGCAAATGGGAACGTGGTCTTAGTATGCCTAATGTCGTATTACTCATACCAATAGCTGATATATTAGATGTTACCGTTACAGAATTGTTACGTGGAGAAAAAATAGATACACAGAAAAATATTGATACAAAAGAAGTCGAGGAATTGGTAGTAGGCTCTCTCGATATGGCTGTTAGGAATTCTATTCATCAGCATAGAAAAAACTGGATATTAGCATATTTGCTATGCTTTTTAATATCTATTACAGAAATTATTATGTTAGTCGTATCTGGGAATTCAATAGCTGAGATGAAAGATGATATATTGCTGGTTACAGGGTTAATGCTTTTATTTGGTGCATGGTTTTGTTTCTTTGCGAAAGACATATTACCAACATATTATGATGCAAACAAGATAAATTATGTTTCACAAGGAATTTTTAGAATACATCTAGTTGGTTTATCCTTTAACAATGGAAATTGGATGTACATCTGTACAACTTTAAAAATTTGGACACTTGCAACGGTTGTTCTATATCCTCTTGCAGGTATTATAATAATCAATTGTCTCAATATAGCTTTATGGGATATTTTAAGTAAAATTTTCTTAATTATGATATTAGGTGGTATGGTAGTTTCGATTTACATTATCGGGAAAAAATACGAATAATTAAATTACCTGTTATCGTTGTGGATATTACTAATTTACAACATTCTTCATGGGAAATAAGGAATGATGAAGAAGAGATTGTGTTAAGCGAATTAGCGTACATTTAAAACGTGGAAAGCTCCTTCGGGAGCTTTTTTCTGGTTTTTTCTGGGTATCAAGAAAGTATATAGAAAATGCATTAATCATATGGTATGATTTGAACAGAAGATAGAATTTTAGGAAGCAAGAAGATTTTTGAGGAATGTAACTTAGAAGTTATAGAATTAAGTTAATCGTGCCATATGGCTTGATTATAAACGCAAAGAGAAAAGACGCAAGAAAAAAGAGGCAGAAGAGCAGCGAATGTTTGAAATGAAACAGCGAAAGAAAAGAGAAAAGCATAAGGGACATTAAAGTCCCTTGGCCTTTTACTCAAATCGTAAATTGTTGAATAAAGCTTTCGGGGGTGTTTCTATGAAGAAAAAAGTACTTGCAATTATGTTAGTCGCCATGTCAATAATGTTGATTTCGGCGTGCGGAAAAAAAGAAAAACTGTACGAAATTCCTGATTTATCGCAGTATAAGACAGATTATGTAGGAGATTCTTCAAATGTTATAAATATTGTAAGTGGTCAAGAGTATCCGGCGGGATACTCATATGACAGTATAGAGATACAGTCTGAAACAGAGCCTTATGGATTAACAGTTTTTCTAAAAGATGAGCCGTCGGCAGCCAAACTTGAAGATGAATTGCAGGTTAATGCAGATATGACATTTGACTTGATTGGTAATTTGGGAACAATTGATTATAAAACAGCAGATAGCAAAGAAATTATTGCATCATATGAACGGTGATATATTTTTAGTCAACTTTTAGACAATTTGAAGAGCGGAATATAAAAAGGCGTATGGAAATTTTAAATCCATACGCTTTTTTGAAAAAAACTCATTTTTGAACAAGAGATTTGTAAGAACATATTATCTATTCAAAGACGGTTACAATTCTATATCATATGATTTTTTCTTAGTCCGAGCAGACTGATTTCGCCGCATTTCCTGTTCTCTCTGATATTTAAGTTCCCATGCACGATGGGAGAAAACATCAGGGTATTCCACATTGAGATAATCCACCTCATTGGCTGCAATATCACGATGGTGATAGTCGTAATATTTACCAAAAGTACCTTTGAGCTGCTCTATTAACTTGTCCCGGAAATCAGGACGTATCTGGATTCTGTTATCCAGTAATTCGGTGTATTGTTCTGGTTCAGGACGAAATTTTTCTTCCCGGAAAGCGGCGGCATCTTTTTCAAGCTGTTTTTGGAGTGAGATGTCCTGAGAATCCAGGATATCAAGATTGTTATTCATCTGGCCGTATTTCTTGGATAGATTCATCATATCTTTATCGGTAGAGCATTCTGCCTGGAAGATTAGCTGCTCTTTCCTTGATTTCAGTTCTTCGATTTCTTCGGTAATAGTGGTAAGCTGCTGATTTGATTTTATATGCCGGATGGGATTCAAAATACTGGTTTTATCCTTTTGCACATTCAGTTCTTTCCGTTCCGTAACTTTAGCTTTGAGTTTCTTTTTAACGGTGTTGTATTTATTCAGTATTGGATTAAAATGATTCATCCAGTCATATTGTGCTTACGTTCTTCATGTACTCTTGTTGTGATTTCATTGTTTTTTATCGTATAATATGGATACTGGAGGTGGTTTGGATGAAATACAAGATTTTAGTTGTCGATGATGATAAAGAATTGGTGAAAATGCTTTGTAGTTATTTTAATATGAAGCAATATGAAATCATTACGGCTACAGATGGAATGGAAGCATTAAATAAAATAAAAATGAAACCGGATATTATTTTGTTGGATATCAATATGCCACGCATGGATGGGATTGAAGTATGTCGTCTGATACGCAGTAAAGTGTTATGTCCAATTTTATTTCTGACAGCAAGAGTTGACGAAGATGATAAAATTAATGGGTTGCTTTCAGGTGGGGATGATTATATTACGAAACCATTTAGTCTTCGGGAGTTGGAAGCAAGGATTGTCACAAACATAAAGAGAGAAGAAAGGCATCAACAAAAAACGGAATACCGTTTCATGGATGAAATGCTGATTGATTATTCTGAAAAAATAGTAGCTATAGCCGGACACAGGATGGAGTTCACAAAAATTGAATATCAGATTATTGAATTCTTATCCATGCATCCAGGGCAGGTGTTTGATAAAGAACGTATATATGCACAAGTCTGTGGATATGATGCGGAAGGGGACAGTAGAACGATAACGGAATTAGTACGGCGTATAAGGAAAAAATAGCGGATTATTCAGAAAAAGAATACATAGAAACTGTATGGGGGATTGGATACCGATGGAAAAAATAAGAAACTTGTCACTGAAAAAAACAATTCTGCTTTATTTTGTGATCAGCTTAACGGCAGCATTTCTGTTATCTGGATTTACAGTTCATTTTGCAAGAAATATGCAGAATAAAATATGGGAAAAATATATTGATTATGCAGATTATACGGACGTGTTTCAGCAATATGGAAAGAAATACGAGATTGAGATATCAAGACCTAATCAATCGCAGATGAATCGTTTGGACCATCATCTTTCGGAAATGTGTGACTTTATGGAAACATATTCGGTACTGATTTTTTCGATTGTTGGGAGTGTTGTTGCGGTATTCTTTTTTTATAAAAATAAGTTAAAGACACCTATACAGGAACTAAAAGATGCCTCACAAATGATTGCAGATAATGAACTGGATTTTCATGTGTCCTATGAAAATAAAGATGAGATGGGAACTTTGTGTAAAGAATTTGAAATGATGCGAAGTGATTTAGCAGATAACAACAGAAAGATGTGGCGAATGATTGATGACGAGAAGGCTTTGCGGAATGCAATTGCACATGATATACGTTCTCCACTTTCCATATTGCGTGGGTATCAGGAAATGCTCTTAGAGTTTGTTTCTGCTGAGAGTATAAAAACAGAGGATGTTATTGATATCTTACAAACAGGCATGTATCAGATTGACCGTATAGAGCATTTCACGGAAAACATGAGAAAAATGTCCCATTTAGAACAGAGGGAACTGCAATGCTCAGAGATAGAATTATCGGAACTGGCAAAAAAGATTGAGGCAGAAGCTGCCATGCTGTCCAAGAAGGAAAGTAAATTATGTAAGGTAGAAAGAGTGCAGGAACAAAACATTGTGAAAGTGGATGAGGAACTTGTCATGGAAGTGACAGACAACTTACTGGAAAATGCGGTTCGATATGCACAAAAAAGTATTGCTTTGCAGATAAAGAAAAAGGATGGTTTTCTTATAATTTCTGTTGAAGATGATGGAATAGGATTTGTGGATACTGAGGAAAAAGTAACAGAACCATTTTATCATAAGAATCCACAAGATGATTTAAAGCATTTTGGCCTTGGTATGTATATTTCTCGTATTTTCTGTGAAAAGCATGGAGGAAATTTGAAAATATATAATGCCAGACAAGGCGGTGCTCATGTAGAAGCTCTTTTCAAAGCTGAATAAAAATACTTTATAAGGCTGAAATCACAAATAAAGTGGTTTTAGTCTTTTTTATTGTGAATTTATTGAGAATTGATTTGTATGATGTTGTTAAAGAAATAAAGAAAGGAAGAGATGCAATGAAAACAATCATAAAAAGAAGTATACTTGATTATTTAAAGAACCCTGTTTTGTGGATTGGCTTGATTATTATAGTTGCCAGTATGTATCAATGTCTGTCATCGTATTTGCAAATTCATTATATCAAACAGAATGAACAGATCACACAAAATGACGTAGCATTGGAAGATGCTGATGTCATGGATGGGTACATTCCCACATCTGATGATAAAGAAAGAAGAAGGGAGTGGGAAGATACGATCAAAGAGACGTTAATGGACACCTCCCAAAATGGTTTTGGATTTAGCAGGCAGGAAGCAGATCATGTAATGAAAGAAATTCAGAATATGGATGTAAAGACTGCTTCTGAGTTTTTGGAATCCCAATATGGCTATTATAATGCAATATATGCTTATGAGGACCTTGAAATTCATAAGGGGACAGCAGAAGAAATCAATCATTATATCGAGCGGAAATTATCCGAACATTCTTTTTCCTGGTACTTTGCCAAAAAGTTCACGGATTTTGCAGGATTGCATATGGCCTTTTTTGCAACAGTCTTGCTATCATTTTTATTTATTCAGGATACACGAAAAAGTACCTATGAATTATTACATACAAAGCCTGTTACGGCAATCCAATATATATGTGGGAAAGTAATAAGCGGATTCATTAGTATGCTGGGAGTATTAGTGATTTTGAATGTTATATTCTTTATGCTGTGTTTGAAAACGTCTTTAGAATCGGGCTTTCCGGTAACACCAATTGATTTTTGCGTGAATTCTCTGATCTATATTGTTCCGAATCTTTTGATGATATGTTGTGTCTATACAATTACAGCAGTAATATTTAAAAATCCGCTTCCGGCAGCACCAATCTTGTTTTTACACATTATATATTCAAATATGCTGACCATGAAGAATGATATTTATTATATGAGACCGCTCTCTATTATGGTGCGATTCCCTGGCAGATTTTTTGAAACACATGCAGCCAAAATGTCAAACATAAATCAGATTATTCTTGTAATTTCATCAGTTATATTAGTAGGTATTTCTGTTACAATCTGGAAAAGGAGGAGGGTTCATTGAAAACGGAACTAAAAAACTGCTTGTCGTTATATAAGATTTTTTATTCATGTGCATTTATACTGATATTGTGTGCTATTCATCCGATTATATACTATGAAGAAATCGGTTCAGCGATTCAGTCGCCAATAGCATTTTTAACAATTATTTTTTGTAGTGACACATATTTGATGGAAGTAAAAAGTAAGCGTGCCGATGTATTTCATTTGTATGATCAAAAAAAGCAGTTAAAAGTAATATCACAGAGAGTGTGCGTTCAAATATTATATTTATTAATACTTTCCTGTGTTGGATATGTTTTATTTTTCTGGCAAAAACCGGGCAGTGTAAACGAAGGCATTTCGGGTATTCAGATATTTCTTTTATATTTCATTGCAATGTTCGGAACTATCTGGCTTTGGAGTATATGCTCTGTGATTTTGTGTACATTGCTTCGAAATATGTGGGCAGGTATAGGATGTTTATTTGGAATTGTCATTGGACTTATATCGAAAGCGGGCAGTTCATTTTTCGGGAATCTGGGATTGTTTTCTTTCAGCTCTTGTGAACCTACTCAATTAATGTCCGAGAGTTGGATTTATGGAACGCTTGTGTCTTTTATAGTGGGGCTGTTTTTATTTGCAGTATTACCAATGGCTTTAAAGAAAAGAGGATAGATTATGAGTATTAGAATAAATGATTTAACAGTTAGATTTAAAAATGGTGTAGTTGCAGTAAATAAGGCATCTCTTGAAATACCTAAGGGAATTTATGGACTTTTGGGTGAGAATGGTGCTGGAAAAACCACTTTGATGAGGGTTCTTACAACTGTTTTAAAACAAACGGAAGGAATGGTTTCCCTTGATGGAATTCTGTATAACGAGGGAAATTATGAGAAAATACAGAAAAAGATTGGTTATCTTCCACAGGAAATCGACTTATATCCGAATCTTACGGTGAAAGAATGTCTTGTATATATGGGGGGACTGTCAGGAGTATCCAGAAACGACCTCGAACAAAGAATTACCTATTATCTGGAAAAGACTTCTCTTATAGAGCATCAGAATAAAAAAATGCGGCAATTATCTGGTGGTATGAAGAGACGTGTCGGACTCATACAGGCACTTCTTAATAATCCGGATTTTTTGATTATTGATGAACCAACAACTGGGTTAGATCCGGAAGAAAGAATCAGGATCCGCAATCTTCTGGTTGATTTTTCAAAGGATAGAACTGTGCTGTTTTCCACTCATGTAGTAGAAGATTTAGCAGCAACCTGTACACAGCTTGCCATTATGAAAAAAGGGAATTTTTTATATTCCGGAAGCGTGAGTGGATTGTTGGAAAATGCAAAGGGCTGTGTTTGGAATTGTACGGTACAAAATGCAGAAGAAGCCCGTTTGTTAGAAGCTAATTATTCTATATCATCTAAGCAGTATGTAGAAAATGGAATTCATATGAAAGTATTAAGCAAAGGAAAGCCAAATGAGAATTGTGTCCTGGATAATGATATCACTTTGGAAGATGCGTATATTTATTTGACGAATAGTTGAATCAGGACCACCCGTTGGACGGGTGGTCCTGATTCAATGTGGTTTTTCGGCAGGTTCTGTAAAATAAGCTCAGATCAAACAATAACGGGAGGAGCTTATGCAACAGAATATTGAATTTGAGCTGATATGACAGAGAATGTTTTGGCATATTGACAGGACATTTAAAATGACGTATACTAAGCTCATTGATCGTTCTGTAGAAACTTGCGAAGCCTACAGGCGGGGGAGAGCCTGCGGGTCTCTCCCTCTTTTGTTTTAAGGAGAAATGAGATGCAGACACCGAAAAAATTCTCTTCTTTTAGTAACTAGGTTTCCTGGATCAGTGATGAAAAGGGAATAAAAATAAAAGACAGAGAATATGCGGAAGAGATGTTACGCCAAATAGGATATTTTCCTCTTATGGGAGGATATAAACATCTTTTTAGAATATCAAACACAAAAAAATATAAAGCAGGAACAAGTTTTGAAGAAATAGTCAGTCTGTATAAGTTTGATGCAGAGCTTAGAGAATTGTTTATTGAAGAATTTTAATATTTAAGAATTTGTTTTTTTCCTTTTTGACATTAAAGATAAGATTTCTTGTGGGTTTGTCAACTGATGTCCGGGAAGTGTCTGCTTTGGTGTGCGGTCACGGTCGGCTTCGTCAATCGCTGCAATAAAAAGTTTTACGCTGTTTGGATTGGATATGACAAAATTATGAGTAATACTTGAAGTAGCCATACGAACACCTCCTCTTTTCAGGTTTTTTGTGTATTAATTATACGATTGACAGAGAAATATGTGGAGATGATTGTTTTTTTACACCAACAAAATTCGGACGACGCAATAAAGAGTGACTTAGCTCCGGGCGAACTGGATGCGACCAGTGCTGAGTTGAAAGCAACCCATCAGGAAATCAAAGATTATGTGCTGAAAGAATTAGTGCATATTTAAAGCGTGGAAATCTCTTTTGGGAGCTTTTTGCTGTTTCTAAGGAAATCTCTGTTTGAGATTTTAATATAACTGTTTGATTTGTAAAGTTGGCAATGATACAATTAGTATTATTTGAAAGAAAGCAGAGAAAATATGAGTGAAAAGTTACTGATTGTTGAAGATGACAAAAAATTAAATGATGGAATCCGTCTGGCTTTAAAGAATGATGCTTATTTCTTTTATCAGTGCAGAACTTTGCAGGAAGCTAGAGAAATCTTGAAAAAGGAAGATATCACATTGGTTTTATTAGATGTGAACTTGCCGGATGGAAATGGGATTGATTTTGTAAGAGAAATAAGGAAAAACAGTCAGGTGCCGATTATTCTGCTTACAGTAAATAACATGGAAGTAGATATTGTAACAGGATTGGAAGCAGGAGCAAATGATTACATTACGAAACCATTCAGCTTAATGGTACTGCGTGCAAGAGTAGCTGTACAGCTTAGAAATAAAGAGATGTCAGCGAAGGATTCAATGAAGATTGACCGATATGAGTTTTATTTCGATAAAATGGAATTTTTTAAAGACAGTGCCCCCATTGAACTTAGTAAGACAGAACAAAAGCTCCTTAGAGTGCTGTGTGAAAACAGAGGAAAAGTATTGAAACGGGAATATTTGATTGACGAGGTATGGCAGGGAGATACAGAGTTTGTGGATGCTCATGCTCTGACTGTTGCAATCAAACGCCTCAGAGACAAATTAGAAGATGATACGCAGAAGCCTAAATATATCAAGACGGTTTACGGAATTGGTTACATATGGGTGGTGAAAGAATGACAGAAGAAATTTTATGGATTGCAGCAATATTTATCCTGAGCGGCGTCTTTTGGTACTTTCTTTTCTTTCAAAAAGAAAAAAGACTTTTGAACCGGCTGCAGCAAATGCTGGATTATGCGATAGATGGAGAATTGGAACGGACAGAAATATCTGAAGAAAAGTATTCTGCCCTTGAAAACAGTATGAAACAGTATTTAGACAGTAATTTTCTGGCAAGAAAAAACCAACAGGAACAAAAAGAAGTGATACAGAAACTTATTTCCGACATTGCGCATCAGACTTTGACTCCTATTTCAAATTTGAAAATTTATGGTGAAATACTTTCTGAAACGAATCATGAAAATCAGAGGGAGATAGCGACCATTTTGGAGCAGACGGAGAAATTGGATTTTCTGATACAATCACTGGTCAAATTATCACGAATGGAGAGCGGAATTATAGCAGTACATCCGGAGGATACTGCTATTGCACAGATGTTTGCATCTATACAGCAGCAGTTTAATATAAAAGCAATGGAGAAGGATATTACCCTGGAGCTATTTGACACCGATTTACATGTTATGTGTGATGCCAAATGGACTGTGGAGGCACTTGGAAATATTGTAGACAATGCGATTAAATATACAGCATGTGGGGGAGTTGTTCAGATAAAAGCTGAGAGGTATTCTTTCTTTGTAAAAATTGACATCACTGATGATGGCATTGGAATAGAAAAAGAAGAAATACCAAAGATATTTGGAAGGTTTTATCGGAGTCTGTCAGTGGCAGACCAGCCAGGAGTAGGAATTGGCTTATTCCTTGCAAGAGAGATCATTCAGGCACAAAAGGGGTATATAAAAGTGACATCAAAGAGAGGAAAAGGTTCTACATTTTCTGTGTTTCTTCCGATAGCAAAGAAGGAATAGTATCAAAACTGTGATATTTCAGAAACCAGATGGAGACATTGTTATGATAAAGTCTGTATTGTAAAGATCAATACAGGCTTTTTTGATGGGAGGATGGCATGAATATATTAAAAGCAGTAAATTTACGAAAAATATATGGGCAGGGAGAAACAGAAGTCAGGGCTCTTGATGGTATAAACCTGGAAGTAGAAAAAGGGGAGTTTGTAGCAATTGTTGGAACTTCTGGGAGTGGAAAGTCTACGATGCTTCATATGATTGGAGGATTAGATAATCCAACATCTGGGCAGGTAATTGTAGATGGACAGAACTTAAGCCATATGACAGATGAAGAGCTTACCATTTTCCGACGTAGGAATATTGGTTTCGTATTTCAACAGTATAACTTGGTTCCGATGTTGAATGTATGGGAAAATATTGTTCTTCCTGTGAAACTGGATGGAAAAAAGGTAGAAAAAGGTTATGTAGATGAAATTATTGATACACTGGGTATTCGGACAAAATTGGAAAACCTGCCAAGCGCTCTATCCGGTGGACAGCAGCAGAGAGTGGCAATTGCAAGGGCTTTAGCTGCAAAACCTGCCATTTTGCTCGCTGACGAGCCGACTGGAAATTTGGATTCGAAAACAAGTCAGGATGTATTGGGACTTTTAAAAGTCACCGGTAAGCGTTTTCATCAAACAATTGTAATGATTACTCACAATGAGGAGATTGCCCAGATGGCAGACCGGATTTTACAGATAGAAGATGGAAAAATTGTTTCAGACAGTGGTCTTGTATAGCAGGGGGCGATTTTATGGTAAAAGTAGAGAATAAAGAGACGTTACGATTATTAACGAGGCGTTTTATGAAAATGAATCGAGCTAGGAATGTTATTGCTGTTATTGCAATCATGCTGACTTCCCTTTTATTCACAAGTCTCTTTGTGGGAAGTGTATCTATGATTCTTTCCAAAAGAGCAACGGAAATTAAGCAGTTTATGGATTCTGCCCATGCCATTGCACAGAATCTGTCAGAAGAAGATGCAAAGCGATTGCAGCAAACAATTGAACAGAGTGAAGATGTTAAGCGATATGGTTCCGGTATTTTTCTGGGAGCTGGAATGGACGAACGGTTTGGATTTTCCGTAGAGGTTCGATATGCAGATGAAAATATGGCAGAAAGTTTTAATTGTCTGCCAACTACAGGAAGACTGCCGGAGAAAGAAAATGAAGTAGCACTTAGCAGCACGATATTGGAATCTCTGGGAGTTACACCAAAGATTGGGGAAGAAGTAACGCTGACCTGGGAAGTAAATCCCATGCTGAAACAATATAAGACAGATACGTTTCAGATATGTGGATTCTGGCAGGGGGATAAAGCTGTTTTAGGTCAGATGGTCTGGGTATCAAAAGACTATGCAAAGGAGAATCGTTATCCCGTTACGCAGGAAGAATTAGAAAATGGCATCTACAATGGAGGAAAAGAGTATTCTGTCTGGTACAAGAACCTTTGGAATCTGGAAAAGAAAACGGAAAAGATATCTAAGAAAGCGGGATTTACGAAAGCTGGGACAGGAATGGAAGTCAATCCGGCATATAATCTCTTTGAAGAGGATTCTTTTTCATTTTCTTCCTTAATTGTAATGATTCTATTTGTCATATTAGCCGGATACCTGATTATCTATAATATCTTTAACATTTCTGTGAAAACGGATATCCGGGCTTACGGATTGTTAAAGAATGTGGGGACAACGGGAAAGCAGTTGAAGAAAATTGTACGTATGCAGGCGTGGAGGTTATCAGCTATTGGTATTCCAATCGGATTGCTTTGTGGTTATCTTTCAGGTCTTTGTATGGCTCCGTCCTTGAATGCAGATGCTGCAATTAGTGCACAGGCAGGAAAAACGGCTCAGACAGTAGTATCAGCGAATCCTTTGATTTTTCTTGCAGCGATACTTTTGACGCTTTTGACGGTGTATCTCTCTAGTTTGCAGGCTTGTAAAATGGTAGAAAGTGTATCTCCTGTGGAAGCTCTGCGTTTGGCAGAAGGAGAGCAGTCACATAGGAAAATAAAAAAGAATACTTCTGTAACCTGGTGGGGGATGGCAGTTCAAAATGTGTTACGAAATTGGAAAAAGGGATTGATTGTTATGCTTTCTATCGCTCTTTCTATGGTGGTGGTAAACTGTATCGTGATGCTGGTGCAGGGATATGATTTTGATTCTTACCGAAAAGTGTTTTTAGCTTCCGATTTTCAACTGGATCAGATGACGGGAAGTTTGTCAAATACGAATTTTAACGGTATTACACCTGAAATCAAAGAGATTCTGGACGAATGTCCTGATAGTGCTAAGACAGGATATGTGTATTATTCGGAGGAAACCCACAAGATGGAGCCGGAACTTCTGAAAACATGGGAAGCATTTGCAGATAAATATGAAGAGAACTGGAACGATTATGAAGAACAGGTTTGGGAAGAGGCAAAGGCTTCCAATACAGTAAGTGTTCATTTCCTCGGAATCAGCGAGTCAGTGTTTGACAAATTAGAATGGAGAGGGGAAAAATGCTCTTGGGATACATTTAAAAGCGGAAATTATGTGCTTGTAGATTATGGTGATAAATATGCAGAGCATCCGGTTTCTTATTATCAGACTGGGGATGTTTTTCAGATGGAGTACAAAAATGGAAACCAAAAAGATTACGAAGTCATTGGAGAAGCACTGATGCCATATTCCCTGGATTATCCGTATGCAGATATTGTTTATATTACAGTAATGGTCCCAGAAGAAGAGTATATCACCCAGACAGGAAATCAATCAGCAATGTATGCTTCTATCGATGCAAAGAAAGGAGCGGATAAGCAGATAAAAGAATACATTGATGAAAATGTTTTGAAAGAAAATGAAATGATCAATGTGTTTTCTGTATTGGATATGAAAGAAAGTTTTCAGCGGTATGTCAGTAAATATTATATGATCGGTAGTTTTCTTGTCATTATTTTATCCTTCATTGGCATTATGAATTTCTTTAATACAACAGCAACTTCTGTAATTAGTAGAAAAAAAGAACTGGCACTTTTGGAAGTTGTGGGAATGACGAAAAAGCAGATATCGAAAATGTTGGTGGCTGAAGGATTCCTATATTTGGGAGGCGCATTTGTGATTGCAGTATTGCTAGTTGTGTTTGGAGCAAAGCAGATTTTAGCAAATACGCTCGGTACGGCATTTTTCTTCCGACTGCATCTTACGATAGTGCCATGCGTGCTTATGATTCCGATTTTGGTTGGGATTGCGTATGTGATACCAAAGTATCAGTTTGAAAAGATGAGTCGGGAGAGCATTGTTGAAAGGATTCGGAAAGAATAGTAATAATGTGTGTAAATATTGTCCATATTGATAGTTTCTGCAATTTTATTTGTAGTTATTCTGTTTGTATTAGAATAATTTATCTGTAAATTTTTAAAATTAATTATTGACAAATAAAAATAAAAGGATTATATTACAAATCATAAAAAAGCAAAGGCGCTTTGAGCTAAATGGCTCAAGGCGTCTTTTTTTATTACATAGAAAATTTTATTTCCTATGTAATAAAAAGCCTCCGGCAGGATGCACACTGCGTCGTACAATGTAGATGTCGCAAGCGACCGCCGCAGGTGCCGGAATGTGCAAAGCACATTCTTTATTATAATCAACAGAACGAGAAAGAAATGGTGAAAACGATATGTGCTCAATAACAGGATATAAGGGTGAATCTCTTACAGAAGAACAGATTAAAGAACATTTTGACAAAACTATTTCACGTGGACCTGATATGCAAAGGATTGAAAAAGTTGGGGATGTGACTCTGGGTTTTGAAAGATTGGCAATTATGGGGCTTACAGAGGAAGGTATGCAGCCATTCTCTTGTAAGAATAACAAGGTAGTCTGCAATGGTGAAATTTATGGTTTTAGAAAGATAAAGAAAGAATTAGAAAAAGAATACGAATTTAAAAGTGATTCAGATTGCGAGATATTACTTCCGTTGTATGAAAAATACGGTGTCGAAATGTTTAGAAAGCTTGATGCTGAGTTTGCTTGTATCATCTATGATGCAGAAACAAAAAATCTGATAGCAGCAAGAGACCCTATCGGAATCAGACCACTTTTCTATGGATATCCAAAAGAGGGAGAAATCATTTTTGCCAGTGAAGCAAAAAATTTAGTAGGTATAGTAGATAAAATTTATCCATTCCCTCCGGGACATTATTATAAGGATGGCGAGTTCATTTCATATAGAGATATGACGGAGGTAAAGGCAGTAAGTAAAGATGATCTGGAAACTGCATGTCACAAAATTAAAGAAAAATTAATCGCAGGCATAGAGAAGAGATTGGATGCTGATGCACCGCTTGGTTTCTTGTTAAGTGGAGGTCTCGACAGTTCTTTGGTATGTGCGGTGTCAGCAAAATTATTGAAAAAAACAATAAAGACATATGCGATTGGTATGAGTACGGATGCAATTGATTTAAAATATGCCAAAGAAGTAGCGGACTATATCGGAAGTGAACATACGGAAATCATTATTACAAAGGAAGAAGTATTAGGAGCTTTGAAAGAAGTAATATCAGTATTAGGAACCTATGATATTACCACAATCCGTGCAAGCATCGGAATGTATCTAATCTGCAAAGCAATTCATAATACGACAGATGTCAGAGTGCTTTTAACAGGAGAAATTTCAGACGAATTATTTGGATATAAATATACAGATTTTGCACCAGATGCAAAGAGCTTTCAGGAAGAGTCAGCAAAACGTATAAGAGAGCTTTATATGTATGATGTTTTGAGAGCAGACAGATGTATATCATCAAACTCAATGGAGGCCAGAGTGCCATTTGGTGATTTGGATTTTGTAGAGTATGTAATGAGTATTGATCCGGAAATGAAAATGAATAAGTACAATAAAGGAAAATATTTGCTTAGACATGCATTTGAGGGAGATTACCTTCCGGAATCTATACTTATGAGAGAGAAGGCTGCATTTTCTGATGCAGTAGGACATTCAATGGTTGATTATCTCAAAGAGTATGCACAGGAAAAATACAGTGACGAAGAATACAATGAGAAGATTAAGAAATATTCTTTTGCAAAGCCTTTCACAAAAGAATCTCTTTTATACAGAGAAATTTTTGAAGAGTATTATCCGGGACAGGCCGAAATGGTTGTAGATTTCTGGATGCCGAATAAAGCGTGGGAGGGTTGCGATGTGGATGACCCATCTGCCAGAGTTTTATCAAATTATGGCGAGAGTGGTTTATAGTACGATTAAATGAGTGAAAAAAAGTGGAAATGAAAGAGGAACAATAGTATGAATCAAAGAAGCTTATATGACCCATCGTTTGAACATGATAATTGCGGTATTGGTACCGTTGTAAATATAAAAGGAGTGCAGAGCCACTCAATTGTAGATGATGCTTTAAAAATTGTAGAAAATTTAGAGCACAGAGCCGGTAAAGACGGAGAGGGAAAGACGGGTGACGGAGTAGGAATCCTTACCCAGATTCCTCATAAATTCTTTAAAAAAGTATTATCTGATTCGAATATAACGATTGGTGGAGCAAGAGAATATGCAGTAGGTATGTTCTTTTTCCCACAGAATGAGTTAAAAAGAAGTCAGGCTATGAAAATGTTTGAAATAATTGTAGAAAAAGAAGGACAGCAGTTTCTGGGATGGAGAAAGGTTTCTACCAGAGAGACTGTACTAGGACAGAAGGCTTTGGAAAGCTGTCCGGCAATCTATCAGGCATTTATCAAAAGACCACAAGGTATGGAGAATGATCAGGACTTTGACAGAAAACTGTATGTTATCAGACGTGTTTTTGAACAGAGTAACGATAATACATATGTGCCATCATTGTCTTGCAGAACGATTGTTTACAAGGGAATGTTTTTGGTTGGTCAGCTTAGAACATTTTTCCTTGATTTGTTAGATGCAGATTATGAGTCAGCGATAGCGATGGTACATTCAAGATTTTCTACAAATACAAATCCAAGCTGGCTTCGTGCACATCCAAACCGTCTGGTAGTACATAACGGGGAAATAAACACGATTAAGAGTAATGTTGATAAGATGCTGGCAAGAGAAGAAACGATTCATACAAGTTGCTTCACAGATGAAGAGCTGACAAAGGTATTGCCTGTTATATCAACATCCGGATCCGATTCAGCGATGCTTGATAATGCACTGGAATTTATGATTATGGGTGGAATGGATCCGGCACTTGCAGCAATGATTTTAATTCCGGAGCCATGGGAACACAACGATACAATTACACAGAAGGAAAGAGATTTCTACCAATATTATGCAACAATGATGGAGCCTTGGGATGGACCTGCTTCGATCCTTTTTTCTGATGGTGATGTTATGGGAGCAATCCTTGACAGAAATGGTCTGCGTCCTTCACGTTACTATGTAATGGATGATGACAGACTTATTCTTTCATCAGAGGTCGGTGTTCTTCCTTTGGATGAAAAACACATTTTAAGAAAAGAGCGTCTTCACCCGGGAAAAATGCTGCTTGTAGATACAAGAGAGGGAAGAATTGTTTCGGATGCAGAGCTTAAGGATAAGTACGCAGGAAGAGAGCCTTATGGTGAATGGCTGGATTCGAATCTTTGCAAGTTGAAGGATTTAAAAATTCCGAATGAAAAAGTACCTTCCTATACAAAGGAAGAATTGGTAAGACTGCAAAAAGCATTTGGTTATAGCTATGAAGATTACAAGGATGAGATAAAGGCTATGGCTACAAATGGTGCAGAGCATGTAGGTGCGATGGGAATTGATACACCGATTGCAGTACTCTCAAAACATTATCAGCCATTATTTTACTATTTCAAACAATTGTTTGCTCAGGTTACAAACCCTCCTATTGATGCTGCCAGAGAAAAAATCGTGACAGCTACTACAGTATATATTGGAAAAAATGGAGAACTTTTATCAGAAAAACCTTCTAACTGTAAGGTGTTAAAGGTAAAGAATCCGATTTTGTCTGATCTTGATTTATTAAAGATTTCAAAACTCAACCAGGATGGACTTAAAGTAGAGAAGGTTTCTACACTTTTCTATAAGAGCACTCCATTGGACAGAGCGCTTGATCATCTGTTTGTTGAAGTGGACAGAGTGTATCGTGATGGAGCTACTGTGCTCATTTTGTCAGACAGAGGAGTAGATGAAAATCATGTAGCTATTCCTTCACTGTTAGCTGTGGCTGCAGTTCACAATCATTTGGTTCAGACAAAAAAATGTATGGCTATGTCACTTATAATTGAGACTGCAGAGCCTTGTCTTGTGCATCATTTTGCTACACTTTTGGGATATGGAGCATGCGCAATCAATCCGTATCTGGCTCATGCGTCTATAAAAGAGCAGATAGAGGACGGTCTCTTAGAAAAAGACTATTATGCAGCAGTTTCAGATTATGATAATGCAATTCTTCAGGGGATAGTAAAAATTGCCTCTAAAATGGGAATTTCTACATTGCAGTCATATCAAGGCAGCAGAATTTTTGAAGCTTTAGGTATAGATAAGAGTGTAATAGATAAATATTTCGCAGGAACAGTTTCAAGAATCGGCGGAATTACATTGGATGATATTGCACAGAATACAGACAAACAACATTCACAGGCATTTGATCCATTAGGTCTGGCTACAGATATGTCTATTGATTCTTTAGGAAGACATAAAATGCGCTCCCAGGGAGAGAGCCATAGATATAATCCTGCAACAATTCATATGCTGCAGATGGCTACAAGAGAGGGCGACTATGAAAAATTTAAAGAATATACCAAAATGGTAGACGGAGAGCAGACAGGATATATCAGAAGTCTTATGGAATTTGCTTACCCTGAAAAGGGAGTGGCATTAGAAGAAGTTGAAAGCGTTGATGAGATCGTAAAGAGATTTAAAACAGGTGCGATGTCATATGGCTCAATTTCTGAGGAAGCACATGAAGCATTAGCTATTGCGATGAATCATTTACATGGTAAATCAAACAGTGGTGAAGGTGGAGAGAGCGATGAAAGACTGGAAAGTGCTGGAAGTAAAGAAGACAGAAGCTCGGCTATCAAGCAGGTAGCAAGTGGAAGATTTGGTGTTACAAGCCGATACTTAAGCAGTGCAAGAGAAATTCAGATTAAGATGGCTCAGGGTGCTAAACCAGGAGAAGGTGGACATTTGCCTGGTAAGAAGGTATATCCATGGATCGCAAAAACAAGACATTCAACACCGGGAGTAAGCCTTATTTCACCACCGCCACATCACGATATTTATTCGATCGAAGATTTGGCACAATTGATCTATGATTTGAAAAATGCCAATGATGCGGCCAGAATTTCTGTGAAACTGGTATCTGAAACAGGAGTGGGAACAATCGCAGCCGGTGTAGCAAAGGCCGGAGCAGGCGTTATTCTTATCTCAGGTTATGATGGAGGAACAGGAGCCGCTCCTATAAGTTCAATCCATAATGCAGGATTGCCTTGGGAGCTGGGATTGGCAGAAACACACCAGACGCTTATCCAGAACGGACTTCGAAACAGAGTTGTAGTGGAAACAGATGGAAAGCTCATGAGCGGAAGAGATGTAGCAATTGCTGCAATTTTGGGAGCTGAGGAATACGGCTTTGCAACAGCACCATTGGTAACATTAGGCTGCGTAATGATGAGAGTATGTAATCTTGATACATGTCCAATGGGTGTGGCTACACAGAATCCTGAGTTAAGAAAACGATTCATGGGAAAACCTGAATATGTAGAGAACTTTATGCGTTTTATCGCACAGGAACTCCGTGAATATATGGCAAAATTAGGTGTAAAGAGTGTAGATGAGCTGGTCGGAAGAACAGATTTATTGAGAAAAAGAACGGATCTTAGCGGAGTGGAGGCTAAAATTGATGTTAGCGCCATTCTTGGAGATTCCGGTGCGGTTTCAGCAGATTTCCACGATAAGAGCTATTATGATTTCAAGCTGGATGAGAAGAAAGATAAACTTCTGATGACAAAGAACCGCAAATTCATGGATGCAGTAATAAAGGGAGAACCGACCGTTGTAGGTGTAGATGTAATAAATACAGACAGAGCATTTGGTACTCTTATCGGTTCTGAAATTACAAGACATCATCACGATGGTCTTAAAGCAGATACAATTACTGTAAACTGTAAAGGATCTGGAGGTCAGAGCTTCGGTGCATTTATCCCGGCAGGACTGACACTTAATCTGGTGGGAGACAGCAATGACTATTTTGGAAAAGGTCTCTCTGGAGGAAAACTTATAGTAAAAACTCCGGCTGATGCAGCATATAATCCTCAGGAAAATATTATTGTTGGAAATGTAGCTCTTTATGGAGCAACATCCGGTGAAGCTTACGTAGGTGGAATGGCAGGAGAAAGATTCTGTGTACGTAACTCAGGTGCCAAAACAGTAGTAGAAGGCGTAGGAGAACATGGTTGTGAATATATGACCGGTGGTGTCGCAGTGATCATTGGACCTACAGGAAAGAATTTTGCAGCAGGTATGAGCGGTGGAATCGCATATGTGTTGGATGAAAATAATTCGCTTTATAGAAACCTGAACAAAGAGATGGTTCTGATGGAAAGCATAGAGCATAAGTCTGACAGAGAAGAACTCAAAAAGCTTCTTGAAAATCATGCTAAATACACAGGTTCTGCAAAAGCAAAATTGATTTTAGATAACTTTGACGAATATCTTCCAAAATTTAAAAAAATCATTCCTTCCGATTACAAAAAAATCGTTCAGTACACAGAAGATTTTATCGAGCACGGAATGAGCATCAAAGAAGCACAGATAGAAGCTTTTTATAAAAGTCAGAAAGAAAATGCATAAGGAGGTGGAGACGATTATGGGAGAGACAGTTAGCGTAGAATTAAGAATACAGAATTTTGAAGAATTTCATAAGGGTCTTCCACAGGAAGAACAGATATGCGAAGCTAAAAGATGTATGTCATGCGGGATACCTTTTTGTCAGGCAGGAACAATGATAGCTGGAATGGCATCAGGATGCCCACTCCACAATTTGGTTCCAGAGACAAATGATCTGGTTAGTATGGGAAATCTTGAGCAGGCATATTATAGACTTAGCAAGACACATTGTTTTCCGGAATTTACATCAAGAGTGTGTCCTGCACTTTGTGAGGCGGCATGTACACAGGGCATATATGAACAGCCTGTTGCTACAAAAAGTAACGAGAGAGCAATTATAGATTATGCTTTCGAAAATGGACTGGTAGAAGAAAAGGAACCAGAGGTAAGAACTGGAAAGAAAATTGCAATAGTAGGCAGCGGACCTGCCGGACTGACAGCCGCACTGCTT
Organism: Ruminococcus hominis; assembly: GCF_014287355.1. Classification (NCBI taxonomy): domain Bacteria; kingdom Bacillati; phylum Bacillota; class Clostridia; order Eubacteriales; family Oscillospiraceae; genus Ruminococcus; species Ruminococcus hominis. The sequence continues at coordinate 1,912,248 of NZ_JACOPE010000001.1, read as the reverse complement.
TTAAATAGAAGAGGACATAGTGTCACAGTATACGAGAGAAAAGATCGTGTAGGTGGATTGCTTCGATATGGAATTCCGAATATGAAGCTTGATAAGAGAAGCATAGACAGACGTGTGCAGCTTATGGAGAATGCAGGAATAGAATTTAAATGCGGTGTAAATGTGGGTAAAGATATAAAAGGAAAGGATTTGGTAAAAGCCTATGACAGAGTTATACTCTGTTGTGGGGCATCCAATCCAAGAGATATCAATGCACCGGGAAGAGATGCGAAAGGCATTTATTTTGCAGTTGATTTTTTGTCAGAAGTAAGCAAAAAATTAATGGATAATGACTACGATGATGAAAAGGTAATAAAAGCAAAAGACTTTTCATTTGGCAGTTTAAAAGGGAAAAATGTTGTCGTGATCGGTGGTGGAGATACAGGAAATGACTGTGTCGGAACTTCTATAAGATTGGGTACAAAAAATGTTATCCAGCTTGAGATGATGCCGGCGGCACCACTTAAAAGAGCAGAAAATAATCCATGGCCAGAGTGGCCGAAAGTCCTTAAGACTGATTATGGTCAGGAGGAAGCAATTTATAAATTCGGAAAAGATCCTAGAATTTTTAAAACAACGGTCACAGAATTTCTGAAAAATGCAAAAGGCGAGCTTTGTGCAGTAAAGACGGTAGAACTTGAGAACTTCAAGCCAGTTAAAGGAACCGAACATGAATTAAAGGCAGATATAGTTTTAATTGCAGCCGGATTTCTGGGAAGTCAAGAGTATGTAACATCAGATTTTGGTGTTGATTTGACCAATAGAACCAATGTAGCGACAAAACCAGGAGAATATGAAAGCAGCAAGAAAAACATATTTACAGCAGGTGATATGCACAGAGGACAGTCTTTAGTTGTATGGGCTATAGCAGAAGGGAGAGCTGTAGCGAAGGCTGTGGATGAGTCATTGATGGGATATACAAATATTTCATAAATAGCTCTATATAAAGTAAAAAGAGTGATAGATTAACAAAGTAAAATATATGTGACAGATTAGAAAAAGCGACTATGCTTTCCGGTTAAGCTGGAGGCATAGTCGCTTTTCTATATATTGGTAACGGTTCTCTATTGGTGTGGGAGCAGTTTTTGTTATTTCAGCAAATCTGAAATGCAGATATTCAAATCATCATAGATGCCAACAGCAATCTCATCATTAAAAGAATATTGATGGAAGTCTTCCTGGTCACCGAAAAAGTAAGTCTGAATCGTCTGTGTCATTGGATTCACAATCCAATATTCACGAACACCAACTGTGCGGTATTTGAATAACTTGGTTAAATAATCCATTCGTTGGCTACTAGGTGATACAATTTCAATAATGAAATCAGGAGCACCATTGCATCCTTTGTCATTTAGCTTATCAGGATCGCAGATAACGGAGATATCCGGTTCTACATAGTTTCGGTCGTCCTGATTGAGGAAAACGGCAAAGGGAGCGGGCAAAACCTCGCAAGATCCTTTGTGGGATTTGATATAATCTCGGATTGTTGCGGAAAGTTCCATTACAAGTCTCTGATGAAGATAGCTTGGTGGTGCCATATTATAAATTTGACCATCTATCAGCTCTGCACGCTGTCCAGCGGGAAGTGCGTAGATGTCTTCAACAGTGTAAATATCCTTTTTTAATAATGGCATATAATAACATCCTTTCTTTGATAGTATAAAGCATATGCCTGATTTTAATTAATTAATTAATGCTATAAGTGAGACTTATTTTATTTGAAGCTTCGAAATCAATGCTTCTTGAAGAACCTGCTAAGTCTCGCTTGTTTTAATACTGCCTGTTCCAAGCCTTTCTTCATAGCTTTGGAGTGATAAGGAACAATTACTGTTCTCCCATTTTCAAAATTTTTTATCTTTACATGAGAGCCGTTTTGATTGATTTCTTCAAATCCATTTCCTTTAGAAGTTTAAGCATTTCATTTGATGTTAAAGGCATCTTTTGTATCACTTTTCCTTATCATAACTATATTATAACACGTACTAACACGTGTGTCGATGAAATACACGTGCAAACACGTGCTTTGTATTCTACCTATGTCATGTCCTATTTTTTATATGTAATATTGAAAGAAAAACTATATGGAATTCAGAGCAAGACCCTAGAGGTCTTATTATTTTACGAAAAAATTAAGAAATCAGTGTACAAGTGGTATTTGAAGAAGAATCAGCAGGATGTAGAAATTGAAAGAGTAAAGTCAGAACGCAAACACAGCCTTCTATCAAAAGTGGTTGCAGACACATAATCTGGAAAATGGGTTTGCCCATATCTTGCCATTTGTTGTTAATCTAAATGACTTTGCTGGCATTCGAGGCAGACGCATTGCAAATGTAGCAATTAGCGTGAACAAGGGTTCCGTTAAATATCGCGTACATGTATTGGGAAAAGGCTGGCTTCCGCGGGTTACTGGATGCAACTGGAATGATCCAAAAATGGTCAGGATGGTTACGCAGGATGCTTTGGTGTTCCAATGGATAGATTCCAGCTGTTCTAATAAGAAATCCCCGGTAGAAATACCGGGGTGAATATAAATGGTCACTGCCTTAATAAAAAGGGGCTGTGAAAAAAGAATAGTCCCCCAAAAAAGAAAGACCAAGAGTTTATAATGAACTCAAGGTCTTTCTTTCTGTTATAATTAACTTGCAATGAAAATTAATAACATAATCTATTCTAACCCAAAACAGGCAGTTTTGCCAATGCTAATTCAAGATTATTTGGACATCTGTGATCCAGTGCTGACTTTTGATAGATTTATGGGAGAAATCGAACTGGAGAAATATCTGAAAAATATTCCTCAACATGATACAGGAAGACTCAGGTATGACCCGGTCAGCATGCTGAAAACAGTTTTGTTTGGATTTATGGCGAATGGCTATATATCATTGCGTGAACTGGAGGATCAGTGTAAAATCAATCTCCGTTTCATGTATCTTATGGATCATCAAGCACCTTCTTACCGTACTCTCGGCTACTTCATCAACGAAGTACTTGCTGATTCCATTAAAGAAATATTTCAAGATATAAACAAAAAAATCTTCGAGACAGAGCATGTGGATCTTCAACATCTATACATTGATGGATCCAAATTTGAAGCAAATGCGAATAAATACTCCTGGGTATGGAAAAAAGCAACCGAAAAATCCAGATACCGTCTCTTTGGTAAGATCACTACACTCTTTGAAGAAATCAATGAGGAACTTTCATGTACAGGTATGAAACTTTGTATCAATAGTGAGTACGCACCAGAGTATCTGAAGGAAGCTGCTGAACAGTATGCAGAAGTCTGGCAGATTAATGAAGCAATGTTTGTTCATGGCAGGGGACATCGTAAAACTACACAACAACGTCATTATGAGAAACTCAAAGAGTATGCTGCTAAGTTGGAAGAATACGTGGAAAAAATCAAAATCTGTGGAGAAGATCGCAACAGCTACTCGAAAACAGATCATTCAGCCACTTTTATGCGAATCAAGACAGACTACATGGGAAATGACCAGTTGCTTCCAGCTTATAATGTACAGGTCGGTGTTGCAGATGAATATATTGCTGTTGTTGATGTAAATCAGTATCGCTCAGATATGGATTGTTTTATTCCATTAATGAACAAGTTTTATACTACATATGGCTTCTATCCGAAGTACCCAGTAGCAGATGCCGGATATGGTTCTTACAACAATTACATCTTCTGTGAGCAGCAAGGAATGGAAAAATATATGAAGTTTCCCATGTTCAAGAAAGAGACTACGGACAAGAAATACCATGAAGATCCATTTCGTGCAGTAAATTTTCCAATCTGGGAAGACGGAATCATGCGTTGCCCAAACGGGAAAAACTTTTATCTTCAGTATCGAAAAAACGTAAAAGGGAACAAGTATGGGCGACAGGAAGAAGTGTATCAGTGTGAAGACTGCTCCGGCTGTCCATACGCAGAACAATGTAAAAAGACAGACAAAAACCGTACTGTTCGGATCAACCGCGAACTTACAGCGATGCATCAGGAAGTGATAGAAAATCTTAAAAGTATCCAGGGAGTGCTTCTAAGGATGAACAGATCCATTCAGGCAGAAGGTACCTTTGGCATCATGAAAAACGACCGGTGGTACAAAAGAATTGTCCGAAGAGGAATAAAATCTGTATTGCTTGAAGTATTTCTCGTTTCTATCGGACACAATCTTTATAAATATCACAACAAACAGAAAAAAGTTGTAGCTGCCGCATAGGAGTTCATAATAGCATTCTTATGGGGGAAGGGGAACTATACCCTTTTTTATGCAATATAACTATTATTATAACCATAAGCAAAAGGACGCATGAAAAAACTCTCGTTTTTTCACACGCCCCCTTTTTAAATCTACAATTATCGACAAGTCTCTATCGACAAATAATCGACAAATGTAGCAAATTTTATTGATTTTTACCACTTCTCGCAAGTTCGAGAAGTGGTTATTTTACGCGAGTTCTTAGAACTTGCCTGCTTTAGCAGCTTCTTCTACGGAAACTGCAACTGCAACAGTCATACCAACCATTGGGTTGTTACCAGCACCGATCAGACCCATCATCTCAACGTGAGCAGGAACTGAAGAAGAACCAGCGAACTGTGCATCAGAGTGCATACGTCCTAATGTATCTGTCATACCATAAGAAGCAGGACCAGCAGCCATGTTATCTGGGTGAAGTGTACGTCCTGTACCACCACCTGAAGCTACTGAGAAATATTTCTTGCCCTGTTCGATACATTCTTTTTTATATGTACCTGCAACTGGATGCTGGAAACGTGTTGGGTTTGTAGAGTTACCTGTGATAGAAACGTCTACACCTTCTTTGTGCATGATAGCAACACCTTCACGTACATCGTTAGCACCATAGCAGTTTACTTTAGAACGAAGTCCGTCAGAGTAAGCGATTCTCTGAACTTCTTTCAGTTCTCCTGTGTAGTAATCATATTCTGTCTGTACATATGTGAATCCATTGATTCTTGAAATGATCTTTGCAGCATCTTTTCCAAGACCGTTCAGGATAACACGAAGAGGTTTTTTACGAACTTTGTTAGCTTTCTCAGCGATACCGATAGCACCCTCAGCAGCTGCGAATGATTCGTGACCTGCAAGGAATGCGAAACAGTCTGTATCTTCTTCCAGAAGCATCTTTCCAAGGTTACCATGTCCAAGACCTACTTTACGCTGGTCAGCAACAGAACCTGGGATACAGAATGCCTGAAGTCCTTCACCGATAGCAGCAGCAGCCTCAGCAGCTGTTCTACATTCTTTTTTAATTGCGATTGCTGCACCTACGATGTATGCCCAGCAAGCGTTTTCGAAACAGATTGGCTGAATACCTTTGATCTGATTGTAAACATCAAGACCGGCATCCTTTGTAATCTTTTCTGCTTCTTCGATAGAAGCAATGCCATAGCTGTTCAGTACTGCATTGATTTTATCAATTCTTCTCTCATATGATTCAAATAAAGCCATTTAATTGTCCTCCTGATTTATTTAACGCTTATTTTCCATAAAACGGACAAGTCCGTTCGTTGTGATTATTCTTTACGTGGGTCGATGATCTTAACAGCGTCAGCAACACGTCCGTACTGTCCTTTTGCTTTCTCCCAAGCTTCGTTTGGAGTATCTCCAGCTTTAACGAAGTCTGTGAATTTTCCAAGGCTTACGAACTGGTATCCAATGATCTCATCGTTCTCATCAAGAGCGATACCTGTTACATATCCTTCTGCCATCTCCAGGTAACGAGGACCTTTTGCGAGTGTTCCGTACATTGTTCCTACCTGAGAACGAAGTCCTTTACCAAGGTCTTCCAGTCCAGCTCCGATAGCAAGTCCGTCTTCAGAGAATGCACTCTGTGTTCTTCCGTATACAATCTGTAAGAACAGCTCTCTCATAGCTGTGTTGATTGCATCACATACAAGGTCTGTATTCAATGCTTCAAGAATTGTTTTACCTGGAAGAATTTCAGATGCCATAGCAGCAGAATGAGTCATTCCTGAACATCCAATTGTCTCTACCAATGCTTCCTGAATGATTCCGTCTTTTACATTAAGAGTAAGTTTACAAGCACCCTGCTGTGGAGCACACCAGCCTACACCATGTGTAAAACCAGAGATATCTTTCACTTCTTTTGCCTGTACCCATTTAGCCTCTTCTGGGATTGGAGCTGGTCCGTGATTTGCACCCTGAGCAACCGGACACATCAGTTCAACTTCTTTAGAATAAATCATGTTAAAACTCCTTTCAAATATGTATGATTTGTCTCGCGTATAATGTTTGATAATTAATTAACATCACACTTACTTTATTTTCTCATAAAATATAGATTTCGTCAATTGTCACTTTCGACAACTTTCGAGTACTTTCAATATAAAAATACGATATAAATGTGATTGAACATTTTTGAACAGCGTTTTATAATGTAAATAATAAAAAAAGAAAGGAATCAGATATTATGACAACAGAGCGTATTGAAAACATGTGTGGCGGAGAAGGTCATGTAATTGTAAAAAGAATTCTTGATGCAAAGGAACTGAATGGCAAGTGCGGATTATATGCACAGGTAACTATCGAGCCTGGATGTTCTCTTGGATACCACGAACATCACAACGAAAGTGAAACATATTACATCATTTCCGGAGAAGGAGAATATGATGATAATGGAACAAAACGCATGGTAAAAGCAGGAGATAAGACATTCACACCGGATAATTGCGGACATGGATTAAAGAATACAGGAACAGAAGACCTTGTATTTATGGCTTTGATTATTTTAGATTAAGGCGAGAGGCCGGGGAGGCCAGAAGGGACGGGGTTTAGTGGCTCTTTTGTTCGCAAAAGAGCCACTAAACCCCGTCCCTTCTGGCCTCCCGTCTCTATCTCCGATACTTACGAATCACACAGGAAACAACGCCTGCCACGCAAAGACCGAATAATTGGTTATGAAGAGAACCGAAAACTGCCAGGGCACCCTTGATTCCTTTTAAAATCTCGATGCTTGCAGGTAATACTTCTATATTTTCCGGGATAAAATCACCGAATAAAAATGCCGCATAGGAACAAATGTAAAGTATGATAAATGAATTCCGTCCGCGTCCTACATCTTCCCAATGAACTCCATATTCATCTCGTATACGTTCTTTTGTCATAGACCTGAAAAGTGCAATGATTTCGCAAAAAATTACAATTGCAGCTACAGCGGCATATGCAAGAAAAGTTGGCGAGAAAGCTTGTGATTCAAGTGAATTTTCAAGGTCGCCATATGGAGCACTTCCTACATAAAAGTTGTAAGCTAAAATGGCAATGATTATAAGGATAAGCAGTATAGTCAGATTTCGGATAAATGTTTTTGAAACCTTATAAAGTGCGTTGCCACCTTTTTGAAGCGGTGCTGCAAGTCGTGTGGGTCCACTTTTACGTCTTCTGGATTTAGGAAAGTCATAGTCGTCATCGTCATCATCATTATAATCATAATCAATGTCGTCATCATCGTAACGATTGGAAGGCTGCTGGGCATAACGAATAGCCTGTGCCTTTTCTTCCTCGCGTGAAATGTTAGTTGGAATACTTAAATCAACAGATTTGTTGTTGTTTTTAGAAGAAGTATTTCCTTTTTTCTTTCTTTTTGTCTTCTTTGTATTTTTCTGAGAGGTATTCTCTAATTTTGTTGTATCAAAATCAATGGATGGTCGTAATGTTGAATCATCATCATATGTAACTTCAAAATTATCGTCGAACCAGGATGAGTCATTTTTTGAAGAAGCCATGAAAAATAAAAACCCCTTTCTTTTAAATATGATAATTATAAAATGTTAAAATGATTATATTGAAATAATCAATGTAGTATATCCTATAATGTTTTTTTGGCGAAGACAAGTAAAAAAATGTAAAATTCATAAAAAATTAAAATTAAGGATGAACGAGGACGGAGTTAAGTGCCAAATGGGGACGGAGTTCAGTGGCTTTTTCACACGTGAAAAAGCCACTGAACTCCGTCCCCATTTGGCAAACTGGACTGGTTAAATTTAACGATTCTGGCTGTTTCTATCAATCCAATCATGTGTTATGATTTGGAAAAATGAAAATACAGAAAAGTTTCTGTGAGGAATGGAGAGATTATTTATGAAAAGATTTTCAGCAAAAAAAATTACAATTGCAGCCTTATCAATTGCGCTTGTCTGCATATCAACAGCAATCATTCATATTCCGATTCCGCTTGGTTATATGCATTTAGGAAATATTTGTATTCTTCTGTGTTCGTATTTATTCCCTTGGGATATCGGGCTTTTAGCCGGCGGTGTTGGTTCTGCATTGTCAGATTTATTGACAGGATATCCGCAGTGGGTATTGCCTACTTTGATTATTAAGGGTATTATGGGATATGCAGGTTCAAAAGTTACACATGCAGGGAAAACACCTGCACGTATGCTGTCAGCTAGAACATTTATCGGAGCAGTGGTTTCTATCGTAATTATGATTGCAGGATATACAATTGCCGGTGGAATCATGTATGGAAGTGTTGCGACAGGACTTGCACAGGTACCTGGACTGACAACAGAAGGAATTATTGGAATTATTGGATTCTATGTTCTGGGATTTGTTATGGAAAAGTGCCATGCTTCAAAATTTATCTCAGAAGGAGTATAACAGATGACATCACACAATCATCAAAAGAAAATAGCTGTTATAAATGATATTTCTGGGTTTGGACGCTGCTCAATTGCAGTGTCCCTGCCCATTATTTCAATGTTAAAGGTACAGTGCTGCCCATTGCCAACATCTATTTTTTCTAATCATACGGGTTTTCCATCATTCTTTTTTGAAGATTTTACAAAAAATATGGAGCCTTATATGGAAGAATGGAAAAAGTTGGATTTGAAATTCAATGGAATCAGCACTGGATTTTTGGGTTCAGCGGAACAAATACGAATCGTGCAGGAATTTATTTCTGAATTTAAATCAAAAGATACATTAGTTATCGTAGATCCGGTTATGGGAGATTATGGAAAAACGTATTCAACATATACAGAGGAAATGTGTCAACGTATGAAGCAGCTGGCGTGCAAGGCTGATATTTTAACTCCAAACCTGACAGAAGCATGTATTTTGACGGATACGCCATATAAAGAAGACTGGAAAGTTGCGGAGGTAATTGAATTGGCAGAAAAACTTTCCGAACAAGGGCCGGAAAAAGTTGTTATAACCGGAGTATCTCAGAAGAGTTATATTTGCAATTTCTGCTATGAAAAAGGAACGGAGCCATCTATCGTTAAGACTCAGAAGGTTGGAACACAGCGTTCCGGAACAGGAGATATTTTCTCTGCAATCATTTCAGCAGACGCTGTCAATGGAGTAAATTTTCATGATTCTGTAAAAAGAGCATCTTTATTTATTAAAAAATGTATTTTACGCTCAATAGAACTGGATATTCCTGTAACAGACGGTGTATGCTTTGAAGAGGTACTACACACATTGAACAGAAAAAGATAAAGAAAAGGAGAAAAATACAATGAGAAAATCAATGACAATCTTATATAAAGTGCATAACAACTTGTATGTAAACCTGACAAATCGTTGCTCTTGCGCCTGTACATTTTGTTTGAGACAGACAAGAGATCACATGGAAGAGTCCGATTCACTTTGGCTTGAACATGAACCAACAGTAGAAGAAGTAAAAGAAGAGTTTAAAAAATTCGATATGACAAAGTTTGACGAAGTTGTATTTTGCGGATTTGGAGAGCCTACAGAAAGATTAGATGCGTTGCTTGAAGTTGCAAAATTCGTAAAAGAGACATATCAGAAACCAATTCGTGTGAATACAAACGGACAGGCAAGTCTGATCAATAAACGTGATACAGCACCAGAATTTAAAGGCTTGGTAGATACAATTTCAATCAGCTTAAATACACCAAATGAGCAGAAATACAATGAATTGGTCCGCAGCATTTTTGGAGATAAAGCGTATCGTGGAATGCTCGATTTTGTAAAAGAAGTAAAACAGTATGTACCACATGTTGTATTGTCAACAGTCGATACAACATTGACAAAAGAAGAAGAAGCACAGTGTGCGAAGATTTGTGAAGATCTTGGAGTAACATACCGAATCCGACCTTGGGAGGATTGACGAGCCAAAGGGGACGGGGTTAATGGCTTTTTTGCTTGCAAAAAAGCCATTAACCCCGTCCCCTTTGGCTCCCCTTGTTCCTTCTCTCGCTCTTTAAATCAAATGTGTACTTTCCAATTTCTCCATAAAAGCATCATTTAACTTGATGATCGGATTTCTCAATACCAATCCAAAGAACAAAGAAATAATCAGGAAAATTCCTAAAATTCCCATTTGTACCCAATAAGCTGAACCATACATTCCGGCGACGCATTCGCGCATAGCAGTCATACTGTGTACAAATGGCAGCAATGGATATACAGCCCTAAAGAATGGAGGAGCAGTCTCAATCGGGAAGGTTCCACCGGAACCTGCAACCTGTACTACGAGTAAAATCACGCAGATTGCTTTGCCGATGTCTCCGAAGGAGACGGTCAGCGTGTAAATGATATTTACATATACGATACTGCTAAACCATCCTGCAAGTAAAAATAAAAACGGATGCTCACATTGAATCTGTAAATAATACAAATCACCAAGGCAGATTAAGGTAGTTTGTAAAAGTCCTACAATCAGGAAAATCGGATAGCGGCCAAGATAAACCTGATATGGTTTTAGGTTTTTGAGTCCGGCGGTCGAAGAAGCCGAAACCGTTACTTTTAAGATGGCAACCAGTACAATACCTCCTACCCAGATGGAGAGGACAGAATAGAATGGTGCCATTGCTGAACCATAATTTGCCACAGGATAAATTTCATGTGTTTTTAATGTAACAGGAGAAGATAAAAAGCTGGCAATTGTTTCACTGTTTCCAGATAAAATCTGCTGTAGCTGTTTGTAATCCCCGCTGCTTTTGATTTTCTTCAACTGGTCAATCGTTGTGTTCATCCTTTTTGACGTCTTGTCAATCAGTGCTGAGGTGTCTGACAATGTAGTCTGAATCTTTGCAAGATCAGAAGAGGCAGAACCTGACAGCTTATGGATATTGTCCGCTGTTGTATCCAATTGTGTAAATAAAGTAGAAATGGTTGAGCTTGTCGTTCCAAGAGAATCAAACAGAGTATTCAAACTATTTTCCACATTATTTTCGTAGTCATTTTTTATGGAAACAAGGCTGTTGCTGCTTGTTTGGATCAGTTGATCAAGCTCAGCCTTTGCGGCGGCAATGTTAGCAGGCGAATTCTGTATATCCTGTGCAGACTGGTATAACTTGTTCTGCAAATTTTGCTGAGTTGCAACAGCACTGTTCAAACGACGGATAATAGAATCTAGTTCGTCTGCAATACCACTCGGTAGTTCATCAGGAAGCGTATTTTTCAAATCAGAGAATGCCTGGCTAAGTGTCTGATACCCATTGATGATCGGAGTAATCTTATCCCCCAGGCCATTTAACGTATTAGCAAGCGTTTCTGCACTTCCTGATTGTGATGCAAACGCATCGTCAATAATGGAAGAGAGCTGTGTGTAAAAGCTCTGGCTTCCGGAAATTGCTGCGTTAATTCCATCGGTTGCGCCACTGATAGATGTTTTTACGTCGGAAAATGAATTTTTCGTATTTTTCAAAGAAGCTAAGCTGCTGTCCGAATGCGTTTTTGACTCAGTTAAAAATTCTGAGGTTGTGTCCAGCATATTCTTGGCAGAACCGGTCAGGTTTGAAAAGGACTGGATTGTACCGGACGCAGCAGTCAAATCATTTGAAATAGCGCTCAGGTTATTTAAAAGGTTATTAAGAATCACATCAGCTCCACTTTCATCTGCCATATCAGATACAGACTGAAGTGCTACAAGTGCAGTTTCGGATATCGTTTCTATAAATACAGAATTAACCTGTTTTTGGATTGCACTCGCTCCCTTGTCGGTAATCTTCGGTGCAATCGCATTTTCCTTCGCATTATAATAGTAAGTGATTTTTGGGTTTTCGATATCACTTGAGAAAATGCTCATCATATCTTTACTGAAATTTTCAGGAATGATAACAGCGGCATAGTACTTTCCGGATTTTACACCCTTCGTTGCTTTATCCTTTGTAGTAAACACCCAGTCTAATTGCGTATTTTCACGAAGAGCAGAAAGAACATTGTCACCAATGTTGATATTCAGAGGAATCAAATCCCCTTCATATCCCTCGTCCACGCTTGCAACAGCAACCTTTAAGCTACTTGTATTACCATAAGGGTCCCAGCTTGCAGCAATATTAAACCATGCATAAAGTGGCGGAACAATCGTGATTCCGAGGATGACCAGCAATGCGATTACATTTGTTTTAATCCGCACGATGTCACGTTTAAAAATTTCCAGGATATTTCTCATGATCGTTCATTTCCTTTCTTCAAAAGTTTTAATAATTCATCTTCAGATAACTTGGCAAGTTCTAATTGCTTCTGTGTTTTGTCGTGGATGTATTCCATAATAATCAAGTAAAATGCCAATACAACTACGGAAACAATCCACAAAATTAAAAATACAAGCTTAGATTCCAAACTGAACATCAGAATCAGAAAAACAAAAGCAAGTATAAAAATGCAATTGAATCCACGACGGATTCGTCTCGAATAAGTGCGTTCAAATTTTTCCGCCTTATCGGTCAATTCCTTGCGTGTAACTTCATTGTAGAGCATTGCTTTATAAATCATAGATACTTGCTGAGTGTTTCGTTCTGTACTGGAAGTCTCACACAACATCAAATCTGTAACAGCAAGTCTGCGGTCAAACAGGTAATTTAGGTTCATCAGCAGAGGACGAAGTCCAAGACCGATGAGAAATGCGATTCCAAGGAATACAAGCATGATCAATAAATTTCTACGATAGTTGTGAGCATACATTCCAGCAATAGCTTCACGCATTGCACTGATTCCATACGAAAATGGAAGGAGTGGATGAAGATTCTGGAAGAAAGCTGGCATCATCTCAATTGGATAAGTACCAGATGATCCTGGAATCTGCAAAATAACCAGAAGCACGCACAATGCCTTACCAATGTGTTTAAATGCAAGTGCCATTGCATAAATCAGACTGACATAAACAACGGAGCATACCATTCCGGCAAAAATAAAAGCGGCAGGTTCATTGCATTGGGCTTTAATAAGCCAGATATCACCGGCACATACGATGACACTCTGAATAAGTCCGATGCTCAGAAATAGAAGAAAACGGCCAAAATAACACTGAGTTGCAGTTGCATTTGGAATTTTTTCATCAAAATCTACCTCTTGTTTGAAAATAGAAACCAGAATCAGTCCACCTACCCAAAGAGCCAGATTTGTGTAAAATGGCGTCATGGCAGAACCATAATTCTTTACATCGTAGAGTACTTCTGTATCAACAGTTACCGGTGATGACATAAAAGTTGAAATACCATCTGCATCAATTCCTTTTAGAGAAAGAAACTGCTGATATGCACTGGAGCTTTGCAAGGCTTTTAAATCCGTTGTGAGGCTGGAAAGCTTATCATTTACTGTCTGAAGTGCAGTGCCGGTCGAGTCAAGAACAGAAGCACTGTCTTTTAAGCTGCTGTCGAGCTGTCCAAGGATGGATTTCAACTGAGTAATAGAAGGAGAAATTCCATTCATTGTGGCGGAAAGATTTCCACTTAATGTAGAAAATGTATCCAGTGACTGATTTAAAGTCGGCAACAATGTCTGATTCATAGAGTTCTGGTAATCCCTCAAGGACTGTTTACTCTGCGATACAAGTGTGCTTAATTGTGTACGTGCAGTAGAAGCACCATTTAAAGAGGTTGCTATATTGTCATTTCCGGCTTTTAAAGAATTGACAAGTTCCTGCAATTTAGCATTTTGACTTTCCAAATCAGCAATCTTACTATTTAAAGCTGCGACAAGCTCTTCATTTGAAATATGAGAGGTCATCACTTTTAAATCGTTAATTACTTCATTATTCAAATCAATCAGATTCTGGACAGAAGCAATACTGTTACTTATATTCCCGTTAATCGTTAGCATATCATTTTCAATTGTTCCAAGCTTGTCAGAAGCAGAACCGTAAATATTGCTCAACAATTGGTCTCCATCGGACAAGCTCTGAGAGAATGTCGAAGAAAATGTTCCAATTGCACTGCGGCTGGTATTTAATATATCAGACGCACTGGAAAGTGTTTTTGCACCGGATAAAGCAGCTGTATTGACAGAATCCAAAGCGGCTTGCGTGTCTGCGATAATCGAAGAGCTGCTCTTTACCGTTTCCTGAAAATTCTTCAAAGTAGTCTGATAGTCATCCAGATTCTTTTGAATATCAGAAATGGAGCGAAGTGTCTCCGTATTCATATCACTCATATTACCGGATACTTTCGAGACAGATTTAATAATCAGATTCGAGATCGTTTCAGCAGCAACATTGGAAAAAGTATCGTTGATTTCCTGCTGAATCGTACCGGCTCCGGTGTCTGTGATCTTTGGAGCAATCGCATTTTTCTTCTCATTTACATAATAATCTAAAACCGGGTTCTGAGGTTCGCCACTGATGATACTTAGAAGAGATTCGCTGAAATCTTCAGGAATCACAATAGCAGCGTAATATTTTCCGGACCTTACACCTTCAATAGCGGCATCTTCATCTACGAAAGTCCATCCAAGAGAATTATTTTTTCTAATTGTTCAATAAGCGAAGAACCTGCATTGAGGGAAATCTTATCGGAGCAAGCTCCGGCATCATTGCTGGCAATTGCTACTTTAATTCCTTTTGTATTGCTGTATGGATCCATGTTAGCAGCAATGTTGAACCAGGCGTAAAGCGATGGCAGAATACAGACGCCGATCACAACAAGCATGGCAACAGGATTGCGAAGCAAACGCTTGCAGTCACGTTTGAATATTTGAAGTGTTGTCTTCATCCTAAATAAAAATCCTCCTTTAACAACGAGTATGTATAAAATCTCAATTTAACACCAGTATATCAGAAAGTAAAAATGATTTCTATAAGCAAAAATGACGAATGGTCATTAATTTTCGAGGAGAATGTTGTAAGGTTGTATAGTATATGAAAAATCTCACATATAGAAGAAAGTAAATGAGAAAAATTATCATGGAATAGAATTGACAAGGATAGAAAGTTAGAATATACTAACCATGTAGTTAGAAAGAGCTAACAAATGATAATTGAAGGTAACACGAAAATAGAGAATGCAAGATTTTAACAATCAGAAACAGGAGGAAAAATGAGCATAGTAATTGTCGGAGGGCATGACAGAATGGTAGCCCAGTATAAGAAAATATGTAAATCCTACAAATGCAAGGTAAAAGTATTTACACACATGAAGGCGGATTTTGATAAACAGATTGGATGTCCAGATCTTCTTGTATTATTTACAAACACAGTGTCACATAAGATGGTAAAAACAGCTTTGGATGAAATTGACAGTTCAAAAACAGATGTTGTGCGTTCACATACAAGTAGCCAGAATGCATTGACAGAAATTTTGAAATCTTGCTGTGCATAAATAATAAAGTGAAAGGATTGCAGATATGAAGAAACGTAATATGGGAAACACTGCAAAAGGGCTGGAGCAGTGCTTGATCATGCATTGTGCCCCTACACTGGCATCTCTTAAAACCGCAAATTTATTTACATGCAAATATACATGTATACAATCACTTGAAATGAGTATAATGTATTGGGAAAAAGAGATGAAAGAAAAAGGATTAAGTCTGTTTATATTACAAAAACAAGAAAACAGGGCGTTGATTTATGTCTGCCGCATGAAAAAGTTGCAACAAGATCTGGAAAAACCAGGAGTGATGAACTTGCTTCGAAAATATGGATATCAGGATACGGATCCGCATCATGCTATTTCTCATTTGATTGAACGTTTAGAAGAAAACGGAACATTCCCACATGAAATCGGATTGTTCCTGGGATATCCATTGGATGATGTGATCGGCTTTATTGTTAATAAAGGAAAGAATTGTCATTGCATTGGATGCTGGAAGGTTTATTGCAATAAAGAAGAAGCAGAAAGAACATTTTGCAAATATAAAAAATGTACAGATGTATATAACCGGCTTTGGAGAAATGGAAGAAGCATACAGAAGCTCACAGTGGCTTAAAAAATCACTTGATATAAATGAAAATGGAGGAAATAAGAAATGAGTAAAACAGCAGTCGTATTTTGGAGTGGAACAGGAAATACAGAGGAAATGGCAAATGCAGTTCTGGAAGGAATGAAAGAAAATGGAGCAGATGCTTCTATCTATTCAGCAGATGCATTTCAGGCAGGAGATGTAGAGGGTTACGATGCAATTGCCTTTGGATGCCCGGCAATGGGTGCAGAAGTTTTGGAGGAAGATGAATTCCAGCCACTGTTTGACGAGTGCAAATTGGCACTGGCAGGAAAGAAGGTTGCACTGTTCGGTTCTTATGGATGGGGCGATGGAGAATGGATGAGAAACTGGGAAGACGATTGCAGGGAGGCAGGAATAGAACTTGCCTGCGACAGTGTTGTATGCAATGATGCACCTGATGAGGATGCAATTACAGCTTGCAAGGAGTTGGGAGCGGCACTTGCATAAGCGCAAAAAATGAATTTATTATTATAAATGATAGCGAATCTCATTTGCAAGCGGCTTATTAGATAAAATTTCTCAATAAGACAGAATTGGCTTGAAACAAGAAAAATAATGGATATATAATTTGTCCATAAAAAACAGAGGAGGAATTTTATCATGTCAAATTATTTGAAATGTTTAAAGAAAGTAAATGGTAAATCAACAGGAATTTTTGCAGCAGGTGTGTTATTCGGAACAGCAGGTATCAAGGTACTTGCAAGTAAGGATGCGAAAAAGCTTTACACAAACTGTACAGCAGCGATTCTTCGTGCAAAGTCTTGTGTGATGAAAACAGCCACAACAATTCAGGAAAATGCAGAAGACATTTATGCAGAAGCACAGCAGATCAATGAAGAACGTGCAGCAGCAGAAGAAGTTGTGACAGATGTAGAAGAGGCAGATGTAGAAGAGGCAGATGCCAACGAAACAGATGTTGAAGAAAGCTTTAAAGAAACAGAAACCGAAGAAGCATAATAAATATAAGCTATAAAGCAAACAAAAACCAGAACACCTGCAGTTTTATCTGCAGGTGTTTTCGGAAAGAAGGATTTACATGAAGTTTAAAATTAAACATGATATACAAGGAAGATTACGTGTGCAGTTTGTTCAGAGTCGAATGACCTTTGAGCAGGCAGACGAAATACAATATTATATGGAACAAAATATGCAGATTACATCTGTGAAAGTGCAGGAACGTACGCAATGTGTAACAATTTGCTATAAAGGAGACAGAGAAAGCGTAATTGAAAGCCTGAAAGCATTTCACTATGGAGAGGTGACACTTCCGGAAACCTATCTGAAAAATTCAGGACGAGAATTGAACAGCGAGTACTGGGAGAAACTGGTTACTTCGGTAGTGCTTCATTATGGAAATAAACTATTTCTGCCGTTTCCGGTTCGTGCAGTGCTTACAACTGCAAAATCAGTGAAATACATATGGCATGGAATCTGTACACTTGCAAAAGGTAAAATTGAAGTTCCGGTGTTAGATGCAACATCTATCGGAGTTTCTATTTTCAGACAAGATTTCGGCACTGCAGGTTCCATTATGTTCTTGCTTGGAATTGGTGAAATACTGGAAGAGTGGACACATAAAAAATCAGTCGACGATCTTGCACGCAGCATGTCTTTACATATCAGTAAAGTATGGCTTGTAACTGAAGACCAGGAAGTGCTTGTTTCAACTTCGGATATCAAAGCAGGAGATTTGGTAAGAGTACATATGGGAAATGTAATTCCTTTTGATGGAACAATCGTTTCCGGAGAAGGAATGGTAAATCAGGCTTCCATGACAGGAGAATCCGTTCCGGTTGCGAAGACGACGGATGCAAGTGTCTTTGCAGGAACCGTATTGGAAGAAGGAGAACTTACGATCCGAGTAAAACAAAGCAATGGAAACAGCAAATTTGACCAGATTGTTTCCATGATTGAAGAGTCAGAAAAGCTGAAATCTTCTCTGGAAGGAAAAGCAGAGCATCTTGCAGACAAGCTTGTCCCATATACACTTCTTGGAACAGGAATTACGTATTTGTGTACGAAAAATGTAACAAAGGCATTATCTGTATTGATGGTAGATTTTTCGTGCGCATTGAAACTTGCAATGCCGATTTCCGTATTGTCAGCGATTAAAGAAGCAAGTACCTACAATATTACTGTAAAAGGTGGAAAATATCTTGAGGCAATGTCAGAAGCAGATACGATTGTATTTGATAAAACAGGAACATTGACAAAAGCACAGCCTACAGTAGTAGATGTCGTATCATTTAATGATATGGGCAGTGATGAACTTCTAAGAATTGCAGCATGTCTGGAGGAACATTTCCCACATTCCATGGCGAAAGCAGTTGTAACAGCGGCAAAAGAGAAAAATCTGGTACATGAAGAGCTACATTCCAAAGTAGAATATGTTGTTGCTCATGGCATTTCGTCGACAATTGAAGGGAAATCCGTTATCATCGGAAGCTCACATTTTGTGTTTGAAGATGAAAAATGTACCATTCCGGAAGGAAAAGAGAAGCTCTATGAACAGCTCCCAGGAGAATGCTCACACTTATATATGGCAATTAACCGTAAACTGGCCGCAGTTGTCTGTGTCGAAGACCCACTTCGTGAAGAGGCACAAAGAGTGATTGCCGAACTTAAGAGTAAGGGAATCAAGGTCGTTATGATGACAGGTGACAGTGACCGCACAGCGAAAGTGATTGCTTCAAAAGTAGGTGTGGATGAGTATTTCTCAGAGGTGTTGCCGGAGGATAAGGCAAGCTTTATAGAGAAAGAAAAGGCTGATGGAAGAAAAGTCATTATGATTGGTGATGGAATTAATGATTCGCCGGCACTATCAGCTTCCGATATTGGAATTGCAATCAGTGACGGAGCAGAGATCGCGAGAGAAATTGCAGATGTTACGATTGGCGCAGATAATCTGGAAGAAATTGTTGTTCTGAAAAATCTAAGCGACAGACTAATGGAGCGAATCCATAATAATTACCGTTCCATTGTCGGAATCAATACTTGCCTGATAGCAGGTGGAGTAATGGGAATCTTCCCGCCTACAACATCTGCATTATTGCATAACACATCGACCTTATTGATCAGTTTGCAAAGTATGAAAGATTTGCTGGATAAATAGGAAAGAGAGGAACATCTATGTATCTGGAACTGAATCAAGTAAAAAAATCATTTGGAAGCGGAGAAAACAAAACAGAAGTACTCAAAGGTATTTCGTGTGGGATTAAGAAAGGGGATATCTGTGTTTTACTTGGCCCGTCAGGGTCAGGGAAATCCACTCTGTTAAATATCATCGGTGGCATTGAAAATATCGATAGCGGCTCGATTCGAATCGGCGATGAACAGATGGAGAGCATGAATGAAAAGCAGTTGGCCCAGTATCGTCGAAAACATTTAGGTTATGTATTTCAGGCGTACAATCTGATTCCGAATCTGACCGTAAAGGAAAATATTGAGGTTGGCGCATATTTATCCAAAAATCCGCTGGAGCTAGATGGTTTGCTGAAAACACTGGGGCTATGGGAACATAAAGACAAAATTCCAAATCAGCTTTCAGGAGGACAGCAGCAGAGAACCGCAATTGGACGGGCTTTGATTAAGAATCCGGATATTTTGCTCTGCGATGAGCCAACAGGAGCATTGGATTATCAGACCTCTAAAGAAATTTTACAATTGATTGAAGATGTGAATCAAAAATTCGGAAATACGGTTATTCTTGTGACACACAATGATGCGATTCAGGGAATGGCAGATCAGGTCATCAAATTGCGTGACGGACAGATCCGCAAATGCATTTACAATGACAAGAAACAAGCTGTGGCAGAGTTGGAATGGTAAGGGGGTGCTCGTATGAAAAATCCATTATCAAAACGATATCTGCGTGAGCTGAGGGCGGAATGGGGAAAATATCTGGCCCTCTTTTTGTTCTTTACGATCATCATAGGATTTTGTTCCGGTTTTCTTGTGGCAGACGGAAGCTGCAAATCAGCCTATGATAACAGCTTTGAAAAATATAATGTCGAGAATGGACATTTTGTATTAACCGATTCCATTTCAGATGAATTAAAAGAGGAATTAGAAGAAAAAGAAGATATTACGATTTATCCGATGTTCTATAAAGATAAAGAAATCGCAAAAGAACATACAATCCGTCTGTATAAGATGCGTGATGATGTAAATAAAGCGGACTTGATGGAAGGAGAATATCCCAAAGCGGATGATGAAATCGTGATTGACCGCTTGTATGCAGAAAATAATGAGATTGCCATTGGCGATACCATGAAAATCGAAGGCAAAAAATACAAGGTTACAGGGGTGGTCGCATTATCAGATTACAGTGCATTATTTAAAAATAATACTGATATGATGTTTGATGCGAATAAATTTACAGTTGCGCTTGTAACGGAACATGCGTTTGATAAATTTGGAGATGCTGGTCTTAAGAAATGTTATGCGTGGGTAAATGATGACGTGGCTTTATCTGACAAAGAGCAGGAGGATAAGGCAAATGATATCAAGGATATCATAAAGAAAAAAGCTGTCATGACAGATTTTGTTGCCCGTCAGGACAATCAGGCAATCACCTTCACAGGAGACGATATGGGCGGAGACCAGGTAATGGTACAGTGGCTGCTTTATATCGTAATCGTTATTCTGGCATTTATATTTGCGATTACGGCGAGAAGTACGATTGAGCAGGAATCTTCCGTAGTCGGAACCTTATTGGCGTCCGGTTATACGAGAGGCGAATTGGTGCGGCATTATATGACGCTGCCGGTGGTTGTTATGCTGGTCGCATCTGTTGTAGGAAATGTACTCGGGTATACATGGATGAAATATGTTGTGACAGGGATGTATTACCATAGTTATTCGCTTCCGACATACACGACAATCTGGAATGCAGATGCTTTTATAGAAACGACAGTCATACCATTTGTGTTACTTCTGGTTGTAAATTTCCTTGTAATCATGTCCATGATGACTTTGCCGCCATTACAATTTTTAAGACATGAGCTTAAGAGAAACAAGAAAAGAAGAGCAATCAGCCTTCCAAACTGGAAATTTATTACCCGATTCCGCATCCGTGTGATTCTGCAAAATAAAGCGGCTTATCTGACGTTGTTTGCGGGTATTTTCTTCGCAAGTGTTTTGATGTTGTTTGGAATGATGTTATCACCATTGCTGACTCATTTTAAAGCAGAAGTACTCGATTCAAAAATTGCGAATTATCAGTATATTTTGAAAATGCCTTTGGAAACGGAGACATCAGGTGCTGAAAAATATGCAGTATCAGAGCTGAAAAACAGTAGTGACGAAGAGATTACGGTTTATGGAATCGAGGATCATTCAAAATATTTGAAGAATTTGGATCTGAAAGATGGAGAAGTCGTACTGTCAGACGGATATATGGAGAAATATGGTATCCAAATTGGAGACGAAATCAAGCTCCATGAAGAATACGGAGATAATAAATATACATTTAAGGTGAGCGGAAGTTATCATTATCCGGCTACGATGTGTATATTTTTATCAAAATCCACATTTTGCGATATATTTGACAAAGATCCGGATTATTTTAGCGGATATTTTACAGATAAAAAAATAGAAGATATCGACGATACAATGATTGCATCTACGATTACAGAACATGATCTGACAGTTATGGCAGATCAGCTCGAAGACTCTATGGGACAGACTTTTTATATGATGAATGGATTTGCTTTGATGATTTATATCATCGTAATTTATTTGCTTGCAAAAACTATTATCGAGAAAAATGCAGCGTCGATTTCAATGCTTAAGATTCTTGGGTATTCCGACAGAGAAGCCGGAAATTTATACAGCCTTGCAACGGGCGTTGTTGTGGCGATTTCTTTGATAATCGCGATACCGCTCAGTGATAAAGCGATAAAAGTGATCTATTATCTTATGATGAAGGATTATTCAGGCTGGCTGACATATTATATAGCTCCTTGGATTTATCCGACAATGTTTGTGTTGGGAATGCTTTGTTATCTGGTTGTATATATAATCCAGTCGAAAAAAATCCGAAGAATCCCATTATCACAGGCATTAAAAAATGTTGAATGATACTCTTATAAATAGTTATAAGAAAATGTAACAGTCGGATTCATTGACATGCAAGTATAAATGGTGGTAGGTTATCTGTAGCGAAAGAATGGGAAATGCAGCTAAAGGTAAGACTCGATTATAATTCCTGTTTGTATCGCTATAATAAAAGCTATGATGAATAAATACGAGGTGCAAAAGATGCAGGAATTAAAACCAATTAAAGAAGGAAAAGTACGTGAGATTTATGATAATGGTGACAGCCTGATCATGGTTGCAACAGACCGAATCAGCTGTTTTGACGTAATTCTGAATAATGAAGTGACAAAAAAAGGAACTGTATTGACTCAGATGTCAAAATTCTGGTTTGATCTTACAGAAGATATTCTTCCAAACCACATGATTTCTGTAGACGTGAAAGATATGCCGGAATATTTCCAGCAGCCCAAATTCGATGGCAACAGCATGATGTGCCGCAAGCTGGAGATGCTCCCAATCGAGTGCATCGTTCGTGGATATATTACAGGAAGCGGATGGGAAAGCTATAAAGAGAATGGAACTGTTTGCGGAATCAAGCTTCCGGAAGGATTGAAAGAATCTGACAAATTACCTGAGCCAATCTATACACCATCAACAAAAGCAGAGATTGGTGACCATGACGAAAACATTTCCTATGAGCAGAGTATAGAACATCTGGAAAAATATTTCCCAGGACAGGGAAAAGAATACGCAGAAAAATTGCGTGACTGTACAATCGCATTGTACAAAAAATGTGCAGAGTACGCACTGAGCAAAGGAATTATCATTGCAGACACAAAATTTGAGTTTGGTCTGGATGAAAATGGTAATCTTGTAATCGGTGATGAGATGCTCACACCAGACAGTTCTCGTTTCTGGCCAGCTGAAGGATACGAACCGGGACATGGACAGCCATCCTTTGACAAACAGTTTGCCCGCGACTGGCTGAAAGCAAATCCGGATAATGACTGGACACTTCCGCAGGATATCGTGGATAAAACAATCAATAAATATCTTCAGGCATATGAGATGCTGACAGGTGAAAAACTGAAATAAGATTAAATTGCTAACTACATAAAAAATTGAAAATATAATATCATGTCTAGGATGGACGCCCTAATCGATACCTAGACAAAAAAATGAATCACGAAAGTGGTTCATTTTTTTTGTGGTGGGTGGGACCAATGGGGACGGGGTTAGTGGACCAAAGGGGACGGGGTTAGTGGCTTTTTTGCAAACAAAAAAGCCACTAACCCCGTCCCCTTTGGTCCACTAACCCCGTCCCCATTGGTCCCACTTTTTTTTCTTAATGAGAAAAAATTATCAATAAAGGTATTGACATCTAATAAGAATTAGCATAAACTAACGTATGAAAAATGAAAATGATTATCAATAAAAACTAAGGAAGGGATGAACATGATGCCGTTAACAATGGTAAATCCGGGAGAAGAAAACATTATTAAGCGTATAGGTGGAAAAGAAGATACAAGAAGATTTCTAGAGAACCTGGGCTTTGTCGTAGGAGGAGCCGTAACGGTAGTCTCTGATATCGGAGGAAATCTGATTGTGAATGTGAAAGAGTCACGTGTAGCAATCGGAAAAGATATGGCAAACAAAATCATGGTATAGAAAGCATAGAAGAAAGGATGAACAGCATGAAAACATTGAGAGAGGTATCGGTAGGTCAGACAGTGAAAGTTACAAAACTTACCGGAGAGGGACCTGTTAAGAGAAGAATCATGGATATGGGAATTACAAAAGGTGTTGAAGTTTTTGTAAGAAAAGTAGCACCGCTTGGTGATCCTATTGAAGTAACAGTTAGAGGATATGAATTATCACTTCGTAAAGCAGATGCCGAGATGATTCTTGTTGAGTAATCAACAGTGATATAAATTTTTAGAAGAGAGAGTGAAGGAGAAGCATTATGTCAGTAAAAATTGCACTAGCAGGTAATCCGAACTGTGGAAAAACAACACTGTTCAATGCACTGACAGGTTCCAATCAATTTGTTGGTAACTGGCCAGGCGTAACTGTAGAGAAAAAAGAGGGAAAACTAAAAGGACACAAAGATGTTATAATCATGGATTTGCCGGGAATTTATTCCCTTTCACCATACACCTTGGAAGAGGTTGTTGCAAGAAACTATCTGATCGGTGAAAGACCAGATGCAATCATCAATATTATCGATGGAACAAACATTGAACGTAACTTGTACTTATCAACACAGATCATGGAGCTTGGTATTCCGGTAATCATGGCTGTAAACATGATTGATATCCTGGAAAAGACCGGTGATAAAATCCATCTGGACAAATTAAGTAAAAAGCTTGGCTGTGAAGTTGTTGCGATTTCTGCATTAAAAGGAACAGGAATCAAAGAAGCAGCAAACAAAGCAGTGAAACTTGCCCAGAAAAAACAGTCTGCAGAAACAGTTCATGAATTTTCAAGAGATGCAGAAGCAATTATCGATAAGGTAGAATACAAATTATCAGGAATCGTTCCAGAAGAACAGAAGAGATTCTTTGCGATCAAACTTCTGGAAAAAGATGATAAGATCAAAGACCAGATGAAAGCAACAGTAGATGTATCTGCTGAGATCAAAGAAATGGAAGGGAAATTTGATGATGATACAGAAAGCATTATCACAAATGAGCGTTATGTATACATTTCTTCCATTATCGGAGATTGTATTACAAAATCAAAAGCAAAAGGAGAGCTGACAACATCAGATAAGATTGACCGAATCGTAACAAACCGTTGGCTGGCACTTCCAATCTTTGCAGTGATCATGTGGATTGTATATTACGTTTCCGTTACAACAGTAGGAGCTTTTGTAACAGACTGGACAAATGATGTGCTCTTTGGAGAAATTATTCCACCGGCGATTGAAAAGCTTCTTGTGTCTGTTCATTGCGCAGCATGGCTGCAGGGATTGATCCTTGATGGTATCGTAGCCGGTGTCGGAGCAGTTCTTGGTTTCGTACCACAGATGCTTGTACTTTTCATTTTCCTCGCATTTTTGGAATCATGCGGATACATGGCTCGTGTAGCATTTATCATGGATAGAATTTTCCGTAAATTCGGTCTTTCAGGAAAATCATTCATCCCAATGTTGATCGGTACAGGTTGTGGAGTGCCTGGAGTTATGGCATCTCGTACAATTGAAAATGACCGTGACCGTAAAATGACAATTATGACAACAACATTTATCCCATGTGGAGCAAAGCTTCCAATCATCGCATTGATCGCAGGTGCATTGTTTGACGGGGCTTCATGGGTAGCACCAAGTGCATATTTCGTAGGAATCGCAGCAATCATTTGCTCAGGAATCATTTTAAAGAAAACAAAAATGTTCGCCGGAGATCCTGCACCATTCGTTATGGAACTTCCGGCATACCATATGCCAACAGTAGGAAACGTACTTCGAAGCATGTGGGAAAGAGGATGGTCATTTATCAAAAAAGCCGGAACAATCATCACATTGTCAACAATCCTGCTTTGGTTCTTAATGAGCTTCGGCTGGGTAGATGGTTCATTCGGAATGCTTGAAGCAGAACAGCTTAACGACAGTATCCTCGCTTCAATCGGAAACGTAATCGCACCACTGTTTGCACCTCTTGGATGGGGTGACTGGAAGATGGCAGTTGCAGCCGTTACAGGACTCATCGCAAAAGAAAACGTAGTAGGTACATTCGGTATCCTCTTCGGATTCGCAGAAGTTGCAGAAAACGGAACAGAAATCTGGGGACAGCTCGCAGGAAGCATGACAGCAGTTGCAGCATACTCATTCCTCGTATTCAACCTCTTATGCGCACCTTGCTTCGCAGCAATGGGAGCAATTAAACGTGAAATGAACAATGCAAAATGGTTCTGGTTTGCAATCGGATATCAGACATTGCTCGCATACGTAGTATCACTTTGCATTTACCAGATTGGTACACTCATCACAGCCGGAACTTTCGGTGTAGGAACAGTTGTAGCATTCATTCTCATTATAGGATTCCTTTACCTCCTGTTCAGACCTTACAAAGAAAGCAAGACATTAAAAGTAAGTGCAGGAACCATTTAGGGAACCATTTAGGGACGGGGTTTAGTGGCTATCTGGTGGCTATCGGGGACGGAGTTTTCTGGCTCTTCATGTGGCCATTGGGTGGCTCTTTAGGACGGAGTGGCTTCTTGAAATTTAGTGGCTCTTCAGAGTTTTAAACATGCCAAATAGACACGAAACTAATAAGAAAACAAATATGCAAATAAAAAAAGAAGGGATTGTCAGATATGGATAGAGAAGAAATAATTCAGCAGTTGAGAGCACATGGATGCCGTATAACAAAACAGAGACTGGCAATTCTTGATACTATCTTGGAGGGCGACTGCTCTTCATGCAAGGAAATCCATTACAAAGCTTCTAAATTAGATCCAGGAATCGGAATGGCAACAGTTTATCGAATGGTAAACTCATTAGAAGAGATTGGTGCAATCACGAGGAAAAACATTTATCTGGTAGGAGCGACCAATTAGAGACGGAGTTTAGTGGCTCGTCAGGACCAATTAGGGACGGAGTTTAATGGCACATAACATAACATTTCCATAGAATAAAAGAAAAAAGAGAAAGATTTTACAGAAGCGGTTGTAAAATCTTTCTCTTTATGATATTTTATATCTACTTAAGAAAAGTCTTCCGAGTTAAAATCATAGATTATTCTAAAATCAAAAGTCAAATTTTTATTCAAAACGATTCTATTAACAAAAATCAAAAAATTCCAAAAAGTAGAACAATATAATAAAGAAAGGAAAACTTATGCCGAGAAAACCAAGAGAAAAAAGTAGATTTGGCATTTACCACGTCATTTTGCGAGGTGTCAACAAGCAAATCATTTTTGAAGAAAATGAGGATTATTTGCAATTTATCCGTATATTAAAAAAATACAAAGAAGTATGTGAATTCAAATTGTATGCATATTGTTTGATGGACAATCATGTTCACTTATTAATGGAACAAACAACCACCGATTTAGGAACAATCATGAAAAGGATAGAGGTGAAATTTGTTAAATGGTACAATCGAAAATATAAACGCATCGGATATTTGTTTCAAGACAGGTATAAAAGCGAACCGATAAACGATGAAGGATATTTTCGGACTGTATTCCGCTATATTCATCAAAATCCGCTTCACGCGGGACTGGAAACTGCTGTCGGAACTTATAGGTGGAGCAGTTATTACGATTATGCAATCTCACAATCTTCGTTTGTAGATATAGACAAAGCGATAAATTTATTTCAAAGTAATGAAAAATGCATAGAATATTTACAATATATTTCTGATGAAAAATGCATGGAATATAATTCTTTATCACGGCTTTCTGACACGGAAGCATTGAAAATAATTCATAAGAAAACGTCTTGCGAATCCGCATCTGATTTTCAACATCTTGATCGAACCCTGCGAAATCAATACTTACAAAAGTTACATTATTCAGGCATTTCCATACGTCAGCTCAGTCGTTTGACGGGAATTTCCAGAACTGCAATAAATAATGCAATACGAGAAAGGACCATTTAGGGACGGGGTTTAGTGGCTCTTCCTAACGGCACTCCAAAAAAGCCAGAAACCCCGTCCCCAACGGCACCCCAACGGCACCAAAAAAGCCAGAAGCCCCGTCCCCACTGGCACCCCCCGGAGAGTATAATATGAGCACTATAATAAATGTAATCTATGTAATAATCTTGCTATGCGTAGCCTGGCAGGATTATAAAACCCGAATAATCCACAACAAATTTCATATCATCATCTTTTCCCTTGCATTTGTGCAAATGCTTCTCATACCAGAATACAGAATGCTGGATAGATTAATCGGCATGTTGGTTGTGTCCGGCCCAATGCTATTGCTGACCTTACTGATTCCAGGGAGCTTCGGCGGCGGAGACATCAAACTAATGGCCGCATCAGGCTTCTTTTTAGGTACGAGCTCCATTCTATGTGCAATGAACCTGGCAATCATAGCAGGAAGCGTTTACGGGATTATTATGCTAAAAAACAGAAAACGAGATAGGAAAGATCAGTTCGCCTTCGGACCATTCCTAGCAATAGGGCTGTCGATAGCTGCTTTTTGGGGAAATGAGATTGTTTCGTGGTATTTAAAAATCCAGCATTGAACATAACAAAATATTTGTGTTACAGTATAGAAAAGATGTGATTGGTAAATACCATCAAAAATAATCAGAAAGAGGCGGTATATATATGGAAGAAACAGAAAAGGAATTTTTAAAGAAATACGACGCATCGAAGTATCAAAAACCTTCAGTGGCAGCAGATATCGTAATTTTTTCAACATGTAATATGGAAAATATTGACTCAGGAGAATTAAAGCTTTTGCTGGTTAAGAGAGGAAAACATCCTTATAAAAATGCATTTGCTCTTCCGGGAGGTTTTGTCGGCATCGATGAAACAATCGAGGAGGCCGCGCGGAGAGAATTACTGGAAGAGACAGGCGTGGATTGCGAATTCTTAGAGCAGCTTCGAACTACAAGCACAGTCGACAGAGACCCTCGTTACCGAGTAATATCCGCAAGCTATATAGCACTGATAGATGCAGAAAAATATACCATCAAAGCAGGAGATGATGCCAGTGATGCAAAATGGTTTGCAGTATCGATGAAGCAGAATGAAAACAAAAACTGGGTGCTGAAATTACAGTCAGACAAAGAAGAACTAAAAGCGGTTCTTCACGAAGAAAAGAAAAAATGGATTCCAGAGTCAGAACTGAGAATTCTGGAAAATGACGGACTGGCGTTTGACCATGCACTGATTATCGGATATGCAATATGGAAGCTTAAAAGCTGGAAAAAGATGTAAAAAATAGTGAACACTCTGTGAACAAATGATAGACTTCTCACAATTCATATGGTAAGATACTAAATGAAAAAATATAATTCAAGACAGAACCAGAGGAGACAAAACATAGAATGGGAACATTAGATATCAAGCGCGGGACGAAGATGCAGCTTGCAAAAGATGCAGCAGTAGGTCAGGAGCCGGTATTCAATATGCTAAGTACATTTAATAAAGAACTCGACGAATCAGCATTTCTTGTATCGATTCCAATGTTAGATGGAAAGCCACTACAGGCAGATGAAAGTCAAAAATTCTTATTCCGCTACGAAGAAGGAGAAGAAACCCGCATCATTGCAGGTTACGTTGACGATGTAATAAAAGAAGGAATCCGTCGTTATTGGAAGATTCGAAGAGTAACTGAAAACCGACAATTCATAAAACGTATCGATGTTCGTATGAAAGTTGAGCTTCCGGTCAAATTCATGCAAGACACCTGGGAATTAAACTCACAAGGTGAGATAGAACAAGAATCCGGCGAGACGATGGATATTTCAAACAATGGTCTTGCGGTCTATATGAATCGCTGGTTTGAAGTCGGAGAAACCTGTATTTTTACACTTCCCCGTTTGGGAAATGCTTCCGAAGGGATGCCATCAAGAGAAGTCGTTGGCGTTATCTGCTGGGAGAGAGAGATGCCAAAAGGCGGACCATTCCGCTTTGTTACAGGTATTCAGTTAAGATTTGCAAATACAGATGAAAAAGTAAAAATGCAAGAATATGTAGCTTATGTAAAGAAAAGATATAAGCTGTGAGTAGCGTAGAATGAAGTGGAAAAAAGATAAAAACGACAATACCGATAATATCGAAAAGATAGAAAAGAAAAACAAAAAACAAAAGAACAAGAAAAAAAGAAAAAAAGCAAACGATCAGATTGTCCGTATTCAAGAATTAGAAGAAATGCTGGAAAAATCAGGAGAAGACATTGATCCGGAAACAATCGTCAGCATGTACGTGCCACACAGAAAACCAAAGAGAATCGGCGCCGCACTTCTGAGAATGGACAAGCTCAACTTAGTATTGATGGGAATGCTGCTCATAGTAGCTGTCCTGTTCATTATTGCATTTTCACAGGAAAAGATGGGAAACTTCACCATCAACTTGAACCGTTTGGAATTATATCGAAGAGGAATCAGCATTTCCGAGACCGGAGAATTCAACGATGCAACTGCAAGACTTACAGCCAGTTCAGTAAAAGATGCAACAAATATTTCGATAGACGATATTCCAGACAACTTAGATGGAGAATCCGGAAGTCATAACGGAAAAAACTACATGGCTTATACATATTATGTAAGAAATGCAGGAAAAGAGGATTTAGGATACATCGCAAAAATTACATTAGATTCATGTGCAAAAGGCGCTGAAGAAGCAGTGCGTGTTGCAGTGTGGAGAAATGGAAAACGCGTCGTATATGCTGAACCTGCAAAAGATGGTTCAGCAGAAAAAGGTTGCGTGAACTTCAAATCAGAGGATGTTGTCTGCAGCTATCATGAAGAAAATTTTCTGGTAGGAAATGTAGACAGATACACCATTGTTATCTGGATGGAAGGTGATGATCCCGAATGTGTAGATTCCATTATCGGTGGAAGCGTGCAATTTAGCATGCATATAGATTCAGATATAGACGACAACACAAGTCTGGTATGGAAATTTGTAAAAGATATTAAAGATACATTGAGCGGAGACAAGCCAATTAATGCAGCAGGAAATGAAGCTCCGAACGACAGTTACTATTCAGATCGTGACATCACTTGGGAGAATCGGAGAAACAAATGATAACTTAGGTATAAACAGTGCCACAACAACTGCTTATATAAATAAAATTCATAACATGACGAAAAGTACAACGGAATAAAAAGGATAAAAATACATACCTGTTATGAGATGGGATCCTCACCGGAAAAAGGTGACGGAGAAACTCTTTCCACCGGGCCCGGTGAGAGTACGATTTGATAACAGGAGAGTAGAAAATTATTGATGATACAAAAGCTATTTTAGAAAAATGCGGATGGAGATATATGGAATCCAACATCTCAATAAGAGAGGATATTCTGTTGTAAAATACGAATGGGAGGAAAAAATATGAATGAATCAAAAAATGTAAAAGCGCTGAAAAAACAGCTCGCTGCAGCCATTGCCATGGTATGCGTTGCCGCTGTAGCGCTCGGATCAAGTACATATGCTTGGTTTGTAAGTAATAATACCGTTAAAGGTACAACCACAAATATCAGTGCACAGTCAAATGCTGCATTTATGGTAATTGACAAAACTGTAACATCACAAAATTCTGGTACAGAAGCTTCTTATGAAGGAAATGCTAAACCACTTTATCCTGCAAAAGTGGATTTAATTGCTAATGCTGTTACTACAGGTGATGGTGAAAAAGGATATGTTATGCAGTCTGCATTTGCGTCTGACGCAGGAGCTACTACAATGAAAACAGAAACTCTGTTTGATATTGTAGGTACTGCAGACGCAAATGGAATCACAGGAACTGCTGTTACAGGAACTGCTGATGCTGCTGTTCAGTCTCAATTTGCAATTAAACAGACATTCTACATTGGTGAAAAAACAGGTACTACTGAACTGAAAAATCTTCGTGTTAGCGATGTCAAGATGACAGTAGATAGTACAGAAAAAGATTTAACTAACGCTATGAGAGTGTTAGTTATCTGCGGTGACAATTGGATTGTTTATAACGGAACAGGAGTAAAACAGCTTACCAATATCACGGAAGATGCAAATGGAAAATTCATCTTAAAGACAGATGGATTTAAGGGTGTTGGTACTACAAACCAAGTAAAAGTTGATATGTATGTATACTATGATGGTGATGATACAAATGTATATACTAAAAATCTTGCACAGCTTCAGACAGCACATGGTCTGACAGTATCCTTTACTGCTGACAATACAGCAGCAGGTGGATCTACTGGTTCTACTGGTACATATTCTAAGTAATTCTTACCAAAATAGGAATACTAATTAAAAATTTATTTTATACCCCACGGTTGTGGCGTGGGGTACATACCAAAGAGCAAAAAGTAATTTTTACTTTTTGGTATGTAGAAGCAGAGAGGTGATGTAAGAGTATGAATATAAAGAAAATGAAAATGCAGTTGGTGGCAACTGCTGCATCAGTTTTAATATCTGGTGTTGCATTAACCTCAGCCACATATGCATGGTATGTATCAAATAATTCCGTAACAGCAAACACGACTACAATCAGTGCGACTACGAATGGTTTCATTTTGCAGATTGCAGAAGCTGACAAAGGTGCACAGCAGGGTGGAAATAATCAGTCCCTATCTGCAACAACACTTGGTGGAAAAATTACTCCATCATCTACAAGTGATTTAAAGGATTGGTATATTTGTCTTGGATGGGATTCACATGGTAATGTTACAACATATACACAGCCCACGTTCAATACAAAGGCTGATGCAAAACCTGGGGAATATGAAGCTGGTGGTGAATCGCATTATGCATATCTTAAAAGTGAATATATTCTTTATACTATGACAGAAACAGGTTTGGCAGATGTATATTTGGATTCGAATGAAGGAAAACCGATTACCGTTACTATTGATAATGGGAAGATGGCATCCTCGACCACAATTCCGGATTCTATGCGAATTGCTCTTACGACTCAACCACTAGCCGCTGATGGAAAAACTCCTACTGGAACGGAAACATTGAGAGTTGTATATGCACCTACAGAAGAAACTGGAAAAGGGAATGATGCTGCTGCAGAAAATGGAATGACCTGTATTGCTACTGTAGATCAGGCAGCAAAGCTGACTCCAGTGTCATATTCATATATCTATGATACCCATTATTCCGATCAAAACGGAAAAAATTGGTCTGTCATAAAGGATGAT
The DNA here is from genome assembly GCF_014287355.1 of Ruminococcus hominis. Lineage (NCBI taxonomy): Bacteria > Bacillati > Bacillota > Clostridia > Eubacteriales > Oscillospiraceae > Ruminococcus > Ruminococcus hominis. The sequence goes on along the minus strand of NZ_JACOPE010000001.1, from coordinate 1,879,180 downwards.
GAGGATTATGTATTCCCGACTGGATATACAGAAAATAATAGTGAAGCAATTGCAAAGAATGTCGGATATAATGGTATCCTGCTTAGAACTTACATTTGGATGGAAGGCACAGATGCAGATTGTGTAAATAATAGTGCCACAGAAGATGAGGCAACTTATAGTGTTACTTTACGTTTGGCAGGTATTACATCCAATGGAAATTAAATAGGTTCCTTTGAAAGGTCATGGCAACCAAGCCATGGCTTTTCTTTTTATCCAGTTTCCCCATATTATCTACTATCCATAATGTAAATGATAAGCCCTACATCTCAAATTAGAAGGTTAACTTATGGATATAAAGCTAGCAATAATACGAAGATACCTCCGGGTATCTGATATATTAGCAAATTTTACATGAAAAGGTATTAAAAGGTATAAAAAAGATTTAAAAAGCATATAAATATGTTATAATACAAATAAATCCATGTGGAGGTGAAAGTAATGATAATGAGAGCCGAAGAAGTATTTAAACCAGGTGCATACCCGACATATACATATGTATCGCGTCATTATGAGGATACAGATATATCCTATGAATTACGATTAAAACAAGCACTGCGAACCGCTGGATGTCTGACTTCTATTATTGGTCCGTCAAAGATGGGAAAGACGATCTTATGTGAGAAAGTTATTGGATTAGATAACATAGTTGAAATTTCCGGAGCAGATTTTAATGAAAATACAGATTTTTGGGCAACAGTAGCGGCTAAGGTTGAGTTGCCTTATATGGGAGAAATAACGACCGAGAGATTTTCAAAGACCGAAGAAATAACAGACAGAGATGGAAAAAATGAAAAATATGTTCTTTCAAAAGATAAAATTATTGAATATTATATCCAACATGATAAAGTCTTGGTTATAGATGATTTTCACTATGCATCGCCAGAGATGCAGGTAAAAATAGCGCAACAATTAAAAGATGCAATACGCAGAGAATTAAAAGTTATAGTTGTTTCACTTCCTCACAGATCAGATGATGCAATTCGTCAGAATGCCGATTTATCAGGACGTTTGAGTTTGATTACTATTGATACGTGGAAAGAAGAAGATTTGGAAAAAATTGCACTAATGGGATTTGAAAAACTCGATATTAAAATTTCGGATGCTATTGCTGAAAAACTTGCTGTTGAATGTCTGACATCACCACAACTGATGCAGTATATATGTTTAAGCATTTGTACTTTATTAGAAGATGAAAATAAACAAGAAGTAACAGATGAAATTCTGGAAAAAGCATATAAGTTTACAACTGTGAATTTCAGCTATGCTGATGTAGTTAATACGATGGGAAAAGGTCCCAATCAGCGAGGTCAACAAAGAAAAATGTATGAAACAACAGATGGAAAGTTGTTAGATATGTATGGCTTGATTGTTGAATCACTTGCTAAAAATCCGCCATTAACAGAGATCTCATTTGAAATATTTTATAGTAGAATTATTCAACTGATTAAGCTGCCAGCAAATGAAAAGAATCCTGATAAAGCAATTGTTAAAGAGCATTTAAGAAAATTACAAAACGTACTGGAAGCAAAAGAAGAAATTTACAGGGCAATTGAATGGAAAGATGGAAAAGTATATGTATTGGATCCACTTTTTTTGTTTTATTTGAGATGGGGAAGAAAAAATGGATAACTGGTTGAAGCCATATATCGAAAAATTACAAAATATTTTTGAAATTAATGAGTATGATCAATTTGTTACAGAATTATACGAAATGCTAAGGATCAAGGAGTATCCAAATGATATTATTGTTCAAGTCAGAAAAAGAGCAACTTATTTAAAAAATCGCTTTTCAGATGAAGTAAATAAAGAAAATATGTTGATGGCGAAGATCAAATTAACAGATTATTTATCTGCATTGACACAGGAAGAAGATCAAAATTCGGATTTAAAGAATCTGGAAATATATTTGGAAAATTTTTATCTTTTTTTAGAAGCACTAACAGAATATTCACCTGATAAAAGAGCAACAATAAAACATGAAAATTTGAAGAAAATAACGATACAAAACGAATATGATTTGCAGCATTTATTATATGCGGCATTGAAACCTCTTTATCCAGGAATAAGAAAAGAAGTATCAAAGGACTCTGGTGTTGGAACAGTTCGAGAAGATATATTTATTTCAGATTTAGATGTGGTTTTAGAAGCAAAATGTACCCGTAATTCAATGACTTATAAAAAATTAATAGAAGAAATAGAAGCAGATATTGTTCATTATCCAGAAAAAAATATTTTCTTTTATGTATATGACAAAAAGAAGATTATAAAAGAAACTAAGAATTTTAATGATTATTTTAATAAACAATTTGATGGAAAAACAGTGAAACTGTTTGTATTGCAGCCAGTGAATTTGTAATAAAAATCGCCGAAAAGTAGACTACAACGGAACAATTGTTCATGTATATATTTGGATGGAAGGCACTGATGCTGACTGCGTCAATGGTAAAGCAATTGAAAATGATACAACGACATATGATGTTACCGTTAAACTTGCAGGTGTAGCGACAAGCGGACGATAAAAAGAAGGTCATGGTTAAAAGCCATGGCTTTTCTTTTTCTTCGATTTCCCCATATTGTCTACTATCCCCAATCTCCTCCACGCATTTTCAGTACATCTGATGAATTGCTATTTCCCCAGTTACCGGTATAGTCATGTAACTGAAAAGAGAACTTCAGAAGGGAGAAATGCAATATGCGAACAAATCAGGATATCATGTGGGAACAAAGTACTTTATGGGAATCGGTGGAGAAATGGGTGACTAAGTATTTGAAAAAGAGTCACTCAGAATATCGTGAACTCCAGGTGAAAACAATGAGAGTTATGGAAGAAAATCCAGCACTGCGGATACTATCATCTTGCACTTGTAAGTACCAACATTTATAATGAAAAATATGAAATTTATAAGACAGAAAGTAATGCAAAAGGAAGGCGGGATAGTAAAGAATGAATGAAATTATAGAAAGTTTATACAATAGAAAATCCGTGAGAGTATATAAAGAAAAAGCAATCCCAAACGAGATGAAGAATGTGATTTTAGAGGCGGCTATGCAGGCTCCGACAGCAGGATGTCAGCAGTTATATACAATTTTGGATATTACAGATCAAAATTTAAAAGAAGCACTTGCAGAAAGCTGCGACCACCAGCCATTTATTGCAAAGGCATCGATGGTTCTGGTGTTCTGTGCAGATTGTAAGAAGTGGTATGATGCTTATCTGGAAGCAGGGTGCAAACCGAGAAAACCAGGCGTAGGAGATTTGATGCTTGCGGTAACAGATACAGCCATTGCGGCACAGAATGCAGTGGTAGCAGCAGAAAGCTTTGGCATTGGTTCTTGTTATATTGGCGACATTATGGAGAATTGCGAAGAGCAGAGAAAACTCTTACAATTGCCAGAATATGTATTTCCGGCAGTTATGATAGTATTTGGCTGGCCTACAAAGCAACAAATGGAACGTAAAAAACCAGAACGATGTGAACAGAAACATATTGTGCATGAGAATACATACCATAATATGGACGGGGATGAATTACGGGAGATGTTTGCATATAAGTGTAAAAACAGCACCTACGAAGAGTGGTGTAGTGCATTTTGTAATCGAAAGTATAATTCAGACTTTTCAAAGGAAATGAGCAAATCAGTAACAGAATATTTGGAACAGTTTAGATGAGAGGCCTTTTGGGGACGGGGTTTTCTGGCTTTTTTAAAGCCAGAAAACCCCGTCCCGGATGGCATTAAACATGAGAGGATAAAAATAAGTTTTATGAATAAATATACAGATGAAATATATTCTTCCGATGGAATGAAGCAGGGAGATAATGCATTTGCGGTGATGCAGGCACAGAAGTTGGCAGCCTTTCACCGTGCGTTCACAAGCGCAAACCTCTGTGAATACTATGTAAATCTTGAAAAAAATACATTTGATACAATTAAAGTGGAATCTTCCTTGATGACGGCTTTTGAGCAGAGCCATACATGGGATGAACTGGTTACATTTTTTGTAGATAATTATGTTATCGAAGAAGATAAAAAGACGGTAACGGATTTCTACAATCGTTCATACATCACAGAAAAATTAAAAGGGCTTGAGACGGAGTTGTGCCAGGAATGTCGTATCATTTTGAATGGGGAAGAACGATGGGTCCGCAACGTCGTCATGCGTGGCGAGATTGAAGATTCCGAATACGCGATGATTTTCCTGAGAGATATCACTGAGTCAAAAGCTGAGACGATGAGACGAATGCAGATGGCATCTGACAATGCATCCATGGAACTCTTAATCAAGAGTATGGTGCGTCTGGTAGACCGTTTTGTAGTCTGTAATCTGGAAGAAGATCAATACAAATTTTATAATCTGCAGGGGGAAATGATATACAAACCATCTGGAACGTATCACGATTTTGTGGGGCAGGTGGCTGCAAAATATAAGACGCTGGAACCATTGGAACCGATAGAGGTTATGCTGTCTTCAGAAAATCTTCGGAAGAACCTGACAGATGAAAGAGACATTTATAAATTTGAGTATTGTTCGTTGGATGAAAATACTTATAAAATTGCGTCTTTCATTCCATTAGAGTGGAAAGGTACAAAACTGGCGAAGGTTCTATTGGCATCTATGGACGTATCTCAAGAGAAAAAGGCGGAAATCGAATCGCACAAGGCATTGAAGGAGGCATATCAGACCGCAGAAAATGCAAGCCGCGCCAAGACAGATTTTCTCTCAAATATGTCTCACGACATTCGGACACCGATGAATGCAATTATCGGTTTGACTGCCATTGCAGGGGCAAATATTGAAAATCAGGATAAAGTGATAGAATGCCTTGGCAAAATTACAAAGTCGAGCCGTCATTTATTGGGACTAATCAATGAAGTTCTAGATATGGCACGAATCGAAAGCGGGAAAATGTCTCTTGCGGAGGAAGATTTCAATTTGTCAGAGCTGGTTGACAATTTGGTCACAATTACAAAGCCGGGAATAGACGAGCACGGGCACAATTTTGAAGTGCATATCGAACACATTGAACACGAAGCAGTCTGTGGTGACAGCTTAAGAATCCAGCAAGTGTTTGTTAATCTGATGAGTAATGCCATCAAGTACACCCCGGATAGAGGAAATATTACATTTTCTATTAAAGAAAAGCCAAATGGATTTTCAGAACTTGGATGCTATGAGTTCTCCATCGAGGATAACGGAATAGGAATGACTTCCGAATACCAAAAGATTATGTTTGAACCTTTCAGCCGTGCGGATGATCATAGGACAACGAAAGTTCAAGGCACGGGTCTGGGCATGGCAATCGCCAGAAATATTATCAACCTGATGAATGGAAATATTACGGTTGACAGTACTTTGAACAAAGGAACAAAAATCACGGTAACGATTTATTTAAAACTCCAGGAGAGTAGAAAAGAGCAGGAAAAAGAACTGATCAATCTGCCGGTTCTGGTTGTAGATGATGACAAGACTTGTTGCGAAAGTACGATTGCAACCCTTAAGGATATAGGGATAGAAGGCGAATGGGTACTTACAGGGAAAGAAGCTGTGGAACGCTGCTATGCACGTCATGAAATGAACAGCGATTATTTCGCAGTGATTCTGGATTGGAAGATGCCGGAAATGGATGGCATTGAGACAGCCAGAAAGATTCGGGAGCGGATAGGAAAAGAAGTTACAATCATCATTCTCACATCTTTTGAATTTAGTGAGATTGAAGAAGATGCAAGAGCGGCAGGAGTAGATGCATTTATAGCAAAACCATTATTCCGTTCGCGTTTGACAGCCGCCTTGCGGCAATTCACCTCAGAGAAGAAAGAGAAAAACGCACGCGATTATCTTGAGGAATTTGCTAAGGTAGATTATACAGGAAAAAGGATTCTTATTGTAGAAGACAACGAACTGAATCGCGAGATTGCTGCAGAGATTCTGGGGATGACAGGTGCAGAGATCGATGTCGCCGAAAATGGAAAAATTGCGGTCGAAAAAGTTATAAATGCTCCCGAAAATGAGTATGATCTCACATTTATGGATATCCAGATGCCAATTATGAATGGCTATGAAGCAACTGCGGCAATCCGTTCACTTCCGGGTGCCAGAGGAAAAGTGCCAATCATCGCCATGACGGCAAATGCATTTGCCGAGGATGTACAGCTGGCAAAAAATACGGGGATGAACGAACATATCGCAAAACCGCTTGATATGAATAAGCTAAATGATGTCTTAAAACAGTGGCTGTAGAGGATCAAGCAATGGGGACGGGTGACCAACGGGGACGGGGTTAGTGGCTTTTTTGCCTGCAAAAAAAGCCACTAACCCCGTCCCAATAACGTTTAGTTAAGCCCAAAAGTTTATTTTATATATTTTTTATGTAATTTTTTCAAATTTATAGTTGACAAAATATCAGAAATTTGCGGCTTCCTTACTGATAATTAATCAGTAAGGAAGCCCTTGAAGTTAGACATATGTTTTTTCTTCAAGGAGGTAATTTTATGAAACCAACGACAATTCGAAAACGTTTTTTCTCTGTCTTAAATGATGCTGAGCAAAATCTTCAAGATTTTGTAAACAAGCCTGGCTCAGATATGACCAGACATAGATTATGTACCTTTACAGATACTATAAATGCTACTCTTTGCTTCACAATGAATAGAACCAATACGGAATTATTTAATTTTTTTGGAATCCGTAACAAACCTATTCCATCAAAATCTGCTTTTACCCAACAACGTAAAAAGATTAATTCGGAGTTCTTCCCGTATCTCTTAAATTCTTTTAATAAAGCACTCCCTTTTACCAAAACATATAAGGGATTTCATCTTGTTGCTGTAGATGGATCTGATATTAATCTTCCTACCAACAATAAAGACTTTGTATATCGCATTAAACAAGCAAGAAGTGATAATTACTTTTTTCAAATGCATCTGAATGCTCTTTATGATATTTGTGAAAACCGTTATGTTACTGCCGTTACTCAACCTCGCCCTGAAATGAATGAGTCCAAAGCATTCTGTCAAATGGTTGATCAGTGTTCATTACCAGATAATACAATCTTCATCGCAGATAGGGGATATATTTGTTTAAATACGGTGGCACATCTGATTAACAATAATAAATTTTTCCTTATCAGAGCAAAGGCTCCTTCCAGTTCTGGAAGTTTTCTGAAAAATCTATTGGTAGATAATGTTGAATCAGATATGGAATTTACTGTGGGAGTAACAAGATCGAAAAAAAACATACGACATTGTACACTAAATAAATTTAAAATAGTAAAAAATAAACGACTTTTTGAGCCAATCGCACCAGGTGATACAAAAACTATATATTCTATGAATATACGGTGTAGCTGTATAAAACTTAGCAATGGGGAATATGAATATCTGGTTTCCAACTTACCGAAAGATAAATTTTCCGTAAATGATTTAGGGGAATTATACTGGAAAAGGTGGTCAATTGAAACATCCTTTAGACGTCTGAAATATGCTCTTTCTTTGGTATATTTGCATTCTGTGAATAGAGATTTGATTATTCAAGAAGTGTTTGCCAAGTTGATAATGTATAACTTTTCTTCACTTTTACATACTTTTGCTACATTGGAAAGAAGTAAGTCAGAAAAAGTGAAAAAGTTAAAATATGAATACAAAGTATCTTTCGATGATGTTATTCCTATAGCCCGCGAATTAATAAAACGGCCGATAAAAAATGATATAGTAAAAGCTCTATTATTGCGACATTTAACAGCTATCAAAGTAACAAAATCGTCCGCCCGACGAGTAAGGTCACAAACTGTAAAACCGCTTAACAATAGAGCTTAATACATAATATATTATACAAACGTAGCCGACAGATGTAAAGCTCTGTCTTTTTGTTGTACAAAAAATAATTTTATTCATTATTTGTAGAAAAGAATAACAACATCAAGTCTTAGTAATCTACAATATATTGTAAAAATAGAGTTAACTAACCCCGTCCCCATTGGTCCATCAACTGAAAAAACATTCAATAAATGTTTCTGTTTCAGAAATTCTGCATATACTACTAATGAGCGTGGAGATTCTAGCTCCACAAAATTCTCCTAGAGCTATTGCACTCTGGAGATTTTGTGATATAATGACTTTAGAGGATAGCGGCGATGATCAGCTATCGCGGTGATGAAGCAATTGACTGGTTCGGTTTCAGCCGATTGTGGAGCCAGAACGTGGGTTATGCGGTAACCACAAGCCGAATAGATTCTTTGAATCGAAGAAAAACGCTTAGTGAGAGTCTTGCTTCGGCAAGGCTCTTATTTTGTGGAAAAGGAGATGGTGTGTATGGAAAGCAATGATCACGGATTACTGTATGATGCCGCAGTTGCGTGGAAAGAACTAACAGAATATTATTATGTTTTTACATTTGGTTACAAACAGCAATTGTACACAATTCATCTGTCATTTCCGCCTGAGAAGTTTCCACATCTTGCAGGATTTCAATATTTGAAGGATATTAATTTGCCACGATTCAATTCATCTAAAACAACGGAAGTGATTCTTTCAGGAAAAATTAGTCACAATCAAATTGAAAAAGGTTCACAATACGAAGAATCTGTAAAACCGCGTCTGGAAGCATTGATCCGATTGAAGGAAACGCTGGAACAGGATTTTCAGTTACATTCTTATATGCCCCGGTTCTATTCTTTCACCACGCAAATTAAAGCAGATTACCTAATTTCCAGTACGACAGCACCAGTGGATTTTATATTTATTATTAAATCCAGTTCATTAGGAGAAATTTCGATTTGTGATTTTGTATGTTGTTCTGCTTTTACGCAGACGAAGCGAGACTACCGTGAAAACCAGCGTCCACGAAGTATTTTGAAAAAAGAACGGATACATATCGCAACCAATACAACTAAGGTGCTATTTGATCGTCTGAACAGGCAGCAATAAAAATACACAAACATACAAGGCACAGCTCATATAAGAGTATGTGTCTTTTTTATTGAGAAAACAGATAAATTACATTAATCTATGACAATGCAAACTAACATACAAGTTATACGCTCTGAAAACCTTATGAAAGGAAGCTACAAAATCGGTAATTACATGTTTTAATTTTAAACTTGAAAGAGCGGTGCTTCTTGTTTCTATTGAAAAAGTTTGAAAATATAAAAAGTGGAATCCTAAGCGAGCATAAAAAGAGTTGGAATTAGTTGCTTTGGGATTATTGAAGGAAATTTCACCTTATGTGGAGTAGCAAACATTTCATTTGGCAAAATGTTTCTTCAATTAAGTTAAATTTATATATCGAATTAGAGCAGTGGAATGTTTTTCTGATTTAATAAAAACAAATGTAAAATGTTAACAGGATATTAGAAAGTTATTTGGATGAAGTAACTCCGGATGGTTTTTTGAATCGAAAGAAAAGTGAAATTGTATACAAGTGTACAACAAGAATAAAGTAATAACAGAACGCATTTACTTATGTTTTGTTGATGTATTTTGATTATGATAAAAAATTTACCATAGAAATATTGAGTTTTGGGCACAACATTGAAAAGAATGTCAAATTATGGTAAGATAACAATTGGATTTTATGTCTAAAAGTGAAAAAATAACATATATGGGCAAACCCAAACAGGAGGAGGTTGTCAATGTCGAAACAAGAACAAAAAAGCGATGATATCGAAGAAACTTCTACAGATAAATTGTTAGAAAAAATTGAGCAGGATAAAAATTTTTTAAAGAAAAGTTTTGTATATGCATTTGTGGCATTGGTAGCGATTATTGCACTTGGAATAGCTTGGTTTGTGTCGAATACTAGGGTGACTTCAACGGGAGTAAATGTGTCAGCGATGGATGATAATCCGTTTGTATTGGCGAGTGTTGGTGGAGGAATAAGTGCAGAAAACACTTATTTAAAAGATGATAATAAGCAAAATCTTTTTACAGATGGAAAACCAACAGTATATGAAAATTATATTGATACATCTACAGGAAAACAGGTAAGTACGAAACAGACTTATTATATCGGGACAAATGGTCTTGCATGGCGTTTGAGTGAACAAAAAAGTTTTCAGCCAGGAGCAACTGGAAAATTGGAATTTTATATTATTCCGAAAAAAAATGAAGTGGGAAAATCAAGCGTAGAGGTGACGATAGATTTGGAGGCATATGAGTTATCAAAAAATAAAGATAAAGCAATAAAATCCGAAGATGAATTTCTGCCAGATTTGGTAAGGGGACATATATTGCTATTTCAGAGCTTGGATAATACACAAGGTTACAGTGGCTGGCTGTACAATACAGAATCTAAAACAAATAAAATGACTGTAAGTGCACCGAAAGGTGGTTTTCAGGAAGGAGTGCCATATAAGGTGACATTTTACTGGATATGGCCAAAGTATTTTAGAAATTACGTATATGATGCAAGAAACACATATGGAGATTTGTTTGCAAATATTGAAAACAATACAGATTATAATACATTGCTTAGTTTTGTAAATAATAATCAGAACCAGTTATTTTACGGAGGCACGACATCAAGTGAAATAAATAATCAAATGACAGATGAGGTTTTGGATCAGTGTAATAAGTATTACAATGATGCGGATGAATATATCGGTCAGAAGCAATGTTACATATATATAGAAGCGTCAGTACAGTAAAATGGGAGATATGTAATGAGGAATATAACGGATAAATGTGAAACGAAAAAAAAGAATACGAAATGTAAAATGTTGATCCGTTTGACGATAAGTATGTTAGTTGTAATTCTACTAGCGTTTGGTGTAAGTAAAGCGTGGTTTGTGCATGAAAATAATATTGCTACGCTAATGCAGGTAACAGAGCCGTCATCTATCGCAATTCGAGGACCACATGGGGAAGCATTGTCCTCACTTGATTTGTCATATACAGAAGATGATAAGAAAGGAGATACTGTAACGATAAAGAGGGTAGTAAGTGTCAGCAGTGATGCGAGAAGGCATAAAATCGAAATTGTTCACACAACGAATTTAAAAGGACTGACATTTAAAATTTATCCGGCAACAGAAGTGACATCAAAGACGGATGGAAGCGTTACAGAAGGCAATTACACATATACATATAGCACAACACCTTTAAATGGACATTATATTAATGAAGGGAACTCAACAGCAGATTATAAGTACGCGAATGGTTCAAAACATTCTTGGAACTTTGATAATTATAATCAGGTACAAGCACATGCGGAGCCGATTTACTGGTTGGCAAATGAAACACAGGATGGTGTAAAGAAAGATAAGACAAACACGTCAGTAGATAGCGAATATTTGAATTATTATGTGATTGAAATAAGCTGGACAGAAACGGAAAAAGAAACAGATATTTTTTATTTACTGGTTCAAATTGATAATAAATAGTAAATAGATCATAGACTGGGAGGGAGAATGGTCATGAAGCTGACAGAACGTCTAAATTTTAAAATTGTTATATGTGCGATACTTGCGATGGCAGGAATACTTGCAGTAGCAGGTGGAAGTTATGCAGCTTATACAAGTCAGGATGCGCAGAGGGGCGTTGTCAGAAACAGGGATACAGAAGCAGTAAGATTTACTTCTAATTATTTACAAATCTGTGCAAATGGAACAGCACAAAATAAATATGCAGGGAAAACAATCCTGTTTACTGAAAGTCAGAAAACCCAATCGAAATTACCAATAAACATTGAAATATATAACTATGTAAAAGGAAACACTGCAATAGTAAATGAAAGAGATATCGTATATGATTTAACTTTGACATTTGAGGGGGGACATGAAGGGTATACTGTTAATGGAAATACAGTAACTGGAAATACATATACTGAAAAAGGCGTAACCTTAACAGGGCGTTCGGCAAGTACAAAGAAATACACGGTGACTATTTCAGGTGCAGATGTTGACAATCTGAAAATTACTGCAACGGCAATACCGACAAAATTGTCTGTGACCAATAATCAAATATTGGCAGCTGTCATTTCTCCGTGTACAGAATCAAAAGTAAATGTATTTACATGTGAGGGAAGTTTCATAGATGCTTCCGATGATGCAGAATCGACACCGGCTAAGTACGATGCATTTAACTATGAGGTGTCAATTTCGAACGGAAAAGCAGATGTAACGATTACATGGGATTCAGAAGCAGTGGAAATAGATAAACATTTCTTGCAAAAAATAGGCAAAGCAGATACATCAACTAGGGCGGGAACAGTAACATTTGAAATGAACCAGGAAGAGGGAAGTGGAGATTATTTGATTCCATTTTATATAATATCGAAAGATAAAGTGAAAGATTTGGACTGGACTGGAATGAAAGATATAATAAAAGTTGAGGGAACGAAAAAATAGGGAGTGACTGATAGATGAGATACAAAAAAGTTGTGGCAGGTTTACTTGCAATTTGCTTAATAGTGAATATAGTACCAACAACGGTAATGGCAGAAACACTTTCTCAGGGTACAGATACAACACAAGAATATACAGATGAATCCAGCGAAAATGATCAGACTCAGACAACGGAACCTGATGCTGGAGATAATAGTGCTGAAAATAATAACGTCAACAACGATAACGCTGACAATAATAGTGCTGAAGATAATAACGTCAACAACGATAACGCTGACAGTAATAATGCTGATCAGAGTGATACAGAAACAAATGAAACAGGCAGCAACGAAAGAACAGAGACTGAGATGCCGGAAAATACTGCGCAGGAAGGTGACAGTGATGTTAGTGTAACTGCGACTGACGGAAAATTCACCTTAAAGCAGTTGAAACAGGCAAATATCAGTGGCCTAATCATTTCTGATGATAATACAAAAGTCACAGCTTCAAGCGTAGAAGCGTTAATCCTTTTATCACATTGTACAGCAGCTGAACAACAGAATCTAATTATTGATATAAACATTACGGGTAGTGAAGTGGATCTTACAACACCTACTACAGGACCGGATGGACAGCAGTATACATTTGCCGGATTTGGAAGTGAAGAAGTACCTTTTTCTGGACAGATTACCGGACAGAAACCTGTTATAATAGCAAATCGTGCAATTTTCGGTGGATTGTCTTCAAGTGCAACTGTAATACCAGGACAACAGATTAACTGGGCAGGTGACGAAAGTTCTCCAATGTTAGCAGATGTCTATGTTCTGACAGGTGGAAAAGAAGCAGGTATCCCAATGGCATTCTTAAATGGAACAGGAGCGATTGTTGGTAAAGTAAAAGGAAATGGTACATTTAAGATTGGTAATCAGATTACATACCGTAATGAGGTATCTATAAATGGAACTAACCATGCAGGATTACTCTGCAATATATTAGAGAGCGGATCTGTACAAATTACGAACGATTATGAATTCCCAACTAATGGATATACGATAAGTGCAACAGCAGGAAATGCCGGTGGTTTGATTGGACAGATGAAGGAGGGTACTCAGCTGATTGTGGATAAGCCGGGGATTAATTTAACTGCGCTCAGTGTAAGTGCAACAGCAGGAAATGCCGGCGGTTTAATCGGACAGATGGATGCAGATGCACGGATAGTCGTAAATCAGGCAATAGTATTAGACAAACCATCAGTAACAGCGAGTGTAAATGCGGGTGGGTTTATTGGTCAGGCAACAAATGTATTATTTGAAGAGACAAACCAAAAGATTACACTTACGTCTCCAGCAGTAGCAGCTACAGCTGGTGGAACAGTGGGGGGCGTCATAGGACGGTATGAACTCAGCGGAAAGGGAAACCAGACTTTCCCGACATGTATTGATATTACAGATCCGGTATTACAGATTAATCAGGCAAGCAATGGCAATGGTTATATTGGTGGATACTTTGGCGTATTAAGTCTGAAAGATGGCACGGATTATACAATTGGGGACAAAACTGAAGCAATTACATTACATATCACTATGAACAATTCTAATTATATAAGGGCATATGGAGCAGTGGCAGGATGTGTTCAGGGTGATCTTAATAATGGAGTATTAAATGCGCTTTATTTAAAAAAACTAAAGATTAAATCTGATTATTATGGCACCTATAGAACACAGGCAAAATATCATGGGGGTGTGGTTGGTGAACTAGGTGCAACTGGAAACAGTAATGCTGCAGTATATCTTGAGGCAGATACCATCGAAGTAGAAGATACTAATCCGTATGCGTATAATGATAATGTCTCCGCCGAAACTATAGATAGGTGTGCGTTTGGAGGGATTGTTGGTCTTTCCGCCAAAGGAAGCGTGTCTAAAATCAGAAACATTCAAATCAATACTGGAACTGGAGAGATTAGCAAAGGTGGAGGCAGCGTTGGTTTTGCAGAGACGGGCAGCGCAGTTGAATTGTCTGGAACAACAGATTTTTCTAAAGTACGTTATGCAAAGTATTGGAGTGCAGGACAGATTGTAGGAGGACAAGACAGTGCACTGATTTATGCAAGAGGTGATGGTGAAGGAAATGGATGGATATTGGAACGATGTCCAAGTAATTATGCGAGCCAGAACAATGACATTGGAAATTATGGACATGTTATACGGCTGAAGGCAGAAGGCACAACAACTGGTTTAAGTTCTACCCTGATAGGTATTAATGATGCAACTCATCAGATAAATCTGGCAAGTCCATCAGATACGAATTTCCTTGACGGAGCATCGATTGCTAATACAGATGATTTTGCATTGTTGAATATTGCGTGGAGTACCCATGGAGCTTTTCCAGTTGCAGGCGTAACAGCTGCTAATTATAGAAATCTTCAGACTCAGACTATCACACTTAGTGGAGATGTAGATTTAACAGGGACTGGCATTACAGGAGTTAGTAGAGATAGTCAGCAGGATAATATGGTATATTCTGGAACAATAAATGGTCAAAAACATACAATTAAGTTAGCTTTGGGTGAGACATTTGGCTTGAGAAATGGAAATAAGATATCCAAAGGAGCAGAAGGTGGAGGAAAACTTTATCCGTACAAATGGGGAAGCTATTATAATCATACAGCTATTGGTATGTTTGCTCAGGCAAGAGGGAATGTAAATCAACTGACAGTAGCGGGTCAGATTACAATGAGTAATGTCAGTGATTTTAGCAGTGTAGGTGGATTTGCGGCGAAGGCGAAAGGAAGTACTGTTTTTTCAGGGGTCAAAATAGAAGAAAAGATTACCATTGATGCACCTAACACAAAAAAGACTTATATAGGAGGAGTATTTGGAGAGGCAACTGACAGTTCGGGTGGAAATATTGAAGTGACTTTTCAAAACAATTCTATAGTAAAACCAGATATTACGATTCAAGAATTAAATTCGAATAGTGATTCTTATATTAATGCAGGAAGTATCATAGGTTATGGTTCAAAGCAATTTCATAAACTTGCATGTAATGGTTTAACTGTAGGTGGAACTATTGAAGCAAAAGGTAGTAATTATAATTATGCATATGTAGGAGGATTAATAGCAAGAACAGCCCGAGGTGGGCTTGCGTGGATTGAAATTCGAAATTTAATCTATGAGGGTCTTAAAATCGATGCACCGGAAGCACAAAAAGTATGTGGTGGTTTGTTTGGAAGTATTTGGGCGAATGTGGGTGTATACTTTATGGGTTTAAATGATGACAGTGATGGAACATTTACAGGCACAAAATTAACTGTAACAGATGCAACTATCAATGCACCGAAAGCCAATGTAGGAGGATTAGTATATCGATCCAGTGGACTTTGGGAAATCCGAAAAAAAGGAATTGATATGCAGAAATTTGTTGTCAATGCCGGAAAAGATGTTGGATTACTGGTGTGCCATGGGGAACGTGGAAGAGAGATTTTAGAAAAATCAGAAACAGAAATTGCGGCATTATATTTAACAACAACAACTTATTGGAAGGATGAGAATGACTATTCCTATAAAATAGGAGAAAATGTAAGTATAAATTGTGCAGGAGTGTATGATGAGTTTGTTGCATATACAGCAGCATCAGCCGATGCAATTACAACAAATAATGTGAATGGTATTATTTCTATAGCTACGAAAAATCGAGAGGGTGTGGCAGAAAGTGAGAATAAGTGCACAACTTATGAAAATCGTACAGAATTTGGTAAGCAACATAAGACAAATGCTTGTAGTAGATACTATTATGATTTAGATCAATGCTACAAAGATGCATATAATAATAAGAATGGTCGTATAGATACACAGTCAGAATTGATGTTATGGGATGCCTATCAATATGCAGATACATCCCTGAAAAATTATTTTATTTATGATAATGGTAATACAACTTTACGCAATGATGCGACAAGCACTATTATCGGAGGAGAATCTGCAAATGGACTTGCTGCTCTTGATATGCGGAAATATAGCTATTATCCAATAAATTTGGGTGTAGCGAGAATGACTGTTCAAAATGTGACAATCAAATTTTATAATGAAGATATTGAAAAGGCTGAGGGTAATAATAAATCAACAAAAAAAACAGCGAATTCGCAACATTATACAATGCATTGTGGATTGTTCTTGGATTATACAAATTCAAAGGATTCAGATAAAAAAGAGTATACAATTAATGTCAATAATGTGAAATTCCAGGGAACAATTGGGAAGACTGCACTTGGATCGGGAGTTATATTTGGCGGAAATGTTGAAGGAAGCAGTGTAAATGGTACATTGTATCCAATTACTATGAATCTAAATAATGTAACTTTAGATGGATTCAGCGTATATGATTGCGGAGAATCCTATGCGCCATTGTTGATTAATCAGCTTTCCAATTATACAACACTTACGGCAACTGGCATAAAAGCAACTTCAGAATATGAGAATAATACAGAAAAAAGATCGGCTTCCAGTTTAATCGGTAATGTTGGGTCAGAAAATGGTAATCAAATTAATATGACATTTTCTGGGATTACTTTACCAGATAAAACGGTTGCTAATGGTGGTATATTCACACATGCAACACTTTTGGAGAGTTTTCAATATGCCGCAGATGGAATTGCTGTTGCTACATATAACTTTACAAAATCAGAAGACTGGAATGGAACAGATCATATTCATAAAGTGACTTATGGAAAGGAAATATCTGGTTCAGAAGAGTACGCAGAACTTCAACTCTGGTATTTTGATGAGGAAGGATATGGTATAGCTAAAGAAGATGGCGGAAATGTAGTATATTCAGATGAAAATAAAAATACGGATTTCTCAAGTTATCTTCCGTATGTATGCAATAAACATGTAAATACTCAAGGGTATGCACATGAAATACGAGTAAATCAGCGACCGGTAAGTATTACAACAGGATGTGGGACTTATGGACACCCATATAAAATTACATCAGAAAAACAGATGAAGCATATTGCAGAATATCTGGCAACAAGAAATGCACAGAAAGACTGGGCAATTCGAGTGACTACAGATCAGTCTACGATGTGTACCGGTGGGAACAATCATGATGAAGTATATCAGTATGATGGAAAGGGCTCTTGGGTAAGTGTAAGTGACAAAACTACAACGTTATCCAATACAGTGATGCATCTTTATATGTTGAGCGCATATTATGATATTCAGGGTAACAAGGAAACAACGACTGGTATATTCGGTACACAAACATTGGAAACAGAAACCAGTAATACAGGAAAGACACTGACATTGACGGATTTCCGAGGATTTGGGTCAGAAGCTTATCCATTCCGTGGAGTAATCACCTGTACAGATAAAAATAATCCGACAACAATCATTCTAAAAGGAAGTGGAACAGGCAATGGATTGATTCCATATAGTTATGGAAGTGTGGTAAAAGACATTAATGTCAGCTATCAAAGCGGTACACAACTGGGGATTACAAAATCTATAAGTTATACTGCTAATAGTACTTCGGAATATTATTCAGCCACATTTTTTGGTGGTGTGATTGGCAGCATTATGGGTGGAGATAATATTATAGACAATGTGTCAGTGGACATGAGTACGAACTGGCTTGGCCTTTCTGGTAATCGGTCTTACCTGGCTCAGATAGGTGGTTATGTTGGTTCGATTGTTGGCGGTGGAGTAATTTTCCGAAATATGGATGGAAAAACCGGACTTACAACTACCCAAGTTTCGGGAGCAGATCCGGCAAGCACTTCAACTGCAAATTTGTATGTGAATCCATATGTTGGTCGTGTATTAGATGGTTATGCATTTAGTGAAGGATGTGCAGTAGAAAACACAAATAAGAATTATAAAATTAACGAACTTAGTGCACATAATGATAAGTGTATTACAACAACTGGCGAAAGTACTTCAAAAGTAAACAGAACAAATCCTATGCAGACAGAAGTGAAAGATGCACAGGGATTGTTGGTGTTATCAGCTATTGTAAACAGTGGCGCTGCAGCAGGTGGTGATACAGCAGGAACAGGAACTTATGGAACAAATGCATACAGTGGTAATATTGACGCTTCAGATGCAAGTGGTAAATATCGTTTTGGAAATGGAGTCTATGGCAAGGTAAGAAATGCTTTATATAGTCATATCGGAGAGAATAGTACAAGTGCTGAAGGCGATATCATTAATGACTTTGCTTTATCCGTATCAGATGACCGCAATTCACCTGGATATAATGCTGCCAGGCAGGAAGCACAAATGGCATCTACATTAGATAATGCAACAAATGCTCCATATCTGGTAACGAAATATGCGAATCCTGCCACTTTCTATATTGGAGGGAACGCAAGAAGTACGAGTATTGTATTATCTCAAAATGGAACCTATGATATGAGTAGATACGGAACAGGATATCAGGGAATATCAGCCAGATATCGGTCATATGCATTGTATTCCAGTATAGTGAAATATCCATTATCTGAACGTGTAGTACCATGGATTACAAGTGTGGATGGTAAAGATAGTATATTAAAAGTAAACATGCCTGTTCAGGAATATAGTGATGATGATTTCCATGCGGCATCAATTGGCGGCCTGTTCAATGTGTTACGCCAGGTACCAGATGAAGTGCCCGCGGATCAACGAGAAACATATCATATGCTTCAAAATCTGACAATTGGAAGTAATAATAGTACAGAAAAATCAGTTATTACATTGAGCTATGTTGGAGATTCACTTTCTGGATTTGGAAATAATAATCAATATAATGTTGGTGTTGGAGGATTTGCAGGCAGTACAGCGGGTGTATCAGCAGGTGTAAAACAGGTATCTACGGCGAATGTGCGCTGTAAGGAAGTGAAAATTCAAAATCTTGATATTAACAGTCCGGCAAGTGCAGGTGGTTTATTTGGTAATACAGGCCGCGGTGCTGGAGCAAATACAGATATTGGAATATTAATAGGACAATCAAGTAATAGCTATAATAATTATTTCGGGTTAAATCTGATCGATTGCACCTATGATAGTTTGAATATTACAGGTAAATATGCATCTGGTGGTTTTGCAGGTTATGTAGACAGCGGAGCAAATGGGCTGATTAGTTCTGTTAAGAATACGACAGGAGCTGAATTGAAAATTGGTGATTCTTCTACAATTATGGCAAGTACCGGTACTTCATATGCTGGCGGTATATTTGGCAGTGTAAAGACAAATCTTGAAATTAATAATACGGGAGATGGGAGCAACTATAAAAATGTTATTGTAAAGAGTACAACAATTTCTGCAACAACGAATGCCGGAGGTTATGTTGGACAGGTTGAAAATAGCAATAATGCAACATATAATATAAACAATGCTGTATTTAAAGATGGTAATGTGACGGCAAACAGAAATATCGGTGGACTGATTGGTAATTCTGAAAGTACGCAAAATAATAGTATCAATAAATGTAATATAGAGAATAGCCAGTTAAATACAAAAAATGTAAACGGACTACAGACAGGGGGATTGATAGGACGGATTGGAAACGGTCAAATAGGAATTACACACTCTACGGTTCAAGGCCTTACAGTATATGGGGAGTATTCTGGAGGATTAATTGGAGAGGTGATTGGTACTGTTACAGTTGAAGATACTGAAATTACAGGTACAGAGTCAAAGAAAACTATAATTAACAGTAAGAATGGTGCAAGTGGTATATATGGACGTTTATCTACCAATAATCCGATTATAATGAAAAGATGTCAGGTGAAGTATACAGAAATTACTACTACTCAATGGAGTGCAAGTGCTTTTAGTGGAGACATTCATTCTTTATCTGGAAAAAATGCCAGTATATCCATTTATGATTCAAGTACACAACATATAAAGATAACTGCTCCGTTTAGTGGTGGAATGGCAGGGGAAATGAGAGGAAGTCTGACAGCATCAAATATAGTAATGAATGATGTGGAAATTATTGGTACGAAGAATACGGATAATAAAGGATTGTCAGGAACGATTATTTCTAATCCGGAAAGTGGGGCGAAATACATTTATGTTGCAGGTATAAGTATGCAAAATATTAACATGAAAGATAAAAATGGAAAAGTAGCTGATAACTTATATGGCTATACATCTGAGGCGTCCAAAGAGGCGATTGGTAAAAAATGTTATTTTGCATTTGCGGATTATACAGGTACATCCTTGAAAAAGGAAGGAACAGTACTTCAGCCGGGAACTGAAACAGATGATTTACTGGATGTGACAGGAACCTCACCATATGCTGTTACAAGTCCAAAGAGTACATTAAAAGTTGAAAAAAATGGAAAAGAACAGTTCCTTTATGGGGACGGAGCAGCATGGACAAAGTCGGGCAATGCATTTAATGTTAATGCGCAGACAATTGTAAATGAGAAAGAAAATTCAACAAATGGACATTTCTCATACAAAAATACAGGTGTAGCTACATTTGATTTTGAAGCTGCATTCTCGACTTATAACGAAAACCAGAAAAAAGAAAAGAGTACAAATAATAACTTCCCTGTGCTACGAATTTCTGGTGGAGATGTAACAGCTATAAGTTCATATTTAGATATTCTAACAAATGGAGGATTTAGTGCAGCAAATGCATTGAATACAAGTACTACAAAACATGTTGTAGTGAGTGCGGATGTATATAGTTACAAAGATGCGGATACATTTATATATGATGCAGCTCAATCTTCAGCACTTCGTGTAACGACTGATAAAAACGGACAGATTAGTTTTTCAGCGACAACAGATTATGATAATGATAAAAATCGATTTATACTTCTGACCGTAACATTTGCAGAAAATGGACATAGTTATAATTTGCAAGTGCCAGTATTAGTGCGTCGTATGCTGGAAGTTGATTTTACTGCGACATTGACGCATGGCACACATTTTAAGAGCAGTGAATATGATGGCCTTACAAGTCATGTATTGGACAGCTACGACAGTACAATTACAGGTTATATTACATATGTGTATAACAGTGCAATGAAAAAATATACAGATTACGGATGGCAGAGTTATGTGGATGCTGGTGGTGATATTGGGCAAATAATGGATAAACATATCATATGTAATCTTCCGGCAGGCACACATTTATCATTGGTAGACTGTCAGGATAATAATAAGACTGTATATTATCATGATATAACTGATGATGAAGCTAAAAATCAGGAAGTATTGTTGAGTAATTTTGTAAATACATCAGGAATGAAATTTATACAAAAATCCATTGGAGAATTACTGGGAGCAAAAGTTGAAAAAAGCGTTGCAGGTAAATTTATTAAAGTTGACGAAAGTGGTAAACCAGATGGCGGTAAAGATGATCAGACTTATCCGGCTCCGACTGTACGGATCAAAGGAAAGGATGGGTATGAGTATTATCGCCTTGCCGGGACAGGAGAAACTGGTGCATATAATGTAATGATAGATGAAGATGCACTTAAGAGTGGAACAACGAGCAATGTAAGTGAAAATTACTATTTAGTAATTACAGTTCCTTCAACTAGTACAAATGAAACATTTATCAATGGTGGAATTGATACAAATCTGAATATTAGTGTCCCGAAACATATTAATTGTTTGTTACGAGATAATAAAGCAGAAGCTACTTTAGATCCGAAATATAATTCGGCTAGTACATATCAGATTTCTAAAGGATATGAGCAGGAATTAACAGAGAGTTTGGGTGATGATGTAAGTCCAATCAAATTGATCAGTGTGCTGGACAGTAAGTTACAGGTATCTATAAAAGATAAGATTACATTTCCGAATGGACAGGCTTATTTAACAACCGATCAATTATATCAGAAGTTTACTAGTAGTATTCAGGTCAATCATAATGTGAATGGAACATTAGATACAAGTACATCATCGTTCCCAAGTGGAACTAGCGGAACCGTGCATTATTATGTATATACAGAAAATGATGGGAACCGAACTTATTATTCTTATGACGGTAAAGCATGGTCAGATGGATCTTATGACAAGCAGGAAGTTACAAATGGTGGTTATGTGTGGACATCTGATGGTGGCAATATGGAATTGGTTTTGTCTACAGATGGAACGATGGAAAACGCAATTAGTTTAGAAGGTGTACGTAACAAAATTAAAGGAACTGATAATACTGCCAGTACAACATTCTATATAGAAGCAATTATGGAGGTTATACTTCCGACAGCCGGATTGGATGTAATACCAGAATCAAAACTGGTAGGCAATGCACCAGAAAATTATGCAAAATTAATGTATACATCATTGGTGTCTACAGAGAAAGACAGCTTATCGTACAGTAATAATCGAGCATCACTCAGTGCTAATAAAACAAAGGTAAGTTACTATCGCGATGAACCAGAAGGAGTAAAGCTGACGTATGATGCAGATTATATAGACCAGCTTGGAATCAATCTACTGGATTTGGGGCAGAACGTGGATGTAGATAAAAACTACGCAAATATTGATACCACGGCACTCTATGATTTATCTTCTATGAAGAATTTGAAAGAAACTCTTTTGAAATCAAATGGAGTGAGATTTACAATAAGAGTACTGCCTAAGAATACTACAGGAACTTTAGAAGAATATGGTGATGTACTGGAAGATGCCAGTCAGTATCTGACAGTTGAAGTGAATTCACCGGGATATGAAAACTTTACAGAGAGTAAGGGAACATGGAGTTGGAATATTCCGAAAAAGGTTTATGTAGATAATGCAGAGAATCCATCAGAATTGAAAAACAGTAATATATTTGATGGCTCTATATTTACACAGGCAATTCGCTTAAAGATTGACGTGAAAAATGTAGAGAATATGAATCATTTCTACTCAAATTATAAAATATTACTTTCAGCAGAAATTCTGAATAGCAATGATACAACAATAGAAGGCACTTATAAAAACGATAATATTATTTATACAATAACGAAAATCAAAACAGAATTTGTAGATGAAACATCTAATTGACCAGATAGGGACGGGGTTTAATGGCTTTTTTGCTCGCAAAAAAGCCATTAAACCCCGTCCCCTTTGGTCTAGTTCTTGAAAACGTCCCTTCCCTGTGATAAAATATAAAATGATTTTTTGTACTTTTTTATCGATTAAAAAGCAGGAGGGAGGTCCGCCGCAGGTGTTACATAGAAAGAAACACTCGAATGACAGAGATAGAATGGCACAGAATTCAGAACATAGTGCAAAACAATTAAAAAACAGGCTTACTTCTTCTATGATAGCTATTTTTCTATTGCTTCTTGCCTCGCTTGCAGCGACGTATGCCTGGTATATTTATAATACAAGCCGCCATACGACGAATGTTAAGATGGCAGCAGGTACGGGGGTGAACCTGCAGATTAGTAATACATATGACGGGGATTACAGTTCAGCTACTGTACTTGCAAAGTTTCCGGGGCAGCTGGTACCGGTATCAACGAATCGGATCAGCGGGGGATTTCAGAAGGTTACGTTATTTAAAAATGGAGGAGAAGGTCAGGCACCGCTTGTTACGGATACTTTTACAGGCGGACAGACAAGTGATTATTACCATACAAAGCTTTTCCTTCGAACGACAGGTGGTACAACCGATATTTATTTGTCGGATATTGGATATGAGGACAGTGATGAAGAGAATCCGATTTCTTCGGCAATCCGAGTTGGATTGGTCGTGCATCATCCGGGAGAAGACCAGCCGCCGGATTCGGAATACATTTTCGAAATCAGTGATAAGAAGAATCCGCAGGCACAGTATAATACGGATGATGGAGAAGAGGGCTCGGTGTTAGATTGTACGAAGACAGATGGAACAACCGTTCCATTTACAGCATATACTTCAGATGCGTATTGCAATTATAATAAAAGCACCGGTGAGGTGACATTGAAGCAGAACTCGAAAAAAATCTGTACCGTGTCCGGTGACGGAGAAGGAAAGGCAGGGCGTTCTGTGGAAGTGGAAGTGTATATCTGGCTTGAGGGATGTGACGAGGACTGTACGAGTAATCTGTCCGGTACGACATTACAGAATCTGGCATTATCATTTGCCGGAATTGTCAGATAAGAGATAATAAAATGAAAAGGCAGGTGAGGACTTGTGGCAAAAGAGCAGAAAAAAGAAGAAAATTTAGAGGAAAAGCAGGATGTCAGACAATTGAGACATTCATTTAGAATGGCAATCGCAGGTTTGCTTCTTTTGGTTCTTGTGGCAACGGGTACAACATACGCCTGGTTCTCACTGTCCGGAAGGGCATCGACTTATGTCACTCCGATGGGAGGAACAATCAGTGAAGGAACGACATCTCTTTTGATTTCAAAAAATGCTGCCGGCCCATTTGATAAAACTTGTGAATTGGCATACGCAGGGAATCCGGATTCGCTAAAACCGGTATCGACAGCAGATTTATCTCATTTTTATAAAGCAGTCGCACAGGATAAAGAGGGAATCGCGGTATTTTATCGCAATGCGGATGACGTTGTGGATGCACAGACATTACACGGAATAGTCTATTTACAATGCCTGAATGCACCATGTGATGTGTATTTTAATAAAGAGCAGTTAAAACTTGGAACAGATGCGCAGGCACTTGCAGCAATGAGATTTGGCGTGAAGATCACAGCAAAAGAGGGTACTAAGACATATATTTTCAAGTTAGATGAATTGGGAGCTACAGGAAATGCACAGTCACAAAAGACGATTCCGGGCAGCGCACAAGTCGTATCTGCGGTAAATGGAAGTGGATTGCCGGAGTATGTAAGTGATCCGTCGACAGCTCTTTCTGATTATATGGCAAATGCAGGAAACGGTGACAATGATTTTAAGGCGGGGACGACCAGACTGATAAGGCTTGAGAAGGATGAAGTGGCATCGGTAGAGTACTGGCTTTATCTGGAAGGATGCGATGAACAGTGTATCAATGAGGTGCAGAGTAAAACATCGGATATCCAACTTGCATTTGCAGGTGTGGAAGTGGAATAATCTTGCCGGAAGAACCGACAAGCATGGATAGAAAAAGAGGATGAGAAAAAGAAGGTGAGGCAGGATGAAAAAAACTTTCCAAACCTGGTTTTGGGCAGTGACCACATTATTTGCAGTATTGGCATTTACATTTGCGACACTTGCATGGTTTACGGCGAATCGTGCTGTGCAGACGAATACTGCTACAGCCAGAACCGGGGATGAGACGTTGGAGCTACAGATCAGCAGCAGTGGTGGAAGTAGTTTTAAGAGTGTAGAGACAGCACAAATCACGCAGGTAAATCAGACAAATTCAGAATTTCTGTTACCTGTGTCCACGGCTGATTTGAACAGCTTTGTATATGCACCATTTACCAAAGATGGTAAGGCTTCTGCTTTTAAAAAGGTGGACGATGAGGCAAATTATTATCATGGCCGGGTGTATTTGCGGGCAGAGGGAGAAGGCTGGCAGGAGGGCAGCAGGTTGAATCTGTATCTGGATCAAAGTGACGGGCTTTTGGGAGATGCGGCAGATGGATATTTGCTAAATGCATCCAGACTTGGCCTGATTTTTGGCGGAGACACTTCGAATCCGATCATTTTACGACTAAGTGAGTCAGAGAATCCGGAAAATGCTCAAGTGTATAATACAGAAGTAAATGGAAAATTACTAGGCAAGAACCAGGTTCTGGGTTATAATGAAAATGGCGTGTTTGCTACGACTGACCTATCAGTATTGGTCAGTGATTATACGATCAGTTTTACAAACAATCAGATGACTCTACCAAAGAGCGCGCTGCTTAGTATGGAATTTGGAAAAATCTATGCAGTAGACATTTATTTTTATCTGGAAGGCTGTGATCCGGATTGTTCGGAGAGTGTTCAGTTTAATGAAGCAAATCTTCATCTTGCATTCTATGGTGTACTTGACCAGAAGGAGGGCAATTGATGAGTAGGACAAAAAAAGAAGAAAACCGGGCAGTCAGAAACCGCTTATATACATCCATTTTGCTTGTGCTCTTGGCTCTTGCAGCAATTACAGCAGCGACAGTTGCCTGGTTTTCCATTGCAGATAAGACAAAGGTCAAGTCGATGAGTCTGGATATTGAGTCAGATGTAGATCTGAGAATGGATCTGGACGCACATGATTATTTTGAACAATATGTAAAGAAGCTTTCATTTGAATCAATTGCACAGAGGATGCAAAGTGAGAAAGGGTTTGATATGCAGACGACTCCGCTGGAGCCGGTCACGACAGCAGATCAGAATATATTTACATATGAGAATGGAACGGAAGTACCGGATACAAAGGGTGCATATTTGACATTTACGTTACATTTTATGGCAGAAAAAGATATGATCGTCCATCTGAACAGTGCAGATAGCAGTGATGGCGCAGGGGATGGGACGAATATCAGTTCAAGTAATGCAGAACTTCCGGAAGCGATGAGGATTTCTTTTACAGCGGATGGACAGACCTGGATTTATGATCAGGGTATGGGAGATACGCTTTCCACTTCCGCTGCAGCGACTACGTTTGGACTTCCTTCTATGGGAAGCACAAGAATTAACAGTAATAACGCGATGTTCTCATTAAAGAAGAATACCGATAAGCCGGTTCTTGTCCATATTTGGATGGAAGGTACAGACCCGGCATGTACAGACAGTCTGAAATCCGCAGACTACGCAATTCGGATGCGATTTACGGGTGAAACTACAGAAACTATAAACACAAGGGAGAAATAAGTATGAAGACACTAAAACGAATAGGCACAATTGTGATCAGTGTGATTCTATGGGCAATCATTTTGCTCGCTGCACTGTATGCATTTACAACAATGGCGACAAAGGATGACCAGAGTGTATCAAGAATTCTTGGATATACACCGATGACTGTTGAGTCGGATTCTATGAAACCAACATTTTGCAAAGGCGATTTGATTTTCATAAAAAAATGTGATACTTCAAAGTTGAAAGAAGGAGATATCATCACATTTCACACAATTATTGATAATCAGTATGCACTCAACACTCACCGTATCCAGAAGATTGACGAGGTCAATGGTGTCAGAAGCTACACCACGATTGGTGATAACAACAATGGTGTTGCCGACCAGCATGTGATTTCAGATGGAGATATTGTTGGTAAATATGTCGGACACATTTCTAACCTTGGTAAAGTTATGAGCTTCCTTTCAAGCAGTATGGGATTCTTAATCGTAATCGTGTTACCGATGCTTCTGTTCTTTATTTATCAGGTATATAACCTGATTATGATCAGTATTCGTCTGAAAAAAGCGATTGCGGTAGAGAATGCGGAAGAACTTGCAAAAGCAGGATTAAATAAAGCAGATGTTGAGCAGGCTGCGAAGGATAAAGATGAGGCACAGGCAGCGCTTGAAGAGGCGAAGAGATTGAGAGAAGAAGCAGAAGCGATTCGCGCAAAAGCAGAAAAAGAGCTTGAGAAAGCGAAGCAGGATGAAGATAAGAACGGGGAGGAATAAAGAACCGTGAGTGAATTTTTAAAGTTTGCGTATGAAGTGTTGTCCCAGGTTGTATACAACCTTGTAACCTGGGTTGCAGCATTTATCAGATTGTTTATAACAGGATGGGTTCAATATTTCCTGATATTTAAAACCTATTTTCCAACATTGAATATTCTCGCTAAGATTTTATCAGTACTTTTGATGCTTTTATTACTGGCGATTCCGATAGTGATCATCATACTTCTGATTCGCCGTATGATTTTGCATCACCAGTTAAAAGCAGACAATACAGACAATGCAACATTGTATCGGGAGATTGGAAGACTGAACAAACAGGTGTTAGATTTGATGGAAGAGAAGAACAGTATTCTTGCATTGAAAGTAAATGCGATGGGTGGTGTGGAGCGTATTCCATATATGGGAGCCTCTGCATTGACGGAGGATACGATTCCGAGTCTGGAGAATGTTACCGGAAATGAAATTCCATCCGGAAGAGCGATGGAGGCAATGGTTGAAAATACGGATCCAAACAAGGCACCTCTTGTGCGTGCAGTGATAGAGGGAAAGGAAGATACAAATGTAGCACATCGTTTCCCGAAGCTTTCGCTTGTGGATGTAAAATATAAGGATTTTCAGCCACCACAGTATGACAACGAGATTTCGCTTCAGGAATTTACAGAAGGGTATCGTATGTTTGCGGCAAGCCAGATGGGGCTTTATTATACACCGGAGATTGTCAGAAGATTTGTGGCTGGCATGGCAGCAAGTAAGCTGTTGATTTTGGAAGGTATTTCCGGTACCGGTAAAACAAGTCTTCCATATTCATTTAGCCGTTATATGGATAACCCGGCAACCATTATTTCCGTGCAGCCGTCATTTCGTGACCGTTCCGAATTGTTGGGTTATTTTAATGAATTTTCAAAGAAATTTAACGAGACAGAGTTTTTGAGGGCTTTGTATGAAGCAAACTACAATCAGACTCCGACATTGATCGTGTTAGATGAGATGAACCTTGCACGTATTGAGTATTATTTTGCAGAAATGTTATCTGTACTGGAAATGCCGAGCAAGGATGAATGGATTTTGGATCTTGTACCGACAGCCTGGAAGGGTGACCCTTATAAAATGGATAACGGTAAAATTCATGTGGCAGATTCTACGTGGTTTATCGGTACTGCGAATAATGATGATTCGACATTTACAATTACGGATAAAGTATATGACCGTGCAATGCCGATTGAGTTGAATGAAAGAGCCGATGAATTTGAATGTGAGATGTATCCGTCGTGTGATGTTACTGCAGAACATCTGGAATATATGTTCCAGAAAGCAAAAGAGGATTATCCAATCAGTGAGGAACTGATGGAGAAGATGCAGAAGCTGGATAGTTATCTGATCACAAGATTTAAGCTTGCCTTTGGAAACCGTATTATGAAGCAGTTATATGACTTTATTCCGGTTTATGTTGCATGTGGCGGTACAGAATTGGGCGGTATGGATTACATTATCGCACGAAAAGTGCTCAAGAAATTTGAAAGTATGAATGTCAGCTTTGTAAGAGATGAGATCACAGGTCTGATCAGTTATATAGATAAGACATTTGGTGAAGACGGAATGCCGGATAGTAAAGAATACTTAAGACGCATTCAGAACTTGTATTAATTATATTGAAAAGTAAGGAAATGGATGAAAATGGCGGATACGATTAATGAATTATATTCGAAATACACAGAAGGCGTAGGGTATGCTCTCGAGGAGGATAAATATTTCCAATACCTGTTTGAAATGATACAGGCCGGGGACAATACTCTGGAACAGAAAAACCGAATATTGCATAAGGTTGTAGATGAGCGCTGGCTTACAGTAGTAGAAGAAGGAATCGAAGCCATTTTCAATATTGTGGACAAGCCACGTCGTTTTATTACAACTTCAGAGGAAGTTGTGCCGGTTGCACTTGCAAAGAAAATTACGGCAGACAGTGTTCGGCATTTAAGCCAGAATACACAGTATATTACGACAAATGAAGCCGGTGACATTATGCCGACAAAGATTTTAAATGTAACAACAGAAGAAAGCTATGACTTATATGAGAATCGTTTCGTGTATCATCTGATTCAGCGTTTGTTTGCGTTTGTAGACAAACGAACAGATGTAATCTTCTGGTCGACAGGAGATGAGACTTGCAATGTAATGAGCATGGAAAGCAAGGTTGACGATGCATATGAAGAGATTTCTTATAAAGTTGAGATGACGATAAAAAATCGTCAGAGTCTTGTGGAAAATGACAATGACAACATGGACATATTCAAGCGTATCGACCGTGTGCGCAGAATGTCCAGAGTTTTACGCACCAGTTCATTTTGCGATATCATGAATGGCTGTTCCAGAGTACATAGTCCGATCCAGCGAACAAACTTGATGATGAAAGATCCGGATTATCGTACTTGTTATAAATTATGGCAGTTCATCGAAGGCTATGATGAAGTCGGATATACCATTGAAGAGCAGGATTCTACATTACAGTTCGATGAAGAATATTTGTTACAGATGTATATCAATATGATTACAAATTATACAGTGTTCAAGAGTCTTCTTGTATCTGATCCGCGCAAGATGAGTGAGATTGAGACAAAGAAACGTGAGCCTGTAAAACCAAAGTTTGTAAAAGAAATCAAAGAAGAAATTGTAGAAGATCGCAATATTCCGGATGTAGAGATACGCAGAGTATTTGTAGAAGAAGTGACTCAGGCACAGCTCGATGCAGAGGAAAAATTAAAAGAAGAGACTGCGAAGAGAGAAGAATTGGAAAATTCTGTTTCAGAACTTCAATTTCAGATGGAGTCATTGAATCAGCAATTAGAATATTTAGATCAGATCAGAGCGCAATTAGAAGAACAGCAGGCAGAATTAGAGCAACAGCATTCAGAAGAAATGGCGGCTTATGAAAAGCAGCTTGCGGATGAAAAACAAGCACGGGCCGAGGCACAAGAGGCTGTAGAGCAGGCACAGACAGAAGCCAGAATGATGGTTGAGACGATGCAGCATGAGGCGGTCGAGGAAGTTGCGGCAGAGCGGAAAAAGGCGGCAGAAGAGGTTGCGGAAGCGCAGAGAAAAGCAGCAGAAGAAGTTGCAGAAGCGCAGCGTGAGGCGGCGGAGAAAATTGCGGCAATTCAGAGAGAGTCAGATGCAAGCGTGTCTGCAATAAAGGAAGAAGCCCAGAATCAGCTTGCAAAAGCCCAGAAAATTGCAGAAGAAAAGATTGCAAAAGCGCAGGAAAAAGCTGCCGGAGAAGTTGCAGAAGCTAAAGAAAATGCGGCAAATGAAATTGCGGCAATTCAGAGAGAGTCAGATGCAAGCGTGTTTGCAATAAAGGAAGAAGCCCAGAATCAGCTCGCAAAAGCCAAAAAAATTGCAGAAGAAAAGATTGCAGAAGCGCAGAGAAAAGCGGCGGAGGAAGTTGCAGAAGCGCAGAGAAAAGCGGCCGAGGAAATTGCGGAAGAGCAGCGTGAGGCGGCAGAGAAAATTGCGGAAGTTAAGGAAAATGCTCGAAAAGAAGTAAAGGCGGCTAAGGAAGAAGTAAAAGCAGTTAAGGAAGAAATGAAGGCAGCTAAGAAAGCAACACAAAAAGAAATCGAGTCAATTAAGAAAGTGACTGAAAAACAGGTGAAAGCAGCACAGAAAGCAAAAGAAAAAGCAGAAGATAAAGCAGAAGCTAACAGTCTGTCACATTATATCGTTCAAGCACTTCAGGAACGTAAGGAGCGTAAGAATACAAAAAATGACGGAGAAGATAAATGATAAAAAAGATAGTTTTTGGCATTATTAATGTTTTTTCAGTATTGATTATTATTGCAGCAGTTTTTGTGTTGTGTACAGTAATTTTCACAAAATCAGGAGAAGCTCCTTCGGTGTTTGGCTATACGGCACTACGGGTAACTACAGGAAGCATGAAACCAACGTATGATGTTGATACGTTGATTGTTGTAAAAAAAGTTGATCCTGAAACAATAAAGGTAAATGATGTAATTTCATTTTATTCGCAGGATCCCGTACTCGATGGAGCGGTAAACACACATCGTGTGGTGGAAATCCTGGAAGAAGAGCAAGGACGAGTATTCGTTACCAAAGGTGACAATAACAATGTGACAGATGCATATAATGTCGAAAGTGAATATCTGATAGGGAAGGTAGTTGCTTCTTCAATAGTTATAGGAAAAATTTCGCGTCTGGTTGCGAACCCACTGATATTCATTCCAATCATATTAATTCCACTTGCACTTATTCTAATTAGCAATTTGGTTGGAACTGTCCATATGGCTAAAAAGATAG
Organism: Ruminococcus hominis; assembly: GCF_014287355.1. Taxonomy (NCBI): domain Bacteria; kingdom Bacillati; phylum Bacillota; class Clostridia; order Eubacteriales; family Oscillospiraceae; genus Ruminococcus; species Ruminococcus hominis. The sequence goes on along the minus strand of NZ_JACOPE010000001.1, from coordinate 1,847,034 downwards.
CGAAGGAAGAGGAAGAAGAAGCTATACGAGAAGCAATTCGAAAAATTAAAGAAAAGCAGCAATGAGAGCCAATTCGGGACGGGGGTTTCTGGCTCTTGGATTTGGCAAATAAAAAATTGGGAAGGTGAAAAATTTCACTTTCCCAATTTTTTTATCCATCTACAGAAAAAAGCCGGAAAACCCCGTCCCTAAATGGTCTCCTGGTTCAGCAGCTTTTCAATGACGGAAATATCTTCTTCTAATTCATCAGCAATTAATTCAAGCGATTTCCCTTTTGCAAGTTTTGCTTTGATTTTTTGCATTAGTAAGTCTTGTTGCCCTTTTGCAATCCCCTGCTCAATACCAGCCTCCATTCCGGCCTGAAATTCAGCCCTGCGAAGTTTTTTCTCTTCCAATTCTTTGTCATATTCAAAAATACTCATATTGATTACCTCAGCTCGGTTAGATGATAAAAAATCGCGTAAAATATTTTCGTTTATGCATTCTGTTACTGCTTTCTCTACAGCCTCTTCCAATGATAATTCGTTAGAAGAGACATATTTACGCACTCGTGCTACATACTGAGCATATTCCTTGAGTGTTTGACATTGCTCCATCAGGGCTTTATTATGGCCATCATTTACATTTAATACAGTTACGCGTAATTCCAAATCAGGATCTTCTGTTGGACATTCGTAAGCAGAAGATAATCGGAATTCAGTTAAATCATTAATCTCTTTTGTACCGTTATAAAAAACTATAAATTTTGGAGCAGGTATCTTTTGAATCGTAGATGAATATAAGGATTGTTGAACTACCATCTTTTGATATTCGTTTGAAATATAGAATAAATCTCTCAATGGCATGTTGGGATTATAGGTCGACTGGTGCTCATACAGATACAAATTCATATCCATAATAAAAGCCAGATCGTTTTTCATCCCCAGATAGATTGCGTTTTCCAAAGTTACTACCTGCAATGCAGATGCATCGGTGTAATTTTTTTTGTTCATTGCATTGTAAAGTGAAAGCAGGTTGTTTCTGTCTTTGAACAACATACGAAAGATAGTATCTTTGTACTTACGGTTCACTTTCCTTTGTCGAGAATGCAACGAGTACTTGTGGTTTCTTTGTGCCTTCTTGTGTTTTGCCATATTTAATTTTCCTCCTTTTTACAGGAGACAATCTAAATCTAATATTTCATTCGCCTCCTGCTTTTATGTGTGATTGATATAAAAGCATAGACTTTTGAAATGTAATTAGAAAATAGATGGTGATACGCACCTTAGATTCATAAGAAATATGCTTTGTTATAGTGTAACACGAATAGGGAAGGAAGTGCAAGAACAATTAAAGCGCCAATTCGGGAGCCAATTCGGGACGAGGTTTTCCGGCTTTTTTGCAAAGCAAAAAGCCGGAAACCCCCGTCCTGATCTGATTCCTGTCAAGTAGACAAGTTAAATAACTAAAATAAAGTGCTGATGAACGATCGTACGAAATGCGCGGTCGTTTTTCTATGCACACCATTTTTCTTTATATTTCTCAATTCGTTTGTTACGTGGAATTAAATATTCAACTGGTTGTCCGGTGGAAAGGGCTTCCGTTCTTATTTCTAGTGGGGTTTTACAATGATACCTATCCTGAGGTCGTTTCTCACTATAAAATTTAATGTAATCTGATATTGCAAATCTTAATGATGTCTCATCTGTTATCTCGTACATTTGATACATTTCCGTTTTTATAATCCCCCAAAACCCTTCCGTTGGACCATTATCTATACAATGCCCAACACGTGACATAGAATGTTCTATTTCATGTTCGTTGAGCTTTTTTTGAAACATTTTACTAGTGTATTGGAATCCTCTATCGCTATGAAAGAGTGGTCTTGCTTCAGGATTGGCAGCCAGTGCTTTATCAAAGGTTTTAAACACAAGCCTACTGTCATTTCGTATGCCAATTACATATGCAACCGGATATCTGTCATATAAATCAAGTATTGCGCTCAAATACAATTTTTTGTTTGTACCTGGAACTTTAAATTCAGTCACATCCGTAGTCCACTTTTTATTAGGAGCATCCGCATAAAAATCTCTGCCTAACTTATTTTCTGAAACAGATTCTGGTGTCGAGGGAGTATAGTTCTTCTTTTTCCTTCTAATTGCAGAATGAATTCCTAACTTTTTCATGATTCTATGTACTCGTTTAGGATTATAGCTTGTATGGTTGAAATGGTTAATCCATGAAGTCATTCTTCTATATCCTAAGATATGATTAAAGCATTCGTCATACTCCTTTATAAGTTCTGCCAATTTCATATTTTCTGCTTCTTGTTCAGGAATCTCGCGATGCAACCATTTATAGTAGGCAGATCTTGATATTTCAAGTTGCTTACACATCCAATTAATACTCCAGTTCTTTGTTTCATAAAAAAACTTTATTGCCATAAATTTTGAATCATAGCGGAGTTTTCCAAGCCTCACATCCTTTCGAAATCCTGTACTTTTTTTAATAATTCAGCCAACATATCCTTTTCTTGTAATTGTCTTTTTAGGCGAGCATTTTCTCTACGAAGGCGTTCTAATTCATCTACTTCTTCATCTGTTTTATGTTGTCCTCGCCTATCAGTTAATCCTTCTTCACCTTGTGTAATATACTTTCTTACCCAAGAATAGACCTGATTATAAGAAACACCATAAATACTTGCTGTTCCTTTATAATCGTGGTTGTGATTAATACAGTAATCCACGATTTTCTTACGTTCTTCAATGGTTGTTTTTTTTCTTGATTCTGCCATATAAACCTCCCGTTTAGGATTATAATCCCGAAGTTTTCTATTAGCATTATACAATAAAACCCATCGTCTAAGTGTTTCTTTTGAAGGAATTCCGTATCGAGCAGCAATCGTTCTTAAACTACCTTTTCCAGCAATATAATCTTCAACCGCCGAAATCTTATCAGATGATAAATAATTTCTGTTACCACTAGAAGGAAGAAATGCATCAACTCCATCCTGAAGATATCTTGGAATCCAATCAGTGATAATAGAATTGCCATTTTTGAAATGAATGCCATATTTATCACATAATTCCATTTCTGAAAGGTTTCCATATAAGTATTCTTCACATACTTTTATAATTATTTCTTTTGAATATTTAGACATAAAAAACCCCCTTAAGTAGATTTTGGTTATTTACCTTGTCTACTTAAGGGGAATCATACCATCCCCAAATGGCTCCTAATTCCCTCTTGACTATTATGTAAAACAAGACTATAATAATTAACATGACTTACATTTTATCACGTTAAAGCGTAACGATTTAAAGCGTAGTGCTTTAAAGCAACAGTTACAAAACAATATAGGAGGAATGGGTATTATGAAAGCAAAAAAAATAGCAGCGGTTATGTTAGCCGCAACAATGACATTATCATTGGCAGCATGTGGAGGCAGCTCTTCATCAGATTCAAAGAGTGCAGATGGCGCATCAGATTCTGGAAAAGTATACAAGATCGGTATTTGCCAGCAGTTAGAGCATGAGGCACTTGACCAGGCTACAAAGGGATTTGAGGATGCCTGTGAAGAAAAATTTGGAAAAGACAACGTAACATTTGATTTACAAAATGGACAGGGCGAGCAGGCAAACTGTGCAACAATTGCAAATAATTTTGTCGCTGATAATGTGGATTTGATTATGGCAAATGCGACTACAGCACTCCAGTGTTCAGCAGCCGCAACAAGTGATATTCCGATTCTTGGAACATCAATCACAGATTATGCAACAGCTCTGGATATTTCCGATTGGACAGGAGCAACAGGAATGAATATTTCAGGTACAAGTGACTTAGCTCCGATCGATAAGCAGGAAGAGATGCTTATAGAATTAGTACCGGATGCAAAGACAGTTGGTATTTTATATTGTTCAGCAGAGCCTAATTCAGCATATCAGGCAAACTTATTTGCAGAAGCACTGAAGAAGGATGGAATTACATGTAAAGAATATACAGCGGCAGATTCAAATGAGATTCAGTCAGTTGTGACATCAGCAGTAGCTGAGTGTGATGCACTTTATATTCCTACAGATAATACAATGGCAGCAAACACTGAAATCATCAACAACATTTGTCTTCCGGCAAAAATTCCTGTAATTGCAGGTGAGCAGGGAATCTGTTCAGGATGCGGTATTGCAACATTATCTATCAGCTACTATGATATCGGATACAAAGCCGGTGAGATGGCATATGATATTTTGGTAAATGGTGCCGACATTACAACAATGGAGATTGAGACAGCACCAAACGTAACAAAGATGTACAATCCGACAATTTGTGAAGAACTTGGAATTACAGTTCCAGATGAATATGAAGCAATAGAAGAATAGAGGAATAAATTATGGGGATTTATCTGGCAAGCCTAAACCCGATGACTCTGGTACGTGCCCTTCCGGGTAACGTTGCTCAGGGAATCATTTGGGGAATTATGGCACTTGGGGTATATATTACATTTCGTATTTTAGATTTTGCAGATCTTACGGTGGATGGTTCACTTGCAACCGGCGGAGCAGTAGCAGTTATGCTGATCCGCGGGGGCATGAACCCGGCAATTGCACTTATATTTGCATTTTTAGCAGGAATGGCAGCAGGATTTGTAACTGGAATTTTACATACAGTATTTGGCATTCCGGGAATTCTGGCAAGTATTTTGACACAGATCGGATTATATTCTGTAAATCTTGGGATTATGGGAAAATCAAATCAGGCGATCAATGTGCTTCAATACAAACTGGTTGCATCTCTTCGATATGTTACAGGAGAAGGAAGCGGATTTTTCTTTGTCAAACTGATTCTGGCGGCAATTGTACTGATTGCAGTTATTTACTGGTTTTTCGGAACAGAGCTTGGAGCCGCTATCCGTGCGACCGGATGTAATCCACAGATGGCAAGTGCACAGGGAATCAATACATCATTTAATAAAGTTCTTGCACTTATGATTTCCAATGGACTTGTAGGTCTCTGTGGTGGAATTTATGCACAGTATCAGGGCGCAGCCGATGTAAATATGGGTCGTGGAGCAATCGTAATCGGACTTGCAGCAGTTATCATCAGCGAAGTTATTTTTGGGAAATTCTGTGCAGGAAAGAAAATTGCATTTGCACTTACATTAGGAGCGGTATTTATAGGAGCAATCATTTACTATATCGTAATTGCATTTGTATTATGGCTGAAGATGCCATCAGATTATATGAAACTGTTCTCCGCAGTTGTGGTTGCATGTTTCCTGGCAGTTCCTTATATGAAAGAAAAATATTTCAAGAAACGGAGGACTGCATAATGAGTTATATGTTAGAAATCCAGAATATACATAAAACATTTAATGCAGGAACGATCAATGAAAAGATCGCATTAAATGGAGTAAATCTCAATCTGAATCCGGGAGATTTTGTTACAATCATCGGTGGTAACGGAGCCGGAAAATCGACAACATTGAATGCAATCGCAGGTGTGTGGGGTGTTGACCAAGGCAAGATTATTATTGATGGCGTAGATATTACAAAGCTTTCTGAACACAAAAGAGCAAAATTCTTAGGTCGTGTATTTCAGGACCCGATGACAGGTACGGCAGCGACAATGTCAATTGAAGAAAATATGGCGATTGCCGCAAGACGAGGACAGAGTCGTGGGCTTGGCTGGGGAATTACTAAAAAAGAGCGAGAAGAGTTCAGAGAAAAACTCAAAGAATTAGATCTTGGCTTGGAAGACAGATTGAGCAGTAAAGTAGGTCTTTTGTCCGGTGGACAAAGACAGGCAATCACACTTTTGATGGCTTCTTTAAAGAAACCGAAGCTGTTGCTTTTAGATGAACATACAGCGGCATTGGATCCAAAGACAGCGGCAAAGGTGCTTGCTCTGTCAGATCAGATTATCAATGAAAACAAATTGACAGCCATGATGGTTACACATAATATGAAGGATGCCATTAATCATGGTAACAGACTGATCATGATGCATGAAGGAAAAGTAATCTATGATGTATCAGGAGAGGAAAAGAAAAATCTGAAGGTGGCAGACCTTCTGAAAAAATTTGAGGAAGTCAGCGGCGGAGAATTTGCAAATGATCGCATGATGTTAGCAAAATAGTAGAGCGTAACATTAGTAAAAATAGTAGTATGAAAAATATATAAGGGAAAAGAAAAACACAGGGGATAGAAATTCTACCTCCTGTGTTTTCCATTTTTAATCCATCTTTACTTTGTGGAAGCTTATCGCAAAGTAAATAATTTCTGCAATTGATGTCAATACCCATGAGAAGAAATACAATAAATACAAAGATGGTATTGTATGGAAATGGGCAAATATTGTATAAATCCAGATAACACGGAACACGCAGGAACCGATGATTACGAGTATAGTCGGAACGATTGTTTTGCCGATTCCACGGGATGCGGCAATAGAGCCATCCATAAATGCACTGATGCAGTATGCAAACCACATGATTTTAATTCGCTGAAGTCCGGCACTTATTACATCTGGATTTGTAGCGAATAAGGATAAAAATTGTCTTCCAAACAGGAGGAGTAAAATACCGAATATGGCACCGGCGGCAAATGCATAAAAGACGCTGATGAAATAACTTTGCAGCATACGTTTTTTATTTTTCGCCCCATAATTCTGACTGATAAAGCTTGAACCGGCAATGTAAAACGCATACATTAGGTTGAAAACCAGGGTATCAGCGTTGATCGCAGCAGAGTTTCCGGATACGGTAACGGCATCAAAAGAGTTTAGACCGGTCTGTACGAACAGATTTGCCAGTGCAAAAATCGCATTTTGAATACCGGCAGGAATACCGAGCATTAATACAGCAAGGCTTGCCTTCTTATGAAAACGAAGCTTAGAAGGATGTAATTTACATTCGTCATTGCGTCGTAATAAATTAATGATGATTAATGCGGCAGAAACATACTGTGCGATTGCACTTGCAAGTGCAACTCCCTCTGCTGCCATGTGGAAATAAATAACAAAAATGAGGTTTAAAATGACATTCAATACCCCGGCGATAGAGAGGTAAAACAATGGCTTAGTTGTATCTCCGCGGGCACTTAATACACCGTTACCAAAGTTATAAATTGCCATGGCAGGCATACCAAGTGAATAAATTTTCATATATAATACAGCACCATCTATCAATTCATCCTTTGTGTTCAACAGATGAAGAATATTTTCCGAAAAGAGAATACAGATGGTACAGATGATCAGTCCGACCGCCAGACATACAAGTAAAGAAGTATGAATGGTTTTGGTAATGTTATCCTGATTTCCTGCTCCAAGCTCATGAGCTGTTCGTACATTTACACCGGCGCCCATGCCAATCAGAAAGCCGGTAAACAGTGTGACTAAAAGAGTAGTAGAACCAACCGAACCAAGAGCCTGATAGCTGGAAAACCGGCCAACGATCGCAACGTCACTTAAATTAAATAAAACCTCCAATATTTGAGAAAACATCAGTGGAAGACTGAATAAAAAAATGTTCTTCCATAAAGACCCGCTAGTCATCTCAATTGTGCGGGAAAACCTCCTTTTTTTCTTCTCCATAATTACGTCCCCCATCAACATAGAAATAATCCGGAATCTATGGACCGGATCAAAGAAAAATTCCCAAAATAAAAGCAATAGACCTCTTCGGTATTGCTAAATTTTATCGTAAATGTTTTACTAATATTTGTCAACTGTTATAAGGAAATCTCTGAAAGGTTATTTTTCTACTTATAAATAAGTAGAAAAGCAACTGATTACAGATTTTGTATCTTGAAAAAAGCCTGTAATAATCGTATACTATGAAAAGGCTTTGATAGAGCCTAGTATGAGAGAAGTGTAGAGGAGGATATACAAATGAAAAGTAACAGCAGTATCAAAACAGTTGTAGCGGTAGGTATCGGTGCAGCACTATTCTTTGTACTTGGACGTTTTGTAGCAATTCCAAGTCCTGTGCCGAATACTAATATCAGTCTTCAGTATGCAGTACTTGCGCTTTTAGCTGCAATGTACGGACCGGTTGCCGGTGGACTGATCGGATTCATCGGTCACACATTGATTGACCTGTCATGGGGAGGAAGTCCATGGTGGAGCTGGGTTATCACATCAGCATTTGTAGGTGTAGTGATTGGAATCTTTGCTAAGAAATTAAAAGTAGAAGATGGAGATTTCGGAAAAGGTAAGATGACTATTTTCGTTCTGGCTAATGTAATTGCACATGTAGTTGGATGGGTAGTTGTAGCACCTGTACTTGATATCTTGATCTATGCAGAACCGGCAAACAAAGTATTTGCTCAGGGTGTATTTGCAGCAATCTCTAATACAATTACAGGTGTAATTGTTGGAGGACTTTTGATCCTGGCTTATACAAAGACAATCGCAAAGAAAGGATCTTTGGATCAGGAATAAGATTTTTTTGAAAAAAAGACTTACAGCTGTCATTTCTTGTGGTAGAATAACTATCATATGAAATGACAGCTATATTTAGTTCATAGGAAAGAGGATCATGAATGATAAACGAGAATTCTCCGATTATTTCTTTTAAGAATTATTCTTTTCAGTATCGTGCACAGAAAAAACCGACACTGAAAGGAATTAATCTAGATATATATCCCGGTGAGCGTGTGTTGATCGCAGGACCTTCCGGGTGTGGAAAAAGTACATTGGCCGGATGTATTAACGGGTTAAATCCATATTCGAATCCAGGAGAATGTGAGGGCTCACTGGAGGTGAATGGAGTAGATGCCACCAAGAGCAGTATCTTTGAATTATCTGCCCATGTCGGAACTGTGCTGCAGGACCCGGATGGTCAGTTTATAGGTTTGACAGTTGGCGAAGATATCGCATTTGCATTGGAAAACAGTTGTACACCGCAGGATGAGATGCATTCCATTACAAAACATGTGACAGAACTGGTAGGGATTGAGCATCATTTGGATTATGCTCCGCATGAATTGTCCGGCGGACAAAAGCAACGAGTAAGTCTGGCCGGAGTTATGGTGGATCAGGTGAAGATTTTGCTGTTTGATGAGCCGCTTGCAAGTCTTGATCCGGCGACAGGAAAGCAGACCATCGAATTGATTGATGAAATCCAGCAGAAAACAGATACAACAGTATTGATTATCGAACATCGTCTAGAAGATGTGCTTTGGCGAGATGTGGACCGCATTATATTAATGAATGACGGACAGATTCTGGCAGATTTATCTCCGGATGAATTACTTGCGTCTAATTTGCTGATCGAGAACGGGATTCGTGAGCCGTTGTATGTTACTGCTATGCGTTATGCAGGAATTGAAATAACCGCACAGAAGAAAGCATCTCACGTAGATTCGGTAGTATTAGATGAGGAAGATACAAAAAAACTCAATCAATGGTTTGAGTCACATCCGGTATTAAAAAATAATGATAAAAAAGAAGCATTGTTGGAAGTGAAGAATTTGGAGTTTGGATATGTGAAAGGGCAGAAGATATTAAGTGATGTCAGTCTATCCATTTCCAAAGGAGAGATGGTAAGTATTGTTGGGAAGAATGGTGCCGGAAAATCAACATTTTCAAAATTGATATGTGGTTTTGAAACACCGGATTCTGGTGAGATTCTGTTTAAAGGAAAGGACTTGCTTAAAGAGAACATCCGACATCGTGCAAAATATATCGGGTATGTAATGCAGAATCCAAATCAGATGATATCGAAGACGATGATTTTTGAGGAAGTGGCGTTGAGCTTACAGAATCAAGGATTGAGTCAGGAAGAAATCAAAGAAAAAGTCGAAGCAACCTTGAAAATATGTGGGTTGTATCCATTCCGTAACTGGCCGGTTTCCGCACTTAGCTTTGGCCAGAAGAAACGTGTGACAATCGCAAGTGTGCTGGTACAAGATCCGGAACTTATTATTTTGGATGAACCGACAGCAGGACAGGATTTCCGTCATTATACAGAAATTATGGAGTTCTTAAGAAAGCTAAACGAGCAGGGTGTAACGATCATTATGATCACACATGATATGCATCTGATGCTGGAATATACGCCAAGGGCAGTGGTATTTGCAGATGGTAAGATGATCGCAGACCGCAGTGCGGCAGAAGTGCTGTGTGACCCGGAGCTGATAAGTCATGCAGCTTTAAAGGAGACGAGCTTATTTACACTGGCAAACCGATGCGGTATTGTACCGCCGGAAGAATTTGTAGAATGCTTTATAGAAGAAGACCGGGAGGTAAGAAAACATGGCTGCTAAAACTGTATTAAATTATCTACCGAGAAAGAGTGTCATACATCGGTTGACCGGAACAACAAAGCTTGCATTCTTCTTACTGTTTACATTTGCGAGTATGATTACATATAATACGTGGGTATTGTTAGGATTATTTGCAGTGAGTATTGTGGCATTTCGATTGAGTAAGATCAAACTGAAAGAAGTGCGGTTTATGATGGTATTTATGTTGATATTCCTGCTTTTGAACAATTTGTTTATATTTTTGTTTGATCCAAATCAGGGTACAACATTATATGGCACACGACATGTATTATGTCATTTGTTCTGGAGATATGATCTGACAGCAGAGCAATTGTTTTACATGTTGAATATTTCTTTGAAATATTTCGTGGCATTACCGGTTGCAATATTATTTATCTCTGCAACAAATCCAAGTGAATTTGCGGCAAGTCTTAACAGCATCGGGGTTTCCTACAAGGTGGGTTATTCAGTTGCGATAGCATTGCGTTATATTCCGGATATTCAGAGAGATTATCACAGTATCAGTCAGGCACAGCAGGCAAGAGGTGTAGAGCTCGGAAAGAATGAGCGCTTTTTTGCAAGATTAAAAAATTCAGTAAGTATTTTATTACCGTTGATTCTGACAAGCCTGAATCGAATCGATACAATTTCTAATGCGATGGAATTGCGCGGATTTGGAAAGAACCCAAAACGAACCTGGTATATGAAACGTCCATTTGCAAAGGCAGATTTTGCAGTGATAGGATTTGGGGTTGTGCTTTTGGTGATAAGCCTGAGTGTGACGATAAAGTGGGGAAGATTTTATAATCCATTTATTGCTGCCTGACAAATAGATTGGTTTGCAAGGAAGAGAAGACAAGAAAGATAGGATAGTAAGAGAACGATGAATTGGAAGGAATTTGAACAGAGATTCCCGATACAATTGAATACTCAGCAAAAAGAAGCGGTACAGAGCGTGGATGGTCCTGTACTGCTTCTTGCTGTACCGGGGTCCGGGAAGACTACCGTGCTGGTGACCCGATTGGGATATATGGTGTATTGTAAGGGGATTGATCCGAGTAAAATATTAACAGTTACTTATACGGTTGCGGCAACAAAGGATATGGCGAAGCGTTTTGCAGGTTATTTTGGAAATGATATGGCAGAGCGCTTAGAGTTTCGGACGATTAATGGGATATGTGCGAAAATCATTCAATATTATGGAAAAATGGTTGGCAGGACAGCGTTTGAACTGGTCAGGGATGAAAAGATGACGGCAGGGCTGTTATCTAAAATTTATCAGCAGGTTCAACATGAATTTGCGACAGAGAGTGATTTGAAAAATGTCCGTACACTTATTACATATATTAAAAACATGATGTTGAGTGAAGAAGAAATTCTTAAGCTGGATGAAAAAGAGGAAATGAAAATTTCGGTTATTTATAAGGAATACTGCAGGCAGCTTCGGGAACATCATCTGATGGATTATGATGACCAGATGGTATACGCATATACAATGCTTCGTAAATTCCCTCAATTACTGGAACATTTTCAAAATTTATATCCTTATATTTGTGTGGATGAAGCACAAGATACATCGAAAATCCAGCATGCGATTGTTGCGTTGCTTGCTTCTAAAACGGAAAATTTGTTTATGGTCGGAGATGAGGATCAAAGTATTTATGGATTTCGTGCGGCATATCCGGAAGCATTGTTGTCATTTGAAAAGAATCACGCGAATGCAAGGGTGCTGTTGATGGAAGATAACTTCCGCTCGAATGCCAGTATTGTTGAGGCAGCAGACCAATTTATCCAGAAAAATACATTGCGTCATGAAAAGCATATGCGGGCAACAAAGGAAAGAATGGACGAAATTAAAGAGATTTCTCTAAAAAGCAGGAAAGCCCAGTACAGTTATCTTATGAAAGTTGCGGATGACTGTACAACGCAAACAGCAGTGCTGTATCGGGATAATGAATGTATTTTGCCGTTGGTTGATCTGTTAGAGCGAAATAACATTCCATATCAGATGAGAAATGCAGAACTGACATTTTTTTCGCATAGAATAGTTTTAGATGTTGTGAACATTATTAAATTAGCGCTGAATCCGAAAGATACGGAAGCATTTTTGCAGGTATATTATAAGATCGGTACATATCTTCGTAAGCAGGAGGCTATGAGGATAGCGGAAATTAGTGAGGAAAAGGATTTGCCGGTGCTTGATGTGGCGGCAGATTATCAAGGCTTGAGCGGACATGTTATAGGATGCGTCAAATCAGTGCGGACGCATTTGCAAAATATGCTGCAGGAAAGTGGAGATAAAGCGGTCAATCGAATTTCACAATATATGGGATATCGTGAATATTTGAATCGAATCGGGGTAAGCGACAGCAAACTGGAAATTTTACGGATGCTGGGAGCCGGGGAAGAATCGCCCGAGCGGCTTGTAAAGCGTCTGGAAGAATTAAAATCTATCATTTTGGAAAAACAATCGGATGCACAGTGTCCATTTATTCTTTCTACGATACATGCAAGCAAAGGGTTAGAATATGAGCATGTGTATCTGATCGATGTGGTGGATGGAATTTTGCCGGAGCAGGCTTTGCAAAATCCGAAGCGGGCTTCTAAGGAAGAATTGCAGACTTACGAGGAAGAACGCCGCTTATTTTATGTCGGTGTTACAAGGGCAAAACAACAACTGACATTGTTTACAACAAACAGGGAAAGTTCATTTTGCAGGGAAATATTAGGGAAAACATTTATTCAAAAGAATAGCACGAAAGTAGTTTCCACTAATAAAATATTTTCTCAGGCAAATCCATATGCACAGAATACAAAATCAAGGATGAAGCCAACGACGGCTGAAGAATATAAGAAGTTTAAAGAACAGCTTGGAGCAGGTGTACTCGTGAAACATAAAAAATTTGGTGATGGGGTTGTCGTCTCAATGGATGAAGAGCGCGTACAGATTTTGTTTGGGGAAAAGCTGAGAAATCTGGATATGCGTATGTTAATACAAGGCGGATTTCTAGAAGTGAGTTAGTGAAAATATGCCTTCTTAAATAACTTCTTTTACGATTTAACATACATTTAACATAAATTTGATTTATCTTGCATACGTATTACATACAATTAACTCGCATGAAACAAGAAAATAATATTTGAAATAATGTGAGGAATTGGTATGAATGAGAAGTTACAGATTGTATTTGGGCTTGTAGGTGGTCTTGCAATATTTATCTACGGCATGAATATGATGAGTGAATGTCTGCAAAAAGCGGCAGGCGAGAAGATGAAAAGTATTTTGGCACTGTTGACAAGAAATCCAGTTTTAGGAGTGTTGGCAGGAGCAATCACAACTGCAGTTTTGCAGAGCAGTAGTGCGACAACGGTTATGGCGATTGGCTTTGTAAGTGCAGGATTGATGAGCCTGCCACAGGCAATTTCCATTATTTTCGGTGCGAATATTGGAACGACAATGACGGCACAGATTATTGCATTTAAAATTACAGATTATATTTACATTATCATATTTATCGGTTTTATCATTTCTTTTGTGGCGAAGTCAGAGAAGATAAAAAGTATCGGACAGACGATATTTGCCTTCGGTCTGTTGTTCCTTGGAATTGAAACGATGGGAGATGTTATGAAGCCACTGGCATCTAGCCCGGTATTTACAGATTTGATCGCGAAAGTATCAAATATGCCGGTACTTGGAGTTGCGGTCGGTACATTGATGACTCTGGTAGTACAGAGCAGTAGTGCAACAATCGCAGTATTACAGAACTTTGCAGCTCAGGCCGGACCGGATGGTGTGACAAGTATATTAGGATTGACAGGAGCAATTCCGATTCTTCTTGGAGATAATATCGGAACAACGATCACGGCACTTTTAGCCAGCATCGGACAGAATAAGGATGCGAAACGTACAGCTGTAGCACACTGTATTTTTAATATATCAGGATGTCTGCTGTTTATCTGGTTTATTAAACCATTTGCAGCACTAATTCAGTATATTTCACCGAAAGGACCGGAAATCGAAGTGATTTCCCGACAGATTGCAAATTCACATACAGTATTTAATATTACAATGACTTTGATCTGGGTATGTCTGATTAATGTAATGGTAAAAATTGTTATGACTTTAATCCCAGATGGAAAGACAGTTGCAGTAGATCCGGCAAAGCCATTGTATTTGGATGAAAAGATGACAAATCAGCCAACAGCAGCACTTCAGCTTGTGGCAAAAGAGATTTTACATATCAGCGATATAGTGAAGGATGCGGTAAGTAATACGATTGAAATAGTTAAAACAGAAGATATCAGTCAATTGGAAGGCTTGCTTGAGAAGGGGAAAAATATCAAAGCATTGACGGAAAAAACAACCGAATATCTGGCACTTTTATTCTCTTCCGGAACAATGACAGAGCAGCAGGCAGCTCAGACGGCGAGCTTAATGTATATTTTAAGTGATGTGGAACGTATGGGAAGCTTAAGTGTGGAAATTGCAAAATGTATCCAGGAGAAGGAACAAAATAATTATAAATATACGCCGGAAGCAATGGATGAATTACAGAAGAGTCTAAGAACACTGGAAAAAATGTTTATTGATTCAATGAAGGCATTGCAGGGAGATAAATCGGTTCAGATAGATAAAATGCTTAAGCGAAAAGATAAGATCATGGATTTGGATATTAAGATGAGAAAGGCGCATCTGCAACGTGTAAATAAAGGAAAATGTAAAGCAAGTCTGACAGCACCATTCACAAATATTCTTCATCTGATCGACCGTATGGGAAACAGCTGCTTAAATCTTGCGGATGTAGCAGCAAATGAAATCAGCCTGAGTTATTTTATGACAGTGAATTAGAAGACAACATTTTTAAAATGTTGCCTGAAATCTAAATTCACCATTTTGGGCAAAGAAACCATAGATACCTGAATATTTATTTACGACAGAAATCATGCTTTGTACACCGAAGCCATGTCCGCTTTTGTGTGAAATAGGAATATCGTTTTCAAAAGCAGGTTCTTCTTCGTAGCTGTTTGCAAGGTTGATACATAATTGTTCATTTTTTTCATAGAGTTTCAGATTGATATAACGACCTTCCGGATATGTGATCTGTGTACACGCATGGATCGCATTTTCCAGAGCATTTGAAAGCAAGCTGCAAAGGTCTGTAATCTGAAATCTTGAAAAATCAGTTGCAGTTACAGAAATTGTAGTTTGAATCTGAAGTGCCTGTGCTTTTTCAATATAGGAAGAGAGAATCAGATTGACAGATTCATTTTCACAGTATTTTTGGATTGCACCAGACTGCAATGTTGTACAGATTTCGTTAATGTAAGAGAGGGCTTCTTCAGTTTTTTGTTCTTGAATACAGTTTTGAATAAAGTTCATATGGTGTCTTAAATCATGACGATAGATTGCGGCCTGCTTTTTGGAATCAGAAAGCTGCGCAATCTCTTTTTTTGCCTGTATAGAAACGGTAGTGAAAAGTAAATTGTCACGCTCGGTACGGCTTCGCTGGCTTGCGTATTCAATCGTGAGCATCGAGAGAATAAAATAGAGCAGTACAAGAAAGCTGTCAAGAAAATCAATGATAACTGCACCGCCGGTATAAAGTAAATCTGTATAAACTGTAAAAATATATTCCAAAATATAGTAAGAAAGAGGCAATAGGAAAAGTAACATTTGTGTTGTTTTATTTTCATATTTTAGTTTAATAATGTAAGGTGCGATTATTTTTATAACAAAAAATAAAAGTGGAATTGTAATCAGGCTGGAAGCAATATCGGATATAACAGGATTGTAATCAAAAAAGGATGCGATCAGTGTTCCAAACCATTTCCTCGGTGTACATAGTAAATAAGCAGACAGTACTGCAATCATAGACATATAGAGGTTGCGGTGCAACCCAAATCGAATTAACAGAAAAAGCGGCAGGTGGATCAATAAAGGATAACAATGGTACAGATTTGTTTCACCCATTATGAAATAGAAGAGAATCTGTACAATCCCGAAACCGCATATTGTCAGTGTGTAAAAACTTTTATGGTCTTCAAATGGAAAGTCTGCAAGATAAAGTGAAACAACAATTCCGAAAAAAAGAACCAGTCCATAATTGATAAAATCGCAGAGCGTTGCAAAATTCATGGTGAAACCTCCTCCATTTGAAATGCAAGATAATGTTTTTTAATATCTGCCACCCTTCTCTGTGCTAAAGGGATGATCTTATTGTTTTGTAAGTGCATATCTGTAGTAGTGATCGAACGGATGTAATTCATGTTTACAAGGAAGGAACGATGCGGAAGAATAAATTCTGAGTTTTGCATCAGTATATCACATACCGATGAAAAACGTTCCGCAGTTGTAATCTGCTCTCCATTCTTTAGATAATAAATTACTTTTCGATTCAGTGCTTCTACATAAATCAATCCGGACAAATAAATTTTATGTACACCAAACGAACTTTTTACAATAATTGATTTGCCGGATTCTTCCATTCTCTTTTCCGAAATATCATCTAAAGCCTGAAAAAAAGCAGCTTTTTGTATTGGTTTCACAAGATAATTGGAAGCTTTGACTGTGTAGCTTTCGACAGCAAATTCCGGTGATGATGTAAGGAAAATAATATCGGAAGCTTTGTCAAATCCACGGATTTCTTTTGCCAGCTCGATGCCATTTAATACAGGCATGATAACATCAAGAAGATAGAGGTCAAACTGTTCATAGCGGGCGATGGAAGCAAGCTCAATGCTGCTGAAAGTTTTGATAGCGGGCTTGTTTTTTCTTCCTTTAAAATATCCTTCCAATAGTTCTAAAATTTGAAGTTGTTCTGTTTTATCGTCGTCGCATATAGCGATTTTCATAAGTCGCTTCCTCCTGTAGTTTCATGTGAATTTATTATAACTTGAAATGAAATAAAATGCCATAGAGATAAGGTATCGTTCATGTCGAAAAAAGTGTAATTCATGTAGGTGTTTCCTCAAAAAGAATGAAATTTTGTACTATAGAATATAGGAAAATCAGGTATTTTGTAAACAAAGATTCATTCATGTTTTTACAAATATAGCGCAGGAAAAAAAGAACACAGGGGGAACGCATATGTGGAAAAAATTTTGGAATGATAAGAAAGGGATCATAATACTTATCGTTGTATTGACGGTAGTATCGTTGTCTGCGGCAGCATTTTTCGCAAATAAAAACGGGAAGCAGATGAAGGCTGATTCAGATATTACGGTAGACCAGAAGACAGCGGAAGAAAAGAAGGAGACGGCAGAGAAACAGCAAGAAGAGAAACAGCCGGCACAAAGTAGCAGCAAACAGCTGGATAATAAGAGCATTCAATCCTCGACAGATAAAGAAAAAGCAAAGGGAACTTCTGCGGATAATAAAAAGGTCGCTTCTTCAAATGTGAATACCAAAAAAAAGAGCAAGCAGCCGGAGAATCCGAATAAATCTTTTATAGACAAAGTTGTCGATAAGATTACAGGAAACGACGATAAGAAGCCGGAAGATACAAAAATAAAACAGTATAAGGTTACATTTTATACAGAAGGCGGAAGTAAATTAAAAGCACGTAAAGTTAACAAAGGAACAAAGATTAGTTCACTGCCGACACCTTATCGCGATAATTATATTTTTGTCAGCTGGTATTATGATAAGAACAGGGAAAAGCTTGCTTCAAAAGAAGATGAGATTAACAGCAATGTAAGTCTTTATGCAGAATACGCGGCACAGACACCACTTGAAAATGTAGAACAGGTGACATTTGCCAGTGCAACAGGAGTTAAGACAGATTTTAAGATTATAGTAAAAGCGAAGAATAAAAAATTGAATCTGGATGCTGTGAAAGCCGGGATTACAGCTTCGAATCTAACAGATCCAAAGCAGACAGATATTATAGAGGTGACAGGCGAAAGTGGAACGTTTACAATCTCAGGTAAGAATCCGGTTTCAGAAGATGGAAAAATGGACGCTGTGGATGGATTTGCCGAAGGCTGTACATATCGGGTTGCCTTGACAGATACCAGACTTTGTTTTGAAGATCAGCCGAAGACAGTAAGAGAATATAATTTTACAACAGATAAGAAACAAGTATTGAACACATCTTTAAATGACGGGATTGTATATATCCCGATAGAGGATATCAGCAATATCACGTCAGGAGATAAGAGTGTTGAAACATTGAGTATTGCACTTTATCAGGCAGACAAAGATGGAACACTTGGACCTGCCAATATGACGCAGGGAGAATTTGATTATACAAAAGGGGAACTCCATTTAGGCGATATCGTTTCTATTTATGCGGGATTAAGACCGGACAAACGTACATTGGATACGCCGAAGGAAGAGAACGGTGAGCTTGCATATGTAGAGATTACTGCAAGAAATGGAAACAGATATAGTTATAAAAATGCACAGCCGGAAGATGTTATTTTTGAGCCGGATATGTTGCCGATCCCAATAGGGGCAGATATGGATGAAGCAGCAGATACGATCACAGTGGATAATCAACTGCTTGATTATTCTGCCGATGTGTATGCAAATATCGAATTGGATAGTCAGACAACAGTGGATGTCGGAGATTTCATTATGTTCTATAGCGGAACATTTGGAGTCGAAAGCGGAAGCGATGCGGCAAAGCTTGAGAGATATGGAAAAATTACAGGAGTAAAGACAGGAGCAGGTGATACGACAACCATCGGATTCAAAGAGGTTGGCTGGGATGAAGTACAGCAGGCGATGGATATTTACGCAGAAGATACGATGACCGGTACAGATATGCTGGAAGGCGTAGATACAGCAGCCCTTGAAGCACAGATTGAGCAGCAGGCCCTTGAAAGTGGATTCGCAGAAGAAGCGGCACAATATCTTGGCTCAATGGCACTTGCAACAGAGAATTTTACGAAACTTAGTGATAATCTCAATCTGGAAGATTATAAAGTAACTCTGGAAGATGGAACACCTGTTTCGCCGGAAGAGTTACAGCTGATGGCATCTAATATTTCTGCAAAGTGTGAGATGGAACAAGGATATCCGAAAGCAACCATTAGCACACACCCGACCAAGCTTAATCAGGCGAACGGAACCGCTGCAAAGGATAAAGGTCTTAGCGTTCAGCTGGAAGTGCAGGCAAAGATTACGATTGGCAAGCAGGGCTCTGATAATCAGCTTGTGATCAACATTAGCGGAACATTTGCAGAAGAGGTAGGGATTGACCTCGGAGTAAGAAGTAAAGCAGTCTGGAAGGTATGGGGAATCTTCCCGTATATTGCCGAATATCGCGTGACAGCCAATGTTGATGTATTGAATTATACCAGCGTGGAAGTCAATGCTATGATGATGACCCAGTCAAATGATGAAAGTGGAAATGAACATTTTGATGAAGGAGCAGAGATTGCAGGACAGATTAAAGAGTTGATCGACAGCAATAAGGAAAACGGAGAAGATGACGAATCGGAAGAAGGAAAAAGCAATCTGATCAAACGTTACAGTGAAATGATGAAAGGAGATTCGGATTGGGTACGCGTCATTGAACAGAATATTGTAGATAATGAACAGCAGGTTCCACCGCCGTTCCCGATTATTGCAATTAATACAGAAATCGATTTTGTTGTAAAAATGAATGCATGCATTTCTGTTGGATTCGATTTTGAATATATGACAGGAAAACGATATACATATACGATCGATGTATTTGCAGGAGCGGTTTATAACGATACCGTTACATTGTTAGAAGAGACATATCAGTTTGATTTCTATACAATGGGACGACTGGAAATAAAAGCAGGATTAGAATTTGAATTTAAAATAGGATTATTTTCAACAGATCTGGCATCGGTCGGATTTAGGTCGGAAGCCGGTGCGTATAGTAAGCTATGGGGATATTTCTATTATGAGTTGAGGTATAGCACAAGTAATGGACGCGACCAGCAATATAATGGAGCAATGCTTATTGATGTGGGAGCATATCTGGAGGTCGGATTAAAAGCCCAGGCACTAAAGGATACCTTCTCTACAGAATTGAAGCTGTATGATAATGAATGGTCACTGTGGACGGTCGGCCGACAAGATAATGTGCTGGATTTTGCGACAAAACAAGAAGAGATGCCGGATATCAAGTTGAAGCAGCATGTGAGGGATGCGATGCTTCCGGATGCAGTATTCTCTATGGATTATCTGGATTTGAAGGACGGCCAGGAGAAGCAGGCAATTTACAATGATGATTATGATTCCAATAAGGCAGAAAGCCTGACGAATCGTAAAAATTTTGATATCCGCATGACAAATGATAAATTCACATATGATCCGAAGACAAACACGGTCAGTGTAAATCCGGAAAAAGACGACAAAAAACTGGAAGGCGAGATGATTATTACGTGGATTCGTTACCCACTGGCATTTTCATCAAGACCAATACAGAGAACAATTTCTCTGTATTGGGACAATCTGCGTGACGGATATGTCATTGTTCCGTATACAAACGGTGGAACATATATCAATATCATCAATGCAAAATTTGAAGCAAAAGTAGAAAAACCGGCAGATCCGGTAAAACCGGGATATGATTTTGCAGGCTGGTATAGTGATGAGGCATTGACAGAAGCTTATGAATTTCCGGAGAGCATGCCTGCGGCAGATACAAATATCTATGCAAAATGGGTTGCCAAAGCAGATACACCATATCGTGTAGAATATTATACAGAGCAGTTGCGTTCAGGAGAATACGAGCTGGCAGAAGCAGAGGAACTGACCGGTACAACGGAAAGTTTCGTGACACCAGAGATAAAAGAATATGTTGGTTATCGGATGCCGGCAGAACAGGAAATCAAGATCATTGCAGATGGAAGTTCTGTATTACGTTATTATTACGCATTAGAAAATCATACAGTTACATTTGATCCGGGCGAAGTCGGAGGAGAAAAGATTACTTACGATTTGAAATATGGCGGAACGATCATTGCACCAATGATGGCAGCAAAAGGATATACATTTACCGGATGGGACAGCGAAGTTGTTTCAAACATGGGAACAGAGAATCTTGTCTATACCGCACAGTGGACGAAGAATCCGGATACTGCTTACAGAGTAGAGTATTATGTACAGGATGTCGACGGAAAATATAAACTGAAACATCTGTATGAAGGCATGGGCTTCACAGGAGAAGAGATTTCGGCAGACACATTGAGAAATCTTCCAATCGACGGTGAGACGACTGCTGAGCAAAAATATGTGGAAGAAAATGGAGTTGTATTTGAAAATCTTACAGTAAATGGACTGGCAAAAGAAACTGCGGTTGTAGAGGGAAGTGGAAAATCTATAATCAAGATCAACTACAAACGTGAGAAGTACAAAATAAGCTTCTCTTATGGTTATGACACCGGAGACGGAGAACAGTCATCAAGTCAGGAATCTTATTATGGAGATCATATCCACAGTCCGGAAAAAATGCAGCGGACGGGATATACATTTATCGGTTGGAGCATAGACGGGGTAAATGTAGTTGAACCGGAAAATAAGATGGGAACCGGAGATGTTGCATACACAGCTTTATGGAAAGCGAATACATATACAGTGAAGTTTGATAAGAATCATGATGCGGCTACAGGCGAGATGGAGCAGATGCAGTTTGCATACGATGAAGGACAGAATTTACATGAAAATGCATTTGTACTGGATGGATATGATTTTCTAGGATGGACCACACGAAAAGGAACAGGCGTGGAATATGAAAATACTGCAAGTGTCTTGAATTTGACGGCAGAAAATGAAGCAGCCGTTACACTGTATGCAGTATGGAATATGAAGAATTACAACATCATTTACAACAAAGCAGAAGGACTGATAAATACTAATCCGTCAAATTACAATGTTGAGACAGAAACCATTACGTTGATGGATCCTGTACGAAAAGGATATACATTCAAGGGATGGTATGAGAATGAAGCATGTGAAGGAGAAGTGGTCAGGGAAATTAAAAAAGGCTCTGTAGGAGATAAGATATTCTATGCAAAATGGGAGGCGAATACAGACACTCCTTATAAAGTAGAGCATTACAAAGAAGCACTCGATTGGAACATGGTTCTTGCAGATACAGATGAGCTGAAAGGTACATCTGACAGTCTGGTAACATTAGAAACAAAGAATTATGAAGGATTTATAATACCGGAAGTGCAGACTGTGTCAATTGCAGCAGATGGAAGTACGTGTGTCCGTTATGAGTACAAACGTAAGGATGTAACAGTTACATTGAATGTGGATGGCGGTATACTTCCAGAGGGTGTCGACTCTGTCATTTATGGCAAATATGAATCAGAATTACAGCTTCCGATTCCGCTAAGAGAAGGATATGGATTTGAAGGCTGGTATGTAGGAGAAGAAAAATTCACAAGTCATACAATGCCGGCAGAAGATACGGTATTACAGGCAAGATGGGTGGCAGGACAGTATGGATATACAGTGAATTATTATCAGCAAAATGTGGATGGTTCTGAAAATTATACATTAAAAGAATCCGTTCACCAAACAGCGGCAATGGATAGTGTTATCGAGCCGGAATTAAAACAATATACAGGATTTACAGCACCGGAAAAAGCAAAGCAGATCATAGTAACAACAGATGAGCGGGCAAATGTGGCAGACTATTATTATACGAGAAATAAATACTCCTTAAGCTGGGATCTTGATGGCGGTATGGCAGTGTCCGGCTATACAGAAGGACAAGTCTATTATGACGCACCAATCATAGCACCGGCAGCTGTAAAGGATGGAAATTCTTGTGTATGGAACATGAAGATAGAGCAGAATATGCCGGCGAAGGATCTTGCTTATAAAGCAGTATGGACTCCTCAAAGCTATCAGCTTACAATGGAGCCAAACGGCGGATATGTAACAGGTGATGGTGAGCTTCTGACAAAAACGGTTACATACGGAACAGCTTATGATACGCTACCGAAGCTTGAAAAGGAAGGATATACTTTCGCAGGATGGTATTCAGAGCCGGAAGGCGGCACAGAGATTACAGGTGAGACACTGGTAACAGCGACAGGCGACCACACCATTTATGCACGTTTTATACCGATCAATTACAAGATTGATTATTACGGCGCAGATGGAGCAACAAATACGAATCCGGCACAATATAATATTGAAACAGGCTTGCTTACACTATCAGCGGCAGAAAAAGAAGGATACAGATTTGAAGGATGGCACGAAAAGGCGGATTTAAGTGATGATGCTGTTGTGGCAATTCCTGCAAAGAGTACAGGTGATATCATTCTCTATGCAAAATGGAGTGAGAATCGCTATAAGGTTGTATTCCATTCCAACAATGAGGAAGACAGAAGTAAGGTTCAAAATTTCTCATATACAGAAGTGAAAATGCTGGATACAAATCGATATGTGCGAGAAGGCTATACATTTGCCGGATGGTCATTGATACCAAACCAAGAAGTTGTATATGCGGATTGTCAGACAGTAAGTAAATTGTCGGCAGTTAATCAGGGTGAAGTACATTTGTATGCAGTATGGACGCCGAAGGCATATCAGATTCTATATGAAAATATGGATGGAGCAGAAAATGCACCGGATAACCCGACTGAATTTACCGTTGTATCGAATACATTTAATTTACACGAACCGGTAGGAAAACCAGGCTATACATTTGATGGATGGTATAGTGATTCATCTCTTACAAAGAAGGTTAGTGGAACAATCATACTGGATGCACTACATGACTGGCGATTCTATGCAAAATGGAATCCAAACCCATACACCGTTACATTTGACAGTTGTCTGGGTGATACAGTGCCGGTAGAAACACAGCTGATGATGTACGATGAAGCGGACAATCTGGATCTGGTTTCTGAAATGAGAAACTTTAAGAAACCGGGATATACATTTACCGGATGGGCACTGGAAAAAGATGGAGCAGTTGTTTATAAAGACGGTCAAAACGTTAAGAATCTTGCAGGTGAAGGCAATGTAACATTATATGCTGTATGGGAGCTGAATGTATTTAAAATCACATATGATCTTGGAGCAGGAGGAATCAGTCAGACAAATCCAGAAAGCTATAGTATTGAAGATAATGACATACAGCTGGAAGCACCGGCTGCAAAAGACGGTTATCAGTTCCTTGGATGGTACGACGCAGATACATTGGTATCTGAGATTGTAAAAGGAACACAAAAAGATTATAGGCTGACAGCAAAATGGGGATATGGAGGTACATTTAATCTGGTATACGTAGGAAAAGAGGGTACTCGTTTAACCTACAAAGTGACTAGAACATTACCGGAAGGTACTGTGCCAACAACAAATCCACAGCACATTTATTATCGTACAGTAAATGGAACTGCATATGGTTCTACCGTTGATTCAGAGAGTGATAAATGTCATTTCAAACATGTTGGAGGAGAAGATGTATATTTGACATTTGGACAGAACGATATGGAAAAAACATTCACGATTGAAGAATGGGGAATGAACACAACAGCGGATAGTGCAGCAGGATTCCAGTTAAATAATACAGCTCGTTATTATAATATAGAGCTTTATAAAATTGTAGATACAATAGGAACCTGCGGAGGCGTATTAGGAGAGCAGACTTCTTCTCAGCGCGTGATTGATGCAGAAAAAGCATACTGCTTGGAAGATTTGATAAAGGAATGCTATAATCAATGGCATAGTTATACAATCCGTACAGGAGATCCGAAGATAAACAATTATCATTATAATGAAAGAACTCCATATACATTTAATAGTTTGATGGAAGTTTTGAGAAGCAAGAATGTTAATGAAGCAAAGCAGAAATACATTGCAGGAACAGCAACGAATGCCGGTTTCCGTATGACTTCGGATTTGAAGGAAGTAAATGATGGATATCTATGGTTTAGATTTTATGGCGGCGGAGCATATTTTGCAGAGTATAAGCTCGATCTGCAGGGAAAGGGATGGAAAATCGATGTTCCATTCCCATATAACGGATCAAAGACAAATGGAGCAGAATATGAGAGTAAAAGTCATAATGGACAAGTTGTATTTGGCTCACCGTGCTATGCAAGGATCGGAATCAATGACAGAGTACAGCTTGAACTTGCAGAAAGTGGAAAAGGAAAAAATGCCTGGCAGTTCGGTACAACAGATTTACATTATATGATTCTTGATAACCGGGCACCACAGCAGGTTGGAGTTAGTTGCCTTGCCTTTGGACAGTACAAAGCAGGTGAACAGATTTCAATTACAGTTCATTATGATGAAGTGATCAAGTCAGCATCGAATATAGGGCTTTTGGGAGTAGCAAATATTCCTTTGACAAATGTGCAATATGCGGGAGGAGAAGGAACAAATGCACTTACATTTACAGCGACACTGGCACAGGATTTTGAAGTGACTCCGAATGTGAACAACGACATTAAGAATCTGAAGCCGGTAACGGGTACAGTTAAGGATGTATTTGGCAATTAATAGGTCATAAAAATAGCAAAATTTCAAAGTGAAAAATACCGATAGGGCACCATTTATGTGGTGTCCTATGGTATTATAAAGGAGTAAATAAACGTAAAAGAGTGTTATAGATGAATGCGAAAAATTATAAAAAATATAGAATCATAGTAATATTGATGGTTGTGATAATGGCATTATTATTTCAGGGATGCGGGAAGCAAAAAACAAAAGTATCGGTTCGTGTTGCAGTGATTGATACAGGTATTTCCACGAATGCCATTTCAAAAGAACATATAGCCAAGGGAAAAAATTATGTAGATACTAAATTATCCACAGAAGATACCTACGGGCATGGGACAGCGGTGGCATCTATTATCTTAAAAGAAGCAAAGAATACACAGATTGTTCCATTGGTAAGTAATGTATTTGAAAATGGAAAAATAAAACAGGTTGATAATGATACATTGGCACAAATGATACGGGATGCGGTGGACATCTACCACTGCAGGGTTATCAATTTGAGTGCGGGACTTGTTTTAGATAAAGAATCTGTAAGGCGGGCGGTAGAATACGCAGAAAAGAAGAATGTTCTTATTATTGCATCTGCAGGAAATGATTATGCAGAAAACGGGGCTGTAAGATATTACCCGGCAGCTTATGAGAGTGTTCTGGCAGTAGGAGCTTTGAATAAAGACGGAACTGAAATTGCAGCAT
Organism: Ruminococcus hominis; assembly: GCF_014287355.1. Lineage (NCBI taxonomy): Bacteria > Bacillati > Bacillota > Clostridia > Eubacteriales > Oscillospiraceae > Ruminococcus > Ruminococcus hominis. Next base: position 1,820,646 of record NZ_JACOPE010000001.1, on the reverse strand, counting down.
TTTCTCAAAGAGGGGAATGGGTAGATGTTTACACAGTTGGCGAGCAGGTGGAAATTAAGACCTTGAGCGGGAATACCAGTGTGGGGGATGGAACATCTTATTCAGCGGCAAAGATGACCGGACAGGCAGCTTTAAAGATAGAAAATGATGCGGAAATCACAGTGGATGAATTGAAAAAGATGCTAAGTAATTGACAATAAAACGCAGATATAATTTAACGAAGAAAATATTTTATGGGAGGGAAAACCAAGCTGTTTTCAAATAGAGAAAACAATGTTATAATGCAGTGATGATAAAAAAATATCAAATTGTTTTTGGAAAGCAATTTGTAACAAAAGCGGAGGAAAGAAAAAATGAACGAAAAATTTCCACATTTATTTGAGCCAATCAAAATTGGAAAAACAACTGTAAAGAACAGAATTTTTATGCCACCAATCTCTACTAACATGGCAGACAAAGGATATGTGACAGATGCATTAGTTGAGCATTACTCAGCCAGAGCAAAGGGTGGGGTCGGACTTATTGTTACAGAAGTTACGACAGTAGAACCTGTATATACTTACTTGCCGGGAGATATGTCTATTTATGATGATTCTTATATTCCTGGCTGGAAGAAACTGGTAGATGCTGTGCATCAGTATGATACAAAAATTCTGGCACAGTTATTCCACCCGGCTTATATGGCATTTCCAATTCCGGGAACACCACAGCTGATTGCACCATCTAATGTAGGACCATATTATGCAAAATCTGCACCGAGAGCAGTCACAGTAGAAGAGCTGCATGTATTGGTTCAGCAGTTCGGAGAAGCTGCACGTCGTTTCCAGATTGCAGGTGGAGACGGAGTTGAGATTCAGTGTGCACATGCACATGGTCTGCTTGGAGGATTCCTTACTCCACTTTATAATAAGAGAACAGATGAGTACGGCGGAGATATTAATGGTCGTCTTAGACTGACACTGGAAGTAATTGCCAAGATTCGTGAACTTTGCGGCGATGATTTTATCATTGATGTCCGTATTTCGGGTGATGAGTATAGTGAAGGCGGATTGACACTCAATGACATGATTTATGTCTCAAAACAGCTTGAAAAGACAGGTGTTGATTTCATCCATGTTTCCGGAGGAAACACGATCAAAAGAGGAAGTTCTATGCCGGCACCTGGTACATCACCTGCACCTCATGCGCATGCAAGTGAAGAAATCAGAAAACATGTGAATATTCCGGTATCTACAGTTGCAAGAATTAATGAGCCTTGGGTAGCTGAAGAATTGATTGCAAATGGAAAAACAGATATTTGTATGATTGGCCGTCCAAACTTATGTGACAGTGAATTTGCAAATAAAGCGGCTGCAGGAAAGACGGATGATATTCGTCCATGTATTGGATGTGGCCGATGTCTGACGGGAATTATGTTTGGTAATCCGATTAGCTGTACAGTGAATCCATCGGTTGAATCTGAAGAAATCGAAGAAGCTAAAGATAAGAAAAAAATTCTTGTGATCGGTGGAGGACCGGCAGGAATGGAAGCAGCGTATGTTGCGAAGAAACGTGGACATGAAGTTGTTCTCTGTGAAAAGAGTGGAGAGCTGGGAGGACTTCTCAGACTTGCAGCCGTTCCAATTGCAAAGCAGGAACTTTGTAAAGTAATCAAATTCATGACACGTCGTCTGAAGAATGAAGGAATTGAAGTTCGTATGAATTGTGAAGTAACTCCAGAAATGCTTGCCGGAGAATTTAAGGATTATGAGGTTGTCTGTTCAACAGGAGCAGTTCCTAAGGAAATCCCTCCTTTTAAGGTCTTTAAGCAGACGATGACAGCAGATGATGTACTTGCCGGAAGAAAATATCCAGGAAGAAAAATCGTTGTTCTTGGCGGCGGATCTGTAGGATGTGAAACAGCAGATTACCTTGCACCATTGATTGATGATATGTTCCCTGCAAACCGTGACATTACAATTATCGAGATGACCCCATCGCTGATGCCGGGAGAAGGCGGGGCAGCGAAGAGTCAGCTGACAATGAGACTCAAGAGAAAAGGTGTAAAGATTGAATTAAACAGTCAGGTAACAAAGGTTGATGAGACTACAATCACTTATGAGAAGGACGGAAAGGAATACCATATTACAGATGCTGATACGCTGATCTTTGCAGTCGGATATGCACCGAACAAGGTAGAGAATACCGAAGAAAGAGTTCATTTTATCGGAGACTGTGATAAAGTCGGAACTTTGAAAGATGCAATTGCTGCAGGACATAAACTGGCAGAAGAACTGTAATCGAAAAAAGAATGTGTCAGCAAATGCTGACAAGAATCCTAAGTGTGTTAATTTGAAAGAGATTAAGAAATAAAGAATGGAGAGAATATAGATGGGAAAGAAATTATTAGAACCAATTAAAGTTGGAAATCTTACTTTAAAAAACAGAATCATGTTTCCACCGCTTACAACAGGATATGAAGAAAGAGACGGATCTATTGGGGAGAGAAGCTTAAACTTTTATGAAAGACTTGCGAAAGGTGGAGCAGCGTATGTTGTTATCGGAGATGTAGCTCCTGTAAGAACAGCTTCACCGACACCGAAGCTTTATGATGACAGTCAGATTCCGGTATATAAAAATCTGGCAGACACATTACATAAGTATGATTGTAAGCTTGCACTTCAGCTATTCCATCCGGAGTATGATGTACCGGGAGTAGGACGCATGATCATGGAAGCAGGTATCGCAAGACAGGCTGCGGCAAAAGCACAGGCTGAGGGAAATGCAGAAGAAGCAAAGAAACAGATGGAAGAATGCGACAGACTTACAAAAGGCGCTTATGCAAAACTTCATCATGATATGCAGCATTTTGTAACAGAGGCAACTGTTGAACAGTTAGAAGATATTAAAAACAGCATCGCTGCATGTGCAGAAAAGGCACAGAAAGCCGGAATCGATGCGATTGAAGTACATGGAGACCGTCTCCTTGGTTCTCTTTGCTCTAAGATTCTGAACCATAGAGAAGATCAGTATGGAGGAAGCCTTGAGAATCGTACAAGATACGCACTTGAAGTAGTAGCAGCAATCAAAGAAGCAGCACCGGATCTTATGATTGAGTACAAGTTGCCAATTATTACAGTAAATCCTGACGGAACACTTCGTGGAAAAGGAGGACTTGAGGCAGAAGAAGGAATCCAGTTTGCTAAGATGCTTGATGAAGCAGGAATTGATATGATCCAGGTTGCTCAGGCAAACCATACAGGAAACATGGGAGATACAATCCCGCCGATGGGAGATGTTCCATATAACTGGACACTTCCGGTTGCCAGAGAAGTGAAAAAACTGGTATCTGTTCCGGTTGCAACAGTTGGCCGTGTTGTCAGCTTAGAAGCAGGAGAAAAAATCCTTGAAGACGGAGATGCTGATATCGTAGCTTATGGACGGTCTATGCTAGCTGATGCGGATATTGCGAATAAAGCAGAATCCGGAGAATGTATTAGAGAATGTCTTAATTGTAATAAAGGCTGTGTGGATGCGATTCAGGGACGCCGTTATATTTCATGTGTATTAAATGCAGAAAATGGAAACGAAGGTACAGTATTTATTAAACCGGCACAGGATAAGAAAAAAGTTGCAGTTGTAGGCGGCGGGATTGCAGGGCTTGAAGCCGCAAGAGTTGCAGCAAAACGCGGACATGACGTTGTTGTTTATGAAAAATCAGAAAAAATTGGCGGACAGATTCATTTGGCAGCAGTTCCACCAAGAAAAAATGAGATTTTAAGAGCAATAGAATATTATGAAAAAATTCTCCCAGAACTTTCTGTAAAAGTAGAATTGAATACAGAGCCGGCCTATGAAGAATTGAATCAGTATGACAATGTAATTCTGGCGATAGGTGCACATAATATGGAACTTCCAATGTCTGTAGAAAATAGTAATGTGGTATCTTCGTGGGATGTTTTAAATGGAGAGGCTGTAAGTGGAAATTGTGTCGTTCTCGGTGGGGGACTTGTAGGAACAGAGACCGCAGAATTCTTAGCACAAAAAGGATTGAAAGTCAGTATTATTGAAATGCTGTCTCAGATTGCAACTGGAGAATCTGAGACAGTAATGCCGCTGATTATGAAAGATTTTGAAGAGCATGATGTGAAACAATATGTAAATACAAAAGTAAAATCTATTGAAAATAATGTGATTTTTGCAACGAATACAAAAGACGGAGCAGATATAACAATCGAAGCTGATACAATCATCAATGCTCTTGGCTCAAAGAAAAATCTCTTTGATGACAGTAAGCTGACAGTTCCATTTGAATATGTTGGAGACTGTAGTGGTGAAAGAACAGCAGATATTTCGGTAGCTATCCGCAGTGGATATCAAGCAGGAAATGAAATATAACAGAGGTTTTAAATTTAATTTCGGAAAAGTTTATATTGCTGATTAATAAAATGAAATAAAAAGATGATGTTGTTTAAGCTTTCTTTATAAGCTTGGCAACATCATCTTTTTTAAATTAAGAAATAACGAATATTTTATATGTTTTTATACAAGCAGTTTTCGAATCATATCTGCTGTAAATGTAACAGAAGTAACGTGATTCACTTCAATTTGATAGAGTGTGTGCGCTGCAATATGTTCAGCTGCCTGTTCAAGATCACGTATTCCGGAAGTGTTTGTATAGATTTTCATAATTTCATCCAAAGCATCAGAAGGAATAATACATTCATTCTCCTTTAATCCAATTCTCTTTAAAATCTTTGGAAGTGCAAATTTTGAGAAGATGACTTTCTTCTCTTCGATAGTGTAATCCGGTAATTCAATTACTGCAAAACGTGACATCAAAGGAGCACTGATCTGATCTTTATCATTGGCCGTTGCAATCGGATAAACACCGGAAGTAGGAATCATACATTCAAGATAGTTATCAGTAAATCCAAGGTTGTCGAGTAATGTTAAGAGTACATCGGCAGGATTTCCATTTCCCTTTCCGGAAGAAGCCTTATCTAATTCGTTAATGATGAAAACGAGATTAGATTCTCCTGCCATAGAGAAAGCATCCATGATAATGCCCGGTTTTGCATTGGAATAAATACGTGAGCTTCCTGTCAACTGTTCCGGGTCATTTATGGAACTCATATCCAGACTTGACCAAGGCAGTTTCAGAATACGTGCTACGGCATAGGCAATCTGTGATTTACCGGTTCCGGCAGGACCAATCAGTAAAAGTCCATACGCAGGGAGTGTATGTGTTCGGTTAATTTGAATGATTGTTTCAATAATACGTTGTTTTACACGTTCCATGCCGTATAATTCTTCATCAAGGATGCGTCGTGCTTCAACAGGATCAATTGCCTCAAAATAATTATTTTTCCATTGGATATTCATCATAATGGAAAGTGCACGTTGTGCATGGCGGCGCTCTTCAGGAGAAACTTCGTGTGAACGGGCAACAGCAAGGTTACGTCTTGCCCAGAGCCGGATATTATCTGGCAGTGTACGACCTGCACAAGTCATGAAGTCAGTGATGCTCTGAAGACTTGTAAGCTTCATTTCATCGCCGTCCTCCATTGCTTCTTCATCTTCAGCTTCCTCTGTAGGGGCACTGCTTGCTAAAAGACGGTCAATCATAAACTGTAAAAAACCATCTTCAGCTGAAAGCTTTGTGCCTCCTCCAAATGCAATTTCACGTATACGATATATCGCATAGCCATCTGGTCGGTTTTCTCCTGATAAGCGAACGTTGATATGGTTCTGTCCAAGCCATTTTAAAAGACTTACAAAGCGGCTGTCGATTTGAAGAATATCTGCTGTATAAGTACCTTCTTCTGTATCAAATTCAAAGGAAGTACGCTTTACAGGGTTAGTGAAAACACCACAGGAATAATGCTCCCATTTTCTACTTGTGTTATCAAGTAACATAATCGGTTTTTCCGGGGAAGGGTCAGATTCACTGGATTGAAATGTTGTATAGGTACAAATGGATTTGTTTTTAGCGTCTGTTGTGTCATTAAAATCAAATACTGGCATGATTCATTCTCCTTGTGTAATGCTAATTGAGTCTGTTTATAAGTTTGAAATTCAATTAAATTGAAAATCTTAATATTCTGATTATAGCAATTTCATGTCCATATGACCAGATGGGAATTAAAATATCTTGTAAAAATATCTTTGTAAAATATGTTATCATTTATATAAAGAAGTGATACAATGAAAAATGTTACTGTTTTATATCAGATGTGAGATGACTCCCACCTCTGTAGGTGGCGAGTAATAAATCAGTATCAGTGGTGGGAGTCAATCCCCCATCTGATATAGCCTCCGGCAGGATTGCAGAGATGCGCAGAAGAAGTATGTCATGCATTGCATGACGCGCATCTCGCAGCAAGAATGCAGAGGCATTCTTGAATATAAAAACAGTGGCAGAGGGAGGGATAAGAATGGTAATGGATCTGACAAAGGAACATCCTGATAAAACATTATGGAAGTTTCTGTTGCCAATGATGATAAGTGTGATGTTTCAACAGTTTTATAATATTGCAGACAGTGTGATCGTCGGAAGATTTGCAGGGGAGGATGCATTGGCAGCTGTCGGGGCATCTTATCCGATTACAATCATTTTTATGGCTTTTGCTGTAGGAATGAATCTCGGAACATCGGTAGTTGTTTCACGTTTGTTTGGGGCAGGAGATAAAAAGGGTGTCAAACGTGCAGTGACCACTGCATTGACGGCGTGCTTGCTGCTTAGCATGATACTTTGTATATTTGGGGTGTTTTGTTGTAGATGGATGATGAGTGCGATACATACGCCGGAAAACATTATGGCAGAAGGAATTTTATATTTACGGATCTATGTGTTCGGCTTTTTCTTTCTGATGTTTTATAATGTTTGCACAGGTGTATTTACAGCATGGGGAGATTCAAAGACACCGTTATATTTTTTGATTGGCTCATCAATCGGAAATATCATATTAGATTACATATTTGTTGCAAAGCTTTACTGGGGAGTTGCCGGAGTTGCCTGGGCAACATTTATAGCACAGGGAGGTGCAGCGATTTTTGCTCTTGTTACAATGTCTGTGCGACTTAGGCATATATCAAATGAAAAACAGCCATTTGTGGATAAACACTTATTGTGGCAGATTATAGAAATTGCAGTTCCGAGTATTATTCAGCAAAGTGTATTAAGTGTAGGAAATTTATTTGTTCAAGATATTGTGAATCGATTTGGCTCATCGGTGATTGCCGGATATTCGGGAGCAATCAAGCTAAATACATTTGCAATCAATACATTTATGTGTCTGGGTTCTTGTTTATCTAGTTATACAGCACAAAACATTGGAGCAGGAAAGCAGGAACGGATTCCATTGGGGTTTAAAACAGGAGTTAAACTGTCAGAGATTACAGTGATTCCATTTTTTATATTGTATTTTATATTTAGTCGTCAGATGATGGGATTATTTTTAGATGATGGAAGCATGGAAGCAATCCAGGCAGGAATCGCTTTTTTAAGAATTGTTTCTCCACTATATTTTATTATAGCGGTAAAATTGATGACGGACGGAATTATCAGAGGTGCAGGCGCCATGATGTATTTCATTATCGCAACAGTACCGGATCTGATTCTGCGAATTTGTTTCGCACTTGTTTTATCATCTCGTTTCGGTAGTACAGGAATTTGGATGGCATGGCCGTTTGGTTGGATTGTTGCAACAGTATTGACGATTGTTTTTTATCAAAAAGTAAAAAATGGAAAAGTGAAAGAATAATACTTTTGAACTTTAAATTGACATGTTATAATTTACAAAGACAAATTGGATTTGTTAATAAAAGAAGGAGAATTCATATGATTTTAGCAATTGATATAGGCAATACAAATATTGTTCTCGGATGTGTAGACAATCAAAAGACATATTTTATTGAAAGACTTGCCACAAACAAGACGAAAATGGAATTGGAATATGCAATTGATATTAAGATGGTACTTGATATTCATGAGATTGATGTGGAGACATTAGATGGGGCAATTATCTGCTCCGTAGTTCCACAGATTACTTATGTGGTTAAAGAAGCTGCAGAGAAGATTCTGAAAAGAGAAACGTTAGTTATCGGTCCGGGAGTAAAAACTGGATTAAATATTTTGATTGATAATCCATCCCAGCTTGGAAGCGATCTTGTGGCAGGAGCAGTAGCTGCAATTGCACAGTATCCAACTCCACTTGCAGTATGTGATCTTGGAACGGCTACAACAGTTTGTGTCATTGATGCGAAGAAAAATTATCTGGGAGGTATGATTTATCCCGGAATCAATGTTTCATTGAATGCATTAACTTCCAATGCATCTCAGCTTCAGGGAATTGGTCTGGAAGCTCCGAAGAAAATAATCGGTAAAAATACGATAGATTGTATGAAGAGCGGAGTTATTTATTCAAATGCAGCAGCATTAGATGGTATTATTGATCGTTTGGAAGAAGAGCTCGGACAATCAATAACGGTCATTGCAACCGGTGGTCTGGCGAATAAAGTAGTCCCATATTGCAAGAGAAAGATGATAATAGACGAGGAGCTGTTATTAAAAGGGCTGCAGATTATTTACGAAAAAAATAGAAAATAAACAACAAAAGAGAAGATATAAGAGGCAGAGTACATAGAGTGTGTTCTGCTTCTTTTTTTTCTGAAAATAATTTACCGGCAAGAATATAGTATTTAAAACCATATAAAAAAGAAATAAAAACAAGATTAGCTTGACATTTTAAAAGAAAATACTTATATTATAAAATAGTTTTAATATCAAAATAAATATAAATGGGGTAATCAAATGAATAAAATAAGAGAAAAATTTCCAAGTTTAAAAATCGGAGGGAAAGAAGCAAGAATTCCGATTATCCAGGGGGGAATGGGGGTTGGTGTCAGCCGTTCTTCACTGGCAGGAGCAGTGGCGAAAGAAGGCGGTGTCGGAATTATTTCCACAGCACAGATTGGTTATGATGAAGAAGGATTTGAAAAGGATCAGGCAAAAGCAAATCTAAAGGCAATACGTAAGCATATTGAACGTGCAAAAGAAATTGCTAAAGACGAGAATGGAGAATGTCATGGACTGATCGGTGTCAATGTAATGGTTGCATTGAAGCATTATCAGGAACATGTTAAAGCTGCAGTGGAAGCAGGTAGTGATGTAATAATTTGCGGGGCGGGGTTACCGCTGGAGCTTCCGGAATTAGTGAAAGGAAGTGAAACTAAAATTGCACCTATTGTATCAAGTGCAAGAGCATGCAGGCTTATTTTCCGTCAGTGGGACAGAAAATACAAGCGAACAGCAGATTTTATTGTAGTGGAAGGTCCTGCAGCAGGAGGACATCTTGGTTTTCACATGGATGAGTTGGAAGAATATGGTTATTTGCAGAAAAAAGATAAAGAAAGTATGGAGCAGGCCAATGAAAAAGGACAGGCTGCAATGGACGAAGAGATACAGAAAATTATTAAATTAAAAAAAGAGTATGAAGAAAAATACCAATGTAATATACCTGTGATTATGGCAGGTGGTGTTTTTGAGTACAAAGATGTGAAGCATGCATTCGAATTAGGAGCAGATGGAGTACAGGTTGCAAGCAGATTTGTTGCAACCTATGAATGTGATGCTTCTGAGGCGTATAAGCAGGCATATTTGCATGCAAAAGAAGAAGACGTACAAATAATTAAAAGTCCGGTTGGATTGCCGGGGCGTGCAGTACGCAACGCATTTGTGGAAAAGACAGAAAAAGAAAAATGTAAAATTCAAAAATGCTATCAATGTCTGGCAAAATGTAATCCTGCAGAAGTTCCATACTGTATAACAAAGGCATTGGTAGATGCAGTGAAAGGTGATGTAGAGCATGGATTGATATTTTGCGGCTCCAATGTAGGAAAAATCCAGGAAATGATGCATGTTGAGGATGTAATCAAAGAGTTGACAGGAGAAATAGAAAGATAGGGCAGCGTATGATGTGCTGCGTAAAAAATAATAAAAAATGCACAAAGTGGAAGTGGGAAACATATACTAAGCAGAGAGTGTATGAAAGTAGATATTACTGTTTGTAAAAATCATAAGAACAGTATCAAAGAGGGTAATCGTTTATGCTGGTGAAAATGATGCAGGAAGGTGTGCAGCGAAATAAAGACCAGGCAGTGGACAGGGGCAGGCTGCAAATTAATGTAACATCAGAAATTACAGCTTATCCTATTGAAAATGCGACAATTTCAATCTCTTATACGGGTGTGCCAAATAGTACACTAGAACAATTGCAGACGAACCAGGTAGGGCAGACAGAGGTTGTGGAGCTGGATGCGCCGCCATTGGAATATAGTCTGGACCAGACAATAGAGGAGCAGCCATATTCAGAATATACATTGCAGGTGAATGCTCCGGGATTTGAACCAATCAGCATAGCAGGAGCTGAGATTTTAGCAGATGTTACAGCACTGCAGGATGTACGACTGCATCCGCTCATAGAAGATGCAGAGCCGGAAGTGTATGTTATTCCGGCACATACATTATACGGAGAATACCCACCTAAAATTCCGGAAGATGAAATAAAGCCAATTGATGAAAGCGGGGAAATTGTACTTAGCAGAGTAGTAATCCCTGAATATGTTATTGTACACGATGGTTCGCCACGGGACAGCACAGCCACAAATTACTATGTGAAATACAAAGATTATATTAAAAATGTTGCATCGAGTGAAATATATGCGACATGGACAGAGAATGCAATTAGGGCAAATGTGCTGGCAATTATGTCTTTTACGTTAAATCGCGTTTATACAGAATACTATCGTAATCGGGGATACGATTTTACAATCACATCATCTACAGCATTTGACCATAAATGGATTCCTAATCGAAATTATTTCGATACGATATCAACTATTGTAGATGAACTTTTTGCAGATTATTTGTCCAGACCGAATGTAAGACAGCCGATATTAACACAGTATTGTGACGGCAGAAGGGTGCAGTGTCCGAACTGGTTAACACAATGGGGCAGTCAAAGTCTTGGAGAACAGGGGTATTCGGCAATAGAAATCCTGCGATATTATTATGGCGATGATATTTATATTAATACAGCGCAGGAGGTGTCAGGGGTTCCTTCATCATGGCCGGGATATGATCTGGAAAATGGGGCGAGCGGGGAGAAAGTACGGCAGATACAAGAACAATTAAATGTGGTGGCAGAAGCCTATCCGTTAATTCCTAAAATTGCAGTGGATGGGATATATGGACCGGCGACAGCAGAAGCTGTTCGTGTTTTTCAATCTGTATTTGGATTACCTCAAACCGGAGTGGTAGATTATCGTACCTGGTATAAAATATCAGAAATTTATGTAGGAGTATCAAGAATCGCAGAGCTTAGATAAAATGACAGCTATAAGAATGACTAATTATAGAAATTTAGAAATTCTTATAGCTGAAAATATCTAAAAAATTTTTAGATAAATCAAAAAAAAAAGCTGTTAGAAATCGGTTGAATTATAAAAAAGGATATAGTATAATCTTAACAATTTGAGCAGAAGTAAAACAATAAAGGTTATAATGCTTAAAGAAAATAGCACAATAAGATGAAGGGAGCAGATGAACAGATGAAAGCGTTTCTAATTTTAGAAGACGGAACCGTGTTTACTGGAACAAGCATAGGTTCAACAAAGGATATGATCAGTGAAATCGTATTTAATACCTCAATGACAGGATATTTAGAGGTGTTAACGGACCCTTCTTATGCGGGACAGGCCGTTGTGATGACCTATCCACTGATTGGTAATTATGGAATTACACCAGACATGGAATCGAGAAAGGCATGGCCGGACGGTTATATTGTTAAAGAATTATCTCGTATTCCTAGTAATTTTAGATGCCAGGGAACAATTCAGGATTTCTTAAAAGAACAGGATATTCCGGGAATTGCTGGTATTGATACTCGTGCTCTTACTAAAGTTTTAAGAGAAAAGGGTACCATGAATGGAATGATTACAACAAACGAAAATTATAATTTAGAAGAGATTCTTCCTAAATTAAAAGCTTACACAGTAGGTGATGTCGTTTCTAAAGTAACCTGCGATGAGAAGTATACATTAGAGGGAACAGGGAAAAAAGTTGCCCTTTTAGATCTTGGAGCAAAGAATAATATTGCAAAATCATTAAATGAACGCGGTTGTGAGGTGACTGTTTATCCGGCACATACAACAGCAGAAGAAATCATTTCTTCTAATCCTGACGGAATTATGTTATCCAATGGACCTGGAGATCCGGCAGATTGCACATCTATTATCGAAGAAATCAAGAAATTATACAATACAGATATTCCAATATTTGCTATTTGTTTAGGACATCAGTTGATGGCCCTTGCTACAGGTGCGTCTACACACAAGTTAAAATATGGACATAGAGGTGGAAATCATCCGGTAAAAGATTTACAGACAGGTCGTGTATATATTTCATCACAGAACCATGGTTATGTAGTAGATGCTGAAAACGTAGATTCCAATATTGCAGTACCGGCATTTGTAAATGTTAATGATGGAACAAATGAAGGACTTGCATATGTAGGAAAGAATATTTTCACTGTACAGTTCCATCCGGAGGCTTGCCCTGGACCACAGGATTCAGGATACTTATTCGACAGATTTATTAATATGATGGGAGGAGTCAAATAATGCCTAGAGATAATAGTATAAAAAAAGTATTGGTTATTGGCTCAGGTCCGATTGTTATCGGACAGGCAGCAGAGTTTGATTATGCAGGAACACAGGCATGTCGTTCATTAAAAGAGGAAGGTCTTGAAGTTGTTCTTTTGAATTCAAATCCGGCGACCATCATGACAGATAAAGATATTGCAGACCGCGTATATATCGAACCACTTACAATAGAAGTAGTTGAGCAGCTGATCAAAAAAGAGAAGCCTGACAGTGTGCTTCCAACACTTGGAGGACAGGCAGGACTCAATCTTGCAATGGAATTGGAAGAGGCAGGATTTTTAAAGGAAAATAATGTTCGTTTGATCGGTACAACTTCAGAGACAATTAAAAAGGCGGAGGACCGTCTTGAATTTAAAGCTACAATGGAAAAAATCGGGGAGCCTGTAGCAGCTTCACTTGTTGTCGAGAATGTAGAGGATGGTCTTGCATTTGCAAATAGCATCGGTTATCCGGTTGTACTTCGTCCGGCATATACATTAGGAGGAAGCGGAGGTGGTATCGCCCATGATTCACAGCAGCTTATCGAGATCTTGGAAAATGGTCTTCGTCTTTCTCGAGTAGGACAAGTTTTGGTTGAGAGATGTATCGCCGGCTGGAAAGAAATCGAATATGAAGTGATGCGTGATAGTAAAGGAAACTGCATTACAGTATGTAATATGGAAAATATTGATCCTGTCGGAGTTCATACAGGAGATAGTATTGTAGTAGCACCATCGCAGACATTGGGAGATAAAGAGTATCAGATGCTCCGTACTTCTGCATTAAATATCATCAGCGAATTGAATATCACAGGTGGATGTAATGTACAGTATGCTTTGAATCCGGATTCATTTGAATATTGTGTAATTGAAGTAAATCCACGTGTAAGCCGTTCTTCTGCTTTGGCTTCCAAAGCGACAGGTTATCCGATTGCAAAGGTAGCTGCCAAAATTGCGCTTGGTTATACTTTGGATGAGATTAAAAATGCAATCACACATAAAACATATGCAAGCTTTGAACCAATGCTTGATTATTGCGTAGTAAAAATCCCAAGACTTCCATTTGATAAATTTATCAGTGCAAAGAGAACATTGACAACTCAGATGAAAGCAACCGGAGAAGTTATGAGTATCTGTGATAACTTTGAAGGTGCATTAATGAAAGCAATACGTTCTCTGGAACAGCATGTAGACAGTCTTATGTCTTATGATTTTACAAATCTGTCAGATGATGATCTGATGGAAGAACTTCATATAGTAGATGATATGAGAATGTGGAGAATAGCAGAAGCAATCCGCCGCGGAGTGTCATATGAGACGATTCATGATATTACAAAGATTGATATCTGGTTTATCGATAAATTTGCGATTATTACAGAGATGGAAGAAAGACTGAGAACAGAGAAACTCACACCAGAGCTTTTAAAAGAAGCAAAGAGAATTGAATTCCCAGACAATGTGATTGCCGATTTGACAGGAAAAGATGAACGTGAGATTCATGATATGCGTCATGCAAATGGTATCGTTGCAGCATATAAGATGGTTGATACTTGTGCAGCTGAGTTCGCAGCCGAGACACCATATTACTATTCTGTATTTGGTTGTGAATCAGAAGTCGAGAAGACAAATGATAAAAAGAAAGTACTGGTATTAGGTTCCGGCCCAATCCGTATCGGTCAGGGTATAGAGTTTGACTTCTGTTCCGTACATTGTACATGGGCATTTTCAAAAGAAAATTATGAAACAATTATTGTAAATAACAACCCGGAGACAGTAAGTACTGACTTTGATATTGCAGATAAGTTGTATTTTGAGCCATTAACACCGGAAGATGTGGAAAGCATTGTGGATATTGAAAAACCAGATGGAGCAGTTGTTCAGTTTGGTGGACAGACAGCGATTAAATTAACAGAAAGTCTGATGAAGATGGGAGTTCCGATTCTTGGAACATCTGCAGAAAATGTAGACAAAGCAGAGGACAGAGAGCTCTTTGATGAAATCCTGGAAGAGTGTGAGATTCCGAGACCGACAGGTGGAACTGTATTTACAGCAGAAGAAGCAAAAGAAGTAGCAAACAGACTTGGATATCCTGTACTGGTTCGTCCTTCATACGTACTTGGTGGACAGGGTATGCAGATTGCAATCAATGATCATGATATTGATGAATTTATCGGAATCATCAATAGAATTGCACAGGATCACCCAATTCTTGTAGATAAATATTTACAAGGTAAAGAAATCGAAGTAGATGCTGTATGTGACGGAGAGGATATTCTGATTCCGGGAATTATGGAGCATATTGAGAGAGCAGGTATCCATTCGGGAGACAGTATTTCAGTATATCCGGCACAGAGCCTGACACAGTCAGCAAAGGATAAGATTGCAGAATATACAAGAAGACTTGCAAAATCACTGCATGTAATCGGTATGATCAATATTCAGTTTATTGTATGCGGAGAGGACGATGTATATGTAATCGAAGTAAACCCTCGTTCCAGCCGTACGGTGCCATATATCAGTAAAGTAACAGGCATTCCGATCGTACCACTTGCAACGCAGGTTATCATCGGTAAGAAAATACGTGAATTAGGCTACACACCGGGACTTCAGAAGGAAGCAGATTATATTGCGGTTAAAATGCCGGTATTCTCATTTGAGAAGATTAGAGGAGCAGATATCAGCCTTGGACCGGAAATGAAATCGACAGGAGAGTGTCTTGGAATTGCAAAGACATTCGACGAAGCATTATACAAAGCATTTATCGGTGCAGGAATCAAATTGCCGAAATATAAAAATATGATCATGACAGTTCGTGATGAAGAAAAAGAAGAGGCAGTGGAGATTGGCCGTAGATTTGCTGATATCGGATATCGTATCTTCGCGACAAGCGGAACAGCGGCTACTTTAAGAGAGGCAGGCGTGAAGGCAATCCCGGTTCGTAAGATTGAACAGGAGTCTCCAAACCTTCTGGATTTAATTCTTGGTCATGAAATTGATCTTGTTATTGATATTCCGGCACAGGGAGCAGAGCATTCAAAAGATGGATTTATTATCCGAAGAAATGCGATTGAGACAGGTGTTAATGTATTGACAGCAATGGACACAGCAAAAGCCTTGATCACCAGTCTTGAAAATACAGATATTCAGAAACTGACATTGATCGACATTGCAAAAGTGCAGTAAGAAAATGTGAGAGATAAAAAACTTTACATTTACAAAATGTGAGTTATAATAGTAAAGGTAATTGAAGCGGACATCACTTGAGTGGAATGTCCGCTTTTTGGAGTTTGTTGAAAGGAAGATAGCATTCATGAAGAGACAATTTGATCTGCTTAGAAAAACAATGCCCTTGATACATAATATTACAAATTATGTGACGGTGAATGATGTCGCCAATATCCTGCTTGCGTGTGGAGGGAGTCCGATCATGTCAGATGAGGTGGAAGATGTGGAAGATATCACATCTATTTGTAATGGATTGAATATCAATATCGGGACATTACATAAATCAAGTATCGAAGGTATGCTGCGTGCAGGAAAAAAGGCAAACGATTTGCATCATCCGATTTTATTAGATCCGGTAGGAGCAGGTGCAAGTAAATTCCGTACAGAAACGGCCCTGCGGTTAATGCAAGAATTAAATCTGGCAGTTATCAGGGGGAATATTTCCGAAATAAAAACTCTGGCACTTGGAAGTGGGACAACAAAGGGTGTAGATGCAGACGTGTCGGATGCCGTAACAGAAGAAAATTTAGAACAGGCAATTGAGTTTGTGAAAGCTTTTTCTAAGAAGACGGGAACGATTATTGCTGTGACAGGTAGAATCGATTTGGTTACAGATGGAAATAGATGTTATGTGATCCGTAATGGGCGTCCGGAGATGGGGAAAATCACCGGGACAGGATGTCAGTTATCCGGTATGATGACAGCATTTATTACTGCGAATCCAGATGAAATGCTCGAAGCGGCAGCAGCGGCGGTCTGCGCTATGGGACTTGCCGGGGAGATTGGATGGAGCAGGATGCAAACAGGAGACGGCAACGCTACCTATCGCAATCGTATTATAGATGCTATTTATAATATGACAGGAGATATTTTAGAAAAGGGTGCAAACTACGAAATTCGATAAATTTTGTACAAAAAGGATGGTAAAATAGAATGAATTGTGAGAAGAAAGATTTGATTTTATATGCAGTAACAGATCGTCATTGGCTAAATGGAGAGACACTTTACAGTCAGGTTGAAAAAGTATTGAAGGGTGGGGCGACATTTATTCAGCTGCGCGAAAAGAATCTGGATGAAGAACATTTTATGGAAGAGGCAAAAGAAATCCAGGAGCTTTGCCGTAAATACCATGTTCCATTTATAATTAATGATAATGTTGAACTCACAGCAGCAATTGATGCAGATGGAGTACATGTAGGACAGCGTGACATGGAAGCCGGTGATGTTCGTGCAAAACTTGGTCCGGATAAAATTATCGGAGTTTCAGCACAGACTGTACAGCAGGCAGTGGAAGCTGAAAAAAGAGGTGCAGATTATTTAGGAGTTGGGGCAGTATTTCCAACAGGGACCAAAGAAGATGCAGTTGAAGTCGGAAAAGAGGTTCTGAAGGAAATATGTGAAGCGGTTTCTATTCCGGTTGTTGCAATTGGAGGCGTTGGAGCGCATAATGTAGAAGAACTTGCAGGAAGTGGTATTAGTGGCATTGCAGTTATCAGCGCGTTGTTTGCTCAGCCGGATATTGAACAGGCAACAAAAGATTTAAGGAGCCGTACGGAACAGATGCTTGCAAAATAACACTGCAAATGGATGAGGTAAAGGAAATGGTGAAAGGAATAATATTTGATGCGGATGGAACGCTTTTGAATTCCATGCCTATCTGGGAGAATTTAGGAGAGCTTTATTTAAAATCTATGGGGATTGAAGCAAAACAGGGTCTCGGGGAAGTCCTCTTTACAATGAGTCTTCCGCAGGCAGCCCGGTATTTGATTCAAGAGTATCATTTGAATCTGACAGAAGAAGAAATCATAGATGGACTGAATCGTGAGATAGAAGAATACTATGCAAAGAAGGTACCTTTAAAAGAAGGCGTCCGAAGTTTTCTTGAAGGATTTCGTGAGTTACATATTCCGATGGTAATCGCTACAACGGGAGATCGAAAGAATCTTGAGGAAGCCCTAAAGCGATTGGGAATCAGGAATCTGTTTGAAGGAATTTTGACATGTACAGAGATGCAGACAGATAAGTCAAAACCAGATATTTACCTTGCGGCAGCACTTCAGATGGATTGTGATCCGGATGAAGTAATTGTTTTTGAAGATGCATATCACGCAATTGTAACAGCAAAGAAGGCTGGATTTATTACAGTAGGAGTGTACGATCAGGCAAATGACAGAGATTTGGCTAAGATATGGAATACGGCGGATGTATATTTGCCGGGATATGATGATTTTCAAAAATTTTGGTGGAGTATGACAGAAAAAGGAGAAGATGAAGTATGATGAGAACAGCATTATCAATTGCCGGAAGTGATTCTAGTGGAGGGGCCGGGATTCAGGCTGATATTAAGACCATGACTGCAAATGGAGTATATGCTATGACGGCAATTACGGCATTGACAGCACAAAATACTACAGGTGTGACAGGGATTATGGAAGTGACACCGGAATTTCTGGCTCAGCAATTGGATAGTATTTTTACAGATATCCGTCCGGATGCGGTAAAAATAGGAATGGTATCTTCTTCTGCTTTAATTCAGGTAATTGCAGAAAAATTGAAAGAATATAAAGCAGAAAATATTGTGGTTGATCCGGTCATGGTCGCTACAAGTGGTTCAAAATTAATTAGTGATGATGCAATTGAAACTCTAAAAACATGCTTGATGCCACTTTCTTCTATTTTAACACCAAATATTCCGGAAGCAGAAGTATTGGCTGAAATGAAGGTGGAGACAGAAGAGGAGATGATCCTTGCGGCAAAGAAAATCAGTGAAACATTTCATTGTGCGGTGCTCTGTAAAGGAGGTCATCAGTTGAATGATGCAAATGACCTTTTGTATCGAGACGGAGAATATAAATGGTTTCATGGAAAACGAATCCAAAATTCAAATACCCATGGAACAGGTTGCACATTATCCAGTGCCATTGCTTCGAACCTTGCAAAGGGATATAGCATGGACGAATCCGTAAAAAGAGCAAAAGATTATATTTCAGAAGCTTTGGAGGCAATGTTGGATTTGGGAAAAGGCTCTGGTCCTATGAAGCATTGTTTTAATATTACGGGAAAGTATGTGACATGTGTAAATGATGACTCTAAGGAAGAGGAAGCATAGGATGAAAACAAAAAAGAAATATATGGGAATTCTTTATATTATTATTTCTGCATTTTGTTTTGCACTGATGGCGATGTTTGTGAGATTAGCCGGAGATTTGCCATCTGTTCAAAAAAGTTTTTTCAGAAACCTGGTAGCGTTGATATTTGCATTTGTACTCTTAAAGAAAGATAGGATTGGATTTTCAGGAAAAAAAGAAAATGTAAAATATTTATTTATACGTTCACTTGCAGGAACAATCGGGATTTTATGCAATTTTTATGCAGTAGATCATCTGGTGCTGTCAGATGCTTCTATGCTTAATAAAATGTCTCCGTTTTTTGCTATTATATTTAGTGCTTTGATATTGAAAGAAAAGGTGAAAATTCCGCAGGCATTGATTGTTATCGGTGCATTTCTGGGAAGTTTGTTAATCATTAAACCGACACCTGCAATCTTTTCAGAGCCGGCATCACTCATTGGTTTGTTAGGTGGATTAGGGGCAGGAGTCGCATATACATACGTACGTGTGTTAGGTCAAAAAGGTGAAAAAGGTCCATTTATCGTATTTGTATTTTCCTCATTTTCATGTATTGCTACATTACCATTTTTAATCGTAGATTATCATCCGATGTCAATAATGCAGATCGTGTGTTTACTTTTTGCAGGTCTGGCGGCAAGTGGCGGACAGTTTAGTATTACAGCAGCGTATTTTCATGCACCTGCAAAAGAAATTTCTGTATATGACTACTCACAGATTATTTTTTCAGCATTGCTTGGATTTATTATATTTGGACAGGTTCCGGATATCTATAGCTGGATTGGATATATTATCATCTGCACAATGGCAGTAGTCATGTTTTTATATAATAAGAATAAAGAATAAAATACAAAAGGGTTACTATTTTTGGAAAAGAAAATAGTAACTCTTTTTCTCGTAGTTGATAATAATTCATAAAATAGCTCTTAAATATTGACAAATAGAAAGACTGGCTGTATAGTGTTCCTAGAAAGAACTACTAGTAAAAACAAGGATGGTGTACTACAATGGATGAACATCAGTTTATAGAATGTTTGATCCACTATGGATTGACAAGACAAGAGGCAATTGTGTATCACAGATTGTTGACAGATGGGAAACAGACAGGGTATGAGATAGCGAAAGCAACAGGAATTTCCAGATCGAATGCTTATAGTGCACTGGCTGCACTGACAGAAAAAGGTGCGGCTTATATTTTAGAGGAGAATGCCAAGAAGTATATTCCGGTTGCACTGGAAGAGTTCTGTGAAAACAGTATCAGACGCATGCAAGAAGAGAAAGCCTGGATGCTTGAAAATCTTCCGAGTTCTTATGTGGATGAGGAAGGGTATATTACAATTGAAGGAGAGAGCAATATCAGTAATAAGATACATAATCTTTTGAATGAGACAGAGGAGAGGGTATATCTTTCCTGTTCATATCTATATTTAAGTGAATTTCAAGAGGAATTAATGAAATTGGAACAGCAGGGCAAAAAGGTTGTGATCATTACGGATGGAGTCTGTCCATTGGAAAATGTACAAGTATATATCGGTGATTCAAAGGGAAAACAGATTGGAATTATTACAGATTCCAAACATGTGCTGACAGGTGAGTATGGGAAAGGAAGTATGAATACCTGCCTTTATTCCGGAAAAAAGAATTTCGTGATGCTTTATAAAAATGCATTGGCGAATGAGATAAAACTAATGACATTAAGTAAGGAGAAGCAATAAGATGAGTAAAAAACCATTTGTGACAAAAGAGCAGATTGAAGAAATTACAAAAACATATCCAACACCTTTTCATCTTTATGATGAAAAAGGAATTCGTGAAAATGCAAAGGCATTGAAAGAAGCATTTGCATGGAATCCGGGATATAAAGAATATTTTGCTGTCAAAGCAACACCAAATCCATTTTTAATCCAGATTTTAAGAGAATATGGATGTGGGTGCGACTGCTCTTCATATACTGAATTGATGCTCTCAGAGGCAATGGGAGCAGTAGGACAGGATATTATGTTTTCATCAAATGATACACCGATGGAAGAATTCCAGTATGCAGATAAATTGGGTGCCACAATCAATTTAGATGATATTACACATATTGATTTCCTGGAGAAAGCAATTGGACATATTCCGGAAAGAATCAGCTGTCGTTATAATCCGGGTGGATTGTTTAAGATAAGTAACGATATTATGGATAATCCCGGAGATGCAAAATATGGAATGACAACAGAACAAATGACAGAGGCATATAAGATCCTGAAGTCTAAAGGAGCAAAAGAATTTGGAATTCATGCATTTCTTGCAAGTAATACAGTGACAAATGATTATTATCCAATGCTTGCGAAGGTGTTGTTTGAAGAAGCAGTTAAACTTCAGAAAGAGACTGGAGCACATATTACGTTTATTAATCTTTCAGGCGGTATTGGAATCCCTTATAAACCAGACCAGACACCAAATGATATTCGTGCAATTGGAGAAGGTGTCCGTCGTGTATATGAAGAAGTTCTTGTTCCTGCCAAAATGGGAGATGTTGCAATTTATACAGAATTAGGTCGTTTTATGATGGGACCTTATGGATGTCTGGTTACAAAAGCAATCCATGAGAAACATACACATAAAGAATATATCGGTGTAGATGCATGTGCTGTGAATTTGATGCGTCCTGCAATGTATGGTGCATATCATCATATTACTGTAATGGGGAAAGAAGACCAGCCATGTGATCATAAATACGATATTACAGGATCCCTGTGTGAAAATAATGATAAATTTGCAATTGACCGTATGCTTCCAAAGATTGATAAAGGAGATTACCTGGTTATTCATGATACAGGGGCACACGGCTTTTCAATGGGATATAATTATAATGGAAAATTAAAATCAGCAGAATTGCTTTTGAAAGAAGATGGAAGTGTACAGCTGATTCGCCGTGCAGAGACACCGGCAGATTATTTTGCGACATTTGATTGTTTTGATATTGGAAAGAAATTAATAAATAAAGTCGAACGTCCGTGAGACTTAGCGCGTGATTCTGGTCAGCGAAGCTGACATATTCCTATCAGAATCACTGCGCATCCTCGCGGAGCGTTTATCTTAGTCGGAGATTGGACTCCCACTGAGACAAATTTGCTATTACTCACCACCTGAAGAGGTGGGAGTCTTCTCGACTAAGATAAATAATAATAAAAAAAGAGCCGCGTGGCTCTTTTTTTATTGTCTTATATTAGGAAAGCGTCTTTCCTGATGCTGTATTTGAAAATTTTAAAGATGCTTCCACAAATCCCTTGAATAGTGGGTGTGGTTTGTTTGGTCTGGATTTTAACTCAGGATGTGCCTGTGTTGCAATGAACCAAGGGTGAGATGGAATTTCAATCATCTCTACAATACGTCCGTCAGGAGAAAGACCTGAAAGCATCATGCCGTTCTCTTCCAATACTTCGCGATAATCGTTGTTGACTTCATAACGATGACGATGACGTTCGTTGATATCTTTTGTTCCATACAATGCATAAGCTTTAGAATCCTCTTTCAGTACGCAAGGGTATGATCCGAGTCTTAATGTTCCTCCGATATCTTCGATACCAATCTGGTCAGGCATAATATGGATGACAGGATGCGTTGTATTTGGATTTAATTCCATGCTGTGAGCATCATTGTAGCCGATAACGTCTCTTGCAAATTCAACAATAGAAAGCTGCATACCAAGGCAAAGACCAAGAAATGGAACATTATGTGTTCTGGCATATTTAATTGCTTCGATTTTTCCTTCAATACCACGATCTCCAAATCCGCCAGGTACTAAAATACCGCTTACATCACCAAGGATTTCTTCCACATTTTCAGATGTAACAGTTTCAGAATCAACCCACTTGATATTTACAGTAGTATGACTATAGATACCTCCGTGCTTTAATGCTTCTACCACACTGATATAAGCATCATGAAGCTGGATGTATTTTCCGACAAGTGCAACAGTAACTTCCTGTGTCGGATGACGCAAATTATCTACCATTTCTGTCCAGTCTTTTAAATTTGGCTCTGGACAAGGCAAATGCAGGGATTCGCAGACAACCTGTGCCAGGTGCTCTTTTTCCATAGCAAGTGGAGCTTCATATAAGTAATCCACATCAAGGTTTTGCAATACATGATTAGCAGGAAGATTGCAGAACAAAGAAATTTTGTCTTTCATTCCCGCGTCCAATGGGTATTCAGAGCGGCATACGATGATGTCCGGCTGAATTCCCATTCCCTGCAATTCTTTTACGCTTGCCTGAGTTGGTTTTGTTTTCATCTCCTGAGATGCTCTCAGGTAAGGAATTAAAGTAACGTGGATCAGAATAACATTTTCTGCTCCTTTTTCATGTTGAAACTGACGGATGGATTCAAGAAATGGTTGACTCTCAATATCTCCGACAGTACCACCGACCTCAATAATCGCGATTTCAGTATCTGTAGCAGCAGGATTACGGTAAAATCTGCTTTTGATCTCGTTTGTAATATGTGGAATAACCTGAACGGTACCTCCACCGAAATCGCCACGACGTTCTTTCTGTAATACAGACCAATAAATTTTACCTGTTGTGACATTCGAGTTCTTAGTAAGATTCTCATCGATAAAACGTTCATAATGTCCAAGGTCAAGGTCTGTTTCAGCACCATCATCTGTTACGAAGACTTCTCCGTGCTGAACGGGATTCATTGTTCCCGGATCAATATTAATATAAGGATCAAATTTTTGCATTGTCACAGTATATCCGCGGGCCTTCAAAAGACGACCGAGAGATGCTGCTGTGATTCCTTTTCCAAGACCGGATACGACACCTCCGGTGACAAATACATATTTTACTGCCATATTATCCTCCTTAGTATAAATCTCTAAAGTAAATTTGTTATATTCCCCTAAATTACAAAAAGTATACTTAGATAAAGGAAAGTACAGTCCTATTTTTTAGTGATAGACATGTCCGTTCTCATAGACTGCCTCACAGGTAAGCTGAACACCTAATTTTTTAAATATTTTAATGTCGACATTAGACAACATAACAGAAGTATGAGCCTGACATCCACGTAATTTAGGAAGCTGCTGTAATGCAAGTGCAGCATCCTTTCTTGAAGCAGCACTCGCAGAAAGTGCAATCAATACTTCATCTGTATGCAGACGAGGGTTCTGGCTTCTTAAGTATTCTGTCTTAAGCTTTTGAATCGGTTCGATAGACTCTGGTGAAATAATCTGGAGTTCATGGTCCAGACCAGCGAGTTCCTTGATTGCGTTAAGCAAAAGTGCAGCGGACGCACCAAGGAGAGCAGATGTCTTACCGGTTACGATTTTACCATCAGGAAGTTCAAGAGAAGCAGCAGGACCATTTGTCTCTTCGGCACGGCTCATTGCTGCTGCAACAACAGGGCGATCCTGAACTGTTACGTCTACCTGACTCATAAGAAGTTCCAGCTTTTGTATTGTCTCTTCAGAACAGGTTCCTTTTAAAATCGCGTTCTTTGCTTCATAGTAGCGACGAATAATTTCCTGACGTGATGCTTCGCGGCATGCCTCATCATCACAAATACAATTTCCAGCCATGTTGACTCCCATGTCAGTAGGAGATTTGTAAGGGCTCTTTCCATAAATTTTATGGAAAATAGTATTGAGTACAGGGAAAATCTCTACATCACGGTTGTAATTTACGGTTGTTTCCCCGTATGCTTCTAAATGGTATGGATCAATCATGTTGATATCATTTAAATCGGCAGTTGCAGCTTCATAAGCAAGATTAACAGGATGGCTTAATGGAAGATTCCAGATAGGGAATGTTTCAAATTTGGCATATCCTGCATGAATTCCTCTTTTATGCTCATGATATAACTGAGACAGACAAGTTGCCATCTTACCGCTTCCAGGACCTGGTGCAGTAATAATGACCAGAGGTCTGGTTGTTTCAATATAATCATTTTTTCCATAGCCTTCATCACTGACAATCTGTGCCACATTGGAAGGATAACCAGGGATATTGTAGTGCATATAAACTTTAATGTTGAGTTTTTCCAAACGGTTTCTAAACATCAGTGCACTTTCCTGACCGGAAAATTGAGTGATTACGACACTGCCTACGTAAAGTCCATTATCATGGAAAGAATCCATAAGACGAAGAACATCGGAATCGTAAGTGATCCCCAGATCACCACGCACTTTATTTTTTTCGATATCTTTAGCGCTGATTACAATGATGATTTCCGCCTGAGAACTTAATTGCTTCAGCATCTGAAGTTTACTGTCCGGCTGAAATCCCGGAAGAACTCTGGATGCATGATAGTCGTCAAAAAGTTTACCGCCAAATTCAAGATACAATTTATGATCAAACTGTTCAATTCTTTGACGAATATGTTCGGACTGCATTTTTAGATACTTTTCATTATCAAAACCTATTTTCATGTTGACCTCTCTTTATATTTAATGACATTGATTTTTCTTGATAGGAAGATTCCTTACATTTTATGACAAAAAGTAACAAGAAAAAATCCTACATGCTATAGTATACTATATAATTGCTGTTGTTTACAATATTTTCACTATTTTTTTATTGATTTATAAGTTTGTGGAATTTATAATGATAACAGTGGACTTTAGGAGGAACAGAATGGATAATCAAAATAATAACAATAAGCCTAGAAATAACCGGCAGGGATGGAGTGTGATCATAATTACCACCTTACTGGCTATTTTTGTTGTAATGGGGCTGTATTCATTGATGCAGGATAAGAATCCGCAGGAAATCAGCTATTATAAATTTCTGAAAATGGTAGATGATGGAAAAGTTGATAAAGTTAAGATCAGTTCATCAAGAATTTATATTACATTAAAAGATGGCGTATCAGTAAAAGAAGAACTGGACGACGACGATACTACGCAGAATTCAACTGAGTCTGCGACAACTGAGAACAGTACATTACAGGAAGCACAAGACTTGGCAGATGATCTGGCAAAGCAGCTTGGTGTTTCAGAAAGTGATATGGAGAGCACAAAAGAACCGGATTATTATACGGGGATAGTGAATGATGATTCACTGCCAGAACGTTTGTATAATGCCGGGGTAGACTATGAGCAGGAAATTCCTGATACAATGTCTTCTATCATATTTGAAATGTTTGTAACAGTAATTCTTCCAATTGTATTACTTATGATATTGTTTAATTTCCTTATGAAACGCATGACCAAAGGTGGCGGTATGATGGGAATAGGAAAGAGCAATGCGAAAGTATATGTGGAGAAAGAAACCGGAGTGACATTCCAGGATGTTGCAGGTGAAGATGAAGCAAAAGAGTCTTTGCAGGAGGTAGTTGATTTCCTGCATAACCCGGGTAAATATACAGGTATCGGAGCAAAACTTCCAAAAGGAGCATTACTTGTAGGCCCTCCGGGAACAGGTAAGACTTTGCTTGCCAAGGCTGTTGCTGGAGAGGCAAAGGTTCCATTTTTCTCGTTATCGGGTTCTGCATTTGTGGAGATGTATGTTGGTGTAGGAGCATCCAGAGTACGAGATTTATTTAAACAGGCTCAGCAGATGGCACCATGTATTGTGTTTATTGATGAGATTGATGCGATTGGTAAAAGCCGTGATACAGCTATGGGCGGCGGTAATGATGAACGAGAGCAGACATTGAATCAGCTTTTGGCGGAGATGGATGGATTTGATACAAATAAAGGTCTTTTGCTTTTAGCAGCAACAAATAGACCGGAAGTGCTGGATCCGGCACTTTTAAGACCAGGACGTTTCGACAGAAGAATCATTGTTGATAAACCGGATTTGAAAGGCCGTGTGGAGATTTTAAAAGTACATTCAAAAGATGTTAAGATGGATGAGACTGTTGATTTGGAAGCAATTGCATTGGCTACATCAGGAGCGGTTGGTTCAGATCTTGCTAATATGATCAATGAAGCTGCGATCAATGCAGTTAAGCATGGACGTCAGGTTGTAAGTCAGAAAGATTTATTTGAGGCAGTTGAAGTAGTTCTGGTTGGAAAAGAGAAAAAAGACAGAATTATGAGCAACGAGGAACGCCGAATTGTTTCATATCACGAAGTCGGACATGCGTTGGTGAGTGCTCTTCAAAAAGATGCAGAGCCGGTTCAGAAAATTACAATCGTGCCTAGAACAATGGGGGCTCTTGGATATGTAATGCAAACACCGGAAGAAGAGAAATTCTTGAATACAAAGAAAGAATTAGAGGCAATGCTTGTAGGGGCATTGGCAGGTCGTGCGGCAGAGGAAATTGTTTTCGATACTGTTACAACAGGAGCATCTAATGATATAGAGCAGGCTACAAAGATTGCAAGAGCAATGATCACGCAGTATGGTATGTCTGAAAAGTTTGGCTTGATTGGTCTGGAATCCGTGCAGCACAGATATTTGGATGGTCGTGCGGTCATGAATTGTGGGGAAGCAACGGCTGCAGAGATAGATAAAGAAGTTATGGAGATGCTGAAGAAAGCTTATGATGAGGCAAAATCATTGTTGACCGAGAACAGAGAAGTTTTGGATAAAATCGCAGCATTCTT
Source organism: Ruminococcus hominis (assembly GCF_014287355.1). Classification (NCBI taxonomy): domain Bacteria; kingdom Bacillati; phylum Bacillota; class Clostridia; order Eubacteriales; family Oscillospiraceae; genus Ruminococcus; species Ruminococcus hominis. Next base: position 1,793,071 of record NZ_JACOPE010000001.1, on the reverse strand, counting down.
GATTGAGAAAGAAACCATCACAGGAAAAGAATTTATGAAGATTTTCCGTGAAGTGAAGGGAATCCCTGAACCAGATGAGTCACAAGAAAAGAAAGAAGACAGAATTGTGATGAAACCGACAGAAGATGCAGAAGTTGATAATACAGATGAGACAGAAGATGCAGAAGCTTAAAAAGCCAGATGTGATGGAAGAGTAGTAAAAAGCAGGGATGAGTTTATCCCTGTTTTTTTATCTCAGTCGAGAAGACTCCCACCTCTTTCAGGTGGTGAGTAACAGCAAATTTGTCTCAGTGGGAGAGGTGAAAAACGAATGCAGGAACAGAATTTTAATATAGAGGAAGAATTAAAGAAATTACCTGGAAAGCCTGGCGTCTATTTGATGCATGATGAAAAGGATCACATTATATATGTGGGAAAAGCCATCAGTCTGAAAAATCGTGTTCGTCAATATTTTCAAAGCAGCCGAAATAAAAGTGTGAAAATTGAACAAATGGTTACGCATATTCGTAGATTTGAATATATCGTAACGGATTCTGAATTGGAAGCGCTGGTTTTAGAGTGTAATTTGATTAAAGAACATCATCCAAAATATAATACGATGCTGATGGATGATAAGGCATATCCATTTATAAAGGTTACAACAAACGAACCCTATCCAAGAGTTATGCTGGCACGGAAGATGTTGAAAGATAAAGCAAAGTATTTTGGACCATTTACAAGCAGTCAGGCGGTAAGAGATACAATTGAATTATTGCATAAGCTATATCATATACGAAGCTGTAATAGAAGCCTTCCAAAGGATATAGGAAAAGAAAGACCTTGCTTAAATTATCATATTAAACAATGCGATGCACCTTGTCAGGGGTATATATCACAAGAAGAATACGGAAAATCAATAGCGGAAGTGTTACGCTTTTTGGGAGGAAATTATGCACCGATTCAAAAAGAGCTGGAAGAGAAAATGCTTAAGGCATCAGAAGAAATGGAATTTGAGAAAGCAATAGAATACAGAGAATTATTGAATAGTGTGAATAAAATTGCACAGAAACAAAAGATTACGGACAGCAGTTGGGAGGATAGAGATATTCTGGCTGTGGCAACGGATAAGGAAGATGCCGTTGTGCAAGTCTTTTTTATACGTGGCGGACGACTGATCGGACGTGATCACTTTTATTTAAAAATTCAGCAGGATGAATTAAAAGCAAATATTATAGATAGTTTTATCAAGCAGTATTATGCAGGAACGCCATTTATTCCAAGTGTTTTAATGGTTCAGGAAGTGCTGGAGGATAGTAGTTTACTTGAAGAGTGGCTTTCTGCAAAGCGTGGTGCTAAGGTGTCTATTCTTGTCCCTAAAAAAGGAACCAAGGAAAAAATGGTGGAACTCGCAGAAAATAATGCAAAAATGGTTCTTACGAAAGATAAGGAACGTCTTAAAAGAGAAGAAGGACGGACAATCGGTGCCGTAAAGGAAATCGAAAAATTAATTGGAGTGCAGGATATATATCGTATGGAAGCATATGATATTTCAAATACAAATGGGTTTGAATCGGTAGGCTCAATGGTTGTTTATGAACGTGGGAAACCAAAGAAGAATGATTATCGTAAGTTCAAGATTAAAGGTGTAAAAGGTGCAGATGATTATGCAAGTATGCGAGAGGTTTTGACAAGAAGATTTATGCATGGACTGAAAGAAAAAGAAGAAAGTAAAGAGGTAGGCGGGTTCACAGTATTTCCAGATTTAATCTTAATGGATGGAGGAAGAGGACAGGTAAATATTGCGTTGGAGGTTTTAGATGCACTTCATTTGAATATCCCGGTTTGTGGAATGGTCAAAGATGATCATCATAGAACAAGAGGACTCTATTTTCAAAATGAAGAGATTACAATTGATCGTTCTTCAGAAGCATTTCGTTTGATTACGCGAATTCAAGATGAGGCACATCGATTTGCAATCGAATATCATAAACAATTGAGAGGAAAAGGACAGGTACATTCAATATTAGATGATATTGAAGGAATCGGACCTTCAAGAAGAAAGAGTTTAATGCGAGAATTTGTCAGCCTGGAGGCAATTAAAGCTGCTACAGTTGAAGAATTAGCTCGAATACCATCAATGAATGAAAAGGCAGCAGAATCTGTATACAAATTTTTTCATTAGTGTTAAAATAGATACAAAGCTAAGCTAAAAAGTCCAAAGACTACAGTAAAATGAATGAAAATAATAGCTAGAAGAGGAGAAAAGTTATGGGACATGGTGTGAAATTAAGTGAATTAGCAGAAAAAATGGAATTAAAAAATCTGACACCAACAGTTGAGTTGAAAGGAAAAGAGGTAAGTATTCCGGAGGTAAACAGACCGGCATTACAGCTATCAGGTTTCTTTGATCATTTTGATTCAGATCGTGTGCAGATTATCGGATACGTGGAATACACTTATTTGCAGACTTTAGATTATGAAAGAAAGATAAAAATATACGATGAATTGGTGACATATAAAGTTCCTTGTATTGTATTTAGCAGAAATCTGGAGCCGGATAAGGAACTTATCGAGAAAGCAGCGAAACAGGATATTCCGATTTTTCAGACAGAAAAACAGACATCTGGATTTATGGCAGAATTGATTCGTTGGATGAACGTAAAACTTGCGCCATGTATTTCTATTCATGGAGTATTAGTGGATGTTTATGGTGTTGGTGTTTTGATTATGGGTGAGAGTGGCATAGGAAAAAGTGAGGCCGCTTTGGAACTGATCAAACGTGGACATCGTCTTGTGACAGATGATGTGGTGGAGATTCGTAAAGTAAGTGATGAGACACTTGTAGGTTCAGCACCGGATATTACAAGACATTTTATCGAGCTTCGAGGTATTGGTATCGTGGATGTAAAATCTATGTTTGGTGTTCAAAGTGTACGTGAAACGCAGAATATTGATTTGGTTATTACTTTGGAAGACTGGAGCAGAGAAAAAGAATATGATCGTTTAGGACTTGAAGAAAGTTATACAGAATTCCTTGGAAATAAAGTGGTATGCCATAATATTCCAATCCGTCCGGGACGTAATCTTGCCATTATAGTAGAATCAGCAGCTGTCAACCATAGACAAAAACAGATGGGATATAACGCAGCTCAGGAATTATATAAGAGAGTACAGGAGAATCTTGCAAAGAACAGATAATATTAAATGAGATATAAAAAGAAATCCGACAAGGGAAATATACCTTTGCCGGATTTCTTTTTGTAATATTTTTAGAATCACTGTGCATCCTCGCGGAGCGTTTATCTCAGTCGGAGATTGGACTCCCACTGAGATAAATTACTGACCTGAACTATCAGTTCCTGAACTATCACCGCCAGAGGTTGTACCTCCGCTAGAATCACCACCAGGAGTGGTAGTTGTAGTATTACTATTACTATTGGAAGAATCACTACCTGAATTAGTGCCGGATGATGTATTATTGTCTGATGAACTGTCATTATCATCGTTTTTCTCATCCGAGTCCTCTGTTTTCTTTGTCTTATCCGAATCAGCTGGTTTTGATGTTACGTGACCGGCACAGCTCTGAGTCGGACCGGTTCCTTCTGCAAAATATTCAGTGAATGACGGACAACTTGAAGTTGCCAAATATCCTGTCTGTGTACAAATCGTTTTCTGTTGAACAGAAGATGGCATCGTAAAGTCCTTAGAAGGAAGTCCTGCATGAATTCTTGTCATAATGTTCTTCCAAATTACTTCATGCCAATACTGATTATAAATATTTTCCATTGGTTTGTTACAGTCGTATCCACCCCATACAGAAGCGGTATAATAAGGAGTATAAGCAGCAAGCCATAAGTCATTACTTTTTTCAGTTGTACCTGTCTTTCCTGCAGCTGGCATACCATCCAGACGAGCAGCAGTACCGGTACCTTTATTGATTACATCCTGCATTGCACTTGTCAGTAAAGCAGCAGTAGAATCCTTGATTACCTGATGTGAATCAGGAGTGCTGTTATCCAGCAGAACATTTCCATCATGATCGACAACCTTTGTATATAAAATTGGTTTGATATAAGTTCCATTGTTTGCAATTGTTGCATATGCAGCTGTTAACTCAATGTTATATACACCACGTGTAATACCACCTAAAGCTGTAGAAGGCAGAACATCCGTCATTCCAGGGAAGTTATCGTTGTCATAATTTACCAGAGTAGAAAATCCAAAGTTAATCAAATAATCATAAGCTGTCTGTGGACCGATGTCTGTAATTGTATTTAATGCGGCAACGTTGATCGAGTGTTCGATAGAGTAGCGCATTGTAGAAGTTCCCGGATATACTTTGTCCCAGTTTTCAGCTTTCGAGCCGTCTGAATACACATAAGGACCAGCATTCTTAAGTGGAGAAGCTAGTGTATATTTGGCTGAATCCAATGCCGGAGCATATGTGGATAATACTTTAAAACATGAACCAGGCTGTCTGGTTGAATCGGTTGCACGATTCAATGAAAGACTGGATGTTTTTTGACCTCGGCCGCCGACTATTGCTTTTACTTTTCCGGTAGATTGCTCCATAACTACGACAGAAACCTGTGGCTGTGGAGTGATATCAACACTTTCATCAACAGTTTCGCCTTCAGCAATGTTCAATGTTGATTTGTATTCATTGATAGCAGTATAAGCTTCATCCGGTGAAGAATAAATAAGTGGATATTCACGTCCCCACGCATTTCGAATATAATCAGCAAGCATCTCTTTACTATAGTTTTCAACAGAGCCGTCAGCACGATAAATTGTCATTGCGTATTCCAGACCATATTCAGTTCCAACAGGATAAACAGCATCATTGGCAACTTCTTCATCACAAATCTGCTGGATTGCAGGATCCTGAGTAGAAGTAATTGTAAGACCACCACTGTAAAGAGCGTTGTAAGCCTGCGTCTCTGTGTAAGCTTTTCGTTCCATCAAGTCTTTGATAATCTGTTGAGACAAATCATCATTGAAATAAGAATAAGGTGTTGTATCAGTTATAGAAGCATTAGGCAAAATGCGTTCGTAAACCGGATCGGCTTTTGCTTCGTCATATTCAGCCTGAGTGATATATCCTTGTTCTAACATATTCTTCAAAACTTTGTTGCGACGTTTCGAATTATTATCAGGATATACAACCGGATCAAACTCGGTTGGGTTCTGAGTGATACCGGCAATAACAGCACATTCAGAAAGTGTCAGCTGTGAAACATCTTTTCCAAAATAACGCATCGAAGCAGCCTGAACACCAAGACAACCTTGTCCAAGATTGATCGTATTCATATACGCTTCCAAAATTTCATCCTTTGACATTTGCTTTTCGATGGCAATTGCAAGATATTGCTCCTGTATCTTTCGCTCTAAACGATCATAAAATGTTTTTTCATCTATGAAGTTTGGAAATACATTGTTTTTGATCAACTGCTGTGTAAGTGTACTGGCACCTTCCGAAAAGTCTCCGGATGTGATACCGACAACTGCTGCACGTGCGATACCACGTAAGTCAATACCATTATGCTGATAAAAACGCTCGTCCTCAATTGCTACAAAAGCATGTGCGAGATTAACCGGAATTTCATCGATATTTTTATAAATTCGGTTAGAACCAGACTGTTTGAATTCTTCCAAAACAGAACCATCTGATTCGGCAACAACAGTGGTTACAAAAGCGCTTGGCTTTACATCTGCAGGAGTTACTGTTGGAGTGTTATCGATAATCTTCTTGGTAAATATGCCGACGCCTGCAACACCAATTACTGCGAGAAGAAGAATACAGATAAGGAGAGCTTTAAAAAAACGTACCCAAACCCGCTTTTTCTTCATCTTTTTTTTCGAGGAGATCGACTTTTTCCTCCGTGTAAGATTGTTTTTTCCGTAATTCATGAATAATTTCCTCCTTTATTCATTAGTTTCTATTATATCAAAATTAGTATTCTAAATAAAGTAGAAAATAAAAAGTTTATATATAGATAAAAATTTTTAATAAATTCTTGTAGTTTTCTTCTGCTTTAGTATAATGGAAACCGTGAGAAATGGTAAAAAAGGAGCAATTATAGGTAAATGAATATAAAAATAGTCTATCAGGGGAACAGTGCCGAAATCGTTGAAAAGAAATCAAGATTTATTGCAGATATATTTTCAGTTTCTTCAGAGGAAGAAGCACTTCAAATTTTAGAAAAAGTTAAGAAGAAATATTGGGATGCGAGACATCATTGTTGGGCATATGCAATCGGAGACGAACAAGTTCAGGAGCGTTGCAGCGATGATGGAGAGCCTAGTGGCACAGCAGGAAAACCTATTCTGGAAGTGATACGAGGAAATGAAATTCATAATGTTCTAATTGTTGTGACACGTTATTTTGGAGGAACATTGCTTGGAACAGGCGGTCTGGTACGTGCTTATACACAAGCAGCACAGGAAGGAATCGCAGTCAGCACGATTGTTACAAAAACACAAGGGTATAAAGTGAAAATTCAGACGGATTATACCACTCTTGGTAAAATCCAATATTTATTGGGACAAAAAGGAATTCAGATTATAGACTCAGTATATCAGGATAATGTGGAGATTTTTGTTTACATATCAAAAGAGGAGGAAACTGTACTTCAACATGATATTACGGAAGTGACAAATGGACAAACTGTAGCCGAGAGAATAGAAGAGTGCAGTTTTGCTAATGTGGAGGGACAAGTGATCCAGTTTGATAATTGATAAATAAAAAGCGTTATAACGAAACAGAGCAGGAACAAATTAGTTTAAATAATTGTCCCTGCTCTGAACTTATTTATGTAAGTTTAAAACTTACGAATTTAAAAATTAATCAAATTCTGGTTCGATCAAACCGAAAGAACCATCTTTTCTTTTATATACAACATTAACTTCATCTGTTTCTGCATTAGAAAATACGAAGAAGTTATGTCCGAGAAGATCCATCTGGATGCAAGCATCTTCCGGATACATTGGTTTAATTCCAAAACGTTTTGTACGTACAATCTTAACTTCATCTGTTTCAGAAGAATCGTCATCGGATTCAAAAAATTCTTTTTTGAAATTATTGCCTGATGAAGAAGCGGTAGGATGACCCTGACTTCTCGCTACCAGTTTGTTTTTGTATTTTCGAAGCTGACGTTCAATCACTTCTTCTACAAGGTCGATGGATACATACATATCGCTGCTTGTCTGTTCTGAACGAATAATGTTTCCTTTTACAGGAATTGTTACTTCAATCTTCTGACGATCTTTTTCTACGCTAAGTGTTACAATGATTTCGGTTTCAGGAGTGAAATACCTCTCAAGTTTTCCTAATTTTTGTTCGACTGTGTCTTTTAATCCAGGTGTTACCTCGATGTTCTTTCCGCTGATAATAAATTTCATGCCAATCAACTCCTTTTGTTCATATTATACAGAAAAATAATGAAATCATCTGTATTTATATAGGGATTATAACATATGATTGAATGATTGTACAGAGAAATTGTCTGAAAAAAGAGTGAAAAAATCAAAAAACTCAAAAAAATAAAAGCGGACAGAATAGTTACCGTCCGCCTTAAAATATTATTTTATATTACTTCTTTTACGCATTCTTGCATCAAGAATCTTCTTGCGGATACGAAGTGAGCTTGGTGTTACTTCCAGAAGTTCATCTGTATCGATGAAGTCCAATGCTTCTTCAAGACTTAAAATACGAGGAGGTGTCAGTCGAAGTGCTTCATCTGCACTTGATGAACGAGTGTTTGTAAGATGTTTGGTCTTACATACATTTAATTCGATATCATCAGTCTTACCATTTTGTCCGATAACCATACCAGAATATACTTTTTCTCCGGCACCGATAAATAATGTTCCGCGTTCCTGAGCACTATAGAGACCATAAGTTACAGATTCACCTGTCTCAAAAGCGATGAGGGAACCCTGTTTTCTATACTGAATATCGCCCTTATATGGAGCATAACCTTCGAAACTTGTATTTAAGATACCATTTCCCTTTGTATCTGTCATAAATTCTCCACGATATCCAATCAGTCCACGAGCTGGGATAGAGAACTCAAGACGAGTATATCCTCCATTGGACATTCCCATACTGCGGAGTTCACCTTTTCTCTGGCTTAATTTATCAATAACTGTTCCGGTAAACTCATCCGGTACATCAACGTAAGCAAGCTCCATAGGCTCGAGTTTCTTTCCGTTTTCATCTGTTTTATATAATACCTCTGCTTTGCTGACTGCAAATTCATAACCTTCACGGCGCATGTTTTCGATTAAAACAGATAAATGTAATTCTCCACGTCCAGAAACCTTAAAACTGTCGGCGTTTTCTGTTTCTTCTACACGAAGACTTACATCTGTGTTTAATTCGCGAAGTAAACGATCACGGAGGTGACGGGAAGTTACAAATTTACCTTCCTGTCCTGCAAAAGGGCTGTCGTTTACGATAAACTGCATAGAAATTGTAGGCTCAGAAATCTTCTGGAATGGGATAGCAACCGGGTTATCAGGAGAACAAATTGTATCACCAATAGAAATATCTGAAATTCCGGAAATAGCAACGATGGAACCAATAGTAGCTTCTTTTACTTCTACTTTATTCAATCCATCAAATTCATATAATTTGCTGATTTTAACCTTCTGCTGTTTATCCGGATCATGATGGTTTACAACAACAACATCCTGATTTACAGAAATTGTTCCATTATCTACCTTACCGACTCCGATACGACCTACATATTCATTATAATCAATAGTACTGATCAAAACCTGAGTTGAAGCCTCTGGATCTCCCTCAGGAGCAGGAATATAATCAATGATTGTTTCAAATAAAGGCTGCATATCTTTTTCTTCGTCAGAAAGATCAAGCACAGCAATACCTGCTTTTGCAGATGCATAAACAAATGGACAATCTAACTGCTCCTCAGATGCATCCAAATCCATAAAAAGTTCCAGAACCTCATCAATAACTTCATCAGGTCTGGCTTCAGGTCTATCAATCTTATTGATACATACGATAACCGGAAGATTTAATTCCAATGCTTTACGCAGTACAAATTTTGTCTGTGGCATTGCACCTTCAAATGCGTCTACAACAAGAATAACACCATTTACCATTTTTAATACACGTTCTACTTCACCACCGAAATCAGCATGTCCCGGTGTATCGATGATATTGATTTTTGTTCCTTTATAATATACAGCAGTATTTTTAGACAGGATTGTAATTCCACGTTCACGCTCAATATCATTAGAGTCCATGACACGTTCAGCAACTTCCTGATTCTCGCGGAATACACCGCTTTGTTTTAAAAGCTCATCGACCAGAGTTGTCTTGCCGTGGTCTACGTGAGCGATAATTGCAATATTTCTAACATCTTCTCGTTTTGTTTTCATAGCTTCACACACTTTCCTAAATACATCATGATAAAGTTACAACTTTTTTATTCTATCACAAAATTTCAAATTTACAATACCTATATATGTAAAAAATATGTCTGCGAAAAAAGTCGTTTTCGGCTGTCGAGCGATTTTGGGATAAATTTGTTCTAAAAAAGGTGTTAAAGAACATAGATTTAGTAATGACTTAAAAATACCGCGAAGAGGAAGGGAGAATTACAAATTATGTCAGATAAGATTATTGAAAATAATCAGGTAACAATTATGGGAGAGGTTGCTTCACCTCTTACATATAGCCATGAGGTGTTTGGAGAAGGATTTTATGTAATGGATGTTATGGTGAAGCGATTGAGCAATTCGGAAGATCGGATTCCGCTCACAATATCGGAACGTTTGATTGATGTAAATCAGGACTATACCGGGGAATTTATTAAAGTATCCGGGCAGTTCCGTTCGTATAACCGGCATGAAGAACAAAAAAATCGATTGGTATTGTCTGTGTTTGTCCGTGAACTGGAATTTGTAGATGAAGAACTGGATGGAGCGAAGACAAATCATATCCTATTAGAAGGATACATTTGTAAAAAACCAATTTACAGAAAAACTCCGTTGGGAAGAGAAATTGCAGATTTGCTTCTGGCTGTAAACAGACCTTATGGAAAATCAGATTATATTCCTTGTATATGCTGGGGAAGAAATGCAAGATATGCTTCGGGATTTGAGGTTGGAGAACACGTACAATTGCTTGGAAGAATTCAAAGCAGAAATTATGTGAAAAAATTATCCGAGGCAGAAACTGAAACAAGAACAGCATATGAAGTTTCCGTAAGCAAATTAGAATGTATAGAATAAGAAACAAAAAGTAAGCTGATATTATATAATATAAATTGGTCAGTAATCTGTTTTAGGTAAAAGGGATCGTTAAAAGGATATCATTTCTTGAGGAATTGCTTCAAATATGATATCCTTTTTGTTAGTAGTGATTAAATACATAAAAAGCTATCAGCCATACTTAGTGACAGAATATGGGTTAAAAAGACTAGAACGCAGTGAAATACAGGAGGATAGAAACATGATAAGAGTTTTGATGAGTGGATGCAATGGAAAGATGGGACAGATGATAACAGGTCTTGTAAAAGAGGATGAGCAGGTTGAAATCGTGGCAGGAATAGATACTTATACTGGAATTTCGAATACATATCCGGTATTCAAAAGTTTTGCAGATTGTGATGTAGAAGTTGATGTGGTGATTGATTTTTCGAATGCTGCAGCATTGGAAGGATTGTTGGCTTATTGTATAAGTAAGCAAGTGCCGGCGGTAATTTGTTCGACGGGTTATTCAGAGGAACAGCTGCAGAAAATTAAAGAAGCTTCTGAAAAAGTTGCAATTTTAAAATCTGCGAATATGTCTATGGGAATTAATCTTTTGTTAAAGCTCTTGAAGGATGCCGCTAAGGTGCTGGCACCGGCAGGATATGATATTGAATTAGTAGAAAAACATCACAATCAAAAACTGGATGCGCCAAGTGGAACAGCACTTGCACTTGCAGACTCTATTAATGATGCATTGAATAATGAATACAACTATGTTTATGACAGAAGCCAGGTGCGTCAGAAACGCGACTCAAAAGAAATTGGTATTTCAGCAGTTCGTGCCGGAACAATTGTCGGAGAGCATGAAGTGATTTTTGCCGGAACAGATGAAGTGATTGAGTTTAAACACACAGCATATTCCAGAAGTGTATTTGGAAAAGGGGCTGTTGAAGCTGCAAAATATCTGGCAGGCAAACCGGCTGGAATGTACGATATGAGTGACGTAATTGCATTTTAATAGAATAAAAAATAAAAAACAGGTTCTTGAGGTTAGATGAACTCAGGGGAAAAGGAATCGTTTATGAGAAATTTGGAAGAAAGGTATCTGGATCGTTTGTCTGATCTATATCCAACGATAGCAGCAGCATCTACAGAGATTATCAATTTACAGGCAATTTTGAATTTGCCAAAGGGTACAGAACATTTTATTACAGATGTTCATGGAGAGTATGAGGCGTTTTCTCACGTACTAAAGAATGGCTCGGGATCTGTGAGGAGAAAAATTAATGATGTTTTTGGAAATACATTGAGCAGCAGGGATAAGCAATCCCTCGCAACATTGATTTATTATCCGAAAGATAAGATAGCTCAAGTAAAGAAGACAGAATCAAATATGGAGGATTGGTACAAGATTAATCTGTATCGTTTGATTGAAGTGAGTAAGAGGGCAGCAAGCAAATATACTCGTTCCAAAGTAAGGAAAGCACTGCCAAAAGATTTTGCTTATGTTATAGAAGAATTGATTACAGAACGTTCAGAAATAAATGATAAAGAATCTTATTATAATGAGATTATAATGACGATCATTCGAATTGGACGGGCGGAAGAATTTATTATTGCGATTTCATCATTGATCCAGCGCCTGGTTGTAGATCATTTGCATATTGTAGGAGATATTTATGACAGAGGACCGGGACCACATATTATTATGGATAAGCTGATGAGTTATCATTCACTGGATATTCAGTGGGGCAACCATGATGTTGTATGGATGGGAGCTGCGGCAGGACAATTAGCATGTATTGCGAATGTAATCCGAATTTGTGCACGTTATGGCAATTTGGATATTCTTGAAGATGGATATGGAATTAATCTCCTTCCATTAGCGACATTTGCACTTCAGGTATATGGAGATGATCCGTGTGATTGCTTTAAGCTGAAAGGTTCGGACAATCCAAATAGGGCAGAGATGGAGCTGAATATGAGAATGCATAAAGCAATTTCAATTATTCAGTTTAAAATTGAAGGACAGACAATCAGACGTCAGCCGGGATTTGGGTTGGAAGAGCGCGCCCTTTTACATCGGATTGATTATGAAAAAGGGACTATTACGTTAGATGGAAAAGAGTATAAATTGCTGGATACAAACTTCCCAACGATCGATCCAAAGAACCCATATCAGTTATCGGCAGACGAGGAAGATGTAATGGAACGATTGGAACGTGCGTTTACCGGATGCGAAAAACTGCAGGAACATATGCATTTTCTACTTTCGAAAGGAAGTTTGTATAAGGTCTACAACAATAACTTGTTGTATCATGGGTGTGTACCATTAAATGAAGATGGAACTTTGAAAGAAGTAACATTGTTTAGTAAAAAATTCAAAGGCAAGTCTTTGTATGATGCATTAGAGCGTTATGTAAGAAAAGGATTTTTCGCAGTTAACAGAGAGGATTGTGAAAACGGAAAAGATATCATGTGGTATATCTGGCTGAATCCGAATTCACCATTGTTTGGAAAGGATAAAATGGCAACCTTCGAACGATATTTTCTTGCGGAGAAAGAAACTCATACAGAGGTGAAAAATCCATACTATCAATATATAGAAAATGAAAAAGTAATTGCATCTATTATGAAAGAGTTTGGGTTGGATTTTGAATCAGATGATACGCATATTATTAATGGACATGTTCCGGTTAAAAGAAAAAACGGGGAAAGTCCTGTGAAATGTAATGGTAAAGTCATGGTAATTGATGGTGGATTCTCAAAAGCTTATCAACGAGAAACAGGAATTGCCGGATATACATTAATCTACAATTCTTATGGATTGTTGCTTGTTGCGCACGAACCATTTGAATCAACAGAATCTGCGATTGAAAAAGAAAGTGATATTCATTCAGAAAGTATGGTGATCCGCCGTGTTGTACAAAGAAGTCTTGTTGAAAATACCGATGTCGGAAAAGAATTAAAAGAACAGATAGCAGATTTGGAAGTACTGTTGGCGGCTTATCGCAGTGGTGAATTGAAAGAAAAACTATAAAGTTGTATATCTATAGAAATTTTTCTTTTGGAAGATTTTTCCAAACATAAAAACGATAAAAAAGTACATAGTAAGTGTACAAGATTTTTTATGGAAAGGAAGAATCAAAATGAAGAAAATGAAAACGGCGATATTATTAGTTGTCAGTGTATTGTTGATGGGAAGTATGACTGCATGTGGAACAACAAACACCGGAATGAATGCTGCGGATCAGGGAAATAATAATACTACGGATCAAGGAGCTGATACAAAGGCTGATAAGGATGGAGATGGTATTATCGATGATGCAGTAAATGATGTGACCGAGGGAATTGATGATGCAGTAGATGATATGACTGATAATGGAGCAACGGATAAGGGTACAGTACGATAGAAAAAGTCGTTTGCAAATGCGTTAAAAGTAATAACATGTAACATAGAGGGAGAGAAACTGATATTTGGTTTTCTCTTCCTTTTTTGACTTTACTATGATAAAATGGTGAAGTGGTTGAGACACAAAATGATGTGAAATAGTATTTAAAAGGCAGAAAGGCGGATTATACCATGAAATTCAGACCTTGTATTGATATACATAACGGAAAAGTAAAACAGATTGTTGGCGGTTCACTTTGCGATAAAGGGGATACAGCAAAAACGAATTTCTCTTCAGAGTTGGATGCTGCATATTACGCAAAGATGTATCAGAAAGACGGATTGTCAGGAGGACATATTATTTTACTGAATCCTCCGACTTCAGAATATTATAAAGAGACAAAAAAGCAAGCACTATCAGCATTACAGGCATATCCGAAAGGCATGCAGATCGGTGGCGGGATAACAGCGGAAAATGCACAGGAATATTTGCAGGCAGGTGCAAGTCATGTGATTGTAACTTCTTATGTATTTCAAGATGGGAAATTTCATCAAGATAATTTACAGAAGTTATTGCAGGAAGCAGGAAAAGAAAAGTTAGTATTGGATTTGAGCTGTCGCAAAAAAAACAATGATTATTATGTTGTGACAAATCGTTGGCAGACATTTACGGAAGTGAAATTGAATGAAAAAACACTAGATGAATTGGCAGAATATTGTGATGAATTTCTAATCCATGGTGTGGATGTAGAGGGAAAATCATCAGGAGTGGAGCTGGAACTCGTCGAAATGCTCGGAAAGTGGAATGGTACAAAGATTACATATGCCGGGGGTATTGGAAGTATAGATGATTTGAAGAAATTTGAAGAAGCCTGTGGCGGAAAATTGGATTATACGATAGGAAGTGCATTGGATTTATTTGGCGGATCAATATCATATCGCGAAATTGTTAAAAGCAGTATACAAAACTGTACGAAACAGTAATTGAATTTAAGCTCAATTAGTGATAAAATGGAGAACAGAGTAAAATTAGACAAGGAGTACACTACTGATTATGGGTTTAATACAGAAAATATTTGGTACACATAGTGAAAACGAATTAAAACGAATATATCCAATAGTTGATCAGATTGAAGCATTGGATTCACAGATGCAGGCACTTTCTGATGAGGAACTGAGAGGAAAAACAAAAGAATTTAAACAACGTCTGAATGAGGGGGAAACATTAGACGATATTTTACCGGAAGCATATGCAACAGTACGTGAAGCGGCTTATAGAAGTCTTGGTATGAAACATTATCGTGTACAGTTGATTGGTGGTATTATTTTACATCAGGGACGAATTGCAGAGATGAGAACAGGTGAAGGTAAGACACTGGTTTCTACATTACCTGCTTATTTGAACGCATTGAGCGGAAAAGGCGTTCACATTGTAACAGTCAATGATTATCTCGCAAGACGTGATGCGGAGTGGATGGGAAAAGTACATCAATTTTTAGGACTGACAGTCGGAGTGGTTCTCAATAGCATGGAAAGTGAAGAGAGACGTGCAGCTTACGATTGTGATATCACTTATGTAACCAATAACGAGCTTGGATTTGATTATCTGAGAGATAATATGGTTATTTATAAAGAGCAGCTTGTACAACGCGGATTGAATTTTGCAGTTATTGATGAGGTCGATTCAGTATTGATCGATGAGGCAAGAACACCATTGATTATTTCCGGACAGAGCAGTAAATCAACAAAATTATATGAAGCCTGTGATATTCTTGCGCGTCAGTTGGAACGTGGAGAGGCAAGTGGTGAATTCTCTAAGATTAATGCCATCATGGGAGAAGATATCGAGGAAACAGGTGACTATATTGTAAATGAGAAAGAGAAGTCAGTAAACCTGACTGAAGATGGTGTGAAGAAGGTAGAGAAATTCTTCCATATTGAAAACCTTGCCGATCCGGAAAATCTTGAGATTCAGCATAATATCATTCTTGCATTGCGTGCACATAATCTTATGTTCCGTGATCAGGATTATGTGGTGACACCAGAGGGAGAGGTTGTTATTGTCGATGAGTTTACAGGACGTATTATGCCTGGACGTCGTTATTCAGATGGTCTTCATCAGGCAATCGAGGCTAAAGAACATGTAAAAGTGATGAGAGAAAGCAAAACTCTTGCAACGATTACATTCCAGAATTTGTTTAATAAATATGAGAAAAAGAGCGGTATGACAGGTACTGCCTTGACAGAGGAAAAAGAATTTAGAGATATTTATGGAATGGACGTTATCGAAATTCCAACAAACCTTCCGGTTCAGAGAAAGGATTTAGATGACGCTGTTTATAAGACAAAAGAGGAAAAGTATAAGGCTGTTGTAGAGGCAGTAAAAGAAGCGCATGCAACAGGCCAGCCTGTTCTGGTAGGTACAATTACAATTGATGTATCAGAGTTACTTAGCAAGATGTTGAAAAAAGAGGGAATCCCTCACAATGTTTTGAATGCAAAATACCATGAACAGGAAGCTGAGATTGTAGCAGATGCCGGAATACATGGAGCTGTTACAATTGCTACAAACATGGCTGGCCGTGGTACGGATATTAAGCTGGATGATGAATCAAAGGCAGCAGGTGGATTGAAGATTATTGGTACAGAACGTCATGAATCTCGTCGTATTGATAATCAGCTGCGTGGTCGTGCAGGTCGTCAGGGTGATCCGGGAGAGTCTCGCTTTTATATTTCTTTGGAAGATGATCTGATGAGATTATTCGGTTCCGAAAAATTGATGTCCGTATTTAACACTTTGGGTGTAGAAGACGGAGAGCAGATTGAACATAAGATGCTTTCTAATGCAATAGAAAAGGCGCAGAAGAAAATTGAGAGCAATAACTATGGAATTCGTAAGAATTTATTGGAATACGACCAGGTTATGAATGAACAGCGTGAAATCATTTACGAAGAGAGACGCCGCGTTCTGGATGGCGAGAGTATGCGCGATACAGTTTATAATATGATCACGGAATATGTGGAAAATCTGGTCGACCGCTGTGTGTCACCGGATGTAGATCCGGAAGAATGGGATTTGACAGGACTTGAAGTTTCACTTCATGATGTTATTCCACAATTAAAATTCCCTACAGCAAAAGAAATTGAAGACATGCAGCAGAAGGAACTGAAGCATTTATTGAAAGAAAAAGCTGTTAAGGCATATGAAGGTAAAGAAGCAGAATTCCCGGAACCGGAACAGATCCGAGAGATGGAACGGGTTGTATTGTTAAAAGTAATCGATGCAAAATGGATGGATCACATTGATGATATGGATCAGCTGCGTCAGGGAATCGGTCTTCAGGCATATGGTCAGAGAGATCCGCTGGTAGAATATAAAATGATGGGATATGATATGTTCGGCGAAATGACGAATGCTATCGCAGAGATGACGATCAAGACGTTGTTTAATATCCGTGTTGAGCAGAAAGTAGAGCGTGAGCAGGTTGCGAAAGTGACAGGAACGAATAAAGATGAAACCGCTGTACGAGCTCCGAAAAAACGTGAAGAGAAGAAAATATATCCAAATGATCCATGTCCATGCGGAAGTGGAAAGAAATACAAACAGTGCTGTGGAAGAAAAATCGTATAATTTTTAAAGCAATTATAAAAAATGAAAGAGGTGAATAAGGTGGTTTTGTTAGATGAGTTGAAACAGACGTTGACAGCATATGAAGAACCGCTGAAAGATTTGAGGGATTCACTTTGACTTAGCGTCAAAGAAAGAACGAATCGAAGAATTAGAAAGAAGAATTGAAGAACCTGGATTTTGGGATAATCCGGAGGAATCTCAGCAGACAATGAAATATTTGAGAGGACTCCAGGATTCTGTAAAACAGATTGAACAAATGTTTACAGATTATGAGGATATCGGTCTTCTGATAGAGATGAGTGAAGAAGAACCTGATGACGATACGATACAAGAGATACAAGAGGATCTGGAGCGGTTTAAAGAAGAGTTTGAAGAGTTGAGAATACAGACGCTTCTTACAGGAGAATACGATAAGTGCAGTGCAATCCTGACGATTCATGCAGGAGCAGGCGGAACGGAATCCTGTGACTGGGCCAGTATGCTGTATCGTATGTATACACGTTGGGCCGAGAAAAAAGGATATTCAGTAGAAGTGCTTGACTATCTGGAAGGCGATGTGGCAGGAATAAAAGGTGTAACAATTGAAATTCAGGGAGAAAATGCATATGGATATCTGCGCTCCGAAAAGGGTGTGCATCGTCTTGTGCGTATTTCACCATTTAATGCAGCAGGTAAACGACAGACTTCGTTTGCATCTTGCGACGTGATTCCGGATATTCAAGAGGATATTGAAGTTGAGATTAACGATGATGATCTTCGAATTGACACGTATCGTTCCAGCGGAGCCGGTGGACAGCACATTAATAAAACATCTTCTGCAATTCGAATTACGCATTTGCCAACGGGAATTGTAGTACAGTGTCAAAATGAGCGTTCACAGCATATGAACAAAGATAAAGCAATGCAGATGTTGAAAGCAAAATTATATTTGCTGAAACAGCAGGAGCAGGCGGACAAGATGTCAGGTATCCGCGGTGAAGTAAAGGATATTGGATTTGGCAATCAGATTCGTTCATATGTTATGCAGCCATATACAATGGTAAAAGATCACAGAACGAACGAAGAAATCAGTAACGTGAATGCAGTTATGGATGGCTATCTGGATCCGTTTATTAATGCATATTTGAGTGCGAATTAGATGATAGATGTGTATAGCAAGAAAGGGAGAATGAAATGGTAAATATAGCAGTATTAGGTTATGGCACAGTAGGATCAGGAGTAGTTGAAGTCATTCATACCAATCATGAACGGATTAACCAAAGAATCGGGGATGAGTTGAATGTGAAGTATGTTCTGGATCTGAGAGATTTTCCGGGAGATCCGATACAGGAAAAATTGGTACATGATTTCAACGTGATCGTAGAAGATCCGGATGTACAAATCGTAGTCGAGGTAATGGGCGGAATTGAGCCTGCATATACTTTCGTAAAACGTTCCCTTCAGGCTGGAAAGAGTGTTGCAACATCAAATAAAGCATTGGTAGCTAAGCATGGAGCAGAATTATTGTCTATTGCCCGCGATAAGAATATTAACTTCTTGTTTGAAGCAAGCGTTGGAGGCGGAATTCCGATCATCCGTCCTTTGAACTCTTCATTGACAGCAGATGAAATTGAAGAAATAACAGGTATTTTGAATGGAACAACAAATTATATGCTTTCCAAAATGTTCTATGAAGGTGCAGATTATGCAGAAGTTTTAAAAGAAGCGCAGGATAAAGGATACGCAGAGCGAAATCCGGAAGCAGATGTAGAAGGCTATGATGCGTGTCGTAAAATCGCGATTTTATCTTCTTTAATTTCAGGACAGCAGGTTGATTTTGAAGATATTTATACAGAAGGTATCACAAATATCACAAAAGAAGACATGATGTATGCAAAAGAAATGGGAATGACGATTAAATTACTTGCGTCAAGTAAAAGAGACAACGATCATTTGCATGCAATTGTAGCTCCGGCATTACTGCATAAAGAGCATCCTCTTTACAATGTAAATGATGTGTTCAATGCGATTTTTGTTCATGGAAATGTTCTTGGAGATGCAATGTTCTACGGAAGTGGAGCGGGTAAACTTCCAACAGCGAGTGCAGTTGTCGCAGATGTTGTTGATGAGGCAAAACATTTGAATCGTAATATCATGACAATGTGGAAAAATGAGAAGTTAGAGCTTCTTCCACTTGATAATACGAGTAAGAAATTTTTTGTTCGAATCAAAGGTGATGCCGAAGCTATGAAGGCACATTTGGAGAGCTCATTTGGTCCGATTTCAATTGTGAAAGTAGATGGATTGAATGGTGAGTTCGGCTTTGTTACGGAAGAGATGACAGAAGGAAGTTATAAAGAAAAATCAGCAGAGTTTCCGGGAATCATCCATATGATCCGTATAGAAGAATAAGAACAATGGATTTATGAGATACAAAAGATAGTTTAAAGATATAAAAGAACCATGAGATTTACTTGGAAAAAGTAAGTCTTATGGTTCTTTTGCCTAGTGCGATGCATTTGCTGAATCTAATAACGTATGAATCATGGCACGTGTGTCAGAAGAAGAATCACGATATTTTAAAATCAAATCAATCTCATCTTGCATCAAAATAATGGAATCATTAGATTTTCCTTCGATAGCAAAATGATAATCTCCTGATTCATGGATGATATAGGTTTGGTTAAAAGGTTTAATGATGAGTTCTTCCATTGAAACGTTATAAAGCTCACATAGTCTGATTAACAATCCAATATCCGGATCACGATTAGCTCTTTCATAATTAGAGTAAGCTTGGCGTGAGATGTTAAGATACTTGCTCAGTTTGTCCTGTGTATAACCACGTGCTTTGCGGTATTTTCGTAAATTTTTTGCAAGCTGTAAGTTCGCCACGATGCTCCTCCTTGTTGAAAATTAATATGATTATTATATCAATTTCCAATAAGGAAAGAATCATACGCAACAAAAATGAGCAAAAACGTAAAATGTAAACAAATGATTACAAAACGGTGCGCTGACTTAAATTACTGTTATGGTATTCAGAAGAAAATGTTACATCTTCGCCGAACCATACAGGAGGTATAAAAGAAAGTGCGCTTTCTTCGTCTTGGAATTCTACTTCTGCAAGAACCAGCCCTTGTAAATCTTCAGAAAAAATATCTAATTCGATTTTTAAATCGGAGTAGGTACCTCGCGTAATAAAACGTGACAAAGGAATCACATAGCGTTTTTTTGAAATAATTCGACCATCAACTTTAGATTTTAAGTGGTTGTAAGCATCTTTAGTGAGTGGGAGATTATATTCTTCCCGGCTCATCAGCCCTTTTGATTTGTAGGTAAGAAAATAATCTTCATTGTCTTTGCGGATGCGTACAACAGGCTCCGTGCACAAATATCCTTGTTCGATGTGATGAACAGGATAATCTTCAGGTGAAAAAGGCAGTTTTGTGGCATCAATTAAATATTTTCGTTCAATTTCCATGGTAATCTCCTAATGTTTATAAGTAAGTGTAGTTATAGTATATACATGATTTTAAGGTTTAATGGGATTAATTTCAATAAAAAAGCCAAAGATTCTTGTTAGTTCGGAAAGAGTATATTAAAATATTACTGTTAAATTAAATTGCGGAGGAGGAATGGTACAATGAAAAAAGTATGTGTATTTTTAGCAGACGGATTTGAAGAAATAGAAGGTTTGACGGTTGTTGATATTTTGAGAAGAGCAAAGGTAGAAGTTTCGACAGTTTCAATTATGGATACTCTTGATATTCATGGAGCACATGGGATTAACATAAAAGCAGATCAAATGTTTGATGAGGCTGATTTTAGCGTAGCAGATATGCTGGTTCTTCCGGGTGGAATGCCGGGAACGTTACATTTGGGTGAGCATAAAGGGGTGCAGAACATTTTGAAAGATTTTCATAATGAGAAGAAGAACATCGCTGCTATATGCGCGGCTCCGAGTGTGCTTGGGAAGTATGGAATTTTGGAAGGAAGAAGAGCTTGCTGTTATCCATCATTTGAGGCTCAGCTTACAGGTGCCGAAGTTGTGTTTGAACCGGTTGTACAAGACGGACACATTGTTACAAGCAGGGGAATGGGAACAGCAATTCCATTCGCATTAAAGCTGACAGAAGTTTTATGCGGAGCAAAAGCAGCAAATGAAGTAAAAGAATCTATTTTATTTGTATAAAAATTATTCAAAAAGCTAAGAAAACAGCAAAAAACACTGGAAATAAGGGGATGTTTGTGCTATACTGTTTCAATGACTGCGAATGTATATTAGTAACTGGCTGATAAACATTTCGTGTAAAAACGCATAAACAGGGTTGTGCAATAGAATGTCAGCAGGCACAACATGCGTTGAGATCTATAGGGTCTTCGAATATAAAAGAATATCAATCAGCATGCATAGTCTGCTGAGAAGATACAAATCAAGGAGGAAGTAAAGATGAGTTTACAGGTAGAAAAGTTAGAACATAACATGGCAAAACTTACTATCGAAGTTGCAGCAGAAGAGGTAGAGAAAGCTTTACAGGCTGCTTATTTAAAACAGCGTGGGAAAATCAATATCCCAGGATTCCGT
Source organism: Ruminococcus hominis (assembly GCF_014287355.1). Classification (NCBI taxonomy): domain Bacteria; kingdom Bacillati; phylum Bacillota; class Clostridia; order Eubacteriales; family Oscillospiraceae; genus Ruminococcus; species Ruminococcus hominis. Next base: position 1,771,282 of record NZ_JACOPE010000001.1, on the reverse strand, counting down.
AAAGGTAAAGTGCCACGCCAGATGATTGAAAAAATGTATGGAGCTGAAATCTTCTATGATGAAGCAGCAAACAAGATGATCTCTGAAGCATATGGAAAAGCATATGATGAGTGTGAATTAGATATCGTTTCACAGCCATCTATCGATATCGTACAGTTAGAAAAAGGAAAAGATTTCATTTTCACAGCAGAAGTAGCTACAAAACCAGAAGTAAAACTTGGTGAGTATAAAGGACTTAAAGTAGACAAATATTCTACAAGAGTTACACAGAAAGAAGTAGACGAGGAAATCGAAAAAGAGCGTGAGCGTAATGCAAGAACTGTTGAAGTAACAGATCGTGCAGTTGAAGATAAAGATATCGTAACACTTGACTTTGAAGGATTCGTAGACGGTGTTGCATTTGAGGGTGGAAAAGGAACAGACTATCCATTGACAATCGGTTCCGGTTCATTTATCCCAGGATTTGAAGAGCAGCTGATCGGAGCTGAGATCAATAAAGAAGTTGAAGTAAAAGTAACATTCCCAGAAGAGTATCAGGCAGCTGAACTTGCTGGTAAAGATGCTGTATTCAAATGTACAGTACATGCTATCAAAGCAAAAGAGCTTCCAGAAGCTGACGATGAATTTGCATCAGAAGTATCTGAGTGCGAAACAATGGAAGCATACAGAGCAGAAGTAAAACAGAAAATCAAAGACAGAAAAGAATCTGAAGGAAAAGCAAAGAAAGAAGATCAGGCAGTAGAGCAGGCAATCGAGAATGCAGAGATGGATATTCCACAGCCAATGATCGATCTTCAGGTAAGACAGATGGCAGATGATTTTGCACGTCGTATCCAGCAGCAGGGACTGACAGTAGAGCAGTACTTCCAGTTCACAGGACTGACACAGGAAAAGATGATGGAAGAGTTCGAGCCACAGGCTGTTAAGAGAATCAAAACAAGACTTGTTCTCGAAGCAATTGTAAAAGCTGAGAACATCGAAGTATCTGACGAACGTTTAGATGAAGAAATCCAGAAGATGGCAGATGCATATCAGATGGAATTTGATAAACTCAAAGAGTACATGGGAGAAGCAGAAGCTGCTCAGATGAAAGAGGATATCGCAGTTCAGGAAGCTGTAACATTGATTACAGATGCATCAGTAGAAGGCTAAGATGCGAATATAGAAGGGAGCTGACAGTCTTATGAGTTTAGTACCATATGTCATTGAACAGACAAGCCGAGGAGAACGCTCCTACGACATCTATTCTAGACTGTTAAAAGATAGAATTATCTTTTTGGGAGAAGAAGTAACAGATGTGTCTGCAAATATTATTGTGGCACAGCTTCTTTTCCTGGAAGCAGATGATCCAAATAAAGACATACAGCTGTATATCAACAGTCCAGGTGGATCTGTGACAGCCGGGATGGCAATTTATGATACAATGCAGTATATCAAATGTGATGTATCTACAGTATGTATCGGCATGGCTGCAAGTATGGGTTCATTTCTTCTTTCAGGAGGTACAAAAGGAAAACGTTTTGCACTTCCAAATGCAGAGATTATGATCCATCAGCCATCAGGCGGAGCGCAGGGACAGGCAACAGAGATTCAGATTGCCGCAGAACATATTTTGCGCACACGTCAGAAATTAAATGAGATTTTGGCAGCCAATACAGGACAGCCTTTAGAAGTTATCCAGAAGGATACAGAAAGAGATAACTTTATGTCTGCACAGGCAGCGAAAGAATATGGATTAATTGATGAAGTAATTGCAAATCACTAAGAAGTGAGTGCAATATGAGGTGAGAGTAGTATGGCAGGAAAAATCGGTGATGATACAGTCAGATGTTCTTTCTGTAATAAAACACAGAACCAGGTACGCAAGTTAATTGCAGGTCCAAATGGCTCCTACATCTGTGATGAGTGTGTTGAAGTTTGTTCTGAGATTATCGAAGAAGAATTTGAATATGAAGAGAGAAACAGATTCTCTGATATTAATCTTTTAACACCGGAAGAAATTAAGGCGTTTTTGGATGATTATGTAATTGGTCAGGATGAGGCGAAAAAAGTGCTGGCAGTATCTGTTTATAATCATTATAAGAGGATTATGGCAGGTCAGGATTTAGGAGTAGAACTTCAAAAGAGTAACATTTTAATGCTTGGACCAACTGGGTGTGGAAAGACACTTCTTGCACAGACCCTTGCAAAAATATTAAATGTTCCATTTGCAATAGCAGACGCAACTGCATTGACAGAGGCCGGATATGTTGGAGAAGATGTTGAGAATATTCTTCTCAAAGTCATTCAGGCAGCGGATGGAGATATTGAGCGTGCAGAGCATGGAATTATTTATATTGATGAGATTGATAAGATTACAAGAAAATCTGAAAATCCGTCAATTACCCGAGATGTATCGGGAGAGGGAGTACAGCAGGCACTCTTAAAGATTATTGAAGGAACAGTTGCTTCTGTACCACCACAGGGAGGAAGAAAACATCCTCATCAGGAATTGATTCAGATTGATACTACAAATATACTTTTTATTTGTGGCGGAGCATTTGAAGGAATTGAGAAGATCATTGAGACTCGTCTGGATAAAAAATCTATTGGATTTAATGCAGAGATTGCATTACAGCACGAATACGATGTAGATGTCTTGCTGAAGCAGATTTTACCGCAGGATTTAACAAAGTTTGGTTTAATTCCAGAATTGGTAGGTAGATTACCAATTACAGTTTCATTAGATATGCTTGATCAGAAAGCATTGGTTCGTATTATGACAGAACCGAAGAATTCTATTGTTAAACAGTATCAGAAATTACTGGAGCTGGATGGCGTGAATTTGGAATTTGATCGTGAGGCTCTGAATGCAATTGCGGAAACATCAATGGCTAGAAAAACAGGAGCCAGAGGTCTGCGTGCAATTATGGAAGACATTATGATGGATACAATGTTTAAAGTTCCATCAGATGAAACCATTAAAGAATGCAGAATCACAAAAGATGTTGTTAATGGGAAAAGCAAGCCGTTGTATCAACGTGACGGAGAAGAGCGTCAGTCATTTTTGACATCTGAAAGTGCATAATATTGTTGCTTGTAAGGTGATTCTGGCAACAACAGATGAATCAGAATTTAGCAGCTTGACTGCAAAAAGATAACGAGAGGCGGGTAACTAGGTGAATACTGGGTATCCGCTTCCTTTTTATATAGATGAGAGTTATAATAAATACGAAAATTAACCAGATACTGGTTTATAAATAGAGATACATAAGGAGATATTAAGATGGCAGAACAAAGATTAAATCTTCCTATGGTACCCCTTCGAGGGCTTACCATTATGCCGGAAATGATAGTACACTTTGATGTGAGCAGAGAAAGCTCTATCGCAGCTGTACAGGAGGCAATGGCAGAGGAACAGAAAATTTTTCTGGTTTCACAAAAAAGTATAGAGACAGAGAAACCGACACAAGAAGACGTATTTGAAATAGGTACAATTGCAACAGTAAAACAAATTATGAAATTACCAAAGCAAATAATGCGTGTACTTGTAGAAGGTGAGGTGCGGGGCCGTTTGATAAATATGAGTGATGATGCACCTTATTTACAGGCGGAAGTAGAAATAATAGAAGATGACGAAGCTATGCCTGAAACTTTGGACGATCAGGCCATGTTACGAGGATTGAAAGACATTTTTGTAGAATACGCTGCAAAGAATGGTAAATTTTCAAAAGAATCCATCGGAGGGATTTTAGAGATTCAAGATGTAAAAAAACTGGTGGATGAGATTGCTGCAAATGTTCCATTGCCATATATGGAACTTCAGGATATTTTAAATCAAACAGAATTTGAGCAACGTTATGAGACACTTTGTTTTAAGCTTGTAAACGAAATACAGATTATTGCGATTAAAGATGAGATACGTGCAAAAGTAAAAGAACGTGTAGATAAGCATCAGCGAGAGTATATTTTAAGAGAACAATTAAAGTTAATCAGAGAAGAGCTTGGCGAAGATTCCACAATTTCAGATGCAGAAGAATTTGAATCAGCAACGAAGAAATTGAATGCACCGAAAGAAGTGAAAGAAAAATTATTTAAAGAAATCAAAAGATTCAAAAGCTCTATGAATTCTCCGGCAGAAATTGGTGTTATACGCACATATATTGAAACACTGTTGGAAATGCCGTGGAATAAGACAGTGAAAGAAAATACTGATTTGGCTTATGCGGAAAAAATATTAGATACAGATCATTATGGACTTGAACAAGTAAAGGAAAGAGTATTAGAGTTTCTGGCGGTGCGGACATTGACAAAAAAAGGTGAAAGCCCGATACTTTGTTTGGTTGGACCTCCGGGAACAGGAAAGACTTCCATTGCAAGATCACTTGCAAGAGCACTTCAGAAACCTTATGTGAGGATTTCACTTGGGGGTGTTCGTGATGAGGCAGAAATCCGTGGTCATCGAAGAACTTATGTTGGAGCAATGCCTGGTAGAATTGCGAACGGTTTAAAAACTGCAGGTGTCAAAAATCCGGTTATGTTGCTGGATGAAATTGATAAAGTCAGTTCAGACTATAAAGGAGATACATTTTCTGCATTACTTGAAGTATTAGATAGCGAGCAGAATAGTAAATTTCAGGATCATTACATGGAAGTGCCATTAGATTTGTCAGAAGTACTGTTTATTGCTACGGCAAACTCACTTCAGACGATACCACGTCCATTGTTAGACAGAATGGAAATTATTGAAATCAGTAGCTATACAGAGAACGAAAAACTTCATATTGCGGAAGAACATTTGATTCCAAAACAGTTAGAGAAACATGGATTGACTTCAGATACATTATCAATCAGCAAACGAGCGATCTGGAAGATTGCTGAAAATTATACAAAGGAAGCCGGAGTCAGACAGATGGAGCGTGAAATCGGCAATATTTGCAGAAAGACAGCAAAAGAAATCCTTACGACGGATAAAAAGAAAATATCAGTGACAGAGAAGAATCTGCATAAATATCTTGGCAAAGAGAAGTATAAATATCAGATGGCAAATCCAGTGGATGAAGTTGGTATTGTGCGAGGGCTTGCATGGACCAGTGTCGGTGGAGATACACTTCAAATAGAAGTAAATGTAATGCCAGGAAAAGGGGAGATTGCCTTGACAGGACAGCTTGGAGATGTAATGAAAGAATCGGCTGGGGCAGGAATCAGTTATATTCGTTCAGTTAGTGAAAAATACGAGATTGCTGCAGATTTCTTTGAAAAACACGACATTCATGTACATATTCCGGAAGGCGCAGTGCCAAAAGATGGTCCTTCAGCGGGAATTACAATGGCAACAGCTATTTTATCTGCAATTACAGCAAGAAAGGTACGTGCAGACCTGGCAATGACAGGAGAAATCACCTTAAGGGGAAGAGTACTTCCAATTGGTGGACTGAAAGAAAAATTACTTGCTGCAAAGAATGCCGGAATTAAGACTGTGCTTGTTCCAAAAGAAAATCAAGTGGACGTGGAGGAACTAAGTTCTGAAATAACAAAAGGCTTAGAAATTATTCCGGTAGAATCTATGGATGAAGTATTGAAAGAAGCATTGGTGTAAAACAGAAAAATGATATAGGAGAACGTTATGGTAATTAAAAATATTAACCTGGAAACAGTATGTGGTATTACAAGTAAACTCCCGGAAAATGAACTGCCAGAGATTGCATTTGCAGGTAAATCAAATGTTGGTAAATCTTCCTTGATCAATGCGTTGATGAACAGAAAATCTTATGCAAGAATTTCTGCAACGCCAGGAAAAACGCAGACGATTAATTTTTATAATATCAATGAAGAAATGTATCTTGTGGACCTTCCGGGATATGGCTATGCGAAGGTTTCCGAGAAGGACAAAATCGAATGGGGAAAATTAATTGAAAGATATCTTCATGGTTCAAAACAGTTAAGAGCAGTATTTTTGTTGATAGATATCCGTCATGACCCATCTGCAAATGATAAGATGATGTATGATTGGATTGTTGAACAGGGCTTTGAACCGATTATTATTGCCACAAAGTTAGATAAATTGAAAAGAAGTCAGGTTCAGAAACATGTGAAAATGGTAAAGACGGGATTGAATTTAGTTCCGGGAACAAAGATTATTCCATTTTCTTCTGTAACAAAACAAGGCCGGGATGAAATTTGGGAACTTGTGGAGACAGAATATCTTGGCAATGAGGAAGAGGCAGAAGAATAAGATAAATTAATGAAAACAAGTGTGATAGAGCAACAAGGGGCAGATAATAGCAGATTATGAAAACGAGGTGACGTGTCTGTATGGAAAAGAAACGCCCGTATTGGCAAGTGGCAGTAAGCTTATTATTTAGCATATTAGCGACGGTTGCATTTATATTTATTGGAGTAAAAGCCGTTTTGTTTTTTATGCCATTTGTAGTTGGATGGTGCATTGCATCAATTGCGGTGCCGGTAGTAAATTGGCTGGAAAAGAAATTTAATATAGTAAAAAAATTGGGATCCGCATTAGTTGTAATCGTGGTTATTGCGATTATTGTAGCCATATTTTATTTTGCAATCAGCAGATTAATACTTGAAATTGGAGATTTGATACAAAACGTACCTGATCTGTATAGTCAGTTAGAAAGCGGATTGCGCCAGATAGGAGGAACATTATCAGGTTTATTCTCACGCCTTCCGGAAAGCGTGCAGGATGGTTGGAATACAGCGATAGTGAATCTGGATCAGATGATGGGGGATTTAGTGAAAAAAGCAAGCGAACCAACAATGGAAGCAGCAGGCAATTTCGCTAAAAAACTACCTTCATATGTGATATACTTAATTATGGCATTGATGTCTTCATATTTTTTTACCGTACAGCGTGAAGATGTGATACAATGGTTATGTAAGATTGCACCGCCATCGGTAGAGAAGAGGATGAAACTGGTTATGGATAATCTGCGATATGCAGTAGGAGGATATTTTAAAGCCCAGTTTAAAATAATGGGGATTGTATTCTTAATATTAGCTGTTGGTTTTGCAATGCTTAGGATTAACTATTTTGTTCTTGTTGCGTTTTTAATAGCATTTTTGGATTTTCTTCCATTCTTCGGAACAGGAACAGCAATGATTCCATGGGCAGTATATAAATTCTTTATGGGTAATTATACAATGGCTATTATGTTAATCGTAATTTATGCGATCACCCAGGTATCCAGACAATTATTACAGCCTAAATTGGTAGCAGATAGTGTCGGGCTTAATCCTCTGGTCACATTGATTTTATTGTATATCGGATATCGTGTGAGCAGCGTGATTGGAATGATCGTTGCAGTGCCAATCGGAATGGTTATAATCAATATGTGTCAGGCAGGTGCATTTGATTATATTTTTGATGATGTAAAGATTCTGGTAGAAGGTATATTGGGGCTTCGAGAAGAATCAAATAAATAAACATTCACTTTGTAAAACAGCAATTAGATAGAAAATGTGTATGAAAGAATTAAGAAGGAGAGGTACAAAGAGATGGCAAATGAGCATGAAGAACAGATTCGTATCGTACAGGAAACTGTATGTGGAAAGGAAATTACATTTGCACACGTGATGGGAGGTCCGTCACCAATTATTTATCAGAAATTAGGATTGAATCCACAGGTGGATTATCGTTCATCTGCAATTGGAATTATGAATATGACACCACCGGAGTCTGCAGTTATTGCATCAGATATCGCAGTAAAAAGTGGAAATGTATATTTGGGATTTGCAGATCGTTTTACCGGGACTTTGATCATTACCGGAGAAATTTCTGATGTGACATCAGCATTGACAGAAATTGTAGATTATTTTAGAGATTCTCTTGGATATGTAGTCTGCAATATTACAAAGAGATAGGAAGTGCAGCAATGGCTCGAATGACAAAAGAGGAACTGTTAGAAAAACTGTTCCATGATGATTATCAAGATTTGAAAGGAAAACGGCTTCGCATGACACGTGTTCGTGTTCCGGGAAGAGAAGTTTGTATGGCACATGTCTTAAATCCGGCAGATCCATGCATTTATCAGAATCTTGGCTTACATATCGGGGTGCATCAAGGTGAAGATCATAATGGAGAGACAATAGGACTTCTTCGATTTACACCGTGGGAAGCTGTTGTAGTGGCTGCTGATGTGGCGATGAAGAGTGCACATGTTGAAATCGGGTTTATGGATCGATTTTGTGGAACATTAATCTTGCTTGGTCGTTTATCAGAAGTAGAGACTGCGGTAGGGGAAGTCGTCCGCTTTTTTAAAGAAGAGTTAGGCTTTGCAACTTGCGAAGTATACCGAAGCTAAAAAAGTAAGAGAATCAGGTGAAAAGATGAAAAAAATATTTTTAATGGGTAGAAGTGAAGCAGGAAAAACCTCTTTGACACAGGCATTGAAGGGGGAAGAACTTCACTATATTAAAACACAATATACGAACACAGAAGATGACACGATTGATTCTCCGGGAGAGTATGCAGAGTCTAAGCATTTTAGTGTAGGATTGGCATGTTTTTCATTTGAAGCAGATGTAATCGCAATGGTACAAGCTGCGGATGAGCCGTTTAATTTGTTTGGACCGGGAGGTCGCTCTTTTATCCAACGTCCATTAATCGGAATTATTACAAAAGTTGACTCGCCGTATGCAAACATTCCTATGGTAAGACAATGGATGGAAAATGCCGGATGCGAGCGGATTTTTGAAGTAAATAACGTAACTCGTGAGGGAATCAGAGAATTGATGGAATATCTGGAAGATGATTTACCAAAACTGACTTTGGAGCAGGCAAAGTTTAAGCAGCATCTTGGATTAAATGAATGGGATGAACTGCCGGAGGGTGTAGAGTATCCAGAATAGTAAAAAGATAATCTATTAGAAAGTAATAACACTTTTTAATAGATTATTTTTCTTTGAAAAATGTGAAAAGAAGGTAAAAAATTTGGAACAGGAATGGGTAATTAAAGAAGTGGAAGAGCAACTTTTTGAGATGCAGGATTTAAAATACAGGGATTTCCATGCAGGACTGATGCCGAATATTGATAAGAACAAAATCATAGGAGTGAGAACTCCGCAGTTACGGACATTTGCAAAAGAATATGGAAAAACAGAGAAAGCAAGAATTTTTTTAACAGTGCTTCCACATCAATATTATGAAGAGAATAATTTGCATGGATTATTGATAGAGCAAATCAAAGAATATGATAGTGCTCTGGATGAATTAGAATATTTTCTGCCATATATAGATAATTGGGCAACTTGCGATATGCTTGCAATGAAAATTGTCAGGAAACATTTGGACATATTTATAAAGAAAATCTATCAGTGGCTTGAATCAGAACATACATATACAATTCGATTTGCTATCGGTATGTTGATGAGATATTATCTTGAGGATACATTCCGGATAGAATATGCCAGGAAAGTTGCAGAAATCCGTTCAGAAGAATATTACGTAAATATGATGCGTGCATGGTATTTTGCTACAGCATTGGCAAAGCAGTATGAACAGGTGATTCCGTTTCTAGAGGAAAGACAACTGGACGTATGGACGCATAACAAAACAATACAAAAGTGCGTAGAGAGTTATCGGATAGCTCCTAAGCAGAAAGAATATATAAAAACGTTGAAATGATAAAAGAAATAAAAAATGGATGAAAATGGCTGTCCTGGTATCCCACAGAGTATCCACAATAAATGTTGCAGATATGCTATATGAAATGGAGAACGATAGAATCTTATAAAGTTGGTAAAAATTTATAAAAGAAATATTGCTTTTATAAAAAGTCTATTGCATAATCAACAAAAAATGTTATAATTGTCCTATTGAGTATTGTACATATAGGAGGGTTTTGAGATGAAACAGTTAAATGAAAAAGTGGCCATCGTAACAGGAGCCGGACAGGGAATTGGAAAAGGAATTGCACTTTGTCTTGCAAAGAGGGGAGTAAAGATTGTTGCAACAGGACGACGTCTTGAACCAATCGAGCAGACAATCGCTGAGATTAAAGAGCTTGGTGGAGAAGGCTTCGCTATGTCTTGCGACTCAGCAGACAGAGCAAGAGTAGAAGAAGTTGTTAAAGCAGCAGCTGATACATACGGAACAGTAGATGTTATTGTAAACAATGCACAGGCAATCGTTCCATCGGCTTCAGTTGAGGATACTACATATGACAATATGCTTAAAGCTTGGGAAAGTGGTGTGATTGGTTCTCTTAACTATATGCAGGCAGCATTTCCTTATATGAAAGAACAGCACGAAGGAAGAGTGATCAACTTTGCTTCGGCAACAGGTATGTTTGGTATAGCAGGACAGTTAGCGTATGGCTCTAATAAAGAAGCATTACGAGGTATGACTAAGATTGCAGCAAAAGAATGGGGACAGTATGGAATCTGTGTAAATATCGTACTCCCAGGAGCAGAATCACCTGCAGCAAAAGCATGGGCTGAGAAATTCCCGGAGGAATATGCAAAACAGGTAAACTTAAATCCTATGAAACGTTTTGGAGACCCTGAAATTGATATTGCTCCAGTCATCGCATTCCTTGCAGGACCAGATTCATGCTATTATTCAGGTCAGAGCGTAATTGTGGATGGTGCAAATTCAATTATGCCATAATTAAATTACGTAAAAGAATATTATAAGAAAGGCTCCCAGCTGGTTGAAGGCAATCAGCTGGGAGCCTTTCTTGTAAATTTATGATGATTGATTTCCTGAGATAGTGTATAATGAACGGTAAGAATATTTGGGATAAGGAGAAATTACATCATGTATGAAATAATGACTGCCGATGAGGCAATCCGGCTGATTCGGGACGGAGACTGTATCTGCGTGAATTCATTTGTTGGAATAGAGAATCCAATTGAACTTCACGAGGCAATTTATAGAAGATATCAGAAGATGCAGTCACCAACACATCTGACAATGATTTCCAGTGCCGGATTTGGTGTCTGGGATGATGAACATAATGCGGAAGGGTATATCAGAGAAGGAGCCGTAGACAAGCTTATTTGCGGGCATTTTGGGGCAATGTTAAGTACAAAAAAACTTGTTTTAGAAGACCGGTTTGAAGCATATAACTTGCCACTTGGATGTATTTCACACGCTATTCGTGCTCAGGCAGGCGGGCTTCCTGGCGCACTCTCAAAGGTTGGTCTGGACATTTTTGTGGATCCAAGAAAAGAAGGACCCGGAATTAATAGAATCTCAATTGATGATTCGTTGGTTAAGCATGTGGAAGTGGATGGGGAGGAATTCCTTTATTATAAATTGCCAAAGATTAATATTGCATTGATTAAAGGAACAGCGGCAGACAGAAAGGGAAATATCACTTTTGATGATATGTTTATGTCGGGTGATGCGTTGTCTATTTGTCAGGCAGTTAAGGCAAATCGTGGAAAGGTGATTGTTCAGGTAGACCGTTTGGTTGATACTCCGTCACGACCGAGAAATGCAATTATTCCGGGATGTCTGGTAGATGCAATTGTTGTAGTAGAACCAGAAACAAGAAATGAAGCCTATACAGCATTAACCGGAAGCTTTGAGATTCCATATGAAGAATGGAATACATGGAGTGAACGTTTGGATTTAGTTTCAGTGAAGCAGTCAAAGAATAATACAGTAGCGAATATAATCGGAAAACGTGCATCAAAGGAATTGCGAGTGGATGATATTGTAAATATTGGAATCGGTATTCCGGAGATGGTTTCACGTTTTGCAAGAAAGAGTGGAATGCTTGACATGGTGACATTGACGGTTGAGTCAGGAGGAATCGGCGGTTTTCCAGTTTCTGGTGAGGCATTTGGAGCAATGATCGGTGCGGCATCTGTCTATGATATGGCAAACCAGTTCGATCTTTATGACAATGGCGGATTGGATGTCTGCTTTATGGGTGCTCTTGAAGTAGATAAAGAAGGAAATGTTAATGCACATCGTGGACCGGGAGCATTTGCAGGAATCGGAGGCTTTGCGAATATCACATCTAAGACACCGACAGTTGTTTTCTGTTTTAGTTTTACTGCAAAAGGTCTTGAGGTTTCACAGACAAAAGGAATTGTAACGGTTGAGAAGGAAGGGACAATTCCTAAATTCGTGGATCAAGTCAAGAGTATCAGTTTTTCAGCCGGACGTGCAATTGCAAATGGTCAGAAGGTGCTTTACGTGACAGAACGCTGTGTATTTCGCCTGACACCGAAGGGACTGAAACTGATAGAGGTTTATCCGGGGATTGATGTACAGAAAGATATTCTGGAACTTCTGCCATTTGAGGTGGAAGTATAGGTGCATTCCATAATGACGATAGCAGCAAACGGTTCGCAGTTCATGCGGTATGTATAGATACACAGAAAATAAGTGAGGAATGATCATGGAAACCAAAGAGAAGCAGATGACAGAGAATGAACAAGAGTTAATTCCGTATTCTAAGCTGGAGCGGGAAGAAGATATACTGGAATTACTGTGTCAGTGGGAGAACCAGAAAATCCAATTGGATGTTACGAACATAAGTGAACATTTTGAAATAGAGAAAAAAGACATCCTGATCTGTCTGAAACGGATGTACGAGTATCGATATATAGAGAAGCCGAGAGCAAACCGGGAAGTGGTGCTGACGCCATATGGAAGATCTGTTGGAAATGATTACATATACCGTCACACTTCAATCAGTCAGCATCTACAGTTTATTGGTGTAAATGAGACGATCGCTGAGCAGGATGCGTGCAGAATCGAACATGTCATGTCCGAAGAGTCGGTACGGGCAGTCTGCCAGTTTGCCAACTATGAAAATATGTATTATGAGCGCAGGATTCGTAATTCCGAGTTGACAGACCGTTACCTGCCGGGAGTCTATACATTCGTTATGCAGATGTACAGCATGGAACTGTGCCACCCAAGAAGACTTGCAAAAGAATATAAAAGCTATTCCAGAGACATCTTTCTCGAAATCAATGAGAGCAGAGGCTTTTTTGAATTGAAAAGAACAAAAGCATTTCCTAAAAAACCATTGTGGTATCAGAATACCAGAAATGAATGGGTTCAGGCAGAGCGTGGGGAATACGGAGAACGGATCCCGGCGAGTATGTTTGAATTTGTCATCAAACCAAACGACCGTGTGATGGAAGGAACCATTCTGATTACATTTATGAATGAGAAAGATGGAGAACCAGATAGATGGGGGTGCGAGCAACTGGAAGTAGAAATCTGGTAAGAGGAGTGGCGTATGGACAGAAAAGAGGAAAATAAGATTGAAAATCTTACAATGCTGCAGATACAGTACCTGATAGAGCTTAATAAGCTTGAAAAAAAGAAAGGTGCAGTCCGGATGATCGCGGCAAAGTGCGGAGTAAATCATTCCCAGGTCAGCCGTTTCTTCAAAAAATGTATCGAAGAAGGAGAACTGACAGAGAGTCTGGATTTCACGGAAAATGGGAAAAGAAAATTAGACTGGCGCTGCAAGATGATCCGGGATGTTCGTGACTATCTGGAACGAAGCGGCATCACAGAAGGAACAGAAGAAGTCCTAAAAGGGATGATTGAAAATATAGATTACGTTCAGTTAGAAAAACTGGTGAAGAGTGATCGGAGAACGAACCCGGAGACAAAGATGCGGAAACGTGAGGATGTCATCACGGATATAAGAGACATTCTGGAATATGGGAATCATGAAGTGGCAGTTACAATCTTACAGCATGACGGTGCTAAAAGGTCGATGGCAGACAGAGGCTTTGAGCCGGTTGCCCTGATCCGGTATAACAAAAGAGGTGCTTATCTCGAACTTACGATCCGAGAGATGGATGCAGTGTCGAGAGTAAATGGAGAGGATATGTCCGGATATCTGGCTACATTAAAATATCTTCACCAGGGGATATTCAGATATGCAGATATAAAAAACAGAAAGGTAAGGATTCCACTGGACGCCTGCTATTATCAGAACTTTGGCAATGGTGTCCTAAGAGGAAATGTAATGATCACCGTGACCTGCTCGGTAGGAAATGCACATATGCCGGAAAGTACGGCCAGGGTGGTGTTTAAATTATAAAATGATGATGTGAAGGAAATGAATCATTATATGAATGATAAAAGCCTCCTCCGATTGTGCAATCACACAGTCAGAGGAGGCTTGCTTTTATAGTTAGCAAAACATTCGTAGAGCTATTCTTTACCTGTCTGAATTTCATTAATAATTGGCTGGATTGTCAATACATCTTCTTCCAATTCATTTGCGATTACTTCAAGAGATTTTCCTTTGGCAAGTTTCTAATATCTTTCAGTCCTCGTCTGCTTTATACATCTGTTATTGGGTATCAAAGCATAGATTTCTGAATTGTAATTAGAAAATAGATGGTGCGACAGCCCCTTATAGAATTCATATAGAAATATGCCTATGTAGATAGTTTGTCACAGGTATTTTGGTGATTGCAACAGGAAAATTGGAGCAGACAATTGAAAAAATATATGTTATAGGAATAATGCTAATTAAAGTAAAAATGAAGAAAGTAAATGATAAAAAATATTAAAAACTCTGAAATGCCTTGAAAAAACTAGATAATTTATGTGGATAAAACGGTGCATGGGCGCACCGAAAAAGTGAAAAAGATTGACATAAGAAAGCAGAGTGAATTATGCTTAAATAGGATAGATACAACTAACAGTGAGTAGCCATATCTTGTTGCTATACAGGGCGCAACAAAAACAAAAGAAAAGAGGAGGAAGTAATCACGGAAGAAAGTATCAGGGAGCTGTATGGTATCGAACTTGGTGTAACAAGAGTGGATGGACAGAAGTTTGTGCTGGAGGTGTAGGAAAATGAAAAATCCATTAAAAATAGTCTGGATCGTGCTTGGATTTCTTTGTCTGGGACTTGGTACGATAGGAATTGTACTTCCTATCCTGCCAACCGTTCCGTTTTACATGGCAACGCTGTTCTGCTTTGCCAAGAGTTCAAAGAAACTGCATGATTGGTTCATAGGAACGAATTTATATAAGAAATATCTGGACAGCTTCGTCCAGAAAAGAGCCATGACGATAGTAACAAAGTGCAAGATTATCGGAATGGTAACAGTAGTCATGGTAATCGGATTTATCTGTATGAAGAATGTGCCGGTTGGAAGAATCTGTATCGCAGTGGTGTGGGTGTGCCACATCCTGTATTTCTTCTTGAGGGTAAAGACAGTAAAAACGGGAGAAATGGAAGTGGAATAGACAGTTTTGATATGAATAAAAAGAATAAAGTAGAAAAAAAGCGGCAGAAAGAACAGTATGTCGTGGAAGAGATGATCCGGCTGTACTGCCGGAAGAATCATAAGGAATATGACAAAAAGACAGGAAAGATGTGTCCTTCCTGTCAGGAACTTTCAGATTATGCCAGACTCAGAAGCCAGAAATGTCCATTTATGGAAGAGAAAACATTCTGTGCGAACTGTAAGGTGCATTGCTACAAGCCGGAGATGAGGGAGAAGATTCGAGTGGTCATGCGGTTTTCCGGACCGAGGATGCTTTTCTATCATCCGGTGCTGGCAGTGTGGCATCTGGTCTGTAGTGTGAAAGAAAAATAATGAAAAAAACGAAAACCATATAAAATAAAGTGAGTTGGTAAAAGCAAATGATTAAAACAAGACTGGTGGGACTTTTATCCCACGCAAAAAAGTACATTGTCTACACCATCCTGTGGCAGTGGGCGGCATTGCTCTCGCAGGTACTGGCAGTATTTACGATTGCTGAACTGTTGGAGCGCGTGGTCTATCGTGCGGTGACAGTGCCGGTGATTGAGAGGACAATCCTGATCCTCGTTCTGGTGGTGATCATACGATTTGTATGTGAACGGATGGGAGCAAGGTCTTCGTATCTTGCATGTGTAGATGTAAAGAGAATTTTAAGAGAAAAGATTTATGACAAGATGTTGAAACTGGGAGCTTCCTACAGTGAGCAGGTGTCTTCTTCTGAGGTGGTACAGGTTTCGACAGAGGGTGTTGAGCAGTTGGAAACGTATTTTGGAAAATACCTTCCGCAGTTGTTCTACAGCCTGATCGCACCACTGACCTTATTTCTCATTCTTTGCAGAGTGAGTGTAAAGGCAAGTGTGATCCTGTTGATCTGTGTGCCACTGATCCCGATCTCGATCGTTGTGGTACAGAAGATTGCAAAGAGATTATTAAATAACTATTGGAGTATCTATACCGGACTGGGAGATTCGTTCCTTGAGAATCTGCAGGGACTGACGACACTGAAGATCTATCAGGCAGATCAGCAGAAAGCGGACGAGATGGATGTGGAATCCCAGAACTTCCGCAGGATCACCATGAAGGTACTGACCATGCAGCTCAATTCCACAAGTGTGATGGATATTGTGGCGTATGGTGGTGCGGCGATTGGTATGGCAGTAGCGGTATCTGAGTTTTTAAAAGGAAATATTTCAGTAAGCGGAACGCTTTGCATCGTCCTGCTTGCCAGCGAGTTTTTCCTGCCGCTTCGTCTGCTCGGTTCCTTTTTCCATATCGCAATGAATGGAATGGCAGCAAGTGACAAGATCTTTAAGATCTTGGATCTGCCGGAACCACAGGCGGGAGAAAAATGTCTGCCGGATGGCGCATTGGATGTGTCTTTGAAGGATGTTCATTTTTCTTACGAAGCGGACCGGGAGATTTTAAAAGGCATCAACTTAAATCTCCCGGCAGGAAGTTTTGTATCACTGGTTGGTGAATCCGGATGTGGTAAGAGTACGATTGCAGGAATCCTTGCAGCAAAGAACCGGGAATACAGCGGAGAGATCACCATCGGTGGTGTACCGCTGAATGAAGTGAATGAAACCAATCTGATGCAGAGGGTTGTTTTGGTTCGCCATAACAGCTATCTGTTCAAAGGTACGGTAGAAGAAAACCTGAAGATGGCAAAACCGGATGCGACGAAAGAAGAGATGGAAGCAGTTCTTCAGAAAGTAAATCTCTTAGGATTCTTACAGACGCAGGATGGATTGCAGACACGGTTATTAGAAAAAGCAAGTAACCTGTCCGGCGGTCAGTGCCAGAGACTGGTGATTGCCAGAGCATTGCTTCGGACAGACAGTGCAGTTTATATTTTCGATGAAGCGGCATCCAATATCGATGTGGAAAGTGAAGAACTGATCATGAATGTGGTTCATGAACTGGCAAAGACAAAGACGGTGCTTCTGATTTCTCACAGACTGGCAAATGTTGTGAAGTCCGACAAGATTTATTTCTTAAAAGACGGGGAAATCAGGGAAAGCGGAAAGCATGACGAACTGATGAGCCAGAATGGTGCATACAGACATCTATATGAAAGCCAGATGGCTCTGGAAAACTATGGAAAAGGGGGAGTGGCATAATGAGTGAACATACAAATACAACAAAACGCAGAAGTGCCATCTCCATCATGGGAAGTCTGATCGGACTGGTCAAACCCCTGCTACATATCATGCTGGCAGCGATCATTCTTGGAACATTGGGTTACTTGTGTGCAATCTTCCTGACAATACTGGCAGGACAGGTCATCGTGCATGGACTTCTGACAGGGGTAGCCGGAATGATCGTTCCGGTAGAGAAGATGTGGTTAGTATTTACCCCGGTAAAGACGATTATCACAGTCATGATCGTGATCGCAGTGCTCCGGGGAATCCTGCATTATGTGGAACAGTATTGTAACCATTTTATCGCTTTTAAACTGTTGGCGATTATTCGTCATAAAGTGTTTGCTTCCTTAAGAAAGCTCTGCCCGGCGAAACTGGAAGGCAGAGACAAGGGAAATCTGATCTCGATCATCACAACAGATATCGAGCTTCTGGAAGTGTTCTATGCACATACCATTTCCCCGATTGCGATTGCAACACTGACCTCGATTATTATGGTAATCTTTATCGGAAGGTATCACTGGTTAGCAGGATTGCTTGCACTGGCAGCTTATCTGATTGTCGGTGTAGCCATCCCGATGTGGAATGGAAAACGTGGCAGCCAGAAGGGAATGGAGTTTAGAACAAGCTTCGGAGAACTGAACAGTTTTGTTCTGGATTCCTTACGTGGATTAGATGAAACCATCCAGTACGGACAGGGTGAAAAGAGAAAAGAGCAGATGACAGGGCAATCCAAAAAACTTGCCGGAATGCAGGAATCATTAAGCAAAATGGAAGGCTCACAGCGTTCATTTACGAACATGGTCATCCTGCTTGCATCCTTTGGAATGCTGGCACTGACGATCTGGCTCTATGCAAAGGGCGAGATGGGATTTGAAGGAATCTTAACCTGTACAATCGCAATAATGGGTTCTTTCGGCCCGGTAGTAGCATTGTCAAGCCTTTCCAACAACCTGAACCAGACACTGGCAAGTGGTGAGCGTGTTCTTTCTTTATTAGAAGAGACACCACTTGTGGAAGAGATACCGGGGGATGTGGATACAGAAGAAAGTACAGATCATACCTTTACAGGGGCAAAAGCAGAGAATGTAACTTTTGCCTATAAGGTGGAAGGCCCCGAAGGAGACAGAGAGAATGGTCTGGACCGCAAGGTGAGTGAAACAAAGACAGATACGATTCTGGATCATTATTCCCTTACCTTACAGCCGGGACAGATCACCGGTATTCATGGGGCAAGTGGTTCTGGTAAGTCTACACTTCTGAAACTGCTGATGCGTTTCTGGGATGTGCAGGAAGGAAGTGTGTCGGTAGATGGTGCGGATGTTAGGGAGATTCCGACAAAGCATCTAAGGGATATGGAGTCTTATGTAACGCAGGAAACACATCTGTTCCATGACAGTATTGCCAATAATATCGCCATTGCCAAACCGGGAGCAACGAGGGAAGAGATTATGGAAGCGGCAAAGAAAGCTTCTATTCATGACTTTATCATGACACTTCCGAAAGGCTACGACACGGAAGTCGGAGAACTGGGAGATACGTTATCTGGCGGTGAGAGGCAGAGAATCGGAATCGCAAGAGCATTTTTGCATGATGCAGAGATGATCCTGCTGGATGAACCAACTTCGAATCTGGATTCGTTGAACGAGGGTATTATCTTAAAATCATTGAAAGAATCAGCTGAGAAAAAAACGGTTGTCCTGGTATCCCACAGAGTATCCACAATGAATGTGGCAGATGTGGTATATGAAATGGAGAACGGCAGAATTTCTTAACAACAGCAATACAGAAGAAAAACTGGGTTTGTAAGAATCGAGAAGGAGAACCTAAATTCTCATTTACGAGTATTTCTTTCGATATTCGGCGGGAGTCAGTCCGATGTGTTTTTTGAACACCCGTGAAAAGTGGCTCTGGGATGAGAATCCGAGGTAAGCTCCAAACATAGTTGCTGTTTTGTCAGTATAGTGGAGGAGGCGTTTTGCTTCCTCTGTTTTTTCATGCAAGATAAAATCTGTCAGAGTTGTTCCAGTATCTTTCTTGAATTTTGTTGACAGATAGGGACGGCTGATGTAGAGCTCTTTTGCCAGTTCCTAAAGGTGTCCTAGAAGCCCAGATAGCACTATTACAATCCCTACGGATTGTCCCACGAGAGAAAAAGCCGGATGGACAGGGGATGTTTTGCGCGATTATGGATATGAAGAAACCGCATGGAAAATTCTGTGGCAAAAGAAGTGCCCGTCTTGGCTGTATGAGATTGAACGCGGATCGACAACGATGTGGGAAAACTGGGATGCAATCCGTGAAGCGGTGGAACGATGCAACGCAAAGCTGTACAATATTCTGTTATAATAATGTACAAAGAAAGGAGGCGCTACAATGCCAGTAATCAAACCAATTACAGATTTACGTAATACAAATGAAATATCTGAATTATGTCATAAACAGCAGCAGCCAGTTTTCATTACAAAAAATGGTTATGGAGATTTGGTAGTTATGAGTATGGAAACTTATGACGAATTGCTTAGCACGAACCATATTGATAAAGCAATATTTGAAGCGGAACGGGAAGTTGCTGAAGGTGCAGCGTTAATAGATGCACGAGAAGCATTGGGAGAACTCAGGAGGAAACACTTTGGATAAATATGTTATAAAAATGTTTCCACAAGCATGGTTTTTATGCGTTTAAAGGATATCGACAGCTAATTGTAGAAAATTATATTATTATTTATGAAGTGTTCGAAAATGAAAAGGTTGTTGCGGTGGTAACCGTAAAATTATGAAGCAATCCGCATGAAGTACTCAGAGTATTGCCGGGAACTACCACAGGTGAGTAATAAAGAAATTGTCCATGAAAGATAAAGATTCAGGTGGAGGTAAAGTAGCAAGACGGAGTTATAGCATTGGAAGCAGTAGTATTTATGGATATGGCGTTCCGGCATATTAAAAGGCAGGATTTTCTGATCCTAAATCTGCTATATATAATGTCTAAGAAAATACTTGACTTTTAAATATTACAAGTGTAAGATTTAAGAAAATAAAAGCGTTGAAAGAAAGGGGTATCTATGAAAAAAGACGGAAAAAACAAAACAGGGCTATAAATTAGTATGGCAGGATAGTTTGATTTTTCCAGATTTAGAGAGTGATGATAAAATAAGCGTTACTACCTCAAAAGCGGAGCGAGGAGAAATATTAGACCGGAATGGTAAAATGCTTGCAGGAAAAGGTGTAGCGACATCGGTTAGTATTATACCGGGAAAGCTGAAAGACAGGAATGTATCTCTTGAAAAAATAGCAGAGTTGAAGGCAACGAAAGAAGGTACTTCTGGTAAAGAAGTCGGGTGGTTTTCGGCGTTTACTGCAGATAAAAGCGTGGACAAACCAATTCTTCTCATCAGTATGGTTGAGAATGTGAAAGGAATCGGTGAAAGTGGTTATGTTGTTAGAAAAGATGCAACAGTATTGGATGAGTATTTTAAAGAATAAAAAAATTTTTACAAGAAATTATTACAAACGTAAGATTTTGATGGTGATATTGATAATTCTTATGGTTTTTACAGGATGCAGACAAGAAAGAATCACAGAAAAAGTACAAAAGAAAGAAACTGTAGAATCTGCAATGTATGCTGAAGCGAAAGAAACAGCACAAACTTTTCAGAATATCTATATACAGGAGAAGTCAGAGTCAAATATATTAAAAACGAAAAGAAAAATTATCAATTGTCTGAAAATGCAAGGATATGCGGCAGTAGATTGTGATAATCAGATTGATATGGTCAATCGTGAAAAAGTAGAAGAATTTTGCAAGGCATCGGAGAAAGAAGAACAGGCAGCAGTTGATATTGTTGTTGTATTTGATGAAGGGGAAATTATACAATATCATTTAGAGTCAATGAATGGAAAGATAAATGTTCGATTATGTCAGGTTAAATGGAAGGATAATAGCCCACAGGCTAATTATTATGATGAATATGAAGCATATGCGTGGAAATATACAGAAAAAGGATACTTGTTTCTGGAGAAATATCACCCACCGGGATTTGATGGAGCACCGGGTGAAACTGGATTCAGAGTGCAGCCATTAGATAAAACATGCCGGGAATTGAATCGAAAATATGTTATGCCGTTGGGGTATGCACTTAATAATCTGTTGATTACAAATTGGGATAACCAGAATTATACGGAACTTGATTTTTATGATCTTTATGAAAAAATGTATTATATGAAATATGGAAAGCAAGTTCCATATGAAGCAAATTATGGTAGAGCAGAATATGAAGTTCCAGAAGATGAGTTTGAAGAGGTTATAAAGACCTATTTACCATTTAGTAATACCGAGATTGAAAAGGGAACTTTTTATAACTCTGATAATAGAACTTTTAGATACAGACCGCGAGGGTTATATGATTGTGAATTCCCATATGAGCCATATCCGGAAGTTATCGCATATGAAAAATTACAAGATGGAACATTAAAACTTACGATAGAAGCAGTATGGGAAATCAGAATGTTAGATCAGGCAATCACCAGTGAATTGATGATAAAACCTATGGAAGACGGAAGTTTCCAGTATTTATCAAATAAGGTAATCAGGTCAGATCAAAATGCAAATGCAGGGTGGTATATGCCAAGGTTAACAGAAGAAGAGTGGGAAGAGAATTACAGTAATAATTAGGGGGCAATATGAAAAGAAAAAGTATTTTGTTAGTACTTTGTATAGGAATGATTCTGACTTCCTGTGAAAGTAAGATATCATTAAACAGCACAGATGTAAAAAATGAGAAGAATCAGAAAAACACTACCATGGAAAATCCGGATAAGGGATATAATCTACCAATCGATGAAGACAAGAAAAAGGAAGTTGCGAACGATTGTGAAGAAATTATGGGCATTATCCGAGACATTTATTCTGAATATAATGGAATACAAGAAGCAGATCAGAACACTGCTGAGCAAATGATGAATCGGATGGAAGAAATTATCAAACAAAATGGGAATCCGGTCATTGGTTCCGATCATTATTCTGTTATGGATAATTACCAGAAGATGGAACAATTTTTAAAATCTGCAGAACAAGAAGAAAAAGGAAGTGTAATTTTATATGAAGCAGATACAGATGGTGGAATTACTAGAAAAGAATATAGTTATGATGGAAAAGAAATGAGTGTGATGTCCGCAAAAATGATATGGAGTGAGGATACAGAGCCTGTACTTACATACATATCGCTATCAAAAATAAAAGAATGGGCATATACTGAAAATGGGAATTTCTGTTATGAATTATGCGTACCTGAACCACCGGAAGTGACAGAGATTGTAGATGGAAGTTGTATTATCCGGGTAAAGCCTTTGAGTGAGGAGTGTCGGGAATATTCAAAAAAATATGTGAGTACGTTCGGCTATCAGGGAAACAATCTGTTATGTTCAAACTGGAATGCGGAGGATATGCAGGAGTTGGATTATAATGGACTTTATGAATATTTTTATCAAATGAAATATGGAGAAAAATTTACTGCAGAAAAAGAGGTTGTGGGAATTCCAGCAGAAGAGTTCGAAAATGTAATTATGACATATCTTCCTGTTACAAAAGAAGAATTGAAAGAATGGGCGGTCTACGATGAACAAAGTAATATGTTTATCTGGGAACGATTGGGATGTGGTAATTATTCACCAACACATTTTGGCTTGTCTTTACCGGAAGTAACAGAAGTCAGGCACAATGAAGATGGAAACATTGTTTTGACAATTCATGCAGTATGTGATTCTGTTGTATGTAATGATGCTGTTATTACACACGAACTTACGATGAAAATTCAGGATGATGGAACGATTCAGTATGTTGGAAACAGTATTTTAGATAATGGTATTGATAATATACCGAGGTATCAGTACCGGTTAGGTAATTTGCAGAATTGATTAGTAGAGAAGAATGAAATAAAGAGAACTGATAACGGGAAATTATGCTATCAGTTCTCTTTATTTATTTCCAGATACCAAGATTAGAAAGTACAGATTCTGTTATTTCAGTAGCTTGACTTCCGGTTGCGTTGGAAGGAGCTTGAATATTTGTTGCAAAGTAGTAAGTATTATTCGCTGTTTCAATGTATCCGATAAACCAGCCATTGACATCTTTACCATTGACACGCCCGGTTCCTGTTTTCCCGTAAAGAGAACCGGAAGAAGTAGTGGAAAGCAGCAGGGCTTTTTTTACTGCCTGGATATTTTTACTGTCAAAATGAAAATTATTTTGATAGAAATCCTGTAACAATTCCACCTGCTCTATGGGTGATATCTTCAGAGAGAAATCTGTCCAATAGAGATTTAGATTTGTTCCAGTATTCTGATTCCCATAGTTTATTGTCTGTAAAAATGTTCTTACGGATTCAAAACCTGCCTGTGAATCAATTGCTTGAAAATACCAGTTTACGGAATTATGCATAGCCGAGGTTAAATCTTGATCGGCTTCCCATGAATTAAAAGGATATGGTTCTCCATTCCATGTGAAAGTGGAATGTTCTGGTGTAATAATTCCAGATTCCAAGCCAAGTAATGCATCATATATTTTATAAGTCGAATTCGGTGATACACGTGTGGAAGCATGATCCATATTATAAATATTCCATCTATCAGCAGACTGATCATATAAAACAAAACTTCCGGTGTAGTCCCCAAAATTGGAAGAAAGATTTAGCTGAGTAATATTCTTTTCGGTTGTGTCAAAATGATACCCAGTCTGATCAGAAGCATAAACA
Organism: Ruminococcus hominis; assembly: GCF_014287355.1. Lineage (NCBI taxonomy): Bacteria > Bacillati > Bacillota > Clostridia > Eubacteriales > Oscillospiraceae > Ruminococcus > Ruminococcus hominis. Next base: position 1,747,182 of record NZ_JACOPE010000001.1, on the reverse strand, counting down.
GAAAGTATGGGAATGCATCCAATGATGATAGTAGAGACGAATATGCATATAAGATATCCACGAATTTTTTGTTTAAAAGTAGGTTGGTGGAATGATGCAATATTTAAAATGCGTCCTTTTAACTGTTTTATATTTCCACTAATTCCCATAGTAAGAGGGAATGGAGACAGAGCTATTGTTTCGGCAAAGTTAATCAGTGTATTTCCATATGACTTGTATTCTGTTTCTTTCAATAATTGTAATACAGCACTGTCGCAGGCAAGTTCCCGTTCCTGACGTATTCTTTTTAGAAAATACCAGATTAGGGGATTGAACCAGTAGAAAACATTTACTGTATTTATCAAATATCCAATTAGAATATCTTTATGCTTGTAGTGCTGCAGTTCATGAAGAAGCATATATCGAATATCAGTTGCACTTATAGTTCCAGCGTTAAAATCTGAAATCAAGTGAATTGGAAGATAAATGCGAGGATGCAGGAAACCAACCAAAACAGGAGATTTCAAAAATGCTGTACTATAAATCGGAATGGTATGCTTGCTGTTCACTTCGTTTAAACATTCTATATAAAGAGCGTTTAGTTCTTCATTTTGAAGAGGTAAAGCAGAACTATGTAAGGCTTTTACTTGTTTTACTGAGCGGTAGAGAAGAAAAAACATTATGAATATACCGATACTCCAGAAAAATACAAGTAATGTGTGAATAAAAGTTGGTATTTGGGTGCTGACAGAGACAGCAAAATCATTTATTTTATCCAAATTATAACCATTACCAGAAAGAAAAGTGGTTTGAATATCACCATTGGTATTTGAACTGGCTGTCAGCAAATGGCTCCACGATATAGAAGATGGGGCAGAGCTTATCGGTAAAAAGGGAACAATTAGAACGGCAAGAAATATAATCGAAAGATTATATTGCATACGTGCGGATAATTGCCTTTGCAATAAATTTTTTAATCCCAGTAAACTACCTAAAAAAATACAAATGATGGCATTACAGAGTAAAAATCGAAAACTAAAATATATCAAAATATGCTCCTCCCATGGTTAATGATTGGAAAGAAGATTCCGTAAGCTGGCAATGTCTTCTTCAGACAATTTATCATCCTCAATGTAAGAGGCAAGCATAGAAGTGATATTACCATTATAATAACGCTTTAAAAAAGAATTACTTTCCTGCCGAATATATTCGTCTTCCTTGACCAATGGAGTATAGACAAAAACCCGGCTTTGTTTTTCATAGGTTAGTGCTTTTTTAGAAACGAGACGTTTAATCAATGTCTGAATTGTTTTAGGACTCCAACTGGAAATTTGTGTTAATTTTTCAGTAATTTCATTGGTGCTGATTGGTGCGTATTTCCAAACGATTTTCATAACTTCAAATTCAGCTTCTGAAATTTGAGGCAGATTGCTCATGTGATATTCCTCCAAATCTTACAAATGTAATAAAAATATTATATATCTTAAAAGGTTATTCTGTCAACGCGAGAGTGAACAGCAACACAAATACAAAAGTACAGAACAAACATTCGGTTTTGTTCTGTACTTTTTTTATATTGAATGATATACTAGACAAGTAACAATACTAGAAATAATATTACTACATTCCAAAATAAATTAGATTCAATCAGGAGAAATCATATGGATCATTTTGAATTAGTATCAGAATATAAACCAACAGGAGACCAGCCACAGGCAATCAAAGAACTAGTCGAAGGTTTTAAAGAAGGCAATCAGTGTCAGACATTGCTTGGCGTCACCGGATCTGGTAAGACATTTACGATGGCGAATGTCATCCAACAATTGAATAAACCAACGCTGATCATAGCACACAATAAGACACTGGCAGCGCAGTTATATGGGGAATTTAAAGAGTTCTTTCCGGATAACGCAGTGGAATATTTTGTCTCTTATTATGACTACTATCAACCAGAAGCTTATGTTCCGTCTTCAGATACTTATATTGCTAAAGATTCAGCAATTAATGATGAGATAGATAAATTGCGTTTATCCGCAACAATGGCACTGACAGAACGAAGAGATGTTATTATAGTAGCCAGTGTTTCTTGTATTTATGGTCTTGGTAGTCCATTAGATTATCAGAATATGGTTATTTCATTGCGTCCGGGCATGGAGAAGGACAGAGATGAATTGATTTCAAAATTAATAGAAATTCAGTACAATCGTAATGATATGGATTTTCATAGAGGTACATTTCGTGTCAGAGGAGATGTTGTGGAAGTGATACCGGCTAATGCTGAAAGCACTGCTATCAGAGTGGAATTTTTTGGAGATGAAATTGATAGAATTGTTGAAGTTGATGTTTTAACCGGTGAAATTAAGGGCGAATTAAAACATGCTGCAATTTTCCCGGCTTCACATTATGTTGTTGATAAGGAAAACATAAAACGTGCTGTAGGTGCGATTGAAGATGAATTGGAAGAACGTGTGAAGGAATTCAAACGCCAAGATAAATTATTGGAGGCACAGCGTATAGCAGAGCGTACAAATTTTGATGTTGAAATGTTAAAAGAAACAGGTTTTTGTTCCGGTATTGAAAATTATTCCAGACATTTATCCGGATTGCAACCGGGACAACCTCCATATACATTGATTGATTATTTCCCGGATGATTTTATTATGATGATTGACGAATCACATAAGACAGTTCCACAAATAGCGGGGATGTATCATGGAGATCAGTCAAGAAAGACAACGTTGGTTGATTATGGATTCCGTCTGCCTTCTGCTAAAGATAACAGACCTCTCAATTTTGAGGAGTTTGAAAGCAAGGTGAATCAAGTGTTGTTTGTCTCAGCTACGCCTGGCGTGTATGAGGAAGAACATGAATTATTGCGTGCTCAGCAGGTGATCCGTCCAACAGGTCTTCTTGATCCTGAGGTTGAAGTGCGGCCGGTTGAGGGACAGATAGATGATTTGCTAGGTGAGATTAACAAAGAAGTTGCGAAAAAGAACAAAATATTAATCACAACATTGACGAAAAGAATGGCAGAAGACTTAACAGACTATTTAAGAGAAGTCGGTGTACGTGTAAAATATTTACATTCCGATATTGATACATTAGAACGAACAGAGATTATACGTGATATGCGTATGGATGTTTTTGACGTACTGGTCGGGATTAATTTGCTGAGAGAAGGATTAGATATTCCGGAGATTACACTTGTTGCAATTTTAGATGCAGATAAGGAAGGCTTTTTGAGATCAGAGACTTCGTTGATACAGACGATAGGACGTGCGGCGAGAAATGCAGAAGGTCATGTTATTATGTATGCTGATACGGTGACCGATTCTATGAGAATGGCAATAGAAGAAACAAAAAGACGTCGAGAAATTCAGATGAAATATAATGAGGAAAATGGAATCACACCTCAGACAATTAAAAAAGCAGTTCGAGATTTGATCAGCATTTCTAAGAAAGTGGATACTTCGGAATTACAGATGGAGAAAGATCCAGAATCTATGAGCAAAGAGGAACTGGAGAAATTAATCGGAAGTATTACAAAGAAGATGAAAAAAGCAGCAGCAGAATTGAATTTTGAACTTGCAGCAGAGTTGCGAGATAAACTTATAGAGTTAAAAAAAGCATTCAATGAGATAGATGATTAATGATGGTAGGAGACAGAATATGGGTAAAAAGATGGACGCCAGACAGTATATTAAAATTCGAGGCGCAAATGAGAATAATTTAAAAAATATTGATGTAGATATTCCGAGAAATGAGCTTGTTGTATTGACTGGTTTGAGTGGATCGGGTAAATCTTCTCTTGCATTTGATACGATTTATGCAGAGGGACAACGTAGATACATGGAGTCTTTGTCATCTTACGCACGTCAGTTCTTAGGACAGATGGAAAAACCGGATGTAGAAAGTATAGAAGGCTTATCCCCTGCTATTTCAATTGATCAGAAATCTACAAACCATAATCCACGTTCTACAGTTGGAACAGTGACAGAAATTTATGATTATTTTCGACTTTTGTATGCAAGAATCGGGATTCCACATTGTCCAAAATGTGGGAAGGAAATAAAAAAGCAGTCAGTAGACGAGATGGCAGATCAGATTATGGCGTTGCCAGAGAAAACGAAAATTCAGTTATTAGCACCGGTTGTAAGAGGACGTAAAGGGACACATACAAAATTATTTGAACGTGCAAAAAAAAGCGGATATGTCCGTGTCCGTGTTGATGGTAATATGTATGAATTATCAGAAGATATAGTCTTAGATAAAAATATAAAACACAATATTGAAATTATAGTAGACCGTCTTGTTGTAAAACCGGGTATTGAAAAGCGGCTGACAGATTCGATTGAAAATGTGTTAAACTTGGCAGAAGGTTTATTGGTTGTAGATATCATTGACGGTGAAACAATGAATTTTAGTCAGAGTTTTTCGTGTCCGGATTGTGGGATAAGTATAGAAGAAATCGAGCCAAGAAGTTTTTCTTTTAATAATCCATTTGGGGCATGTCCGGCTTGCTTTGGACTTGGATATAAGATGGAGTTTTCGGAAGAATTGATGATTCCTGACCCTTCACTTAGTATTAATGAAGGGGCGATTACAGTAATGGGATGGCAGTCATGCGCAGATAAGAATAGTTTTACGAATGCAATTCTTGTCGCATTATGTAAAGAATATGATTTTGATTTAGATACACCATTCGACAAATATCCAAAGAAGATTCATGATATTCTAATCTACGGCACCAATGGAAAAACTATAAAAGTATACTATAAAGGTCAGCGAGGAGAGGGAATTTATGATGTTGCATTTGAAGGTTTAATAAAGAGTGTTGAGAGAAGATACCGTGAAACACATTCTGAAAACAGTAAAGCAGAATATGAAACATTTATGAATATTACTCCGTGTTCAGAATGTAAAGGGCAACGTTTGAAAAAAAGTGCATTGGCAGTAACTGTAGGCGATAAAAATATTGCAGAAGTAACATCGTTATCTATTGATTGTCTGCAGGAATTTTTGAATAATTTAGTCTTAAGCAAGACACAACATATAATCGGGGATCAAATATTAAAAGAAATCAAAGCTCGCATACAATTTTTAATGGATGTCGGATTAGAGTATTTAACATTGTCAAGAGCAACAGGAACACTTTCAGGAGGTGAGGCACAGAGAATCCGTCTTGCAACTCAAATTGGCTCGGGCCTTGTAGGAGTTGCATATATTTTGGATGAACCAAGTATCGGTCTGCATCAAAGAGATAATGATAAATTGCTGGCAACGTTAAAACGATTGCGTGATCTGGGTAATTCTCTTATTGTTGTAGAACATGATGAGGATACAATGCTTGCAGCAGATTGTATTGTGGATATCGGACCAGGAGCAGGGGAACATGGCGGTCAGGTTGTTGCAATAGGGACGGCGAAAGAATTAATGAAATGTAAAAATTCTATCACGGGAGATTATCTGAGTGGGAGAAAGAGAATCCCTGTTCCAACAGAAAGAAGAAAGCCAACAGGATATTTGAAGGTTATTGGTGCACAGGAAAATAATTTAAAAAATATTGATGTCAAATTTCCATTAGGAGTTATGACATGTGTAACCGGAGTATCTGGATCGGGCAAAAGTTCTCTTGTAAATGAAATTTTGTATAAAAAACTTGCAAAAGAACTCAATCGTGCGAGAACAATTCCAGGAAAACACAAAAGAATTGAAGGATTGGAGCAGGTTGATAAAGTAATTAACATTGATCAGTCTCCAATTGGAAGAACGCCGCGTTCTAATCCTGCAACTTATACCGGAGTATTTGATTTGATCCGGGATTTGTTTGCGGCCACCCCGGATGCAAAAGCAAGAGGATATAAAAAAGGTCGATTTAGTTTCAATGTAAAAGGAGGCCGATGTGAAGCTTGTTCCGGAGATGGAATCTTAAAGATTGAAATGCATTTTCTGCCGGATGTATATGTTCCATGTGAAGTATGCGGAGGAAAGCGTTACAATAGAGAGACGTTGGATGTGAAATATAAAGGAAAAAATATTTATGATGTGTTAAATATGACAGTAGAAGAAGCAGTAACATTTTTTGAAAATATTCCTAGTATCCGTAGGAAAATGGAAACTTTGAACGATGTTGGTCTGTCTTATATCAGATTAGGACAGCCTTCTACGGAATTATCCGGAGGAGAAGCACAGAGAATTAAGCTTGCAACGGAACTAAGTAAGAGAAGTACTGGAAAGACAGTATACATTTTGGATGAACCAACGACAGGGCTTCATTTTGCAGATGTTCATAAATTAACAGAAATATTACAGAGATTGACTGCGGAAGGGAATACAGTTATTGTTATAGAACATAATTTAGATGTGATTAAAACAGCAGATTATATTATTGATATCGGACCGGAAGGTGGAGATAAAGGTGGTACAGTAGTTGCCTGTGGAACTCCGGAAGAAATAGCATTGAATGAGAAATCATACACAGGAAAATATATAGATGCAATACTTAAGAAAAATAAATAAGAAAGAGCTGTTCTTCTACAGCTAATTACGTTATTATAGAAAGATACGAAAGAATATAAATAATAAATGTTCGAAAGGGAGTTATTGCATGGCTGTAGATATTGGAATTGATTTAGGAACAGCAAGTGTTCTGGTTTATGTAAAAGGAAAAGGGGTTGTATTAAAAGAACCTTCTGTTGTAGCCTATGACAGAGAGACAAATGAAGTAAAAGCAATTGGAGAAGAAGCAAGATTGATGCTTGGCCGTACACCGGGGAATATTATAGCTGTTCGTCCGCTTCGGCATGGTGTGATTTCTGATTATACAATAACAGAAAAGATGATTAAATATTTTATATTAAAAGCACTAGGACGAAGAACTTTTAAAAAGCCACGAATTTGTATATGTGTTCCAAGTGGAGTTACTGAAGTAGAGAAGAAAGCAGTGGAAGAAGCTACATTTGCAGCCGGAGCAAGAGAAGTTCACTTGATAGAAGAACCAGTCGCAGCAGCGATTGGAGCAGGAATTGATATTTCCAAGGCATGTGGAAATATGATTGTTGATGTCGGAGGCGGAACATCTGATATTGCTGTTATTTCTTTAGGTGGAACTGTAGTTAATACTTCTATAAAAATTGCAGGGGATGATTTTGATGAAGCTATTGTGCGTTATATGAGGAAAAAGCATAATTTACTGATAGGAGATCGTACAGCAGAAGAAATAAAAATCAAAATTGGTACAACGTATCCTCTGGCAGAAATTGAAAAATTGGAAGTAAAGGGAAGAAATCTAGTGACGGGATTGCCAAAAACAGTTTTAGTAACATCTTCCGAAACAGAAGAAGCCTTAAAAGAGATAAGCGGTCAGATTGTAGAAGCTGTTATTTCTGTATTGGAACAGACGCCACCGGAACTATCCGCAGATGTTCTGGACAGAGGGATACTTCTTACCGGAGGTGGCTCTATGTTAAGAGGATTGGAAGAGTTGATTGAAGAAAAAACAGGGATTCATACAATAACAGCTGAAGATCCGTTGAAGGTAGTTGCGGTAGGAACGGGTCAGTATGCTGAATATATTGGTGGAAGCAGAGAATTATAAGAAGAGAGTAACGAAAGAAATGGAAATAGTAACCGGGTATGTGGAGCATATTGTATTTCGCAATAATGAAAATGGATATACGGTATTTAATTTAGAAGGAACAGATGGAGAAGTGACATGCGTTGGCACTTTTAACTTTATTAATGAAGGCGAGCTGCTGGAAATTGAAGGTGAGTTTGTGACGCATAATGTGTATGGCACACAATTGAAGGTCAGCAGTTATAAAGTAAAAGAACCAGAGGATTTGATGTCAATCGAAAGATATCTTGGTTCAGGAGCAATAAAAGGTCTGGGGGTTGCACTGGCAGGCAGGATTGTTCGAAAATTTAAAGAGGATACATTTCGGATTATAGAGGAAGAACCGGAGCGATTGGCCGAAATCAAAGGAATCAGTGAGCGTAAAGCACGAGAAATTGCAATACAAGTAGAAGAAAAGAAAGATATGCGAAAAGCAATGATATATTTGCAAAAATATGGGATTTCTACTACGCTTGCGGTGAAGATATTTAAATTTTATGGGACAAAACTCTACCAGGTTTTGGAAGAAAACCCATATCAATTAGCAGACAATATTGAAGGAGTAGGATTTAAAACTGCAGACGAAATCGCAACAAGAGTAGGTATTTCGGCAAATTCAGATTTTCGTATAAGAAGCGGTCTTTATTATGTTTTGCAGCAAGCAACAGCCGAAGGACATATTTATCTGCCGAAAGAAGTATTGACAAGAAAAGCAATTCAAATTCTTGGAATTGAAATCGACAGTATTGAGAAATATATTATGGATTTATGTATAGAACATAAGACTGTCATGAAAGAAAAAAATGGCGAGATCAGAGTTTACCCGGCACATTATTACTATTTGGAATTAAATGTTGCAAGGATGCTGAATGAGTTAGCAATTGACTGTCCTATGCCGGAAAGTATGATAGAAAAAAGACTTAAGAAGGTGGAAGAACGAGAGAATCTTGTATTAGATACAATGCAGCATCAAGCAGTGATTGAATCAATCAAGCATGGTCTGATTGTATTAACAGGTGGTCCTGGAACTGGAAAGACAACTACAATCAATACCATGATACAGTTTTTTGAAAGTGAAGGCATGCAGATTTTACTTGCGGCTCCAACAGGTCGTGCGGCAAAACGTATGACAGAAGCAACTGGATATGAGGCACAAACGATTCATCGCTTGTTAGAGGTGAGCGGAAATCCGGAAGAAGAAGGTAATATTAATGGCTTTATGAGAAATCGTGAGAATCCTTTAGAGGCGGATGTGATTATCATTGATGAGATGTCAATGGTAGATTTACCATTGATGAATGCGTTGCTATCAGCAATTGTTGTGGGAACGCGTTTGGTATTAGTGGGAGATGTGAATCAGTTGCCATCGGTTGGAGCAGGAAGTGTGCTAAAAGATATTATTTTATCTGAACGCTTTCGTGTAGTTACATTGACTAAAATTTTCCGCCAGGCCGGAGAAAGTGATATTGTAGTTAATGCACATAAAATAAACGCAGGACAGCCAGTTGTTCTTGATAATAAAAGTCGCGATTTCTTCTTTTTGAAACGCCAGGACGCAGATACGATAATCCGTGTAATCTTGACATTGATTCAGAAAAAATTACCCAAATATGTGAATGCATCACAAAATGATATACAGGTAATGACACCAACCAGAAAAGGACTTCTTGGGGTTGAAAGATTGAATATTATTTTGCAGAAATATTTAAATCCATCTGAGCCGGGGAAAGCAGAAGAAGAGATTAATGGACGTATTTTCCGTGTGGGAGACAAGGTGATGCAGATAAAGAACAATTACCAACTAGAATGGGAAGTACGAACAAAATATGGAATTGCAGTTGATAAAGGGCAAGGCGTATTTAATGGAGATATGGGAATTGTAACAGAAATCAACACTTTTAACAGAACAGTGGAAGTTGAATATGATGAACATCGAAGGATAAATTATCCATTTGAGTTAACAGAAGAATTAGAACTTGCATATGCAATCACAGTTCATAAATCACAAGGAAGTGAATATCCGGCAGTAATTATCCCATTATTGCAAGGACCAAAATTGCTATATAATCGAAATCTATTATACACTGCAGTAACCAGAGCAAAAAAATGTTTGACGATTGTTGGGAGTGAAGACGTATTTCAATATATGATACAAAACAAAAGCGAGCAGAATCGCTATACAAGTCTGGCAGAGCATATCCAGGAATTTTAAAATTTCTGGATATCGTCTATCCGCCTAGATGTCCTTTCTGTGGTAATATTACCAATCAAAAAATTTGTGATCTTTGTAAAATGAAAATCCACTATATTAAAGAACCAAGATGCATGAAATGTGGCAAGCCTGTTGAAACAATGGAGCAAGAATATTGTCAAGATTGTGCAAAACAAAAGCATATATTTGACCAGGGAAGAGGATTGTGGATTCAGAAACAACCTGTTTCAAGAGGAATTTATCAATTTAAATTTCATAATAAGAGATATTATGCAAGTGTCTTTGCAGAAGAGATGATGAAAAGATACGAGGAATGGATATATAGAAATGAAATTGAAGAAATAATCCCAATTCCACTATATAAAGCAAAACAAAGAAAAAGAGGATTTAACCAAGCCTTATTGATTGCAAAAGAACTCAGCATTTTATCAGGAATTCCAGTAAATGAAAATGCTGTATTTCGCATTCGCAATACAAAACCGCAAAAAATATTAAATCCAATGGAGCGAAGTAGAAATCTCAAAGGTGCATTTGGGGTTAAAAAAACATGGGAAGTAAAAAATAAAGTACTATTAATTGACGATATATATACAACCGGAAGTACGATGGATAGGGTTGCAAAGGTATTGAAAAAGGCCGGAACTCAAAAAGTTTACTTTTTAACGATAAGCATTGGACAAGGACTCTGAGTATATGCTATACTTAAAATGATGTTTTGGAATAGTTTATATCGGAGGGTGTAAAATGCTGGATAAGAAAAGAATACGATTAATGGTTCGTATGGCTTCGTATGAAAAGACAAATGCGAAACAAGATCAGAAAATCAGCAGTTATTATAAAAAAGACTATATCAGTTTAAATACATTGATTACGATTTTGTGGATAACGATAGGATATGCAATTATTGTTGGTTTGGCTGCTGTATGTGGAATGGATATTCTTTTTGAAAATCTTACTATTGTCAGAATGCTTATTTTAGTCGGTCTTGTTATTGTGGGATATATCATAGTTCTTGTGATTTATGGTGTATGTGCAAGTAGTTATTATAAATCGAAACATAATCGTGCAAAACAACGAGTGAAAAGATATTACAGAGATATGTCCAAATTAGAAAACTATGGAAAAAAGGAGCGTAGGTCATGAGTACAGTTTTGGTATGGAGAGAACAATTTCAAAAATTATATGCAAAATATTCTTTTTATATTATCAGAATATTACAATTCGCTTTGGGAATAGCAGTATTTGGGATGATTAATTCAAATATAGGGTTCTTGAAAATAGCTTCTACTTCAATTTGTACAATTGGGTTGGCACTTATATGTGCATTTTTGCCATTGGGAGTGATGACTCTGATAGCTACAATACTTATTTTAGCACATATGTATACTTTGTCATTAGGACTCATGTTAATAACAGGTGTGTTTTTTCTTTTGATGTACATATTTTATTTGCGGTTTGTGCCAGACCAGGCTTGGTTAATTTTGTTAACTGCAGTTGGATTTGCATGTAAAATTCCATTTGCAATAGTAATCGGGATTGGATTGTTAGGGACACCATTGTATTTAATTTCAGCAGTATGTGGAACTTTTACATTTTACATGGTTCATATTGTTAAGATCAGTTCAACTTCTTTTAAAGGGGAAGCGGCACATAATCTGTTAGTAATGGTGATGAAATTTGTTAAACAGTTTTTTTCTAACAAAGAAATGATATTAATGATGGTAATAGTTATAGTCTGTGGACTCCTTGTATATGGGCTGAGAACTCGTTCGATTGATCATGCATGGAAAATCGCAACTGTAGCAGGAGTACTTACAGCAGTAGCACTCAGTGTAATTGGAAATGTCGTGTTTAATATCCATATCGCATACCCATCTATGCTGATTGATGGGATACTTGCAATAATAGTAGGGTTGTTGTTTGAAGTTCTATTTTTGTCCGTGGATTATAGCAGAACAGAATACTTGGAATTTGAGGATGATGAGTATCATTATTATGTAAAAGCAGTTCCAAAAGTAGCAGTTACCGCACCAGAAAAAAACGTAAAACAAATTACAGGACAGACAAATGATGCAAAAAATGATGAGATGAAGTCCATAGAGCAGAATGATAAACAGGAAACAACAAATAATTATGGTAGAAATGAACGAGCAGAGGATTTGCTTTTAACAAGAAGTTTAAACAAAGAATTGGGAATTGACGATACTGCCAAAAAGTAGTAGCTAGTCAAGATAATTCTGGGAGGTGATGTTGTGCAGCGTTGGGTAACCCTTTTTTTTGACAAATATATACATGAATCTTATTTCCCTTCCGTTGGCATCACAGATATTGTGGAAATTTTAATTATAGCAGTTGTTGTTTACGAGATTATGCTGTGGATAAAAAATACAAAGGCATGGATGCTGTTACGTGGAATGCTTATGTTAGGATTTTTTATTCTGTTCGCAGCTATTTTTCAGATGCATACAATTCTATTCCTGGCAAAAGAGTCAATCAATGTACTTGCTATTGCAGCTGTGGTAGTGTTTCAACCAGAGTTAAGAAGAGCGTTAGAAAAGCTTGGTGAGAAAAATCTTCTAAGTAATATTAATTTATTTGATAAGAATAAAGAAAATCAACGTTTTTCTGATGAAACCGTGAATGGTATTGTAAAAGCTTGTTTTGATATGGGACGCGTTAAAACAGGTGCATTAATCGTAGTAGAGCAGGCAATTCATTTGACAGAATATGAAAAAACAGGAATAGAGTTAGATTGTAAGGTTTCACCGCAAGTTTTAATTAATATTTTTGAACATAATACACCGCTTCATGATGGGGCAGTGATTATCAGAGGAAATCGCATTACATCAGCAACATGTTATTTGCCACTTTCTGATAATATGCAAATAAGTAAAGATTTTGGAACAAGACATCGAGCTGCACTCGGTATGAGTGAAGTGTGTGATGCTCTTGTGATTGTAGTTTCAGAAGAAACAGGACAGGTATCAGTTGCAATGGGAGGACAATTAGTACGCGGAGTCACTCCGGATTACTTAGGTACTCGATTGTGTCAAATTCAGTACAGAAATGGTGATTCTAAAAAGTTCTCTCTGCGGAAAGGACGGCGTAAAGATGAAGATGCATAATATGACCAAAAATATAGGCTTGAAAATTATGGCGTTTTTATTTGCAGTCTTGTTGTGGGTTATCGTTGTCAATGTAGATGACCCAGTTGTGAGTGCTGTATACAGAGATATTCCAATTACTGTAATAAATGATGATGTTGTTACAAATAAAGGAAAAGTATATCAAATTGTAGATGATGTTCAAAAAGTAAATGTAACAGTATATGCAAAACGTTCTTTGATTTCAAAAATTAGTGGAGAGTCGATTTCAGCGACTGCTGATTTAAGTCAGATGGATGTGAATACTTATATGGTTCCGATAACGGCAACAGTAAAAGAGTATGAAGCAAATATACAATCTGTAGATACAAATCCGAGAAATATAGAAGTTAACATTCAAGATGTTACCGGAAAAAAATTCCCTATATCTGTTAGTACAAGTGGAACGCCTAGGGATGGATATGTAGTTGGAGAAATGACAACAAATCCGAAAGAGGTAACCTTGCGAGGATCTGAAACTTTAATTGATAGTATTGAAAAAGTAGTTGCCAAGATAGATATATCAGGGATGTCAGACAGCGGTGTTGTAGATGCAGAATTGATATGTTATGATTCAAATGGAAATGTTGTAGATCAGACAAAACTAAGTAATAATCTTGGAGATAAAGGAATCAGCGTAAATGTTCAGATGCTGAATACCAAAAATGTCGGATTGAACTTTGCAGTGTCAGGGGAACCGAAAGCAGGTTATATTTATACCGGAATGACTGTAGAACCGGAAAGTGTACAGATTTGTGGGACAGAAGATGTTTTGGCTGAGATAGATAGTATTAATATTCCGGCAGATCAGATAGATATAACAAATGAACATGGTAAAAAAGAATATACAATTGACATTACACCATTTCTTCCAAAAGAAGTATCTTTGGTTGATGAAACAGCTAATAATGTAGTTGTAACAATTCTAATTGAACAAGAAGGAACAAAAACCATAGAATTACCGGTAGAATCAATACAAGTCAAGAATTTATCTGATGAATTTAAGGTCTCTTTTGAGGCAGAGAAAGATTTGATACTTACATTTACTGGTTTAGAGCAGGAACTTGCAACATTAGATATAAAAAATGCAGCATCAATTGATTTGAAAAATTATACAGCTGAAGGAGAGTATGATGTCCCAGTAACAATAGAAACCGCTACGGGAGTAACTCTGACAGAGCAGCCAAGTGTAAGAATTATGTTAAAAGAAAAGACGGATGTATCTGAGCAAAGTGGAGTTGAGAAATCAAGCAGCATAGATAATAAGACGACAGATAGTTCAAAAAAAGATTGATAATAAGACAAACGAGGAAAATAGGGAGGCAAAAAATGGTAAGCGGAAAAGTGATAATTAAAAATCCAACAGGATTGCATTTACGCCCCGCTGGTTTATTTTGCAAAACAGCCATGCAATTTGGCGCAAAAATTACAATTGAAAAAACGACTAGGACTGGTGAACTGACAGCAAATGCAAAAAGTGTATTGAGCATATTAGGAGCCTGTATTAAAAGTGGAGATGAAATTACAATTGTTTGTGATGGAGAAGATGAAGAAAAAGCATTAGATGAAATGATAGCAATTGTGCAGGCTGGCTTGGGAGAATGATAAGCTTGTCAAATTAAAAATCATAAAGGAAGTAGGAGGAAGAAGACAAATGTGTAAAGCAACATTAGTAATTATGGCTGCAGGAATCGGGAGCAGATTTGGCGGAGGAATTAAACAGTTAGAGCCGGTGGGACCAAATGGTGAAATTATTATGGATTATTCTATCTATGATGCAATGGAAGCCGGCTTTGATAAGGTTGTATTTGTAATTAGAAAAAATCTTGAAAAAGATTTTAAAGAAGTTATTGGAAATCGTATTGAAAAAGTCATTGATGTTGACTATGCATATCAAGAATTAGACGATATTCCGGAGAAATATCAAGAAACATTTGCAGAAAGAACAAAACCATGGGGAACAGGACAGGCGATTTTGTGTTGTAAAGATGTTGTGGATTCACCGTTTTTGGTAATCAATGCAGATGATTATTATGGAAAACAGGCATTTAAAGAAGCATACGATTATTTAACAAAAGAGAGCGTGAAAGATGAAATCTGCATGGTGGGTTTTGTACTGAAAAATACATTGAGTGACAATGGAAGTGTAACAAGAGGAGTGTGCAAAGTTAATGAATCTAATATGTTGGTAGAAATTAATGAAACGCACGATATAGAGAAGACAGAAGATGGAGCTGTTGTTAAATGTGAAAGCGGAGATAAAAAAATAGATGTAGACTCTCCGGTTTCTATGAATATGTGGGGATTACGTCCAGATTTCTTTACTATTTTAGAAAATGGATTTGTAGAATTTTTAGAAAATGTAGATGCAACAGATTTGAAAGCGGAATACTTACTTCCAACAATTATAGGGGGGCTTTTGGAAGAAAAGAAGTTATCGGTTCGTGTGCTGCAATCTAAAGATAAGTGGTTTGGAGTGACATACAAAGAAGATAAAGTGGATGTAGTTAATGCAATTAATAATTTAATTGAAACAGGAGTATATCCTAATAAATTATTTTAATCATAGTTAAGGGGCGATAAATAGTGAAAAAAGGGAAACTTATAATTATAGGTCTTGTTGTGATGGCATTAATTTCAGGATGTGGAAAAACAGCAGATTCAAAAGAAAATAAAGCCAATTCAACAGAACAGACAAAAGATATCGAAACAGCTAATGAAACAGAACAAAATAAAGACGTGCAGACGGAAGAAAATGCTGATAAACAAAAGGGAGAGGAACAGCAAATTCCAGATGAGCAAAATGTTTCTGTTCAAACAGGTGACAATATAAAAGTATATTATAGTAATGCTGATGCTTCTGGATTTGAAAGTGAAGAGGTGGCAGTAGAATCATTATCGTCAAATGAAGTGTTAAAAGCATTGGTCGATAAGGGAGTGCTTCCTGTAGATGTTTCGCTTTTAAGCTTTAAAGAATTTGAAAAAGATAATGAAAAATTATTAGAGTTAGATTTTTCTGATAAATTTAATACTTATATTAAAACGTTAGGTACTTCAGCAGAATACTATATTGTAGGAAGTATTTGTAATACATTTTTGGATGCATATGGAAGTGATAAAATTCATATTACAGTAAATGGAGATGTCTTTACAACCGGACATGCGGAATATCCGGGATTTATGGGAAAATTTAATTAATAAATAAAAATCAGTACACGGAGATATTTGATTCGTGTACTGATTTTTGTTTTGCCTGGAGGGAATATATAAAAACAAATTTGCGTTAGTTAGTTTTTTAATAGTTTCCTTTGAATCCAGTCAGAAATATAAGAAAAAGTATTTTTTATAAGCTCCAGTTCGATTCTTATATAATTGCCAAGATGTCTCATGCGGAAAGGAACTTTATTGCAAGATTTACGTTTTTCCCAACCTTCTTTTAATCCTTCTTTATAGTCGTTGCCGAAATTGATTTTGCAGAAAAATAAATATTTAACGAAATAACCGACAACAAGAGGTATAAAATTTAGTAAGAGTTGAAAGAATGGCATATTTTTATAATTTAGCCAAATACTATTTCTTGCAGATAACTTCACTTTAAATGTATTGTATTTAGAACCGCTTGTTCCGCTTCCAACATGATATACAAGAGCTGTAGGGCAATAAGTGTTTTGATAGCCATATATTTTCGCACGATATCCCACATCAATATCTTCTAAGTAAGCGAAATGTGACTCATCAAAATAACCAATCTTTTCAAAAATTTTCTTGCGGTAAATGGCAGCTCCGGCGCAAGCTGAAAAAATCTTGTCTGTATTCTGGTAATTCTGAACAGAACGACCTGCACCTCTACATACGCCCCAACCAAGAACGGTATACAAATCGCCTGCACTGTCAATAAGATCAGGATGATACATTTGAATCATCTTACTACTAACAGAAAAAATAGAAGGAGATTCTTCTATGGCCTGAATCATAGCTTCTACATAATGGGTGTCAACAGTAGTGTCGTTATTTAAAAGAATCACGTAAGGCGTTTGTGCATGACGTATACCTGTATTGACAGCAGTACTGAATCCATAGTTTTCCTTTAAAGCAATCACTTCAATATCAGGATAATATTGTGCCATGTATTCAAGACTGCCATCTGTTGAATGATTATCAACAACAAGAATTTTAAAATCTTTACATGTTTGTACTTCTAAAGATTTTAAACAGGGCTCCATAAAATGTTTTCCGTTATAATTTGGAATAATTATTGTGACTTTCATAATATCCTCACTTTTAAGCATAATCTTATTGCATTATAACAAATCTCTTTTTTAGAATCTATAAAAAAGCAAAATTATTTATAAAAACTATATTTTTTACATAAATGTTACAAAATAATGAAGAAATATGTGTAAAATTAGTGTTTTTACTTGTTCAATAGAGTAAAATGTTGTATTATATAACAGATAGTGTAATTAGAAAATTGGGTGAATGTTTTATTGGATTACATATTATGTAAAAAACAAGAGGTTAAAATAAAATGATTAAAGAAAATCAAAAATTGCTGAATCAAATTCAGGTTGTACTAGATGGAATTGTAATCATATTAGCTTATGCGTTGTCATGGTATATCCGTTTTCGGAGTGGTATATTTGAATTAGATGAATGGTATCTGTCTTTGCAGGAATATATGAAATGGTTATGGGGGATTGTTCCTGGATTTTTGATGCTATATTATATTTTTAAACTGTATGTTCCTAAGCGGGTTCTTGGTAGAAGACTAGAAGCGTGGAGAATTTTACAAGCAAATATAATCGGTGTTATGGCATTGATTGTTGTATTATACGTTATAAAACAGCCTAATATATCTCGAACAATGCTTTTTGTGTTCGGTGTAGTTGATGTGTTTGGAGAAGTTCTGGAAAGAAATCTAGTACGTATGATATTGCGTAAGATACGAAAAAACGGATATAATCTAAAGCACATTATCTTAGTTGGATATAGTAATGCAGCAGAAGAATATATAGATCGAATCAAAGCAAATCCTGAATGGGGATATCAAATAAGAGGAATTTTGGATGACAGCATTGAAATAGGTTCAGAATATAAAGGGATTAATGTAATTGGCTGCACAGACGATTTACAAATTATCCTTCCTGAAAATAAACTTGATGAGATTGTAATTACATTAGGGTTGGACGAGTATAACAAATTAAGAAAAATTGTCAATATGTGTGAAAAATCGGGAGTTCATACAAAGTTTATTCCCGATTATAATAATATTATTCCTACAAAACCTTATACAGAAGATATTCAAGGACTTCCGGTTATTAATATAAGACATGTGCCTTTAAATAACTGGATCAATCGTTTTATGAAACGGTCGATGGATATATTCGGAGCGTTAGTTGCAATTATTTTGTTCTCTCCGATTATGTTAGTTGTATCAATTATAATTAAAGTAACCGATCCGGGTCCGTTGATATTTAAACAAGAACGTATTGGATTGAAGAATAAACCGTTTTATATGTATAAATTCCGTTCTATGGTTGTACAAAAAGAAAAAGATGAGAAAAAAGGATGGACTGTTAAAAATGATCCGCGTGTGACACCTATAGGAAAATTTATTCGAAAAACAAGTATTGATGAACTACCACAATTGTTCAATATATTAAAAGGTGATATGAGTCTTGTCGGACCTCGTCCGGAAAGACCACTATTTGTAGAAAAATTTAAAGAAGAGATTCCACGATACATGATAAAACATCAAGTCAGACCAGGATTGACAGGCTGGGCACAGGTGAATGGATATCGTGGAGATACATCTATCCGTAAACGTATAGAACATGATTTATATTATATTGAAAATTGGACATTAGGATTTGATATAAAGATTATTCTGTTAACGTTTCTTAAAGGATTTATTAATAAGAATGCATATTGATAAACAAAAATCAATTACACATAAGTAATATTATAATGTAAGATATTGTGAAAAGGTGCAAAATGAATAAAAGTGTAGATATAATTATTCCGACATATCGACCAGACGAAACAGTTGTCTATTTGATAAAAAAATTATTAAAGCAAACTTATCCGATTCATGAAATTCATATTATTGATACAGAAACAGGTATATTTCCTAAAGAATTAAAAAATTTAAGTGATAAAATCCGAATTTCAAAAATAAAGCCGGAACAGTTTGATCATGGGGGAACCAGACATGAAGGTGCAATGCAATCCCATGCAGATATTATTGTTTATATGACCCAGGATGCTATGCCGGTAAATGAATATTTAATTGAAGAATTAGTAAAAGCATTTGATAATGAAAAGATTGCAGCTGCTTATGCGAGACAATTACCGAATAGTAAATGTAATGTGATTGAGCGATATACAAGAGCATTTAACTATCCAGAACAGAGTAGAATAAAATCAATGGAAGATTTAGAAACATTAGGGATTAAGACATATTTTTGTTCAGATGTATGCGCAGCATACAGGAAATCGGTTTATGAGTCATTGGGAGGCTTTGAAGAAAAAACAATATTCAATGAAGATATGATTATGGCTGCAAAAATTATTCAATCCGGTGGACTAGTAAAATATGTTGCAGAAGCGAAAGTGATTCATTCACATAATTATAATTGTAAACAACAATTCCAGAGAAATTTCGATCTTGCTGTTTCGCAGGTTGAACATCCGGAAGTATTTCAAAACATTAAATCCGAGTCAGAAGGAATGCGTCTGGTTAAAAATACAATGATTTATTTAATTAAAATTAAAAAGCCGTGGCTTATTATTAAATTGATTTCGCAGAGCGGATTTAAATATATGGGTTACTGTCTTGGAAGAAAATATAGTCAGTTACCGATGTGGTTGATTAAAAAATGTACAATGAATCAGAGATATTGGTAGAAAATGGATTGATGTTTTAAATAAAATCATGTATGATATCAATCAGCGGAGTACAAACGGTAAGAGGAAAGGAAATAGTATGTCAAAGCGAAATAATCGTTCTGTGTCAAATCAGAAAATGAGAAAACAAGCGAATAGAAAAAAATCTCAAAATGTAAAAAGAGCTCAAAAGAGAAGAGGCATGACAACGGGTAAAAAAGTTTTGGTTGGGATTTGCATTGTGCTTTTAATTTTTGTTATTGCTGCAATTGTTGGTGTGGCTTATGTTGGAAGCAAAATGGGAAAACTTAATGTTGGAAAATTAGATGTTGATGCCCTTAGTATTTCAGATGAATTGTCTTATGATGAATCCGGATATTTAAATGTTGCACTGTTTGGTCTGGATAAAAGAGCAAATAATGACGAGATGGGTGAACGAAGTGATACGATCATGGTTGCCAGTTTAAATAGAGAAACAAAAGAAGTAAAGATTTCATCTGTATATCGAGACACTTTACTACAACAAAAAGATGGAACATACAATAAGGCAAATTCAGCATATTCATTTGGTGGGGCAGAACAGGCTATCGCTATGTTGAATAAAAATTTGGATTTAGATATACAACATTATGTTACAGTTGATTTTGCTGCATTGGTGGATGTGATTGATGCGCTGGGTGGAATTGATATTGATGTAACAGATGAAGAAGTTGAATATTTAAATGGTTATATAATGGAAATAATTGAGAATACTGGTGTTAATACAGTTGCAGTAGAACATTCAGGTCTTCAGACTTTAAGTGGAGTACAGGCTACAGCGTATGCTAGAATCCGTTATACAGCAGGGGATGACTTTAAGCGTGCAGAGCGTCAAAGATTAGTATTGGCTAAAATAGCAGAAAAAGCTCAGCATGCAGATTTAGCAACAATAAATAAGATTATTGATAAAGTATTTCCTAAAATAGAAACAAACTTCACTTTAAAAGAGATTTTGGCTTATGCAAAAGATGCCATGAAGTATCAGCTGGCAGATACTACTGGTTTTCCGGAAGTAAAAGATACTATGGATTATGAAGATGCAGGAAATGTTGTCGTTCCTCTAACATTAGAAAGTAATGTTAGAACTTTGCATCAATATTTATTTGGTGAAGATGGATATACACCGTCATCTACGTTATCGGCTATTAACAGTGAACTTGAAAGTATAAGTCAAAATGGCAGTACGGGTACGACAGACAGTTCGGATTCTTATTATAATGACGGATATACTGATTATAGTAACCAAGGTTATGATGATGGAATTAATTATGATGATAGTACAACATATGATCCGGGGCAAACAGATTATAATGATTCAAACGACTATAGTGGTGACTATAATTATGGTTCTGATTCAAGTCAAAGTGATACAGGTGCAGGATATTAAATAAACTGTTTAAAATACTTAATGAGAGGATGAAAAGTTAATGAAAAAATGTATTAGCCGAGGGTACATGGCTTTAGTGACAGCACTTGTTGTATTTCTTGCATATGGGATTATAAGTTTTGCTGCTGAAGGAAAAGTACAAATTACAGATACTACTGGTAAGGTTGGAGAGGAAATTACAATTCCGGTTTCTATTAGCACAGCGGGAGAACCGATAGGAGATGGAAGTCTGACATTGAATTATGATAGTGCTATGTTAGAGTTTGTCGGTGGCGATAATGCAAGCGGTGGAGATGGAGTGGTTTCTTTAAACGCATCAGGAACAGGTACAGAAACAAGTTTAAATTACACAATAGTATTTAAATGTATAGGTGAAGGAAATACCGTGCTTCAAAGTACTGGATCTACGGCATATCTATTTTCAGATGAGACGTTATATTTACCGGATGTTTCAACTAATATTACAATTGCAGCTGCAGGAACATCGGAACAAGTACTGGCAAGCGGTGGAGATGGACTACTTGAAATCTCAGGAGTGCAGTATACAATTTATAATGATTTTACAGATGCTTTAATCCCTGTAGGATTTTCTAGAACGACTGTGAATTATAATGGCGCAGATTATAATGCAGTTGTGCAGGATGCATCAGGAGTTAAATTTGTCTTTGTGAAATCTGGTGACAGTGATCCGATTTATGCAATGTATAATGAATCAGATAATCATTTTGTACTGGCTAAACAGGTACAGTTAATAAATGATCAGTATATTTATGTTTTAGGAGAAGCTTCTAATACAGATAAATTGCCTAAAACATTTGGAGAAACAACATTAGATATGAACGGACTTGTTTTTCCAGTTTGGCAGGATAGCGAAAATAAAGAATTTTATCTAGTAAATGCATTAGGACCTTCTGGACAGATTGCTTTTTATCAATACGATACAACTGATAAAACATACCAAAGGTATGTAGAGCGTACTTCTGAGAAAGTAGGGGAGACAAAAGAAAAAGGACAGCTACTAGACCAGATTAAGAATGAAGTGTCAGACAATCTATTAAAAATTGCAATTATAATTGTGGCAATTATTATAATTATGTTGATCATAATTATTGTTATAGCATCCAAATTAAGAAATGTAACGGACGAACTTAATCAATTATATGATGATTACGATGAAAAAAATGATTTGCCAAAGAAGAAAACGCGCGAACAATTTATACGCAAAGACGACGACTATGAAATAGAATATGATGATTACATGGAAGAAGACCATGATGCTTTTATGGATGATGAGTATGACGATTATGATGAATTCGATGATTATGATGATGAATCATATGAAACAAAACCATTACCACAAACGAAAAATAAAAAATCAGCTAGTAAAAAATCTTCTAAGAAAAAATATGATATAGAGTTTATTGACTTGTAGAAAAAATAAGAAAGTATATAAAAACTCCTTTTCTAATAACAAGAGTACAATATAGGGTTGTTTCTTGTTGTTGGAAAAGGAGTCATTTAGTTAAACAAAGTTTTTTTATACATTGAACACAAAATCATCACAAAGAATGATTATTATATCATTATAAAATACAAGAGAAAGAGGGAACTGATATGGAAAATCAATATAATTATTATAATCCGGATGATAACCAGTTTCAAAATAATTATTCACAGGGAGAACCTAATCACCAAAAAAATCCGAAAAAAATAACAAAAGTTATAGCAGTGATTGGATTAGCAATTATCTTTGGAATTGTTTCTTCAGGTGTATTCTTATCAACAAGTTATATTGGAACAAATATATTAGGATTAAATAAGAACTCGAATAGTGATGTAAAAGCAACGACAACAGCTGTTACAAAATCGTCCAGTGTTGTAACTTCAGATGTTTCTTCAATTGTCAATGATGTAATGCCATCAGTCGTTGCAATTACGAATATGAGCGTTCAGGAAGTACAGAATTTTTGGGGTCAAACATCCCAATACCAGAGTGAAAGTTGCGGAACTGGAATCATTATTGCGAAAACAGATAATGAGCTTCTTATGGTAACAAACAATCATGTAATTGCAGATAATGAATCTTTAACGGTTACATTTGATGATGATACAAGTGTGGATGCAGATGTAAAAGGAACTGATTCAGAACATGATCTTGCTGTAATTGCTGTTCCATTGGATCAGATTTCTTCGAAAACAATGGAAAAAATTGCGGTTGCAACATTAGGAGATTCGACAGCTCTCCAGGTTGGTGAGCCAGCTATTGCAATTGGAAATGCTATGGGATATGGCCAGTCAGTTACAACAGGTGTTATCAGTGCAGTAAATAGAGAAAGTACTACAACTGATGAGCAAACAGGTGAAACTGAAGAAACCGGCGTAAAATTAATTCAGACAGATGCTGCAATCAATCCAGGAAATAGTGGCGGTCCTCTTGTAAATGCAAATGGCGAAGTGATTGGTATTAATTCTTCTAAGTTAGCAAGTACAACAGTTGAAGGAATGGGGTATGCAATACCAATTAGTGATGTTTCTGACATTATTGATAATCTGATGAATCAAGAAACAAAACACAAGGTTTCTGAAGAGAAAAAAGGATACCTTGGTGTAAAAGGATATGATGTAACAGAAGAAAGTGCTGAAAAATATAATATGCCTACAGGTGTTTATGTCGCTGAAATAGTCAAAGGCGGCGGGGCAGAAGAAGCTGGTATTACAAAAGGCAATGTTATTACAGCACTGAACGGAACAACAGTTAATAGTATGGAGGAACTAGAGAAAGAGTTGGGATACTATGAGAGTGGTAAAACGGTATCTGTAACTATTCAAGTTCCTGAAAACAATGGAGAATGGACTGAAAAGACAGTAGATGTAAAACTTGGAAAATCTTCTAAATAAAGGATAGGGTTACGAAAGTAGTTTGCTTTCGTAACCTTTTTTCATTATTCTCATATCTTAATATTGGAAAATGTTGAAGGGAGAATTAAATTGATAAATACTTCCAATAATATGCGTTATCAACGTCAAGGATATTTTAATTCAAATTACACTTCTTGTGTAAATCAGGCGTGTCCTTGTCAAAGAGAACAAGATGTTTTATTTGATTTACCAATTGCGATGGCGTATGTCCCTTGGCAAAAATGGGAAAAAATATATGATATCCAAAAAGGATTTCAACGAGGAACAATATTTGAAAAATTAGACAAACCATTTCATGGAAAAGGGGGATGTAATAGATGACAACCTGTCCATGTAGAAGAGATTTGTTAAATAAAATTTATGAAGTCAGTTTTGCAGTTGATGATGTAAAGTTATATTTAGATACACATCCCTGGGATGAAGAAGCTTTGTCTTATTTCAGAGAATATAGTCATATGCGTAACGAAGCTTTAAAAGAGTATGCCAGATATTATGGCCCACTAACAATTGATACTGCCGTACAATCTGATTGTGAAAAATGGAATTGGATAAATGAACCTTGGCCATGGCAAGAAGGAGGATGCTAAATGTGGAATTATGAAAAAAGATTGCAGTATCCTGTTAAAATCACTCAAACTAACCCAAAGATTGCACAAGTCATTATATCGCAATTTGGTGGTCCAGATGGAGAGCTGGCTGCATCTATGAGATATTTGTCTCAAAGATATACAATGCCGTATAAGGAAGTAACAGGCACATTAACTGATATTGGAACGGAAGAACTGGCCCATATGGAAATCGTGTGTGCTATAGTGTATCAATTAACCAGAGATTTAACTCCAGAACAGTTAAAAGAATCGGGATTTGATAAGTATTATGTTGATCACACATTAGCTCTTTGGCCTCAAGCTGCCAGCGGAGCTCCTTGGACCGCTACCTATTTTCAATCTAAAGGAGATCCGATAACCGATTTGCACGAAGATATGGCAGCTGAGCAAAAAGCCCGTACTACTTATGATAATATTTTACGCCTTGTGAAAGACCCTGAAGTATGTGACCCTATACGCTTCTTAAGAGAGCGAGAAATTGTTCATTATCAACGTTTTGGTGAAAGCTTAAGAATTGTGCAGGATAATTTAGATAGTAAAAATTTCTATGCAATTAATCCTGAATTTGATTAAATTATAAACAAAAAAGTAGCACTCACTTATTCTTGTAGTATAAGTAAGTGCTACTTAAAATTATATCAATTTACTCACATCATCCAGCGCAGCAGCTATTACTTTATCCATATCATAATATTTGTAATGTCCTAAGCGACCGCCAAATATAATGTGTTCTTCTTTATCTGCCAGTTCTTTATATTTTTGGTAAAGAGCACTGTTTCTTTCATCGTTTACCGGATAATAAGGTTCCATGCCAACAGTCCATTCGGAAGAATATTCTTTGGAAATTACAGTTTTCTCCTGCGTTCCAAATTCAAAATGTTTGTGTTCAATGATTCTTGTATAAGGGACTTCTCGATCTGTATAATTTACAACAGCATTTCCTTGATAATTATCACAATCTAAAGTTTCTGTTTCAAATCTAACAGAGCGGTATTCAAGTGCGCCAAATTGATAATTATAATATTCATCAATCATGCCGGTATAAATGATGGTAGTAGCGATATCGGGATGAGATTTATGAAATTCAAAAAAATCAGTATTGAGTTGTACATCTATACCTTCTAACATTTTTTCAATAATTGCTGTATAACCACCAATAGGAATACCTTGATATCTGTCATTAAAATAATTATTATCATATGTGAAACGAACTGGGAGGCGTTTTATAATAAATGATGGAAGATCTTTACAATCGCGACCCCACTGTTTTTCAGTGTAACCTTTTACAAGCTTTTCAAATACATCACGACCAACAAGAGATAATCCTTGTTCTTCTAAATTTTTAGGCTCTTTAATACCTGATTCAGAAACTTGTTTGGCAATCATTTCTTTTGCCTCTTGAGGAGTACGTATTCCCCACATTTTACTGAAAGTATTCATATTGAAAGGAAGATTATACAGTTCATCCTTATAAATAGCAACAGGTGAATTAATATAGTTATTAAATTCAGCAAATTGGTTTATATAATTCCATATTTTTTTGTCTGAGGTATGAAAAATATGAGCGCCATATTTATGTACGTTTATTGCCTCGATATTCTCGGTATATATATTTCCGGCAATATGCTCACGTTTATCTATAACTAGACATTTTTTGCCTTTTTTCTTCAATTCATTAGCTGCAACAGAACCATATAAACCGGCTCCAACAATTAAATAGTCATATGTTGTCTGATTCAATTTTAAATCCTCGTCTTTCTTGAGTAATACTATAATATTGTATCATGTAATTAGGAAACTGCATAGTGTGGGAGAAAAAATGTCAAGGAATATAAGTTGAAACTTAATAAAAATCATGATAAACTCATGTTGATTATATAAAATAGAAATGTTGAAGGATGTAATATGGATAATAAAAATATAAATACAATAGAAAAGAACTGGCTAAATACAATATTTTGCCTTTATATATTGAGTTATGTATTACCGATAGGTAAAATTTTTAACATTCCGGTTCAAAAAATATGTATCTGTTTATTTTTGGCTGTAAGTGGCTATATATTTATTAAATTGAATGATTGGAAAAGCATAATTAGGACTTCAAAATTGGAGATTGTGGTTTTAATAAGCGGGGCATTATGGTGTGTGGTTAGTTGGTTGCAAGGTTGTGAATATAGTGTGGAGTGTGCTTCGCTTTTATATCTTTCTTTTATTATGTTTTTGATCATCTTGCATTTAATAAAAGAAAATTTACTGGATTTACACAAGATAATGAGATGCTTATTTTGGATGATGCTGGCAAAAATAATTGCAAAAATAATATTAGAAGTTATCTTTTTATGCAAGTTAATTCAATATGAAGTTTTGTATCAGTTATATATACAAATTTTTAATGTAGAAGCAATTATGATGACAATGAAGTTAGGAAGTCTGACATTTGTTAGAGTTCAAAGTACTTCAGATATTCTTGTTATTGGATTATTGCCATTTTTTTTATTACTTCCAGAAATAAGACGAAGTAAAAAGTTTTGGCTTACGGTATTATTAGCAATCTATACAATGATTGTATATTCAAGATTGTATATGGTAGAATTTGCCAGCTTTATGGTGTTATTATTGCTTTTCGAATGGAAATATATTTCCAAAAAAGTGCGATATATTGGAATAGGGGGAGCAGTTTTAACTTCTTTTATTTGGTTTAAACCTATATTTAAAATAGTGCAATATCGTTTTTTCTCTGCAAAAGTAGTTGAGTCAGATTCGGTTCGGCAGATTCAAATACAAGAATTGACCAAAGGAATTTCAGAAGCCCCTCTTTTTGGTCATGGTATGGGAAGTTATCTTCCAAATTTGATTAGAAGTACGACAGCTCCTTTTTCCTATGAAGCAGAATACCTTTCTTTTCTTTATCAGTTCGGCTTAATTGGATTTGTTATGATAATTTTAGGGATTATTAGCGTGTATATCAAGGAGATTTGGCAGTATGTAAAATATAATAATATTCAAATAAAATTATTTACTTTATTGTGCTTAGCGTGGATGTTGGCAAGACCGATATTTAATCCGTCTTTTTATGGTATACAAAATGGTTTCTATGTAATAGGATTACTTTTAATAAATGCTTACTTTAATATAGAGAATAATAATTCCAAAATGGTACAGGTTCAGGATAATCTAGGAGCACAAATTAGATGACAGGACAAAATAGCACAGAAATATGGTATGAACAAAAAAAATTAAAAACTGGATATACAACTGGAAGTTGTGCAGCAGCAGCTACGAAGGCAGCTTTGGAAATGTTATTGTCCGGAAATGAAATACAAAATATTTCTTTGCTCACACCAAATCAAATAGAGCTCTATTTAGAAGTAAAAGATATTTCAATAGCGAGAGACTGGGTGAGTTGTGGTATACAAAAAGATAGTGGTGATGATCCGGATGTGACGAATGGCATTTGTGTGTATGCAAGAGTTGAAAAACGATTCGGAACAGAAATTATCATTGATGGTGGTATAGGTGTAGGGCGTGTGACAAGGAAAGGTCTGGAACAAAGTATTGGTCAGGCAGCAATTAATAAAGTTCCTCGTGAAATGATAATTAAAGAAGCAAAAGAACAATGCGCAAAATACGATTATCATCAAGGCTTGTCCATCGTTATTTCTGTACCAGAGGGTGTTGAACTTGCAAAAAAAACATTTAATCCAAGATTGGGGATAGAAGGAGGAATTTCCATATTAGGGACAACGGGAATTGTGCAGCCTATGAGCGAAAAGGCATTAACAGATACGATTTTCCTTGAAATGAAAATGTTAAAGGAAAATGGTTTCGATTGGTGTTATGCAGTACCAGGGAATTATGGAATTGACTTTTTAAATGATTCATTAGGATTTGATGCGGATATAGCAGTGAAATACAGTAATTATGTAGGAGATGTTATTGATGATGCAGTAAATTTGGATATGAAAGGACTGTTGTTTGTCGGACATATCGGTAAATTGATAAAAGTTGCAGCAGGAGTAATGAACACCCATTCTAGACAGGCTGATTGCAGAATGGAAGTTTTATCTGTACATGCAGCATTATGTGGTGCCGATAGAGCGGTTATACAGGAATTAATGAATTGTATTACAACAACGGAAGCGATTGAGATATTAAAAAGAGAAAACTTATTAGAGACAGTTATGGAATCGGTTATGAAACGGGTTGAATTTTATTTGCAAAATCGAGCCGGAGAAGAGTTGAAAATTGGTGCAATCCTCTTTTCTAAGGAAGAGGGGGTTTTAGGAGAGACAACACAGGTGTCAGAACTTCTTAAACATATACAAGATCAGAAACGACAGGGGTATAAACTAGAATGAAAGGAAAATTTTATGGAGTAGGTGTTGGTTCAGGTGATCCAGAATTATTGACAATAAAAGCACTTCGTGTAATGAAAGAATGCGAAGTAATTGCGATTGCTTCGTCAAAGGAATATATAGAAAAACCTATAATCATTAATTTCGATGAACAAGCGGAATATGAGGCGGCTTTACAAGATTGTGTAGCCTACCAAATAGCTTTGGAAGCCATACCTGAGTTAAAAGAAAAAGAATTATTGTTGCTTCCGATGCCGATGATTAAAGATATGCAGAAATTAAAATTGATACATGAAGCAGATGCAATAAAAGTTATAGAAAATCTAAAAAAAGGAAAATCTGTCGCTTTTATTACATTAGGAGATCCTACTGTTTATTCAACGGTTTTATATGTTCACAAACATCTTCAGGATAAAAATTATGAAACACATTTAATTCCTGGGGTCCCTTCATTTTGCAGTGCTGCAGCAAGGTTGAACATAGGCTTGGTTGAAAATAGAGAGGAGCTTCATATTCTTCCGGCATCCTATGAAATTGAGCAAGAACTACGATTACCAGGAACAAAAATATTGATGAAAACCGGAAAACAGTTAGCAAAAGTAAAACAGTTATTAAAGAATGAAAATTATCAGGTTGAAATGGTAGAAAATTGTGGTATGAAAAATGAAAAAATATATCGAACCATAGACGATATACCAGAAACGACAGGGTATTATTCATTGATGATTATAAAAGAAGCGAAAGAATAAAGGAGGAAAATACGTGATAACATTTGTAGGAGCAGGTCCGGGAGCGGAAGATTTGATTACAGTTAGAGGATTGAAACTTCTTCAAACAGCAGATATTATTGTATATGCGGGCTCACTTGTCAATCCAGAGCTGTTGAATAACAAAAAAGAAAATTGTATTGTCTATAATAGTGCAGAAATGACATTAGAAGAAGTTATGGATGTTATGGTTAATGGAGATCACGAAGGAAAAGAAATTGTGCGTTTACATACAGGAGATCCATGCCTTTATGGTGCGATTAAAGAGCAAATGGATTGGCTTATGAGGGAACAAATTAAATACGAAGTATGTCCCGGAGTAAGTTCTTTCTGCGGAGCAGCAGCGGCATTAAATGCGGAATATACACTGCCCGGTATTTCACAGTCTGTGATTATTACAAGAATGGCAGGGCGTACACCTGTTCCGGAAAGAGAATCAATTCGTTCCTTTGCATCACACCAGGCAACGATGACAATCTTTTTAAGTACGGGCATGCTTTTGGAGTTGCAAAAAGAACTAATAGCGGGCGGCTATTCACCGGATACTCCTGCGGCAATTGTTTATAAAGCAACATGGCCGGAAGAGAAAGTGTATCATTGTACAATAGACTCATTAGCAAGAACAGCAAAAGAAAATGACATCAAAAAAATAGCACTTATCGTTGTTGGCCGTGTATTAAACAGTGAATATCAACGCTCTGAGTTATACCATCCTGATTTTACAACTGAATTTAGAAAGGGAAGAAAGGAGCCTTGATATATGAAGAAAATTTACGTGGTTGGTCTTGGACCAGGGGCTGGAAAGCAGATGACAGGGGAAGCGTATACCGCTTTAGAACAAAGTGAAGTAATTGTTGGCTATCCAGTGTATTTAGATTTGATTCGGGACACATTTCCGGATAAAATATATAAAAGTACTCCAATGAAACAAGAAGTAGAACGATGTCATATGGCATTTATGGAAGCAATGCAAGAAAAAACAACAGCCATGGTATGTAGTGGTGATGCAGGAGTATACGGAATGGCCGGATTAATGCTTCAGATTAGTTCAAAATTTCCAGAAGTTGAGGTAGAGATTATTCCGGGAATCACTGCGGCAATTGGAGGGGCAGCGGTTTTAGGAGCACCGCTGATGCATGATTTTGCCGTAATCAGCTTGAGTGATTTGATGACCCCATGGGATAAAATTGAAATACGATTAAGGGCAGCTGCAATGGCTGATTTTGTTATTTGCCTTTATAATCCTTCCAGCAAAAAACGTAGCGATTATCTGGAAAAAGCTTGCAAAATTATGAAAGAGTTTAAGAAACCAGAGACTATTTGTGGTTTAGTCCGCAATATAGGAAGAAAAGAAGAAACAAGACAGATTCTTACACTGGAAGAGTTAGAACATACGGAGACGGATATGTTTACAACGGTGTTTATAGGAAATGCCCAAACAATGTGTTTAAATCATAAAATGGTCACACCTAGAGGATATAATGTAACAAGATAAGGATTATAAAAATGAATATAACAAGACAGATTTATTTGATTGGGATAGGAATGGGTTCGAGAAATACACGAACATTATTAACAGAGAGCATTTTAGAACAGTGTGATTGCATTATAGGAGCATCCAGAATGCTGGAATCCGTTCAAGAATATAATAAACCTCAATTTTGCTCTTATAAACCAGATGAAATTTGTCAGTGGCTGGATACACATTTACAATATCAGAATATAGGGATTGTTTTATCTGGAGATACAGGATTTTATAGCGGAGCAAAGAAACTGGAAAATGTAATTAAAACAAAATTGGGAAATGATGAGCAGTGTATACAGGTATATCAGATTCCTGGTATTTCGTCTGTTGTATATCTGGCAGCAAAGTTGCATACATCATGGGATGATGCCAAAATTATAAGTGCGCATGGTGAAAAGCAAAATTACATCCAGACTATTGCAAATCATAATAAAACCTTCTTACTTCTTGGTGGAAATGATATTGCAGAAGAAGTTTGTAAAAAAGTAAAAAAATATCATTTGGACGATACTCTATTTTATATAGGTAAAAATTTGTCTTATGAAAATGAATTAATAGTAATTCGGAAGGGTTCTGAACTAACAATAGAAGATTTATCAGGCCTATGTACTGTAATGGTAAAAAACACAAGACCACAAAGTTGGAAGTATAAGGGGATTCCAGAGGAAGACTGGGTACGTGGAAAAGTTCCTATGACGAAAGAGGAGATACGAGAGATTAGTCTTCGTAAATTAGGGTTGACTGAGGAAGCTGTATTGTATGATATTGGGGCAGGAACAGGTTCAGTTTCAATTGAGGCAGCGTTATGTTCAGAAAAAATCCGGGTGTATGCAATAGAAAAGAATCCGGAAGGAATATCGTTAATAGAAGAAAACAAGAAAAAGTTTTGTACAGATTGGGTTACAGCTATTGAGGGAGTAGCGCCGGATGTACTGAGCAAATTAGAAAAACCAACCCATGTCTTTATTGGAGGAACATCAGGAAATTTAAAAGCTATATTAAAAGCTGTGAGAGATAAAAATCCCGAAGTAACCATCGTATTGAATGCAATTTCATTAGAAACAATTAAAGAAATAATGGAGGCAACAAAAGAACGGCTACTACAAAATCCTGAAATTATACAGGTCTGCGTATCAAAAGCGAAGACACTCGGACAATATCATATGATGCTTGGACAGAATCCGATTTATATTGTGACGGATAGAAAGGAAGGCTAAAATAGCTTATGCAAATACCGAGAATAATGATAACCGGTAGCTCCAGTGGAAGTGGTAAAACGGCAATTACATGTGCAATTTTATCCGCACTGAAGCAGAAAAATATAGATGTGGCCGCATGTAAATGTGGACCGGATTACATAGATCCAATGTTTCATAGGGAGGTACTTCAAGTACCTTCCGAGAATCTGGATCTTTTTTTCAGTACGAAAGACTCTCTGCAAGAGTTATTTGTGAACCATGGAAAAAATAGAGACATTGTTATAACGGAAGGGGTTATGGGGTATTATGACGGCCTTGCACTAGAGTCCGATCAGGCAAGTTCCTATGATGTTTCGAGAAGCTTATCTATACCGGCTATTTTAGTTGTCCCATGTAAGGGAATGGCATTATCCGTTGTTCCTATTATTCTGGGAATGTTAGAGTTTCGAAAAGATCAGCAGATAAGGGGAATTATTTTAAATCGTATATCAGGAATGATATATCCACGTATGAAGCAACTCATTGAAACCGAATTGTTGAAATGTGGTTATGATATACCCATAGTGGGATATGTTCCGGAACATGAAGCTTTTCAATTGGAAAGCCGTCATTTAGGATTGAAGCTGCCAGAACATATAATCCATATTCAGAAAAAGCTACATGAAGCTGGTGAGCTTATTAAAAGTACTGTAGATTTGGAACAGATTTTACAAATAGCATGTCAGGCACCACAGATAGAAACAGTAATAAAAAATTCGTTGGATGAAAAGAGTATTGTAAAAAATAGAGTTCGAATCGGAATAGCCAGAGATGAGGCATTTTGCTTTTATTATGAAGAAAATTTACGAATGCTTCGCGAAAAAGGATGCGAATTGGTAGAATTTAGTCCATTGGTAGAAAAAAAACTGCCTGAAAATATAAAAGGATTGATTATAGGCGGGGGATATCCGGAATTGTATGCAGAAAAATTATCAGCAAATATATCTATGAGAAAAGATATTCAAAGCAAAATAGATGCGGGTATGCCAACAATTGCAGAATGTGGAGGGTTTTTATATTTGCATGAAACACTGGAAAATCCAGAGAGAATGAAAATTAAGATGACGAATGTAATAAAAGCCGAAGCATTTAAAACGGACAGATTAGGGAGATTTGGATATATTACTTTAAAGGCAGAGAAAAACGGAAAATTTTTAAAAAAGGATGAAATAATGAAAGCTCATGAGTTTCATTATTGGGACAGTACACAGAATGGAACAGATTGTCTTGCGGTAAAGCCGGATAAAAAAAGAAGTTGGAATTGTATTCATATGAGAGATAATTTATTTGCAGGATTTCCACACCTTTATTTTCGGTCTAATCCAAACTTTGTAGAGCGTTTTATAGATGCCTGTAAAGAATGGGATATTACAGTGAATCAGACGAACTAGATAGAGGAAGTAAGATAAAAAATGACAACGCTAACAATAGAAAAATTAAGAAAACAAATAGATAAAGCAGATAAAGTAAGTATGGAAGCTGCAAAAGCGAGATGGATGTCAGTTGCAAAACCATTGTTCAGTCTTGGTAAACTGGAAGATGTAGTGGTACGCATGGCTGGAATGAAAAAGACAGCAGAGTATCAGTTGGATAAAAAGGGATTGATCATTATGTGTGCTGATAACGGGGTGGTTGCAGAGGGTGTAACCCAGATCGGGCAGGAAGTGACAGCAATTGTAGCGGATAATTTTATGCATCATGCGGCAAGTACAAATATTATGGCCGATATAGCGGGCGTTGATTTAATACCGGTTGATATCGGAATGATCACAGATGTAAGTTCTATAACTGTTCAGGAAAAAAAGGTCAGCTATGGGACCAAAAACTTTGCAGTAGAACCTGCTATGAACAGAGAAGAAGTATGGAAAGCAATTCAGATTGGTATTGATACAGTCAGAGAATGTAAGCAAAAAGGCTATGATATTCTGGCAACTGGCGAAATGGGAATAGGAAATACAACTACAAGCAGTGCTGTTACGGCAATATTATTGCAAAAATCAGTGGAAGAAGTAACGGGAAAAGGAGCCGGTCTTTCATCTGAGGGATTGCAACGAAAGATTACTACGATTGAAACGGCAATTAATAAATATAAACCTGATCCACAAAACATAATAGAGGTATTAGCTTGTGTAGGTGGCCTTGATATCGCCGGATTGACAGGGGTATGTCTTGGAGGTGCAATGTACCATGTACCAATTGTTTTAGATGGCTTTATCTCTACAACAGCTGCTTTATGTGCAGTGAAAATGATTCCAGAAACCAGAGACTATATAATTGCGTCACATGTTTCAAATGAACCTGCCGGGCGAATGCTTCTTGAGGAGTTAAAACTATCTGCGTTTTTAGATTGTAATATGTGTTTGGGAGAAGGAAGCGGTGCAGTAGCAGCAATGCCTTTATTAGATATGGGTTTGCAGGTATATCGACAAATGGGAACATTTGCAGATATTAAAGTAGAACAATATGAGGTTTTGGAATAGTTATGAAAAATTTGTTTGAATCAATAATCATTGCATTTTCCATGTATTCTAAAATTCCGATGCCGAAGGTGGAATGGAATGATAAAAATATGAAATATACAATGTGCTTTTTCCCGGTGATTGGAATTGTGATTGGTGTATGTGTGCAGATAATCGGTACATTACTTATAAAAAGTACGTTTGGCAGTTTGTTTTTTTCTGTAATCATGACTTTACTGTCAATAATGATAACCGGAGGAATACATCTTGATGGCTTTTTGGATACAATGGATGCACTCAGTTCCTGGGGTGATAAAGAAAAGAAACTACAAATATTGAAAGACTCGAATTCAGGTGCATTTGCAATTATTGGGATGGGATGTTATCTATTGTGCAATATTGCATTGTGGAGCGAAGTAAGTGTTGAAATGCTGCCATTGATTTCTTGGAGTTATGTTCTATCTAGAGCATTGAGCGGTTATTCTGTTGTAACATTTCAAACTGCAAAAAATAGCGGTTTAGCCAAAACCTTTCAAGATGCTGCACAAAAAAATCGTGTTAAAATGATAATGTATTGCTGGATAGTGATAAGTACTGGTTGTATGCTAGTATACAATCCCCGAAATGCTATAACTCTGTTCGTGGCAGGAACGCTTTTCTTTCAATATTATAAAATCTTATGTAAGAAACAATTTGGAGGCATTACGGGAGATCTGGCAGGGTATTTTTTACAAGTCTTTGAATTGCTCATGTTGGGAGTAATTGTATTAGGAACAAGATTGTACGCTTTAGTATGACAGGAGAAAAAATGGAAATTTATTTGATTCGTCATTTGAAAACAAAAGGAAATGTAGAGCATAGATATATCGGAACAACCGATGAGTCTTTGATAAAAAAAGAAACACAGCTTGTTATAATTGAGCAAATGCAAAATAAATTAAAAAAATGTCAGTTACCGGATATGCTTATTTCAAGTCCATTAAAAAGATGTGTAGAAACCGCAAAAATATATTTTTCGGATATTGCATTACAATTACAGCCTAAGCTTAAAGAAAGTGATTTTGGGTTATTTGAAAACAAAAATCATGAAGAATTACAAGCATTTCCGGAATATCAGGCATGGCTGGAATCAAATGGGACTTTACCTTTTCCAAAAGGAGAAAGTCGTGAAAGCTTTTTAAAGCGATGCAGAGACGGATTTGAAGAATCCATATTTCAGGCGATAGAACAACATAAAAAATGTGTCTGTTTTGTTATTCATGGAGGTTCTATTATGGCTGTTCTTTCGCAATTTTCGGAACAAGCTTCTGAGTTTTACGATTGGTTATTAAAAAATGGAGAAGGTTATCAGATGTATTTGGATGAAAAAGAATGGAAAGAGGGGCAAAAGAAAGTGTTGAGGGGGATTAAAAAGCTATGATTTCATTGGTAGCTTGTATTGGAGGGTTTTGTTTAGATTTTCTGTTTGGAGACCCGGTATGGTTGTACCATCCGGTTCGTATTATGGGTAATGTTATTTCATTACTAGAAAAAGCTGTCCGTAAAATAAGCCGAAATTCAAAATCCGGATTATTGATAGGTGGGGCAGTGTTATGGGGAATAGTTGTAATTTTATTTACGGGAATCCCATATGGAGTGTTAGAAATTTTGAAAAGCAAAAATGAAATTGCGGCATTTTTGCTGGAGATGTTCTGGTGTTATCAATTGCTTGCAGCTAAATCGTTGAAAACAGAAAGCATGAAAGTATATATGAAATTGAAAGATAGTGATTTAGAGGGAGCAAGAAAAGCGGTATCAATGATTGTTGGACGAGATACAGCAAATTTAGATTGTGAAGGAATAACAAAAGCAACTGTTGAAACAATAGCAGAAAACACATCGGATGGCGTGATCGCTCCCCTCTTTTATATGTTAATAGGTGGTGCTCCTCTTGGAATGTTATATAAAGCAATTAATACAATGGATTCTATGTTGGGCTATAAAGATGAAAAATATTTATATATAGGGAGAATAGCAGCAAAAATGGATGATCTTGTAAATTATATTCCGGCTAGAATTTCGGCAATTGTGATGGTTTTGGCATCATTTTTATGTGGACTAGATTGGAAAAACGCTTGGAAAATCTTTTTAAGAGATCGTTACAATCACAGTAGTCCAAATTCGGCGCAAACAGAAGCAGTATGTGCGGGAGCATTGGATATACAATTGGCCGGTGATGCGTGGTATTTTGGAAAGTTATATAAGAAACCGTATATTGGAGAACCGATTCGTTCAATACGTATTGAGGATATTTGTCAAACAAATCGTTTGATGTATGTTACAGCAATTGTTACAATGATAATATTCGGAACATTTAAACTATTATTTTATATAATATAGAGTATAATTGCATACAAGGTGATTGTATACAATTATACAAATGAAAAAGGCGAGCTAAGAGGGAATAAAAATGCAATATGTACATGGAGGAGACATTTATAACTATAAAGAATATGATAAAATATTGGATTTTTCAACGAATATTAATCCATTTGGTGCTAGTGAAAATGTAATCGCAGCTGCACAAAGTGCTTTAAAAGAGATTCATCATTATCCGGACAACAAGTGCCGTGCATTGGTTAGAAAGATAGCAGATTATTTGGAATTGCCAGAGCCATATATACTGTGTGGAAATGGGGCTGCAGATTTGATCTTTTCCTATGTCCTCGCAGAAAAACCAAAAAAGGCATTAGTTACAGCACCAACATTTTCAGAATATGAGCAGGCACTACGAACAGTTGAGTGTGATGTGCGGCATGCATACTTGTATACAAAAGATGATTTTGAAGTAAACGAGAACATTCTTTTGAATTTGACTTCAGATTTAGATGTTGTATTTTTATGCTCTCCCAATAATCCGACCGGAAAAAAAATCCCTAAAAATTTACTAATGCAGATATTAGAAAAATGCGTAAAATACCAGATTCGTTTGATATTAGATGAATGTTTTTATGAATTCTTAGAAAATCCCAAAGAATCAACTATGCAAACAGAGGTAAAAAATTGTTCTCAATTAGTTATTTTACGTGCATTTACTAAAATGCATGCAATACCCGGATTAAGACTGGGATACATATTGTGCAGTGATAATTCTTTACTGGAAAGAATGCAGAGGGTACGTCAACCTTGGAGTGTATCGACAGTAGCTCAAGCGGCAGGACTTGCAGCAATTGAGGATGAAGAACGTGTTGAAAAAACCAGACAATATATTACAAAAGAACGTAAAAGAATGGAATTAGAGTTAGAATCCATCGGAATATCCTATATCAAATCGGATGCAAATTACATTTTAATATATTATGAAGAAAAAGTGTCTTTGTACGAAAAATTACTTAAAAAAAATATTTTGATCCGTGACTGTCAGAATTATATCGGATTAAAAAAAGGGTATTATCGAATAGCAATAAAAAGAGAAGAAGAAAATAATCGATTACTAACAGCTTTAAGAGAAGAGGTAAGAAAATGGCAAAATCTATTATGATACAAGGAACAATGTCGAATGCAGGAAAAAGTATTCTTGCGGGAGGATTATGCAGAGTGTTTGCACAGGATGGATATAAAGTGGCTCCGTTTAAATCACAAAATATGGCGTTGAACTCGTATATTACAGAAGAAGGTCTTGAAATGGGAAGGGCACAGGTGATGCAGGCTGAAGCGGCAGGGATTAAGCCCTCTGTTTTGATGAATCCGATTTTATTGAAACCTTCCAGTGATACAGGCTCGCAAGTTATCATAAATGGAGAAGTGATGGGGAATATGTCTGCTATGGAATATTATCGCCATAAAAAAGAATATGTTCCTGCAATTATGCAGGCCTATGAGCAACTTAATAAAGAATATGATATTATCGTCATTGAGGGGGCAGGAAGTCCGGCAGAAATAAACCTAAAACAAGAAGATATTGTAAATATGGGAATGGCAAAACTTGCGGATGCACCGGTAATATTAGTTGGAGACATTGACCGTGGAGGCGTTTTTGCACAGATTGTTGGAACTATAGAACTTTTGGAAAAAGAAGAGCAAGACCGAATTGTAGGGACTGTTATCAATAAATTCCGCGGAGATAAAAAAATATTAGATCCAGGATTAAAAATGTTAGAAGACAGAACAAATAAACCGGTACTCGGGGTAATTCCGTATTTTCATCTAGACATTGATGAAGAAGACAGTCTGTCGGAAAGAATCCAGAATAAAAAAGAGGTGTCGTTAATTGACATTGCAGTAATCCGTTTTCCAAGGTTATCAAATTTCACAGATATGATGGCGTTAGAATGTATGGATATGGTTTCTGTCCGTTATGTAACTAGTGCTGAAGAATTTGGAAATCCTGATGCAGTAATTCTCCCTGGAAGTAAAAATACAATGGAAGATATTTTGTGGATGCGGCAAAATGGTCTTGAGATGAAAATCCA
Source organism: Ruminococcus hominis (assembly GCF_014287355.1). Taxonomy (NCBI): domain Bacteria; kingdom Bacillati; phylum Bacillota; class Clostridia; order Eubacteriales; family Oscillospiraceae; genus Ruminococcus; species Ruminococcus hominis. The sequence goes on along the minus strand of NZ_JACOPE010000001.1, from coordinate 1,707,600 downwards.
GAAACATGCAAAGCATAACAAACTGGTATTTGGTATTTGTGGAGGCTACCAGATGCTTGGAGCAGAGATAGAAGATCCAAATGGGGTTGAGAGAGCAGGAAAAATCCGAGGACTTGAATTGCTTCCAATAAAAACAGTATTTCAAAAAGAAAAGAAAAGAACTCGTGTGAAAGGAACATTTCAAGAAGTTCCCGGAATGCTTTCGGAATTAAAAGGAATTGAAATTGAAGGATATGAAATTCATATGGGAAAAACGAGTTATTTGAATGATACACAAGGTATTTTGAAATTAAATGATATCGTGCAGAATACTTTAACAATCGATGGGGCTGCAAAAGGAACTGTATATGGAAGCTATGTACATGGGATTTTTGACAAACCAGAAGTTGCAAGGCAACTTATAATTGCATTATTGAAACAAAAAGGATTAAATATCAATGAAGTAGAGGCTGTGGATATGTCTGCATATAAAGAAGAACAGTATGATAAGCTTGCAGCCATTATTCGTGAAAATCTGGATATGAGTGCAATATATAAGATTTTAAATATTATGAAAATAGTGAAATCGTGCTAATAGATAGAATTATCAAATAAATCAGGAGCAAAATGTTATGTTATACCTTATAACAGGAGGAAGTGGAAGCGGAAAATCGGAATATGCAGAAAACAAACTCTGTGAATTAAGTAAAAAAACAAACAGTTCGAAAGTTTATCTTGCTACAATGATTCCATATGGAAGGGAAACCGAAGAAAAAATAAACAGACATAGACAAATGAGAGCAAAGAAAAATTTTCAGACGAAAGAATGTTTTACAAATTTGTCAGAATTTGTTGAGAATATGAAATTTCAAAAAAACTCGGATAAAAAAGAAATTGTACTATTAGAATGTATGTCAAATCTTGTTGCAAATGAGTTGTTTGATGAAACGGGTATAAATACAATTTTAAAAAAACAGTATCCCGCATTATCCAATAACGAAGTAGTCGAAAAACTCACGGATTACATTTTAAATGGCGTGGAAAAGTTAAACGATATTTACGAAAATATTGTTATTGTAACAAATGAAGTCTTTTCGGAATCAACAGTTTATTCAAATGAAATGCTGATGTATAAGCAGGTTTTAGGAAAAGTAAATTGCGAACTGGCTAAAGCAGCAGTAGAAGTAGAAGAAGTAATATATGGACAGGCAGTTTTATATAAAAATGAAAAGGTGAAGTGTATGAACAAAAAAGCAGGATTGCATTTAATTATTGGTGGTGCATATCAAGGAAAACTAGAATATGCAAGAAAACTTTATCCTCAAATACAATGGGCAGACGGAGAAATAGATTCTTTTGAAAAAATTCAAAACGCAATTGGAATTTATCACTTTGAAATTTATATAAAACGAATTTTAAAGAATGAGAAATTAGATATCAAAGAAATAATAGAACAAATTTTTGCGAAAGATATACAAAAAGTAATAATTTGTGACGAAGTTGGATATGGGCTTGTGCCGGTGGATTCGTTTGAACGTTATTATAGAGAACAGGTTGGAAGAATCTGTACCACTCTTGCAAAACAGGCAGACAAAGTAACGCGAGTAGTTTGTGGTATTGGCGAAAAGCTGAAATGATCAGAAAGAAAACAGGTGAAAAAATGGCTATAGAACTAGAACAGGTACTACCAAAAGATATTGAAAGAAGAAGTTTTGAGATTATCACAGAAGAACTTGGAGATACACAATTGATTCCTGGAACAGAACCAATCGTGAAACGATGCATTCACACAAGTGCGGATTTTGATTATGCGAAAAATTTAGTTTTTTCAAAGGATGCTGTTCAAAAAGCGTTAGATGCAATCCGACAGGGCGCATCCATAGTAACAGATACACAGATGGGAAAATCGGGGATCAATAAAAAACGACTTGCAAAATATGGTGGAGAAGTATTTTGCTTTATGTCGGATGAAGACGTTGCAATACAGGCAAAAACGAACGGTACTACGAGAGCTGTTGCAAGTATGGAAAAGGCAGCAAAGCTTAATAAAAAGTTGATATATGCGATTGGGAATGCACCTACAGCACTGATACATTTGTATGAACAGGTCGAAAAAGGAATCGTTGATCCCGAACTGATTATTGGTGTTCCGGTTGGTTTTGTAAATGTAGTTCAATCGAAAGAGTTAATCTTAAAATTAGAAGATACGCCTTATATTATTGCCAGAGGAAGAAAAGGTGGAAGTAATATTGCAGCATGTATTTGTAATGCACTTATTTATATGTTAGATGAGGATTTGTGAGATAAAGCAAAAAACAGATAAGATTAGTTGAAAAATTCTACTTGTTAGAATATGGTATAAGTGATATGATGAACAACAGCGAAAGCAATCATAAATTGAAAGGAAACAAGAAACGTGACCTACGAAGAAGCAAGGGTATATTTGGACGAAGTGTCGAAATACGGAAGTGTACTTGGCTTGGATACGATTCGAGAGCTGTTGTATGAACTGGGAAATCCACAGAATGATTTGAGGTTCATACATATTGCGGGAACCAATGGAAAAGGGTCTGTGCTTGCATATATTTCTACAATATTAAGTGAGACCGGATTTCGTGTTGGCAGATATGTTTCACCAACAGTAATTGGATATCTGGAAAAAATCCAGATAAATGGAAATTGGATCTCGGAAAAAGTATTTACAGAATTAGTTGAAGAAGTTCAGAGAGCTATTGTGCGTATGGAGACAAACGGAAAGGCTAGTCCGACCGTATTTGAAGTTGAGACCGCAATAGCTTTTTTATATTTTCAGAGAGAGCATTGTGATTATGTAGTATTGGAAACTGGTCTGGGCGGCATTTTAGATGCAACAAATATTATTTCCAATACAAAAGTGGCTGTGTTTACCAATATAAGCAGAGATCATATGGGATTTTTGGGAAATACATTAGAAGAAATCACAGAAAATAAAGCGGGAATCATAAAGCCTGGATGTGTTGTTGTTTCAGCAGCACAAGAAGAAGCAGTAAGAAAAGTATTAAAAAAAGCAGCAGATAAAAATCATGTACCGATACAATTCGCAGAGCCTGATAAAGTACAAGTTTTAGATGAATCTTATCATGGACAGACATTTTCTTATAAACAATTTGAAAATATTCATATTCCGCTGGCGGGATTGTATCAGATTCAAAATGCTGCAACTGCATGTGAGGTTCTACTGGCATTACAAAGAATTGAGCAGACAGAAAATAAATGTGAGAAAACATCGAAAAAAAGTGTATATTCGATGGAAGCTATTAGAAATGGCTTTCTGAAAACGAAGTGGAAGGGTAGATTTACTTGCATACATGAAAATCCGGTGTTTATTGTTGATGGGGCACATAATGAAGATGCTGCAAAGCAATTGAAAAAAACATTAGAAAGATATTTTCCTCAAAAACAGTTTATCTTTATAATGGGAGTTTTCAAAGATAAAGAATATGAAAAAATTGTACAAATTATGTTGCCGTTAGCAAAAAGGGTATATACAATTAATCTTCCGAATAAGGATAGAACATTGGATGCAGACTTATTAAAACAGGTAATTGAAAAAAATTGGGAGGCAACTGCCACAAAAGAAGAATCTTTAAAAAAATCAGACGAATCATATGAAGTTTGCAGTATGCCGTCATTGAAAGATACAATTGATACTGTCATGTGTCAGACAAAAGAAGATGATATTATTGTTGCATTTGGATCATTATCGTATCTTGGAGATGTAATGAGACTTGTTGGAAAAGAAGAAAAGATTGAAAAATGAGGATGAGTAAATGATAGATCACGAAAAGGTAAAAGAAGGAGTTCGTCTATTACTGGAAGGAATCGGAGAAGACGTGACTCGTGAAGGATTAGTGGAAACACCAGATCGTATTGCAAGAATGTACGAAGAAATATATGGTGGTATGGAAGAAGATGCTTCAGAACATTTAAAAAAACGTTTTCATGTAGATAATGATGCAATGGTATTAGAAAAAGATATTACATTTTATTCTACTTGTGAGCACCATTTACTTCCATTTTATGGAAAAGCACACATCGCATATATTCCAAACGGTGAAGTTGTAGGGTTGAGCAAGCTAGCCCGAACAGTGGAAGTTTTTGCAAGAAGACTTCAGTTGCAAGAACAATTGACAGGGCAAATCGCGGATGCACTGGAAAAGGAATTGAATCCAAAAGGTGTTATGGTGATGATTGAGGCTGAGCATATGTGTATGACAATGCGTGGAATTAAAAAACCGGGAAGTCAGACGGTAACAATTGTTAAAAGAGGAATTTTTGAAAATAACCAAGAATTAGAAGATACATTTTTTAGAATGTTACGGTAGGCTTTGAAAATGAAAAAATTAATAGAAATAGAATACATTCGAAAGCATTCATTATACCAAGAGTGTTACATACGTCTGCAAAAAGCGGAAGAAGGAAGAAAATTTTGCCGACACACAATGGAACATTTTATTGATGTTGCTCGCATTGCGTGGATATTGAATTTAGAGCAAGATTTTAGAATTCGTAAACCGGTTATTTATGGAATGGCTTTATTGCATGATATTGGGAAATACAGACAGTATGAAGAAGGATATCCACACGAAAAAGCATCCGTAGAAATTGCGAAAATCATATTCCGTGATCTTCCAGAATTAAGTTTTACAGAAGAAGAGAAACAAGGAATTCTCACAGCAATCCAAAATCACAGAGTTCAACAAAACGTGTGTATAGACCAGGCAAAAAATACAAATCTATCCGATATATTAAGTTGGCTGTTATATACTGCGGATAAAAAATCAAGAGCATGTTATAGCTGTCTTGCAGAAAAAGAATGTAATTGGACAATAGAAAAAAAGAATATGGAGATTGAAATATGATTATAGGTCAAAAAATATTTGATACAGAGCATCATACATATATCATGGGAATTTTAAATGTAACACCAGATTCATTTTCAGATGGTGGAAAATATAATTCGTTAGATTCGGCACTATATCATGCCAAGGAAATGGCAGAAAATGGTGTAGATATTTTTGATATCGGAGGAGAGTCTACAAGACCGGGACATATACAGATATCAGATGAAGAAGAAATCGAACGTGTTGTACCGATAATTGTAAAATTAAAGACTGAATTTGATATTCCGATATCAATAGATACTTATAAAAGCAATGTGGCTGAGGCAGCAATTCAGGCAGGAGCAGATTTAGTTAATGATATCTGGGGACTAAAATACGACGAGAAAATGGCAGGAGTGATTGCTAAAAATCAGACTGCTTGTTGCCTGATGCATAATCGCGATAATACAGAGTATAGCAATTTTATTGAAGATGTTCTGGATGATTTGAAAGAAACCATTCGACTTGCAAAACAGGCAGGGATAGAAGACGATAAGATTATGTTAGATCCGGGTATCGGCTTTGGAAAAACATATGAGATGAATCTGGAGATGATGAAGCATGTAGATTCCATTCAAACATTAGGATATCCTGTTCTTCTTGGGACGTCTCGAAAGTCTATGATTGGTCTGACACTGGATCTTCCGGCAGATCAAAGAGAAGAGGGCACTCTTGCGACAACCGTTATTGGAATGATGAAGGGATGCTCCTTTGTAAGAGTCCATGACGTAAAGGCAAATTATCGTGCAATCAAAATGACAGAAGCAATCATGAGAAAACATGAAGTTAATTAAAAATAAAAGATTAATTATAAAATTAACGGAGATTATTTAAACATAATGGACAAAATAAAAATTGAAAATTTGGAAATATTTGCAAATCATGGAGTGTTTCCAGAGGAAAATAAGTTAGGACAGAAATTTCTTGTATCAGTAGTTCTATATACAGATACACGCGAAGCAGGGAAAACAGACGAACTGACAGCGTCTATTCATTATGGCGAAGTAAGTCAGTTTATTGATAAATATGTAAAAGAGCATACATTTCAATTGTTAGAACGATTGGCAGAAAGTTTAGCAGAACAATTACTTCTTCAAGTGACTCATCTCGAAAGGGTAAAAATTGAAATAAAGAAACCGTGGGCACCGATTGGACTGCCTCTTGAAACAGTGTCTGTAGAGATTGACAGAAGCTGGCACACAGTATATATTGCGTTGGGGTCTAATATTGGAAATAAACGGCAATTTCTTGATGACGCAGTTACTGCATTAGATCTGCTGGAAAACTGCAAGGTGACAAGGGTTTCAGAGTATCTCGTTACAGAACCATATGGGGTCACAGATCAGGATGAATTTTTAAATGGCTGTTTAAAGATGCGTACTTTGCTTACTCCACATGAATTATTAGATGAATTGCATCGAATTGAACAAAATGCCGGTCGCGAGCGGAAAATACATTGGGGTCCTCGTACTTTAGATCTGGATATTTTATTTTATGATGATTGCGTGATACAGGAATCTGATTTTTGCGTTCCACATGTTGATATGCAAAACAGAGATTTTGTCTTAAAACCATTATGTGAGATTGCTCCGTACAAGAGACATCCTGTATATGGATGGACAGTAAGTGAAATGCTATCAAAACTATCTTTAAAATAATAGTTTGATTTAAACTACGGCTAAAAAAGAGAATCATAATTTGCCTGGCAAAAAATGATTCTCTTTTTATGTGCTATTTTATATCGAAAGGCTATAAAATAAGAAATTATAATAAATTTTCGAATGAATCATAAAAAGTAGGATAAGAGACATCGACACATTTGCTGTCAAGAATTCGAGTGGTATCTTCTGCAATTAATGCTGCAATGCTAAATGCCATTGCAATACGATGATCCAGTAAGGTATGAATGGTTGTGCCATGAAGTGTTTTCCCCCCATGAATGATCATTCCATCATCTGTGGCAATAATATCGCATCCCATAGCTTTTAAATTGTCAACAACAGTTTCGATACGATTTGTCTCTTTTACTTTTAACTCGGCTGCATCTTTTATTATAGTTGTACCTTCTGCAGCAGCTGCCATTATGGCAATAATCGGAATTTCATCAATTAGTGTTGGGATAATATCCCCTGAAATAGTAGTACCATGAAGCTTGCTTGTCCGAACCAGGATATCTGCAATTGCTTCACCACCTTCTGTACGCTCATTTAACAAAGTAATATTTGCGCCCATATTTTCACATACTTTTAAAATGCCCGCCCGGGTTGCATTGATTCCTGTGTTTTTTATCAGAATTTCTGAATCTGGTACAAGAAGCCCGGCTGCAATAAAGTAAGCAGCGGAAGAAATATCTCCCGGGACCATAATTTTTTGTCCATAAAGTTCACTGCAAGGCCGAATAAATGCAGTTGCTTTACTTGTGTTTAAATCAAATTGAGAACGAATATCTGCACCAAATTCTTTAAGCATTAATTCTGTATGATTGCGAGAAAGAGAAGGCTCAGTGACAGAAGTTTCTCCGTCAGCATACAATCCAGCTAATAAGATGCTTGATTTTACCTGGGCAGAAGCAACAGGAGAATCATAATGTATTCCGTGAAGTTTTCCGGGAGCAATATAGAGGGGAGCGCAACCATTTCTTAAGATGCTTGAAATATGCCCTCCCATTTTTGTTAAAGGCTCAATAATACGTTTCATAGGTCTGGAATTCAATGAATTATCACCAGAGAGTTTGGATTCAAAAGGTTGTCCAACCAAAATTCCAGAGATAAGACGAGTTGTAGTTCCGCTGTTTCCGACATCCAGAATTTCCGTTGGTGCAGTTAATCCATGAAGTCCCTTTCCATGTACAATGATCTTTTCTTCTTGATTTTCAATTTCGATTCCCATTCTACGAAAACAATTAATCGTTGCAAGACAATCTGCTCCTTGCAAGAAGTTCGAAATTTCTGTAGTCCCACTGGCAATAGAACCAAACATAATGCATCTGTGAGAAATAGATTTATCCCCAGGAATATTTACTTCTCCTCGAAGTCCCGTGATTTTAGCTAACTCCATATTGTAATACCTCCCTTGGCTAAACTTCATATACGATATAATGATATTTCTTCAGTAGTGCCGCAGCTTGCACAGAAGAATCCTGATCATAAAATTCAATTAATAAAACACCTTCTTCAAATTCTCGGTTATGAATAATACCAATATTTTTAATACTGATGTGATTCGTCGCTAAAATCGTTGCAATTGTTGCAATTCCACCGGCTTCATCCACAATATCACAATACAATAAAAATTGACGCTTGATAGGTCCCGCTGAACTATTAGGCATCGAATTGCGATAATCTCTGGAACTTTCAAACATACAATATAATTCCCGTTCAGAAGACTGGTCAATTAATTTTTTCGTTTCAGATAAAGAATCAATAAAACCACCGAGGATTTTCGAAATTGGTTCTTTGTTTTTTAAACAAATCTGCTGCCACATAATTGGTGACGAGGACGCGATTCTTGTAATGTCTTTAAATCCTCCGGCTGCAAGCATCTTCATTAACTCATCATCTGTGTCAGTTTTTTTAACGAAATTTACAAGATTCGAAGCAATAATATGCGGAAGATGGCTGATAGTTCCGGTAAGCATATCATGCTGGTGATAATCGAGTTCAATAGGCAATGCCTTTAATGAAGAGACAAATGTCTTATAGGCTTCCACTTTTTCTCTTGAAACATTTGCTGAAGGGGTAAGGATATAGTAAGCATTCTCAATAAGAATTGCTTTTGAATTTACAAAACCACTTTTTTCAGAACCTGCCATCGGATGTCCTCCGATAAAATTTTCTTCTAATCCAAGTCGAATGATTTCTTCGTGGATAGATGTTTTTACGCTTCCAACATCTGTTAAAATACAATTTGGTGAGATATAATCCTTTAATTGACTTAAATAAGCATTGTTAAAAGAAATTGGTGCACATAAAAAAATATAATCACAATCTCTAAAATTATCATCAATAGAAGAAGAAACAGTATGGATAATTTCTTCTTGAACAGCAAGTGCAAGTGTTTCTTTATTTTTGTCAAAGGCAAGAAGTTCATAGTCAGGATAATATTGGCGAATTGCTTTTGCAATAGAACCACCAATCAATCCAAGACCAACAAAACCAATTTTTTTTGCTTTCATAATAGCTCTCCTTCTTTATATGTATGCATATATTTAAGTATATTATCATTTTAACGCGTAAAAGTAAAGAAGAGTAGAACTTAAAAAAAGAAGAACGGAAAAAACATTGTGTAAAATATATAAAAAGGTTGTAATATTGAAAAAAGTTTAGTACAATATTCACATATCATATGTATGCGGAATAAGAACGAGAAAAGACATGCATAAAAACATACAAGGAGGCAGCAACATGAAGGTTTACAGAACAGACGAGATTAGAAACGTGGTATTACTCGGACATGGAGGCAGTGGAAAGACAAGTCTTGCGGAGGCAATGCTTTATGTATCAGGAGCAACAACTCGCATGGGAAAGGTTTCAGAATCCAATACAGTAAGCGATTTTGATAAAGAAGAACAGAAGCGTGGTTTTTCAATCGGAACAAGTTTGATTCCAATCGAGTGGGAAAAAGCAAAGATTAATATTTTAGACACTCCGGGATATTTTGATTTTGTAGGTGAAGTGGAGGAAGCTGTCAGTGCAGCAGACGCAGCAGTTATCGTTGTATCAGGTAAAGCGGGCGTACAGGTTGGAACTGAAAAAGCATGGGAACTTTGCGATAAATACAATCTTCCACGAATGATTTATGTAACAGAGATGGATGTGGACGATGCAAGTTTTCGACAAGTAGTAGAAGATCTTACATCACGGTATGGTAAAAAAATCGCACCACATTTCCAGCCGATTCGTGAAAATGAAAAATTAGTAGGTTATATTAATGTAATTAAGAATGCAGCAAGACGTTACACAGAAATAGGTCAGAGAGAGGAATGTGAGATTCCAGATTATTGTCTGCCAAACCTTCAGATATTAAGAGATTCCTTGATGGAAGCTGTTGCAGAGACAAGTGAAGAATTTATGGATCGTTATTTTAATGGAGAAGAGTTCTCTATCGAAGAAATTCGTGCAGCTATGCGTACAGAAGTAATGGACGGAACAATTGTACCGGTAGCGATGGGATCAAATATACAGGCTCAGGGTGTTGCGAATCTTTTGTCTGATATTGTTCGCTTCTTCCCAAGTCCGGATAAAAGAACTTGTGTTGGTATTAATCGTACAACGAATGATATTTTTGAGGCTAATTATGAATTTTCAAAAGCAAAAACAGCTTATGTATTTAAAACTATGGTAGATCCATTTATTGGAAAATATTCATTTATTAAAGTATGCTCCGGAGTATTAAAAGGAGATGATGTATTATATAATCCTAATTCAGACGCAGAAGAAAAACCTGGTAAGCTTTACGTTATGTGTGGAAATAAACCAACTGAAGTATCAGAATTGTTTGCAGGCGATATAGGAGCGGTTGCAAAGCTTTCTAATACAGCTACCGGAGATACACTTGCTACAAAAAATACACAAGTACTGTATCCGAAGACAGATTATTCTGTACCTTATACATATATGAGATATCGTGTAAAAAATAAAGGTGATGAAGACAAAGTATCTCAGGCAATATCCAGAATGATGGCAGAGGATGTAACATTAAAAGCTGTTAATGACAGTGAAAATCATCAGTCTCTGTTGTATGGTATGGGCGAGCAGCATTTGGAAATTGCTGCAAGCAAGATTGCTGCAAGGTATAAAGTGGAAATTACATTAGAAACGCCAAAAGTAGCATTCCGAGAGACAATCAAAAAGAATTCCGATGTGGATTCAAAGTACAAAAAACAATCTGGCGGACATGGTCAATACGGACATGTAAAGATGAGATTTGGCCCATCTGGAGATCTTGAGACACCATTCGTATTTGAAGAAGAAGTTGTAGGAGGAGCTGTTCCAAAGAACTTCTTCCCGGCAGTAGAAAAAGGATTGCAGGAATCTGTATTAAAAGGACCTTTGGCAGGATATCCTGTAGTTGGAGTGAAAGCTGTTTTATATGATGGATCTTATCATCCTGTAGATTCATCAGAGATGGCTTTTAAAACAGCTACAATCCAGGCATTTAAGAAAGGATTTATGGAAGCCGGCCCGGTTCTTCTTGAGCCAATTGCATCCTTAAAAGTAACAGTTCCTGACAGCTATACAGGAGATGTTATGGGAGATTTGAATAAACGAAGAGGAAGAGTTCTTGGTATGAATCCTGTTGCAGGAGGTAAACAGGTAATCGAAGCAGATATTCCGATGACAGGGCTGTTTGGTTATTGTACAGTGCTTCGTTCCATGACAGGTGGAAGAGGAAATTACGAATATACATTTTCTAGATATGAGCAGGCTCCTTCAGATGTTCAGGAGAAAGAAATTGCAGCAAGAGCACAGGAAGCATAATATAAAAGAAAATCATAAAATAGTAGAAGGGAGTGGCGCTATGGAAGCGAGCCACTCCCTTCCATAGTGTAAAAAAATTTATAAAATAAGATTGTACATTTATAAATACGTTTTATCTGTACAAAATCATTGTACTTTCAATATAAAAGTGCTATAATTCATCTACTGTTCAAATAGATGAAATCTAAAGAAAAAAGTAGAGGAAAAGAAAAATGAAGATTGTCATTATTGGTGATGGGAAGGTTGGATACAAGCTTGCAAAAGCTCTTTCCGCAGAAGATTATGATGTTGTTTTGATTGACAGTAATGAAGAAAAACTAATGGAGGCGATGAACCGACTGGATATTATGTGTATCCCAGGTGAAGGTGGAAGTGCAGAAGTGCAAAAAAATGCAGGTGTGCCGGATGCAGATTTGGTGATTGCCTGTACTTCAACAGATGAGTGCAATATGCTTAGTTGTCTCATTGCAAGAAGGATTGGTGCAAAACATACGATTGCGCGAGTGAGAAATCCAATTTATTATAAACAAATTGACTTGCTTAAAGAAGACTTGCGATTAAGTATGGCAGTAAATCCAGAACTTGCAGTAGCCGGAGAGGTTTCACGTGTACTTTTGTTCCCGGATGCCAGTAAGGTTGAAACATTTGTAAAAGGCAGAGTAGAGCTTGTTGAATTTCTTATCAGTAAAGGAAATAAGCTTGCAGGCATGTCTCTTGCAGAGATTAATAATCAGTATCAGATTAAAGTATTAGTCTGTGCGGTAGAACGCGGGGACGATGTGTTTATTCCAGACGGAGAATATGTAATTCAAGAAGGAGATCGTCTTCATGTGGCAGCTTCGCATAAGGAAATTGGACTGTTTTTTAAAGTGTTTGGAAGTCGAAGAACCAAAATTAAAAAAGTCCTGATCTGTGGCGGCGGAAGTGTAAGCTATTATCTTGCATTACAATTATGCGGATTGGGAATGCAGGTGAAGATTATTGAATTGAATAAAAAAAGATGTGAAGATTTGTGTGAGATGCTTCCAAAAGCTACTATTATTTGTGGAGATGCAACAAATCATGATCTGCTTATGGAGGAAGGCGTTCAAGATGCAGACGCATTTGTAGCTCTGACGGGTATGGATGAAGAAAACATCATTTTGTCATTATTTGCAAAGAGTCAGAATGTAGGGAAAATTATTACAAAAGTAAATGAAGACCAACGTGCACAGATGGTAGAGGACTATGGAATTGACAGTATTGTGTCTGCTAAAACAGTGACTGCAGATGTTATTTTAAGTTATGTTCGGGCACGAAAGAATTCACAGGGAAGTGTGAATGTAGAAACAATGTATCGGCTTATTGATGAAAAAGTTGAAGCATTGGAGTTTATCGTTAAGAAAGAAACTCGTTATACAAATGTTCCATTGAAAGAATTACAATTAAAGAGTAATAACCTAATTGCATGTATTGCACGTAAACGAAACATTATTATCCCTAACGGAGATGATTCTATTCAGGTGGGAGATAATGTAATCGTAATTACAATGGAAAGACAAATTCGCGATATTGAGGATATTTTGTTGTAGGTGTTGATATGAATAAGAAAATGATAATATATATATTAGCAAAAATGGTGGGCGTAGAAGGTCTTGTGCTATTGCTCCCAGCAATTGTATCTTTAATATACAGAGAAAAAAGTGGTTTTTGTTTTCTGATAGTAAGTGCAGTGTTGATATTGATATATTTTTTACTGGGAAGAAAAGTTCCTAAGAACAAAAGAATATATGCAAAGGACGGATTAGTAATTGTTGGTGCGGCATGGATTTTATGGTCACTCTTTGGTGCTGTTCCATTTTATATAAGCGGAAGTATTCCAAATTATCTGGATGCATTTTTTGAAACAGTATCTGGCTTTACAACAACAGGTTCTACGATATTAACAGATATTGAAGTTCTTCCAATGGGAATGTCTTTCTGGAGAAGTCTGACACATTGGATTGGCGGAATGGGTGTTCTGGTCTTTGTTATGGTACTGACATCTCTTGATGATGATGATTCTATGCATTTAATGAGAGCAGAGGTTCCAGGTCCAGAAGCAGATAAGCTTGTGCCAAAGGCAAGATATACTGCAAGGATTTTATATGCAATGTATTTTGTATTGACAGCGGCAGAAGTTATATTTTTAATGTTCGGAGGAATGAATTTCTTTGATGCATTATTACACGCATTTAGTACTGCTGGAACAGGTGGTTTTTCCAATAAAAATAGCAGTGTTGCGTATTATGACAGTGCTTATATTGATGGTGTAATTACAGTGTTTATGATTTTATTCGGAGTTAATTTTAATTTATATTTTCTCCTTCGCCTAAGAAATTGGAAAGAAGCATTAAAAAACGAAGAGCTACATGCATATCTTGGAATTATTGCAGGCTCTATAGCTATTATTAGTTTGAATATTGTAGGAATGTATGGAAATATTTTACATGCATTCCGATATGCATCATTCCAGGTAGCATCAATTATCACTACAACAGGATTTTGTACAGCAAATTACAATCTGTGGCCTGAACTGTCTAAGACAATATTATTGTGTCTTATGATTATTGGTGCATGTGCCGGATCTACAGGCGGTGGAATTAAAGTTTCACGATTATTAATTATGTTAAAAAGCATAAAAAAACAAGTAAAAAACATGTTGCATCCAAAAGCAATTACGATTGTAAAAGTAAACGGAAAGAGAATAAATGAAAGTACCATGAAAGGTGTATATATTTATTTTATATGTTATATAATGATAACGATGGTATCAGTATTACTTGTCTCTATTAATAATTTTGATTTTGCAACAACATTCAGTTCTGTGCTTACAACATTAAATAATGTTGGTCCGGGTATTTCACAGATCGGTCCAGTTGAAAATTTCTACAAGTTTTCGGCATTATCTAAAATCGTTTTTTGCATGGATATGTTACTGGGAAGATTAGAAATATTCCCATATTTATTGTTATTATCGCCAGAACTTTGGAGAAGACGATTCTAATAGTAATTAAAAGACAGGCTTAAGTGGATAAAGGCAGGAGAGAAGAAATGAAAAAAGGAAAATGGAAGCTGGTATCGGTAGTAGCAGTACTGATTCTGGCAGGATTATATTATTATATAGCATTACCGGCAATTAATGTTCATGCAACAGAGATATGGATGTTCATGCTGATCGTAGTAGTTTTAATAGGAGCAGTTTATCTTGCAAAGAAAAAGCCTACAAAATTTGAAATGAAAAGATTATTAGGCTTTAAGATTATTGCTGGAATTTTGATTTTGCTTATCGCAATTTATTTGATTGGCAGTTTGTTGTCTTCGCCAATTATAAATGCAAAGAAATATCAGAAATTATTGAACGTAGAGACCGGAAAATTTACTACAGATGTAGAAGAATTATCATTTGACCAGATTCCGTTGTTAGATAAAGACTCTGCAACGATTCTTGGAAATCGTAAAATGGGAAGTATGGTGGATATGGTTTCACAGTTTGAGGTTGATAATCTTTATAGCCAGATTAACTATAAAGATCAGCCTGTTAGAGTATCTCCGCTTCGTTATGCAAGTTTAATTAAATGGTTTACGAATCAAAAAGAAGGTATTCCGGCATATATTCGTATCGATATGGCAACACAAAATACTGAGCTTGTCAAATTAAATGAAGGTATGAAGTATACGACCAGTGACCATTTTAACAGAAATATTTATCGTCATTTGCGTTTTAATTATCCGACTTATATTTTTAATGAATTAAGTTTTGAAGTAAATGATGAGGGAGTTCCATATTGGATCTGTCCTGTTAAACAATATAACATTGGGTTGTTTGGTGGCGTAACAGTAGGAAGGGTTGTGCTTTGTAACGCAATTACAGGAGAAACACAGGATTATGCAATAGAAGATGCACCAGAATGGATAGACCGTGCTTATTCTGCAGATTTACTTGTGGAATTATATAATTATCATGGAACTCTAAAGCATGGATATTTTAATAGTATTTTAGGACAGAAAGATTGTCTGATGACAACAAGTGGATATAATTATCTGGCAATTGATGATGATGTCTGGGTATATACTGGTGTAACATCTGTCAGCGGAGATCAATCAAATGTTGGTTTTGTTCTTATGAATCAACGTACTATGGAAACAAAATTTTATGAAGTGGAAGGCGCAACAGAAGATTCGGCAATGTCTTCTGCTGAAGGGCAGGTACAGAATCTGAAATATAAGGCTACATTTCCGTTGCTTTTAAACATTTCCAGCGAGCCGACATATTTTATTGCATTAAAGGATGACGCCGGACTTGTAAAAAAATATGCGATGGTTAATGTTCAAAAATACCAAATTGTTGCAATAGGAGATACAGTAAGTGCCTGTGAAGAAGCATATGTTCAATTAATGTATGAAAATGGTATTAAAGTGAAAGATGAAAGCGTTAAAGAAACAGAAGTTATTTCTGGGAAAATAACAAAAATCGTACAAGGCGTAGTAGATGGAAATTCTCATTACTATATGATGTTGGAAAAATCAGATGAGATTTTTGATATTTCAGTTATAGATTATATTGATGTGATTAAATATAACGTTGGAGATGAAATTACATTGGAATATCAAGAAGGAAAGCAAACAAATACTGTAATCAATATTAAATAAAAATAACAATGAAAAATCCTGCAGGAAAAATTCTTGCAGGATTTTTTTGACCGATTAGCTGGTCATGATAAATTGTAATTCATTTTATCCGAAAGGATTAACATAAAACCTTATATGCCGGATCATCAATATTAGGAATGTCTTCTTTGGATGCACTTACACTTACAAAGAACTCAATGTTGTTTGTAGTAGCAATTTTATCCAGTTTCTGAAGAAAATCTGGAAGACTGTTAAGTGTAATATCTGCCTGTTTCAATGCTCCATCAATGAAAATCGTATCAATATCATGATTACCTGCAACCATACCATATAAGAATCCAACAAATTCTTCTAGTGTCTCGATATCTTTGTAATCATCCATACAAATTGCACGAACATTAAAGTCTACGCTGTATGTATCTCTGTGACTTTTTTTGATTAATACAACGTTACCGTTAGAAGTCTTAACCTTCTCGTTTGCAAGTTCAATGATCTGCTGTGTTTTTCCGCTACCTTTCGGACCTGTGATTAAATTTACCATGGCAATTCTCTCCTTTATGTAGAAAAATTTTTGAGTATTAATCTGCTCAAATCTCTTATAACTATTATACACCAAAGGGGTATTATGAACAACAAAAAAACAGAAAAGTTCAAAAAAATCTTGAAATATTTATCGACGAGTGGTATGCTTGTCTACAGTGTTGTAAAGCACTAAACTCAGGAGAGTCTCTTCAAAAAAATCTAAAGGAAGAGCGCCGAAGGTGTACGCAGCAATTTGCTGTTAATCTCTCAGGCAAAAGGATGGAGGAATATTAACATGTTTGAGCAAATCAACAACTTTATCACATGGTTTGATGGAGTCGTATGGGGACTTCCATTAATCATTCTAATCCTGATCACAGGATTTCTATTAACAGTTCGATTAGGACTATTGCAAGTACGACATCTTGGAAAAGCCTTAAAATTCATGGTGAAAAATGAAGAAGACGGACATGGAGAAGTAACAAGTTTTGGAGCTTTGTGTACTGCATTGTCAGCAACTATTGGAACCGGTAATATTGTCGGTGTAGCAACAGCAATTGCAGCCGGAGGACCCGGAGCATTGTTTTGGATGGTAGTTGCAGCCTTTTTTGGAATGGCTACAAAGTATGCAGAAGGCCTGCTGGCTATTAAATATCGTACGATAGATGAAAATGGTCATGTCCTGGGGGGGCCATTTTACTATATCGAAAATGGTATGGGAAAACAGTGGAGATGGCTAGGTAAGATATTTGCCTTTTTCGGAGCAGGTGTTGGATTGTTCGGAATCGGAACTTTCACACAGGTAAATGGTATTGCATCCGCAATTAAGAATTTCTTTGACCCGGATATGCTTCATACAGTCAATTTGTTTGGTGGAACATATTCTTGGGCAACAGTTATTTCATGCCTTGTGCTTACAGTTTGTGTAGGTTTGGTTGTAATCGGAGGAATCCAGCGTATTTCAAAAGTTTCACAGGTTGTTGTTCCATTTATGGCAGTATTATATGTGGTACTCGCTTTGATTATTATGGTTACACACATTACAGCTATTCCGGGTGCACTTGTGACAATAGTAAAATCAGCATTTACAGGAAGTGCACTTGCAGGTGGAGCAATGGGTACAATGGTTGTAGCAATGCAGAAAGGAATCGCAAGAGGTATCTTTTCAAATGAATCAGGTCTTGGTAGTGCACCAATCGCAGCAGCTGCAGCACAAACAAAAGAACCTGTACGTCAGGGACTTGTTTCCATGACAGGAACATTTATTGATACAATTGTAATCTGTACAATGACAGGTCTTTCTATTGTAATAACAGGAACTTGGAATACAGGTCTTGAAGGTGTCGAAATTACAACGGCTGCATTCCAGCAGGGCTTACCATTTCCATCTGTATTTGCATCCTTTTCATTAATGCTTTGTCTTGTATTCTTTGCATTTACAACAATCCTTGGATGGGACTATTACGGTGAAAGATGTTTGGAGTATTTATTTAACCGTAACCAAAAAGCAGTGAAAACTTATCGCTGGTTATATATTTTATGTGTATTTTTCGGACCATATATGACAGTTGCAGCGGTATGGAATATCGCAGACATTTTCAATGCATTAATGGCATTTCCAAACTTAATTGCACTTTTAACATTAAGTGGAGTTGTTGTGAGGGAAACAAAAGACTATTTCAATCGAATGAATGCCTAGATAAATGACTTGACTTCTATATAAATAGTTCTTATAATAAAGAAGAATATTGCAAAAACGAAGATAAGAATTAGTAGAAGAAGAAAGTCTTACAGAGAACTGCCGGTTGGTGCGAGGCAGAAGATGGAATTCTTTGAACTCATCTTGGAGTTCTTCTGTTGAATCACCTAGTAGACAGAAGCGGGTATTCCCGTTATAGAATATAATGAGTGCATCTGACATGACATTATAGAGAGTGTTGGATGAATAAGAGTGGTACCACGGAAGTAAGCCTTTTCGTCTCTTGATGATGGAGATGAAAAGGCTTTTATTTTATATGAAAGGTAGGAATAATAATGTCACAGAAAATTGTGTACAATCACAAAGCCGTTGAGAAAAAATGGCGTGAAAAATGGGAAGAAAATCCGGTAAATCCTAGAATGGATGATAACGGAAATAAAAAGCAAAAATATTACTGTCTGGATATGTTCCCATATCCATCAGGAAATGGTCTTCATGTAGGACATTGGAGAGGATATGTAATCTCTGATGTATGGAGCCGTTATAAACTGCAGCAGGGATATTATATCGTTCATCCAATGGGTTGGGATGCATTTGGTCTCCCGGCAGAAAATTATGCAATTAAAATGGGAACTCATCCAGCAATATCAACAGAGGCAAATATTACAAATATCAAACGTCAGATCAATGAAATTGCTGCATTGTATGATTGGGATATGGAAGTAAATACAACAGATCCTAATTTCTACAAATGGACACAATGGATTTTTGTTCAGATGTTCAAAAAAGGTTTGGCATATGAGAAGGAATTTCCAATCAACTGGTGTCCTTCATGTAAAACAGGTTTAGCAAATGAAGAAGTGGTTAATGGTAAGTGTGAGCGTTGTGGATCAGAGGTAACAAAGAAAAATCTGCGTCAGTGGATGCTGAAGATTACAGCTTATGCAGATCGTCTTCTGAATGATCTTGATAAACTCGATTGGCCTGAAAAAGTAAAGAAGATGCAGGCTGACTGGATTGGAAAATCTTACGGAGCAGAAGTTGATTTTCCAATTGATGGAAGAGACGAGAAAATCACTGTTTATACAACAAGACCAGATACTCTCCACGGAGCAACATTTATGGTACTTGCCCCAGAACATGAATTAGCTGCATCATTAGCTACACCTGAAACAAAAGAAGCAGTAGAGAAATACATTTATGACTCTTCTATGAAATCAAATGTAGATCGTATGCAGGACAAAGAAAAAACCGGAGTATTTACAGGAAGCTATGCAATTAATCCATTAAATGGAGCAAAGACACCAATTTGGTTGTCAGATTATGTTCTTGCAGATTATGGTACTGGTGCAATTATGTGTGTACCTGCACATGATGATCGTGATTTTGCATTTGCTACAAAATTTGGTATTCCAATTGTTCAGGTTATTGCAAAAGATGGACAAGAAATTGAAAATATGACAGAGGCATATACAGAGGCTGTTGGAACAATGATCAACTCTGGAGAATGGAATGGCATGGAATCAGCTGTGCTGAAAAAAGAAGCTCCACATATCATTGAAGAGCGCGGTATCGGACGGGCTACTGTGAACTTCAAATTACGTGACTGGGTATTCTCACGTCAGCGCTATTGGGGAGAACCTATTCCGATCATCCACTGTCCAAAATGTGGTAACGTTCCAGTTCCAGAAGAAGAACTTCCACTTCGTTTGCCTGATGTAGAATCTTATGAACCTACAGGAACAGGTGAATCACCACTGGCAGCAATTGATGAGTGGGTAAACTGTAAGTGTCCTGTATGTGGCGCAGATTCAAAACGTGAAACAAATACTATGCCTCAGTGGGCAGGTTCGTCATGGTATTTCCTTCGTTATGTAGATAATCATAACGATAAAGAACTGGTTTCAAGAGAAAAAGCGGATGAAATGCTTCCGGTAGACATGTATATCGGAGGAGTAGAGCATGCTGTATTACACTTGTTATACTCCAGATTCTATACAAAATTCTTAAATGATATCGGAGTCGTTGATTTTGATGAACCTTTCCATAAATTATTTAACCAGGGAATGATCACAGGTAAGAATGGAATCAAAATGAGTAAATCAAAAGGTAATGTCGTATCACCGGATGATCTTGTGCGTGATTATGGATGTGACTCATTAAGAATGTATGAACTGTTTGTAGGACCACCTGAGTTAGATGCAGAATGGGATGATAGAGGAATCGATGGTGTAAACCGTTTCTTGAAACGTCTCTGGAATTTATTGATGGATAGTAAAGAAGCCAATGTTGAAGCTACAAAAGAGATGGTAAAACTTCGTCACAAACTTGTATATGATATTACATCTCGTCTTGAAACATTTAGCTTAAATACTGTTATTTCAGGATTTATGGAGTATAATAACAAATTTATCGATCTTGCCAAGAAGACAGGTGGAATTGACAAAGAAACATTGGAAACAATTGCTGTATTACTTTCACCATTTGCACCACATTTTGCAGAAGAAATGTGGGAGCAGCTCGGACATACAGAAACAATCTTCAAAGCAGGTTGGCCTGTATATGATGAAACAGAAATGGCAGACGACGAAATAGAAGTTCCTGTACAGATTAATGGAAAAACAAGAGCGGTTATTTCAATTCCGGCAGATGCATCTAAGGAAGACGCAATTGCAGCTGGTAAAGAAGCTGTTGCAGATAAATTGACAGGAACAATTGTAAAAGAAATTTATGTTCCTAAGAAAATCATTAACATTGTTAAGAAATAATTTGAGAAGAAAATCTCACAACAGAATAAAGTGCTTGGAAATATTGAAAAGTTCGTTTAAAATCAAGGTTTACGGACATTTTTCTTCAAAGAAAAGGTATCGTAGCATATCGCAAAATATCGTAACAAATTTTTAAAATGGAGTAAATTTGGAGTAAAAGTTGAAAGAAAATGGAGTAAATATTTCAAAGATGTAATGAGAAATGGCGTAGGTAGTGGGAACATTATCTACGCCATTTTTAAAAATTAAAAAATTTGTGTAACGAAAAATATATGTAAAGTACATATAGGTAAAGGAGGGTAGAGTATGGAAGAAATGGTAGAAATCTATCGAAAATATATGCCACAAGTATATAAATTTTTATTTAGCCTTTGCCATGATGCACATTTAAGCGAAGAACTCACACAAGAAACTTTTTTTCAAGCCCTAAAATCTATTGATAGTTTTCGTGGTGACTGTAAGATATATGTATGGTTATGTTCGATTGCAAAGCATTTATGGTATAAAGAATTAAAGAAGAAAGATAGAGAAGTAGTGGCAGAATATGTAGAAGAAACTACTTGTCAGAAAATCACAGAAAATTCGGCAATACAGAAAATGGAAGTAATAGAGTTGTATAAAAAGCTTCATTTGTTGGAAGAGCCGGTGCGAGAAGTTATGTATTTGAGATTAAATGCCGATTTTACATTTAAAGAAATTGGAGAAATTATGGGTAAAGATGAAAATTGGGCAAGAGTGACTTTTTATCGTGGAAAGCAAAGAATAAGAAAGGAGAGTAACCATGAAATGTGAAATGATTAGAGATTTGTTACCTCTATATATTGATGGATTGACAAGCAAAGAAAGTAATCAAGAAATTGAAAAACACTTGAAAAATTGTGAAGAATGTCAAAAGTACTATCAGGAAATGACAGGGGGGATCGACAATTTTTCAGTGATAACAAATGAAGAAATTGAAGATGTAAATTTGATTAAGAAAATCAAGAAAAAAAATAGAAGAAAAGCATTAGGAATATTCGTTGGAGCGTTTATTTTGTCGGGAGTTCTTATGGGAGTTGGTTTCCACTTGACACATGGTGTAGCAATGTATGAAAATGTTATTTTAAATTATGGGGTGCAAGGGGATACGGCTTATCTTACACTGCAAGGGAAACCAGGATATGAGTTGAATTTTTCGGGGGCAACGGATGAGAATAAATCTAGTTTGAAAGTTATGTATGCTCGAAATATATGGGGGAATGATAAAAATATGGTTCGCTTAGAAGGAGAGAGTAATAGAAGTGGAGAACCACATCAGTGGATATTAGAATTTAAAGACAGAATAATTGTGATTGAAAATGGAGAATTGGTAGATGAGAAAATAAAATAAGGTGTGTAGTGAGGTCAAGGATCAAGGCGAAGCCGATACGCCGTAGGGCAGTCCTTGACGGAACGGACACAGCCAACAGCACCATGATACAGCAGAGGACTTGAAAGGTCAGAAACCTTGCAAGTCCTCTTGTCTGTTACTGGGCGTTATGCTTTAAGTAAAGTGCTTCTTTTACCAGTTCTTTTTCAAATGCTTTTATGTGACCGCTCTGTATTCCATTGTCGATATAAAAGCAGTCGTCAGCTTGTGAGTAGGACAGCGTGGTAACTTTCGGTTCATAAGTCTTTGTATCAATTCCATAATAATAGACGGTGGCAGTTGAAAGTTCCACATTGATACTGTCAAAATCTCTTGTAAAAACGCTGTGCCTGTCTGCATGGAAAAAATCAGACGGACATTCGTAGAACTCGGAACTATCTTCTCTTAAAAATAAAGGCAGTATGTGTACTTCATTTTCGCTTCGGTTGACAAGGACATAAAAGCGTGGAATGAGGGCGGAATACTGTGTTTTCATTGCGATATACATATCATCTAAATCATCAAGAAGATACTCGGAGCAGGAGTTGTTGTAAAAGACGTATTGCAGGGCAGTATTATTTCTTTGAGTATTTTCCATAGGCACATTTTCCCCGTAAAGCCAACGCAAATCTACATCTAAAGAGTCAGCAATCAGTTCTAGTTTATCAGCTTTCGGATTGTATTGTCCTGAAAGGTAGGAACTGAACGCCCCTTTGCTGATACCAGTATCTTTGACTATATCTACTTGTTTTTTATTTTTTGCTTTCATGGCAAATTTAATCCGTTCTGCGACTGTATTCATCTGAAAAAACCTCTCTTTCCATATCTCGTTATAACTGCTCATATCTTATCATCTAAGGACACTATACCACAAGTTCAGAAAAAAGAAAACAAAAAGTTTATAAAAAACTAAACTTTGTATTGCAAAACGAATGCCTCTGTGCTAATATACAATAAAGTTCAGAAATAACTGAACTAAAAATCGACGTCGTAAATATGAAAATGAAAATATGAGAAACTGACCTATCGGTTCAACGGGGAGAAAGGAACGTGTATGCAGATTACATTGACAAAAGAACAGGTAAAAGAAGCCTTTGGAGAACTTCGTTTTATGGGTGCGGATAACTGTTACCGCTATGATAAAGACAGTAAGAAGAAAACAGAGGAAGTGGAAGCCTTAAAACTTCATCTTGGAAGCATGAAACTTGGGAACAGCGTGGATATTCGCTTGGAAGCAACGGAACTTCCGAAGATTGAGCCTTATGCGGTGGTGGAACTGGAAGAACCAGTATATGCCCCTTATGTGCAGAGAGGAAACTTCCCTGTATTAGTAGAGAAGATTACCTGTAAGGGTATCCGCCCTGTTCCAAATAAAAATATGTAGGCAGTCAAAGTTCCTGTCCTCGTTCTGACGTACCAAACGTCAGGTTGAGGGCAGGGCAATGGCAACGCCGTTGCAGATTGGAGGTTTGATAAATTTGGAAGAAAGAAGCGGAAGTTTTCTTCCAGAACTCCCCTACACTAACAGGGGAGTAATACGGCAGAAAGAAGAATTAAGTGCCTTGATAGACTGGTGTCAGATAACCATTAAGGAAGTTCCGTTAGAAGCAGTTATAGAAGATGTGCTGAGAATACCTTTGGAACTTATGACGGTAACAGGCTATGAAAAAGGGATTGCAGGGCATGAGGTTGTGGCAATCTTCGATAATATCAAGGTGCTAAAGCCGACAGGAAATGCACAGTATCAAGGCTTTCAGATTTTGATGAGTGGGAAAGGCTGTCGCAACTATGAGAATTTTTTACAACTCAATGAGGAAACATGGTTTGATTTCTTAAACAGAGTTTGTCAGTATCACATCAATTTTCCTCGGATTGATTTGGCGATAGACGACAGAAAACCGTATTTGAGTATTCCTGATTTGATTATACGGACAAAAGAGGGATTGCTTTCTTCAAAGTTACGGGAGATAGATTTTCACGACTCGGGAGAACTGAAAGAGGAAGTGTTTCAGAGTAAAGGTGGAAGTCTTTATCTCGGCAGTTCAGCCAGTAATTTGAGATTGGTATTTTATGAAAAGGGATATGAACAGAATAAAAAATATGGAGTAGAATTAGACGAAAATTGGAATAGATATGAGTTGAGATTTCGGCAGGAAATGGCAGTAAGTGTAGTACAGGAATTATTGAGATATAGAGATGTGGCAGGACTGGCAATGGAAGTATTGAACAGTAAAATACGATTTTTAGAAAAGCCGACGGACAGCATGACAACACGAAAAAGACTTTATCCAACCTATCAAGCATGGGCGGAACTGATGAAAGATATAGGCAAGGTGAAACTTACAATACAGCCACAGAAGAAAAGTTTGCAAAAGGTGTGGGAGTGGTTAGAAAAGTATGTTGCCCCGTCTTTGAAACTGTTTGCAGAGGTTGGGAAGATAGAGCAGAGAGATTATATCGGTAATCTTGTAAAAAATGGAGAAATGAATATCACACAGAAGCAGTTGTATGATGATTACATAAAAGCAAGAAAATTAGGCGAAAGGGGGTAATCGTATCGATAAAGCATTACTAAATATAAATGAATTTTGTGAGTATATGGGGATTGGGAAAACAAAGGCAAGAGAACTGTTGAACAATCCGAAAAATAGATTTACAGTACGCATTGGTAATCGGCTGTATGCAAATAAGAAATTACTTGATGAATGGCTAGAATATCAATGCAAAAGGGCTTGAAAAGAAAATGGGGTGTCGATATAATGAAAATTGAAATATTTACTTTACCATATTTCTTTCAGTAGAAGAAAGGAAAGTTGGTATGGGTAAAGATTTAAAAGGCAAAGAACTCGGTAAGGGAATTTCACAGAGAGCAGACGGACGCTATATTGCAAGATTTACAAGTAAAACAGGGAAACGTAAAACGCTTTATGATTTTAAACTGAATGAATTAAAACGGAAGTTGCGAGAAGCGGTTTATGAAGATGAACATGGTTTGAATGGCAATGGCGAAAGTATCACTTTAAACGCATGGTATGTAACGTGGACAGAGTTGTATAAGAAGAAAACAGTTAAAATGACTACGATATATAAAAACCACAGTTACTACAATTCAAGAGTGAAGAACTCTATCGGAAAGATGTATTTGCAGGACATTAAAACATATCACGTTCAGAAGTTTTTAAATGACTTGATAGACAGCGGTCTTGCACATGGAACAGTATCGAATATCAGATTTATGTTAAGTGATATGTTTGATAAAGCAGTATTGAGTGAATACATCAGAAAAAATCCCTGTATCGGCGTGGAAATGCCAAAAGAAGTGAAAAAAGAAAGACGTGTATTAACAAGAGAAGAACAGGAGAAATTTTTTACATTTGCTTCTTCCTACATACACATCAATGTTCTGAAATTTGCTGTGACAACAGGCTGTCGGATTGGAGAAGTGCTGGGACTAAAATGGGAAGATTGTGACTTTGAAAAAAGAGAAATTACAATCAATAAGACAATTCATTATTCAAAGGCTTCTAGTCCCGTAGAGGGTTCAAAGTTTTTCTATACGACTGCAAAAACCATATCCAGTAATCGTGTAATTCCTATGACAGATGAAGTGTATGAGATTTTGCAAAATCAGAAGATAAAGCAGACAGAACAGAAGATGTGGAAACGCTCAATATGGAAACAGCACAAAGAATTTCAAAACTTGGTATTTACCTGTTCGGACGGTTCGCCAGTTTATTATTATAACGTCAATAGTGCAATCAAAGACTATGTGGCAAAAATCAATGTAATAGAGATTGAACTAGCAAAGGAAGAAAAGAGAGAGCCGAAGATATTTGAACTGTTTACCTGCCATACTTTGCGACATACATACGCTACAAGGTGTTATGAAAATGGAGTAGACCAACAGGTAGTGCAGAAACTTTTAGGTCATTCCACATTGGCAATGACAACTGATTTATACACGCACGTTTCAGAAGAAAAGAAAAAAGAAGAAGTAGCCGAACTGAAAATATTGGCTTAAAATTGGAGTAAAAATGGAGTAAATCAGAAGATAGATAGCGAAAAACAGCGTAAAATCAACATTTTCGAGTAGATATAAATATTGTAAAAAAATAAATATTCAAGTCGAGCAGCCGCGAGACTTGGCGCGTGATTCTGGTCAGCGTAAGCTGACACATTCTTTACAGAATCACTGCGCATCCTCGCGGAGCGTTTATCTCAGTCGAGATTGGACTCCCACTGAGACAAATTTGCTGTTACTCACCACCTGAAAGAGGTGGGAGTCTTCTCGACTGAGATAAAAACAGACAATACCTACAACTCTCACTTGTATAAAGTGAGAGTTGTTTTTATCTATAGAAATGCAAAGGTGTAACATAAGCCGAAAAATTGAATATAATCATCTTAAAAACTTCATAAATCTTGTCAAATACACCAAAAATGTAAAAAAAACAATATTTTTTGCAAGAAAAGGTTGAAGAAAAATCAAAAATCGTATACACTACTATTTAGTTAGTGAAAAATTGGAGGATACAAAGATGGCGGCATACAAAAATTTAAGCGTAGAAGAATTAAAAGAATTAAAAACAAAGTTAGATGCAGAATTTGAAGAGGTAAAAGCCAGAGGATTGAATTTGGATATGTCTCGTGGTAAACCGTCTGCAGAACAGTTGAACCTGTCTATGGGAATGATGGATGTACTGACAAGTGATACCGATTTAATCTGTCAGGAAGGTGTTGATTGTAGAAACTATGGAGTATTAGATGGAATCACAGAAGCTAAACAGCTTCTTGCTGATATGATGGAAGTACCTAAACAAAATATTATCATCTTTGGAAATTCTAGCTTGAATGTTATGTATGATCAGATTGCACGTGCAATGACTCACGGAGTTCTTGGAAGTACACCATGGGCAAAATTAGACAAAGTAAAATTCCTTTGCCCTGTACCAGGATATGACAGACATTTTGCAATTACAGAACATTTCGGAATTGAGATGATTAATGTTCCTATGACTGCTACTGGTCCAGATATGGACATTGTAGAAAAGCTGGTTGCAGAAGATGATGCAATCAAGGGAATCTGGTGTGTACCAAAATATTCTAATCCACAAGGAATTACATATTCAGATGAAACGGTACGTCGTTTTGCAAGATTAAAACCAGCAGCAAAGGATTTCCGTATTTATTGGGATAATGCGTATGGTATTCATCATTTATATGAGGATAAACAGGATCAGCTGATTGAAATTTTGGAAGAGTGTGAGAAAGCAGGAAATCCAAACCTTGCATATAAATTCTCATCTACATCAAAAATCAGTTTTCCAGGATCAGGAATTGCTGCAATTGCTTCATCAGATGAAAATCTTGCAGAAATCCGCAAACAGATGCAGGTTCAGACAATTGGTCACGATAAGGTAAATCAGCTTCGTCATGCCAGATTCTTCGGAGATATTAATGGGATGGTAGAGCACATGAGAAAACATGCTGATATACTTCGTCCAAAATTTGATGCAGTACTTGAAACTCTTGATAGAGAACTTGGCGGATTAGAAATCGGATCATGGATCGCACCACGAGGCGGTTATTTTATCTCCTTTGATTCAATGGAGGGATGTGCAAAAGCAATTGTCGCTAAAGCAAAAGAAGCGGGTCTTGTTATGACCGGAGCAGGAGCAACATTCCCATATGGTAAAGATCCAAAAGATAGCAATATCCGTATTGCCCCTTCATACCCAACACTTGAAGATTTGAAAGTGGCCGCAGAAATCTTTGTATTGAGTGTTAAGATTGTCAGTGTTGATAAATTACTTGGCAATTTATAAAATATTGTTTTATCTCAGTCGAGAAGACTCCCACCTCTTCAGGTGGTGAGTAATAACAAATTTGTCTCAGTGGGAGTCCAATCTCCGACTGAGATAAACGCTCCGCGAGGATGCGCAGTGATTCTGATAGGAATATGTCAGCTTCGCTGACCAGAATCACGCGCCAAGTCTCACAGACGTTCGACTTGAATTATGTAAGCCAAATTTATTTATTGTTGAAAAGCAGTTCTTAAGTCGCAGAACTGCTTTTTCTTTATTTTATGATATTCTTTTAAAATAATGAAGAAAAGTGGTTAAGAATATGATAATATAAGAATATTGGAGGCACGATAATATGCTTAAGAGAAAAGAAATGAAAAAGCGTGCAAAGCAGGTTGTAAAGAAACACTATTGGCTGTTACTTATCCTTTGTCTTGGAATGGCACTGTTTGGCACCGAATTTTCATCTACATTAAATTTTGTTCGAACAGAACGAACAGAAATGGATAGCAAAACAAAAGAAATTAAAAACGCTATTCAATATAATTCAAGATTAGCATTAGATGATATATTAAATGATGCATTAGATGGACATATTGATGAGGCCTATAGACTGGCAAATAATCTTAAATTAGAAGAAATTACGCAAAACAGTACAGTTCAAAAAGGAATTGTGCTTGGAAGAAGCAGGGGAATACTGGCTGATTTAGTAAATAATATTACTTCAGGTTATTTCCTTGTAGTATTGCTTAGTGCAATAGAAAGTCTTGGATTGTCAAAAAATATAATAATTGCACTTTTTATAATATTATCCGCTATTGTGCTATTTTTAGTATGGATGTTTATCAAAAATGTACTTCAGACAATTCTTAGAAGAATGGTTCTGGAATGCAGATTATACGATAAAGTACCTTTTCAAAGGATTTTATTTCTGGCAAAAGTAAAGAAATGGTGTAAAGTAGCGGTAACATTGGCGATGAAAGTATTATTTCAGACTCTTTGGGCATGCACTATTATCGGAGGCGTTATCAAACGATATTCGTATTATCTGGTTCCCTATATTGTAGCAGAAAATCCAGATATTGGTTGGAAAGAAGCAATTACATTATCTCGAAAAATGATGGGTGGATACAAGTGGGAATGCTTTAAATTAGAAATGTCTTTCTTATTATGGGATATGGTAGGTTTTTTGACATTAGGAATATCGGATTTGTTTTATACAAATGCATATAAGATTGCAACGTATACAGAGTTTTATATCCAAGTAAGACTTTTTGCAAAAAAGAATTGTGTTAAGGGAATAGAATTACTTAATGACTTATATTTATATGAAAAAGCGGATGCATTAACATTGGATGAGGCGTATATAGATGTTTTATTTATGGATTATTATTTGCCAAAGAAGACGGAGCATTTGAACGGAATTAAGGGATTTATGGCGCGAAATCTTGGAATTACACTTTATCCAAGAAAGGAAGAGCTTCAACTTGAGAAAATGCAATATGAGGATGCAAAATTCCGATTGATGCAGGACGCTTTGACAGGAAAAGGATATCCATCAAGATTGTTTCCTATTCCTGAAAAGGAAAAAGATGTAAAAGCCGGACATATTAACTATATGCGAAGATATTCACCAATCTCTTTGATATTGATATTTTTTGTTTTTTGTGTCACAGGATGGGTGTGGGAAGTAAGCCTTCATTTGGTAGCAGACGGAACATTTGTAAATCGCGGAATGTTGCACGGACCATGGATTCCTATCTATGGGGCCGGAAGCTTATTGATCCTTACATTATTATATCGCTTGCGCAGGAAACCGATATTGGAGTTTACAGCAATTGTAATACTTTCGGGTGTAATTGAATATATGACATCGTATTATACAGAATGCTTGTTTAATGGGAAAAAATGGTGGGATTATCAAGGATACTTTTTAAATCTAGATGGTAGAATTTGTGCAGAGGGTCTTTTAACTTTTGGTATAGGGGGAATGATTCTTGTATATCTGATAGCTCCAATGTTAGATAATTATTTAAGAAAAATGAAAACACAAATTGCAGTTCCGTTATGTGTTATTCTTTTAAGTTTATTTATGATAGATCAAGTATATTCTTTTATAAACCCGAATACCGGTCATGGAATTACCGATTATATCAGTAAAATATACATAGAAACGAATAGCTCAGTCAGAGGTTAAAAACTGACTGAGCTCATTTTATCTAAGCGGATACTCTAATAAATCTAATACAGAGTTACGAATAATATAATTATAAGCGGCGTGAACCTCTTCACCTGAAAAAAGTGTGTCCTGACAAATCCAGTATTTCAAAGAATCTGCTAATCCAAAAGTATAGAAACGAGCGATAGCTTCAATAGTAAGAACAGCCAGCTTGTCAGGGGCTTTTAATGGATATTTTGATAAAATTAGTAAGAATAAATGATAAATATAGTCACTCATTAATTCTTCAAATGAATTCTGTCCTGTTATTTCGTATGCTTTTCGATAAAAGGCATGATCTTTTTCAAGGCAGTTGCATAATAAACGAAAGATATCTGCTTCCATATTATTATCAATCAATACTTGAATTTTATCTTTAATTTCTGTTTTTAATATCCATTCCAAAACTTCATATTTATCTTGAAAATGTTTATAAAAAGTAGGACGGATAACACCAGCTCCATCAGTGATCATTTTAATTGTAATTTTTTCAAAAGGAATCTGAAGAACCAGCTCTCTGAAGGATGCAGTAAGCAGGTCTTTAGTCAGTTCTTTCTTGTCTTCCATATCAAATAACTCTCCTTCAAAAATATCAAATTTCTAATAATTCAGCCCTTTAATGTTTTCATCTGAAACATAAGTATAACACATCTCTCCTAAAATAAAAATCCTGTTTTTTCAAAAATCAATTATAAAATGTGGATACAAATATTTCAAAATGTACCTTGATTTATAACAGTTTTAAGATAATTGTCTTTTCTGTGTTACAGATTTAAAGGACTGAATATTACATGTGGATAATATCTTCTGATACAATAAGCACATCAAGAAGAAGGGAGCGAAAATTGTGAGTCTACTAGAGATTATTCTGATTTCGAATGGATTAACAATGGATGTTTTTGCATATGCTTTATCAAAAGGTGCGATGATGTCAGAAATCAGAAAAAAGAATTTATTGAAGATCTGCAGTATATTTACTTTTTGGCAGGTTATCAGTATGATACTGGGAAATCTGTTGACAAATATTCCTTTCACAGCAAAATTGGGAATGGATGTAGGTCATGATTCAAATACATTTTCCGTTTTAATTTTTCTTGGTCTTGGAATCTATATGATTGTGAAAGCAATTAAAGAAAAACCAGTCGAAGAAAAAAAAGATGAGATAATTTCAGCAAAACAAATCATTGTATGGGCCTGTATTACAAGTATAGATGCCTTTATTGCAGGAATTGGGTTTGGCTTTCTAGAAACAGATTTCTTATTACTGGTATTTATTATTGGAATCACCACAATAGTAATGGTCATTATCGGTATGTATATTGGTTATTGGATGGGATGTCAGTTTAGAAGGACTGCTGTAACAATCGGGGGCTGTATTTTACTTTTTGGTGCTGTTGAATTTATTATTCGCACACTGTATTAATGTAAAAGTAATATTTTTAATTGGTTTTATACTAAAAGATAAAGGAAAGGTGAAAGAAATGGCAACAATTAAACATCAGGCAGCAAGAGCTGCATTTGGAGCTGCAGCAGACGTAACATTAAAATATTTAAACAAGGACCCAGAAAACCGTGAAAAGAGTTTATTGAAAATTGTAGATTTGACGGAGAATTTTGCAAAAGATCGTTTTAAACCAGAATCTTATGAAGCTGCAAGAGCAATGATTCGTGACAAGGACAGTAAATGGATGCAGTATATTAATCGGATTTTTGACGAAGTAAGTCCAAATGTAATCAAAAAAACAGCAATGAATCTTGGATTTGAAGCAATGTTGAGCGGAACAAAGATTATGCATGAAATGCGCGAAAAATATCAGTGCAATATTCCATGGCTCATTTTAATAGATCCAACAAGTGCTTGTAATTTACATTGTACCGGATGTTGGGCAGCTGAATATGGTCATACAATGTCTTTAACTTATGATGAACTGGACAGCATTATTACGCAAGGAAAAGAATTAGGAATTTATCTCTATATGTATACAGGAGGAGAGCCTCTTGTACGTAAAGCAGATATTATTAAATTATGTGAAAAACATAACGATTGTGCGTTCCATGCATTTACAAATGGTACCTTAGTTGATGATGCATTCTGTGAAGAGATGGACCGAGTTGGCAATCTTTCATTATCAATCAGTCTGGAAGGATATGAAGAAGTAAATGATGGAAGACGTGGTCAGGGTGTGTTTGATAAAGTTATGAAAGCCATGGATACTTTGAAAGCACATGGACAAATATTTGGTACCTCTATCTGCTATACAAGAGCAAATATTGACACTGTTACATCCGATGAATTTCTTGATATGATTATCGACAAAGGGTGCCGTTATGCATGGTATTTCCATTATATGCCAGTTGGAAATGATGCGGCAGTAGAATTGCTTCCAACAAAAGAACAGAGAGAATATATGTATCATAGGATTCGTGAGATTCGAGGTAAAGAAGGCGGTAAACAGATATTTGCATTTGATTTCCAAAATGATGGCGAATTTGTAGGCGGTTGTATCGCAGGTGGACGTAACTACTGTCATATCAATCCAAACGGGGATGTTGAACCATGCGTATTTATTCATTATTCAGGTGCAAATATTAAAGAAGTAAGTCTTCTGGATGCATTGAGACAGCCATTATTTATGGCATATCGCGAGGGTCAGCCATTTAATAATAATCATCTTCGTCCATGTCCAATGCTGGAGAATCCGGAGAAGTTAAGAGAAATGGTAGAAAAGACAGGCGCAAAATCGACAGATATGCAGTCTCCTGAAAATGTAGAACATCTATGTGCAAAATGTGATGCTTATGCAGCAGAGTGGAAAGAGAAAGCAGAAGAGCTTTGGAATAATAACAAAAAGTAATTAAAAAAATAAAAATGAAATATAAAAAGAGCATGAAAATCTGATGAATTTGATTCGGATTTTCATGCTCTTTTCAAACTACATTTATTTCCTTAGAAGAACGTTTTCGGCTGAGTCAAAATTGATTTCACATGTTCTACTTCTTCCTGTGTCGCTTTTTCTGCAGGAACATAGTAACTCTTTTCGCGAGCTACCTGATAGAGCTTTTCCTGTGACATTTCGCATTGATTGCGAATTTGCTTCAAACATTGTTTTAATTCTTTGTTTTCAGTCTGTGCAATCATCTCCCCAAACATTTTTAATTCGCCATTTACCCCAACAAGGGCATCATTTACCATTGCTTTTTCGTCCATTGAAACATTCCCTCCTTGTTTATAAAAATTTCATCAAATCCTGTTTGTTCTTCATTGCAGAATCCGCAGCATCCTGAAATAATTTTTTTACTTTCGCATCTTCTGTCTGGGATGCGTAGTCGGTCATTTTACAATGTGTTGTTTCGTAGCCGCCAATCAGATGACGAAGATTTTGTAAATCCAAAATAGATAATTCTGACATAAATAACTCCTCCTTTATGCTTGTGATTACAAAAACGTAGTATGTTCAATTGAAAAGATCTTATACATTTCAGGGTATATTGCATTAGAAAATGACATATGCTAGAGCATGTCAGACATGGAGGAATGAAATGGAACCGAAAATAGGAATTGTAATTTGTGGATTTACAGACGGAAACAAACAATTTGTCTCAAATGATTATATTCAATCTGTCCGATATTCCGGTGGTATTCCGCTTGTACTTCCGCTTGTCAGGTCCGACCACATGATTGAGCAGTATGCAAGTCTTTGCGACGGATTTTTATTTTGTGGTGGCAATGATATCACACCACTTTTATTTGGACAGGAGCCAAAAAACGGAAATGGAAAGACAAATATTACATTGGATTTATTCCAGATTCGTACAATGAAACGAATATTGAAAACAGGGAAAGCCATGCTTGCAATCTGTCGTGGAATGCAGATCTATAATGTAGCTTGCGATGGGAGTATTTATCAGGATATCTCTCTGCAGCCGGGAAGACATTTGGATCATATGCAGCAATCGAAAGAGAGAAGTGAAGTGAGTCATAAGATCATGGTAGAGCCAGGCAGCCAATTGAGAAACTATATCGGACAGAAATTGTATGTCAACAGTTATCACCATCAGTCCATTGAAAATTTGGGGAATGGATTGATTGCATGTGCAAGAGCTTCAGACAAAACGATAGAGGCACTGGAAATGATATAAAACGAGCGTTACATTATAACAATATGCTAATGTGACGCTCATTTGTCATCCTTTTAACCTAAATTATTTATTCTTTTTTAATTCCTGCATTTTCATAGCACGAACCTTTAATGGAAGTCCGAACAATGTAATGAATCCATCTGCATCATGGTGGTCATACAAATCACCTGTTGTAAAGCTTGCAAGAGACTCGCTGTACAGAGAATATGGAGATGTCTCACCGGCTTTGATGATATTACCTTTATACAGCTTGAATTTTACTTCACCTGTTACATATTCTTGTGTAACATCCATAAATGCCTGAATAGCTTCACGAAGTGGAGTAAACCATTTTCCTTCATATACAATCTGTGCAAATTTGTTTCCAAGATCTTTCTTTACTTCATATGTAGCACGATCAAGAACTAGTTCTTCCAGCTGTTCATGTGCAGCCATTAAAATTGTTCCACCAGGTGTCTCATATACACCACGAGATTTCATACCAACAACACGGTTCTCTACGATGTCGATGATACCGATACCATGTTTTCCACCGAGGCGATTCAGTTCTTTGATGATATCAGAAACTTTCATTTCTTTACCATTTACTGATTTTGGAACTCCGGCTTCAAATGTCATTGTTACATATTCGCCTTCATCAGGAGCTTTCTCCGGGGAAACTCCAAGTACAAGCAAATCATCGTAATTTGGTTCGTTTGCAGGATCTTCCAGTTCGAGACCTTCATGGCTGATATGCCATAAGTTACGGTCACGGCTATAACTGTGTTTTGCATCAAAAGGAAGATCAATTCCATGCTGCTGGCAATATGCAATTTCATCTTCACGTGACTGCATTGTCCATACATCCGTCATTCTCCATGGAGCAATAATTTTAATGTCAGGAGCAAGTGCTTTGATACCAAGTTCAAAACGAATCTGATCATTACCTTTTCCTGTTGCCCCATGACAGATAGCAACAGCACCTTCTTTACGTGCAATCTCAACTAATTTTTTTGCAATTGCAGGACGAGCCATAGAAGTTCCAAGCAGATATTTGTTTTCATATACAGCGCCGGCCTTTACACAAGGTACAATATAATTATCACAGAAATCATCTACAATGTTTTCAATATATAATTTAGAAGCTCCGGATAATTTTGCACGTTCATCTAATCCGTCTAATTCTTCTCCCTGTCCACAATCGATACAGCAACAGATTACTTCATAACCAAAATTTTCT
Source organism: Ruminococcus hominis (assembly GCF_014287355.1). Taxonomy (NCBI): domain Bacteria; kingdom Bacillati; phylum Bacillota; class Clostridia; order Eubacteriales; family Oscillospiraceae; genus Ruminococcus; species Ruminococcus hominis. The sequence goes on along the minus strand of NZ_JACOPE010000001.1, from coordinate 1,671,813 downwards.
TTTAACCATGGGATAATAGCAGTCGTGTCAAGACCACCAGAATATGCTAATACAACTTTTTCTTTACTCATTTTTATTACCTCCTAATACTTCTTCAGCAACTTAAAATTACTATACACCTATTTTTATAATTATGCAATAGAAAATATATGAAAATTCATTTTAACAGTTAAATATACATTTTATTGTATAAACTGGTGAGAATATAAAGCAAATATACATAAAAGCAGTAAAAAGATACTTTATGGTATTGAGAAATGTTGTCTGGAAAAATTTTCTATGATAAAATTGTGGAAGGGAATAGAAAAGGAAGGAAACATACCTTATGGATAAAAAACTTGTAATTGGAATTTTAGCACATGTCGATGCCGGGAAGACAACGCTTTCAGAAAGCATGCTATATCAAAGCGGAAGTATCCGAAAGCTGGGGCGTGTTGATAAAGGAGATGCTTTTCTAGATACATATCAACTTGAAAGAGAAAGGGGAATTACGATTTTCTCTAAACAAGCTCAACTCTCTATCGGAGATTTAAACATTACACTTTTGGATACTCCCGGACATGTAGATTTTTCAGCAGAGATGGAGCGGACACTCCAAGTATTGGATTATGCAATTCTTGTTATTAACGGAGCGGATGGCATTCAGGGACATACCGAAACTTTGTGGAGATTATTGGAACGTTACCAGATTCCTGTTTTTCTTTTTATAAATAAAATGGACCAGGCAGGAACGGACAAAGATAAACTTATAAAAGAATTAAAAAAGCGACTAAATGAAAACTGTGTAGATTTCAGTTCCTCAGATATAGATGGGTTTAATGAATCTATAGCAATATGTAATGAATACGTATTAGAGGATTTTCTAGAAAAGGGAACAATTGAGACAGAACAGATTTCCCAAATGATTAAAAGAAGAGAACTGTTTCCATGTTACTTTGGATCTGCTTTGAAGATAATAGGTGTAGATGAGTTTATGCAAGGTATTGTAGAATATTCAGAATCAGTCAAGCTGTCAGATACTTCAACACAGCAGTTTGGTGCAAAAGTATATAAAATAAGCAGAGATGAACAAGGAAATCGACTTACATATATCAAAGTGACAAGTGGAAATATTAAAGTAAAAGATTTGCTGACAGGACAAAACAAACAAAAAGACGATAGGTGGGAAGAAAAAATAAACCAGATTCGTATTTATTCTGGTGCGAAATATGAAACCGTAAATCAGGCAGATAAAGGGACAATATGTGCAATTACAGGTCTTACTCAGACGTACCCGGGAGAAGGACTGGGAATAGAAAAGGATTCTGATATTCCGATTCTAGAACCTGTACTTACTTATCAAATTCTTCTGCCAGAGGATTGCGAAGTACATTCTATGTTGGAAAAACTTCGTCAATTAGAAGAGGAAGAGCCTTTATTACATATTATATGGAATGAAAAGTTGGGAGAAATCTACGCTCAATTGATGGGGGAAGTTCAGATTGAGGTGTTAAAAAATTTAATATGGGAACGCTTTCATGTACGAGTGGAATTTGGCGTGGGAAATATTGTATATAAGGAAACAATTCGTCAATCCGTAGAAGGTGTTGGTCATTTTGAACCTTTAAGACATTATGCTGAAGTACACTTACTTTTGGAACCTGCAGAATCCGGAAGTGGATTACATTTTTTTACAAATTGTAGTCAGGACGAACTTGACTTAAACTGGCAACGACTAATTTTAACTCATCTTGAAGAGAAAGAGCATTGTGGTGTATTGACCGGTTCAGCAATTACTGACATGCATATTACATTAATAGCAGGTAGAGCACACCAGAAACATACAGAAGGAGGAGATTTTAGGCAGGCAACGTATCGTGCAGTGCGTCAAGGACTCAAGAAAGCCGAAAGCATTTTGCTTGAACCATATTATAGCTATCGTTTGGAAGTACCTGCCGATATGGTCGGTCGTGCAATGACAGATATCCAACGTATGAACGGAAGCTTTGATACTCCGCTTCAGGATGGGGAGAGTGCTATTCTGACAGGGAGTGCGCCTGTTGTGACTATGCGGGACTATCAGACAGAAGTGATCAGTTATACAAAAGGGCGTGGTCGTTTATCTTGTACTTTGGAAGGATATAAACCATGTCACAATCAAGAAGAAGTAGTAAAAGAAGTTGAATATGATTCAGAACGAGATTTGGACAATCCGACCGGTTCAGTATTTTGCGCACATGGAGCCGGGTTTGTTGTAAAATGGGATGAAGTAGAAAATTATATGCATCTGCAAAGCACTCTGGAATCAAAGGAATCTCTTGATGAAGAATTGATTTTCCCGACTGCGGCGGCACGTCGTGCATCGACATATCTGGAAATGACAGAAGAAGATCGAAAAGAACTGGATGCGATGGTGGAAGCTTCACGACGCAAAAGAGAAGCTGCACGGAAAAGTTATGCTTATCGAAAAGATTTTTCAAATGAGAAAATAGCAGTAAATAGCAGTACAAAATCGTATTCTAATAAGAAGAAACAAAAGGAATATTTATTAGTAGATGGATACAATATTATATTTGCATGGGAAGAACTCAATGAACTGGCACAAGTAAATATGGATGCTGCCAGAGGGTGTTTACAAGATGTGTTGTGCAATTATCAAGGAATCAAAAAATGTGAATTGATATTAGTATTTGATGCTTATAAAGTAGAAGGTTTTTCTGGTGAAATACAGAAATATCATAATATACATGTTGTGTATACAAAAGAAGCTGAAACTGCAGATCAATATATTGAGAAAGTAGCTCATGAAATTGGAAGAAAATATCTTGTCACCGTTGCTACTTCAGATGGCACAGAACAAGTGATTATAAGAGGACAAGGCTGCCATCTTCTGTCTGCGAAAGAGTTAAAAGAAGAGGTCGAATTTGCTAATAAGGAATTAAGACAATATTATTCTGAAGATACATCACTCGAGAGAAACTATTTGTTTCAATATCTGGATAAAGATACAGCCAGGCAAATGGAAGAGGTTCGATTGGGAATCAATATTTCAGAGCAAAAAAAGAAAAAATAATACAACTACTTGACAAATAGAGAAATGTGAGTAAGAATTTGTAAGAGTAGAGTTTAACAGAGTAAAGTACAAAAGAAGTAGAATATAATATAGAAGGAATGGATGTTGGGAATCCACAAACGGAGAATTGGTATGGATAGAAAGCAAATACTGGATGAGAAAAATCGAATCGTAATTAAAGTCGGGACAACAACAATTACCTATGAAGAAACAGGCAATATAAACCTGGATAAATTGGAAAAATTTGTAAGAATATTAATTAATTTGAGGAATAAAGGGAAAGAAGTAATCGTTGTATCTTCCGGTGCAGTAGGAGTTGGTCGAAAGGCCCTTGGTATGGAACACAAGCCTGAAACGGAGGCAGCAAAGCAAGCTTGTGCGGCAGTAGGACAAGGAAGATTAATGATGATTTATGAAAAATTATTTAACGAATATAGCCAACTGACAGCACAGGTTCTGTTGACGAAAGAATCTATCACAAATAAAGAATGTCGAAAGAATGCAAGGCAGACTTTTGATGAATTACTTCGAATGAATGTTGTACCAATCGTAAATGAAAATGATGCTATTTCAGTAGATGAACTGGCATATGGTAATTTTGGAGATAACGACACGCTTGCGGCAAATGTAGCGGAACTTGTTGATGCGGATTTATTAATTCTTATGTCTGATATTGAGGGCATGTATACAGCGGATCCAAAAAAGAATCAAAATGCAAGGTTTATTCATACAGTAGTTGAAATTGATGAGTCATTGGAAGCAATGGCAGGAGGTTCTGCAAGTGATTTTGGAACTGGGGGTATGATGACAAAGGTGAATGCAGCTAAAATTGCAACCAGTGCCGGAGCAGATATGATTATTGCAAATGGGGATAATATTTATGCAATTAATGATATTATGGCAGGGAAAAAAATAGGAACTCTTTTTCTTTCAAAAGAGCATGGAAAACTGATGGAAAATGAACTAGCTCCAGAAAGGGCGAAGTTTCGTCGGCAAGTAAAGAATTTTAAGAAATCAGAAGGAAAGTCAGAGGAGCATAAAACTACAGAGCTCATTCAAAACGAAGAGCACATGGGAGGTAATTATGGAAAATTATATGGAAATACTTGGTAGACGTGCAAAATCTGCATCAAGAGAAGGGGCTAAATTAGGAACAGATGCAAAAAATCGAGGACTCATTACTGTAGCTGAAGAACTGATTCGACAAAAAGCATATTTGTTGGAAGAAAATACAAAAGATGTAGAAGCTGCAAAAGAAAAAGGCGTAAAAGAATCTTTAATAGATCGTTTGCAGTTAACTGAATCGAGAATAGAAGCAATGGCAGAAGGTTTGTGCCAGATTGCAGCATTAGAAGATCCTATTGGAGAGGTTTTGGGCATGAAAACACGACCAAACGGACTTCAAATTGGAAAGAAAAGAGTGCCTCTTGGAGTTGTCGGAATTATTTATGAATCCCGGCCAAATGTGACAGCTGATGCATTTGGTTTATGCTTTAAAACTGGAAATGCGGTGATTCTTCGAGGCGGAAGTGATGCAATCCATTCGAATCTCGCAATTGTAAAGGTAATTAAAGAAGGCTTGATGAAAGAAAAACTGCCACAGGATTTGATTTTGCTTGTTGAAGATACAAGTCGAGAAGTTGTTTCAGATATGATGAAATTACATGGTCTGATCGATGTATTAATTCCTCGTGGTGGTGCCGGATTAATAGCAAATGTTGTTAATAACAGCACTGTTCCTGTTATCGAAACAGGAACAGGAAATTGTCATATATATGTAGATGAGAGTGCTGATTTAAATATGGCAACAGAAATCATTGAAAATGCAAAAACTCAGAGAATGGGTGTGTGTAATGCATGTGAATCACTTGTGATCCATGAGAAAGTTGCAGAACTTGCTGTCCCACAAATTGTGCAGTGCCTGAAAAATCATGGTGTTGAAGTGCGTGGAGATGAACGTGCACAAAAAATCAGTGATGATATTTGGCCGGCGACAGAAGAAGATTGGGGAACAGAATATCTGGATGCTATCATTTCAATGAAGATTGTGGATTCAATGGATCAGGCAATTGAACATATAAACCGCTACAATACAGGACATTCAGAATCAATCATTACGCAAAATTATGAACATGCTTTACAATTCCAAAATGAAATTGATGCTGCAGCTGTTTATGTAAATGCATCTACAAGATTTACAGATGGATTTGAGTTTGGGTTTGGAGCAGAAATTGGAATCAGCACGCAAAAATTGCATGCACGCGGACCTATGGGATTAGAAGCATTAACTACAACAAAATATATTATTTTCGGAAATGGACAAATTCGAAAATAACAAAAAAAGGGGGAAAGTTGGATTTATTGTTTAGTCATTATATATAAAACAATAAATCTGATTTTTCCCCTTGCATATTATACATAACAGGTGTATACTTATGCATAAATTCAAAATAAATATGCATATAATAATGTTTTCATTTGCTTGGAAATGAGGCGAGAGATAAATATCTGAACATTATAGGATAAAGGAAGGAAGGTTGATTCATGATAAAAGTAGGAATTATTGGTGCAACAGGATACGCAGGCGGAGAATTAGTTCGAATTTTGACAGGACATAAAGAGGCGGAGATTAAATGGTTTGGTTCAAGAAGTTACATTGATCAAAAATATGCGTCTGTTTATCAGAATATGTTTCAGATTGTTGATGCAACTTGTATGGATGATAATATGGAGAAACTTGCAAGCCAGGTCGATGTCATTTTTACAGCAACACCGCAAGGCTTATGTGCATCGTTAGTAAATGAAAACATACTTTCAAAAGTAAAAATTATTGATTTAAGTGCAGATTTCCGAATCAAAGATGTTGCTACATATGAAAAATGGTATGGAATCGAGCATAAAAGTCCGCAATTTATTGAAGAAGCTGTATATGGGCTTTGTGAAATTAATCGAGAAGATGTTAAAAATGCAAGATTGGTAGCAAATCCAGGGTGTTACACAACATGTTCCATTTTAACTGCCTACCCACTGGCAAAAGAGGGCATTATTGATATGAGCACATTAATCATAGATGCAAAATCAGGTACATCCGGTGCAGGAAGAAGCGCAAAAGTTGCAAATCTATTTTGTGAAGTAAATGAAAATATGAAAGCCTATGGAGTTGCAACGCATAGACATACACCAGAAATTGAAGAACAGCTTGGATATGCATCTGGTGAGAAAGTTGTCTTGAATTTCACACCGCATCTTGTTCCGATGAATCGTGGGATTCTTGCAACAGAATATGCAAAATTAACAAAAGATGTAACTTATGACGAAGTCAAAGCAATATATGATAAATATTATGCAAATGAGAAATTTATCCGAGTGTTGGAAAAAGATGTATGCCCTGAAACAAAATGGGTAGAAGGAAGCAACTATGTAGATATTAATTTCAAAATTGATCCGCGAACAAACAGAATTATTATGATGGGAGCAATAGACAATCTGGTAAAAGGAGCCGCTGGACAGGCGGTTCAGAATATGAACCTGATGTTCGGTTTAAAAGAGTCAGAAGGCTTGGAACTTGTTCCAATGTTTCCATAGGAGGTACGAAGATGACAATCCGCACAATGACAATAGAAGATTTTGAGCAGGTTCATGCACTTTGGATGACAATTAAAGGTTTTGGAATACGAAGTATTGATGATTCAAAAGAAGGGGTAGAACGTTTTTTAAAACGTAACCCGACTACAAGTGTCGTAGCAGAAATAGATAACAAAATCGTGGGTAGTATTTTATGCGGGCACGATGGACGACGTGGTTGTCTTTATCATGTTTGCGTGGATGAAAAATATCGTCGCCACGGTATTGGAAAAGCAATGGTTGTATATGCTATGCAGGCTTTAAAAAGGGAGAAGATTAATAAAGTCTCATTGATCGCATTTACTGTTAATGATATCGGAAATGCGTTCTGGAATACAATAGAATGGACTGAACGAAAAGATTTAAATTATTATGAATTTGTATTAAATGAAGAAAATATAACGGCATTCAATGAACAGTAAATGCACTTATATATGAGGAGGAAGACACATGAAGATTATAGATGGCGGTGTAACATCTGCAAAAGGGTTTGAAGCAGCTTCTGCAGCAGCAGGAATTAAATATCAGGGAAGAACAGACATGGCTATGATCTATAGTAAAAAGCCATGTAAAACAGCAGGTGCATTTACAACAAATCTGGTAAAGGCAGCTCCGGTTATCTGGGATAAAACGGTTGTGGAAAGTGGTGTAAAATCACATGTTGTTGTGGTTAATTCAGGAATTGCAAATGCATGTACCGGCGAAAAAGGGCTTCGCTATTGCAGTGAAACAGCTAAAAAAGCAGCAGAAGTTATGGGCGTAGATGCAAATGGAGTTCTGATTGGTTCTACCGGGGTTATAGGAATGCAGATGCCGATGGATAAAGTAACTGCTGGAATTGAAAAACTTGCAGATACAAAACAAGCGACCCGAGAGGCAGGACATTTGGCAGCAAAAGCAATTATGACGACGGATACAAAAGAAAAAGAGATTGCCGTTACAATTGAAATTGGTGGAAAAACAGTCACAGTCGGTGGCATGGCAAAAGGTTCTGGTATGATTCATCCGAATATGTGCACAATGCTTTCTTACATTACAACAGACGCCGCAATTACAAAAAAAGCCCTGGTAAAGGCATTAAAGGCAGATGTAAAAGATACCTACAATATGATTTCTGTAGATGGAGATACATCTACAAATGATACCGTTCTTGTACTTGCAAATGGAATGGCAAAGAATCCAAAAATCCATTGTGGTACAGCAGAGTATCAGTTGTTTTTAGAAGCTCTTCATTTTGTAAATGAAACCCTTGCAAAGAAAATGGCCGGTGATGGAGAAGGTGCTACAGCATTATTTGAAGTCAAAATAGTTGGCGCAAAATCAAAAAAACAGGCAAAGGTACTTGCAAAATCTGTTGTATGTTCCAATCTGACCAAAACAGCTATTGCAGGACATGATGCAAACTGGGGAAGAATCTTATGTGCAATGGGATATTCCGGTGAAAATTTTGAACAGGATAAGGTTGACTTGTTCTTTGAAAGTGCGGCAGGAAAGATTCAGCTTATCAAGGATGGTGTAGGACTTGATTTTGATGAAGAAAAAGCAACCATGATTCTTTCTGAGCCGGAAGTAACCGCAATTGCAGACTTAAAAGAAGGAAATGAACAAGCAACAGCCTGGGGCTGCGACTTAACACATGGTTACATAGACATCAATGCAGATTACAGAAGCTAAAAGGAGAGAAACCACTATGAATGAAAATATGAATCAATATTTGGAAAAAGCAAGCGTATTAATTGAAGCACTTCCATATATCCAACGTTTTAACCGTAAGATCATTGTTATTAAGTATGGCGGAAGTGCAATGGTAGATGAAGAGTTGAAAAAGAAAGTAATCGAAGATGTTACACTTTTAAAATTAGTTGGTTTCAAACCGATCATTGTACATGGTGGGGGAAAAGAAATCAGTAAATGGGTTGAAAAAGTAGGAATGGAGCCCAAATTTATCAATGGATTACGTGTGACTGATGAAGATACAATGGAAGTAGCTGAAATGGTTCTTGGAAAAGTAAATAAAAGTCTTGTTCAGCTTGTCGAAGAACTTGGCGTACGTGCAATTGGAATCAGTGGCAAAGATGGCGGTCTTTTAAAAGTAGAAAAGAAATATTCAAATGGAGAGGATATTGGATTTGTCGGTGATGTTAAAAAAGTAAATGCTGACATCTTATACGATCTTTTAGAAAAAGACTTTCTTCCAATCATCTGTCCGATTGGTCTGGATGATGAATACAATACATATAACATTAATGCCGATGATGCCGCATGTGCAATAGCTCGTGCTGTCAAAGCTGAAAAACTGGCATTTTTAACAGATATTGAAGGTGTTTATAAAAATCCTGAGGATCCTAAAACATTGATATCTGAATTAACGGTAAAAGAAGCAAAAAAATTAATCTCTGATGGATATATCGGAGGCGGCATGCTTCCGAAATTAAATAACTGTATTGAAGCAATTGAAAATGGTGTATCCAGAGTACATATTTTAGATGGAAGAATTCCACACTGTGTTCTTCTTGAAATATTTACGAATAAAGGAATTGGCACAGCTATTTTGGATGGGGAGGAAAGCAAGTATTATCATGGTGAACAATAAAATAGCAGAAGCAGAAGAAAATCTTTTACATGTATATAATCGTTTTCCAATCATATTAGATCACGGAGAAGACGTTTATTTATATGATGCAGAGGGTAAAAAATATCTGGATTTTGCTGCAGGAATTGCAGTTTGTGGTCTTGGATATAGTAATAAAGAATTGAAAGATGCCTTAAAAAAACAAATAGATTTGTTATGTCATACGTCTAACTTATATTTCCATGAAAGTTGTGGTGAAGCTGCAAAGAAATTAAATGAAATTTCCGGAATGGATCGTGTATTTTTCACGAATAGTGGAACAGAGGCAATTGAAGGAGCTTTAAAATCCGCACGAAAATATGCATATACAAAAGAATCAGGAAGATATGAAATCATAGCAATGCAGAATTCTTTCCATGGACGTTCCATAGGAGCAGTTTCAGTGACAGGGACCGAACATTATCGCACCCCATTTGAACCATTGCTTCCGGGAGTTAAATTTGCAGAATATAACAATCTGGAAAGCGTTAAAGCTTTAGTAAATGATAAAACATGTGCGATCATTCTTGAACCACTGCAAGGAGAAGGCGGAATTTATCCAGCGACAAAAGAATTTATGGAGGGTATCCGTGAACTTTGTAGTAAAAATGACATTTTGATGATCTGCGATGAAATTCAATGCGGAATGGCAAGAACAGGATATATGTTTGCATGGCAGGAGTACAATATTAAACCTGATATCATGACAATGGCGAAAGCAATTGGAAACGGAATACCGGTAGGAGCATTTGCTATGACTGAGGAAGTTGCAAAATACTCCATGGAAGCAGGAGATCATGGTTCTACCTATGGTGGAAATCCACTTGCCTGTACAGCTGTAAAAACAGTTATTGATATTTTCCAGAAAGAACAGATTGTTGATCACGTGAAGGAAATGGGAGAATATCTTTCAATTTGTCTGGAAAAATTAGTCCAAAAATATGACTTTGTAAAAGAATGCAGAGGAAAGGGACTGATTCAGGGGATTGAATTAACAAAACCAGCCGGAGATATAATAACAAAAGCTCACGAAGCAGGACTATTGATCATTACAGCAAAGGGAAATACAATTCGTTTTGTACCGCCTCTTATAATTACAAAAGAACAGATAGATGAAATGATTGAAAAATTAGAAATTGCATTTGCAAAATAGTGCATAAAAACCAATTATCAGGACATACCATGTAAGAAAGAAGATGGTGGAGGTATGTTTTTGATGATTGGTTTTTTAATTGCGTTATTGTCGGGAGCCTTAATGAGTGTACAAGGTGTATTTAACACCAAAGTAACGGAAACTACAGGAATGTGGGTTTCTAATGTATGGGTGCAATTAACAGCATTTCTTGTATGTATTTTAGGCTGGCTTATTGCAGGAAGGGATGATATTCTGTCAATTGGAAAAGTTGAGCCTAGATATCTCTTGCTTGGAGGTGTGATTGGAGCAGGTATAACATTGACAGTTATAAAAAGTATGGATGCATTAGGACCGGCTAAGGCAGCACTTCTGATTGTAATCGCACAGTTGTTCGTTGCATATTTAATAGAATTATTTGGAATGTTTGGGGTAGATAAAGAACCCTTCAGCTGGCGGAAAATAGGAGGATTAGTTTTAGCTTTGATAGGAATTTCTATTTTTCAATGGAAATAAAAATCGTAAATGGAAATAAAAATGAAAATGCTATTGTAATTTGTTTTCTGATTAGATACAATATTACTATCTGACATAAAGGGGCTTACGGCATTAACGTAAGGAGAATATATGAAAGTCAGAAATTTATGGAAACGACAATTACTAATTACTTTCTGTTTATTTGTATTCTGTTTTGGAACGGGGTGTGGGCAAAAAGGAGAAGCTTTTCAAGAAGTTACACTTCAAGAGACAGAACAATCTTTAAATGAAACTGAAAAGAATAAAGAAACAGAAGAAATTCATGACACAACAAAAACTACATCTGTTTATGTCTATGTATGTGGTGCTGTAAATAACACGGGAGTGTATGAATTAAAAAAAGATGCCCGCATATATGAAGCAATTGAATGTGCGGGTGGATTACGTGAGGATGCAGCACTTTCTGCAGTCAATCAGGCAGAGTATGTAAGTGACGGACAACAGATTTATATTCCGACACAGGAAGAGTATAATGCAGGGATTACTTCTGAAATGACGGTTTCATCATCAACGGATTCTTCTGATGGAAAGGTACATCTGAATACTGCGACAAAAGATGAGCTAAAAACTTTATCCGGCATTGGAGAATCCAGAGCAGAAAGCATTTTGGCATATCGGGATTCACATGGTGCTTTTCAGAGTATTGAAGAGTTGATGAATGTAGAGGGAATCAAGGAAGGCATTTATCTAAAAATTAAAGATCAGATAGCATTATAGAAAACAGGATAATAATATATTTTACAATATATGAAAGCAGAATAAGACAGGAAGTAAAAGGAAAGAGTAGAAGTAGAATGAGCAAGAAAAAAATCTTAGTAGTTGATGACGAAAAGTTAATTGTGAAAGGAATCCGTTTTAGCCTGGAACAGGATGGAATGGAAGTGGATTGTGCATATGATGGTGCAGAGGCATTAGAATATGCAAAAAATTGTGAATATGATCTGGTTCTGCTGGATGTAATGCTTCCGAAGCTTGATGGATTTCAAGTATGTCAGCAGATTCGTGAATTTTCGGATATGCCGATTGTTATGCTGACTGCAAAAAGTGAAGACATGGATAAAATTCTTGGGTTAGAATATGGTGCCGATGATTATATTACAAAACCATTTAATATTCTGGAAGTAAAAGCAAGAATTAAAGCCATTATGCGACGGACATCAAAAAGAGAAGAACCTGCTCCGAAAACTCTATTAGTAAAGGGAACTATGAAAATAGATTGCGAAGGCAGAAGAGTATTTATAGGTGAACGCGAGATTAATCTTACCGCAAAAGAATTTGATGTGTTAGAATTACTCGCAATGAATCCAAATAAAGTATACAGTAGGGAAAATTTATTAAACTTAATTTGGGGAGCAGATTATCCGGGAGATGCAAGAACAGTAGATGTACATATCCGTAGACTACGTGAGAAGATTGAAAAGAATCCAAGCGAGCCGCAATACGTACATACAAAGTGGGGAGTTGGTTATTATTTCCAAGGGTAAATTTCGAAACAAACTAAAAGAAAATGTAATAAAAAGTCTGAGATTTCGTATTATTCTAATCATTGTATGTGCAGGTCTTATACCATGTACAGTCGCACATATAGCGATTATTAAGGCGTACGAATCGCGTGCAGTATCTCTGCGAACAGCAGAGATACAGAATCAATGCACGATTCTTTGTGATCAATTGAACAATTATAATTATCTTGAGGATAATTCATCCGAAGTAATCAATGCAAATTTAACCCAGCTTACCAATATTTATAATGGACGAGTTATGCTTGTAAACGCAGAATTAAAAGTCATGACGGATACATATGCTTTGGATGAGGGAAAAACGATTGTATCAGAAAATGTAATTCGTTGTTTAAAAGGTGAAAGTACAAATTACTATGATAAAAAAAATCATTTTATAGAGGTGACATCTCCGATTACAGATAAAAATACCGGGAAAGCCGTTGGAGTGATACTTGCAAGTGTTTCTACGGATTCAATCGAGGATAGCTTGCATATCTTTCATACAAAAGGCGGTGCAATCATTGGAATGATTATGACAATTGTTATTGCATTGGCAATTTTACTGGCCGATTGTATCGTAAGACCGCTCAGAAAAATTGCAGCTGATATTGAAGGGGTAACAGAAGGATATGTTGTAGAGGTACTGCATGAAAATACATTTACAGAAACAAAGAATATTTCAGATGCTTTTAATAAAATGTTAGGTCGGATGAAGGTACTTGATGATTCAAGAGAAGAGTTTGTATCTAATGTCTCACATGAATTAAAAACTCCATTGGCATCAATGAAAGTGCTGGCAGATTCTCTTGTTACACAGGATCAAGTTCCAATCGAGTTGTATCAGGAATTTATGGGAGATATTGCAAAAGAGATTGATCGTGAAAATGATATTATAAACGATCTTTTAACCCTGGTTAAAATGGACAAAACAGCACAGAATTTAAACATTTCGCAAGTAAACGTAAATGATCTGCTTGAATTGATTTTGAAAAGGCTTCGACCAATTGCTGAAAAGAAGCAGATTGAGATTGTTTTGGAAAGTTTTCGTCCAGTGACGGCAGAAATTGATGAAGTGAAGATGACACTTGCGATATCCAATCTGGTAGAAAATGCAATTAAATATAATCACGATGAAGGCTGGGTTCATGTTTCATTGAATGCAGACCACAAATATTTTTATGTAAAGGTATCAGATTCAGGCATTGGAATTCCAAAAGAAGATCAAGATCATATTTTTGAAAGATTTTATCGTGTAGATAAGTCTCATTCCAGAGAGATTGGGGGAACAGGCCTTGGTCTTGCAATTACAAGAAATGCTGTCATTATGCATCGTGGGTCAATCAAAGTTTACAGTGAGCCAGAAGAAGGTACAACATTTACGGTTCGAATTCCACTTATATATGTATCTACTTGATAGATGTAACCATTGGCAGGGAGGATTTTATGTTGAAAAAAAGTAAGGTATATATCACAGTTCTCCTGTTTGTTTTATGTATGTTGTGCGGATGTGCTAAACGTACAGAAGTAAAAAATGATGATTCGTTCATATACAGCGTAAACGGAGAAAGAAACGGATTAGTAAAAATCAATTATGATTTTCGAGGAAAAACGACGGAAGAGCAAGTGAACAATGTTATAAAAGAATTACAAAAACCGGCTGAAGAGATTAATTATTCTACTACAATTCCGAAACAAATAAAAATACAACAATGTGAAATCAGACATATGATCGTATATATAGATTTGAATGATGCATATTTGAAATTACCTGTTGTAGAGCAAAAATTAATTCTTGCATCAATGACACAGTCTATCGTAAAAATTCCTAAAATCAGTGCTATTTACGTTACAGTGGATGGAGAAGAATTGAAAGATGATAAAGGAAATCCAGCTGGAATTATAAATGAAGATGATTTTGTTCAAAATAACGGAAGTTCATTGAGTTCATATGAAGAAACAGAGCTCGCATTATATTTCGCAAATGAATCCGGTGATAAGCTTGTAAAACAAAATGTACAGGTGAAATATAGTACAAATACTTCAAAAGAAAAACTGATTGTAGAGAAATTGATGCATGGTCCTCAGGATGAGAGTGTGCATCCAACAATATCTTCTACTTGTACACTATTAAGCGTGACAGTAAAAGATAATATTTGCTATGTGAATTTTGATTCAGAATTTCTGGCAAGTGCTCATGACATAAAACCGGAAATAACAATTTATTCCATTGTAAATTCGCTGATTGAGGGAACAGCGGTAAATAAGGTGCAAATTATGGTGAATGGTGAAAAAAATGTTTTATACATGAATACAATTGATTTATCTCAGCCATTACAACAGGATTTGGACTTAATACAACATGCGGAAGAATAAAAATGTTCAAAAGACCCTGCTGTCTTTTAGCGATAGCGATTCTTTTAATTCAACTTGTTTTGGTAGGATGGTTTCAAATATCCAGAGATTTGAAACCATCCTATTTAGAACAAAATTATCTGGAAAATGAAAATGTAATAATTAAAGGGAACGTATATGATGTAGACAAACGTACTTCTTATTCTGTTTATTATCTAAAAGATATACAAGTATATCGGAAAAGCACCTGGGTAAAAATAAACCGTGAAAGAGTTCTTGTGAATGTAAAAGATTCTGATTCAATTATGGTTGGAAATATTATTCAGGCAGCTGGGAAAATATATTTTTTTCAAGAAAACCGGAATCCCGGAAATTTTAATCAAAAATTCTATTATCAAAAACAACATATTCATGCACAAATATGGTCTACTCAAATCCAAATAAATAATCAAAAAACTGATTTGTTAAAAGAGAATCTGTTTGAAATCAGAGAATCTATAAAAAATATGTTATTGCATAGTCTTGGAAAAGATGCTGGAAACAGTATGGTAGCAATATTACTTGGGGATAAAAAAGATTTAGATCAAACTATAAAACAATTATATCAAAAAGGGGGAATTGGACACATTCTTGCAATATCCGGTTTGCATATGTCTTTTATAGGAATCGGGATGTATCAAGTGTTAAGAAAAATAGGACTCGGTTTTTCGGCTTCGGGAATAATCGGAATATTCTTTTTGCTTTTATATACGATGATGATTGGAATCGGAGTATCTAGTCTTCGAGCTATCATTATGTACATTATACGAATGGGAGCGGAAATTTTAGGAAGAGATTACGATTTACTAACTTCTCTGTCAATTGCTACTGTAGTAATTGTTTTATGGCAGCCGTTATATTTGTTTGATGCAGGTTTTTTATTTTCATTTGGTGCAGTTTTAGCGATGATATTAATAAATTCGCTTTTTGAACAAACTTCATGCATACCTAAAATATTCTGTCCTGGAATTGCGATTCAAGTAATGCTTCTTCCAATGACAATGTATTTCTATTTTGAAATTCCTACATGGTCAGTGCTGACAAATATAATTGTAATTCCTTGTATGTCGATTTTAATTGGAGTTGGGATTGTAGGCATATTATTTTTATTCATTTTTTATCCAATCGGTAACTTGATTTTACAATTTTGTAAGGCTATTTTATGGGGATATGAAAAGTTGTGTATGTTTATGATAGATGTTCCGTTTGGCAGGATTGTGACAGGAAAGCCCTCGATATGGATAATGCTGACATATTATATAATATTATTGATAAGTTATTTTATATGGAAATATTGGGATATTCAGGCCGAAAAGCAGAAATATAAATCAAAAAGTAGAAAAGATCTTATAGAAACAGAAAAAAAAGAAAGCCAAAGAATTTGTTTGAAAAGCAGATATTTTGCTATAAGAAGTGTAGTTTGTATAATTGCATTATGTGGAATTGTTTGTCTGTCCTACCATAAAAAAGGAAATTTGGAAATCACGATGTTGGATGTCGGACAAGGGGATGGCATTTTTATCCGCACCCCAAATGGAACAAACTGTCTTATAGATGGAGGCAGCACAGATGTATCTCAGGTAGGTCTTTATCGCCTGATTCCTTTTTTGGAATCAAAAGGTGTTGGATGTTTAGATTATATTTTCATATCGCATGGGGATGAAGATCATATAAACGGAGTCAAAGAGATGTTGGAAAGCCAGAAATTGAATATAAAAATAAAAGCACTGGTATTACCAGTAAAGGAAGTGTGGGATGATAAACTAAAAGATTTGTCTAAGACAGCAGAAGAAAATCACACTAAAGTAATCATCATGTCGGCGGGGCAGCAATTCGTAGAATATAAAAAAAATATGTCGTTCACATTAACGTGTATAGGACCGGTAAAAAATTATAGTGGTGAAAATGGGAATGCAGCATCTATGGTTTTAGATTTAAAATTTGATGAATTTGATATGCTATTTACAGGGGATTTAGAAGGAGAAGGAGAAACACAATTAATCGAGAGCGGAAGTTTAAGAAAGTATGATATATTAAAAATTGCACATCATGGTTCGAAAAATTCTACACCTGAAAAGTTCCTGGAAATAACTTCTCCCTCCGTTGTGTTAATCTCAGCAGGAGTAAGGAATCGATACGGGCATCCACATCAAGAAACTCTTGAACGATTAAATAAGGAAAAACGTACTATCTATAATACACAACATCAAGGAGCAATACATATAAAAACAAATGGAAAAAACTTGAGAATAAATGTTTTGCAAAAAGTAGGTATTTCCGATATAATATAGAAGTTATGAAAAGCTTAAATGAAGATTTAAAAACAGGACAATTTAAACAAATATATCTCTTATATGGGGAAGAAGCATATTTAAAAAAACAATACCGGGCTCGCCTTACAAAAGCATTGCTTCCAGAAGGCGACACGATGAATTTTGCACATTTTGAAGGAAAAGGAGTGGATGTTAAATCCGTGATTGATTTATCTGAAACATTACCTTTTTTTGCCGAAAGAAGATTAATCGTATTTGACAATACCGGCTTTTTTAAAAGTGCAGGTGCAGATCTGGCAGATTATATAAAAGAAATGCCCGATACCACATACTATATCTTTGTCGAAGATGAGGTAGATAAAAGAAGTAAACTGTTTAAGGCAGTAAAATCAAAAGGCCGTGTTGTCGAACTCCCATTTCAGGATGAAAATACGTTAAAACGTTGGGTCGCAGGAAAGATTCGAAATGAAAACAAACAGGTTACAGAGCAGACGATAATTTATTTTTTAAATAAAGTCGGAACAGATATGGAAAATATCACAAAAGAACTGGAAAAATTATTCAGTTATACTATGGAGAAAACAGACATTACAAAAGAAGATGTCGATGCAATCTGTGTTACACAAATTGCCAATCATATTTTTGATATGGTCAATGCAGTGGCTGAAAAGCAACAAAAAAAAGCCTTGGATTTATACTACGAATTGCTTGCATTAAAAGAGCCCCCTATGCGAATCCTTTTTCTGATGACCAGACAATATCGTATATTGTTTCAGGTAAAACATTTGGCAAATAAAGGATATAGCAAAAAGGAAATTGCATCAAAAACAGGGTTACATCCATTTGCAGTTGGAAAATATATGGATCAGGCAAAATATTTTAAGACATCTGAACTAAGAATGGTTATGGAATACAGTGCAGATATCGAACAACGTGTAAAAACAGGATTGTTAACGGATAATCTGGCAGTGGAGTTGTTTATAATAAAATATTCATCAAAATAATTGTATTAATAAAAGAATATAACTGCGACATCATATTTTACAAAATAAATAAAATTTGGAGGAAGAAAAGTGTCAGGAATAGAACAAAGTAAAATTCGTAATTTTTGCATTATTGCACATATAGATCATGGAAAATCTACGTTGGCAGATCGTATTATTGAAAAAACAGGTCTTTTAACAGATCGTGAGATGCAGGCACAGGTTTTGGATAATATGGATTTGGAGCGTGAACGCGGTATTACGATCAAGGCACAGACCGTCCGAACAGTATACAAGGCAAAGGATGGGGAAGAATATATCTTCAATTTGATTGATACACCGGGGCATGTGGATTTCAACTATGAAGTGTCTCGAAGTCTGGCAGCTTGCGATGGTGCTATTTTGGTTGTAGATGCAGCACAGGGAGTAGAAGCACAGACATTGGCAAATGTATATCTTGCACTGGATCATGATCTTGATGTTGTGCCGGTTATTAATAAAATTGATCTTCCGAGTGCAGAGCCGGAGAGGGTAAAAGAAGAAATAGAAGATGTAATTGGAATTGAAGCTGAAGATGCACCTTTGATTTCAGCAAAGACAGGTCTTAATGTAGAGGATGTTTTAGAAGCAATTGTTGAGAAAATACCAGCCCCGGTAGGTGATGCCAAGGCACCTTTACAGGCCTTGATCTTTGATTCTGTATATGATTCTTATCGTGGAGTTATTGTATTTTGCCGAATCAAAGAAGGTAGTGTGCGAAAAGGTACTCCGATTAAGATGATGGCTACAGGAGCTGTGGCCGATGTAGTTGAAGTCGGGTATTTTGGTGCAGGTCAGTTCATCCCTTGCGATGAACTGGAAGCCGGAATGGTTGGATATATTACAGCCAGCTTGAAAAATGTTAAAGATACTCGTGTTGGAGATACTATTACAAATGCGCAAAATCCATGTGCAGAACCTTTGCCAGGTTATAAGAAAGTAAATCCAATGGTATATTGTGGGCTCTATCCTTCTGATGGAGCAAAATATCCTGATTTGAGAGATGCATTGGAAAAGTTGCAGTTAAATGATGCAGCATTACAATTTGAACCGGAAACGTCTATTGCGTTAGGTTTTGGATTCCGTTGTGGTTTCTTGGGATTACTTCATCTGGAAATTATCCAGGAGCGTTTAGAAAGAGAGTACAATCTGGATTTGGTTACAACAGCACCGAGTGTAATCTATAAAGTGCATAAGACAAATGGTGATTTAATAGAACTCACAAATCCAACGAACCTGCCGGATCCGTCTGAGATCGACTATATGGAAGAACCAATTGTAAAAGCTGAAATAATGGTAACTTCTGAATTTATAGGCGCAATTATGGATTTATGTCAAGAACGCCGCGGTGTATATCAGGGAATGGAATACATTGAAGAAAAACGAGCTGTATTAACGTATCACCTTCCACTTAATGAAATTATTTATGATTTCTTTGATGCATTAAAATCTCGTTCCAGAGGCTATGCATCTTTTGATTATGAAATGTTAGGATATGAGCGTTCAGAACTTGTCAAATTGGATATTCTTATTAATAAAGAAGAAGTGGATGCACTTTCATTTATTATCCATAGTTCTAATGCATATGAACGTGGACGCAAAATGTGTGAGAAATTGAAGCAGGAAATTCCAAGACAAATGTTTGAAATCCCGATTCAGGCAGCGATTGGTGGAAAAGTAATTGCCAGAGAAACCGTTAAAGCAATGCGAAAAGATGTTCTTGCTAAATGTTATGGTGGTGATATCTCACGTAAGAAAAAACTTCTCGAAAAACAAAAAGAAGGTAAGAAGAGAATGCGTCAAGTCGGAAATGTAGATATCCCACAAAAAGCATTTATGAGTGTATTGAAATTAGATGAAGATTAATATGAAGAGAGAATTAGAATTATATCTCCATATACCATTTTGTGTAAGAAAGTGTAATTATTGCGATTTCTTTTCTGCAAGTGGAACAAAAGAAGAATTAAATGCTTATGTTCAGGCTTTATGTAAAGAAATTAATCGTTATAAAGATTTTGCAAAAGAATATATAGTAAAGACGGTTTTCCTCGGAGGAGGAACACCGTCTCTTTTGACAGCAGATCAGATGAAACTAATTTTTGAAAATCTAAATCAAATTTTTACCATCGATCCTGTTGCAGAAATTACAATGGAGATGAATCCAGGAACTGTAAACATTGAAAAATTAAGAAGCTATAAACAGGCAGGTATCAATCGTGTGAGTATCGGATTGCAATCAACAGAAAATAAAGAATTGAAAATGTTGGGAAGAATTCATACTTACGAAGATTTTTTAAATACATGGGAAGCTGTTGAACAAGTAGGATTTAAGAATAGAAATATTGATCTGATGTCAGCACTTCCTGGACAGACTTTAAAAAGCTGGGAAAATACACTGAGAAAAATTCTAACACTTAACCCTGAACACATTTCTGCATATAGTTTGATATTAGAAGAAGGAACGAACTTTTATGAGTGGTATTGTAAAGGTCAATTTGATGCGGGTGACTGGAAACTTCCTTCCGAAGATGATGAATATACAATGGGAGAGATGACCATTCAAATGTTAGAAAGTTGTGGAATGCACCGCTACGAGATATCCAATTATGCATATCCGGGAAAAGAGTGTCGGCATAATCTTGGATACTGGGACAGAGTGGAATATCTTGGAATTGGTGCTGGTGCAGCCTCTCTGATTTCCATTCAAAATAAAAATACTTCAGAAATACAAGAACAAATCCGTTTCAATCATGTTAAGAATCGAGATAAATATATTCAAACCATTAATCAAAAACAAGCGATTGAAATAGAACATGAATACTTAACATTAGAAAATCAAATGGAAGAATTTATGTATTTGGGATTGAGAAAAACAGCTGGAATTTCAAAAAATAAGTTTCACAAGTTTTTTGGTAAAGAAATTGGGGAAGTTTATGGAAATATAATAAAAAGGTTGGAAGAAGATGAATTGATAATAAGTAAAGAAGATAATCTCATGCTTACTCACAGAGGAATGGATATCAGCAATTATGTATTATCTGAATTTTTACTTTCATAAAATCAAATACTAATAAAAGTAAGAAAAACTTTGATTGTTTATGTCAGAGTTTTTTCTTTTTTATAGAAATATATAATAAATTTTTATTTCTATAAAAAAATGATAAACAGTGTTGACAAACGGAAATCAAGGTGCTATCTTATTACTTGTAAGGTGTTAGCACTCAAATAAGTGGAGTGCTAATAGCGAAGAGAGAGGAGGTTTTAAGAAGATGGATATAGAATTAACAGATAGACAACATATTATACTTAAAGCAATTATCCAGAATTATCTTGAAACCGGAGAGCCGGTAGGTTCAAGAACTCTTTCGAAATCAACCGACTTGAATTTAAGTTCAGCAACAATTCGAAACGAGATGGCAGATTTAGAGGATATGGGATATATTTTCCAACCACATACTTCTGCCGGAAGAATTCCTTCGGATAAAGGATATCGGTTATATGTAGATATGTTGATGGCCGATAAGGAACAAGAATTATCAGATTTGAAAAATGTTGTTTTAGAAAAATCTGATAAGGTTGATAAAGTATTAAAACAAGCAGCGAGAGTACTTGCAAATAATACAAATTATGCAACCATGATTTCTGCTCCGATCAACCATAAGAATACATTGAAATTCATTCAATTATCACAGGTGGATCCAGAACAGATTGTTGCAGTTATTGTAATGACGGGAAATGTAATCAAAAACAAGATTATCGAAGTTGATGAAGAGTTAGGCAATGAGACGATGCTAAAGTTGAATATGCTTCTGAACACTTCCCTCAATGGCATGTCTATTGAGGAAATTAACCTTGGGCTGATCGCCAGATTAAAAGATCAGGCAGGTATTCACAGTAAAGTAATCAGCGATGTGCTGGATGCTGTTGCAGATATTATTCATGTAGAAGATGATATGGAAATTTATACATGTGGTGCGACAAATATTTTTAAGTATCCGGAATTAAGCGATAAACAGAGTGCACAGGAAATAATAAGTGCCTTTGAGGAAAAACAACAGCTTGCAGAACTGGTTACAGAAACTCTTTCAAATGAAGAGAATACAGGAATACAGGTTTATATTGGCGATGAAACTCCAGTCAAGACAATGAAAGATTGCAGTGTTGTAACAGCTACTTATGAGCTAGGTGAAGGAATGCGTGGAACAATCGGTATTATTGGTCCGAAGCGTATGGATTATGAACATGTAATGAAAACATTGCAGACATTGAAGAATGAACTGGACACTTTAAATCGTAGAGATTTAAGCGAACGGGATATAGAATAAAATTGGTGGAGGAAAAAATGAGTCAGGAAGATATGGTAAAAGAAGCAGTAGAAGAGGCAAAAGCAAAAGCCACACAAACTGTTGAGGAAGAATCTGAAGAGGTAACAGAAGAGGCTGTTGAAGCTGATGGATCCGAAGAAGAAATTTTAGAAGATGAAGCATTAGAAGAGACAGAAAAATCTGAGAAAAAATTATTTGGTAAAAAGAACAAGAAAGACAAGAAAGACGAAAAAATTGAAGAATTAACAGATCGTCTCACTCGTCAAATGGCTGAGTTTGATAACTTCCGCAAGCGTACAGATAAAGAGAAAAAACAGATGTACGAAATAGGAGCGAAAGATATCATAGATAAAATTCTTCCAGTCGTGGACAATTTTGAACGCGGACTGGCAGCTGTGCCAGAGGAAGAAAAATCACATCCTTTCATGGAAGGGATGGATAAAATTTACAAACAGTTAATGACAACGCTCGGTGAAGCAGGCGTAAAACCAATCGAGGCTGTTGGTCAGGAATTCAATCCTGATTTTCACAATGCAGTTATGCACGTAGAAGATGAGGAAGTCGGCGAGAATATCGTCGTGGAAGAGTTCCAGAAGGGTTACACATATCGTGACAGTGTTGTAAGACACAGCATGGTAAAAGTGGCAAATTAGAAGTAGTAAATCAGTAAATTTAGAATGATAAATTAGGAGGACAAATATCATGGGAAAAATTATTGGTATTGACTTAGGTACAACAAACAGTTGTGTTGCCGTAATGGAAGGTGGTCAGCCAACTGTTATCGCAAATACAGAGGGAGCAAGAACAACACCTTCTGTTGTTGCATTTACAAAAACAGGAGAACGTCTTGTTGGTGAACCTGCAAAACGTCAGGCTGTAACAAATGCAGACAAAACTATCTCTTCAATCAAACGAGAGATGGGTACAGATTACAAAGTAACAATTGATGACAAAAAGTATTCTCCACAGGAGATTTCTGCAATGATTCTTCAGAAACTGAAAGCTGATGCAGAAGGATATCTTGGAGAAAAAGTAACAGAGGCTGTTATCACAGTACCTGCTTACTTTAACGATGCTCAGCGTCAGGCTACAAAAGATGCCGGTAAAATTGCAGGACTTGATGTTAAACGTATTATCAACGAGCCTACAGCAGCAGCACTTGCTTATGGTCTTGATAACGAAAAAGAGCAGAAAATCATGGTATACGATTTAGGTGGTGGTACATTCGATGTATCTATCATCGAGATTGGTGATGGAGTTATTGAAGTATTATCTACAGCCGGAAATAACAGACTTGGTGGAGATGATTTCGACCAGAAGATTACAGACTATATGCTTGCTGATTTTAAAGCAAAAGAAGGGGTAGACTTATCTACAGATAAGATGGCACTTCAGAGATTAAGAGAAGCAGCAGAGAAGGCAAAAAAAGAGCTTTCTTCAGCTACAACAACAAATATTAACCTTCCTTTTATTACAGCAACAGCAGAAGGTCCAAAACATTTTGATATGAATCTTACAAGAGCTAAATTTGACGAACTAACTCGTGATTTAGTTGAAAAAACAGCTGAACCTGTACGTCGTGCACTTTCCGATGCAGGAATCACAGCTTCTGAATTAGGTCAGGTTCTTCTTGTAGGTGGATCTACTCGTATTCCAGCAGTACAGGAAGAAGTAAAACGTCTGACAGGTAAAGAGCCAAGCAAATCTCTGAACCCAGATGAATGTGTAGCACTTGGTGCTTCTGTTCAGGGAGGTAAGCTTGCAGGAGATGCTGGCGCAGGAGATATCCTTCTTCTTGATGTAACTCCATTGTCATTGTCAATCGAAACAATGGGTGGTGTTGCTACAAGATTGATTGAGCGTAATACAACAATTCCAACAAAGAAGAGTCAGATTTTCTCTACAGCAGCAGACAATCAGACAGCCGTAGATATCAACGTTGTACAGGGTGAAAGACAGTTCGCAAGAGATAATAAATCACTCGGACAGTTCCGACTGGATGGAATTCCTCCGGCTCCACGTGGAATCCCACAGATTGAAGTTACATTCGATATTGATGCAAATGGTATTGTTAATGTATCTGCAAAAGATCTTGGAACTGGAAAAGAACAGCATATTACAATTACAGCAGGCTCTAATATGTCAGATGCTGATATCGATAAAGCTGTAAAAGAAGCAGCTGAGTTTGAAGCACAGGATAAGAAACGTAAAGAAGCTATCGACACAAGAAATGAAGCTGATTCTATGGTATTCCAGACAGAAAAAGCGATTAAAGAAGTCGGAGACAAATTAGATGCAACTGATAAAGCAGCTGTAGAAGCTGATTGTCAGGCATTGAAAGATTTGCTTGCTAAATCTACTCCAGAAGAGACTACAGATGAGCAGGTAGCAGAAATTAAAGCTGCAAAAGATAAATTGATGGAAAGCGCTCAGAAGCTCTTTACAAAGATGTATGAACAGACAGCTGGTCAGGCAGGTCCACAGGCAGGCCCTACACCAGAAGCAGGTCCGGCTCCTGAAGGATTCCAGGGTGACGATGTTGTAGATGGAGATTATAAAGAAGTTTAATAAAATGTATGACACATTTAAATAAACACATTGTGTTACTGTTTACAGATTTTGTAGACAGTAACACTTTATCTACGAAACCGGTCAAATGGTTTCGTAGATTTTCACGTTGCAATTTGTTGTAGTTTGTGGTAGATTGTAAACGTTTATGTAACTTAGTAAGAGAAATGAAAGGTAGTATAGATTATGGCGGAATCAAAAAGAGATTACTACGAAGTGCTTGGCGTAAGCAAAGATGCAGATGATGCAGCAATCAAAAAAGCATATCGTGTTCTGGCAAAAAAATATCATCCAGATATGAATCCTGGAGATGCTGAAGCTGAAAAGAAATTTAAAGAAGCTTCTGAGGCGTATGCCGTCCTCAGTGATGCAGATAAACGTCGTCAATATGATCAGTTTGGTCATGCAGCATTTGAAGGCGGTGCAGGTGGAGCCGGCGGTGGATTTGGTGGCTTTGATTTTAATGGAGCTGATTTTGGAGATATCTTTGGAGATATCTTTGGAGATATTTTCGGTGGTGGCAGAAGAGGTGGTCGTGCCTCAAACAGTCCAATGAAAGGTGCAAATATCCGCAAGAGCATTCGAATTACTTTTGAAGAGGCAATTTCCGGCTGTGAAAAAGAATTGGAATTAGTATTAAAGGATCCTTGTACTACATGTAACGGAACCGGTGCAAAACCTGGAACATCTCCGGAAACATGTCCAAAATGTGGCGGTAAAGGTCAGGTTGTCTATTCGTCACAATCATTTTTTGGAACTGTGCAGAATGTGCAGACATGTCCAAATTGTAATGGAACGGGTAAAATTATTAAAGAAAAATGTTCTTCATGTCTTGGAACAGGATATACATCAAGCAAGAAAAAAATCCGAGTTACGATTCCTGCCGGTATCGACAATGGTCAAAGTGTGCGAATTCGTGAAAAAGGCGAACCAGGTGTAAATGGTGGTCCTAGAGGAGATTTACTTGTGGAAGTAAATGTATCTCGCCATCCTATTTTCCAGAGACAAGATATGCATATTTTCTCAACAGTTCCTATTTCATTTGCTCAGGCTGCTTTAGGAGCAGATATTCGCGTTCCTACTGTAGATGGTGATGTTATTTATACAGTAAAACCTGGAACGAAAACAGATACTAAGGTTCGTTTAAAAGGAAAAGGCGTTCCTTCTTTACGAAATGCTCAGGTACGAGGTGATCATTATGTAACATTAGTGATTCAGACTCCTGAAAAACTTAGTGCTGAAGCAAAAGAAGCTTTGCGAAAATTCGATATGCTTTCCGGTAATACTTTAAAACAAGAGTCTGCAAATACGGATGCTACAGACAAGAATAAAGGGAAAAGCAAGAAAAAATTCATGGACAAAGTGAAAGAGGCCTTTGAGGAATAGAGGAGACAAGTAATGACATTAGAAGAATGTTACACATCATGTGGCGGTGATTATCAGGATGTGTTAAGAAGATTGCAGAGTGAAAACTTGATACGAAGATTTTTAGGCAAGTTTTTAGATGACAAAAGTTATGAGCAGTTACATGAAAATTTGAATAATCAGAATTATTCCGAAGCCTTTCGTGCTGCACATACTTTGAAGGGTGTATGTCAGAATTTAGGACTCGGATATTTAAGTGAATCAAGTATTGCTGTAACAGAAGCTCTTCGTGATGGAAAGCAGGATGTTACGGCTGAAATGTTGAAGAAATTAGATGAGGATTACAAGGTAACAATTTTGGCAATTCAGTCATTATAAAGTGATTTCAATGATAAAAACCATTGTTAGATTTAATGCTACCAGTGGTTTTTTTATGCTCGTTGTGATATAATAAGGCAGATTATAAACCAACAGACGAGAGGAGATCAAGCATGGAATTTTGGGATATTTATAATGAAAAGAAAGAAAAAACTGGTCAGACAATGAAAAGAAATGACTGGAATATGAAGCCAGATGAATTTCATTTAACCGTACTTGGAGTATTGCAAAGATCGGATGGAAGATATCTGATCACTCGTCGTCGTATGGATAAAGAATGGGCCGCAGGATGGTGGGAGGTTCCAGGCGGTGGAGTGAACGCAGGAGAGGAATCCAAGGATGCTATAATAAGAGAAATTAAGGAAGAAACCGGTATTGATGTTTCCAGCGCAGATGGTGGTTACGCTTTTTCTTATAAGCGCATCAACCCAGAAGAGAAAAATAATTATTTCGTAGATATTTATAAATTTATTTTAGATTTTGACGATAAAGATATAAAAGTTCAAGATAAAGAAGTGTCAGAATTTTCAATTGCAACAATTGATGAAGTAAAACAATATGCAAAACAAGGAATCTTTCTTCATTATGACAGTATACGTCAAATATTTGAAGATTAAGATACAATGGCTTTATGCCATATATATTTTTAAGAAAGTGTAGGTATATGATATGTCAGAAGAGACAAAGGCGCAGGGATGTTCAGAAGAGTCATGTGCTACTTGTGCACATGCAGATGGGTGCAGCAGTAAAAAAACTGATATGAGAGAACCGGCAAATCCATATTCAAGTGTGAAGCGTGTAATCGGTGTTGTTAGTGGAAAAGGCGGGGTTGGAAAATCTTTTGTAACAGCCTCGCTTGCACGTATGATGAGAGAAAAAGGCTATAATGTCGGTATCTTAGATGCTGATATTACAGGACCATCCATCCCAAAAATGTATGGTATTCATGGGCAGGCTAAAGGAAGCGAAGAGGGAATCTTCCCGGCACTTGCAAAAGACGGAACTCGGATTATGTCTGTTAATCTTTTATTAGATGACGAAGAAGCTCCTGTTATTTGGAGGGGACCAATTATTGCAGGTGTTGTAAAACAGTTTTGGACAGATGTAATCTGGGATGATATTGATTATTTATTTGTAGATATGCCACCTGGAACAGGTGATGTTCCATTGACTGTATTTCAGTCATTCCCAGTTGACGGAATCGTAATTGTAACATCTCCACAGGACTTAGTTCAGATGATCGTAAAGAAAGCTTATGGTATGGCAAAACAAATGAACATACCAGTATTAGGTATTGTGGAAAATTATAGTTATGTTAAATGTCCGGATTGTGGTAAGGAAATCAAAATATTTGGAGAAAGTCATATAGATGAGATTGCAGAATCATATGGTGTACCAGTATTAGGAAAAATGCCAATTGATACAAAAATGGCTGAAGCTGTTGAAGAAGAGCGTTTCTATGATATAACAAATCCGTATATAAAAGATATTGAACTTTAATTTTATTTACCAATCATTATAAAAAGCATGGATTATTTCGATAAAGTTATAATCTATGCTTTTTTATTTCGATCAAAAATATTTTTAGGACTTGCAATATACCATATGGGGGTATATAATCTTTGTAGAGATGTAAAGGAGATGATATATATGGATGAAAAAAACGAATGCTGTTGCCATAAGACAAAAGAGCGTAGTGAAAAAGAATATAAAGATTTAATCAATCGACTAAGTAGAATAGAAGGTCAGATTCGTGGAATTAAAAGAATGGTAGAAGAGGATGCGTATTGTCCGGATATATTAATTCAGGTATCTGCGGCAAATGCAGCACTTAACAGCTTTAATAAAGTACTCCTTTCGAATCATATTCGTACTTGTGTAGCAGATGATATACGTGCAGGTAAAGATGAAACGATAAATGAACTGGTAAATACATTACAGAAATTGATGAAATGATTGAACAATGGATTTACAACAACGAGAGGTGAAAAGGTATGGAACAATATAATATTACAGGAATGAGTTGTGCTGCCTGCAGTTCCAGAGTAGAGAAAGCAGTGTCTGCGGTTCCGGGTGTTACCAATTGTTCAGTAAGTTTACTTACAAATTCAATGGGTGTAGAAGGTACAGCATCCGCTGAAAAGATAATTTCAGCAGTAGAAAATGCAGGATATGGGGCATCAAAAAAAGGAAGTGAAAAGGGGAAACATACTGTTGATAATGCAGACGACATTTTAAAAGACAGAGATACCCCAAAGCTACGGCAACGTCTTATTATATCCCTTTGTTTTTTAATTCCGCTCATGTACCTTTCTATGGGACACATGATGTGGAACTGGCCGCTTCCAACATGGCTTAATGGAAATCACATCGCAATGGGACTGATACAATTATTACTTACTATTGCAATTATGGTAATCAATCAAAAATTCTTTATCAGTGGTTTTAAAGGATTACTTCACAGAGCACCAAATATGGATACACTTGTCGCATTGGGATCCGGAGCATCTTTTGCGTATAGTACATTTGCATTATTTGCAATGACAGATGCACAAATCCGTATGGATATGGATGCAGTAATGTCATGGATGCATGAATTTTATTTTGAATCTGCAGCCATGATTTTAACATTAATTACTGTAGGAAAGATGCTAGAATCACATTCGAAAGGAAAAACAACAGATGCATTAAAAAGCCTTATGAAGCTCGCTCCTCAAAAGGCAGTTATTTTAGTTGATGGTGCAGAGCAGGAAGTATCCATTGATCAGGTAAAAAAAGGCGATATATTTGTTGTTCGTCCCGGAGAAAATATACCTGTAGATGGTATAATAATCAGTGGAAGTAGTGCAGTGAATGAATCAACTTTAACAGGAGAAAGCATCCCTGTAGACAAAGAAAAAGGAGATGCAATATCTGCTGCAACATTAAATCAATCTGGTTTTATTACCTGTGAAGCAACAAGAGTCGGTGAAGATACAACGCTTTCTCAGATTATACAGATGGTTAGCGATGCGGCAGCCACGAAAGCTCCAATTGCTAAGATTGCTGATAAAGTATCTGGGATTTTTGTTCCAACAGTAATTAGCATTGCTATTATAACCACAATAATCTGGCTGTTTGCCGGACAAGATATCGGCTTTGCTTTAGCAAGAGGAATATCCGTTCTTGTAATTAGTTGTCCTTGCGCTCTTGGCCTTGCGACTCCGGTTGCTATTATGGTAGGAAATGGAATCGGAGCAAAAAATGGAATCATGTTTAAAACGGCGGTTTCTTTGGAAGAAACCGGGAAAATTAACATAATTGCGTTGGATAAAACGGGAACCATTACATGTGGAGAACCACACGTAACTGATATCATCACTGCTGATGGCATATCAGAAACCGAATTATTAGAAAAGGCAGCTGCACTGGAAGCAAAAAGTGAACACCCCCTTGCAAATGCAATATTATCAGCAAGCAAAGAATATAGTATTCCGATTCAAAATGTAGAAGATTTCGAAGCTGTTCCAGGCAATGGATTAACAGCAAAATTAAACGGAAAACTCGTATCAGGCGGAAATGAAAAATTCATCAATTCTCATGCAATTATTTCTACAGACATAAAACGAAAGGCACAGACATTTGCAGAAGAAGGAAAAACACCTTTGTTTTTCTGCAGTGACAATCAATTTATTGGCATAATAGCTGTTGCAGATGTAATAAAGGAAGATAGTCCTCAAGCAGTAAAAGAATTGCAGAATATGGGGATTGAAGTTGTTATGTTGACTGGCGATAATGAACGAACAGCAAAGGCAATCGGAAAACAGGCAGGAGTCAACCGTGTTATAGCAGATGTATTTCCAAACGAAAAAGAAGCAGTCATCCGCAAATTAAAACAACACGGAAAAGTCGCTATGGTAGGAGATGGAATTAATGACGCACCGGCATTGACACGAGCAGATGTTGGTATTGCAATTGGTGCAGGAACAGATATTGCTATTGATGCAGCGGATGTGGTATTGATGAAGAGTAAGCTGACAGACGTACCTGCTGCAATTCGAATGAGTAAGGCGACACTTCAAAATATTCATGAAAATCTATTTTGGGCATTCATTTATAATATAATTGGAATTCCATTAGCGGCAGGTTTATGGTATCCTGTTTTTGGGTGGAAATTAAATCCGATGTTTGGTGCAGCCGCTATGAGCTTATCAAGCTTTTGTGTGGTAACAAATGCGTTGCGACTAAATTTTGTAAATATTTACGATGCAAGAAAAGATAAAAAAAAGAAACAAAAAAATAAAATAATAAAGGAGAAAAAAGAAATGAAGAAAACAATGAAAATCGAAGGAATGATGTGCGGACACTGCGAAGCAGCTGTAAAGAAAGCATTAGAGGCACTGGATGGGGTTGAGATGGCTGAGGTAAGTCATGAATCGGGAACTGCAATTGTTACTTTATCCGCAGATGTTTCAGATGAAATTTTAACAAAAGCAGTAGAAGATAAAGATTATAAAGTACTTTCTGTTGCGTAGATTGTAAAAAAGATACTCAAATCAAATTCCTGTTCTATTCGGAAATTGATTTGAGTATCTTTTATATAACAGGAAAGCTCCCATTATAAAAATTTGCCTATCGAGCGATATGGCGTTTTAAAGCCTCAAAGCTTTCGGTGCTGATAACATGTTCCATACGGCATGCGTCTTCAGCAGCAACTTCCGGAGAAACACCCAGTCGTTCCAGCCATGAAGAGAGCAATAAATGTCGCTCGTAAATTTTGTTTGCAACTTCCTTTCCGGTTTCTGTGAGATAAATATAGCCTTGTGGAGTTACTGTAATATGTTCGCTTTCACGTAATTTTTTCATTGCGACACTGACACTTGATTTCTTGAAGTTTAACTCATTTGCTATATCTACAGAACGTACCACAGGAAGAGTTTTGCTAAGTACGAGAATTGTCTCTAAATAATTTTCAGCAGATTCATTTGAATGTATCATAATAACTCACCTCTGATTTTTATAATATACAGTAATTATAGCATGAATTAGTGGGAATTGTAAACAGTACTTGACATATTACAATAGTTAGAGTATGCTAACCTTATAAAGAAATAAAAAATATTTTTTTAATATAAGATTATTAGGAGGGTATAGCTATGGGAACAGCAATTGTAGGTCTTATTTTATTATGTGTTGTTATTGCAATTATTAAGAGTATGATAAAAGATAAAAAGAATGGAAAATCAATTCAATGTGGAGGCGATTGTAAATATTGCGGTGGGCACTGCAATCATAAACATGAATAAAGAAAAAGATACTCATATTAGTACACACTGTACAAATATGGGTATCTCTTTTTAGGGCTATGCCTATAACTGAATGTTTTTAAATAAATCACCGAGACTGGTTCCGATTTCTTCTGCTTCTGGAATTTCTACATTTTCCTCCACTTCTTCCTCTTCAATCTCTTCTAAAGCCTTCTTACTTAAACTAATTTTTCCATCTTTAATGCCAATTACTTTCACTTCGATTTCATCGCCAATACTGAGGACATCTGAAGGCTGCTTGATTCTCTTTTGTGATATCTGAGAAATGTGAACTAATCCGGACAAACCATTTTCTAATTTAACAAAAGCTCCATAATTCTGAAGTGTCTCTACAACACCTTTCATAACAGATCCTATTTGCACAGAAGCCAGTTGTGCTTCACGTTCCTCTTTCTCTTTTGCTTTAAGCAGTTCACGGGCAGAAAGAACAAGACGATTATTTGCCTGATCAACATCAATCACCTGAACATCAATGTCTTTTAATAAAAATGTTTCCAAATCTTCAATATAAGATAAAGAAAGTCTTGATGCAGGAACAAATCCACGAAGTCCCTCTATCATAACGATAACGCCACCATTAACAATTCCTTCTACTTTTACATGAAGTACGGTTTTATTTTCCAAATAATTATAAACACGATTCCATGGATTGGCATCATCAAAATGCTCTTCGTAATCAGCCATTGTTTCTTCTGTTTGCACTTCATTTACTTTCATTTCTTCACTCATTGTAGCACCTCTTTTTTCTTTAAATTCGCAATAAATACGATTAGATTATCTTAAGTATATCATATTTATAAAAGAAAATACAATCTCTGTGAATAAGCTATTTCAATTATTACAACTTCTTTGTAACGGATTGTACCTAATGAAAAACATCTCTCAGATTTATGTCTTCCGGTTGTTGTAGTAAAAAAATCGTGATAGAATATGAATAAAAGAACGTAAAAACTGGAGGAATTTTATGTCACAAGAAGTGAATGAAAACAAAATCTATGTCGTAGGGCATAAAAACCCGGATACAGATTCTATTTGTTCTGCAATTGCATATGCAGCATTAAAAAAAGAATTGACAGGAAAGCATTATGTTGCAAGAAGAGCAGGACGTTTAAACGAAGAAACACAATATGTATTAGAATATTTTGGAGTTGAAGTTCCTAAGTTGCTTTCTGATCTGCGTGTACAGGTAAGAGATGTAGATTTAAGACGAGCTGAGAATTTAAATGGTTCAGTATCTATAAAAACAGCCTGGGCACAAATGAAAGAACTGAATATCAAAACCCTTCCTATTGGCCGTAATAATAAACTCGAAGGCTTGATCACAGTAGGAGATATTGCCAGATCTTATATGGATGTATATGATAGTAATATTCTTGCAAGATCAAAGACACAATATCGGAATATTGCATCAACGATAGATGGCAAGATTATTTCCGGAAATGAACACAGTTATGTATCAAAGGGAAAAGTCGCTATCGCAGCATCAAGTCGCCAGTTGATGTCAGATTTTGTTGATGAAGATGATTTGGTAATCCTTGGAGATCGTATCGAAGCACAGCAGCTTGCTATTGATATCAATGTAAGCTGTATGGTGGTCTGTGGTGATGCCAGAATTCCAAATGAAATTCTCAA
Source organism: Ruminococcus hominis (assembly GCF_014287355.1). Classification (NCBI taxonomy): domain Bacteria; kingdom Bacillati; phylum Bacillota; class Clostridia; order Eubacteriales; family Oscillospiraceae; genus Ruminococcus; species Ruminococcus hominis. The sequence goes on along the minus strand of NZ_JACOPE010000001.1, from coordinate 1,638,095 downwards.
ACAGGCTAAAGAAAAAGAAATTGTTGTAATCGCATCCCCTCATGATACATTTACTGTTGCACGTTTAATCAATCAAAGTATTCCTGTTCGCCAGTTTATGACAAAAGATGAATTGATTACTTTTTATCCAAAAGATTATGTGGATGATGTAAAAGAAGTTATGGCACGTAAAAAATATCGTGATTTCCCTGTCGTAGATATAAATGGAGATTTTCAAGGATTTATTTCTCGTAGACGATTGTTAAATTGCCGTAAAAAACAGGTGATCCTCGTCGATCACAATGAGGAAAGCCAGGCTGTCGATGGAATTGAGCAGGCTGATGTATTGGAGATTATCGATCATCACAGATTAAACAGTATTCAGACAATCGGTCCTGTTGTTTTCCGTAATCAGCCGGTAGGATGTACTGCAACCATAATTTATCAGATGTACCAAGAATATAATAAACCTGTGAATCCTGTAATTGCCGGATTACTTTGTTCTGCAATTATTTCTGATACTTTATTATTCCGTTCTCCAACTTGTACTTTATTAGATGAAGATGCGGCAAAAGAACTTGCAGAGGTTGCCGGCATTAACATGGAAGAGCTTGCTCAGGCAATGTTTAAGGCGGGAAGCAATCTTCAGGGCAAAAGTGCAGAAGAAATTTGTTTCCTTGATTTCAAACAGTTTACAGTAAATGACACTGTATTTGGCGTTGGTCAGGTGAACTCTATGAGTGCTAAAGAGCTGACGGAGATTAAAACACAAATTGAATCCGAATTAGATAAAATCAGGCAAAATCATCGCCTGGATATGATTTTCTTCATGCTTACCAATATTATGACAGAATCATCAGAATTGCTGTGTGTGGGTCCAGAAGCGAGAGAGAAGGCAATCAGTGCTTTTGACTTAAACGGAAAATCAGATACATTATATTTAAAAGGGGTTGTGTCAAGAAAGAAACAACTCGTACCTGCAATTGTTGAGGCATTGCAACAGTAAATAAAAGGAGACATAATAATGAGTAAACAACTTTGGAAACCTGGGAATATGCTCTACCCACTTCCAGCTGTTATGGTTAGTGTTGGAAATAAACAAGGCGAAACAAATATTATTACTGTTGCATGGACGGGCACAATTTGCACGAATCCGGCAATGGTATATATTTCGGTACGACCGGAACGTTATTCGTATCAGATGATTAAAGAAAGCGGAGAGTTTGTCATCAACCTGACAACAGAAAAATTGGTAAAAGCTACGGATTATTGTGGAGTAAAATCTGGACGCGATGTAGAGAAATGGAAGGAAATGAATCTACATCAAGTAAAGGCCGAAACACTGGAATATAGTCCTTTGATTTTAGAATCACCTGTAAATATTGAATGTAAAGTAGTTGAAATCAAAGAATTGGGAAGCCATCATATGTTCTTAGCAAATGTTACAGCAGTTCATGCAGACGAGGCATATCTAAATGAACAAAATAAGTTTGAACTGAATAATACCGGTCTGTTGGCATATTCACATGGAGAATATCTCGGGTTAGGTAAAAAACTCGGAACATTTGGATATAGCATAAGAAAAAAAGCAAAAAAAAATAAAAAGAAATAAAATCAATATCCGGATAATCTGTTGTTCACAAATTATCCGGATATTTTTATGATATCACAGTACTATTTAATGTTTATAACGCTTCAATGAAACGATGGAATGCCATTAATCCATCTTCATTATACTTGTAAACACCGGCATCTTCAAGAACCTGACAGAAGACTTTTCCAACTTCCTGCTGTAAAATTTCATCAATTGAATCTTTATTAACATCTGTGTATTTAGGAAGGAATTCTTCTACCCAGTCTGCATGTTTTTCAATTGATTCATTCGAACGAATATCTTTTCCCTCTAAAATATATTGTTTTAAAGTTTCAAGTTCCCCCTTCAATCTTGCAGGAAGGACAGCCAGTCCCATTACTTCAATTAATCCAATATTTTCTTTTTTAATATGATGAAGATTTGCGTGTGGATGGTATACACCCAGAGGATGCTCTTCTGTTGTAATATTATTTCTCAAAGTAAGATCAAGTTCATACAAATCACCGCGTTTACGAGCTATCGGAGTAATCGTATTGTGTGGTTGTCCTTCTGTTTCGGCATAGATAAATGCATCTTCATCTGTATAACCTCTCCATACGTTCAAAATATGATCAGCAAGCTCAATAATGCGTTTTTCATCAGCACACTGTAAACGAATGACAGACAATGGCCATTTAACAATTCCCGCCGTCACATCCTCATATCCGGCAACTGTAAAATGCTTAATAATTGGAGCTTTTGCCATTGCAAAAGTATAATGACCTCCCTGAAAATGATCATGACTTAAGATAGAACCGCCAACGATTGGGAGATCCGCGTTTGAACCAAGGAAATAATGAGGGAATTGCTTAATAAAATCAAATAATTTGATAAACGCATTTTTATCAATCTTCATTGGTGTATGTTCCCCGTTAAATACGATACAATGCTCATTGTAATATACATATGGCGAATATTGGAATCCCCATTTTGAATCATTTATTGTTATTGGAATGATTCGATGATTTTCACGCGCAGGATGGTTTGTACGTCCGGCATATCCTTCATTTTCCATACAAAGCTGACATTTCGGATAAGAAACAGTAGCAGCATTGCGAGCAGCGGCAATAGCTTTTGGATCTTTTTCCGGTTTGGATAAATTAATTGTAATATCTAAAGTACCATATTCTGTATCTACAGTCCATTTCATATCTTTTGATACACGATATCTTCTAATATAGTCACTATCCTGGCTGAATTTATAATAATAATCAGTTGCAGTTTCAGGAGAAATCTGATATTTCTGCCAAAATGTCTGTTGAACCTGTGCCGGACGCGGAAGAAGACAATTCATAAGTTTTGTGTCAAATAAATCTCGATATGTAATACTGTCTTCAATTATTTCTCGAGAACATGCTTCATCTAATAGCTCTTTTAAAATTGTTTCGAGATTTAGATTGCTTAAATCACAATCCATATCTTCATAATTATTCTCATGAAATAAATCTAATATTAAATTCGTTGTATAAATTCGTTCGCACTCTGGTGTGATTCCAGTATTAATACCATATTGTACCAATTTTTTTATGTTTTCATATAAAGCCATTATACAAGCCTCCTTGCCCCATCACCGATTTCTACAGTATAAAATTCGGCTTCGTGTCCTACTTTTTCTTTGTATGCTGTACCAATTGTTTCGATAAATGTGTCGATAGCATCATTTTTAACAATGCTGACAGTACATCCGCCAAATCCGCCTCCTGTGATACGAGAACCAATCACTCCGGAAGTATTCCATGCGAGATCTACAAGAATGTCTATTTCTTCACATGAAACTTCATAATCATCACGAAGAGAAATGTGAGACTGATTCATCAATTGACCAAATAATTCTATATTATCTTCTTTTAACGCTGCAACTGCATCAATCGTACGTTGATTTTCAGCAACCGCATGTTTCGCACGCTGCTCTTTAATTGGATCACCAATCACAGATTTATATTTTTCAAATGTTTCCATATCCAAATCTCCAAGAGACTCGATAGAAACTACTGTCTGTAATGCAGCAAGTGCATCAGCACACTCCTGACGACGTGTATTATATGCTGAATCAACCAGACTATGTTTCACCTTACTGTTCGTAATAATGATTTTAGCATCTTTTAATTTAACTGGAGCGTATTCAAACTTCAATGTGCTTGTATCAAGAAATATTGCGTTATCGGCTTTACCCATTGCAACAGCAAACTGATCCATAATACCACAATTACATCCATTAAAATTATTTTCTGAGTATTGTCCGATCAGTGCAAGATCTGTCATTGTTAATGCATCGATATTATATAAATCTCTTAAAATAACTCCTGTAAGGACTTCCAAAGAAGCGGAAGAGGATAATCCTGAACCATTTGGAATATTTCCCCAGATTACCATATCAAATCCTGTATCCAGCGTATATCCTTTCTCTGCAAACGCCCATACAACACCCAAAGGATAGTTTGCCCAATTGTATTCTGCATGATATGAAAGATCCTTAAGAGTTACTTCAATCACACCAAAATTATCCAGATTCATAGAATAAAAATGAATTTTGTTGTCGTTTCTTTTTTTTGCAGCACCGTAGGTTCCAATTGTTAATGCACATGGGAATACATGTCCCCCATTATAGTCTGTATGTTCTCCGATGAGATTAACGCGTCCTGGAGAAAAGTAAAGGTGTGCATCCGATGTATCCCCAAAAAGTTCTTCAAATTTTTCAAAAAGTTTTTCCTGCATAATATAGTATCCTCACTTTCGTTATAACAGATAGAATCGTTTTACAAAACATATATTTTCTGTTTTCGTGTTAATTTTATTATACTGGTCTATCGATAAAAAGTATATAAAAAATCCGTGCAAAAATATGTAAAAATGTTGCTTTGGCAGGAGGAGAGCGTTTATAATAAGAAGTAGTAGAAAGAGGTGTTAAAATGTTAAACACATATAAATATTCTTTTAAAGCAAGAGAAAAGTTACTGGGATCGTTATCTGTATATAATGTAGGTCATCAGTTGTGCGAACCGGAATACCAGTGGGGTCCCGGAGTAAGAAACCATTATTGTATCCATCATATCATTTCAGGAACCGGTTGGTATGAAGTAAATGGAACAGTTATTCAATTATCGGCAGGAGATACCTTTATACTATATCCCGACACAGAAGTACGTTATTATGCTGACAGCCAAAATCCTTGGGAATATGCATGGGTTGGATTTATGGGAGAAGATGCAGACACCATTATCAGAGCAACTGATTTCAGGCGAAAGCATCCCTGGATAAAAAAGGGTACACTTCCAAATAATCTAATCCAGGAACAACTTGGTATTATCTATGATGTAAAAGGAAGTGATTATGAATCAGCAGTTGCAATGACCGGAGCACTTTACACATTATTGTCTACCTTTATGCATTATGCGCAACATGAAGAAGACGTACAAAACAGCCAAATGGTTTATGTAGAACAGGCAAAAGATTATATTTCGACAAACTATTCTTATCCAGTTACCGTAGAAGATGTTGCATCTTATGTTGGAATTAGCAGAAGTTATCTTTTCCGTTCATTTCAGGCAATACAAAATCAGTCTCCGAAAGAGTATTTAATTGAATATCGACTTAAGCGGGCCAGACATTTACTACGCGAAACATCATTGTCTATTGCGAGTATTGCCTATTCCGTAGGCTTTGAAAATAATCTCTATTTTTCCAAGGCATTTAAAAGTAAAATGAAAATGACACCATCTGAGTATAGAAAAAATCAAATATAACAACTGCTTTACACCAATATGAATCATGAGTTGCCAAATATCTTGCATATAATTACAACAGATGTGTTCGAGAAGGACGATGTATGCATATAAATAGATATGAAAAAATTTTTTCGAAAATAATCAGTATCAGCTATTTTATTACTGTACTTTTTATCTCACAATATTTTGGCGTTATACAATTCAATTTAAAGTCAAGTGAAACTAAAGGAGAAATTCCAAAACAATTTGAGGAAACCAAAGCAGCCTTACAAGAACAGATGGAGAAGCCCATGATTGCATTAACTTTTGATGATGGACCAAATGCTCAGTTTACACCTAAATTATTAGAAGGGTTAAAGCAGAGAAATGTGCATGCCACTTTCTTTTTGATTGGCGAAAATATTGAACAAAATAGTAATCGAAACCTTGTAAAACAAATGTATGAGGAAGGACATTTAATAGGAAATCATACATATCGTCATTTAGAGATTACAAAGCTAAGTGATGAAGAAGCTTATGAAGAAATAAAAAGCACAAATGATCTTATCGAAAGTATTATAGGAAAAGCACCGGAATATATGAGACCTCCTTTCGGCAGCTGGCAAAGAAATTTAGAGAAAAAATTGATGATTATTCCAGTGTTGTGGACTGTAGATCCGTTAGATTGGACTACAGAAAATGTGGATGAAATTGTAAACAAAGTAGTGACGGAAACAAAAGAAAATGATATTATCTTGTTACATGACTGTTACAACAGTTCTGTAATCGCAGCACTTCGAATTGTAGATTTGCTTCAGGCAGAAGGATATCAGTTTGTTACTGTAGATAAATTACTTCTAAACTAAAACATTTCTGCATTTAGAAATTCATCTGTATAGAAGTGAAAGGAAGATATATATGGATTTATTTGATTATATGAGAGAAAACAAACAAGAAAAAGAATCTCCTCTTGCATCCAGAATGCGTCCGACAACATTAGATGAAGTAGTCGGACAACAGCATATCATCGGTAAAGACAAATTATTATACCGAGCGATCAAGGCTGATAAATTAGGTTCAATTATTTTTTATGGGCCACCCGGAACAGGTAAGACAACACTTGCCAAAGTAATTGCTAATACCACCAGTGCTGAATTTAAACAGATCAATGCAACAATAGCTGGTAAAAAAGACATGGAAGAGGTAGTAAAAGAAGCCAAAGATTTACTCGGCATGTATGGAAAGAAAACAATATTATTTATCGATGAGATTCATCGTTTCAACAAAGGTCAACAAGATTATCTGTTGCCTTTTGTAGAAGATGGAACCATTACCTTGATAGGGGCAACGACAGAAAATCCTTATTTTGAAGTAAATGGAGCTCTTTTATCCAGATCAAGTGTATTTGAATTACATGCTTTAGAAAAAGAAGATATCAAATTACTGCTTCATCGCGCCGTGTATGATAAAACAAAAGGAATGGGAAGCTATAAAGCAGATATTGATAAAGATGCAATTGAGTTTTTAGCTGACATTGCCGGTGGTGATGCGAGAAGTGCTTTGAATGCAGTAGAACTTGGTATCTTGACAACTCCGCGAAGTGAAGATGGGTTGATCCATATTACACTAGATGTCGCATCAGAATGCATCCAAAAGAGAGTAGTGCGTTATGATAAAACCGGGGATAATCATTATGATACAATTTCAGCATTTATTAAAAGTATGCGTGGATCGGATCCTGATGCCGCTGTTTACTATCTTGCAAAAATGCTTTACGCAGGTGAAGATGTTAAATTCATTGCCAGACGAATTATGATCTGCGCAGCAGAAGATGTGGGAAATGCTGATCCAATGGCTTTGACAGTTGCAGTGTCTGCCGCTCAGGCGGTGGAAAGGATCGGAATGCCGGAATCCCAGATTATACTTTCACAAGCTGTTTTATATGTGGCATCTGCACCAAAGAGTAATTCTGCAGTGAATGCTATTATGCTGGCAAATGAATCTGTGCGTAATATAAAAACAACAGTACCGACACACCTTCAAGATGCTCATTATAAAGGTTCTCAAAAATTGGGACATGGTATAGGCTATCAATATGCACATGACTATAAAAATCATTATGTGCATCAACAATATCTACCAGATGAGATAAAAAATGCCAGGTTCTATGAACCCGGCAATCTTGGTCATGAAAAGCAAACAAAAGAATGGTTACAAAAGCTTCGCGAGCAATGATGCATAAACACTCTGACTTTGCATGTTCCAGTTATTTGCAATGGTTTCAGCCTCTTTTTTTGTGGGAACAGTCAATTTCAGATCAATGAGGCTGGAATCATTTTCTACAATCTGACATCGCACCTCGTATTCGTGGTTCGGTGTCAGATAATACTCTGTTTTTACCGCAGCTTCCTCTTTCAAATCATAACTTTTTTCTTCCAGAAAATCATCAATATCATGTTGAATCTCCGGTGAAATTTTATTGCGGAAAAATTCGATTGTTTTACTGCCTTCTTCTGTTAAGTGATATAAGGTACGATTGTGAGTATTCTCTGCCAAAATCAATTGTGAATCCAGCATTTCAGAAATCGTACTTTGAAGTTTGAAATAATTCGTATACCCCTTATCCAAAATAAATTCAGATATTTGGGATGTGGTTAATGGAAAATCTACCTTTTCCAACATATAAAGAATGATTAATTTGTATAATGTAAATGATTCAGACATGATACTCCTTTCCCTGCCAGATATCTTGTTCTTTCAGATAACGATGCAGCGTATTTAATACGGTCCTTTTCTGACTTGTCCATAATGGTGCTATAAGTAATTCTTTTGGCCCGTCACCAGTTAACCTGTGGATGGTTATATCCGGACGAAGGCTTGCAATACACTTTCCAAGCAGAGAAATATATTCCTCCATAGTAGGACTCCAAAACGGTTGTTTTTCATAGTCGAGGGCAAGATCTGTTCCTTTTAATATGTGAAGCAATTGAAGCTTAATCCCTTGTATATCCATTTTGTTAAGATAATCTATTGTCTCAAGCATCATATCTTCATTTTCTCCCGGAAGTCCTAAAATTGTATGTGTGATCACAGAAATATTTCGTTTTCTCAAATTATTTACTGCCTCTTCAAATACTTCTAACGGATATCCACGACGAATATAGGTTGCAGTTTGTGGATGAATTGTCTGAAGCCCAAGTTCAACCCAAACCGGTTTGATCTGATTGATTTCTTCTAATAATTGAAGTACATCATCTGGCAGACAATCCGGTCTCGTTGCAATAGAAAGAATTTGAACATCCGGATCTTGAATTGCCTCCATATAAATCTGTCTCAAATATTCTACAGGAGCATACGTATTCGTAAATGCCTGAAAATAGGCAATATATGAATGAACCGGTCTTTTTTTTGTTAAATTTTCTTTTCCCATGGCAAGTTGTTTTGTGATAGAGCAGGTGGCAGACCCGGCAAAGTCACCTGAGCCTGCAGCACTGCAGAAAATACAGCCACCATGCCCAACTTTTCCATCTCTGTTTGGACAAGTCATTCCACCATTAAGTGTAATCTTATATACTTTTTCTCCATAAAGTTCTTTTAAATCATAATCCATAGAATGATAACGTTTTTCACCCCAGCGATTCATTAAATCAAGTCCTTTACAGCCTTACTTACAACTTCTGCCACACGTGGATCGAAAGCTTCTGGCAAAATATTATTTTCATTTAATTCATCATCCGCAACAAGTCCTGCAATTGCATTAGCAGTTGCAAGTTTCATTTCTTCTGTAATTTGTGTTGCACGACCTTCTAAAGCACCTTTAAAGATTCCAGGGAAAGCAACAACATTATTTACTTGGTTTGGAAAGTCAGAACGTCCGGTTCCAACAACTTTTGCACCGGCTTCTTTTGCAATATCAGGCATAATTTCAGGTACAGGATTTGCCATTGCAAAAAGAATTGCATCCTTATTCATAGAAGTTACCATATCTTTTGTAACAATATTAGGAGCAGATACTCCGACAAAGATATCAGCACCTTCTAAAGCATCAGCAAGAGTTCCTTTTTTATTCTCCAAATTTGTAACTTCAACCATTTTTTTCTGCATCCAATTTAAATTCGGTGAGTCTTTTCCGATAATTCCATTGATATCACACATTGTGATATTAGGAAAACCATATGTTAAAAGAAGTTTTGTGATTGCAACTCCTGCAGAACCTGCTCCATTTACAACAACACGGCAATTCTCTTTTTCTTTACCGGTTACTTTCAACGCATTTATAATACCTGCAAGTACAACGATAGCTGTTCCATGCTGATCATCATGGAAAACAGGGATATCAAGAAGTTCTTTTAAACGTTCCTCAATCTCAAAACAACGAGGAGCAGAAATATCTTCCAAATTGATTCCTCCAAAAGCAGGTGCAATATTTACTACTGTACGAATGATTTCTTCTGTATCCTGTGTATCAAGACATATAGGAACTGCATTCACTCCACCGAATTCTTTGAATAAAACTGCTTTTCCCTCCATAACCGGCATAGCAGCTTTAGCACCGATATTACCAAGTCCAAGTACTGCGCTTCCGTCAGAAACAACGGCAATCGTATTGGATTTGATCGTGTATTTATATGCAGCTTCCGGATCTTGTGCGATTACTTTACAAGGTTCTGCAACACCCGGAGTATAAGCGATGGCAAGATCTTCTCTTGAATTTACATGCGATTTTGCTATTGTTTCAATCTTACCATTCCACTGTTCATGCATCTGTAATGCTTTTTCGCTGTTTGTCATATTTTTGTACCTCTTCTTTATTATAATAGTATCTGAAAATTATCATATCACTCTTATAGAATAGACGCAAGAGATGAATCCTTTCTAAATTTTGAAAAAACTCTTTTATTTTTGCAACAGTTGATGTATACTAACAATAGCTTTAATTCATTTGAGTCGATTCAGACCAAAGTTCCCGAAAATTTACAAAAGCAAATATTTAATACAAAAGACGTATTTTTAAAACATATTTTTATACTTTATATGAAAAGAAAGGATTGTATTTATGACAAGAGAAAAATACGAATCATTGCCGTTGGCAACGTTAAAAGAACTTGCAAAAGCCAGAAATATGAAAGGTATTTCTACAATGAAGAAAAGTGATTTGATTGACGCTATGCTTTCACAGGATGTTGCGGATAAACAAGAGGCTGCAAACACAGAGGCAAAAGAGGAAATCAAAGAAGAACTAAAAGAGAAAAAGGAAACAACCGACATTGAACAGCTGGATAGCGGAAAAGCCGCCAATGGAATTTTAGAGGTGCTTCCGGATGGCTACGGATTTATTCGCTGCGAAAATTATCTTCCAGGTGAAAATGATGTCTATGTTTCTCCATCCCAAATACGTAGATTCAATTTAAAAACCGGAGATATTCTAACTGGAAACACACGAATTAAAACACAGGGAGAAAAATTCAGTGCCCTGCTTTATGTTTCCACAATTAATGGAATTCGACCTGCTGAAGCTGCAAAGCGTCCGAATTTTGAAGATTTAACACCGATTTTTCCAAATAAACGAATCCAGTTAGAGGAAGCAACAAGCAGCACCGCAATGCGAATTGTTGACCTTCTTTCTCCAATAGGAAAAGGACAAAGAGGTATGATTGTATCTCCACCAAAAGCCGGAAAAACAACATTATTAAAAGAAGTTGCTCTGTCTGTTCAGAAATCAGAACCAGATATGCACCTGTTAATTTTATTGATTGATGAACGTCCTGAGGAAGTAACAGATATACGTGAAGCAATTGCCGGACCAAATGTTGAAGTAATCTACTCTACATTTGATGAGTTGCCGGAGCACCATAAACGTGTATCCGAAATGGTAATTGAACGTGCGAAACGATTAGTAGAACACGGAAAAGATGTTATGATCCTTCTTGATAGTATTACACGACTTGCAAGAGCATACAACCTTACAGTACCGCCATCAGGAAGAACACTGTCAGGAGGTCTTGACCCTGCTGCCCTGCATATGCCAAAACGTTTCTTTGGTGCTGCCAGAAATATGAGAGAGGGCGGTAGTCTTACAATTCTTGCAACAGCATTGGTCGAAACAGGAAGTAAAATGGATGATGTTGTATACGAAGAATTTAAAGGAACTGGTAATATGGAATTGGTTTTGGATCGTAAGCTTCAGGAAAAACGTGTATTCCCTGCAATTGACATTCCAAAATCAGGAACAAGACGAGAAGATCTTTTACTTACAAAAGAAGAACAGGATGCCGTATATATTATAAGAAAAGCCTTAAATGGATTAAAAGCAGATGAGGCAGTGGACAACCTGCTAAATACATTTGACAGAACAGCGAATAACGCCGAATTAGTACAAAAAGTAATCCGTCAGAAATTTATTTAAAAACTTACAAAAAAAACTTGCAACAGCAAAAAGGTTATGTTATACTGAGATAGCTGTTTAGAGAGTAAATAACTATATTTTAAATAGAGAGGTGAAAATCATGAGAGAAGGAATCCATCCAGAATACCATCAGGCAACAGTAACTTGTAACTGTGGTAATACATTTGTAACAGGATCTACAAACGAAAGCATTCACGTAGAAATTTGTTCTAAATGTCATCCATTCTACACAGGTCAGCAGAAAGCTACACAGGCTCGCGGACGTGTAGACAAGTTCAACAAGAAATATGGTATGAAATAAGAATTTGTTATGCAGGCTGAGGTAGATATATCTCAGCCTCTTATCATTTTATAAATAATTTGTTGCAAGTGTTTTGTAAACAACAGCCCTTATGGTCAGCGGCTTCCATAGAAGCGACTGACTTTTTCAAAATTTATCAGTCGTGTTGTTTATTTTAATCAATAATATAAGTAACAGCAACAGAACAGACAGGAGAAATGATATGAAATCATCCAATATCGGCGGGCAGGCCGTTCTTGAAGGGATTATGATGCGAAACGGAGATAAATATGCGGTTGCTGTCCGAAAGCCAAATCAGGAAATTGAAGTAAACGTAGAAAAATATAAAAGCGTGATTCCCTGGGAAACAGGTAAGAAGATTCCATTTATACGAGGAATTTTTAGTTTTGTTGATTCACTGGTTTTAGGAATGAAAACTCTTACTTATTCAGCATCTTTTTATGAAGATGAAGAGACAGATGAAAAAGTAATGACAGCAGAAGAAATTCGCAAACAAGAAAAAAAAGACCAGATTTTTATGAACCTGACAATCATTATTTCAGTTGTACTCGCGGTTGCTATTTTTATGGTTCTTCCATATTTTCTCAGCAATTTTTTGAAAAATTATATTACCTCACATTTTATGATGACCGTAATTGAAGGAATTATCCGCCTGACTATATTTCTTGCGTACATATCACTCGTATCACATATGAAAGATATTCAACGCACATTTATGTATCATGGAGCAGAGCATAAATGTATCAACTGTATAGAACACGGTATGGAGCTAAATGTTGATAATGTTAGAAAGAGTTCCAAGCAACATAAACGTTGCGGAACAAGCTTTTTGTTTTTTGTTATGATTGTCAGTATCATTTTTTGCTTTTTTATTACTGCAAAATCCCAGGTTCTTCGTGTCATAATTCGAATCGCATTGATGCCGGTAATTGCCGGTGTTTCATTTGAAATCATCCGTCTGGCAGGCAATAGTGAGAATCCGATTATAAATCTTCTCAGTCGTCCTGGCATGTGGGTACAGAATCTGACAACAAAGGAGCCGGATGACAGCATGATCGAGGTTGCGATTCAGGCTGTAGAAGCTGTCTTTGACTGGAAAGCATATTTGAAAGATAACTTTAAAATGGATTTAAAGTAAAATTGATGAAAATAACAGTGAGAGATACAATTGGAGAAAAAAGATGACATTAAAAGAGCTGTATAACACAGGAACTGACATACTAAAAAATGCATCCATTCAAGAAAGTTCTCTGGATGCATGGTATTTATTAGAATATGTTACAGGTATTACCCGTGCACGCTATTTTGTTGATTCACAGCAGACAGTACCCAAAAATCATCAAAAACAATATCTGCAACTGATTCAAAAACGTGCAGAGCATATTCCACTTCAACATTTAACAGGTGTTCAGGAGTTTATGGGGTTGGAATTTCATGTAAATGAACATGTATTAATTCCAAGACAAGATACTGAAATACTCGTGGAAACTGCTTTAGAAAAACTAAAAGAAATCTCGTCCCCCGTAAATCTATTGGATATGTGTACCGGTTCGGGCTGTATTTTACTTAGCATTTTGTATTACATGAAAAATAAGAAACAAATTACAGGAACCGGTGTTGATATTTCTGATAAAGCACTTGAAGTGGCAAGGAAAAATGCAAAATCGCTGGGTTTGTCTGTCGATTTTCTTCAAAGCGATCTGTTTGACAAAATAACAGACAAATATTCGATGATCGTATCGAATCCACCATATATTCGAAGTGATGTAATTAAAACACTTCAAGAAGAAGTAAGAGAACATGATCCGATGCTTGCGTTAGATGGAATGGAAGATGGATTATATTTCTATCGGAAAATCATTTCTGAAAGTGAAAAATATTTACAAGCCGATGGATATTTGATATTTGAAATTGGACATGATCAAGGCTTAGACGTGTCAAATATGATGAAAGATGCCGGATTTAGAGATGTCCTGATAAAAAAAGACCTTGCGGGTCTTGACCGGGTTGTATTAGGCGTGTATGATACGAAGAGGTGAATTATCTGTATAGATATGATAGAAGTTAGAAAGGATATAGGAAATTATGTTTGATAGATTAGAGGATCTTGTAATCCGATATGAAGAAGTAATGGGAGAACTTCAGGAACCGGATGTGGCAAACGATGCAACTCGTTTCCGCAATTTAATGAAAGAACAAAGTGATCTGGCTCCTATTGTTGAAGCATTTAAAGAATATAAACAGTGCAAGCAGAATGTAGAAGACAGTCTGATGATGTTAGAAGAAGAATCAGATGAAGAGATGCGTGAACTTGCAAAAGAAGAATTGAATGAATCAAAGAATCGAATAGAAGAACTGGAAAAAGAGATGAAGATTTTACTTCTTCCAAAGGATCCAAACGATGAAAAGAACGTTATCGTGGAAATCCGTGCCGGTGCCGGTGGGGATGAAGCGGCTTTATTCGCAGCTGAGATTTATCGTATGTATGTACATTATGCAGAAGGACGCCGTTGGAAAGTGGAGATGATCTCACTTAATGAAAATGGAATCGGTGGCTTTAAAGAATGTGTATTTATGATTTCAGGACAGGGTGCATATTCAAGATTAAAATATGAAAGTGGTGTACACCGTGTACAACGTGTTCCAGAGACAGAAAGTGGCGGGCGTATCCATACATCTACTATTACAGTTGCAATCATGCCAGAAGCAGAAGAAGTGGATGTAGAATTGGATATGAACGACTGTAAATTCGATGTGTTCCGTGCTTCAGGTAATGGTGGACAGTGCGTTAATACAACAGACTCTGCTGTACGTCTGACACATATCCCGACAGGAATTGTAATTTCATGCCAGGATGAAAAATCACAGTTGAAAAATAAAGATAAAGCATTGAAAGTACTTCGTGCCCGTCTCTATGAACTTGAACTTGCAAAACAGCATGATGCTGAAGCAGAAGCACGTAAAAGCCAGGTAGGTACAGGAGATCGTTCTGAGAAGATCCGTACTTATAACTTCCCACAAGGACGTGTAACAGACCACAGAATCAAATTAACTTTGCATAAATTAGATTCCATTTTAAATGGAGATCTTGATGAAATCATTGATAGTCTGATTGCTGCAGACCAGACTGCAAAACTTGCAAAAATGAATGAAGATTAAACAAACAACTTAAATCGGAATAAACAAATAAGACTGGAAAGAAGGAACTAGAATGAAAGTATTATTATTAAACGGAAGTCCAAGAAAAGCAGGCTGTACATATACAGCTCTGACAGTTGTTGCAGAAGCACTTGAGAAACAGGGAATTGAGACAGAAATTTTTCAGGCAGGCAATCCTGATATGGAAAATGTAAAAGCAGCAGCAGTGAAGATGGCTGAATCAGATGCTTTAGTTGTTGGTTCTCCGGTTTATTGGGCATCTCCATCTGGCCAGATTATTGAATTTATGGATAAATTATGTTCGTGTGCCGGAAAAGATATGTTGCACAAACCAGCTGCGGCCGTTACATCTGCACGTAGAGCCGGAACAACTGCTACATTGGATGTGATCATGAAATATTTTACATACCATCAGATGCCGGTCGTATCGTCTAATTATTGGACAATGGTACATGGTAATACACCGGATGAAGTACAGCAGGATGCCGAGGGAATTCAGATTATGAGAACTTTAGGTAATAATATGGCATGGCTTTTGAAATGCCTTGAGGCCGGAAAAAAAGCAGGTATTGAAATGCCGGTGGATGAAGAAAAAATCAAAACAAACTTTATCCGATAAGCTCATTTTAAGCAGCGGAAATTCCGCTGCTTTTTGCACTTGACAATAAACTAAACAACTACCGGCCACAAATTTTGTGGCTATCACAAAAAGAAAGGATTTTTTTAATGGATAAAATCCAATTTAAACGACCTGAATTAGAAGACCAGGAAATTATTCACTCTTATTTTGAGAAATCACCAAGCCGAAGCTGTGAACGTACTTTTGCAAATGTTTATCTTTGGTCCAGACACTATAAAGTAGAGTATGCCATTATTGAAGGCGCATTAGTTTTCAAGGATAATTCCGAAAAGGCTCTTTTTGCCTATCCTGCAGGAGATGATGACTCTATTCACAAAGCAATTGAATGGTTAAATCAATATAGTGATACCAAAAATGCTCCACTTATGTTTTATAATGTAACAGAAGAAAACTTTGCACAGCTAGAATGCTGGTATCCAGGTGTATATAAAATACAATACGACCCAGATCAGGCTGATTATGTATATGATTCAGAAAAACTTATGACCCTTGCAGGGAAGAAACTACATGGGAAAAGAAATCATATTAATAAATTTAAATCCCTGCATGAAGACTGGAGCTATGAACAATTAAACGACGATAATGTGGAAGAATGTTTTCAAATGGCTTTAAAATGGCGTACGCAAAATGGATGCGATGAGGATATGGAGAAAAATGCAGAAATGTGTGTAACATTAAATTCCTTACGCCTGTATAAAGAACTTGGTCTTATAGGTGGTGTTCTTCGTGCAGAAGGAAATATTGTAGCATTTACAATTGGAGAGCCAATGTGTGAAGATACATTTGTTGTTCATATCGAAAAAGCTTTTGCGGATGTAGATGGTGCTTATCCAATGATCAATCAGCAGTTTGTTCAGCATGAATGTACAGATTATGCATATATAAATAGAGAAGACGATGCCGGTTCTGCCGGACTTCGAAAAGCTAAATTATCTTATCAGCCTGCATTTATGGTACAAAAAGGATTCGTCACAAAGAAATAGGAGGATACAAAGATGATTTCAAAAAAAATGGAAAATATGGTTGCAAATAGTTCTGCAATCCGGGCAATGTTTGAAGAAGGTAACCGATTGGCAAAGATATACGGATCTGAAAATGTATTTGATTTTAGCCTTGGCAATCCAAATGTTCCGGCTCCGGATGCAGTTAAATATGCGATCAAAGAACTTTTAGACGAGGAAGATCCTGTAGTTTTACATGGTTATACAAACAGTAATGCCGGATATGAAGATGTTAGAATAGCTATCGCAGATTCTTTGAATGAGCGCTTTGGCACACATTTTTGTAGCAAGAATATTACCATGACCGTAGGAGCAGCCGGTGGACTAAATGTTATTTTGAAATCCTTGATCAATCCAGGCGATGAGGTCATCGCATTTGCTCCATATTTTGGAGAATATCGCAGTTATACAGATAATTATGATGGTGTCCTTGTAGAAGTTTCTCCTAATACTACTGATTTTCAACCTAAGCTAGATGAATTCGAGCAGAAAATATCTCCAAAAACAAAGGCCATAATTGTAAATACCCCAAACAATCCAACGGGTGTTGTTTATTCAGAGGAAACAATTCAGAAAATGGCCGCTATTTTAGAGAAAAAACAGAAGGAATATGGAACAGACATTTATTTAATCTCAGATGAACCATATCGTGAATTAGCATATGACGGAATTGAAGTACCTTACCTTACAAAATACTATGCAAATACAATTGTAGGTTATTCATACAGTAAATCTCTTTCTCTTCCAGGAGAACGTATCGGCTATCTTGTAATTCCAGATGAAGCATCTGACAGCGAAAAGCTAATCGGGGCGGTTAATGTGGCAACACGTATTCTTGGTTTTGTAAATGCTCCGACTTTACAACAAAAAGTTGTAAAAGCATGTTTAAATGAAAAAACAGATATTTCTTACTATGACCGTAATCGTGAAACATTATATAACGGATTAAAAAATCTAGGGTTTGATTGTATCAAACCGGAAGGAGCCTTTTATTTATTTGTAAAATCTCCGATTGCTGATGAAAAAGAATTTTGTAATGAAGCCCAAAAATATAATATACTGATTGTACCAGGGTCTTCATTCGCATGTCCTGGATATGTAAGAATGGCTTATTGTGTATCCTACGAGACAATTGTTAATTCACTACCTAAATTTGCCGAACTCGCTAAACAATATAATCTATAGGAAAGGGAAAGAATCATGGGATTAAATGAAAATATACGAAATAATATTCGCCAGGTAGAGCCTTATATTCCAGGCGAACAGCCACAAAATAAAGTAATTAAATTGAATACAAATGAAAATCCTTATGCTCCTGCACCAGGAGTTGAACAGGCACTTCAGTCAATGGATTTAGATCGACTTCGCTTATATCCGGATCCGACAGCAGAATTACTTACACAATCTCTGGCTGATCGATACAAAGTGGATAAAGATCAGGTATTTGTAGGGGTTGGCTCAGATGATGTATTATCCATGTGTTTTCTGACTTTTTTTAATTCAGATAAGCCAATTCTTTTTCCGGATATTACCTATTCTTTTTATAAAGTATGGGCTGATTTATATCGCATTCCATATGAATGTCAGAAATTAGATGCTGATTTTCATATTTGCAAAGAAGATTATTATAAAGAAAACGGGGGCGTTATTTTCCCAAATCCAAATGCACCTACAGCAATTTATGAAAATCTGGATTTTGTAGAAGATATCATTAGACATAATCAGGATGTCATTGTAATTGTAGACGAAGCATATATTGATTTTGCCGGAAAGTCTGCATTGGAATTAATCTCAAAATACGATAATTTGATTGTTGTTCAGACATTTTCAAAATCTCGTTCTATGGCTGGTATGAGAATTGGGTATGCCATCAGTAACCCGACTTTGATTAAATATTTAAATGATGTGAAATATTCGTTTAACTCTTATACAATGAACCAGACTTCTCTTGTTTGCGGAGCAGAAGCAGTAAAAGATGAAACTTATTTCAAAGAAACTGTAAATAAAATTGTTGAAACAAGAGAATGGGCCAAAGAGCAGTTTAAAGAGTTAGGATTTGAATATCCAGAATCTCAAGCCAATTTTATTTTTGTAACTCACCCAAAGCTGGATGCAAAACAACTATTTACAGCTTTGAAAAAAGCCAATATTTACGTCAGATACTGGGGAAGCGAGAGAATTGAACAATATTTGCGTGTGACAATTGGTACGAAAGAAGAGATGGAAACTTTCTTTTCTTTCTTAAGACAATATATTGCCGAACATGGAGGAAGATAGTAGATGAAAGAAGCATTAATAAATGGATTAATTGCAGGGCTTAGCGGAAAGGTCGGGAAAGAATTCATCATTTTTTTGATTTCTATGGTACCAATTCTTGAACTTAGAGGTGGACTCCTTGCAGCAGGACCGGCACTTTTAGATGTACCTATGTGGCAGGCTATTCCTATTTGCTTTATTGGGAATCTGGTTCCAATACCATTCATTTTATTATTGATCACAAAGATTTTTGATTGGATGAAAGGAACAAAGAAACTAAAACCTTTAGTTGAAAAACTGGAACATAAAGCGATGAACCAGAGTGCCAATATTGAAAAATATGAATTTTGGGGACTAGTAGCATTTGTAGGCATTCCACTTCCGGGAACAGGAGCGTGGACAGGAGCTTTGATTGCTGCATTATTGGGAATTCGTTTTAGAAAGGCTTTTCCTGCCATTGTTCTTGGTCTTGTAGTGGCAACAGTTATTATGACTATATTATCCTATACCGTTCTCGGAACAATATTTGCTTAATGAAATTAGATTGACATAAAATACGAGAATCCGTATAATTAAAGAAGAACAAATTAGAGGAGAAGAAAACATGCTCGCAAAAAATGATGATCATACAAGAAGTATTATTTGGCGAAGCGTAATGTCTGTCACATCTGTTGTAATTATTTTGATTGCAGTATTTTTCCTGGTTCGTATGTTCACAATGAATCCATTGGAAGGAACATGGGATTACGAGGACAGTGATTTAATTATGACAATCAAAGGGAATAACACAGCAATTATAAAATGGCCGGATGAATTTGATGACAATCAAATTGCAGTTTCCATGGATTATGATATTGATTCTAAAACCAAAACTTTTAGTTTACGTCTCAATACAGATGCTGTAAAAAAGGCAGCTGATTCGGAAGGCATATCAGAAGATGTGATTACTCAGGCGTTAGATCGGTTAGATGGAACCTATGATTACAATATGGAACAGAATCAACTGACACTGACAGACCGGGAATATGGCAGCCAGTTAATATTTGAAAAAGAGTAAAGATAAACAGGGATGAATATGAAACGTCCCTGTTTTTTCTATCGTGAAATAAAACGAGGGATATTTCAAAAAGGAGGAACTATGTTAAGAGAAAAGACAAAGGAAATTAAAATTGGAGATGTAATAATCGGTGGAAATCACCCAATCGCAATTCAGTCTATGACCAATACACCTACTGAAGATGTAGAAGCAACTGTAGCACAGATTTTACGTCTGGAAAAAGCAGGATGTGAGATTATTCGATGTACGGTTCCAACATTAGAAGCAGCAGCGGCTATCAAGGAAATAAAAAAACAAATCCATATTCCACTTGTAGCGGATATTCATTTTGATTATCGTATGGCAATTGCGGCCATTGAAAATGGTGCAGATAAAATACGAATCAATCCTGGAAATATTGGGTCAAGAGATCGTGTACAAGCTGTTGTCGACAAGGCAAAAGAATATCATGTGCCCATTCGTGTAGGTGTAAACAGTGGCTCACTTGAAAAGCCATTAATAGAGAAATACGGCGGTGTTACAGCAGAAGGAATTGTTGAAAGTGCTTTAGATAAAGTAAAAATGATAGAAGATATGGGGTATGACAATCTCGTTGTCAGCATTAAATCCTCGGACGTGTTAATGTGCGTGAAAGCACACGAATTAATTGCCAGTCAGTGCCCATACCCTTTACATGTCGGAATTACTGAAGCGGGAACACTTTACTCAGGAAATATCAAATCTTCTGTAGGACTTGGTATTATATTACACGAAGGCATCGGAAATACAATTCGTGTTTCATTGACTGGAGATCCTGTAGAAGAAATTAAAACTGCAAAATTAGTTCTTCGTACCTTAGGACTTCGTAAAGGCGGAATTGAAGTTGTATCTTGTCCAACCTGCGGACGTACAAAAATCAACTTGATTGAATTGGCAAATCAAGTTGAAACCATGGTTTCAGAATATCCGCTTGATATTAAAGTTGCAGTTATGGGATGCGTTGTAAACGGACCAGGAGAAGCAAAAGAGGCTGATCTTGGCATTGCCGGTGGTATCGGAGAAGGCTTGTTGATCAAAAAAGGTGAAATTATAAAGAAAGTGCCGGAAACAGAACTTTTGAATACACTTCGATGGGAGTTAGACAATTGGAACAAGTAAGTAATGCCAAAAGATTTTTTGAGGTATTTCCAACGTTAAAAGTTGAAAAAGATATACAAGAATTATTTGCAGATGTGCAGATTAAAAAAATTACAACAAATTCTTCAAGAGAATTTTTAAATATTCATCTATTCAGTCTGCATCTAATTCAAAAACGTTATATCAAACGAATGGAAGAACACATTAAAAAGCAGCTGTTTGGGAAGACCTCTGTAGCGATAAAAATTGAGGAGGATTATCAGCTTTCTGAACAATATACGCCAGAAGCACTAATGGTAGAATACCATGACAGTATTTTATTAGAATTAAAAGAAGTCAGTGTGCTTGCAGCAAGCATGTTTGAACAGGCAGAAATTCACTTTGAAGCAAATTCAATTATGCGTCTTGAATTATTAAATACAATTGTTTCAGAAGGACGAAAAGAGGAAATTGTATCGTTACTGGATGAGATTTTTAATCAACGTTTTCATATTCCGACGGATATTCGTATAGAATATCGGGAAAAAGAAAAAGAAGACCAAAACCTGGAATATGATGAACAGCGTATTCAGAGGGAAATAGATGCTATCTTTGCAAGAAACCGCAAACTTCATGGAGAAGAGAGGGAAAAAGAGTCTGGTGAATCCAGTCCTGAAAAGAAAGCCACACCTGTTTCTCAAAAGTCTGTTGTTGATAAGAAACCAAAGGACAATGGGAATGATAGTGGTGAACGTAAAAGCTTTAAATCTGATTTTAAGAAAGGTTATATACGTCCGTTAAAACAAGGGAATGATCCAAATCTCATCTATGGTAAGGATTTTGAGGATGAACCAATCCGATTGGATGTCGTCGAGACAGAAATGGGTGAAATTACATTTCATGGAAAGATTATTACTTTTGAAACTCGAGAAATCCGAAATGAAAAATCTATTTTAATGTTTGCTGTAACAGATTTTACCGATACTATTATGGTAAAAATGTTTATTCGTAACGATCAACTTTCAGATTTGCTTGGAGATTTAAAAAAGGGTTCATATATAAAAATCAAAGGTGTAACAACAATTGATCGTTATGATGGCGAATTATCTATCGGTTCGGTTACCGGAATTAAAAAAATCGGTGATTTTACCACGAAAAGAGAAGATTTAAGTCCCGTGAAGCGTGTAGAATTGCATTGCCATACAAAAATGAGTGATATGGATGGGGTATCTGAAACACAGGATATTGTCCGTCGTGCCCACGATTGGGGACATGCTGCAATTGCCATTACAGATCATGGTATTGCACAAGCTTTCCCTGATGCAAATCACTTTATAGAACGATTGGATAAAGATGATCCATTTAAAATACTGTATGGTGTAGAAGGCTATGTTGTAGATGATCTAACAGAAATTGCTGTTGGAGCAGGAGATGAAACACTGGATGATGTTTATGTTGTGTTTGATATTGAAACCACAGGATTTAGTGCCATAAAAGATAAAATCATCGAGATTGGAGCTGTAAAGGTTGTCAACGGAAAAATTGTTGATAAATTCAGTACTTTTGTAAACCCTGAAAGACCAATTCCTTTTGAAATCACTAAACTAACAAGTATTACAGATGATATGGTTATGGAGTATCCAAATATTGAAGTGATTCTCCCACAATTTCTGGAATTTGCAAAAGACGCAGTACTTGTTGCCCACAATGCAAGCTTTGATGTTGGATTCATTGAACAAAACTGCCGTTATCAGGATATTGAACCAAAGTTTATATCTGTAGATACAGTGGCTCTTGCCAGAGTGCTCCTTCCAACTTTATCAAAATATAAACTAAATATTGTGGCAAAAGCACTTGGAATTTCTTTAGAAAATCATCATCGAGCAGTAGATGATGCAGGAGCAACCGCAGAAATCTTTGTAAAGTTTGTTGAAATGTTGAAAGAGCGCAATATAACAACATTAAAAGGAATTAATCAATTCGGTGATATGAATCCAAATGCGATTCGAAAGCTTCCAACACATCATATCATCATTCTGGCAAAAAATGATATTGGGCGTTACAATCTATATCAGTTGATATCAGAATCTCATTTAACTTATTATGCACGACGTCCACGCATTCCAAAAAGTTTGTTGAACCAATATCGTGAGGGACTTGTCATAGGAAGTGCCTGCGAGGCAGGTGAGTTATATCAGGCTATATTAAATGGAAAATCACCACAGGTAATTGCCAGACTGGCAGAATTTTATGACTATTACGAAATTCAGCCACTTGGAAATGATAAATTCATGCTTGCAAGTGATAAGTACTCAAATATCAATACCCTGGAAGATTTGATGGAAATAAACCGACAGATTGTACAGCTTGGGGAAAAATTCAAAAAGCCTGTTGTTGCGACTTGTGATGTGCATTTCCTTGACCCGGAAGATGAAGTGTACCGCCGTATCATCATGGCAGGAAAAGGCTTCAGTGATGCAGATGACCAACCACCTTTATTTCTTCGTACAACCGAAGAAATGCTGGCAGAATTTGAATATTTAGGTTCTGCAAAGGCTCATGAGGTCGTAATTGAAAATCCTTGTAAAATTGCAAATATGATAGAAAAAATATCCCCGGTCAATCCTAACAAATGTCCACCGGTCATTGAAAATTCTGAACAGAATCTGCGTGATATTTGTTATAACCGTGCTCATGAAATCTATGGTGAAAATTTACCAGAACCAGTATCCAAGCGATTGGAGAAAGAATTAAATTCTATCATTTCTAATGGATATTCCGTTATGTACATCATTGCGCAAAAGTTAGTATGGAAATCAAATGCAGATGGATACCTTGTTGGATCACGAGGATCCGTAGGTTCTTCATTTGTAGCTACTATGGCCGGAATTACAGAAGTTAATCCATTATCTCCGCATTATTATTGTGCACATTGTCATTATAGTGATTTTGATTCTGAAGAAGTAAAATCATATGCTGGAGGATGTGGATTCGACATGCCGGATAAAAATTGTCCGGTATGCGGTGAAAAACTAATAAAACAAGGATTTGACATTCCTTTTGAAACCTTTCTTGGTTTCAAAGGTGACAAAGAACCAGATATTGACTTGAACTTTTCCGGTGAGTATCAGTCTAAAGCGCATAAATATACAGAAGTTATTTTTGGAGAGGGGCATACCTTTAAAGCCGGAACAATCGGAACACTGGCAGATAAAACAGCTTACGGTTATGTAAAAAACTATTACGAAGAACGTGGTATGCGTAAACGACGTTGTGAAATAGAGCGGATCAGTCAGGGATGTACAGGTATCCGACGAAGCACCGGACAGCATCCGGGAGGAATTGTTGTACTTCCTCATGGACATAACATTAATGAATTTACACCTGTTCAGCATCCTGCAAACGATATGACTGTAGACATCATAACAACACATTTTGATTATCATTCGATTGATCATAACTTGTTAAAACTAGATATTCTCGGTCATGATGATCCGACCATGATCCGTATGCTGGAGGATTATATTACATCTGATGCTCTGGAGAATGAATACAATGAAGAAAATCCTTTTGTAGCAACCAAAATTCCTCTGGATGATAAAGATGTTATTTCGTTGTTCCATAATACAAGTGCACTTGGTATTAAACCAGAAGATATCAGCGGCTGTCCACTTGGAAGTCTTGGAATCCCGGAGTTTGGAACAGATTTTGTTATCCAGATGGTGCAAGATGCAAACCCACAATCATTATCTGATTTAATCCGAATTTCCGGTCTGTCTCACGGAACCAATGTATGGCTTGGAAATGCACAGGAATTGATCAAACAAGGAAAGGCAACGATTTCTACTGCAATCTGTACTCGTGATGATATTATGATTTACTTGATCAATCAGGGAGTAGATAGTGCACTTTCTTTTACAATTATGGAGAGCGTACGAAAAGGTAAGGGGTTAAAGCCTGAATGGGAAACTGCAATGAAGGAAAAAGGTGTACCGGACTGGTATATTGATTCTTGCAAGAAGATTAGCTATATGTTCCCAAAAGCACATGCTGCTGCCTATGTTATGATGGCTTATCGAATCGCATATTGTAAAATTAATTATCCGCTCGCTTATTATGGTGCTTATTTTAGTATTCGTGCCGATGCATTTTCTTATGAACTTATGTGCCAGGGCAAAGAAAAGTTAAATTATTATATGAATGATTACAGAAAAAGATCCGATAGTCTCACAAATAAAGAACAGGATACTTTAAAAGATATGAAGCTGGTTCAGGAAATGTATGCCCGCGGACTGGAGTTTATGCCTATTGATTTATATCGTGCAAAAGCAAAAGATTTTCAGATTATCGACGGAAAGCTAATGCCGTCTTTTGCAAGTATTGACGGAATGGGTGATAAAGCTGCAGAAGCGGTAGAACTCGCTGCAAAAGATGGAAAATATCTGTCGTTAGATGATTTCAGACAAAGAACCAAGGTTAGTAAAACTGTTATTGATCTTATGTCAGACCTTGGATTATTTGGAGATTTACCGCAAAGTAATCAGTTGTCATTATTTGACTTTTAGATAATATATGCTATACTTGTTTCCAATGGGGAACAAAAGAAGAGATGGAGGGAAACTACTATGTATGATTTTGAAGAAATAGTAAAAACAGATCCTGAGATTGCGAATGCAATCAAAGACGAGATGAATCGTCAAAACTCACATATCGAATTAATTGCATCTGAAAACTGGGTAAGCAAAGCAGTGATGGCTGCAATGGGAAGCCCACTCACAAACAAATATGCTGAAGGATATCCTGGAAAAAGATATTATGGCGGATGTCAGTGCGTAGATGTTGTAGAAGATCTTGCAAGAGAACGTGCTAAAAAGTTATTTGGTTGTGAGTATGTAAATGTACAACCACATTCTGGTGCACAGGCTAACATGGCAGTTATGTTTGCTATGCTTGAACCTGGAGATAAGATTATGGGGATGAACCTTGATCATGGCGGACATTTAACACATGGCTCACCTGTAAATCTGTCCGGCAAATACTTCGATGTTGCTCACTATGGCGTAGATGAAAATGGATTTATTGATTATGATGAAGTGTTACGAATCGCCAAAGAACATAAGCCAAAATTAATCGTAGCAGGAGCAAGTGCTTATGCAAGAACGATTGATTTTAAGCGTTTTCGTGAAATTGCCGATGAAGTAGGGGCTTATTTAATGGTTGACATTGCACATATTGCAGGACTTGTAGCAACCGGATTACATCCAAGTCCAATTCCTTATGCACATGTTACCACCACAACAACACATAAGACTCTTCGCGGACCTCGCGGAGGTATGATTATGTGCAGCGAAGAAATGAATAAGAAATTTAATTTCAATAAAGCTGTCTTCCCTGGTATTCAAGGTGGTCCGTTAATGCATGTTATTGCTGCAAAAGCAGTTTGTTTTGAAGAAGCACTTAAACCGGAATATAAGGAATATATGGAGCAGGTTGTTAAAAATGCACAGGCCTTGAGTAAAGGCTTGATAGAACGTGGCATAAAGATTGTTTCCGGCGGTACCGATAATCATTTAATGCTGATTGATTTATCTGCAACAGAAATCAGTGGAAAAGAACTTGAAAAACGTTTGGATGATGCACATATTACAGCAAATAAAAATACAATTCCAAACGATCCTCGCTCACCATTTGTTACAAGTGGCGTGAGACTTGGAACACCAGCTGTTACAACTCGTGGTATGTTGGAAGAAGATATGGATAAGATTGCTGAAATTATTGCACTTGTAGTAGAAAGCGAAGATAATGTAGAAAAAGCAAAAGCAATGGTTGCTGAACTGACAGATAAATATCCGTTATGTTAATTCAAGTCGAGCAGCCGCGAGACTTGGCGCGTGATTCTGGTCAGCGTAAGCTGACACATTCTTTACAGAATCACTGCGCATCCTCGCGGAGCGTTTATCTCAGTCGGAGATTGGACTCCCACTGAGACAAATTTGCTGTTACTCACTACCTGAAAGAGGTGGGAGTCTTCTCGACTGAGATAAATACGAATAAAAAAAGAGCATCGTGAAAGATGCTCTTTTTTTAATCTCATTTTGTTATTTGCTTTTAAAAATTATAAATATTAAATCTCGTCATAAATTTATATAATTAAAAGGTACACAAAAAAATCTGATTAAAGTTTTACTACGTTTGTAGCCTGTGGTCCTTTAGCGCCTTCTGTTACATCAAATTCAACAGCCTGACCTTCTTCTAAAGATTTGAACCCATCCATAACTAATCCTGAATAGTGAACGAATACGTCATTTCCTTCAGCATCTGAGATGAATCCGTACCCTTTTTGGTTATTAAACCATTTTACTGTACCTGTCATTGCCTGACCCTCCATAAAAATTTAAAAAATAGTAGTATGTTTGTTCTTATCTTTGAACAACACTTGTTTATTTTAGCATATTTAACAATAAAAGTCAATCGGATTATTTTACTATTCGTAAAAATGTACAAATTCATTCAAAGAAAAATTTTCCAACAATGCAGAGAAAAATAAAAATCGATGCATTAATAATAAAAGTATTGTATAATTAGAACTAATAGAATAAGATATCATTAATATGATACTTATGATCAATATACAGAATAAGAGAGAAGGGAGTAAAATGAAAGAAGAGATTTTTATATGGCTTGGATTGTTGATTGTATTTTTAATCATTGAGATTATTACTGTCGGACTTACAACAATCTGGATGGCAGGAGGAACTTTAGTAGCGTTAATTTTATGTCTGGCTGGTTTCAACCTATGGTGTCAGATCATATCCTTTTTAATTGTATCCTTTATCTTATTATTATTTACAAGACCTTTTGCTATGAAATACATAAATTGTCATCATGAAAAAACCAATTATGAACAAGTAATAGGAAAAGTGGTTAAAATCACAAAAAAAGTAGATAATTTAGAAGAAACGGGTGCAGCTGTCGTGAATGGTTTAGAATGGACCGCACGCACAAAAAATACCGGAGAAATTTTAAATCCAGGAGATCTTGCAAAAGTGATTGAAATTTCAGGTGTAAAATTAATTGTTGAAAAATATCAGGAGGGATAAACATGTTTGGATTTTTAGTACTTATCATCATTTTAATTATTGTACTTTTCGTACTTATTTCATGTGTCAAGATTGTTCCACAGGCTCATGCCTACGTTCTTGAGCGTCTTGGTGGATATAAAGAAACATGGAGTGTAGGTATTCATTTCAAAATGCCAATTTTAGATCGAGTAGCAAGGAGAGTTTCTTTAAAAGAGCAAGTTGTAGATTTCGAACCACAAGCGGTTATTACGAAAGATAATGTAACAATGCAGATTGATACAGTTGTCTTTTTCCAAATTACGGATCCTAAAAAATACGCATACGGAGTAGAAAATCCAATCGCGGCAATTGAGAATCTGACCGCTACAACCTTGCGTAACATTATCGGAGATTTAGAATTAGATGAAACCTTAACATCCCGTGAGACAATCAATACAAAAATGCGTACAATACTTGATATTGCTACCGATGAATGGGGGATTAAAGTAAACAGAGTAGAATTAAAGAATATCATGCCTCCTAAGGCTATTCAGGATGCTATGGAAAAACAAATGAAGGCAGAACGTGAACGAAGAGAAGCAATCTTGCGTGCAGAAGGTGAAAAGAAATCTACAATTCTTGTTGCAGAAGGTGAAAAAGAATCTGTTATTTTAGAGGCAGAAGCTGCAAAACAAGCTGCAATCTTAAAGGCTGAGGCAGAAAAACAGAAACGAATCAAAGAGGCAGAAGGTCAGGCCGAAGCGATTCGCACTGTGCAAAAAGCTACAGCGGAAGGTATTGAATTTATCAAGGCAGCAGGAGCCGATGAAGCTGTTTTAACATTAAAGAGTCTGGAAGCATTTGCAAAAGCGGCAGACGGTAAAGCGACAAAAATTATTATTCCGTCAGATTTACAAGGAATTGCAGGGCTGACAAAAACAATTTCAGAGGTTGCAAGAACAGAGAAAGCAGAAGAGTAGATAATTATAATGGAAGAACCTATCATAAAGATTTCCGTCCGCAATCTAGTAGAATTCATATTGCGGACGGGTGATATAGACAATCGGACATCCGGCAGTCTGGAGAAGGATGCGATGCTGCAAGGGAGCAGATTGCATCGTAAGATTCAACGCAGAATGGGAGCAGATTATCATGCCGAAGTAGCATTAAAAACAAAAGTTGTTTGTACGGACTTTTTACTTCTGATTGAAGGAAGGGCAGATGGTATTATTGAAAATGATTCTGGAATCTGCATAGATGAAATAAAGGGAACTATACGCGATTTATCTCATATAGAAGAACCGATAGGCGTCCACCTTGCTCAGGCAAAGTGTTACGCCTATATCTATGCCACACAGCAACATTTAACTAATATTGATGTGCAGATGACATATTGTCACTTGGAAACAGAAGAAATAAAACGTTTTAAGCAAAATTTTTTGTTTGATGATCTGGAAAAATGGTTTAACGAATTAATTCACGCATATGAAAAATGGGCAAAATTTCAAATTCAATGGAAGAAAGAACGTGATCGTACAATTCAAAAAACAGAATTTCCATTTTCATATAGAGAAGGACAACGTGAAGTTGTATCCTCTGTATATCGTACGATACTTCGCAAAAAAAATTTGTTTATCCAGGCTCCAACCGGAATTGGAAAAACTATGGCTACAATTTTCCCGGCTGTTCGCGCAATAGGCGAAGGACTTGGAGAAAAAATATTTTATTTGACAGCAAAAACAATTACAAAAACCGTAGCGGAGCAAGCTTTTTATATACTTCGCAAGAACGAATTAAGATGGAAATCTGTCACGATTACTGCAAAAGAAAAAATTTGTTTTTGCGAAGAAGCGATTTGTAATCCTGACGAATGTCCTTATGCGAAAGGACATTTTGACCGTGTAAATGATGCTGTATTTGAATTAATCAGCACAAAAGATGAATGTACGAGAGAAGTCATAGAAGAACAGGCAAGAAAATACCATGTATGTCCGTTTGAGATGTCACTTGATGTCAGTGAATGGATGGATGCAATCATTTGTGACTATAATTATGTATTTGATCCAGACGCTCATTTAAAACGTTTTTTCTCAGAAGGCGGAACAGGAGAGTATTTGTTCTTAATTGATGAAGCACATAACCTTGTTGAGCGCGGTCGAGAGATGTATAGCGCCACGCTTTACAAAGAAGATTTTTTATCTATGAAAAAATTATTCCAAAGCGATGCTCCAAAGCTTGCAAAACGCCTGGATGAATGTAATAAACAACTCTTGGCATTAAAACGTGAATGTGAAACATATCAAGTGATAGATAATGTTTCACACATTGCCTTAAAGTGCTTAAATATTCTAGGAGAAATAGAAAACTATTTTGATGAACAGCCTTCTCCTGAAAAAAAAGATGCCCTCCTTGATTTTTATTTTCAGATTCGTTCATTCATTAATATCCATGATATTTTGGATGAAAATTATTTAATCTATACGGAAATGGAATCGGATGGTCGTTTTAAATTAAAATTGTTTTGTGTAAATCCGGCAACAAATCTACAACGTTTTTTAGCATATGGGAACAGCACAATTTATTTTTCGGCAACATTTTTACCTGTTTTTTATTACAAAAACTTACTTAGTGTCAATCCAGATGATTATGCAATTTATGCAAAATCTACATTTCCAGAAGAAAATAAACTTCTCTTATTGGCAGAGGATGTGAGTACTAAATATACATTGCGTGGACGTGAAATGTATCAAAAAATCGCACGATACATTCAAAATATTGTATCTGTCCAACAAGGAAATTACATGGTATTTTTCCCTTCTTATCGCATGTTAGAAGAGGTTTACGAACAGTTTGTTAATCTTCCTACATCTTCGATAAATAATTCTGTAGAATGCATTCTTCAATCACAGTATATGAATGAAATTGAACGTGAAGAGTTTTTGAATTGTTTTGAAAGCCAGAACGATAGAACCTTAATTGGTTTTTGCGTGATGGGAGGAATTTTTTCGGAGGGGATTGATCTGGCTGAAGATCGCTTAATCGGAGCAATTATTGTTGGAACCGGGTTGCCTCAGGTATGTAATGAAAGAGAATTATTGAAACAATATTTTGATGCAAAAAAAATGTCGGGATTTGATTTTGCTTACTTATATCCGGGAATGAATAAAGTATTACAATCTGCAGGACGTGTGATCCGTACAGAATCAGACAAAGGAGTTATTGTATTACTTGATGTAAGATTTTTAGACAATCGATATCAGGCTATATTTCCGCGTGAATGGAAACAATACCAATTATGTCAGTTGAATCATGTGACTGACACTGTAGCCGCATTTTGGCAGGATAAAAATAAGGAGAGAATATAAAATGCGTGATAAATTAACTAAAAGCGATGTAAAAAAAATAGAGGAAGAAATTGAATACAGAAAATTAGTTGTCAGAAAAGAAGCAATTGAAGCAGTAAAAGAGGCTCGTGCCCATGGCGATTTAAGTGAAAATTTTGAGTATCATGCTGCTAAAAAAGATAAAAATAAAAACGATAGCAGAATTCGTTATCTGGAAAGGATGCTGAAAACAGCCATTATTGTCGATGACAGTTCAAAAGATGATGAAGTCGGAATTAATAATACTGTAGAATTATACATGGAAGATGATGACGAAATAGAGACCTACAGACTTGTCACTTCTGTACGAGGCAGTTCAATTCAAGGATTGATCAGTATTGATTCTCCTCTTGGAAAAGCAATTTTAGGACATAAACTAAACGACAGAGTATATATTCAGGTAAACGATAATTTCGGCTACTATGCAATTATTAAAAAAATTATAAACACTCAAAATGATGAAAATGATGAGCTTCGCAAATTCTAAATATTGAAATAAAAAATAGGAAGTTTCCACTATATTTCGGGAAACTTCCTATCTTTTATGCCTGTTCTTTTTCTAAGTTTTTATTTGCTGTCGATAGCATCAATTTAATTCTATTCAACTGATTTACCTCACTTGCACCTGGGTCATAATCAATCGCAACAATGTTAGACTGCGGATATAATCTACGAAGTTCTTTAATTACACCTTTTCCAACTACATGATTTGGAAGGCATGCAAATGGCTGTGTACAAACGATATTTCCAGCTCCACTGTGTATCAGTTCTAACATTTCTCCTGTTAAGAACCAACCCTCACCAGTTTGATTTCCAAGAGATACGATGTCGGATGCCATATTTGCCAAATCTTCAATATGAGCCGGTGGATTAAAATGCTTACTTGCTTTAAATGCTTCGGTTGCAGGAAGCCTAAACCACTCTAATACTTTAATTCCTATATTTGCAATTCGTGCTTTGGATTTTTTAAATCCAAGGTGCGATGCTTTAAAATTCTGATTATAAAAACAATACTGTAAGAAATCCAGCAAGTCCGGGACAACTGCCTCAGCGCCTTCTGCCTCAAGTAATTCAACAAGATGATTATTTGCAGCAGGAAGGAATTTAACAAGAATCTCGCCAACAACTCCTACGCGAGGTTTTTTCACATCTAAAGTTTCAATGTTATCAAAATCTTCTATAATACTGCGGCAAAGTTGTTTGAATTTTCTTCTTGAAGGATATCCTTCTGAGACAAATTTCTTACAAACTTCTGCCCATTTTTTATGTATTGCATCTGTTGTGCCTGGCACAGCTTCATAAGGACGCATGCGATATATACATTTCATGAAAATATCACCAAATACAGCTCCATAAATTCCACGAAGAGCAAGAGACGGAGTAATCTTAAATCCAGGATTTGCCTCCAGTCCGCTTAAGTTGATAGAAATAACTGGAATATGTGCATATCCGGCTTTTTTTAAGGCACGACGGATAAATCCAATATAGTTGGAAGCTCGACATCCACCACCTGTCTGACTTATGATTACTGCAAGATGATCGGTATCATATTTTCCAGATAAAATAGCATCCATAATTTGTCCTACTACCATAAGTGATGGATAACATGCATCATTATTTACATATTTCAATCCAACATCTACAGCCTGTTTATTATCATTTGGAAGCACTTCCAATTTATAACCTGCTGCTTTAAATGCAGGCTCAACAATCTCAAAATGAATCGGAGACATCTGAGGACAAAGGATTGTATATGTTGCCCGCATTTCTTTTGTAAATGAAACTTTATCGATCGATGCCGGCTTAATGTTGCGTTTTGTATTTCTCTGTTCGCGAACACGAATTGCAGCAAGTAGAGAACGAATACGGATTCTTGCAGCACCTAAGTTGTTTACTTCATCAATTTTTAATGAAGTATAAATTTTATCTGAATTTGTTAAAATTTCTGCAACTTGATCTGTTGTTACTGCATCCAATCCACAACCGAATGAATTAAGCTGGATCAAATCCAGATTATCTACCGTTTTTACATAGTTTGCAGCTGCATATAAACGAGAATGATACATCCACTGATCCATTACATTTAATGGTCGTTCTACTGGATTCAAATGTGAAATAGAGTCCTCTGTTAAAACAGCCATATTATAAGAATTGATCAGTTCCGGAATACCATGATTAACCTCCGGGTCAATGTGGTATGGACGACCTGCAAGTACAATTCCTCTGTTTCCTGTTTCCTTTAAGAACTGTATCGTTTCTTCTCCTTTTTTTCGCATATCATTGCGACAGGCTGCAAGTTCCTCCCATGCATCATGAACCGCTGCACGTATTTCTTTTTCGTCAATTGAAAATTTTTCTCCAAGCTCT
Source organism: Ruminococcus hominis (assembly GCF_014287355.1). Taxonomy (NCBI): domain Bacteria; kingdom Bacillati; phylum Bacillota; class Clostridia; order Eubacteriales; family Oscillospiraceae; genus Ruminococcus; species Ruminococcus hominis. Next base: position 1,604,053 of record NZ_JACOPE010000001.1, on the reverse strand, counting down.
TCAACCATTCGATATGCAACAGTTTCTTCGCTTTCCAGACTTAAAAATGGATGAATAAAATCTACCTCTCCCTGAACGATCGGATCCATATTATTCTTAATATTTTCAGGATACGATGTTACGATCGGACAATTATAATGGTTATTCGCATCGGCAAATTCTTTTCTTTCATATGGAATGGAAGGGTAGAAAATATGCGTAACGCCCTGATTGATCAGCCATTGTACATGCCCATGTGCAAGCTTTGCAGGATAACATTCTGATTCACTTGGAATGGATTCAATGCCTAATTCATATATCTTTCTTGTAGAAGCAGGAGAGAGCAGTACCGAAAATCCGAGTTTCGTAAACAATGTAAACCAGAACGGATAATTTTCATACATATTTAAAACACGCGGAATACCAATCACTCCATGCACAGCTTCATTTGCTTTTAACGGAGTATATCCAAAATAACGCTGCATCTTATATTCAAACAAGTTTGGTAATTTATTTTTCACCTTTTCTTTTCCAAGACCACGTTCACAACGGTTTCCGGTAATAAATTTACGCCCGCCACTGAAATGATTGATTGTCAGACGGCAGTTATTTGTACATCCTTTGCATTTTGTCATAGTGGTAGAATACTCCAAGGCCTCAATATCCTCAATAGAAAGCATTGTCGTACCTTCACATTCAACATAACGTTCACGAGCAATAAGCGCAGCTCCAAAAGCTCCCATGATTCCGGCAATATCCGGACGGATAGCTTCACAATTTGCAATTTTTTCAAAACTTCTTAAAACAGCATTATTGTAAAATGTTCCACCCTGTACAACAATATGTTTTCCGAGTTCTGATGCATCCGATACTTTAATTACTTTAAACAACGCATTTTTTATAACCGAATATGCAAGACCTGCCGAAATATCAGATACTTCTGCACCTTCTTTTTGAGCCTGCTTTACTTTTGAATTCATAAACACTGTACAACGTGTTCCTAAATCAATTGGATTATGTGCATATAATGCTTCCTGTGCAAAATCTTCCACTGAATAATTCAATGATTTTGCAAATGTTTCGATAAATGAACCACATCCTGAAGAACACGCTTCGTTTAATTGTACGCTATCAACGGTCTGATTTTTAATTTTGATACATTTCATATCCTGACCACCGATATCAAGAATACAGTCAACATCCGGTTCAAAAAATGATGCTGCGTAATAGTGTGAAACGGTTTCTACCTCTCCCTCATCTAAGAGAAGTGCTTCTTTAATCAACGCTTCACCATATCCGGTAGAGCAGGAGTGTACAATTTCTACATCTTCCGGCAACTGGCTGTATATATCTTTAATAGCAGAAATCGTTGTTCCGAGTGGATCTCCATCATTATTATGATAAAAAGAATACAAAAGCGTTCCATCGTCACCGACCAAAGCGGCTTTTGTAGTTGTTGAACCTGCATCGATACCTAAAAATACCTTTCCTTTATATGAAGCAAGATCTTTCATTGGCACTTGATGCTGATTATGTCTTGAAATAAATGCATCGTATTCAGCCTTTGATGCAAACAATGGTTCCATACGATCCACTTCAAATTCCATTTGGATTTTAGCGGCAAGTCGTTCCTGCATTTCACGAAGAGATACCTTCACATCTTTCTTTGAATTCAATGCAGAACCGATAGCAGCAAATAAATGCGAATGCTTAGGTGCGATAATGTGTTCATCATCCAACTTCAGTGTGCGGATAAATGCCTCTTTTAATTCTGACAAGAAATGTAATGGTCCGCCCAAGAAAGCAACGTGACCACGAATTGGTTTACCACAGGCAAGTCCACTGATTGTCTGATTGACTACTGCCTGAAAAATAGAAGCTGCCAGGTCTTCCTTGGAAGCCCCTTCATTGATCAGCGGCTGGATATCTGTTTTGGCAAATACTCCACAACGAGCAGCAATTGAATATAATGCATGGTAATTTTTAGCATATTCGTTTAATCCGGTAGCATCTGTCTGTAACAGAGATGCCATTTGGTCAATAAAGGAACCTGTTCCACCGGCGCAGACTCCATTCATACGCTGTTCTACATTACCGCCTTCAAAATATATGATTTTCGCATCCTCGCCACCTAATTCGATAGCAACATCTGTTTGCGGAGCATAATCCTGTAATGCCGTTGAAACAGCAATTACCTCTTGTACAAAAGGTACTCCTAAATGTTTAGCGAGCGATAGTCCACCGGAACCGGTAATGACAGGGGACACCTGTATTGGACCCAACTTATAAAGAGCTCTCCCAAGCAGATCAGATAATGTTTCCTGAATATTAGCAAAATGTCGTTCATAATCAGAGAATAATACTTCATTATCTTGATCAAGAACTGCAATTTTAACAGTTGTAGAACCGATATCAATCCCCAAAGTATATAATTTGTTCAAACTCATAATTATCCTCTTTCTTATATTTTTATAGCTGTTACTTCTTATTAAAATAGTGTAAGCAAAATAACACTACCATACATTATACGACAGGATTTTTAAAAACACAATCGTCATTATGCTGTACGTTTTCCTTCGAAAACAATTTCCTAAAGAAAAAATTGACAAAATTTTCTCAATCCTATCTTATTTACAGAATCTTCACATACTTTTGTTTGACAAACGCACATTGGGAATGTACAATACACGTATCGGATTTGTACGTATTTAAGTACAATCTTGTTATATGAACGAAAATAATCTATAAAGGAGATGTACATTTGAATTGGTTAGATAAATTAGAAAAGAAATTCGGACGATTTGCAATTCCAAACTTGACGATGTATTTAATTGGAGCATACATTATCGGTTTTGGAATTTATTATTTTTTGCCTGGTTTGTTTAAATGGCTTACACTAGAGCCATACTTTATCTTGAAAGGACAAGTCTGGAGAGTGATATCCTGGGTACTTGTTCCACCAAGCGGAAGTTTGATTTCTATCATTTTTATTGTACTTTTATATTATTCTCTCGGTACTGCGCTGGAACGGGCATGGGGAACGTTTCGGTATAATGTATATATTTTTTCTGGGATTTTATTTACTGTAATTGGTGCATTTGCATTATACTTTATTGCAGGCACAGGCATGATAGGATATGGAGGGCTTTTCAGCACATACTATATTAACATGTCAATTTTTCTTGCATTTGCAGTAAGTTATCCGGATATGGAACTGTTACTTTATTTTATTATTCCTATTAAGATGAAATGGATGGCTATTGTATACGCTGTATTCATTCTATATGACTTTATTGCTGGAAATTTCATTTCAAGAGTAACAATTGCAGCATCATTATTAAATTTTGTTGTATTTTTCCTTTCTACTAAAAAAGGATATTCACCGAAACAGCAGATGCGAAAGAAAAAGTATCAAAAACAGTCACGCCCGCATATGACTTATTCAAATGGGGCAAGACATCGTTGCGCAGTATGTGGCAGAACAGAATTGGATGATCCGAATCTGGAATTCAGATTCTGTTCAAAATGTAATGGCAATTACGAATATTGCCAGGATCATTTGTTCACACACGAACATGTGAAATAAAGATAGTGTTATAAGGAGATTGAGAAGATGAAGAAGACAAAAGTAGTATGCACAATGGGGCCTAATACAAACAATCCAGAGATTATGCGTGGATTGGTTAAAAATGGAATGAATGTGGCTCGTTTCAATTTTTCACATGGAGATTATGAAGAACATAAAGGTCGTATGGACTTATTAAAGCAGATTCGCGAAGAAGAACATGCAAATGTTGCAATTTTACTTGATACAAAAGGACCAGAAATCCGTACCGGCGTTCTCAAAGATGGAAAAAAAGTACATCTGGAAACTGGTATGGAATTTACTCTCACAACAGAAGATATCGTTGGTGATGAGAATCGTGTATCTATTACTTACAAAGGACTGGCCGAAGATGTTGATGCCGGCAAAGTTATTTTGATCGACGATGGTCTGATTGGATTAGAAGTTATTGAAAAATCCGGAAAAGATATTCGTTGTAAGGTTATTAATGGTGGTGAACTCGGCGAACGTAAAGGTGTGAACGTTCCTAACGTACCGGTAAGACTTCCTGCCATCACAGAAAAAGATAAAGAAGATATCAAATTTGGTGTCAGCCAGGATATTGATTTTATTGCAGCATCTTTCGTTCGTAATGCAGAATGTATTTTAGAGATTCGTGCTTATCTGAAATCACTCAATGCGCCATATATTCCAATCATTGCTAAGATTGAAAATTCAGAAGGTATCGAAAATATTGATGAGATCATACGTGCAGCAGATGGAATCATGGTTGCCCGTGGTGACCTTGGAGTAGAAATTCCAGCTGAAGAAGTTCCATATCTTCAGAAAATGATGATCAATAAATGTAACGATAACTTCAAAACAGTTATCACTGCAACACAGATGTTAGATTCTATGATCCGTAATCCACGTCCGACAAGAGCTGAGGTTACAGACGTTGCAAATGCTGTATATGATGGAACAGACGCAGTAATGCTTTCCGGCGAAACAGCAGCAGGAAAATATCCTATTGAAGCTTTACAGATGATGGTTCACATTATCGAGAGCACAGAAAAACACTTGGATTACGATCTGCTTCTTGGACAGTCTGGAAATCATTTGAAAACTGGTATTGCCGGTGCAATTGGATATTCTTCTGTACTTGCTGCATCAAATCTGAATGCAAAATGCATCATTACACCATCTGTTTCAGGTGCTACAACAAGAGTTGTTTCTAATCTTCGTCCAAAACAGAGAATTTTAGGTGTCACACCAAATGAGCGTACAATGCGTAGAATGGCTATTTACTGGGGCGTAGAACCATTGAAATCTTTAGAATTTGATACAACAGAAGATATTACTACAGGAGCAATTGAACTTGCACTTGTAAAGAAATATGTTGAGCCTGGAGATGTTGTTGTATTGACTGCAGGAATTCCTTCACCTAACGTTGAGAAGGGTAGAAACGGTGTAAGTAATACAATGAGAATTGCAGTTGTAGGCGAGTAATCCGAAGAAACATTTAGCAAACTATGATTTAATAAAAAAAGAATGAAGCAGCTTATCCAAAAGTTGTTTCATTCTTTTTTATTAAAATTTTCTAATTAAAGTAATTTAAAAACTCTACTGCCGCATTGGATAATGGAACCTGCTCATTATATGCGATAACAAGCTCACGCTCAGGCAGGGATTCTTCAGTTTCTACGACAAATAAATCTTCTGATTGTCTGGACAGACAATAATCCGGAATAAATGCAATTCCAAGGCCGATCCTTGCAAGATCTATTAAAAGATCATTACTTGTAAGTTCAATTTCCGGAACAAGATCCAAATGATGCTGCTGGAATAATCGATGTAAAAATTCGCTTGTTGTACTTTGTTTATCCAACATTAAAATAGGATATTTTGACAACTCCTGATATGAAAGTTTCTTCTCTTTTAAATAATCAAAAGAATGATTCGCAATAAACACATCATGGAACTTCTGAATCTTCTTAATCGATGAGACATTACTTAAATATTTATTTGGATAATTGACAACAATCAGATCAACCTGCCCCGTTTCTAATAGTTCTACACATTTAATAGATGTTTGATTGATTACCTTCAAATGTGCATTTGGAAAATCCTGGTGGAATTTTTTTAAATACGGAACAAGAAAATAACGGCAGATTGTATCACTTGCACCAATTCGAATCTGTCCTCCGGTAGATGCTGCATCCATCAACTGTGCCTCACCACGTCGGATTAGATTCATCGCAGGTTCAATATGTCTGAGAAGTATCTCGCCCTCTGGTGTTAATTGTACACGCTTAGTACTACGAATAAATAATGTCTGATCTAATTTCTTCTCCAGTGTTTTTATAGATTGACTGACGGCTGATTGTGAAATGAATAATTGTTTTGAAGCCTCTGAAAAATTTAATGTAGACGCGACATGATAAAATACTTTATACAATTCGTAATTAATATCCATCATTAATTAGTCCTCCTAATAAAAGATACTTATATTATAAAGTAAAAATTATAAAAAAGCAATTAGAAGAACCGTGCAAATTTAAGCAAAACTTATCAATGAGTTTAGTTATATTAATTTCACTTATTATCTGATTTGTGATAGGATTGTAACATAGAAATGAAAAGTGACATGTAGAAAATAGATTACATGCAAAGGAGAACCAATATGAGTAATGTAAAACGTGTATATGTTGAAAAAAAGGCTGATTTTGCAGTACAGGCAAAAGAGTTGCGTCATGAGATCAAACATTATCTTGGAGTACCTGATGTGACAGGTGTTCGTGTTCTGATCCGTTATGATATAGAGAATGTTTCTGATGAAACTTTTGAAAAAGCTTGTCATGGCGTATTCGCAGAAGCCCCTGTTGATATTTTATATAATGAAACATTTCCTATGAAAGAAAATGAAACTGCATTTTCTGTAGAATCTCTTCCAGGTCAGTTTGATCAGCGAGCTGATTCAGCAGAACAGTGTCTGCAATTCATTAAAGAAGATGAGCGTCCGGTTGTAAGAACTGCAATAACTTATGTTATTGAAGGAGATATAACAGACGCAGAATTAGATGCCATCAAGCATCACTGCATCAACCCTGTAGATTCTCGTGAAACTGGTTTCGACAAACCAGAAACACTTGTCACTGTCTTTGATGAGCCTGCTGATGTGAAAATTTTTGATGGTTTTAAAGAAATGCCAGAAGAGGAATTGAAGGCATTGTATGATTCACTTGGTTTAGCTATGACATTTAAAGATTTCCAGCATATTCAGGGATATTATGCAAATGAAGAAAAAAGAGATCCTTCCATGACAGAAATCCGTGTTCTGGATACATACTGGTCTGATCATTGTCGTCATACAACATTTTCTACAGAGTTAAAATCAGTAAGTTTTGATGATGGAGACCTCAGAGAACCTATCGAAAATACTTATAAACAATACTTAAAAGATCATAGTGAAATTTTTGCAGGTCGTGAAGATAAGTTTGTGTGTCTGATGGATCTTGCATTAATGGCAATGCGTAAACTCAAAAAAGAGGGTAAATTACAGGATCAGGAAGAATCAGATGAGATCAATGCATGTAGTATCGTTGTTCCAATAAAAGTAGATGGTGTAGAGGAAGAATGGCTGATCAACTTCAAAAACGAGACTCACAATCACCCTACAGAAATTGAACCATTTGGTGGTGCTGCAACTTGTCTTGGCGGTGCAATACGTGACCCACTTTCTGGCCGTACTTATGTATATCAGGCTATGCGTGTAACAGGTGCTGCTGATCCGACAGTGTCTGTCAAAGAGACATTAAAAGGTAAACTTCCACAGAAAAAACTCGTTCGTGGTGCTGCAAAAGGATATAGCTCATACGGAAATCAGATTGGTCTTGCAACAGGTGCCGTAAAAGAAATCTATCATCCAAATTATGTTGCAAAACGTATGGAGATTGGAGCTGTACTGGGAGCCGCTCCAAGACGTGCTGTTATTCGTGAAACATCTGACCCGGGTGATATCATCATCTTACTTGGTGGACGCACAGGCCGTGATGGATGTGGTGGTGCAACAGGATCTTCCAAGGTACATACAGAGCAGTCTATTGAAACATGTGGAGCAGAAGTCCAGAAAGGTAATCCACCAACAGAACGTAAAATCCAACGCTTATTCCGCCGAGAAGAAGTTAGTAAATTAATTAAAAAATGTAACGATTTTGGTGCCGGTGGTGTTTCTGTTGCAATCGGCGAATTGGCAGATGGTCTTAGAGTAGATTTAGATAAAGTTCCTAAAAAATATGCCGGCTTAGACGGAACAGAGATTGCGATTTCTGAATCGCAGGAGCGTATGGCCGTTGTTGTTGATCCAAAAGATGTTGAAGAATTCATGGCATATGCAAAAGAAGAAAACCTTGAGGCTACAGAAGTTGCTGTCGTAACAGAAAGTCCAAGACTTGTTCTTACATGGAGAGGAAAAGAAATCGTTAATCTTTCACGCGCATTTTTGGATACAAACGGTGCACATCAGGAAACAAATGTAGCAGTGGATATCCCATCGCTTGAAGAATCTGTTTTCCAGAAACAGGAAGTAACTGATGTAAAAGCAAAATGGCTTGACGTTTTAAAAGATTTAAATGTATGTTCGCAGAAAGGACTTGTCGAAATGTTTGACGGTTCTATCGGAGCAGGCTCTGTATTTATGCCACACGGTGGAAAATATCAGATGACAGAGACACAGGCTATGGTTGCTAAAGTTCCTGTTTTAAATGGAACAACAGATGCAGTATCTATGATGAGTTTTGGATTTGACCCATATCTTTCAAGCTGGAGTCCTTACCATGGAGCTATTTATGCTGTTGTAGAATCTATTGCAAAGATTGTAGCAGCCGGAGGGGATTACAAAAAGATTCGTTTTACATTCCAGGAATATTTCCGTCGTATGACAGAAGATCCTAAGAGATGGAGCCAGCCATTCGCTGCACTTCTCGGAGCATATGATGCACAGCTTGGATTTGGGCTTCCATCAATTGGCGGTAAAGATAGTATGTCAGGAACATTCCAGGATATTGATGTACCACCAACACTTGTATCATTCGCTGTAGATATGGCAACTGAAAAAGAGATTATCACACCTGAATTGAAAAAAGCAGGCAATAAATTAATTCTTGTCAAAACAGAACATAATAAATATGATTTACCAGTATATGAGCAGATTATGGATCAATATGGTAAATTTGCAGATGATATCCATAATGGAGCTATTGTATCCGCATATGCACTTGATCGTCACGGAATCATCTCTGCTGTAAGTAAAATGGCATTTGGTAATGGTCTTGGAGTAGAATTGAATTCAGAGCTCTCTGCCATGGATGCCTTTGCCCCTGCTTTTGGAGATCTTGTAGCAGAAGTAGCTGCTGACAAATTAGATAAATTAACTGTAGATTATAAAATAATCGGTGAGGTAAGCGAAAATAAACTGTTCAAATATGGTGATGCCGAAATTACTCTTGCAGAAGCCAAAGCAGCATGGGAAGAGCCATTAGAAAAAGTATTTGCCACAAAATCTGCTACAAGCAGTGATGAAAAGATTAAGGAACGCCTGTTCAATACATCTGATATTCATATTTGCAGCCATAAACTTGCACAGCCAACTGTGTTTATTCCTGTTTTCCCAGGAACAAACTGTGAATATGATAGCAAGAAAGCTTTTGAAAGAGCCGGTGCTAAGGTTATTACAAAAGTATTTAAAAACTTAGATGCAACTGGAATTCGTGAATCTGTAGATGAATTTGAGAAGGCTATTTCTCAGGCTCAGATGATTATGTTCCCAGGTGGATTCAGCGCAGGAGACGAGCCGGATGGTTCCGCAAAATTCTTTGCAACTGCATTCCAGAATGCAAAAATCAAAGAAGCTGTAGAAAAATTGCTTAACGAACGTGATGGACTCGCTCTTGGAATTTGTAATGGATTCCAGGCATTGATCAAACTTGGTCTTGTACCATATGGACAGATTGTCGGACAGAATGAAGATTCACCAACATTAACATATAACACAATCGGTCGCCACATTTCTAAAATGGTATACACAAAAGTTGTTACAAATAAATCACCATGGCTTCAGAATGCACAATTAGGCGGTGTATATACTAACCCGGCATCTCATGGTGAGGGTCGTTTTGTAGCAAATGATGAGTGGATTGAAAAACTTTTTGCAAACGGACAGGTAGCTACACAGTATTGTGATCCAGAAGGAAATATCAGTATGGATGAAGAATGGAATGTAAATGGCTCCTACTATGCGATTGAAGGAATTACAAGTCCAGATGGAAGAGTACTTGGTAAAATGGCTCATTCCGAACGTCGTGGAGATTCTGTTGCTATTAATATTTATGGAGAACAGGACCTCAAGATATTTGAATCCGGTGTAAAATATTTTAAATAATATTTTATATAATAAAACCTTAAATTGTACAATTTAGAACAAGGGATGTATCTGATAAATAGGGGTCAGATACATCCCTTTTCTATATATAAAGCATATAAATTGTAGAAAATATAGATACTTTTAGAAAAAATCAAAAAAATTATAAAAAGGTGTTGACATTTACTGGATATAATTGTATACTAACGAAGTCGGTTGCGAGAGAAACGCACCAATCACTGATAATAAGGGATCTTAGCTCAGCTGGGAGAGCATCTGCCTTACAAGCAGAGGGTCACAGGTTCGAGCCCTGTAGGTCCCATACCCTTAATGATTATCAGTAAGATATATGGCGGAATAGCTCAGTTGGCTAGAGCACACGGTTCATACCCGTGGTGTCGCTGGTTCAAATCCAGTTTCCGCTATTTGGCTAAAGCATGTTGACAGTTTGCAACATTGTTGTTATACTAGCCTAGTGAGTTCTTTGGAACTTACCAAGTATTGCTTCTTGGGATCTTAGCTCAGCTGGGAGAGCATCTGCCTTACAAGCAGAGGGTCACAGGTTCGAGCCCTGTAGGTCCCATAGAATTTCAATATATACATATCATGGCGGAATAGCTCAGTTGGCTAGAGCACACGGTTCATACCCGTGGTGTCGCTGGTTCAAATCCAGTTTCCGCTACTTAAAAGACTTAGCATTATGCTAGGTCTTTTTCTTTTCCATTTTTCAAATTTAAAACAAAATTCCAGACCATTTCGTGTTTATATTGCCGAAAAAGTATGTTACATGATACAATAGCTTTAAATGTATTGCCATATCCAAAATATCAGATATGGAAAAACGGAGGATAGAGATATGAACAAAAAGACAAACTATATTCTAAGACTTATGCTGGGAATGTATTTAGCATTTATCGGTGTTAATCTTATTAGGGAAACACTTGCCGCACACCCAAGCGATTTGGCATTTAAACTTTTTATGGGAATCATCTTTGTTATCATTGGAGCCGGTTATACTATCTGGATCATCAAAAGAATGGTTTCATCAAAAAAAGCAGAGCAAGAGGAGCAAAAACGTGCGGAAGCTGCTGAGGCTGCATTGCAAAAAATGGAACAGCGCAGACAACGCGTACTCACACAAAGCCGCACTGCACCAATGCCATCACCGGCTGAATTAGAAGCAGGTATGAAAGAACTCAAACAGGGTAACAACGAGGATAATAAAGAATCAGATTACGAGGAGAAATAAAACATGCGAGTAGGGATGGGCTATGATGTTCACAAATTAGTAGAAAACAGAGATTTGATATTAGGCGGAGTTACAATTCCTTATGAAAAAGGACTGCTTGGTCATTCTGATGCAGATGTCCTTTTACATGCAATTATGGATGCACTTCTTGGTGCTGCCGCACTTGGAGATATAGGAAAACATTTTCCGGATTCCGATGATAAATACAAAGGAATCTCCAGTATAAAATTATTAGAGCATGTCGCAAAATTATTAGATGAAAATCAATATATTATAGAAAATATTGATGCAACTATCATTGCACAGAAACCTAAGATGCGACCATATATTGACCAGATGCGTGAAAACATTGCCGAAGCATTAAATATAACGATAGAGCAGGTAAATGTTAAAGCAACGACAGAGGAGGGCCTTGGTTTTACCGGAAGCGGAGAGGGCATTTCTTCTCAGGCAATCTGCGCACTGGAGAAATTAACAAACTATAGTAGCTATGATGTAACTTTTGACAGAGCATGTACCAATTGTCAGGGATGTCAAAAGGAGCAGTAAAAAGGTTATGAAAACAAGGAAGTTAGAACTAAATGAGCATAATCTGACAAGAGCTTTGTGGGAAGAGATTTTCAATGAAGATTCAAAGAAATTTTTGGATTATTATTACTTTATGAAAGCGAAGGACAATGAAATATATGTGATCGAAAATGACCAGGAAATTTGTTCCATGCTACATTTAAACCCCTATGCCTTAAAACTTGAAGATACACAATTCCAAGGAAGTTACATTGTTGGTGTTGCAACAAAACCGCTTCACCGAAAAAAAGGATATATGGGCACTCTATTACGCCAAAGCTTATCAGATATGTACAAACGCAAAGAGCCTTTTACATTTTTAATGCCTGCTGCAGAATCTATTTACACGCCATATGATTTTCGCTTTGTTTATGATCAGAATCATACAACACTGACAGATGTTAAGAATATAGATGGATACAAAAGCGTAGAGGCGACTTTTTTTGATTGTGAAAGGGTTGCTGCTTTCTACACCGAAAACATAGAGAAAAACTGGCAAATCTGTACATTGCGAGACAGCGCATATTATCAATCGCTTTTATTAGAACGCCAAAGTGAACTTGGCGGTATCCGAATGGTTTTTGAAGAAGATAAATTGATTGGTATATTTACTTATATGATGGAAGACGGATTGGAAATTATGGAGCCGCTTTTTCTTCCTGGATATGAAAGTGCAATGGAACAATCTGTCACCCAGTTAAAAACTGAGAAAAATATTTCCGGTAATGTAAAAATTTATGCTTCTTTGATTGATACTCAAGAAAAAAAGCCAGCCATTATGGTTCGAATTTTACACCTTGAACAACTTTTAAAGACATTAAAAGTAAAACCCGGCAAACAATTACATTGCTCTTTTGCCATTCTGGATTATATTCTCCCCCAAAATAGCAAGGTATGGGAAATATATAACGATTTAAATAGCCCTGATACACCGAATGTGCTCCACGTAAGAGAAACGGAAGATTCTGAGGGCGTTTTAACGATTGGTGCATTGACAAGTTTCGTATTTGGCTATAAAACACTCGAAGAAGTTGCGAAAGAAGAAAATGTAATACTTACAGACCATTTGGCGGAAGAACTAAAAAAACTAAAACCACTTAATCGAATCTATTTAAATGAAGTTGTTTAAAGAGAATCTGTTGACAAAATTAAGAATTTTGCATAATATATAGTGTATCGGTATAGAGATAAAAAGCGAAGAACGAAAAGAGTAACAAGCAATTGACTCACCAGAGAGAAGCTGTCGTCGGCTGAGAGCAGTTTTTGAGGAAACCTTGTGAAGTGCATTCGGGAGCTGATTTTGTGAATCAAGTAGCAAAATACGGGTGACGAACGTTATACGTTATGAGTGAAAGAATTAATTCTTTTAATAGAGTGGAACCGCGGATAAACTTCGTCTCTTGTTTAGAGATGAAGTTTTTTATTTATATACTAGGAAAGTGCTTTTCTGTTATATGAAGTAAACACTCTGTATGAAAGCGAGGAAAGAATTATGGGGATGATATCCTATATTAAAGAAGAAATTAATGTTGTAAAAGATCGTGATCCAGCAATCAAATCAAATTGGGAAGTCTTGCTGTATCCAAGCTTTAAAGTTATGCTGAGTTATCGAGTTGCACATAAGCTATATACGAAAAAACATTATTTTATGGCAAGATGGGTTTCACAGAGAGCTGTTCGAAAGACAGGTATCGAGATACACCCTGGTGCAACAATCGGAAAAGGACTCTTTATTGATCATGGAAGTGGTGTTATCATCGGTGAAACAGCAATTCTCGGAGATAATATTACTCTTTATCAAGGTGTTACTCTGGGAGGTACCGGGAAAGAAAAAGGAAAACGCCACCCAACCTTGAAAGATAATGTTATGGTAAGTGCAGGTGCTAAAGTAATCGGTTCTTTTACTATCGGAGAGAATTCTAAAATTGGTGCCGGTTCGGTCGTATTGGAGGAAGTTCCACCAAACTGTACAGTAGTCGGAGTCCCTGGCCGTATTGTCCGAAGAGATGATAAAAAAGTACCTCGTGAAGAATTGGATCAGGTACATCTTCCAGATCCGGTTCTTAATGATATCCGAGAATTGCAGATTGCCAATTTTCAACTGCACGAACAGCTTCTTGCAATGGAAGAACGCTTAAAAAAATGTGTAGAGCAAAACTGCAAAAATTAAAAAACAATAGATATTTCAGATACAGCAGTATCTGTTAAAGTAACAAGGAGGAAATATAAATGAAACTGTATAACACGATGTCAAAACAAAAAGAAGAATTCGTGCCATTAGAAGAAGGGAAAGTTAAGATGTATGTCTGCGGTCCAACCGTATATAACTTTATCCATATCGGCAATGCACGTCCTATGATTGTATTTGACACAGTCAGAAGATATTTTGAATATAAGGGATTTGACGTGAACTTTGTATCAAACTTTACAGATGTCGATGATAAGATTATCAAAAAAGCAAATGAAGAGGGTGTTACAGCTGAGGAAATTTCAAAAAGATATATTGCTGAATGCAAAAAAGATATGGATGGCATGAATGTAAAACCTGCTACAAAAAATCCTCTTGCAACAGAAGAAATTGGCGGTATGATAGAGATGATCCAGTCTCTGATCGACAAAGGATATGCTTATGAAAAGAATGGAACTGTATATTATCGTACACGTCAGTTCAAAGAATATGGAAAATTATCACATAAAAATTTAGATGATCTTCGTTCAGGTAATCGTTCCCTTCTGGTAAGCGGAGAAGATGAAAAAGAAGACCCATTGGATTTTGTTCTGTGGAAACCAAAAAAAGAGGGAGAACCTGCATGGGAATCTCCTTGGAGTGAAGGAAGACCTGGATGGCATATTGAGTGTTCTGAAATGTCAAAAAAATATTTAGGAGAACAGATTGATATTCATGCTGGTGGAGAAGATCTTGTATTCCCACATCATGAAAATGAAATTGCTCAGAGTGAAGCTGCAAATGGAAAAGAATTTGCAAAATATTGGCTACACAATGCATTTTTAAATATCGATAATAGAAAAATGTCAAAATCACTTGGCAACTTTTTTACAGTTAGAGAAATCAGTGAAAAATATGATTTACAGGTACTTCGTTTCTTTATGTTAAGTGCGCATTACAGAAGTCCATTGAACTTCAGCAGTGATCTAATGGAAGCTGCAAAAAGCGGATTGGATCGAATTATCACTGCCACTGACAACTTAAAATTCCTGGCCGATAATGCAAAGACAGAGACACTTACAGACATTGAAGATGATGCGCTTACAAAAACTCAAAACTATGTCGCAGCCTTTGAAAAAGCAATGGATGATGACTTTAATACTGCTGATGCAATTGCAGCAATCTTTGATCTTGTAAAATATGCAAATACAACTGCAAATGGTGATAGTTCAAAAGCATATGTTTCAGCTTTATATGAGTTGATCGTAAAACTTGCAGATGTACTTGGTGTTGTAGTTGAGAAAAAAGAAGAGCTTTTAGATGCCGATATTGAAGCATTGATCCAGGAACGTCAGGCAGCCAGAAAAGAACGTAATTTTGGCAGAGCAGATGAAATTCGTGATGAACTTTTAGCTAAAGGAATCATTTTGGAAGATACAAGAGAAGGTGTAAAATGGAAAAGAGCATAACAATGGATTTTCGCGATTGTATTGAAAATGTGCTCCAATTAAAAGAGGTGGATGTGAATCAATATTCACCTCTTGTTTTAGCATATATCGGTGACTGTGTTTATGATTTAATCATCAAAAGTATGATTATTAACAATGGAAACAAGCAAGTAAATAAATTACATGAAGAGACTAGTCATCTTGTACAGGCTTCAACACAGTCGTTAATGATGCGTACAATGCAGGAGCATTTAAACGAAGAAGAGCATGCTGTCTACAGAAGGGGGAGAAATGCAAAATCTGTTTCTCCGGCCAAAAATCAATCAATCACCGACTATCGTCGTGCAACAGGATTTGAAGCACTCGTCGGTTATCTTTACTTGAAAAAGAGATATGCACGCTTAATGGAACTGATTAAAATAGGATTAGACAGTTTGGAAAATTAAGAAAAGTAAGGAGAAGATCATGTCAGAAAAAATCGAAAAAGAATTTGACAGAGACCATCGTGAACATACTCTGGTCGTAGAAGGAAGAAATGCTGTACTGGAAGCTTTTCGCTCAGGCAAACCGATCGATAAGGTATTCGTCCTAGATGGATGTCAGGACGGACCTATACGTACAATTATAAGAGAGGCTAAGAAACACGACACAATTATTAACTTTGTTAATAAGGATCGTTTAAACCAAATTTCTACAACAGGCAAACATCAAGGTGTAATTGCATATGCAGCTGCCTATGAATATTCTGAAGTGGAAGACATGTTAAAACTGGCTGAAGAAAAAGGGGAAGATCCATTTCTTATTTTATTAGATAATATCGAAGACCCGCATAATCTTGGTGCGATTATACGTACTGCAAATTTAGCCGGAGCGCATGGTGTTATTATTCCAAAACGCAGAGCTGTCGGACTTACTGCAACAGTTGCCAAGACCTCTGCCGGTGCTTTAAATTATACTCCTGTTGCAAAGGTTACAAATCTTGCAAAAACAATGGAAGAATTAAAAGAAAAAGGACTCTGGTTCGTATGTGCAGATATGGGCGGTGAATCCATGTACCGCTTAAATTTAAAAGGACCAATCGGTCTTGTTATTGGAAATGAAGGAGAGGGTGTTGGAAGACTTGTAAAAGAAAAATGTGACTTTATTGCAAGCATTCCAATGAAAGGTGAAATCGACTCCTTAAATGCATCTGTGGCAGCAGGTGTACTTGCCTACGAAATTGTTCGCCAGAGACTAAATTAGTTTGAAAGGATAACTGGTTTCATGAATACATATAATAAGATTCCAGATGAACAATTAATCCGTCGTTTGAGAAATGGTGAAGATGAGATCATGGATTATCTTATGATTAAATATAAATCGATGGTCCGCCGAAAAGCAAGGGCAATGTATTTGATTGGAGGCGATAACGATGATCTAATCCAGGAAGGGATGATTGGATTGATCAAAGCTGTTCGGGATTTTGACTCTGAAGCCGGACAGTCTTTTTCCGGTTTTGCAGAACTATGTGTATCACGTCAAATGTATTCTGCAATTGCTTCATCAAAAAGGAAAAAACATATCCCGTTAAATTCCTATGTTTCTCTTTATGATGAAGGAAATCATGAAGACGAGAAAGCACTTCCGTTAATTGATACGATTGAACCTGAAGTTGAAAATAATCCGGAAACACTTTATTTCGGGAAAGAATCTTCAGAAGCATTTATCGAGGAATTAAAAGAGAACTTAAGTGATCTGGAAAATCGAGTACTATATTTACATATGCTGGGAACAAATTATCGGGATATTGCAAATTTACTTGATAAAAGTCCAAAAACGATTGATAATGCACTTCAGCGCATCCGAACAAAAGCCGGAAAACTTTTAAGCCAGTAAAACAAATTCAAAAATGTAGCGGTTCATCATTTCATCTGAACTACTACTAAAAAACAAAACAAACGAACTTTTTCAAAAAGAAGTATTGACAAATGATAAAGAGAATGTTATATTCTATGAGTATGCCGCACAGCGAGGTTTAAGAGCTGTATTTACAGACACCGTAGCTGGCGAGTAATGATAATAGGAGGTGCCATATGTACGCGATTATAGCAACAGGTGGTAAACAGTACAAAGTAGCCGAAGGCGATATCATTAAAGTAGAGAAACTTGGTGTAGAGGCTGGAGAAACTTATACATTCGACCAGGTACTTGCAGTAAACAATGATAAACTGGTTGTTGGTAACCCAACTGTAAACGGAGCATCCGTTACTGCATCCGTAATCGGAGACGGAAAAGCAAAAAAAGTTGTTGTTTACAAGTATAAGAGAAAGACTGGATACCATAAGAAAAACGGTCACAGACAGCAGTTTACAGCAGTTAAGATCGAAAAGATCAACGCTTAATTATGATTAATGTAACTATTTATGTGGATGAAAAGCAGACATATACAGGGTTTGATGTGATTGGACATGCAGGATATGATGAATATGGTCATGATATCGTATGTGCCGCTGCGTCAGTATTAATTATTAATACATTAAACTCGATTGAATCCTTTACAGAGGATGAAACAAGTTGTGTTAGTGATGAAGATACAGGTAATATCGAATTTCGTTTTACAAAAACTCCTGGACATGATGCTCAACTGTTGATGAAATCCATGGTTCTCGGTTTACAGAGCATGGAAGAAGATGACAGTTACAAGCCATATATTGATATTATTTTCGAGGAGGTGTAACTACCATGATGAAATTAAACCTTCAGTTTTTTGCTCATAAAAAAGGAGTGGGTTCTACAAAGAACGGTCGTGACTCCGAGGCTAAGAGATTAGGTGCCAAAAGAGCTGACGGACAGTTTGTAAAAGCTGGTAACATCCTGTACAGACAGCGCGGAACTAAGATTCACCCAGGTGTGAATGTTGGACGTGGAGGAGATGATACTCTCTTCGCACTGGTTGACGGTGTTGTTAGATTTGAAAGAAAAGGAAGAGATAAGAAACAGGTTTCTATCTATCCAGTAGCTGAATAATCATCAGTTCATGAAGGCAGGAAGTATTTCCTGCCTTTTTTCTCTGCCAGAAATCTTTTTATATATCAAAAAGTATTTTCTTGCAGATACTATATATAAGTATGTTACACTGATATTAAATAACCCAAAAATAAGAGAGGTGATCGCGATGTTTGCAGATAGAGCAAAAATTATGATTCGCTCTGGAAAAGGCGGAAATGGTCATGTAAGTTTCCGACGCGAATTATATGTAGCAAATGGTGGCCCAGACGGCGGCGATGGTGGAAAAGGCGGAGATTTAATTTTTGAAGTAGATGAAGGATTAAATACGCTTTATGATTATCGTCACAAAAGAAAATTTGCAGCCGGTGATGGTGAAGAAGGTGGAAAACGCCGTTGCCACGGAAAAGATGGTAAAGATGTTGTATTAAAAGTTCCAGAAGGAACTGTAATCAAAGAAGCAAATACAGGTAAGGTTGTTGCAGATATGTCAGGTGAAAATCGTCGCCAGATTATCTTAAAAGGCGGAAAAGGCGGACTAGGTAATCAGCATTTTGCAACAGCTACTATGCAGGTTCCTAAATATGCACAGCCAGGACAGCCTGCTATGGAAATGGAAGTAACATTAGAATTAAAAGTAATCGCAGATGTTGGGTTGATTGGATTTCCTAATGTTGGAAAATCAACTCTTCTTTCCCGAGTAACAAATGCTGATCCTAAGATAGCGAATTATCATTTCACAACATTAAATCCAAATCTCGGAGTGGTTGACCTTCCAAACGGAAAAGGATTTGTTATGGCAGATATTCCTGGTCTGATTGAAGGTGCTTCCGAAGGTGTCGGGTTAGGACATGAATTTTTACGTCATATTGAACGTACAAAAATGATGATCCACGTTGTTGATGCTGCCGGAATTGAAGGTCGTAATCCAATTGAAGATATTTATAAAATCAACGCAGAATTGGAAGCTTATAATCCTGAAATTGCAAAGCGTCCACAAGTAATTGCAGCAAACAAAACAGATTTAATCTACTCAGAAGATGAAGACCCTGTTGAACTTTTAAAAGCAGAATTTGAACCAAAGGGAATCAAAGTATTTCCAATTTCCGGAGTATCCGGAAAAGGTATTCAGGAATTGTTGTATTATGTAAGCGAGGAACTTCAGAAGATTGGAACTGAAACAGTTATTTTTGAGCAGGAATTCTTCCCTGAAGATGAACTTATTTATGAAGAACTTCCATACACTGTCGAAAAAGTGGATGATATGTATGTGGTTGAAGGCCCTAAAATTGAAAAAATGCTTGGATATACAAACTTGGATTCAGAGAAAGGTTTTGCATTCTTCCAACGTTTCTTAAAAGATACCGGTATCCTTGAAAAACTTGAAGCTGCCGGAATAGAAGAGGGCGATACTGTAAAAATGTATGGTCTGCAATTTGACTATTATAAATAAAAGGAACCCGTAATTGATATAATAAAATTAATAGGAGAATAAAAATGACATCAAAACAGAGAGCTTATTTAAAAGGTCTTGCTATGACAATTGATCCGATTTTTCAGATTGGTAAATCCAGTATGAACCCTGGACTTACGCAGGCAATTTCAGAAGCTTTAGACGCCAGAGAATTGATTAAAATCAGTGTGTTACAAAACTGTGCTGATGATCCACGTGAATTAGCTGAGATGGTTGCTGAACGTACACACGCTCAAATCGTA
Organism: Ruminococcus hominis; assembly: GCF_014287355.1. Lineage (NCBI taxonomy): Bacteria > Bacillati > Bacillota > Clostridia > Eubacteriales > Oscillospiraceae > Ruminococcus > Ruminococcus hominis. The sequence goes on along the minus strand of NZ_JACOPE010000001.1, from coordinate 1,583,980 downwards.
CAGGTAATCGGAAAGAAAATTGTTCTTTATAAAGAAGGAAAAGACAACAAGAAAAAAATTGTTTTACCATAGGTGATAACGGATGAAAATAGGAATTATGGGTGGAACCTTTGATCCAATTCACATTGGACATTTACTGCTTGGCGAATTTGCCTATGAAGATTTTGGACTAGATGAAATATGGTTTCTTCCAAATGGAAATCCACCACACAAAAAAGCTGAAGACATGAAAGATGCATTACGACATCGTATAGAAATGGTTCGCCGTGCAATTCAAAATATACCTTATTTTAAAATTTGTTTGCATGAAGCAAATGAAAGCTTGCACTCTTATACTTATAAGACAATGCAGGAATTAAATGAATTATATCCGGAAGATGATTTCTACTTTATTCTTGGAGCAGATTCATTGTTTACAATCGAACACTGGAGATATTTTGAGGAAATATTTCCTACTTGTACAATTTTAGCTGCTATGCGTGATGATAAAGACATTGAAGATATGCGTATGCAAATCAATTATTTGAAACAAATATATGGGGCTAAAATACAATTATTACAGGCCCCACTTCTTGAAATCTCTTCAACGGTTATACGAAAACGTGCAGCAAAAGGATTAAGTGTACACTTCATGGTTCCTGATGCCGTAGATGAATACATCAAAGAAAACAGATTGTATGTTACAAAAGGGAAAAACAAAAATGGATTTAGACAAGATAAGTAAAAAATTAGAGAAGAAATTAAAACCTGACCGTTATCGTCATACAAAGGGTGTTATGTATACCGCAGCTGCCATGGCAATGCGTTACGAACAAGATATTCAAGAAGCAATGCTTGCCGGATTGTTGCATGATTGTGGAAAATTTACTTCTTCTGAAGAACAGGTCGAGCTATGTAAAAAATATAAAATTGAATTATCGGAGGCAGAATTACAAGTTCTTCCTTTAATTCATGCAAAGCTCGGAGCCTATCTTGCAAAAGAAAAATATAAAGTGGATAATGAACGTGTAATTAACGCTATCCTTTATCACACTACCGGACGCCCAAATATGACTATGCTGGATAAAATCATTTATTTATCGGATTATATTGAACCAGGAAGAAAAATGATTCCTGGTCTTACCGAAGTAAGAAAAGAAGCATTTACAGATATTGACCATGCAGTAAGTTTATGTGCCAAAAATACATTAGAATACTTAAAATGGCAGAAAAGACCAATCGATCCGATGACAGCAAAAACATATGAGTATTATTCAAAATAATGCGTTAAAGGGAGGCAGACAATGGAACAGGCAAAAAAAATGGTAAAAACCGCATATCAGGCTTTAGATGAAAAAAAAGGTGAAGATATTAAGATTATCAATCTGGAAGGAATTTCTGTCTTAGCAGACTATTTTATCATTGCAAATGGTACAAACTCCAGCCAGGTCCAGGCATTGGTTGATAATGTGGAAGAAGAGCTTCACAAAGCAGGATATTCCTTAAAACAACGAGAAGGATACAGCAATGGGAACTGGGTACTTCTTGATTTCGGCGATATTATCGTTCATATATTTGATCGTGAAAATCGTCTTTTCTATGATCTCGAACGAATCTGGAGAGATGGAAAAGAAATCGCTTTTGATGAGTTATAAGAGATGAAAATAAAGGTTACACCTTAATGCTATTTTAGTAACATTGAGGTGTAACCTTTTATTAATAAATAATATGTATCATAAGTAAAGAAAGTCTTTTGTCTTCTAAAACTCTACTTAAAGAATCGGAACACACCAATCACTTTGCCAAGAATAGTACAATCCTTCACAATAATCGGATCCATAAAATCATTCTCCGGCTGCAAACGAATGATTCCCTCTTCACGATAGAACGTCTTTACTGTAGCACCATCATCTATTAATGCGACTACCTTATCTCCATTATCCGCTGTCTGTTGCTGTTGTACGAGGATATAATCACCATTTAAGATTCCTGCATTAATCATACTTTCCCCTTGTACTTGTAACAGAAAAGTCTGTTTATTAGGCATCATCTCTGCCGGAATCGGAAAATAATTCTCAATATTCTGCTGTGCAAGTAATGGCTCACCTGCGGCAACACGACCGATTATCGGTACATTGACCATCTCACGTCTGGTCAAATTAAATGTATCATCTAAAATTTCAATTGCACGTGGCTTCGTCGGATCTCTATGTATGTATCCGTTCTTCTCCAATGTCTCAAGGTGAGAGTGTACTGAGGACGTAGACTTTAAATTAACTGCCTCGCAAATTTCACGAACTGCAGGTGGAAATCCACGCTCCAGAATCTGTGATTTGATATATTCTAAAATTTCTTCTTGCTTTTTACTGATTTTTCCCTGTGCCATACGAATCCCCTCCCGGCTGTTTTACTATTTTTATAGTATCATAGGGAAAGTGAAATAGCAAACATTTGTTGCGAAAATATGTTCGAATATTATAGCAAACCTCATTGACAAACATATGTTCGTGTCGTATACTATATTCATAACCAGAACAGATGTTCTTTATAGCTTTGATAAATAGGAGAGTGCAGCGTTATGAAAAGAAAAAATATAAACAAACGACATAATCGCAACAGATTAAAAGGAAATATTTTATCCATTATAACAGCATTTTTATTAGTTTCTGTTTGCTGGGTTGGATTTGGCAGTGTAATCTCATCAGCAAAGGATTCAGATATTGCTGTTTCAAAAAATCAGATGCTTTATAAAAGTATTACAATTCATGAGAATGATACATTATGGAGTATTGCAGAACAATATAAACCTGAAAGTTATAGTGTTGATAGATATATTAAAGAACTGAAGGAATTAAATCATCTGAAAAGTGATCAGATATACACTGGTAACAAATTAATCATTATATATGATGCAATGTATCACATAAATGCAAATGGAATCCAAATTGTTTCCAGATAAAAACTTTATATCAGATAGAACTTTTAGTAGTGCATATAGACATATAGATAAGAACATAAGGACATGTTTAAGTAAAATTCAAACATGATTCCATATGTTCTTTTTGTTTTATAGAAAAAGAGTACTAAGTTATCGCAATTCAATCTATACGACAAATACCGATTTTTCCAATAGATATAGACAAAATATATTTAATGTGTTATATTCTAACTATATTACTATCAATAAGGGGTTTTAAACATTATGAAAGAATCAGAACTTGAAAATCAAAATACACCAACTTTTATTGAAAACACTGCTGAAAAATCTTATCACGAACAAACTTATATCGATAATACATTGAGACTGCGTGAAATATTAAAAACGCTTCCTTCTTTTGCCAAAGATTATTTCCGGGCAATTGAACCAACCACGTCTGCTAAGACAAGAATATCTTATGCATATGATATACGCGTGTTTTTTCGCTTTTTAATGGAAAATAATCCACTATATAAGAATTACTCCGTCGACCAGTTTGAAACGTCCGATTTGGAGCGATTAGAGCCTGTAGACATTGAAGAATATCTTGAGTTTCTAAAAGTTTATAAAAATGACGAAGAAAAACAGATTACAAATACTGAAAATGGACTTTCGCGTAAAATGTCAGCTTTACGAAGTTTTTATAGTTATTATTTTAAACATCAAATGATTTCTAAAAATCCGACATTATTCGTAGATATGCCAAAATTACACGAGAAGGCAATTGTTCGACTTGATACAGATGAAATTGCACTTTTACTTGATTTTGTTGAACACGGCGATGACAAATTAAGTGGACAGAAAAAAGCTTACTATGAAAAAACAAAAAATCGAGATCTTGCAATTATTACATTATTATTAGGAACAGGTATTCGTGTTTCTGAATGCGTTGGCTTAGATATACAAGACGTAGATTTTAAGAATAACGGAGTTAAAGTCCTCCGCAAAGGCGGTAATCAAATGGTTGTATATTTTGGTAAAGAAGTCGAATATGCATTAAAGAACTATCTATATACAACAAGAAAAACTGTAACTCCTCTTCCGGGTAATGAAAATGCACTATTTCTGTCTACTCAGAGAAAACGTATGGGGGTCCAGGCTGTTGAAAATATGGTTAAAAAATATGCCCGCCAGATAACTCCTAACAAAAAAATCACCCCTCATAAATTGCGAAGCACTTATGGCACTGCATTATACAAAGAAACCGGAGATATTTATCTTGTTGCAGATGTTTTAGGACATAAAGATGTAAACACTACGAAAAAGCATTATGCGGCAATTGATGAGGATAGACGCCGTCAGGCTGCATCAGCTGTAAAATTACGAGAAGAATAATATAAAAGTGGAAGAAACCGGAGCATCTGCTATCCTATCTTCCACTTTTATTATCTCAGTCGAGAAGACTCCCACCTCTTTTAGGTGGTGAGTAACAGCAAATTTATCTCAGTGGGAGTACAATCTCCGACTGAGATAAACGCTCCGCGAGGATGCGCAGTGATTCTGTAAAGAATGTGTCAGCTTACGCTGACCAGAATCACGCGCCAAGTCTCGCGGCTGCTCGACTTGAATTTAATATTCTTTACATTATAAAATTAGATTTGTTTATCAGAAATACCTTCCTTAAACAGTACATATTGTTCGATTGCTTTAGCTGCTCCTTCTATGCCAAGCTTTGAGCTGTTCAAGCATAATTCATAACTATCCGCATCGCCCCAACGCTTGTTTGTATAATAGTTATAATAACTTGCTCTCTTCTTGTCTGTCTTTACGATACGATCTTTTGCTTTATTGGCAGGTAAATCATAAATTCGACTAATACGGGAAATTCTTGCCTCCAAATCTGCATGAATAAATACACTGACTACATTATCATAAGATTCCAACGCATAATCTGCGCAACGACCAACCAAAATGCAAGGACCTTCGTCTGCAATCTTCTTAATCGTATCAAACTGTGCAAGGAATACTTTATGATTGAGCGGCATATCATTATATGCGCTTCCAGCATACCCCATAGAATATGTATCCATTACGAGTGAATAGAGAAAGCTATTTGTTGGCTTCTCATCGTGAGTTTCAAAAATCTCTTCACAGATACCGCTTTCCTTTGCAGCTCTGGCGAGCATTTCTTTATCATAAAGTTTGATTCCGAAATCCTCAGCAATCTTATAACCAATCTCTCTTCCAGCGCTTCCATACTGTCTTCCAATTGTAATAATCGTATTTGTTTTCATACTAGCCACGCTCCTTTACGCTGTATTGATGCACGAACTCATCTATACTCTTTATTATATTCGTTCTAATGCATTTTTTCAAGTAAAGCCTGAAAATAATCTGGTAGTGGTGCATCGAATTCCATATATTCACCGGTTGTTGGATGTGTGATTCCAAGTACCTTCGCGTGTAATGTCTGTCCCTGCAATTTATAAGGACATTTTGCAGGTCCATATATCTGATCCCCTAAAATCGGATGCCCGATACTAGACATATGCACGCGTATCTGATGTGTTCGTCCGGTTTCCAACTGACATTCAATATAAGTAAATTGCTGAAATCTTTTCAGAACACGATAATGCGTAATTGCTTCTCTTCCGTTAGTACAGTGAACACTCATTTTTTTTCGGTCTATCGGATGGCGACCGATCGGTTTGTCAATGGTTCCCTCATCTTCTTTTAATCTTCCATGAACAATAGCGTGATATTTTCTTGTAATAGAATGTTCTTTAAGCTGCTCTGCAAGAGCCTGATGCGCACGGTCATTTTTGCATATCAATAAAGAGCCGGTTGTATCCATATCTATCCTATGAACAATACCAGGACGCATAACTCCGTTAATTCCTGATAAATTATCCTTACAATGGTACATGATTGCATTTACCAGCGTTCCTGTATAATGTCCGGGTGCAGGATGTACTACCATACCTTTTGGTTTGTTTACTACAAGGATATCCTGATCTTCATATAAAATATCCAAAGGAATATTTTCCGGAAGAATATCCGGTTCTTTCAATTCTGGAATTTCCACTTCAATCTGATCAGAAGCTGAAAGTTTAAAATTTGATTTCACAGCCATTCCATTTACCCGCACCATATTTTCCTTGATTAATTTTTGAATATGTGAACGAGTCATATCTTCAAGCTGTTCTGACAAATATTTATCGATACGTTCTCCGCCCTTTTCAATTGTAAAGAACAATTTCTCCATACTTCTTTATCTCCAATCTACTACAATAATTCTGTAAATATAGAAAGTGACATTACAAAATGTAATGCCATCTTTATATGAACTCTGATTATTTTTTATTTTCTGCTTACCCATGCAAAATCTTCATCTTTATAATAAAATAAGACAAGAATCGCAAAGAGCACACAAGCTACTACAACATAACAATCCGCTACATTAAAAATCGGAAAATCGATTAAACTAAAATAGAAAAAATCAATAACATAATTGAGTCGAATTCGATCAATCATATTCCCAATTGCGCCGGCACAAACTAAAACGGCACAAAAGCGAAGCCAAAAATAACGTGACATATGCGGTATTTTTCCATACAAATAACCGATTGCAATTAAAACAATACTTGCACCGATTAAAAATATAATCTGTTTGTTCTGCAACATTCCAAATGCTGCACCTCGATTTTCAAGATAATGCAACTCGAAAACGTTTGGGATTATTGTAATACTGTCTTTTCCCTTCAAATTGTGTACTACAAGCCATTTTGTAATCTGGTCAATAAAAATAGCTATTACACACCAGATCACAGCATACATATAGCTTTGAAAAGTTTTATTTTTATTCTGCATAATACAAGCTCCTAAACTATACATATTTATGTATTAAGACATAAATTCTTTTTTTCTTTGTAAAAGCAAGTGTTTCTATAAACTCAAATTTCCCCATCCCTCGAACAGAAATAATATCATGCTCTTTTACTTGATATGCATTAGAAGTAATCAAACGCCCGTTTACAAAAACTTTTCCACCTTCTATAAGACCTGATAATTTACTTCTGGAAGACGAGAATGCAACCGATAAAAGACTGTCCAAACGCACTGATGCTACAGTGCCTTTTATTTCTTCATAACGCGGGCTGTAGTGAAAATCCGTTAATTCATCAATTGTTGCTAATACTGACGTATGACGGATGCGAGTTATATTTTCTGTTAAAAACTCCTGCATCTGCATCTTTACAAATACAATTGCCTCGGAATCAGTAATAAGAATATCTCCAATCATCCCTCGTTCTATTCCTAAATTTAAAATAGACCCCAGATAATCTCTATGACTCAAAGCTTCACTGTATTTCTTATTTAAAGGAGAAATATGTAGAACCGATATTTCTGATTGAAAAATATCTGAATCTTTAATATCACGCAAAGAAAGAGCATCAGGTATAAATGCTGCCATCTGACGCTCTGCAAAATCATATCCTCCAAAAACTATAAGCCCAGTGTAAAGCCTGTCTTTCGGAATTGAATGTAAAATATTCTGTTCATTCAAATTCAAAAAATCTGAATATGTAATAATATTACGATGATATGCCTGTCTGGATAAATCAATAAAGTGCTTTTCCAGAAGCTGTTCTTCTTTTTGCATCTTGTTCTGCCTTATTAAAATCTGCCTCTCACAGCGGATGTCTCCATAGAACCGCTAAGTAAATCCTGTAAATCACCTGTAATGTCAACATTTGTAGGTGTTACAAGGAAAATATAATTTGAAATTTTCTGAAGATTTCCACTGATTGCAAAAGTAGCACCGGAAATAAAATCAATAATTCTCTGTGCAATCTCAAGATCCAGACCCTCTAAATTCAAGATAACTGTACGTCCTGCAAGTAAAGTCTCTGTAATCTCTCGGGAATCATCTACGGAAGTAGGTTTTACTACACATACTTCCATGCTTGCTCCACGTTTGGATGCAGGCTGACGCATTGGTGTTACTTTACTGCTTGCTGCAGGTGTAAATTTATTCTCGATATCTTCTCCAGCATCAAAATCTTCAAATTCAGGTTCTTTATTAGTATGTTTCTTTCCAAAGAATGAACGATGAGGTTTTTCTTCTTCATAGTCATCGTCATACATCTCATCCTCATCATAGAAATCATCATCATAATCATCATTTAATTTCATGATGTCCAGAAACTTATCAAACACTCCCATGTTTACACTCCTTCTTGTGCGATATACACAACATATTTTTATACATTACTTTCTTTATATTCTTATATATTATAATTTCTTGCACCAAAAATCCCTGTTCCAACACGAACCATTGTGGCACCTTCTTCAATTGCAACAGCATAATCATTGGTCATTCCCATAGAAAGTATGCTCACATTAACATTATCAATGTTTTTTGCGTTAATGTCAACAGATAATTTGCGTAAATTCGTGAAAATTTCACGATTTTCTTCAGAATTTTCTACAAAAGGCGCAATTGTCATCAGTCCACATACTCGAATATGTGGAAAAACAGAAATTTTTTCTATAAAAGGAATTACCTCTTCCATTTTCAGTCCGAATTTACTTTCCTCTTCTGCTACATTGACCTCTACTAGAATATTTGCAATCAAATTTTTTTTAGCAGCTTCTTTTTCAATTGTCTCTGCAAGCTTCATAGAATCCACAGAATGAATCAAGTCAACTTTATCAATGATATACTTTACTTTATTAGTCTGTAAATGTCCAATCATATGCCAGTGAATGTCCTTTGGCAGTGCCTCGTATTTTTCAGTTAATTCTTGAACTTTGTTTTCGCCAAACACCCGTACTCCCAGGTTATATGCTTCCTGAAGCACTGAAATAGGCTTTGTTTTACTGACTGCAATCAAAGTTACGTCCTCTCGTGAGCGTGAAACTTTGTCACAAGCCTGTTGGATATTTTGTTCTACTTCATTTAATTGTTCTTTCAACATTATGAAAACCTCCATATATCTTTTCTTACTGAAATACTACTTCATTTTCTGTAACAGAGTGCCCGTCTTGAACAATATGATCATAATTGCTCAAGCCATAAGCTGTACCTTCTTGAATGATATAATAATCATCGTTTTCGCAAAGGATTTGAATTGTCTTAAATACGGCATATCCTTTATTAATACAAAAGACTCCTTTTAAAGCTCTTTGATCACCTAAGGAATATGTTTCCTGAGTTCCAGACTCCCCTGTCTTAATCAGAACTGTTCCAGATTCAAAAGCTTCCGGATTTAGATAAACAGTTCCATCCGCTTCTGTATAATAAATATCTACAGTTTGATATTTTACAGAGTCACCATCTTGTATCATCACTCCCTGTGAAGAACTGTTTCCGCTTGTCGTCAGGTACTCGCCCGGAATTGTATAAAATAATTTTTCAATCACTGCACTTCTAGGTATTTTCAATCCACTCTGATCATCCAGAATCAATTCTACAGACAAAAATCTACTATTAGAATATTGAATCATTGCACTATCATAAGTTAAATGCCCATAATAGTCGTCCCCTTTTCTGACAATTGCTAAATCTGCCCAAATGGTATCGTTATTCTTATTAATCCTCGTTTTGACATACTGAATGCCTGCAAGACTGGCTGCTGTTTTTTTATCTAGTTGTATATAAACATCCCAGTTTTCGTCCGTAACAACTTTATATACTGGATCACCGGCCTTTATTTTTGTCTGATCTGTCAATTGTGTAGACTCATAATTACTTCTGTCAAAATTTTTATTATTAAGAGTATCTTCTGTCAAATTTTCGTAACCATCTACATTTAACACAAGTATTCCATCTGAATCACTTGGATATGTAGCAATGACATCTGAATTTCCGGCAATTACCGCATCTAACTGTGAGGTTTTTGACTGATTCGCAGCACCATGCAATGCCGAATTAATTTCTGTTTTTAATGAATAAACAGATGAAAAATGTCCATTCGTATAGCTTTCATTAAAATCCTGTATTTTGTAAATAAGATTATTTTGCTCTTCATTTGTAAGCGTGGTGCCTTCTGTATCATTTCCACTTGGAATATTTAACTTATTATGGGATAATACATAAATATTATTACCTTTTCGAAGCTTGGAATTTTCATCTTGAAAATAATTCACATAACCACTTGCATCTGCATAAAATACTTGCTCTTTTCTAATCACAAGTCCGGTATAGGAATTATCTTTTACAATGCTTCCCTCGCGTACTTCATATACAGATATTCTTTTTGCGGTTGCATATGTAAAAATTGTAACAACAAGATAAATAAAAATAAACGCAAAAAGAACAATTCCTATATTCATTTCCTGTTTATTTTTATAATGTCGGATATTAATTGTTTTCTTTACTTTTCGTTTCAATTCAGACTCCTCAAATGAAATCCTTTAAATTTATTCTTCATTAACTTGTCTAGTATAACATTTTTTTATGTATATTTCCAGCGTTTCAACAAATAATAAGAGTATTGATTGGAAAAGGAGGAATTTAAATGAAATGGTTTGATAACACGTCTTTGACACTTGTAATCATTGGCGCACTAAACTGGTTATTGATTGGAATTTTCCGTTTTGACTTGGTTGCATTCTTATTTGGAAATATGAGCTGGCTTTCTCGTATCATTTATACGCTCGTAGGATTATGTGGGCTCTATCTGATTAGCCTGTATGGAAGAATAGGAAATATATCTGAATAATATTTTAGAATACTACATTAAAAAAGATGCGGATTAAATATGATTCCGCATCTTTGCTATATTTAATTCAAGTCGAACGTCCGTGAGACTTGGCGCGTGATTCTGGTCAGCGAAGCTGACATATTCCTATCAGAATCACTGCGCATCCTCGCGGAGCGTTTATCTCAGTCGAAGATTGGACTCCCACTGAGACAAACTGAGACAAATTTGTTATTACTCACCACCTGAAGAGGTGGGAGTCTTCTCGACTGAGATTAATTTTTTGATGATTTTGTTCCAACTCCTACAGCGAGTAGTGCTGTCATATCATCGTAAAGAATTGTCTTTGTATCTGCCCCCATTATTACAGATATGTAAGGGTTTGATTCCATATCCTGATTATATAAAATAACACAAGACCCTGCTTCATCAGTTGTACCTGTTTTACCTCCAAGTACATTCACACCCTCTGGCGGAGTTGCTTCTCCGGCCGAATAATAATTAGTAGGAATCCACTCTGTTGTCCACTGATCTCCATCAGCAGATGTAATCGTTGCAGAGTAGGATTTCTGGGAAATAATATCAATAAATGTTGGATTCTTCGAGCATGCATTAAACATTAAATAAAGGTCATAAGCTGTTGTATACTGTTGTGGATCATGAAGCCCATGTGGATTAACAAAATTCGTATTAGTTGCTCCTAAAGCCTTCGCCTCTTCATTCATTTTCTGAACAAAAGCTTCTACACTTCCACCAACATGTTCTGCTATTGCCAATGCTGCATCATTGCCTGAATAAAGTAACAGACCATTCATTAAATCATACATTGACACCTGATCACCTGCTTCAAATCCGCAAACTTGTGCATCTGCGTCCAAATTCACAGCATTTTCGCTTATTGTAACAATATCATCGAGATTTCCATATTTTAGAGCAACATAAGCAGTCATAACTTTTGTTGTACTAGCCGGATATAACTGTGTATGAATATTGTCTGCATAAAGTACTGTATTATTTTTAATATCGAATAAACCGGCAGCCCCCAAAGAATCGTCATCTGCATATCCTTCCAATGAGACATTGTTTGAAGTTACACATAAATCTTTTGCAAATGTATCTCCTTTATATAGGCTTTTATTATAATTTTTCGTCTCATAATCAATTACATAATCTTTCTTAGATCCTGAATGGATTAAATATGCAATTCCTATAGCCGTCAGACATAAAATAAGAATAACCAATACGGTTACTATCTGCTGTTGTCTTCGTCTTCTTTTTCGCAACGCCTTTCTTCGTCTTGCTGCATCATAAGAATTCTGTGTCTGTTTTTTGTTTTTATTTGTACATTTCACGCCAATCCAAATCTCCTCTGTCTAATGCAAGAATCAAAGCCTCTGCAGTGGCAATGTTTGTTGCAATTGGTATGTTATAGATATCGCACAACTTTACAATATCGTTGACATCCGGTTCATGAGAACGTGATGTTAATGGATCTCTAAAGAAAATAAGTAAATCCATATCATTATGTTCAATCTGAGCCCCTAACATCTGTTTTCCGCCTAAATGTCCAGGAAGATATTTATGGATTGTTAGGTTTGTAACATTCTCAACCAACGTACCTGTTGTTTCCGTTGCATACAGATTATGTTTACTCAATATTCCTCTGTATGCAATACAGAAATTCTGCATAAGTTTCTTTTTTGCATCATGTGCTACTAATCCGATATTCATTACAAGTTCACTCCTCTTACTGGTATTTATTCTGTTGAAGTCCAACATTAAGAACAAGTCCGATTCCAATATAGAAACAGACGACCGAGGTCTGTCCGTAGCTGACAAACGGAAGCGAAATTCCGGTATTTGGGAATAGCATTGTTGCTACACTGATATTAATAAAACTTTGGATACCGATCAATGCAGCTACTCCGGAACAAATGAGCTTTCCACTTACGTCTTTCGTCCTCATTCCAACAGAAATACAACTGATTACTATTAATAATAGCAAAATAATGACGCTACAACAACCCACAAATCCTAATTCTTCACCAATAATTGCAAAAATAAAATCTGTTTGAGGCTCTGAAATAAAATTTCCATTTTTAACAGAGGTTGTCGCATCGCTGTTATAGCCTTTACCGGTTAGTTGTCCTGACCCAATTGCCATAACAGAATTTAGTTGCTGATATGCTTCATCCGATTCATATTTCTCTGGCTCCAGCCATGCAAGAATTCGGTTTTGCTGATATCCATGAAGTAATGGTTGATTTGGCTGTATGACAATCACAAACAAAATCACTGCTATTGGAACTACGATTGCCAATACTGTTCCTATAAATTTGTAACTCAAACCGCCTACAAACATCAATACACAGAACAATAAGCCCAGACAGATGGTGTTTGATAAGTTAGGCTGCTCGTAAATCAATGCTAAAGACGGAAGGATAAGTGCAACGCCCTGGATGATCGTCCACTTATCATTGATTACCCGATGTCGTTTCTTTAAAAATTGTGCATAGAATAAAATCATTAAAATTTTAGTCAGATCAGATGGCTGAAATTGAATAAATCCTAAATTCAACCATCTGGTTGCACCATTTGCCTCAACACCGAATAAAAGCACTGCTACAAGTAATACTAAATTAACGATGTATAATAACCAGTAAAATTTTAATATCCACTCATAATCAATCAATGAAACAATCACCATCGCAACAAATCCAATAAGTACTCCAAGTAGTTGTTTAAATTGATATGAATCTTTTGCGCTTCCTACAACAAAAATTCCAACAATAGATATTGCAAGAACAAGTGCAATTAAAATAAAATTATAATCTTGTATATGATATTGCTGTTTAAGCTTTTTAATAAAAAATTTCACTTTTTTTCTCCTATAGTTTTATATGTATATCTGATCTTGAAATTTCGATATCCAACTGTTCTGGTTTAATATCAATATATTTAGAAATTGCAATATATATATCATTTGACATTTTCTCTACTATATCAGGTGTACATTTCATTCTATCGGCTACAACTAATGACCGTACTCTTTCTTTTGCAATCTCAACAGATGGCACACTCATATATTGCAGCCTCCTAATTTTTTACAAATATATGTTTAAAACGGGAAAGGATTCCTTCTGGTCTGTTAAAATCCGGTATTTGTATCTCTTCACCTAAAATTCGCTGACAAATATTACTATATGCCTTCCCTGCAACGCCGGACTCCCCAATTACAGCTTCCCCCTGATTTGTTGCAATTACAACCTGCTCATCGTCCGGAATTACTCCTAGAAGCGGAATTGCCAGAATTTCTGTCACGTCTTCGACTGACATCATATCGCCTCTTCGTACCATGTCAACGCGAAGCTTATTGATCAGTAACTCTTTTTTTGCAATTCCGTTCGCTTCTAGAAGACCTATAATACGATCTGCATCACGGATAGCGGAAACTTCCGGGGTGGTTACAACAATTGCTCTGTTAGCACCCGCAATTGCATTTTTAAATCCTTGTTCAATCCCTGCAGGACAATCAAGTAAAATGTAATCAAATTCCATCTTTAATTCACTGATCAGCTTTCGCATTTGTTCCGGTGACACCGCTGACTTATCTTTTGTCTGTGCCGAAGGAAGTAAATATAACTCTGGAAAACGCTTGTCCTTGATCAATGCCTGCTTCATCCTACATCCACCTGAGATTACATCTACCAGATTATATACAATACGATTTTCCAATCCCATGACAACATCAAGATTCCGAAGTCCTAAGTCTGTATCAATGACTACAACCTTCTTGCCCTTTGATGCAAGCCCTATTCCGATATTTGCTGTCGTTGTTGTTTTACCAACACCGCCTTTTCCTGATGTAATGACAATTACCTCACCCATTCTTGTCAATCCTCCTGCAATTTATTTCTTAATCTCCCGCTATCGCTGTTCCGAGACCTGCAGCATGTCCTGTAACCAGTTCTGCCTTATCTGTCAAGTTAAATTTTGCACGCACAATATCTCTGCCGATTTCTGCCGCATAAGAAGAACTATATCCATTCGCAATACGAATAGCAAGTGCAATTTCAGGTTTTTCTGCCGGAGCAAATCCGACAAATAGTGCATGGTCAGGATGTACGGTACTTTGCTGTGCTGTACCTGTTTTTCCAGCCATCGAAAAATCAAGTCCGCTAAATGTTGCATCATATTGTACCATACTGATCATTCCTTGATGTACAAGATCCCAGGAATTAGACGATATCTCATCCATGGTATTTACAACAGTTGGTTCATATTCTTTAATAATTTTTCCATTTGAATCTGTTGTTTTATCTATTAATGTAAGCTTATATACTGTTCCTCGATTTGCCACTGTCGCAACATAACGATTCAACTGACTTACTGTATAGTTATTTGTACCTTGTCCAATTGCAGACTGTACAGCATATTGGTCCGAAATCTGCGGTTCCGACTCTGGTATTTCCAATCCACTTGTTTCGCCAAGCCCAAATTCTTTTGCATATTTTGCAAGCTTTTCTACTCCAAGATCACTGTCATAATTTCCTTCTGCATCTGTTCCCAGTTCATATCCGACTTCATAGAAAAAGTTATTACATGACACTTTAAGTGCATCGACGATTGTCAAATCTCCATGTGCATTTGGATATGCCCAACATTTCGGACTTGGTGTTACCTTGTCAAAAATTCCGGAACAATTTAAGTATGTGCTTCCGGTTATTACGCCTTCCGTCAGTCCTGCAATAGAAGAAACCATCTTATAAGTAGATCCCGGTGCTGTTTTTTCCTGAGTTGCATTATTATAAAATGGTCTGGAAAGTCCGGTTACCAGCTGATTGTAATAAGCTGAATCCATTGTGTTAGCCAGACGATTGTTATCATAGCCCGGATAAGATACACATGCCAGGACTTCACCGGTATTGGGATCGCTCACCACCGCAGAGCCTGTACATGGTTCTAGAGCCAACTGGCCCGGAGTAATCTCCAGATTTTGAATTTTACTATACAACCAAGAATACGAATCAACTGTTCCTGAACGCAAACCATTGTAAGCAGCTTCATCCATAGGAAGTACTCCCTGTTCATATACAATTGCACAAATCTGCGCTCCGCTGATTCCACTTGATTTTATAAGATATTTATAGAGAAGTTTGTCGAAATTTATATCTGAACTCAAATAATCTTGTAAATATCTTAAAATTGCCTGATACACCTCAGATGCATCTGAATATTTTTCAGAGGAAATATAGTTACTAAGCTTTGAACTATCAACCCAGTTTTTTGAAATCGCATAGTTCAAATATTGATTTAATGTGATTGTTTCCTGTTTTGCCCATGCCTGATATGTTTCATCTGATGTATCAATTGAATCTGCGACAAGAATGCCTGACTTATCTCGCAGTACTTGTTCTATATAATCTTCATATGCTTTCATTTCATCCGGAAGATCTTTATATGCTGTTCCACCATTTAATTCATTTATAATACTTTCAATAGCAGACGTTTTTTTCGCTGCAAACACAGCATATACTTCCTGTTCTGTCTGTCCTGCATTAGCTGCTGAGAAATGAGCTTCATCAATGATTTCATTTGCAATAAAAGCATTATAGGCATCATCTACCGGAATAATGATTTCTTTGGAATCGTCTACTGTACTAGGATCATAATTCATAACATTACGAAGTTTTGACAATACAATACCCGCTATTTTTTCTTCAAGCAGCTGATATGTTTCTTCCTGCAAGTCCTTATCTATTGTCAAATAAACGTCATTTCCTGCACCTGGTTCTTTGTAACTTACAACGTCGGTTACTTTTCCCACACTGTCCACGTAAAAAATTTTACTTCCTTTTGCGCCCTGTAATGTCTGGTCAAGTGTCTGCTCCAATCCTGATTTACCAACAATGTCAGATAATGAATATTTCTTTTTTGATTTTTTATCCAAAGAATCATATTCATCCTGTGATATTTTTCCTGTATACCCAATAATAGATGCAAAATATTTGCTGTCAGTATATCGACGTAATGATTCTTCTTCTATATTGACGCCTTCTAACATATCCAGATTTTCCATGATTGCTGCTGCAGTCTCATCACTGACGTCTGAAGCAAGAACAGTTGGAATATACTTCTGAAAACTGTTCAAATTGATTGCATAACGCAAATTTACCAATTTTAGTATGTGAGCCTTATCCTCACTCGTATCATCAATACCATATCCATAAATATCATCTGTACATAGATAGTGCATTAAATCATCCGGTGTTGCATTCTTTTGTTTTTCAGTCAAGTCATCTACATATGTTTTGCCATAGACATCTGCTATAAAGCGAAGTCTTGAAGTTTCATCTGTCTTTGAGAATTGATAGTTTCCGGCTGAATCTAAAACAATTCCAAAATCACTGATAACAGAATCTCCATGTGCTTCAACAATATTAATCACATTTTCCAATGTCTGGTTTAATGTCGTATTTCGATTCTCGTCAGATGGAATATCATCCTCCAGTGTAACAGAATATGCAAGTTCATTATATGCAAGTAAATTTCCATTTCTGTCATAGATGTTTCCACGTGTACCTGCAATCTCTCTTGTTTTTCGAATCTGGAGTTTATAGTTGCTGAGATAATACTCGCCTTTTACAATTTGAAGATAAAATAGTCTACCTATAAGAACCGCAGAAAGTATAATAAATAACAGAATCAATATAAATAATCTGGACTCTACTAACTGATGTCCCTTTTCTTTTATACGCTTTATGAATCGCTTAAACAAACTTACTTGCACTCCTTTTTTCTTCTGCTTCTAATTTATGGTTTATAAAAAGTATCAATGGATATAAGCCGATAGTAACGGCTATAGTATAAATAAGTTCCGGAATAATTATATGGTTTAAATAATATAAGAAATTAAATTCACTACGCAACATAAACATAAATAAATAAACTGTAATACCGTAGAAAAGTTCACTTCCTGCAATCAGGCAAAGTGGCAGCTTAATATTGTCATCATAATACATTTTCTGAAACATTCCATTAATATATCCAACAATAAGATAGATCAATGCGTAAAATCCAAGCATTGTACCAAATTGAATATCAATCAATAATCCGGAGAAAAATCCAAGGAACATGCCTTCTTTTGGTCCACGCATAAACCCGATAGATGCTGTTATAATTAGCAGCAGATTCGGTTTTATGGACGCAAGTGTTAGTTTTTGAAACACTGTACACTGTAAAAGATAAGATATAAATAAAATGACGACCATTACAATAAATCGTTTGATTTTATTTTTTTTCATATTGCCTGCCCCTTTACTTATTTTCTGTAATAGATGATTTTTTTGTTGTAATTACAAGAACTTCTTGAAGATTTTTAAAATCAACCGCCGGAGTAATATAGCCGGAACGAGTCAGATTATTAGAATCTACATTCACTTCACTTACATATCCGATCAAAATTCCCTGTAAGTATTTGTCGCTTATATACGATGTAACAATCTGTTCTCCTACATTAATTGTATTATCGTTATTTTCCATCTGTTCAAATCGTATTTTACCATCACTCATTAAAGAAAGGTCTCCTTCTACAATGCATCGGTCAGATGTAGATAAAACCATGGCACTTACGTTGCTAGAATCATCTATTATCGCACGTACCTTTGACCATGTCGGACCTGTTTCTGTAACAATACCTACAAGACCGGTTCCGGCAATTACATTCATATTTTTCTCAATTCCGTCCTTGCTTCCTTTATCTATTGTAAATGTACTGAACCAATTTCCGGAATCCTTTCCAATAACATGTGCTCCCACTTTTTCGTATTCAGCGTAATTCTGATCAAGTTTATAAAGTGCCTGCAAACGTTCCAATTCGTATTTATCTTCTTGCAGATTATTATTTTCTGTAATGAGATCATTCACCTGTTCTTTTAGTTTTTTGTTCTCTGTCTGAACCTCTTTTAGTGTTTTAAAGTTGTCATTCATGTCACCAAGCCATCCACCGATATGGTTGATTCCTTGTTGCATCGGAATCACCGTGACATTCGCCATAACTTTAAAAGGTCCGCGTACTTTGTCCGCAAATGTAGACAGCACCATAAGTAAAATACATACTAAGGCCAATCCAAACAGCCAATATCGATTTTTATGAGAATTTTTTTTTGTTTTCTTCATAATTATTCTAACCACCTATACCCTTTGTCTAACATTGAATATGTCAAGCGTCCATATCTCTTTTTGTCCTGAATAATCTCTCTTAATCCATTCATGCTGCACAATTCCGGATAATCTACTGTAGACACGCGCACGCCAACGCTTTCTTCAAGATATTCTGCAATTCCTCTTAAATTTGCCATCCCACCGGTAAGATAAATTCCGTTTTTTTTCAATTCTCTGAGAACGTCCGGTGGGATTCGTTGTATCATTGTCTGAATTGCATCAACGCAATCATCCATCTGTTCTTTGAGAGCGGCTCTGACTAACCCTATTGAGATATCTGTACGCTGTGGAAGTCCAAGGATTAAATTCCTTCCGGCAATCTGCATTTTAGATTTCGTATCTTCGCTAAATATTCCAAATGTCCTGCGTAATTGCTCAGCAGTTTTTCTTCCTATCAGAAAATCGCGGTTTCGTCTTACTAAATTAATGATTTCCTGATCAAATTGTTCTCCTCCAAACTTTAACAGACGATTCATTACAATACCACCATATGCAAGAACACTTAATTCCATCGTTCCTCCACCCATGTTTAATATCATAACTCCACCTGTCTGATATACATCTATTTTACAACCTATTGCATCTGCGATTCCACGCTCTACAACTGAAACAGACTTTGCTCGTGCAGAAGAATGATACACTAAATCGTAAAAAGCTCTTTTTTCAACCTCTGTTATATCAGTTGGAATTGCAATCACATATTCACTTCCGAAAAATTGTCTTTTTCTTAGAAGATTCTCTAAAAGATTCTGCATGTCACAAAAACGAGCAATTACGCCTCCCTGCATAGGAAATAGTACCTCGATATTTTGAGGTGCCTTCTCGTACATAGCGTACGCTTCATCTCCCACTGCAAATATCTCTGTTTGATTTTTAGTTGCAATTGCACTTTTTTCTTTCCAAATTTCATCTTTTCTTTCATCATATACTTTAATTTCGTAAGTGCCCAAATCCAGTCCGTAAATATTTCCGGCCATTGTTTATCCTTCCCCTAAATTTAAATTAAAAAAGTTTTTTCTCGCGCATACTGACGTAACAATTATTTCCAATAATGATATGATCTAACAGATTCACGCCTAGCAGCTCCCCTGCTTCCTGTATCTGCTTTGTAATGATAATATCCTCTTTGCTCGGTGTCGGATCTCCACTTGGATGATTATGAAGCAATATAATAGAAACGGCACCTTTTTGCAATGCCTCTATAAATAATTCTCTTGGAGAAATAATAGCTGCATTGACTGTTCCTTTTGAAATAATTGTCTCGCCGATTAATTTTGTCTTAGTATTAAGCAGTAATAATTTCATATGTTCCTGCTTCTCATGGCGCAAATCTTCCATGTAATATCTGGCAATAGATTCAGGAGAATTAAAGTTTAATTCTTCTTCTGCCGAAGCTTTTGAAAGACGTTTTGCCAATTCAGATAAACACAAAATTTGTATTGCCTTTACTCTCCCGATTCCCTTCATATGAATCAACTGCTCATATGACCAGCGATGGATATTTAAAATTCCACCTTTAAATGAATCTGGATATAATATTTTTTTAGCAAGCTGAAGCGAATTTTCCCCTTTCGTTCCGGTTCGAAGCAAAACCGCCAGTAATTCAATATTTGTTAAATGTTTTGCTCCAAATCTTTCACACTTTTCATAAGGACGCTCTTCTGTGTTTAATTCTTTAATTTTTTCCATGGTATTTTCTACCGATGATACAAATTATAATATACACCGACTCATTTTAGCACAAAAAAATAATGATGTATAGTTTCACCAAATTAAAAATTGTGAAAATTTTGTAACGTCTTATGATGAAAACGGCTTAAATTTTTTTATAATTGCCTCTGCTACTTTCATTCCATCCATTGCTGCAGAAGTAATCCCCCCTGCATATCCTGCACCTTCTCCACATGGATAAATACCTTTACATGTGCTCTCAAAAGACTCTTCCCGTAAAATTTTAACCGGTGATGATGTTCTGCTCTCTACACCAGACAACAATGCATCTTCTCTTGCAAACCCATGAATTTTATGATCCATATTTAAAATTCCCTGTTCAATTGATTTGGCAAGTTCATCCGGGAAAATAGCACGGACATTAGCTAAACGATAATTTCCCTTCATCTGTGGATGTATATCACCAAGTTTTTCTGTCGGTATATTGTCACAAAAATCTTTATAGCACTGTACTGGGATATTTCCCTGACCAATTTGATATGCACGTTCTTCCAAATTTCTTTGGAACGCTATTCCGGCAAGTGGCGAATCGGATTTATAATCCTGTGGTGTAACTGTCACAATTACCGCACTATTGGCATTTTCTCCTAAACGATCATGATAACTCATTCCATTTACTGCAAGTTTCCCATCCTCTGATGAGGCATTCACAACATATCCTCCGGGACACATACAAAATGTATAAACGCCTCTTTTGTTTTCTAATTGTGTCGTCAGTTTATATGCTGCTGCCGGAAATAAATCTGCCATTTCTTTTCCATATTGTGCTTCCTGAATCATTTTTTGCGGATGTTCAATACGAACACCTACAGCAAATGATTTTGCCTGCATAGGAATCCCTTCATCGTATAAAACCTGAAAAGTATCTCTTGCACTATGTCCAATCGCAAGGATCAAAGCATCACAATCTATTTTTTCTGAATTATTTATTATGATTTGTTTTAAGTATCTGTCACTTTTTTCAGACCCATTAAAAATAAAATCCGTTACCTGTGCATGAAAGCGTACTTCACCACCAAGTGAAAGGATTTCACGACGCATATTTGAAACAACGCAAGCCAATACATCCGTTCCGATATGAGGCTTTTGCTCATAAAGAATTGCTGGATTGGCTCCAAACTTCACAAATGTTTCTAAAACGAAATTATTTCTGCCAAATTTATCCTTGACAAGTGTGTTGAGTTTCCCATCAGAAAAAGTTCCTGCACCGCCCTCACCAAATTGGACATTTGATTTTGGATTTAGAATGCCTGTATTCCAGAATTTTTCTACATCCTGCATTCTTTCTTCTACCGGAGCCCCACGTTCAACCAAGATTGGTTGATATCCTTGCAATGCCAATGAGTACGCACAGAAAAGCCCCGCCGGACCAGCCCCGACTATAATCGGACGATGTCGTAACTTCATTGTTCCGGCTTTTGGAAATCCATATGATTTTTGAGAAACTTTTTGAACTTTATTCTTTGCTTTTTTTAAAATACGTTCTTCATTTTTTACTTGAAAATCAATGGCATATGAATAAAAAATAGTCGGCTTTTTTCTTGCATCAATAGAACGTTTATGAATATGATATTCTAACAATTCCTCTTCTTTTAAATGCAATGTCGTAAGCAATAATTTTTTTAACTCCTGTTCTGTGTGATCAGGAGCTAATTTCAACTGATTAATTCGAAGCATTTCCTGCTGCCTCCCTCCCTGCGACAAATCCACTTGACCATGCCCATTGTAAATTATATCCTCCACAAATTCCATCCACATCAAGAAGTTCTCCTGCGAAATAAATTCCCGGAACATAGTTTGATTCCAAAGTATCAGGATTAATCTCCGTTGTATCAACACCTCCACAACAGATCTGTGCCTGTTCGAATGCATTTGTCTCTGTAATATGTGTTCGTAAATGCTGGATCAACAGTACTAATTTTTCAAGTTGTTCCCCGGACAGGTCAGACACTCTCATTTCTTTTGGCAACCGTGAAAGCCGAATCCACAGTTCACAAAGCTTTTTAGGGAATATTCCGGTAAAAAACTCATCTAGTGTTTTGTGTGGGCACAAAGTAATTCGTTCTTGTAAAAATGATAAAAATTCATCTTTATTCATATCCGGCATAAAATTCAAAACAGCTGTAACTGACTGTTTTTGATATATAGCCTTTGCCGCATAGCGACTTACCTGAAATACCGGAATGCCGGAAATACCATAATTCGTCAACTGGATTTCCCCTGTATCTGATGCAAGGGAAATGTCATCCGCATAAATTTCAACAGTTCCTTGAACCCTCACCCCTGAAATACTTTTATAAAATTTCTCTGCACATCGAATCTGAACAAGTGCCGGAAGCACCGGAACGATTCTATGACCAAATAGTTTTGCTAATTGATATCCTGAACCATCTGATCCTGTCACCGGTGCTGCCTTTGATCCACAAGCAAGAATAACACTGTCTACGGTGATTGTTTTTTTATCGGTAGTAACGCGAATTCCTCTTTTTACCGGTTGAATATCTAAAACATTTATTTCTGTCATGACACAAATATTTAATTTTGCGATTTCTATCTGTAATACCTCCAGTATAGCAGCCGCCTGATCAGAATACGGATACAAATAGCCATTTCTATCCTTTGGATAAATCCCAAGTTCTTTAAAAAATGAAATTGTTTTTTCTACATTAAATTTTTGAATGATATTCCATGCAAAATCTCTGTTATCTGAACGATAACATGCAGGTGTCTGATAAGTATTTGTGAAATTACAACGTCCATTTCCGGTTGATAAAATCTTTTTCCCAATTCGGTCTTTATGTTCCAGAATGGTTACCTTTACTCCCTCACGTGCGGCAGTGATTGCAGCCATCATTCCGGCTGCACCACCTCCGATTACTGCGACATGTCTCATTAATCTATCCTCTGACTACAAATTTTTTAATTGTTCTTCTGTTACAATACCTACCGATACAAGTTGCTGCAAAGATTGTAAAATTCCCAGCTTTGCATGTGGCCATGTAAGACCGCCCTGAAAATATACAGCATATGGTGGTTTAATAGGACCATCCGCACTTAATTCGATTGAAGACCCTTGCACAAATGCTCCTGCTGCCATAATCACATCGCTGTCATATCCAGGCATTGCCCATGGCACCGGTGTTACAAAACTGTCCACTGGTGCAGCGGCCTGGATTCCCTTGCAAAATGCGATCACGCCATCAGCTGTTCCTAATTCAACAGCCTGAATAATATCATGTCTGGATTCCTGACCATTCGGAATCACTCCAAAACCAAGACGTTCATATATATTCGCAGCAAATACAGCTCCTTTGATGGCACTGCTTACAACGGTTGGTGCCAGGAAAAATCCTTGATAAAATGACTGCATTACACCAAGCGATGCTCCAACTTCTTTTCCAAGTCCTGGTGAAGTAAGACGATACGCACAGTTTTCGATCAGATCACTGCGTCCTGCCACATATCCACCGATTGGTGCAAGTCCACCACCCGGATTTTTGATCAAAGAACCAACTATCATATCTGCCCCAACATCACTTGGTTCAATCGTCTCGACAAATTCCCCATAACAGTTATCAACCATACAAATTACATCTGGTTTTATCTTTTTTACAAATGCAATCAATTCACCGATTTTTTCTACTGAATAACTAGGACGTGTCTGATAACCTTTTGAACGTTGAATCGTGATCAGTTTTGTTTTCTCGTTGATTGCTTTCTCAATGGCGGGATAATCAAAATAACCATCTTCCAAAAGTTCAACCTGACGATATGTAATCCCGTATTCAGCAAGAGAACCTTTTGATGGACGAATTCCAATTACCTCTTCCAAAGTATCATAAGGTTTTCCAACCGGAGAGAGGAGTTCGTCTCCCGGACGTAAATTTGCGGATAGTGCAAGTGCAAGCGCATGTGTTCCACAAGTAATTTGTGGACGAACCAATGCTGCTTCTGTATGGAACGTGTCAGCATAAACCTGCTCTAAAGTATCACGTCCCTGGTCGTTGTATCCATATCCGCTTGCATAGTGAAAGCAGCCTTCATTGACACGATTTTTTTGCATCGCATGAAGAACCTTTAATTGATTATATTCTGCTACCTTGTCAAAATTTGCAAATCGTGATTTCAACTCTTGCTCGATTCTATTTCCGGCATCAAGCACCACTTTTGATATTCCTAAATTTTGATACATTTCATCCATTATTGTATTCATTTATAATTCCTCTTTCTTTCAATTCCTGAAGCATTGCTTTTAGAATTCTTTCTTCGTTATAATCATATTCTTTTTTATCAATCCACGTAACATCGGATTCTCTTTTAAACCATGTGATTTGTCGCTTTGCAAAATGTCTTGTATCCCGCTTGATAATTTCAACAGCCTCTTCCAACGAGCACTTATTATCTAAGTAATCTAACATTTCTTTATATCCAAGACCTTGCATGGAAACCATATCTCTTGTATAACCTTTTTCTTTTAAAGACTGTACTTCTCTTACCAGACCTTCATTTATCATCTGATCCACACGAAGATTAATTTTCTCATATAAATGTGCTCTCTCATCGTTCAATACAAAATAAGAGAAATTATATGGAGATACTTTTTTTCGTTGTTCTTCATTATGCTCTGATATTTTTTCTCCGGTTTGATGAAAATATTCTAATGCACGAATGACACGTTTTACGTTATTGGCGTGAATGTCCTGTGCCGATTTTTCATCTACTTCCCGTAAACGGTCATGAAGATATTCTGCACCTTTTGTTTGTGCCAGTTTTTCCAGTTCTTCTCGATAAGACGTATCTTTTTCATTTTCTGAGAAATCAATATCATACAAAACCGCCTGAATATAAAATCCAGTTCCTCCTACGAGGATTGGTATTTTCCCTTTCTCATAGATTTTCTGTATTGCCTGTTTTGCCATCTGTTGAAAAAGAACAACGTGAAATTCTTCATCCGGCTCCAAGATATCTACAAGATAATGTGGAATTCCATCCATTTCCGAAGGCTTTATTTTTGCTGAACCAATATCCATTTGCTTATAGACCTGCATGGAATCAGCAGAAATAATTTCCCCGCCAATTGCTTTGGCAAGACCGATAGATGCTTTTGTTTTTCCAACAGCCGTTGGTCCTGTTAAAATAACTAAAGGTTTTTTCATATTATACAATCCTCTTGAATTTTTTCTCCAATTCTTTTTTTGACATTGCAATAATCGTAGGACGACCATGTGGACAATGATACGGATTCTCCAATTCTAATAGTTCACCGATTAATGCGTCAACTTCTTGTGCTGATAATCGGTTATTTCCTTTTACAGCCGCTTTACATGACATAGATGCTACTTTTTCATCAATGATATCCGGTGTCATATTGGTGCTAAGACCATCTGCCAGATTGTCCAGCATTTCCATAAAAAGCTCTTTTTTTGCAATGCTAAATAAATTTGCAGGAACCGCACGTATCGCATATTCCTCGCCCCCGAACGGCTCGATTTCAAAACCTATACGCTCAAAACGTTCTTTATGTGTCTTAAGCAGTTCTGCTTCCTGCATAGAAAGTGTCAGTATGATCGGAGGACTTAAATACTGTGAGGTAAACTCCCGGTTTTTCATTTCTTTTAAAGTCCGTTCATATAAAACACGTTCATGAGCGGCATGCTGGTCTATAATATAAAGATTATCCTGAAATTGAACAAGCCAGTAGGTATCAAATACTTGTCCAATCAGACGATACTCTGCCCGGACCTCCCGTTTTAATAACTTTTCTTCAAATAAATTCAGTTGCTCTGGTTTCTGGACTACCGGTGTCTCATTTATCTTATATGTTGTAGCTTCACGAACCGAAGTCTGTATCCGTTTTTTCTGTTCTTCCGGTCTGAAAATCTTTTTCTGATCTTTCACCTCTGCTGAAGAATTCCGATTATGATAAGACATAACACGCTCTCTCATTTTACGGATAAAGTAATCCTCGTTATGAGGTTCCTCTTTCACCGGCTCTGGCACTGTCTGTGCCGCAGAATCTCTCGGTGTTGTCGCAATCGAAACTGAAGCTTCCTTTGAATCGGATGGGATTGCTCGTCTTACAAGTTTAAGATCCGGTGACGGAGTCTTCTTTTTTTCCTGAACAGGCGATGTCAATGGTTCTGGAACTTCCACCTGTGGAATCAATTCCGGTTCTAATAATTGTCGATGTATTGCTTCAAATACGGTTTTATATACTTCTTGTTGATTTTGAAAACGAAGTTCCATCTTTGTCGGATGCACATTTACATCTACTGTTTCTGTATCCACCTGGAAATGCAATACTACAAATGGAAATTTATGTTGCATCATGAAATCTTTATACGCATCTTCAACAGCTCTTGAGATCATCGTACTTTTTACATAACGTCCGTTCACAAAAAATGTCTCAAAATTACGATTTCCTCTTGTGATCAAAGGTTTCCCAAGATACCCGGTAATATGAATGCCTCCTTGCCGATAATCCAATTCCAGTAAATTAGATGCAACATCACGTCCATAAATATTATAGATCACATCCTTTAATTTTCCGCTTCCGGAAGTTCTAAGCTTCTCTTGATTATTATTTAAAAATCGAAATGCAACTTCCGGATGAGATAATGCCAATCGTATTAACAAATCTTGTACATGTCCCGCTTCTGTCATTGCAGTTTTTAAAAATTTGCGTCTTGCAGGGACATTATAGAATAACTGTCTTATTATAAAAGTTGTTCCGTCAGAAGATCCGGCTTCATCTAATGAAAGTTCTTGTCCGCCTTCAATTACATATCTTGTTCCAAGTATAGCCTCTTTTGTTTTTGTGATTACTTCCACCTTTGTAACTGCCGCAATGCTTGATAATGCCTCTCCTCTAAATCCAAGAGATGTAATGTGAAGCAAATCCTCCACATTACGGATCTTACTTGTAGAATGACGCAAAAATGCATTGCGGATATCTTCTTTCATAATACCACTTCCGTCATCGGTAATACGGATCAATGAGATTCCACCTTCTTCGATCTCAATTGTAACATGTGTTGCTCCGGCATCAATCGCATTTTCTACAAGTTCTTTCACAATAGAAGCCGGTCGTTCAATCACTTCCCCAGCGGCAATTTTATCAATTGTAACCTGATCTAATACTTGAATATGCTGCATTATGTACTCCTTTTACCAGCGATTTTTTAATTTGTTCTGAAGTCTGTAAATGGTATTTAAGGCATCGATTGGAGTCAGATTACCTACATCAATAGATTTCAGTTCTTCAAGAACATCATCGTCTTTTACTGTATCGAATAAAGAAAACTGTGCAATATCTACTTCATCATATTTTTTAGACTTTGTTTTTTTCTTTGCTTCAGCCTCTCTGGAAGCAATTTCACTGACACGTGAAGTAATATCTTCATCCGCCAGTTCCTCTACGATTTCTTTTGCTCGATTGATTACAATATCCGGAACTCCTGCCAGTTTTGCTACCTGAATACCATAACTCTTGTCTGCTCCGCCTTTTACAATCTTTCGCAAAAATACGATATCATCACCCTTTTCTTTCACCGCGATACAATAATTGTTTACATTGTTGATTTTTCCTTCTAACTCTGTTAGCTCATGATAATGTGTTGCAAATAATGTTTTCGCGCCAAGTAATTTTGCATCACTGATATATTCTACAACTGCCCATGCAATAGAAAGGCCGTCAAATGTACTTGTTCCTCGACCAATTTCATCCAATACAAGCAGACTCTTACTTGTAGCATTTCGTAAAATATTAGCTACTTCCGTCATCTCTACCATAAATGTACTTTGTCCTGATGCAAGATCATCTGAGGCTCCGACTCTGGTAAAAATACGATCCACAAGTCCAATGTTTGCTTTAGAAGCAGGCACATAAGAGCCAAGCTGTGCCATCAGCACAATAAGGGCAACTTGTCTCATATATGTAGATTTACCAGCCATATTCGGACCTGTAATAATAGAAATCCTCTGCTTTTTATCATCCAGCACGGTATCATTGCAAATAAATGAGCCATTTGGAATCATCTGCTCTACAACTGGATGTCGCCCATCTTTAATATCAATTTTTCCCTGAACATTGATTGTAGGGCGGATATAGTTATTGCGTTCTGCAACAAGTGCAAGTGATGTAAACACATCCAATGCTGCAACGGCTTTCGCTGTTTTCTGAATTCGGATAACTTCTCCTGCAATCGTATCTCGAACAGTACAATATAATTCATATTCCAGTGCATAAAGTTTATCTTCTGCACCTAAAATAGTGTCTTCCAGTTCTTTTAATTCAGATGTAATATATCTTTCCGAATTTGCCAGTGTCTGTTTACGGGTATAATATTCCGGCACAAGCTCTTTATAAGAATTTGTTACTTCCAAATAATATCCAAACACTTTGTTATATTTAATCTTTAGGTTTTTAATTCCTGTCTTTTCACGTTCCTGCTCTTCCAGTTTCGCAAGCCATGTTTTTCCATCCGATTTTGCACGACGAAGTGTATCTACTTCCTCGCTGTAGCCATCGCGTATAATATTTCCTTCTTTCATAGCAATTGGTGGTTCTTGTGCAATTGCTGATTTTACAAGGGAACATAAATCCTCCAGCGTATCCATTTCTTTACAAATCTCACATAACAAGTCGGATTTCATATCTTCTAATATATAATGGATAGCCGGCAGCATTTCCAATGATGTTGAAAAAGCAGTAAGATCTCGCGGATTGGCTGAGCCATACGTAATTCTTGTAATCAATCTTTCTAAGTCATATACAGGAGATAAATACTCTCTGATCTCTTCTCTGGAAATAGCCTCTTCTTTTAATTCTGTAACAGCATCCAGACGACGTTCTATTTCGGTACGCTCAATCAACGGTTGTTCAATATATTTTCGTAATGTTCTAGCACCCATAGCTGTTTTGGTTTTATCCAATACCCATAATAAGGAGCCTCTTTTTTGTTTCTCACGTAAAGTTTCACATAACTCCAGATTCCGTCTTGTAGAACTATCCAGCATCATATATTTTCCGGTCGTATACGGTGTGATATGTGTCATATGGGACAGATCATTTTTTTGTGTTTCCAATAAATATTGAAGCAGTGCCCCCGCACTGATCACTCCACAATCATAATCCGAAAGTCCAAGTCCTTGCAGCGAAGACACCTTGAAATGTTCCATTAATTTAGATTTACAAATTTCATCATCAAAATACCATGATTCCAATGAATAAATTGTAATTCCAAGTCGATTTTTCATATCTTCAAGATCCATTCCACTCATATAGAATGATTCATTGCAAATAATTTCTGACGGCATAAATTTAAAAATTTCATCTTTTAATTTTTGTCCGTCCGGCAGTTCTGTCACAAAATAATCTCCGGTAGTTACATCTGCAACTGACAATCCATAGCGATCCGCAATGTATACAATACACATAATATAATTATTCTTGCTCTCGTCAATTGCGGCTGCATCCAAAATAGTTCCAGGTGTTACAATTCGCACTACTTCACGCTTCACAATACCTTTTGCCTGTTTTGGATCCTCAACCTGCTCACAGATTGCTACTTTATATCCTTTAGATACTAATTTTGTCAAATATCCATCTACTGCGTGATAAGGAACTCCGCACATTGGTGCACGTTCTTCCATCCCACAATTCTTTCCTGTCAATGTGATTTCTAATTCTTTGGATGCAGTCAATGCATCATCAAAAAACATCTCATAGAAATCACCTAATCTATAAAATAAAATGCAGTCCGGATATTGAGACTTTGTCTCCATATATTGCTGCATCATCGGTGTCATTTCAGCCACTTATTACGCCATCCTTTCAATTCAAATTAATGTATCTCAAAAGAAATCCAATTTATTATAACATTTTTCGACTTTTTATAAAACATGGATATGTGGTTTTTTTTCACCACAAATAAAGTGTAAAAAATACGCTGATAAATAAATCGCTATCACGCATAACCCGGAAAATAAAATAATGAATGCAAAACAAATTTGTCCAAGAAGATGAAACGGCTGATCCGAATAATCCCATACATTCAGCTTCAACCATTTATTTACAATAATTCCTGTAATAAATTCTCCTGCTGTAACAAAGATTGAACATCTTACTACCTGCATCCACAATGGGTCCTCCCACTTTGTCCACACTCCCTGCTGCCCACAAAACATCATGCAGATTCCTCCCAGCACAAACATAGACCAATGTGAAAAACCTCGAAAAATTACTTCTATTCCATAATATAACATTCCGCCTAAAGCCCACAATCCAGTATATTCTTTTAATCTTTTCATGCAAAAACGTCCTCCTATATAGTTTTGCTACATAGTTTGGACGTTTTTGGTAAAAATATTGCCCGAAAAATTTTTTCTTAAGAAACGATTTCTCCCATATAATAAAATCCATGACATTCTTTGAGTTCAACATCAACTAATTTTCCAATCAATGAAGCATCTCCCGGAAAATGAACAAGCAGATTGTTGCTCATACGACCTGTCACCAGATGCTCGTCATGATCATTTTTGGTTTCAACAAGAACACGCTGTATCGTTCCTTTATGTACACTGCACACTTCTGCTGAGATTGTCTGGACTTCTTTTAACAGACGATCAAAACGATCTTTCATGACCTCCGGTGAAATCTGGTCTTCAAGTACGGCAGCAGGAGTTCCTGTACGCTTTGAATATTGGAATGTAAAGGCACTGTCATAGCGCACCTTACGTACTACATCCAACGTTTCCTGAAAATCTTCTTCTGTCTCTCCCGGAAATCCAACAATAATATCTGTTGTAAGTGAAATATCCGGAATTGCCTTTTTGATTTTCTCTACCAGTAATAAATACTGTTCTTTTGTATACCTTCTATTCATCTTCTTTAAGATATCTGTACTTCCTGATTGAACCGGTAAATGAAGGTGTTTACAGATTTTTTTTGAATGTGCCATTACTTCAATCAGTTCATCTGATAAATCCTTTGGATGGGAGGTCATAAAACGGATACGTTCAAGCCCTTCTATTTTTTCAATCTCCTGTAAAAGTTGAGCAAATGTCATTGGCTCATCCAGATTTTTCCCGTATGAATTTACATTTTGTCCAAGAAGCATGACTTCTACTACTCCATCAGCAACCAGCTTCTCTATCTCTCGAATAATATCTTTCGGATTACGGCTTCTTTCTCGTCCACGCACATAAGGTACAATACAATAGCTGCAGAAATTATTACAGCCAAACATAATATTTACACCAGATTTGAATGAATACTTACGATCTGTCGGCAAATCTTCAACAATTTTATCCGTATCCTTCCAGATATCGATCACCATACGTTCTGATTCAAAGCATGTTACAATCAGTTCTGCAAATTTATAAATATTATGGGTTCCAAAAATCAGATCAACAAATCTGTAACTCTTCTTTAACTTTTCTACAACTTCCGGTTCCTGCATCATGCATCCGCATAATCCAATCATCATATGTGGGTTCTTCTTTTTAATGCGGTTAAGCTGTCCAAGACGTCCATAAACACGCAGATTCGCATTTTCACGAACAGTACAGGTATTATAAATAACAAAATCTGCTTTATTTTCATCTGTTTCTTCTTTATAACCCATCTGTTCAAGAATACCAAGCAATTTTTCAGAGTCTTTCGCGTTCATCTGACAACCAAAAGTGTTTACACAGACATAAAGAGGGCGATCTAATTTTTCGCTCAACTCGGCAACATACGCTCTCCCTTTTTTGATAAAATAATACTGGCGCATAGGCTCTTCAATTGGTGCTTCTTCACTTATATCAATCTCTTCTAATATTTTTTCTATTTCTTTATTGTTATTATATTCCATCGTTTTCCAATGTTCCTTTCAATATTAAGACGATATTATATTATACGTTACAAAATGTTTTTTTTCAACTGCTTTTCTAATATATAAAACGGCAGGCTTACGAAATAACTTTTCGCAAACCTGCCTTTGTCCTATCATTAAACAAATTGATTACGGTTACTATCATAGAAATAATCAATCGCATTTAATTTTGATTCTATCTCTTCTTTTGCAACATTCATATCATCACACAATACATTTAGGTCGTGATATTGATCTCGTAATTTTGTATTTACGACACTTAACAACATAACCGGATCCCCCGGAAGTCCATTTAACATAATTCAAACACCCTTCCTAGTTTCCAATTTTTCTTCCGTATTTTTCACCAAGGTTTATGATACTTCCATCTTTTTCCTTGATATCGATATTATTTAACTGGCTGCGCAGGTTACCGCGAATACTTTCCAGATACTCCTGTCGTAAAAGTTTCTGTTCTTTTTTCTCGGATTCTGTCAGTCCTTCTGCTTTTGATTTTCTATATAATTCATTAATTCTTGCTATCTTTCGCTCATCCATTGTAATTCCTCACTTTACTTTTCCATGTAAATTTCTCGTAAACATAACTATACTACACTATTTTTTTTATTTCGTCTACCCGTCTGCCAAAATTCTCTACTCTCAGCTTGAATAGTTTTCTAAAAATTGATATAACTCCTCTGCACTTTCAATATACATTGAATTCATTACTTTTTCCTGTATATCTTTAGGAAGTGAATTTATCGGAATATCGGTTACTTCATATACCGTTTTATGGTCATCACAATATACGACAATATATCCTTGCAGGGAAGAAATATAATACCCGTTATTTTTTACTGCATCCCCTTTTGTGCTGATGCTTCCTGATTTTTCAATACGTTCTGTCAGCATCTGTTCCTTACTCTGTTGAGCTTTTGTATTCGTATACTTATAAGTCAATTGATATCCTACTGTAATTACACTAAATACTATTAAAATAATAGAAAAAAAGCCAATAAAATATTTTCTCATAGGATCTCTCCTTTTTTATATAGTATTGGCTTCTTTTTATTTCTTATTCAGTTAAATTTATAACATTCTATATTTTGGAAGCAGATGGAATTTTTTACAAATATGTAAAATCTTATCTCCCTGTGGTAATGCCCGGATGTCATCATTTGACAATGTCCCGAGTTTTAATAATGCAAATGCATAAACAATCACTGCAAATAAAATTGCAATACATGTTGCAGCAAAACGCCCTCCAACCAAAAGATCAAAAATGAAATGTACAAGATACGTAACTGCACCCATAATCAATGCTGCAATCAATGGTTTGACAAATGTATTATCAATTTCCTGGCGATAATCACATGCTTTATGAATTGCACGTGCATTGAGCAGGCACATACAAATTGCAAAAACAATATTACTTCCTACTAACGCATAGATATTCCATTTTAATACAACTAACATAATAAATAATGCGATCAAATGTACAACCAATGAAATCCCTGCATTTTTAGCAGGTTCAGATAACTTATCAAGACCTTGTAAAATTGAGTTTGAAACAGTTGACCAGCAATACAAAACAACCGTAATCGAGCCAATAGCGAGCAATGTTGCCGGTGTTTTGCTTGTATCATTATACAAAAGAACCATAAGCGGAGACCCAAGTACAATAAATCCAATAAAACATGGAATTGCAATAATCATTGTAAATCGAATCGATTGACTGATTTTTTCATGAATCTGGTTTTTGTCATGCACTGCAACGGCTGTTGTCATACTCGGAATAATTGAAGCCGCCAATCCATTTGCCATTGCAAGCGGCACATTAATCAATGTATTATACTTTCCAGTATAAATTCCCTGTAAAGCCATATACTCTTTCTCCGTAAATCCTTGTGCTGCCATAACCTTATTGAATATTGTCAGATCTAAAATCTGATTGATATTATAAATTGCGGTACTGAAAACAATCGGTGCAATTGTAATTAACAGGATTTTAATTATACGCTTATAACTTTCTTTTCTACGAGTAGTATCACTTTTTAACTGTCTACGAATATTATTTCGATATAAGAAAATCGCAAAAAGCAAGAATAATAACGCCGCAAATGCACCCACTACTGTTCCAAGAGTTCCACCGGCAGCTCCATATGCCGGACCAAGTAATTCTTCTCCTGATTTTTTACCTGCTGCTGCCCCAACATCAAACAGTACTTTTGCCCCTGCAATACTTACGATTGCATTGATAATCTGCTCAATGATCTGCGAGATCGCAGTTGGGACCATAGTTCCAAGTCCCTGGAAATAGCCTCGAAGAACACCAAGAACAGCAACAATAAAAAGACCTACAGCCAATACTCGAAGTGCATATACACTGAGCGGAGATTCCATCATATGCGTAGAAATTGCCCCTGCTCCAAAAAAGATTAAAAGTGAGATAACCAGTCCTACGACAATTGAAAATGCCAACGCTCCAAGAAACACTCGAAACGCATTTCGTTTCTGATGCATTGCAAGTCTTGCTGAAACTAACTTTGAAACTGCAACAGGAAGACTAAATGTTGAAAGCATCAAGGCCATCGCATAAACCTCAAATGCATAACCGTAGAATCCGTTTCCTTCGTCTCCCAGGATATTTGTCAATGGAATTCTATATACAACTCCGATGATTTTTGTAAGAAACATTGCAATTGCCAATATTGCTCCCTGCATCAAAAAATCATCTTTTTTCTTTGTTTTTTTATTACTTTGTAAATTCGTCATCATCCCCTCCGTCAGTTAGCGTAATATTTGTACTTTTTCCATAATTTCCCGCTGCTTTGCTTCCATTATCATACGTTCTTCCTCTTCCATGTGATCGAACCCAAATAGATGAAGCATACTATGTGCAATAAGAAAAGCAAACTCCCGCTTTGGAGAATGTGCATAAGCTTCTGCCTGTGCAAGAACATGTTCTTTTGAAATCACAATATCTCCAAGCATCAATTCTCCGGTCTCTGGGTTGAATGCATCTTCTTGTTCTTCAATTTCTGAAAAATCACCTGGATTTGCATATTCTAACATTGGAAAAGACAATACATCTGTAGAGCGGTCTACCTGTCTAAATTCCTGATTCATTTCATGAATTGCTTCATCATCTGTCAGTAACAAGTTTACTTCTGCTTCAAACGGACACTGAATATAATCCAATGCTGCTTCTACCACAAGATTTGCAATTGATTCCGTCTCAATCGGAAGTGTAATACTGCTCTCATCTTCTATATATAAACTCATGATTTTCTCCTTTTTGCATTTGTTTTCCCCGAACGAGTACTTTTATTTTCGTATGCTTCATACGCTTTTACAATACGTTGTACAAGTGGATGGCGCACAACATCCTTACTTGTCAAAGTACAAATGCTGATATCTTCAATATCTTTGACTACCTTTACCGCAACATCTAATCCAGACACACTTCCTGCCGGTAAATCCTTCTGCGAAGAATCTCCGGTAATAACAACCTTGGAACCAAACCCGATTCGCGTAAGAAACATCTTCATCTGGGCAGGTGTTGTATTTTGTGCTTCATCCAGAATGATAAACGCATTATCCAAAGTACGTCCTCTCATATATGCGAGAGGGGCCACTTCAATCAATCCCTTTTCCTGATTTTTAATAAAGCTCTCCGCTCCCATAATCTGATATAATGCATCATATAACGGTCGGAGATATGGATCGATCTTGCTCTGCAGATCACCTGGAAGGAATCCAAGCTTTTCTCCTGCTTCAATAGCAGGTCTTGTTAAAATAATTCGACTCACCTCATTATTTTTAAATGCAGTGATTGCCATTGCCATTGCTAAATACGTTTTTCCCGTTCCTGCCGGTCCTAATCCGAAAGTGATCATTCCATTCCGTATCGCATCTACATATTTTTTCTGACCAAGTGTCTTTGGTTTGATTGGTTTTCCTTGTAATGTATGACAAATTAAATCTTTATCTATTTCTACAATTTCTTCTTCCTGGCCCTCAAACACAAGTGAAATTGCATAATTTACATTTTGTTCTGTGATCGTATTTCCTCTGCGGGATAATTCTGTAAGCTGGCTAAGTACACGATATGCTTTCTGCGCCAGTGACTGTTCACCAAGAATTTTAATTATGCCATCTCGTGAGATCAATGTTACATGAAATGTACGTTCTATTTTTTTCGCAAATACATCAAACTGGCCGAACACGTTTTTTTCGTGTTCAGCCGGGATATCAATATTTAATTCCGATAAGCTCATTCCGGTTCGTTCCTTTCAATTTCCATCATTTCTGTCTCGACAGGTTGTGTAATTGTCTGATTTAAATATAATGTTCCATCTGCCGATGCAAAAACGTCATATAAATGTATATTAACACTTTTCCCTGTTATTTGAATACCCTTTTCTTCCAATTTTTGGAGAAATTGTTCAAAATTCAAATTCAATTTTGTTTTTAATTCTTCTTTTGAATAATTTTTGGGTATAAAATGATACCCCTTAGCCTTCGCATATCCATAATAAATCGGCAATTTAAAATTTTCACCAAATTGAATCTGATATTCCACTGATTCCTTTTCAACATTCGAAAAGGAATTTCTCAGGCTTCCAATTTCAATAGACCAGGATTTTATCCTAAAAAAGATAGTAAATCGTTGTTCTTTTTTATTATACTGTTTTTGCTTATACTTCCTTGAAATTTTATCCGTATATACTTTTATTGTATCTGCAAAAATATCCGCATCAGAATGTTCATATTGATAACGGATAATTTCCTGGGAATCATTCTTGATTTCCAATCTTCCAGATACCAGGATATCTCCTTTTTTTACTTGATCTCCGACATGTACAAGGGGGATTCCTTTTCTTGTTATAATTTGTGTTATAACTCCATCACAAGTTGCGATCAAATCTATCCCTTCTGCGTCTTCCAATGAAGGTATGTTATTTCTTCGCATTTCATTTTCTTTGATTTTAATTTGAAGAATACTTCCATCTAGCGAAGTAGACACCCATACAATCTCAGGATATTGTTCACGAAGTACTTTATTTACCTGAAAACAATCTATTTTTTCTTTACGCATTCCAGGATATATAGAAATTGTCTGCAAAAAATCCATTAGTGATTCTGCAGTCAGTTCTTGATTTCCGCTAAAATGCACATCCCATATTCTGGCGGAGCATTCTTTTAACAAACAGATACAAAAAATAATTCCAACAAGAAAGAAAACCCTTACTTTATGAGAATATATAAAGAACGGAAAGCCAAAACGATTTTTTATTTTTACATGTGTATGCGTTTTCCGGGCAATCGGGCGGATTTTTCGAAAATCTTTGATTCTTATTTGTAATTCATAAACATTGTCATGAATGGTTACATTCCATATATATATTTTATGATATGAACATAAATTCAAAAAGCGCTCTGCCGAATCTCCTTCCACGCATAAAATCAAATACCCTTGAAGATATTGGATGATTGAATGTATCAATAGAAAACTCCTTATTTACAAAATTCTATCGAACAAATATCTCCTGTGATTTTCATTTCTAAATTTGTATAATATTCTATTTTTAATTTCTTTCCAACAACACGTATTTGTGTCTGTTTTGTCTGAATACGTATCAGGCAAGAAGTATATTCAAGGATTCCACGATAGTTTTCTATATATAACTTATGATATCCAAGTATATTTATAACCGATGCTCCTAAAATAACCTCATCGGGCATTCCTGTAACAGAAGTAATCTTATTCTTTAACTGATCTTGCTTCTGCTTTGCTCTCATATACACGATCACGTATTCTTTTTTATAAAAAATCTATGAGAGAACTTTCTTTTCTATGAATGAACAAAGATTTTTTATTTATTATTTTCCAAGGTATACATATATAACTCATGTAACGCTCTTGTCGCACAAATATAATCTGCCTGTTTTGACATATTTGTTTCAATATCCGAACGAACAGTGAAAACTTGATCAAACTCTAATCCTTTTGCAAGGTAGTATGTGGTGATCGTCAGCCCTTTCTGAAAAACAGATGTATCTCGATCCATATAAGAGACATTTTCATCTTTTCTTTTTAATAAACTATATAATTCAAAAGCTTCCTTCTCTGTTCTGGCTAAAACCGCTGCTGTTTCATATTTATCCAAATTAATATTTTTCAAAATTTCAGAAATTACTGATTCTACTGATGAAAAAGTTTTTTCTACCACGTCTTTTCCATGACGGTCAAACAATTCCAAATCACAAATACCTGTCAGTCCTGCTGCATACTTTGCAATTTCAACTGTATTTCGATAACTCTTATTCATAACAATTTTCCGAACTTGTTTTCCAAATATTTTCGGCAGGAAAGCAAGAACATCTTGTGTTTGTTCATCCATAGATTGTGCCTTATCTCCAAGTATCGTCATCTTGCAATCAAACATTGTTTGTAAAATTGTATACTGTAAATAAGAATAATCCTGCATTTCATCAATCACCACATGTTTAATACGGTGATGCTGTTTCTTTCCATAGAGTCGATATTTTAAATAGAGCATCGGATATACATCTTCATATTTCAGTATGCGACGTTCATACGACACTTTTGGCAACACTGGAGAATCTATATCTTCTAAAAACCAATTATAAATAATATACAAATCTTTTGTCTGATACATTTTATCAAAAAGTTCATCAAAATAAATGTGTTCATCTTCCTTAAGATCACGTCCCATACTGGTTTCAACCTCATCAATAAAATATTCTTTAATTGCATCCATTCTTACCAAAATCGGAGTGTCTTGAAATTTGAAATAAAATAATTGGATTAAATCTTCTTCTGACTTATGGTATCCACGCCATTCAATATCATGAAAATCAATCAAGCGATCTTCTAATGCAGCAAGAAAACCTTCCATCTGTCCGATAAAATCAAAAGACTGTTTGTATCTGTAACGATGAATCTCACTTGATGGACAATCATGTAACTGCCGTTCCAATTGATGATAGCGATCTTCGCAATCATAGACAAATTCTTTTAATTCTTTGTAAGCAAAAATATCAAAACTCATTTCCTGAATATTCTCTTCACCAAGTTCTGGAAGAATATGTGAAATATAATCAGAAAACACACTATTGGGAGATAAAATTAAAATGTTTGATGATTTTAAATTTTTACGATCATGATATAGCAGATAAGCAATTCTGTGTAAAGCAATAGATGTTTTTCCACTTCCCGCTGCCCCCTGAATAATCAATATTTGATCCTTGGTGTTCCTGATAATCTCATTTTGTTCTTTTTGTATTGTTCTAATAATGCTTTTTAATTGAACATCGCCATTGCTTCCTAATTCTTGTTTTAAAATTTCATCATCTATCAGCATATCACTTTCAAAAGCATATATAATTTTACCTTTTTTTATTTTATATTGTCCTTTTGCTGTAATTTCACCTGTAATTATTCCAGCCGGTGCTTCATAAGAAGCATTGCCTTTATCATAATCATAAAATAAACTGCTTATCGGTGCTCTCCAGTCATAAATAAGAGGCTGCCTTCCAGTGTCTTCTGCAAAATTTGCAATGCCAATATAAAATGATTCGGGTTCTTCGTCTCCATCATACAGAAAATCAACACGTCCGAAAAAAGGTGAATCTAACAAAGACTCAAGTCGATGTTTCATTGACAATGTATTCTGATTTGCATTTACCTGTTGCAGTAATGCCTGTTGGTTATCATAATATTCATAACCATATTCATCCATCTCTGTATAATTATCCCAGAAATATTCTTGCATCTGATCTATCTCTTTTTGTCCGTCCAAAAGAGTTTCATAAAGCTGTGCCAATTTCTGTTTCAATTTTTCTTTGACAGTTTCTAAGAATGCCATGCCTTCTTCCTGTATATCTTGTGTTGCTTCTTGCATGTTTTAAAATCCTCTTCTTTTGCTTATATTTTTTATCTATTAAATGACTTACTTGTGGTATGGTTCGTGATTTATTATTCTATAACTCCGATATATCTGTTCCAGTAAAATTACACGCATCAGTTGGTGTGGAAATGTCATTTTAGAAAAACTCAACGCATAGTTTGAGCGTTTTAACACCTCATTTCCAAGGCCTATTGAACCACCAATAATAAATATGATATGACTGGTCCCTTGAATACCCAGAGTTTCAATTTTATCAGCCAGTTCTTCAGAGGTCAAGAGTTTTCCCTTGATTTCTAAAGTAACAACAAATGCATCTTCTTTCACATATTTTAAGATACGTTCTCCTTCTTTATCACGAATTCCGTCTTCAACAATCTGACTTGCGTTATCAGGAGTTTTTTCATCAGCAACTTCTATGATTTCTAATTTGCAATAACGGCTCAAACGTTTACTATATTCTGAAATTGCATCTTTCAAATACTTTTCTTTTATTTTTCCAACTGTAATCAATGTGATCTTCATATAAATCCCCTAATGTCTAAAAAACGAGGATATAGGAAAAACCTATATCCTCATAATTATTTTATGCATTGCATCTAAAATTATTCAGTGCAAAATTACTCTCTCTAAACTATTTATTGCTAAGATATTCGTCAATACCCTTTGCCGCTGCTTTACCGGCACCCATTGCAAGGATAACTGTAGCTGCACCGGTAACAGCATCTCCACCGGCATATACACCCTCTTTAGATGTTTTTCCAGTTTCTTCTTCTGCTACGATACATTTCCATTTATTAATCTCCAGCCCTTCAGTTGTAGAAGAGATCAATGGGTTTGGTGATGTACCAAGTGACATAATCACTGTATCTACATCAATGTCATATTCAGAACCTGCAACTTCAACAGGACGTCTTCTTCCTGATGCATCCGGCTCTCCAAGTTCCATTTTAACGACTGTCATTCCAGTTACGTTACCATTCTCATCTACTTTGATTTCTTTTGGATTTCTCAGCAAATCAAAAATGATTCCCTCTTCTTTTGCATGATGCACTTCTTCTACTCGTGCTGGAAGTTCTTCTTCACTACGACGATATACAACATGTACTTCTGCACCAAGACGAAGTGCTGTTCTTGCAGCATCCATAGCAACGTTACCACCACCTACAACAGCTACTTTATGTCCGGCTGAAATTGGTGTGTCATAAGAATCGTCAAAAGCTTTCATCAAGTTACTTCTTGTCAAATACTCATTAGCAGAGAATACGCCATTTGCATTTTCACCAGGAATACCCATAAATTTAGGAAGACCTGCACCTGAACCGATAAATACAGATTCAAACCCTTCATCTTCAATCAACATATCAATTGTTGTAGATTTTCCGATTACAACGTTTGTCTCAAATTTAACTCCAAGCTCTTTTACTTTTTCAATCTCTTTTGCTACAACTTTCTGTTTTGGAAGACGGAATTCTGGAATTCCATATACCAATACTCCACCGAGTTCATGAAGTGCTTCAAATACAGTTACATCGTAACCAAGTTTTGCAAGGTCGCCGGCACATGTAAGTCCTGAAGGACCTGAACCGATAACAGCAACTTTATGTCCGTTCTTTTCTTCTGCTCCAACTGGTTTAATATCATGCTCCAAAGCATAATCTGCAACAAATCTCTCCAGTTTACCGATAGAAATCGGCTCACCTTTGATGCCACGGATACATTTTCCTTCACACTGTGATTCCTGTGGACATACACGTCCGCAAATAGCAGGTAATGCTGAAGACTGTCCGATAATCTTATAAGCCTCTTCGATATTACCTTCTTTTACTTCATGAATAAATCCTGGAATATTGATAGATACAGGACATCCCTGAATACATTTTGCATTTTTACAGTTAATGCAACGAGTAGCTTCTTCCATTGCCTCTTCTTTATTGTATCCAAGACATACTTCTTCAAAATTAGTTGCACGTACTTTTGGATCCTGTTCTCTTACAGGAACTTTCTTTAATACATCTGCCATTAGTTGTCACCTCCGCAATTTCCGCAGCCACCGTGATGTGTATCACCTTCCTGCAGTTTCAGAATCGCACGACCCTCTTCTGTCTTATACATCCGACTTCTCTTCATTGCCTGATCGAAATCTACAAGATGTCCATCAAACTCTGGTCCATCTACACATGCGAATTTAATTTCATCACCGACCTGCAGACGGCAAGCTCCACACATTCCTGTACCATCAACCATGATCGGGTTCATGCTGACAATTGTAGGAATCTCTAATTTTTTAGTTAACAGACAAACAAATTTCATCATAATCATTGGTCCGATTGCGACACATGAATCATATGTTTTTCCTTCTTTGCTAACCAAGTCTTCTAAGGTAGCTGTAACCATTCCGGAACGTCCGTAAGAGCCATCGTCTGTTGTTACATATAAATTACCAGCAACTGCTTCCAGTTCCTTTTCAAGAATTACCATATCTTTTGTCTTTGCACCAAGGATAACATCTGCTTCAATTCCATGAGCATGTAACCATTTTACCTGTGGATAAACAGGTGCGGCACCAACACCTCCAGCTACAAAAACGATTTTTTTCTTCTTTAATTCTTCGAGATCTTCATGAACAAATTCTGATGGACATCCAAGTGGTCCGACAAAGTCACGGAAACTGTCTCCTTCTTTCAGATCAGCCATCCTTATCGTAGATGCTCCAACTTCCTGAAATACA
Organism: Ruminococcus hominis; assembly: GCF_014287355.1. Classification (NCBI taxonomy): domain Bacteria; kingdom Bacillati; phylum Bacillota; class Clostridia; order Eubacteriales; family Oscillospiraceae; genus Ruminococcus; species Ruminococcus hominis. The sequence goes on along the minus strand of NZ_JACOPE010000001.1, from coordinate 1,540,901 downwards.
ATTGTGATTGTTCCGGCTTCACGATCATAATCGCAAATAGTAAGTGGAATTCTCTCTCCTTTGTCATCCATCTTTACGATAACAAACTGTCCCGGCTGACAGTGACTTGCAACACGTGGTGCATGTACATCCATCAAAAAAATCTTATCGGCCAGTTTTTCTGCTTTTAAAATTTTATACATGATCTTCCTCCTTTTATTTAGGTTTCTCTTATTCCTCTTTCATTTCTAACTCAATACCTAGTTCGGAAATAAAAAACGCCCTTTAATTATAATACGCTATATGATTCAGCTTGGCAAGTGAAGATTTTAACGATACAACAAAAAATGGGGCCGATGCTCTACTGACACCCGCCCCTTTTTTGCAAATTAAATTAGAAATCTACTTCTGTACCATAGTATGTGCATGTTAACAGTTTTTCCATGTTTGCAGGATCGATTGCACGTGGGTTAGAGCCTGTACATGCATCACCAACTGCAAGCTCTGCAATCTTGGCAACTTTTTCTTTGAATTCGTCTTCGTTGATTCCAAATTCTTTCAATGTCTTTGGAATATTCAATTTTACATTGAATTCATCGATTTTGTTGCAAAGGCTATTGATCAATGCCTGCTCTGAAACACCTTCCAGTCCCATTCTACGTGCGATTTCAGCATAACGTGAAGCTGCTACAGGATCTTTTGCATTGTATTTGATAACGTATGGCAGATAAATAGCATTTGCACAACCATGTGGAATATGACCTGTTGAGAATGCTGCTCCTGTTTTGTGTGCCATAGAATGTACGATACCAAGCAATGCATTTGAGAATGCCATACCGGCAAGACACTGTGCATAGTGCATCTGCTCTCTTGCTACCATATTGCAGTTGTATGATGCTGGAAGATATTCCAGAACCATCTCAATTGCCTGCAGTGCAAGAGGATCTGTGAATGGGCAATTCAATGTTGATACATATGCTTCAATAGCGTGTGTTAAAGCATCCATACCTGTGTATGCAACCTGTTTTACAGGAAGTCCTGCAACAAGATCTGGATCTACGATTGCAACATCTGGAGTGATATTAAAGTCAGCAAGCGGATATTTTACACCTGTCTGATAGTTTGTGATTACTGAAAATGCTGTTACCTCTGTTGCAGTTCCAGATGTAGATGGAATTGCACAGAATTTTGCTTTCTGTCTTAATTCTGGAAAACTAAATGGTGTAATCAAATCTTCAAAAGTAATTTCTGGATATTCATAAAATGCCCACATTGCCTTTGCTGCATCGATTGGTGATCCTCCACCCATTGCAACAATCCAGTCTGGCTGGAATGCACGCATTACTTCAGCACCTTTCATAACAGTCTCTACAGATGGATCTGGCTCAACGCCTTCGAATAATTCTACTTCCATTCCTGCCTCTTTTAAGTAGTTCACTGCTCTGTCAAGAAAGCCCTGACGTTTCATAGAGCCACCACCTACAACGAGGATTGCTTTTGTTCCTTTCAAATTTTTCAGTTCTTCCAAACATCCTTTTCCATGATAAATGTCTCTTGGTAATGTAAATCGACTCATTATACTACATCTCCTTCAATGTGTTATTTTTTTAACATGTTTATATTATAGCACTGTTAATCTTTTCACACAAGGCAATCTGGAAAATTAGGTGAAGAATTATCACCAAAATTTTTTCTTTATTTTTGGTAATAAATACACTGGATTTTTTCAAAATTGCCGTTCTAAAAATCAGACTTCAAATGCATGCTATTTTTACTGTTTTTAATCTCATAAACAAAAAAGAAATCTGAAGAATTCTTTTTTATCCAACAGATTTCTTTTTATATTATTGTAAATTCAATACATAATTTCTTTTTGTGACCTGTGTTGTTTTTCCATTCTTGTTGACAAGAATCGCGGAAAAAATAGTCTGTCCCTCCGGCATGTCAATTGGACCGGTGTATTGCGTTGATGCTGTTGTTGGTGTTGTATTATCCATTGTATAATATGCTGTATATCCTTCCGGAACTGTAATACTGATCTGCGTTGCAGAAGTATATTGCCCGGTAGATGGTGTAACAGCTGGTGCATCTTCAATTGGAATCTCAACCTGATATGTTTTGGTTGCAACCAAACTAGGAATTCCCTTTTTATTTACACAAATTGCTTTTATAACAACCGTACCATCTTCAATCAGAATCGGCTCAGTATATAACGTACTGTCAGTTGTCGGTTCATTCCCGTCTGTTGTATAATAAATTTTCCCATTTCCAGACAAGGAAACCTGTTGCACTTCTGTATATGTTCCTTCTTCCAGACTAAATTCCGGCATGTCAGAAACATAATCACTCATCTCTTTTAATACATTTTTGCTACTGCCGTCCAAAGTACCTGAAATTTTATCTGCCTGATCCGTCTTGATATAAAATTGTGCAAGAGCCTCATACAAATCTGCATTTTCCGGCTGTGAATCAATCGCATTTAAGAACATGTTTTCTGCTTTATCCAATTCATCCTGGGCAATATATACTTTTGATAGTCCTACATATGCTGTCGCACGCGTATTGTCTTTTGCAATTGCAAGATTGTAATAGCGAATGGCTTTACTATATTCACTAGACTGATAAGCTTTCTCTGCTTTGTTTAAAGTTCCCGAATAAGAATTCTGATAAAGAAGGATCCCACTAATTCCAACTGCAACTAAAATAACCATAACAACAATCATCGTATTTCGACGTTTCTTTTTTGCCTGCTGCATCCGCAATGCTTTTTGACGCCGTCGTTCATCCGCTGTTCTATAATCCGTCTGTTGTGCCCTTGTATCACGTCTTGTTGGTCTGATCCTCTCTTCTCCAACTGTATCTCTCCCGCGATAATTGCTTTTTTGAGATGTCCGCATCTGATTTGAACGGATACGGTCTAACTCTCCCTGACTCAATACACGCGTTGAATTCTGTGGTTGTTGTCTTGAACGATTTCTTTGCTGCTGTACCTGACCACTGCTATTAGGCAACGGGCGTGTCACATCCTCTACAGAACCTTTTACTTCACGAGTAAGTACATCATCTAAAGGATTATAGTCCGGAACCATCTGAACTTCTGTGCCACAGTCAGGACATATAAGCATTCCCGCTGGAATATCTGCACCACAATTTGCACATTTCATAAATGGTTCCTCCTATTTTCTTACTGTTTCTACACAGTTGTTCATTAGCATTGCAATCGTCATCGGTCCTACGCCTCCTGGAACCGGGGTAATTGCAGATGTATGCTCTGCTACTTCGTCAAATGCAACATCTCCGCAAAGCTTATTATTCTCATCACGATGCATGCCCACATCGATAACAACTGCACCCTCTTTTACATAGTCTGCTGTTATAAATTGCTTTCTGCCAATTGCAACAATCAAAATATCCGCTCTCTTTGTAATATCTTTTAAATTATTTGTATGTGAATGCGTAACTGTAACTGTTCCATTTTCTCTTAAAAGTAATGCAGCCATCGGTTTTCCTACGATATTGCTACGTCCGACAATCACACATTCTTTTCCATCTATTGTAATCCCGGAACGTTTTAATAACTGAATAATACCTGCCGGAGTACAAGATAAAAATCCTTTCTCTCCAATCCACAGACGTCCTACGCTGACTGGATGAAATCCGTCTACATCCTTATCCGGAGAAATAGCACGTATGATCTTATCTTCGTCAATATGGGCCGGAAGCGGCAACTGAACCAGTATTCCATTTACATGTTCTTCTTTATTCAAACGATCAATTAGAAGCAATAACTCCTCTTCTGTTGTCTCTTCTGCCAGTTCATAGCTTTCTGATTCGATACCAATATAAGCACAGGCTTTCTTTTTATTATTTACATAAACTGAAGATGCCGGATCGTTTCCCACTTGAACAACAGCAAGACACACTTCTTTTCCATTCGCCTTTAATACGGCTACTTCTTCTTTTAATTCATCCTTAATTTCTTTTGAAATCTTTTTTCCATCGATTAACTGCATTGTTTTTGTTTCTCCTTAAAACAGTCCTGTAATTTTTCCATCTTCAGACACATCGATATTGTTGGCAGCTGGCACTTTTGGAAGTCCAGGCATAGTCATAACCGAACCTGTCAGTGCAACAACAAATCCTGCTCCTGCATCAACATAAACCTCACGAATATGAATATCAAAGTTTTCTGGTCTTCCCAGCTTCTTTGCATCATCTGAGAATGAATATTGATTTTTCGCCATACATATTGGAAATTCGCCAAATCCCATTGCTTCTATTTTTGTAATCTGCTTTTGTGCTGCCGGCTCATAAACCACACCATCTGCACCATAAATCTCTTTTGAAATTTTCTCGATTTTTTCTTTCAAAGACAATTCGTCTTCATAAAGCGTATGGAAGTGGCTTTCTTTATTTTCCAATGTATTCAATACCTTTTCTGCAAGTGCAATTCCGCCTTCTCCGCCCTTTTCCCATACTTCTGAAAGTGCGAATTCACAGCCTCTTTCTTCGCAGAACTGACGAATATATTCATTTTCAGCATCTGTATCTGTTATAAATGAATTCAGTGTAACTATTACAGGTACTCCGAATTTCTGTATATTTTCAATATGTTTCTCTAAATTCACGATTCCTTTTTTCAGTGCATCCAGATTCTCTTCTGCCAAATCAGCTTTGGCAACTCCACCATTATACTTCAATGCTCGTACTGTTGCAACTAAAACAACAGCATCTGGTTTTAAACCCGCTTTTCTGCATTTGATATCCATGAATTTTTCAGCACCGAGATCTGCACCGAATCCAGCTTCTGTGATTGCAATATCTGCCATTTTTAAAGCCATCTTTGTTGCACGCACACTATTGCAGCCATGTGCGATATTAGCAAATGGACCTCCATGGACTAAGGCCGGAGTGTGTTCTAATGTCTGAATCAAGTTTGGCTTGATCGCATCTTTGAGTAACGCAGTCATTGCGCCTGTCGCCTGTAAATCATCTGCAGTAACAGGATCCCCGTTAAAATTATATGCAACGATGATTCTTCCAAGTCTGCGTTTTAAATCCTGCAAATCATCAGCGAGGCAAAGGATTGCCATAATTTCAGAAGCTACTGTAATAACAAAATGATCTTCACGAACCATTCCGTCCATCTTGTTCCCAAGACCTACAACAATATTACGCAACACTCTGTCATTCATATCAACACAACGTTTCCATACAACCTGTCGTGGATCAATCTGAAGAGCATTTCCCTGCTGGATGTGATTATCTAACATTGCAGCAAGCAGATTATTAGCAGATGTAATTGCATGGAAATCTCCTGTGAAATGTAGGTTCAAATCTTCCATCGGAACAACCTGTGCATAACCGCCACCTGCAGCTCCTCCTTTAATTCCGAAACAAGGTCCAAGAGATGGTTCGCGAAGTGCAATGATTGCTTTTTTATCTAACTTGGCAAATGCCTGTCCTAATCCAACAGATGTTGTTGTTTTTCCCTCTCCTGCAGGAGTTGGATTGATTGCTGTTACCAATACCAGTTTTCCATCCGGATTATCTTTAATCTTATCCCAGAAATCTTCTGAAAGCTTTGCTTTATATTTTCCGTAAAATTCTAAATCATCCTCTGTAATACCTGCGTTTGCTGCCACCTCTTTAATTGGCAGCATCTGTGCCTCCTGTGCAATTTGAATATCTGTTTTCATTGCTAATCCTCCTTCTTACCTGTTCCTAAATACTCTTCAAATTCTTCTTTGGTCATCAATACCTTCCTCGGTTTTGTACCTTCTTCGGGTCCTACCACCTGTGCTTCTGCAAGCTGATCCATAATTCTTGCGGCTCGATTAAATCCTATTTTGAACATTCTCTGTAGCATTCCGATCGATGCCTTTTCTTTTTCTATAATGAAGAAGCCTGCATCCGCAAAATAATGATCCCGATTATCTTCCGTTTCTGAGGAATTTCCGGAAAAAACTGCACTACCGGAAAGTTCCACGGAATTATCATTACTTAGATGTTCTTCTAAGTCACTACTATAATTTGCCCCGCCATTCTGATTGATCAGGTAATCTACAACCTGCTGAACTTCTTTATCAGAAACAAAGGAACCTTGTACACGTACTGGTTTTGGATAACCAGTCGGATAAAAGAGCATATCTCCTTTTCCAAGAAGCTTTTCTGCTCCATTCATGTCTATAATCGTTCGAGAATCTACACCCGAAGATACCGCAAATGCAATACGTGATGGCATATTGGCTTTAATCAATCCTGTGATAACATTTACAGATGGTCTTTGTGTTGCCAGAATTAAATGTATACCAGCAGCACGTGCCAGCTGAGCCAAACGACAAATTGCACCCTCTACATCTTTTGGAGCTACCATCATCAAATCTGCCAGCTCGTCGACAATAATCACAATCTGAGCCATTTTTTTCGGATTATTTTCAGCCGGCTCGAGATTTGAAACTTTTTCATTAAATCCTTTCAAATCACGTACGTTATATTCTGCAAACAGTTGATATCGTTTCATCATCTCTGCAACTGCCCAGTTCAAAGCCCCAGCCGCTTTACGAGGATCTGTCACTACCGGAATAAGCAAATGTGGAATTCCATTATAAACATTTAATTCTACAACCTTTGGATCAACCATGATCAATTTGACATCTTCCGGGTCTGCTTTGTAAATAAGACTCATAATAATTGTATTGATACACACGGATTTTCCAGACCCCGTTGCACCTGCCACAAGTAAATGAGGCATTTTTGCAATATCAGCTACAATTACTTTTCCTGCAATATCTTTACCTACAGCAAATGCAAGTTTTGCTTTACTTTTCTGAAATTCAGGTGCTTCTAAAAGATCTCGGAGCATTACTGCTGTATTTTCTTCATTAGGTACTTCAATCCCGACTGCTGCTTTTCCAGGAATCGGAGCTTCAATTCGAAGATCTGACACTGCCAGATTTAGTTTAATGTCGTCTGCAAGCCCTACAATTTTGCTAACTTTAACGCCTTGTTCTGGTTGAAGCTCATATCTTGTCACAGCCGGACCACAACTGGCATTTGTCACATGAACCTTCACTCCAAAATTCAAAAGCGTCTGCTCTAACTTCATTGCAGTGGCACGCAAATGTGCATTCGAATCGCCTCCGGATGCTTTTCCCTTTTTTAATAAATCTAATGGTGGAGTAAGATACTTCTTAGCAGGTGCTGTATTCTGTGCCTGAACGGCTGCTTCCACAGATTCTGTTTCTTTTGTTACCGCCGCCTTTTCTTCCGGTGATGAGTGTTTCCGTGTCTGTTTTGTTGTTGTTTCAGTCATGTCTGTCTCTTCTGGTTCTTCCGATACAGACACAGATTCTATCGGTGCAATTGCTTCTTCGACAGCCATCGTTTCTGTCTCTGGAACAGGTTCGCTCATATCTGGCACATCTACATCATCAAATGGAGATTCTATTGTAAGCTCCGGCATCTCATCCAATGGTTTGATACTCATATCTTCTACTGGTTCTTCCGGGATTAATTCCTTAAGTTCCGGTGACTTTCCACGTATAGGTGTTTCCAACAATGTTGTAGCAAACGAAACACCTGATACTTTTTTGTTGCGTTTTTGTGTCGGTTTCGATACAGTGCTTTGCTGTTCTTTTGCTTGTTCTTCTAATCTTGCCGTCTTTTCTTTCTTTTGTGCTGCTCTTTTCTGTGCTGACTTTATAGCTGTTGTTTCTTTTAATTTCTTAGCATCCTCATATACTACTTTACTCTTTCGCCCCAGTGGCTTAAGTAATGATTTTTCTGTAATTAAGATAACACATACGATTGCCAGAACTATCACAACGACATAAGTTCCTGCTTTCCCGATAAGCGGACACAATAATTTCATTAAAAATCCGCCAAACAGGCCACCCGCTGTTCGGTTTACACTTGACTGGTGATAATATGTCATAAGCCCTGCTGTTGCGTCATATGGATTCATAATAAGTTCAAGCAATGTTGCAAGCAATACAACAAGTACAAATAATGCAATACTTTTTATGTACGCGTGGCTGTTTCCTCTGTTTGAAATTAGAAAAGCGACCACGCTAAATATAAGCACAGGGATTAAATATGCAATCCAGCCAAATAAGCCAAACAACACAGATGATACAGCTTCTCCGACCATACCTCCAATGCCGAAGTTGCTGATCAATAGTAAAATACATACAGCAAGTACGCATAAAATACATATTTCATCGCGAATTGCAGCATTCTCCTGCTGCTGTTTTTTAGTTGGTTTTTTGGTTGTTGTCTTTCGTTTCTTGGTTGACTTTGCAGCCATGATACATCCCCCTTGGTGTTAAACATACTCAATATAGTATAACATTATTTTTTTTGTTCTTCAATCATTTCGTGTAGTTTATTCAATGCCTGACTGATTCCGCCAACCTCATTGATCATTCCTTCTTTCACCGCATCAATGCCTTCCAGCATAGTTCCAACATCTTTTACAAGTTGAGTTGGATCAAGCATTAGTTCTTCCAGTCTTGCCTGACTTATATTTGAATGTTTTGAAATAAAGCTGGTTATACGGTCTTGTGTACGTTCCATATTTCGATAGCTTTGATAGACCCCGATAAACATTCCATTGGAACGGACCGGATGTACAATCATTGTTCCACTTGGTACAATAAATGAATAATCTGCTGAAACTGCAAGCGGTCCTCCTATTGAATGACTTCCTCCAAGCACCAGAGATACCGAAGGTTTACTAAGAGATGCAATCATTTCTGCGATTGCAAGTCCAGCTTCAACATCACCCCCTAATGTATTTAACAAAATAAGAACCCCCTCTGTTTCTTCATCATCCTCCACTTGTGCCAGTTTGGGAATAATGTGTTCATATTTCGTAGATTTTGTATTTCCGGATAATGCCTCATGCCCTTCAATTTCTCCAATAATTGCAATCATCTGGATTTTGTGATGATGTTTATCATTTTCTAAACATAGTGTTCCGGTTTCCTTTATTTCTTCACGGATTTCTTCCCGTTCTTCCCTGCTTTCTTTATTTTCTTTAGATGTATTTTTTAAAGATTTATCCATTATCCCAAATTCCTCCTTACATTTTCTATATAGTATGGAGTGAATTTTTTAAAATATACCTATTCTTATTATTCAGATATCATTTTTAATATATGACAAGCAAAAAGGATACTATATCCTTCGATACAGTATCCTCATTCATATTACTCGTCCCAGTTGTGATATACATCCTGTACATCGTCATCTTCTTCAAGAAGATCTAATGTCTTTTGAATATTTTTAAGGTCTTCCTCTTCCGTCAGCTCAACATATGTCTGCGGAATCATTGTCACTTCAGCATTCACCATAGCAATTCCTGCTTCTTCTAATTTCAGACGAACATCACTGAAATCTTCAGGAGTTGTAAGAATTTCATAGCTATCATCATTATCCACGAAATCTTCTGCTCCTGAATCAAGTGCAAGCATCATCAATTCATCTGCATCCATATCGCATTCTTCTTTATCAACAATGATCTGTCCTTTTTCGTCAAACATGAAAGACACACATCCAGGTGTTCCTACGTTACCACTGCCCTTTGTAAATGCATTTCTGACATTAGAAGCTGTTCTGTTCTTATTATCTGTCAGTGTTCTGACAATAATTGCTGTTCCGTTCGGTCCATATCCTTCATATGTAATATGTTCATAATTATCGCCTGAACCTTCACCAGCTGCTTTTTTAATATTTCTTTCAATCGTATCATTCGGCATGTTATTTGATTTTGCCTTAGCGATCACATCACGAAGTCTACTGTTACTAGTCGGGTCAGGTCCGCCACCTTCCTTAACGGCTACAGCAAGTTCACGACCAATCTTAGTAAAGATTTTTCCTTTTGCTGCATCATTTTTTTCTTTTTTGTGTTTAATATTCGCAAATTTAGAATGTCCTGACATTTCTCATTCTCCTCTTCTTTTTTCTTTTCCGGTGTGACAAATTGCTTAGGCAACATGACACATTATCTTGTTTATACTACCACTATTTGGTTTATCTGTAAAGTGTTTATGTATCCAGACCAAGACTGATTTGAATTGCATGGTTAACCTTTCCCATCATTCTACTGTCTACATGGCATACATATTCCCGAAGTCGTTGCTTATCTATTGTTCGAATCTGTTCCAGCAATATAACAGAATCTTTTACTAAATGGTATCTTCCTGAACTAATTTCAATATGCGTCGGTAATTTTGCTTTATTCATACGTGATGTAATAGCAGCACAGATTATAGTCGGACTGTGACGATTTCCAACATCATTTTGAATGATCAGGACCGGGCGTACGCCACCTTGTTCCGAACCGATAATCGGACTTAGGTCTGCATAGTAAATATCTCCACGCTTTACAACCAAATTTTCCACACTCCGATTCTCATCATATTTTAATATTAGTATGTCCGCTTTTTTTATAGTTATTCTAAAAGCAGGAACGAGAATTCTTTGTGTAATTGTATTCACTTTAAGTTTTGCTATGCAAAATAATCAATCTGTTCTACTATTTTCCCATCCTGAATATAAACTCTTGGGATTCGTTTTCCAAGGCAGCATATAAATTCATAGTTAAATCTTCCGCTAAGCTCTGCCAACTCGTCTATTGTTATAGTTTCTGTCTGATCTTTCCCTACCAGCACAACTTCATCCATAAATTTTGCTTCCGGGATATCAGTAACATCTACTAAAAACTGATCCATACAAACTCTTCCCAGAATACGAGCACGTTTTCCATGAATCAAAACAGATCCTTTGTTTGAAAGAGAACGTGGATATCCATCTCCATATCCGACAGGTATTGTAGCTATTCGCATTGCTTTTGGTGCCACAAATGTACCTCCGTAACTGATTGAAGTACCAGCTTCTACATTTTTCACAAAAGAAATATGACTGATTAATTCTAATGCCGGTTTTAATGAAATTGCATTTTTATTTACCTCATCAGACGGATACATTCCATATAAAGAGATTCCTGCTCTTGCCAGATTATGCTTCATATTGGGAAAATCTATAATTCCAGCACTATTATCGCAATCAATATATGGAATTTCCAGATTTTTCTCTTCCAGTGCCTGTTTCATCCAAACAAATTTCTCATGCTGTTGATATGTATAGCTTTTATCTTTTTCATCTGCCTTCGCAAAATGCGTGAACATTCCTTCAATTTTTATATTTGGTAATTTACTTATCTGTTCAACAATATCTGCCGTTTCATCCGATACTGCAAAACCAATACGTCCCATTCCTGTATCGATTTTAATATGCAAATATGCCGTTTTATTTAATTTAACAGCCTGTTTTGATATTTCTATTGCCATTTCTTCTGTATATGTAGCAGGACGTACTTCGTAACGGATCATATCCTCATACTGATCTGGAAATACACATCCCAATACAAGAATTGGCTTACAAATTCCAGCCTTACGCAAGAGAGCAGCTTCATCAAGACTAGCTGTCGCATAACCCCATACATAATCTACTGATTCGAACATTCTGGCAATCGGAATCGCACCATGTCCATATCCATCTGTTTTAATAACCGCAACCAACTTTGCTCCTGTTCCGATTCGCTCCTTCATTTGTTCCATGTTATATGCAATTGCATCCAGATCAATTTTTGCATACACACGTGTATATTGTTTCATGTTCTATTCCTCCATATCAAATGTTACTGTTCTACCTGCTTTAGTACATCTTTTATTCCTGAAATCAAATCTTCTGCCAGTACACTGTAAACGCCACAGCTTTTTTTTGCATAATCTCCTCCGTTTGCATGAAGATACACTCCTGACACAACACTATCATACAAATTCATATGTTGTGCTGTAAGCCCTGTGATCACTCCAGCAAGAACATCTCCCGAACCTGCTTTTGCCATCGCACTATTTCCTGCAGTATTTACAAATAAAGGATGATTCTCTTTTGCTACAAGCGTACGAGCGTCTTTCAACGCACAAACAACAGGATACCGTTTCACAAAATCAGTCAATATATTCATACGATCTGCATTTAATTTTGCGACCGAGCACTTTAAAAGTCTCGTCATTTCCTTCATGTGTGGAGTTAATGCTATCGGAAATGTACTTTCTTCAAGCAATTCCATCTTTTCAGATAAAAGATTGATTCCATCTGCATCAATAATACATGGGACTTTACAGAATTGAAATACCCCTTGTAATAATTTATCTGCTGTTTTTTCCTGGCCAAGTCCACATCCAATACATACAACATCTGCCCAATTTAATAATTGTTTCAATTCTTCTTCAGAATATTCTGTATAAGTGGAGATAATTGCTTCTGGCAGCAGTTGTTGAAGAATGCTTCTATTTTCTTTGGCAGTATATATCTGAACAAGCCCTGCTCCGCTTACATATGCTGCTTTTGCACTTAAATATGCTGCTCCGGCCATTCCCTTGCTTCCGGTAATCATAAGCACTTTCCCATATGTTCCTTTATGTGAATTTGCCACACGTTTCGGCAGACATGTGCAAAGATCATCTTGTTCCAGTGTATAACATATTTCTATATTATTTTGATAAAGTTCTGTATTGATACCGATTGATTTTACAACTACTTCTCCTGCAAAATCTTTTCCCGGATACAGAACAGTTCCTAGTTTCTCACATTGTACAGAAACCGTCAAGTCCGCTTTAAACGCTATACCTAAAATTTTTCCGTCCAAAGAATTGACTCCCGAGGGTATATCTACCGCAACTTTATATCCTTTCATTGCATTTAAACACTCTATCACAGAAGCATATTTACCGCTTATCTCCCGGCAAAGTCCAACGCCAAAAATCGCATCTACGATCACACCATACTCTTCATCAGGAATTTCTGTCTCTATCGATATCCCAATATTTTTACAAATACAATATTGTTGTTTACATTCATCGCTCATTGACTCTGTTTTTCCAACAAATGCAATTCCTACGGAATAATTCTCATCATGTAACAATCTTGCGATTGCAAATCCGTCTCCTCCATTATTTCCGGAGCCACAAACTATCAGTATCTTTTTATTCTTCTGAACTTTCGATTTTATAACCTCAGCAATTCCCAATGCAGCTCTCTCCATTAGCACCAGAGATGGAATTCCTATTTCATGAATCGTGTGTGCGTCAGCTTTTTGCATCCAATTTCCAGTAGGCAAATATCTCATTTTTACTCATCCTTTCTCAAAGCACGAAATAAAATAATTTTCTCCAAACTATGAGAAACACGCTTCGCGAGTTTCTCAAGTTATCGCGGCAGTCGCCAAGGTCTCGTGCAAGCACGGACTTTGGCTCGTTGCTCGCGTAAATACAAATAACGTGCAAAAGCATTAAACAACCCTTTTGCACGTTATGATACTTCTAATCTTCCCCGTGTTCTTCTTTGTATCGGGTAATATTATAGGACAACTTCATCAAGCTATCAGATAAATGGACACTTTCTACAATCACATCTTTCGGAAGATTCAAATCTGTATGTGCAAAATTCCAAATTGCTTTAATACCATTACGTACCAGAATATCAGATACTTCAACCGCTTTTGTTTTTGGAATTGTGAGTGCCGCAATATCAATATTTTCTTCCTGAAGAACTGTCTCTAATTCATCCATCATTCGAATTGGAATGTCTCTGATCACTTTTCCTTTCAATTCAGGATTCACATCAAAGATTCCCTTTAAAATAAATCCGTTTCTTGCAAAAGATGCATAATTTGCAAGTGCCTGTCCTAAATTACCTGCTCCTATGATTACCATATTGTGACTCTGGTCCAATCCCAGTATCTTGCCAATCTCCGTGCGAAGATACTTTACATTATAACCATATCCTTGTTGGCCAAATCCACCAAAATTATTCAAATCCTGGCGAATCTGTGATGCTGTTACATGCATTTTTTTACTTAAATCACTTGATGATATTCTTTCTACTCCGGCTTCATTGAGTTCACCAAGATATCTGTAATATCTTGGAAGTCTCCCAATAACAGCTTTTGATATTCCTCTTGACTCCACACTTATCGTCCTCCAAATATAAACTATATCTATTATAAAGTTTTATTTTAACAAAGTCAAACTTTTGACATACTTTTTTTGTATTTTATCTAAAATTTTTTTATATTTCGTCGGTTTTCACACTATTTTATCTGAATTTTTTTGTGAAACCTAAATTCTTTAGTTGTATTTTATCTAAATTTCGATATAATGAATACGATATGCTTAAATATAGGAGGATGTATATATGATACTTGCATGTCATAATCTAAATAAATCTTTCGGGGAACGCATCATTGTAAAAGATGGTTCTTTCCATATTGAAGATAGAGAAAAGGTTGCTTTTGTCGGTGTGAATGGTGCCGGAAAATCAACAATTTTAAAAATGATCATTGGCGAAGAGCCAACAGACAGCGGGAATATTGTTCTTACAAAAGGGAAAACAATTGGTTATCTTGCACAGCAGCAAAATCTAATCAGTGGAAATAGTATTTACGAAGAATTAAAAACTGCAAAAGCAGACATTATAAAACTTGAAGAACAAATTCGTACGATTGAACACGAATTAAAGGGCTTATCCGGTGATGAATTACAGACTCGCTTGAATACTTACAACCGTCTGATGTCTGAATTTGAATCCAAGAACGGATATGCATATGAAAGTGAAATCATAGGGGTGTTAAAAGGACTTGGTTTTCAGGAAAATGAGTTTTCAAAGGAAGCCAGCACGCTATCAGGTGGACAAAAAACGCGTGTTTCCTTAGGCAAACTTCTGTTAACAAAACCAGATATCCTATTATTAGATGAGCCGACCAACCATTTGGACTTAAATTCTATATCCTGGTTAGAAACATATCTGTTAAATTACCCGGGAGCTGTATTCATCGTATCACATGACCGTTTCTTCTTAAACAGAGTCGTAACTAAGGTTGTTGAAATAGATCAAGGGCATCTTCGTATGTATAATGGTAATTATAAAGATTACGCCGAAAAAAAACGTCAGTTACGCGATGCACAGATGAAAGAATATTTAAATCAACAAAGAGAAATCAAACACCAAGAGGCAGTAATTGAAAAATTAAAATCTTTTAATCGAGAAAAATCTATCAAGCGTGCTGAAAGCCGCGAAAAAATGCTTGACAAAATAGAACGTATTGACAAACCGATGGATTCCACACAGGAAATGCATTTTGAGCTGAATCCATCTTGTATCAGTGGTAATGATGTTTTAACAGTTGAACATTTAACAAAAAGATTTGAGACGCAAACCCTGTTTTCCGATATTTCATTTGAAATCAAACGTGGTGAGCATGTTGCAATCATCGGAGATAACGGAACCGGAAAAACAACTTTATTAAAAATTTTAAATCAGGTATTAGATGCCGATGAAGGTGCTTTTACTTTAGGTTCTAAGGTAAAGATTGGATACTATGATCAGGAGCACCACGTACTTCATGATAATAAGACTATTTTTGAAGAAATTTCCGATGACTATCCATCACTAACAAATACTCAGATTCGAAACACTTTAGCTGCTTTTCAGTTTACTGCAGACGATGTGTTTAAACTCATCCGTGATTTAAGCGGTGGTGAAAAAGGTCGTGTTTCGCTTGCAAAATTAATGCTCTCCGAAGCAAACTTTTTGATTCTTGATGAGCCCACAAACCATTTGGATATCACTTCAAAGGAAATTCTTGAGCAGGCCTTAAACGATTATACCGGAACAATCTTATATGTTTCTCATGACCGTTATTTTATTAATCAGACTGCTTCACGTATTTTGGAATTGGTAAACCAGACATTTGTAAATTACATTGGAAACTATGACTATTATCTTGAGAAAAAAGAGGAATTAACTGCAAAATATGCTCCTGTTTCTCCGGAAACTTCTGTCAATTCAAAAGTTACTAATCCAAACACTTTTTCTGAATCTCAGGAGCCTTTTGGTCAAAAGTTAAGTTGGCAAGAGCAGAAAGAAGCACAGGCTCGTGAGCGAAAGCGTAAAAATGATTTAAAAAAGACAGAAGAACGAATTGCTGTTTTAGAAACACGAAATCAGGAAATTGATGAATTGATGACACAAGAAGATATTTATTCTAATTCTGTAAAATGTCAGGAACTCGCTATTGAAAAATCTTCAAATGAAGAAGAATTAGAAACCCTTTATGAACAATGGGCTGATTTAGCCGAAGAATAGATATATTTCAGAACAAAGAATGTGCTTTGCACATTCTTGCGCCTGCGGCGGTCGCTTGCGACACCTACATTGTACGCCGCAGTGCGCATCCTTAGCGGAGCGATTTTTATATATTAGGAAAGCACTTTCCTAATATATAAAAAAGACACCCTCTCACCTTAGATTGGGTGTCTTTCATATATTTATAATCTTTTTGCAATTGCTTTAATAAATTCTTCACTATTGAGAACTGTTGGATTTTCTATTGTAGTAATAAGTGCAAGATCTTTTGTCATCTCTCCTGCTTCAATTGTATCAATTGTTGCCTTGTCAAGACGATCTGCAAATTCCATTAATTCTGCATTTCCATCCATCTCACCACGTTTTCTAAGTGCTCCTGTCCATGCAAAAATAGTTGCTACAGAGTTTGTAGATGTCTCTTCACCCTTCAGATGTTTGTAGTAGTGGCGCTGTACTGTACCATGAGCTGCTTCATATTCATAGTATCCATCTGGAGAAACAAGTACAGATGTCATCATTGCAAGGGAACCAAATGCAGAAGAAACCATATCACTCATAACATCTCCATCATAGTTCTTACATGCCCAGATATAACCACCTTCTGATTTCATTACGCGTGCAACTGCATCATCAATCAGTGTATAGAAATACTCAATTCCAGCTTCTTTAAATTTTCCATCGTACTCAGCGTCATAAATTTCCTGGAAAATATCTTTAAATGTATGGTCATATTTCTTAGAAATTGTATCTTTTGTCGCAAACCATAAATCTTGTTTTGTATCTAATGCGTAGTTGAAACAGCTTCTTGCAAAACTTTCGATAGAGGAATTAATATTGTGCATACCCTGTACAATACCCGGTCCGTCAAACTCATGTACGAGTTCTTTTGTCTGTGTTCCGTCTTCTGCTGTATAAACCAATTCTACTTTTCCGGCAGCAGGAATTTTCATTTCAGATCCCTTATATACATCTCCATATGCATGTCTTGCAATTGTGATTGGTTTTTTCCAATTTTTTACACAAGGTTCGATTCCTTTCACAACGATTGGTGCACGAAAAACAGTTCCATCCAAAATTGCACGAATTGTTCCATTTGGGCTCTTCCACATTTCTTTAAGATCGTATTCATCCATACGAGCTGCGTTCGGAGTAATTGTCGCACATTTTACAGCAACCTTATATTTTTTTGTCGCAATTGCCGAATCAATCGTTACCTGATCATTTGTTTCATTTCTATGTTCCAGACCCAAATCATAATATTCTGTATTCAGTTCAATAAATGGTTCCAACAAATTCTCTTTGATCATCTTCCAGAGAATTCTTGTCATTTCATCTCCATCCATTTCAACGATAGGTGTTGCCATTTTGATTTTTGCCATTTTTTCGTCCTCCTATGTTTTCTTTTTTCAAACATTTTATTTTGAACTAGCACTATTCTGTTTCGTCATATCCTTGTTTTTTTAAATTCTGAATCACATGCATAATATGTTCATTTGCCAACTGCTCAGCTAAATCTGTA
The DNA here is from genome assembly GCF_014287355.1 of Ruminococcus hominis. NCBI lineage: Bacteria > Bacillati > Bacillota > Clostridia > Eubacteriales > Oscillospiraceae > Ruminococcus > Ruminococcus hominis. Next base: position 1,523,188 of record NZ_JACOPE010000001.1, on the reverse strand, counting down.
TCTTTATCTTTAATCGCACGTAAAATCTGTTTATGTTCTCGAATTGATTTTCTGGCACGTTCCTCAGAAATAACTGAAGACTTTCTGGCGCGCTGTACAAATTTGTGAAAATCAATCATCGTACGACTTAATATTCTGCTTCCGCTTGCCTCATAAAGCACTGTATGGAATCTTCCATCTAATACGGTCACCTGCTCTGCATTACTTCCTCCTTCTTTCTTTGTATGAAATTCAGAAAGTAATACAATCTCTTCTAATTCATCCAATTGCTCTTCTGTAATATTTTCTGTTGCCCAACGTGCACACAACCCTTCCAACATAGAGCGTATTGCATAAATATCCATTACATCTTTCGTTGAAATTCCTGTCACATACGCACCTTTGTTTGGAACAATCGTAACAAGTCCTTCTAATTCTAATTGTCTTAGTGCTTCACGTACCGGTGTACGACTAACCCCAAGTTCTTTGCCGATGGTATTTTCTCTTAATTCATCATGCTCCTGATATTTTCCTTTTATAATATCTTCTCGGATCTTCTGGAATACACGACTGCTTAAGGAATGATCCTGATAGTCTTCCATTCTTATTTGTTGCCTCCCAAGTTACAATGTAATATGTAATTCCTCACATATACTATCTATTTTGTCAACTAATTCCTCATCTGTCAAGACCGTAACTCGACCTTCTTCATATTGTTTGTCAACCCATGATTTTAATGTTGTTACAAGCATAGATGTTTTGTCGACCTGTCTCTCTTTTGGCAATTTATAATAAGCATTGATCCAATACACAATCCCAGCTATTCCGGAAGTATTTGATACAGAAACCAACGCAGGTCTTCCTAAAAATTTATCTGTATCAAATATGTTATAAATTTCTTCGTTTTTCAACATTCCATCTGCATGGATTCCGGCTCTTGTTACATTGAAGTTCTTTCCTACAAACGGTGTTCTTGATGGAACTTTATACCCAATTTCTTTTTCATAGTAATCAGCCAATTCTGTTATCACTCTTGTATCCATACCATCTAATGTACCGCGTAATTGTGCATATTCGAAGACCATTGCTTCCAATGGGGTGTTTCCTGTACGTTCTCCAATCCCAAACAAGGAACAGTTTACTCCTGATGCTCCGTAAAGCCATGCAGTAGTTGAATTATTAACTGCTTTATAGAAATCATTATGTCCATGGAACTCGATCAACTCACTTGGAACACCAGCATGTACCATCAATCCATAAATAATTCCTGGAATAGATCGTGGGATTACTGCACCCGGGAAATTCACTCCATATCCCATTGTATCGCACACACGAATCTTAACTGGAATCTGATATTCTTCCATCAGTTTCATCAATTCTAAACAGAAAGGAATAACAAAACCATAAATGTCAGATCTTGTAATATCTTCCAAATGACATCTCGGACGCACTCCTGTTTCCATACATTCACGCACAACTGATAAATAATGTTCCATTGCTTCACGTCGTGTCATTTTTAATTTATAAAAAATATGATAATCTGAACAACTTACCAAAATTCCTGTTTCTTTCAAGCCGATATCTTTAACCAATTGAAAATCTTTTTTGCTTGCACGGATCCAACTTGTAACTTCTGGAAATTTATATCCTTTTTCAAGACATTTGTAAACTGCATCACGGTCTTTTTTACTGTAAAGGAAAAATTCACTTTGACGAATCTTTCCCTGCGGTCCACCTAAACGATGAAAATAATCATAAATTGTTACAATCTGTTCTGTTGTATAAGGAGCCCTCGATTGCTGTCCGTCACGAAATGTAGTATCTGTAATCCAGATTTCTTCCGGCATATGATGAGGAACAATACGATCATTAAATGCAATCTTAGGAATCTCATCATAATGAAATAAATTGCGGAATACATTTGGTGTTTCCACATCCACGAGCGGATACATATGTTCTTCTAGTTCCAAAAGATTTGTCTGCTTATTCATAAATACTTTTCTATTTTCCATTTGTGCTTTCCTCCAATTCATAAATCATTTACGCCATTACAGTTTCATCAAGACGCAACTTTTGTTGTATTCTGATGGAGCCGTAATGTGTTTACTTTTCGATGCAAGTATTCTTGTATATTTACATTCTTGTATAATTGTATACAACCATACAACATTTGTCAACACTTTAATGCATAAAAAAGCAGAAGTATAACATCGTCTAAGTACCCCGTTATACTTCTGCCTATAATTTTATTCTTATTAAGTTGATATTATTTAATCACTCTAACCTTCAAAACACCTTCGATAACATTCAATTTTTCTTCCAATTCCTGCGTTACTTCTGCTTCAACATCAATCATAACATATGCATACTCTTTTCTACTCTTGTTAGTCATCTGAGAAATATTCATATTTTCCTGTGCAAGCAATGCTGTGAACTGACCTAACATGTTTGGAATATTTTTATGAAGAATAGTAATGCGGTGTCCACTCTCTTCTTTTGTTCCCATATTACAATCTGGATAATTTACAGAATGAGTAATATTTCCATTTTCCAGATAATCACGTAATTCTTTTGCTGCCATAACAGCACAATTATCTTCTGATTCCTCTGTAGATGCTCCAAGATGCGGAATTACAATTGCTCCTTTTACTCCTGCAATTTCCGGAATTGGAAAATCTGTTACATAACGTCTCACTTTTCCTTCTTCCAACGCTTCAACCATTGCTCCTGTATCTACCAGGACATCTCTTGCAAAATTCAATACAACAACATTTTCTTTCATCAACTGAATAGCATCACGATTAATCATCCCTTTTGTGCTATCTAAGGCCGGAACATGGATTGTAATATAATCGCATTCTTTATATATTTCATCCACTGTCTTCGCATGATGAATATTTCTTGAAAGCTTCCATGCAGAATCTACGGAAACATATGGATCATACCCATACACGTCCATTCCAAGATGTACTGCTGCATTGGCAACCAATACCCCAATTGCTCCAAGACCAATCACACCAAGTTTCTTACCCTGTATCTCTGTTCCTGCAAATGCTTTTTTTGCCTTTTCAGCTGCTTTTGCTAAATCCGCATCTGCTTCATGCTCTTTTACCCAGTCAATTCCACCGATAACATCTCTGGATGCAAGCAACATACCTGCAATCACAAGCTCTTTTACACCATTTGCGTTTGCACCTGGTGTATTGAAAACAACAATACCTTTTTCTGCACACTTATCTAATGGAATATTATTCACTCCAGCACCTGCACGTGCAATAGCTTTTAAGGATGTTGAAAACTCCATATCATGCATTGCTGCGCTACGGACTAAAATTGCATCCGCATTATCAACTGCATCTGTTTTCTGATAAGCTTCATTGAAAATATCCAAACCAATCTGTGCGATTGGATTTAAGCAATGATAATTATACATCTTATAAGTTCTCCTCCTCAAATTTTTTCATAAATGCAACGAGTGCTTCAACACCTTCATATGGCATTGCATTATAAATGCTGGCACGCATACCACCAACTGTTCTATGTCCTTTCAGGTTTTCAAGTCCAGCTGCTTTTGCTTCTTTTACAAATTTGGCATCTAATTCTTCATTTCCTGTTACAAAAGGAACATTCATCAAGGAGCGGTCTTCTTTAACAACTGTTCCCTTAAATAACTGACTCTGATCCAGAAAATCATAAAGTAATTTTGCTTTCTTTTCATTTCTTTCTTTCATTGCTTCAAGTCCACCCATTTTCTTGAGCCATTTGAATACTTTACCACAAATATAAATGCCATATGCCGGCGGTGTATTATACAAAGATTTTGCATCTGCCTGTGTTTTGTATTTCAACATTGTAGGTGTACCCGGAAATACATCGTCACGAATCAGGTCTTCACGAATAATAACGATAACTGTTCCGGCCGGTCCGATATTTTTCTGAACTCCACCATAAATAACACCATATTTTGTCACATCAACAGGTTCAGACAAAAAGCAAGAAGAAACATCCGCTACTAAAATCTTTCCTTTTGTATTTGGAAGCTCCTTATACTTTGTTCCATAGATTGTATTATTTTCACAGATATATACATAATCCGCATTATCATCAATCGGAAGATCCGAGCAATCCGGTATATAAGAAAATACTTTATCCTCAGATGAAGCAATTCTGTTTACCTTTCCATATTTTTCTGCTTCCTGTGCTGCTTTTTTTGCCCATTGTCCTGTAATGATGTAATCTGCCACACCATTTTTCATCAGATTCATTGGAATTGCAGCAAATTGCTGTGAAGCTCCACCCTGCAGGAATAACACTTTATAATTATCCGGAATTTCCATCAAATCTCGCAGGTCTGCTTCTGCTTCTGTAATGATTTCTTCAAATGGTTTCGAGCGATGGCTCATCTCCATAACGGACATTCCTGTTCCCTTGTAATCCATCATTTCATCTGCTGCTGCCTGAAGCACTTCCTCTGGAAGCACAGCCGGTCCGGCTGAAAAGTTATACACTCTGCTCATTTTTTGTTCCTCCTATTTCTGCTTTCATTTCTATTTCATATCATCTTCGTCAAATACATCACTGATTGCTTTTCCTGGTGCAACCATCGGCCATACCTTATCATCACAGTCAATCTGACAATCAATCAATACTGGTACATTTGCTTTTAATGCCTCTTCAAAAGCTGAATTGAATTCTTCTCTTGATGTTGCACAAATTCCTTTTGCGCCCATCGCTTCTGCTAATTTTACAAAGTCAACGCTATCATTTAACACTGTTGCCGAGTAACGCTCTTCATAAAATAAATTCTGCCACTGACGAACCATACCCAAAACATGATTATTAATAACTACCTCAATAATTGGGATCTGATGTCTTACTGCTGTAGCAATTTCATTCATGTTCATACGGAAACATCCATCCCCGGCAATATTTATAACAGTCTTGTCTGGACATCCCACCTTGGCTCCTAATGACGCGCCAAGACCATATCCCATTGTTCCTAAGCCACCTGATGTAAGAAGCGTTCTAGGCTCGCTGTATTTATAATACTGGGCTGCCCACATCTGATGCTGTCCTACTTCTGTTGTAATGATTGCCTCCCCATTTGTCTGGCGATAAATTTCTTCTATTATAAATGGTCCTGTCAGTCCGGCTTCATGATATTTTAACGGATACTTTTGCTTATAATCTTTGATTTTTTCAATCCACTCCGTATGGGATTGCTGTTTTAATTTGCTATTTATTTTACTTAATACTTCTGCAATATCTCCTACAACTCCTGCTGTAATCAATACATTTTTATTCATCTCTGCAGGATCGATATCAATCTGAAGAATTTTTGCATTTTTTGCAAATTTTGCCGTGTTTCCTGTCACACGATCTGAAAAACGGGCCCCGATTACAACCAATAAATCGCATTCACTCACACCGTAATTTGATGCTTTTGTTCCATGCATTCCAAGCATTCCTGTATAACGTTCATCAGTTCCTGGAAACGCTCCTTTTCCCATTAATGAATCTGTAACCGGTGCATCCACCAAATTTACAAATTGCATCAATTCTTGGTTAGCATTAGAGATCACTGTTCCGCCACCTACAAAAATAAATGGTTTTTCAGACTTTTCTATCATTGAAACTGCCAAATCGATATCTTCTTCTTTAATTTCTACATTGGATTTTTTAGTCATTATAGGCTCTGTTTTTATGTATTCTGCTTTCTCTGCCGTAACATCTTTTGGAATATCGATCAACACTGGTCCCGGTCTGCCACTTCTTGCAATATCAAAAGCTTTACGAATGGTGTCTGCCAAATCATTTACATCTTTTACAATATAATTATGCTTTGTAATCGGCATTGTAATACCAGTAATGTCTATTTCCTGAAAACTGTCCTTACCAAGCAACGATACCCCTACATTACATGTAATAGCCACTAATGGTACGGAATCCATATAAGCAGTTGCGATTCCTGTTACCAGATTGGTAGCCCCAGGTCCGCTGGTAGCCAGACACACTCCAACTTTCCCCGTAGCTCTTGCATATCCATCTGCTGCATGCGAAGCACCTTGTTCATGCGATGTTAAGATATGACGTATTTCTGAACGATGTTTATATAATGCATCATACACATTAAGAATTGCTCCTCCCGGATAACCAAATACAGTGTCTACGCCTTGTTCTTTTAAACATTCAATTACTATTTCTGATCCTGTCAACTGCACCCTAAGGCACCTCCTAATTGTTTTTTGGCACTTCCAAAATTGCTCCTCGGTTTCCAGATGTAACCATAGATGCATACCTTGCAAGATAACCTGTTTTCACTTTTGGTTCTCTTGGAACCCATTTTGATTTTCTTTCAGCAAGTTCTTCTTCCGATACATCAAGCTGAATAGAAAGCTCTGGGATATTGATTTTGATAATATCTCCTTCTTCTACCAACGCTATTGGTCCGCCAACTGCTGCTTCCGGAGAAACATGTCCGATAGAAGCACCTCTGGAAGCACCACTGAAACGACCATCTGTGATCAGTGCTACTGAGGAACCCAACCCCATTCCTGCAATTGCAGATGTAGGGTTCAACATTTCACGCATTCCCGGGCCACCCTTTGGACCTTCATAGCGAATCACAACAACATCCCCAGCTTTAATTTTACCTCCTTTAATTGCTGCGATAGCATCATCTTCACAATCAAATACTCTTGCCGGCCCCTCATGTACCAACATTTCATCAACAACGGCTGAACGTTTCACAACACTTCCATCCGGTGCAAGATTGCCTTTTAAAACTGCTAAACCTCCTGTTGGAGTATATGGATTATCAATCGGGCGTATAACTTCCGGATTTCTATTTACTGCTCCGGCAATATTCTCTCCAACCGTTTTTCCTGTGACTGTTAAACAATCTGTATGAAGAAGTCCTTTTTTATTTAATTCATTCATCACAGCAGGAACACCGCCTGCTTCATTCAAGTCTTCCATATATGTCGGACCTGCCGGTGCAAGATGACAAAGATTTGGTGTTTTCTCGCTGATTCCATTTGCAAAATCAATCTCAAAATCCATTCCAATCTCATGCGCGATTGCAGGAATATGAAGCATACTATTTGTAGAGCAGCCCAACGCCATATCTACTGTCAATGCATTCAAAATTGCATCCTCTGTCATAATATCTCTTGGTCGGATATTATTTCTCACAAGCTCCATTACCTGCATTCCTGCATGTTTTGCAAGCTGAATTCTTGCAGAATAAACCGCTGGGATTGTTCCATTTCCAGGAAGCCCCATACCAAGAACTTCTGTTAGACAGTTCATACTGTTTGCTGTATACATTCCTGAACATGATCCGCATGTCGGACAAACTTTATTTTCAAATTCACAGACATCTTCTTCTGTCATCTTACCTGCTGCATAAGAACCGACTGCTTCGAACATACTTGACAAACTTCTTTTTTCGCCCTTTACATGACCTGCGAGCATTGGTCCTCCACTTACAAAAATAGTAGGAATATTTACTCTTGCAGCTGCCATAAGTAATCCCGGCACGTTTTTATCACAGTTTGGAATCATAACCAAACCATCAAACTGGTGTGCCATTGCAAGTGCTTCTGTCGAATCTGCTATCAAATCTCTTGTTACCAGAGAATATTTCATACCGATATGTCCCATAGCAATTCCGTCGCACACTGCAATTGCAGGAACCATAATTGGCGTACCGCCAGCCATTGCAACTCCTAATTTTACGGCTTCTGTAATCTTATCCAGATTCATATGTCCCGGAACAATCTCATTATAAGAACTTACAACTCCAATCAATGGGCGTTCTAATTCTTCCTTCGTTAATCCAAGTGCGTTAAACAAAGAACGATGTGGTGCCTGCTGCATACCTTTCGTTACTGTATCACTTCTCATGACAATTCATCCTCTCTTTTTATGACTTTTATCTATTTTGTAATATATGAACAGATTTTATTTCCCATTTCTGCTGTTCCAATCTGTACTTTTCCTTCTGACATAATATCTATTGTACGATATCCGTCTTTCAATACGTTCTCTACAGCATTTTCAATAGCATCCGCTTCCTGGTCCAGGTCAAATGAAAAACGAAGCATCATTGCTGCTGAAAGAATCGTTGCGATTGGATTGGCAATTCCTTTCCCTGCAATATCCGGTGCTGATCCGCCACTTGGTTCATACATTCCAAATTTTGTTTCATTCAGACTTGCTGAGGCAAGCATTCCGATGGAACCAGTCATCATACTCGCTTCATCCGAAAGAATATCTCCAAACATATTCTCTGTTAAAATAACATCAAACTGGCGTGGGTTTTTCACAAGCTGCATCGCACAATTATCTACAAGCATGTGTTCTAAAGTTACTTCCGGATAGTCTTTTGCAACTTCTTCTACAACTTTACGCCACAATCTGGATGAATCCAACACATTTGCCTTATCTACACTCGTAACTTTTTTACGACGTTTCATCGCAATGTCAAAACCACGCTTTGCAATACGTCGGATTTCATCTTCTGTATATGTCAGAGAATCTGTCGCTGTTAAAACACCATTTTTCTCTTCCGTCGAACGTTCTCCAAAATACAAACCACCAGTCAGCTCACGCATGATCATCATATCAAAGCCGCCCTCTGTAATTTCTTCTTTTAAAGGACAGGCTCCTTTTAATTCGTCATATAACACCGCCGGTCTTAAATTTGCAAACAGATTCAATGCTTTTCTAATCTTCAGCAACCCCGCTTCCGGTCTTTTAGATGGTTCTAGTTTATACCAAGGTGACGTCTTAGCATCTCCGCCTATAGATCCAAGTAATACTGCATCACTATTCTTTGCAAGTTCAATTGTCTCATCCGTCAATGGAACTCCGTATGTGTCAATCGATGCTCCTCCCATTAAAAGTTGTGTATAGTCAAATTCATGTCCGTATACAACACCGACTTTATCTAACACTTTCATTGCTTCATTTACAACTTCCGGCCCGATACCGTCTCCTTTAATCACACCAATTTTCAGTTTCATAATGTTTCACCCTTCCATAAATAAAATGGTTTATCCGTTTGTCACAGATTATATATTCTACATTTAATTGCTCGAATGTACTTATAATAACGTATTTTTGCTTTCGTTTCAACCCTTTAATTCGTAAAAGTGTTGCATAATTATAAAAAAGAAGCAATAAAAAGTGAATATTCGATAAATTTCTGCAACAAAAAAGGATGAAAAGTTTAACTTTTCACCCCTTTAACTTATGCTTCTGTAGATGTTCCTGGCTTCTCAAGCTGTGCAATTGCAGCTTTCTGCATTGGAATACGGCAGTTTTTATTGTTACCGAATTCTACAATCACATCCTCTTCTGAGATATCAATAATAACACCATAAAAACCACTTGTTGTTAAAACTGTATCTCCGACTTCCATTGTTGAAAGCATTGCCTGAATTCTCTTCTGTTCTTTTTTCTGAGGTCTCATAAGTAAGAACCACATTGCACCAAGAATTACAACATAAATTAAAATAATTCCAATTCCTTGCATGATATATCCTCCTATATTAAAAAGCAATACTATTACTATACACATAAATCAACTATTCTTCAAGTTAATTTTTGTTTTTTCTTTGCCTTTTTATAATTTTTTATATTTTTAGTCTAATGGTTGTGACATATTATCTAATTTGCGCTTTTTGTATGCCTGATACTCTCCTGCATCAATAGCATCTCTTATTTCTTCCATCATTGTGTTATAAAAATACAAATTATGTAATACACAAAGACGCATACCTAGCATTTCTTTTGCTTTCAAAAGATGACGAATATATGCCCTGCTATAGCTTCTGCATGCCGGACACTGACAACCTTCTTCTATCGGACGATTGTCAAGTTCAAATTTCGCATTAAACAAATTCAACTTGCCATGATTCGTATAAACATGTCCATGACGTCCATTACGGCTTGGATATACACAGTCAAAGAAATCAACACCCCTGTCAACTGCTTCTAATATATTAGCCGGTGTTCCAACTCCCATCAAATATGTTGGTTTATTTTCAGGCAATACCGGAACAACTGCATCTAAAATGCGATACATTTCTTCGTGGCTTTCACCCACTGCCAGACCGCCTACCGCATATCCCGGTAAATCCAGTTTTGAAATCTGTTTTGCGTGTTCAACTCGAATATCTTCGTATACTCCGCCTTGGTTTATCCCAAACAGTAACTGTTGCTTATTGATTGTATCCGGCAATGAATTTAACCTCTCCATTTCATCCTTGCATCGTTTCAACCAGCGTGTTGTACGTGCAACCGAATTTTCCATATATCTACGATCTGCAACACTCGATGGACACTCGTCAAACGCCATTGCTATAGTAGATGCAAGATTTGACTGGATCTGCATACTCTGCTCAGGTCCCATGAAAATTTTACGTCCGTCGATATGAGAATGGAAATGCACACCCTCTTCTTTAATCTTTCTTAAATCAGCCAGAGAAAACACTTGAAATCCGCCTGAATCTGTCAAAATCGGTTTGTCCCAGTTCATAAACTGATGTAAACCACCTAATTTCTTTACAACTTCATCTCCCGGACGTACATGCAGATGATATGTATTAGATAACTCTACTTGTGTTTTTATCTGACGTAAATCATCTGTAGAAACTGCACCTTTAATTGCTGCTGCTGTTCCAACATTCATAAATACGGGTGTTTCGATTGTTCCATGCACTGTATGAAAACGACCACGTTTTGCTTTCCCATCTTTTCTTAATAACTCGTACATAATTTCCTCTTTCTATAATAGGACAGCTGTTTTCAAAGAAGCTGTCCTATTTTGCTTTTTTTTATATAATTCCAATTCAAGTCGAACGTGTAATACAACTTTAAATGTATAAGTTCTCTAATTATGAACAATTACCGGAGTCCCCACTGATATTACATTATATAGTGCTGCTGCCATATCAAGCGGCATGTTAATACATCCGTGTGAACCTGCTCCATCTCGATAGAGTGTTCCTCCAAAAGCAGGCTGCCATATCGCATCATGAAAACCAATACCGCTCCATGTAACACGCATCCAATATGATACCGGTGTCTGATAAATTGGCTTTCCGGTAACCGGATTATCTTCTCCGATCAAGGTTTTATTTAAAGATTTCTCCAAAATATCATATACTCCCAAGGTTGTTTCTTTTTCCGGAATCGGCTCCCCGGTAACGACATCTGTCTCCAACACAACGGAGCCCCCTGAAATATACCACATATGCTGTGCTGAAATATCTACTTCTGCATAAGTATCACCCCAGTCTTGTGCACTATGTGATGCTGCAGTCTGATAATATGCCGGCTCTTTTGTAACAACTTCTCCGTTCTTAATACTGTTTGTCAATGCTGTAAATTCAGTATCTTCATCAATTGACCAGCCATATGTTCCACCAGAAACTTCTACCGTTTTTCCTGTAGGCGTCGTAATTGTTCTGGTAGTTCCTACGGTATCATACTTATCTCCAAATGCTGTTAACCAATCTCTGACTGCATTCTCATCAAAAGAAACTTTCATATCATCATCTACTGTTACCCAGCTATTAATAACAGATTTATCAACAACTACATTCTCTGTCATTGTATATGTAATACTTGCCTGTAAGTACTTATTCATCTCATCACAAGCAGCTTTTACCTCTTTTGAATCAGAAGTATAAACAGGTTTCTTATAGCACCCTTCTTTTTCCATATCAAGCTCTGATTTAAACTCTGTAATATATTGATTGATCTTTTCATTCAATACGTCCTGGTCTACTGCAGTACCTTTTACTTCCGGCTCAATTACAAATTGGTTTCCATCAAATTTAGGATATGCTGATTTAGGTTCTATTTGTTCTCTCGTCACTGTTTGCAGATTTTGAATCTCTTGTTGCAATTTACTTTCATCATACGAAACCTCCAGTTTAATATGACAAGATTTCTTAGAAAAAATACCTGCTGGCCATAAAAAAGCATTCTGGTCTTTAATTGCAGCTTCGGCTTCATCGGATGCTTTATACTCCAGATCAATCGTATCTCCATCAATAATATCTACTGCCTGTTCCATCTCCAACACTGTTAAACTGTAATTTTTCACTTGATCTTTCATATATTTTTCAACATCTGCTGCTGTTTTCATAGAAAAATCATGACCGTTAATCTCTGTATTTATATAATAATGCGACATAAAGAAAAACGATATTCCTAAATAAACAATTGCAACCACACCTGCTATTGATCCCAGTGTTATCCACAATACTTTTTTCCCTTTTTTATTTTTTTTCTTATCTGTCTTATCATCCAAATTTATAATCTCACTTGTGAAATCATCTTGAGATGTAAACAAATCTTCATTTTCTGATTCATCATATTCCTCTATATTGTCTACCCCTCCAGGAACTTCTTCATCCTGAGCATCTGCTTCTGTAAAATCATTCTCCTCGATTTCTGCACTTTCATCGACCTCTTCAAATGCATCATCCTCAGTTCCCAAGTCCTCGTCTACTTCTTCAAATGTATCATCCTCAGCTTCTAGGAATTTATCTGTTTCTTTAAAATCAGTATTGTTGATTTGCTTTTCTTTATTACCTTTAGTTATCTTTCTTTGTTTCATGTTGTATCTCCCCTTTTATAAATCAACATCTAGGCTCAATTATATTATGAATTCTTGCAATTGTACAGTAAAATCTTAAGGTTTTATCAAAATTCAAATTTTCTTAAAAATTTCACCCCAATTAGTAATTGCATGTTCATTTTTCTTCTTATATAATAAGCTATATGTTTTTTAATGAAATATTACACAAACATAAGGAGGAGATTTTAAATGAGTGGCTCAATATATGGACGTTTATTTCAAGTTTCTACCTGGGGTGAATCTCATGGTGCAGCAATCGGTGTTGTAATCGATGGATGCCCTGCCGGACTGAAACTTCAAGAATCTGATATACAGGCTTTCCTAAATCGCAGAAAGCCAGGACAAAGCAAATACACAACTATGAGACAGGAAACAGACCAGGTTGAAATATTGTCAGGCATATTTGAAGGATATACAACCGGGACGCCGATTTCTTTAATGGTACGTAATCAAGACCAGCGTTCTCGTGATTACAGTAATATTGCATCTGTATATCGCCCGGGACACGCTGATTATACATTCACACAGAAATATGGCTTTCGCGATTATCGCGGTGGAGGACGTTCTTCCGGAAGAGAGACTATTGGCCGTGTTGCTGCCGGTGCTGTAGCATCTGCCTTACTAAATGAACTTGGTATACATATTTGCACTTATGCAAAATCTATCGGTCCTATCTGTGTTGATGAATCAGACTATCATTACAATGAAATTAATGAAAACAAATTATATATGCCTAATAATGAGATTGCCAAACACGCCTCTGAATATCTTGATAAGATGCTTGAAAATTCAGATTCTGCCGGTGGTATTATTGAATGTCGCGTTGAGGGACTTCCTGTTGGAATCGGCGAACCTGTTTTTGATAAACTGGATTCCTGCCTTGCACAAGCAATATTCTCTATTGGTGCCGTAAAGGCTTTTGAAATTGGAGACGGATTTCATGTTGCAGAATTAAATGGAAGCACAAATAATGATGCTTTTTATGTGAAAGATAACGAAATCCATAAAAAAACCAATCATTCTGGTGGTGTATTAGGCGGTATGAGTGATGGGGATACTTTAATTTTCCGCACTGCTATAAAACCTACTCCTTCTATTGCACAACCGCAACAGACGGTCACCGAGGACAAGAAAAATACCGAATTAGTTATCAAAGGAAGACATGACCCAATCATTGTTCCTCGAGCTGTTGTTGTAGTAGAATCCATGGCTGCTATAACAATTGCAGATTTACTTTTGCAAAACATGCATAGCCGCCTGGATGGAATCAAAAAATTTTACGATTGCTAAACAACTATATTTAATACCAAAAACGAGTCCAGGTAATTTTCTCAATAAAAAAATTACTTAGACTCGTTTTTTGATTTATACGCGGAAACAACCGCCGCCGATAAATTCTCTCAACAATGAATTCGTCGGAACATTTTCATTGCTTATTCCTATAAAATAATCGAAAAACTTTAATAATCTTTTCGCTTCAATATATTCAGGAGCATGTTTATCAACTCCAAACAATAATGGTTCTACATATTGCTTAAGCACGGCTAATTCATACACAAGGGACGAATTGAACATCACATCTGCTTCTTCCTGAAATGGGAAAATATTTTCCTCTTCTCCTTTTCTGACTGAATTCCACATTGCAATTGTTTTAGTGGCCGATGTTCCACGTGTTTCAGCATCTCTTACAATACGACGTATTAATCTTCCGTCTGTTGATGGAATACGATTGTGTTCATCTATATTCAACTGTGTAAGTGCACTAATATAAATTTTAAATTTATTGTTATTATTCAGATTTTCTGTTAATTTTGGATTTAGACAGTGGATTCCTTCTATTACTAAAATATCATTCTCACCTAATTGTTTCGGTATTGTTGAATAGTTACGCATTCCTGTCTTAAAATCAAAAATTGGAAGATATACTTTTTCTCCATTTAAAAGTGCTGTCATATCTTCATTAAACTTTTTTACATCAATTGCTTCTAAGCATTCAAAATTATAATTACCATCTTTATCTTTTGGAGTATTTTCACGATTTACAAAATAATTGTCAACTGCAATCGGATGCGGTGTAAGTCCGTTCACTTTAAGTTGAATGGACAGACGATGGGAAAATGTCGTCTTTCCAGAAGACGATGGACCTGCGATCAGCACAAACTTTATTTCTGGATGTTCTGCAATCTGCTCTGCGATTTCTCCGATTTTACGTTCCTGATAAGCTTCCTGAACAAGTACGATTTCACGCATATCATGCTTTGTAATCATATCATTTAAAGCCCCAACTGTATCAATCCCCTGTAAATCTCCCCATTCAATAGACTCATTCTGAACTTTAAATAACTTTTCACGAGGTTCAAATTCAGGAACACATATAGGGTCACTCATGGTTGGAAATTGAATCACAAAGCCTTTTCCATATAAATGAAGTGAAAAATTTTTTAAATATCCTGTATCTGGTACCATATATCCATAATAATAATCTTCAAACTCATTAATACTATAGATGTTCACTGTAGATACTCTACGATATTCAAACAACTGTTCCTTATCATACATTTTATGTTTATGAAACAGTTCTATCGCTTTTGAAGTCGGTATCGACTTCTTTTCTATTTGAATCTTCTGCTCTGCCATCTCACGCATTCGAGCATCAACACGACTTAAAAACTCAGCATTAACCGTAATTTCACCATCTACTGTACAATAATATCCTTTACTTACAGAAAAATGTATTCGAACACGCTCAACCTTATCATGTCCGCCTATATCATGAACCGCTTTTACAAGTAGAAAACACATGCTTCGTCTATAAGTTTCAAACCCGGCCTTATCTGCAGTTGTAATAAAGCTTAGTTTTATGTCTCCCTCCACTGCTTTATTCAGCTCTTGCAAGCGATTATCTTCTATAACAGCCAGTACAATTTGATGGTCATAATACTTTTGAAAATCCCGTGCTATTGTCTGATATTTTGTGCCTTCCTTGTATTCAACAATTTTATCATCAACTGTTACTTTACACATTCTTTCTTCCATCTTGCACTCACCTTTCTCCTGCTCTCACCTATACAACTTGAAATGGATGTGATACAGGTTCTGTTATAATTTCAACTCCCAGACATCTCTGTGATAAATATTTTTTCATATCATCCACAAAGATATATTCTGTTCCATAATGACCCGCATCGATAATCGCAAGTCCCTGTTCCATAGCATCTAAGCCTTCATGGTGCCCTATATCTCCTGTAACAAGCACATCAACATTATGTTTTAATGCTACTGCTATCTCACTTTTTCCAGATCCCGGAGAAATTGCAACTTTCTTAATCTTCTTGTCTAAATCTCCAAATACTTTTATATTACTAAGCACTAATTTTTCCTTCACATAATCGCAAAAAGATCTTAAACTCATAGTTGATTCTAATAATCCGACACGACCGATTCCTTGTGAAATTCCGAAAAATTCTCCTGTAACATCTAAAACTTCTGTTTCTTTTAATTGCAATATTTCTTCTGACAGCTCTGCCATCCCCAGTACATCATAATTTGTATGCATTGCATAATATGCTATGTCATCCTGAATTAGACGTAAAATCCTCCTTCCGACAAAATCTTGATCCGTAATAGATTTTAACGGTGAAAAAATCAACGGATGATGTGTGATTAACATATCAACATCCTGTTTTTCTGCAAGTTCTATCACTGGAGTAGTAGCGTCTAAAGCTAAAAGTATTTTTGATACTTTTTTGGTGCTACGTCCAGCTTGTAGTCCTACATTATCGAAAGTTAATGCAGCCTCTTTTGGATAGTTTTCTTCTATTATTTCTATGATTTCTTTACATTGCATAGTATTTCAACCCCTCCTTGATTTGGAAAAGTTCCTGATTTAATTCTGCTTTTCGCTCAGAAATATGTATCCCTTCTACTCGTTCTAACTTACTTAAAATATCTTTCCTAATGCCAGACTCTCGTTCGAGAAATTGTTTTAAAATCGGATTTTTTTCTTCCAGCAGTAATTTTCCATAACGTATTTCAATCTCTGACCAGAAAGCTGGTTTTATTTCTTCTATTTTTTCAGGGGGAATTACTTTCATCATCGGATAATATTTTCCATCATCTAAAACCATATTCTCTTCTATGAACAAAAAGCCTTTCTCTAAAAGAAAGGTTCTCACTTTAAACACTTCTGATTGTGGCTGCAGGATGCATTCTTTCAAGGAATTTGTTTTATTAAAATCCTCATTTAAAATATTAATCATCAGATTTCCACCCATTCCTGCAAGAATGACTGTGTCCACTTCACCCTTTTGTAAATGTTGCAACCCATTAGACAAACGTGTTTGTATCTGATTTTCCAATTTATTTTCTTTAATATGTTCTGTTGCACGATCCAACGGACCTTCATTAATATCCATAGCCACCGCTCTTTGAACAATTCCTTTTTCCACAAGATAAATTGGGATGTAGGCATGATCTGTGCCTACATCCGCAATTGTATATCCTGGTGTTACCAGATCTGCAACTGCCTGCAGTCTCTTTGATAATTCCATATGATATCCTCTTAATCTAAATAATCACGAAGTTTTCTACTTCTACTTGGATGACGAAGTTTACGAAGTGCCTTCGCTTCAATCTGACGAATACGTTCACGTGTTACATCAAATTCTTTTCCTACTTCTTCCAATGTTCTTGCTCGTCCGTCGTTCATACCAAAACGAAGTCTTAAAACTTTCTGTTCTCTTTCAGTCAAAGTATCAAGCACTTCATCTAACTGTTCTTTTAATAAAGTCTGAGCTGCTGCTTCTGCCGGAACAGGAACATTATCATCCTGAATAAAATCTCCTAAATGACTGTCTTCTTCTTCTCCGATAGGTGTTTCTAAGGAAACTGGTTCCTGAGATATTTTTAATATCTCTCGCACACGCTCTACCGGCATGTCCAGTTCTTTTGCAATCTCTTCCGGCGTTGGTTCACGCCCAAGTTCCTGCAGTAATTGACGTGACACACGAATCAATTTATTAATTGTCTCTACCATATGAACAGGAATTCGGATTGTTCTTGCCTGATCTGCAATAGCACGTGTAATAGCCTGACGAATCCACCATGTAGCATAAGTACTGAATTTATAACCTTTGTGATAATCAAATTTTTCAACTGCTTTGATCAAACCAAGGTTACCTTCCTGAATCAAATCTAAAAATAGCATTCCTCGTCCTACATATCTCTTTGCAATGCTGACAACCAGACGAAGGTTTGCCTCAGCAAGTTCTTTTTTTGCTTCTTCATCGCCTTCTTCCATGCGCTGTGCCAGCTCAATCTCTCGCTCAGCACTTAAGAGTGGTACTTTACCGATTTCCTTTAAATACATACGAACAGGATCCTCTACACTAACTCCATCCGGAACTGAAAGATCAATATTCTCGACATCTACATCTTCTTCATCCGACATAATTGCATCCAAATCCACATCATCGTCATCATCCGAATTAATACGTAATACGTCAATATTGTTCGCTTCAAGATATTCAAAAACCCTTTCCATTTGTTCCGTTGACAAATCCATATCGCGGAAAAAATCGTTGATTTCTTGAATTTCAAGAATACTTTTCTTTTTCTTGCCCAGGGCAACCAATTCTTTCAGGCGCTCTAAAAATTTCTGTGTAATATCTTCCATGTGTCCTTCCTTCCTCTATCTGCATCGTCATACAGATATCTTGTTTTATTTTATCCTTAATCTAGAGAAATATGCAATTTTCCAATGTTCTGAAGCTTTCTCTTCGACTCCATAAGTCGCTGTAACCCAACCATATCTGTTGGATTTAAATTCATTGTTTGATGATCAATACTGTTATTCTTAACTTTTATTATGGTTTCTTTTATAGCACGATCTTTTTCTTCCTCGGTAGTTAACTCCCGTATACGAGTATTAAACAATGCTGCCACTTCCCTATGTTCTTCCTCTTCCGTAAAATGATTCAATATTCTTGCTGGATTTAATTCTCCTAAATGATATTGCTCATATAATAATTCGGCTACTTTTTGATAATTTGTTTCTGTAAAATCCTCCGGAGTAACATACTCCTCAATTATCTGGAACAACTTAGGCTGGTCAATCAACCATGTAAGCAAAATCTTCTGTGCTCTCTTATTCCCATCTTCCTTTTTTGATACTGAATCTTTATTTTGATTCAAATTTTTAGGGCGCTTCGTAGGACTTGCCAAACCTTCTTTAATTGCCGTCTTTGTGACAAGTTTTTGAAGACTGTCTGGATTTACGCGATATGCTTTTGCAACAGCTTCTATATAGTTATTACGCTCCAGCTCATCCTCAAATTCTATTAAGCGTTTTGCTGTTTCCTGAAAAAAGGCTGTTTTTTCTTCTGGAGATTCCATATCATAATTCTTTGACAATATTTCCAAACTGAACATAAAGCCGTTCCTGGCATTTTCAATCCTTTTTTCAAACTCCTCTGCACCTAAATTTTTAATAAATTCATCTGGGTCCTTATATGGATCCATTCGGATAACTTTTGCTGCAATCCCAGCTTCTCTCATAATCGGAACTGCCCGAAGTGCTGCACGCGTACCGGCATCATCGCTATCATATGTAAGATATACTTCACTTACATATCGTTTGATCAATGAAGCATGTCCTGATGTCAACGCAGTTCCTAAAGACGCAACTGCATTCGTAAATCCTGCCTGATGAAGTGAAATAACATCCATATAACCTTCACAAACAAGGAAATATGATTTTCTCGATGTACGTGCCCGGTTCAGCCCATACAAATTTCTGCTTTTATCAAAAACCGCTGTTTCTGGGGAATTTAAATATTTTGGCTTTGCATCTCCCATAACCCGGCCACCAAATCCAATTACTCGACTATTTGCATCCATAATCGGAAACATAACACGATTCCAAAACTTATCATAAACTCCATTTTTTTCATCAATATTAATCAGCCCTGCCTGACGGATCAATTCTTCACTATACCCTTTACGTTTAAGATAATTGTACAGATCATTACTATACTTTGTTGCAAATCCAAGCCCAAAAGATTTTATGGTCTCTTCTGAAAGTCCTCTGTCTGTCAAATAATCATAAGCAACTGCACCGCGTTCAGATTTTAACTGAACATAATAATATTGTGCAGCAATCTTATTGATTTCCAACAAGGTCGCTTTCAAATCAGATCGTTCCTTTGCTTCTTTTGAATATTCTTCTTTAGGCAGTTCTACTCCTGCACGCTCTGCAAGATATTGAACCGCTTCAAGGAAAGAATAATTCTCATATTCCATAAGAAATGTAAATACTGTCCCACCAGCCCCACAACCAAAGCAATAGTACATCTGCTTGTCTCTGCTTACAGAAAAAGACGGGGACTTTTCATTGTGAAACGGGCAAAGTCCAAAATAGGAACTTCCTTTCTTCTGAAGTCGTACATAATTGGAAATGACATCTACTATATCGTTTTTCATTCTGATTTCTTCTATTAGCTCTTCCGAATAATACATGATCTCCTCCTTTGTATACTCTCCATAATATTATATTCGACAAAACTTTCAAATTTCCTTTATTTTTTTATTTTTTATTTTCCCACAGTATTATTATATTCATTAGCTATTTAACATTTCCTTATTTTTGTAATTTCAATAATTTTTCAAAAAATTTAAAAAAGTCAAAAAAATGTGTTGACATTCTTCTCAACTCATTGTATTATACTATTCGTGGCGTAAGTACAGCTACGAAAACAAAACAAGCGGAAGTGTCGGAACTGGCAGACGAGCAAGACTAAGGATCTTGTGATCAATGCGATCGTGTGGGTTCAAGTCCCATCTTCCGCATCTATTTCATAGATTATTTATTTTACATGTACTTATTTACCATATGCGGAAGTGTCGGAACTGGCAGACGAGCAAGACTAAGGATCTTGTAAGCATTGCGCTTGTGTGGGTTCAAGTCCCATCTTCCGCATTTAATTTATCCCGAAAAGCACTGATAATTGCAGCGTTTTCGGGATTTTTTATTACTTAATTTAGTAAAAAGGGGCAAAAAAGGGGCAGAGTTTTTTCTCTGCTCGTTTTTTATTCAACTATTTCATTCTTCTTGTTTTCCACTTCTGTTTCTACTACTTCATCTGGAATTATTTCTTTTTTGTCATCAGACATATGATTCACAATTTGTCGAGAACCTTTAAAAACTCTTCTTTTACCATCAGCCTTTGTATATCCAAGTATATATCTTCCATTCTCTACATCATTTTTCAAATATTGAACAGCATATCTCATATCATCAATTCCCAGTTGCACACTTGCCACACATTTTCCATCTTCGTCTTCAAAAAACCATGTCACTTCTTCCATCTTATTCCGGCCTCCTCATCTGTCTTGAACTTATATAAATTTTGGTATCCGCAAACAATCATATCTTTTTCTATAGATACCAGATAAATTAAACTCGTTTATATTATACATCATTTTCCATATGCATTACAAGACTGACATCATATAAGGTTGCCGACCCACATAGTGCGACCGGTAACCTATAATTTTACATTTCTTGTCAAATCTTCAATGGATACTCTAAAAAACGATGCAAGTTCTAGTAAAATATAAATATTAGGAACAGAGCGGCCTGTCTCATATGCAGATAACGTCTGTCGGCGAATATTCAATTGTGCTGCAACCTCTTCCTGATTCATATCATTTATTTCACGTACTCGTCTTATATTCTTTCCAATTGTATTATTTAACATTTTCATCACCCATTTATATTTTACCATTTGTTTCTCGATTCGTAGTATATTAATCCTATATTTGTTCTTTACACGCTAAATATGAGTATGTATACACTCCTATCTTGGATAGCACAATGGAAAATATTGGATAAAATAGATAGTATAACATGAAGGAGTGTAAAATTGTGCAGAATCGTGTAAAAGAACTTCGAAAAGAACGAAATATACTTCAAGAAGAATTGGCTGCAAAGCTAAATGTTTCTCAACAAACTATCAGCAGGATAGAAAACGGAACATCTTCTCTCCCAGCAGATATTTTAATTGATCTGTCAAAATTTTTTGATGTATCTATTGACTACATACTTTGTTATTCAGATGCCCGTCACACCTTGGAATATCAACTAGAATACAAGCAGGTGTCGGAGCGAAATTATCAATTATGTCGTGCATATGAACGTTTAGACAAAAGCAATCAAACTCTCATCTTTCAGCTTGTAGAGCAATTATCAAAACCAGAATAAAAAAAGAAAGGGATCGAAAATCGAACCCTTTCTTTTTTATTCTTCTGGTTAAAATTAAGCAAGTTTAGATTTAGCAACTTCTGCAAGTGTTGCAAATCCTTCTTTATCGTTTACTGCAAGCTCAGCAAGCATTTTTCTGTTCATCTCAACACCTGCGAGTTTCAGTCCATACATAAATTTGCTGTATGAAAGACCATTCATTCTTGCTGCTGCATTGATACGAGCGATCCACAGCTGTCTCATCTGACGTTTGCGCTGTTTTCTTCCTGCGTATGCAGATGTAAGAGCTCTCATTACAGACTGTTTTGCAACTCTATACTGTTTTGAACGTGCTCCTCTATATCCTTTAGCAAGTTTTAATGTTCTATTGTGTTTCTTTTTTGCGTTCATTCCGCCTTTAATACGTGCCATTTCTTAATCCTCCTTCAATACTTTCAAATCTTACAGATATGGTAAAACTTTCTTCATGTTCTTTACGTTTGTTGCATCTGTGATTGTAGACTTTCTAAGATTTCTTTTTCTCTTAGTTGTCTTCTTTGTTAAGATATGGCTCTTGTAAGCTTTATTTCTTTTCAGTTTTCCTGTTCCTGTTGCTTTGAAACGTTTTGCTGCCGCTCTATTTGTTTTAATTTTTGGCATGATGATTTCCTCCTTTATCGTTGCTTCTGTTTTTTATTTTTAACGTTTTATAGTTAAAACCATGCTCATGTTCCGACCTTCCATCTTTGCCGGCTTCTCGACTGTTGCTACATCCTCAAGCATAGCTGCAAAATCATCAAGAATATGCTTGCTCTGCTGTACATGTGCCATTTCTCTTCCTCGGAAACGAAGTGTAACCTTTACTTTATTTCCTTTTGTGATGAATTTCTTCGCATTATTCACCTTTGTATTCAAATCATTTGTATCGATATTCGGTGACAAACGCACTTCTTTAACTTCAACAGTCTTCTGTTTTTTCTTTGCTTCTTTTTCTTTTCTTGTCAGCTCATATTTGTATTTTCCATAATCGATAATCTTACATACCGGTGGCTTTGCTGTTGGTGCAATCTTGACAAGGTCAAGTTCTGCTTCCTGTGCAAGCTTAAAAGCTTCTCTTGCTGACATGACTCCCAGCTGTTCTCCGTCTTCACTAATCAGACGAACCTCTCTGTCTCTAATCTGTTCGTTAATCATTAAATCGCTAATTGTCGTATACCTCCGTCAAATGAATTTCCTTTAGGTTGTTTGTTTGCGAAACATATTTTTGAAACAAAAAAATCGAGTGAATCTGCTCCACCCGAATCAATACATCTATCTTTCAAAAGATAAAATCATCAATATCAAACCAATAGTCACTTACTTGTGCTATGGTGAGAGTGGATACTCTTCTTTCTTTTGCCTCATGCAGATATTAATTTATCACACTTCACCCAAAATGTCAATATATAAATTATTTTTTTAGCATGATTTTTAATATTTCTTAATATCCTTCTCATAAAGCATAACAGACCTTTTACAAAATGTAAAGACAGCGAATAATTCTTTTGTGCTGAGGGGATTCTATAGTTACTGTAATGAATCAAAAGAAAGAGGCTTATATTATGATTACTAAATTTCAAGGACAAATGACTTCATCGTTTTATGAAAACATTAAATATATGGATACAACACTTCCAATCCATGAAAGTTTTGATATAATCCGCCGCAGTATCAAAATCGCAGACAAACAAGCAGTCTTCTATTTTATTGATGGTTTTACCAAAGATGAAACTCTGTTAAAGATACTGGATTCTTTATACAAATTAAAACCAGATGAACTCCCCTCTGATGCCACATTATTTGCAGAATGCTTTATTCCACACGCAGAAATAGACATCATACAGGATTACGATGAAATTATAAGAGATGTTCTTTCAGGAATAACATGTTTATTTATAGAAGGATATTCTTTCTGCTTTGCAATTGATTGCAGAACATACCCTTCTAGAAATGTTGACGAACCAGAAAAGGACAAATCTCTTCGTGGCTCACGTGATGGTTTTGTTGAAACAATTGTATTTAACACAGCTTTAATCCGAAGAAGAATCCGTGATCCCCACCTTATTATGGAAATTACAGAGGGTGGTCAGACTTCTCGGACAGATATCGCAATTTGCTATATGAAAGACCGGGTTAACCAGCCCTTACTTGAAGAAATCAAAAACATCCTCAAAAATATGCAAGTAGATGATCTTCGCATGAATCAGCAAAGCCTTGCTGAAGCAATGTTCAGGCGGAAATGGTTTAACCCTTTTCCCAAATTTAAGTTCTCTGAACGTCCTGATACTGCTGCCGCCTGTATTTTAGAAGGAAAAGTTGTAATTCTAGTCGACAATTCTCCTTCGGCAATGATTTTGCCAACTTCCGTCTTTGATATGGTAGAAGAAGCAAATGATTACTATTTTCCAAAAATCACCGGTATCTATCTGAAATTTTCACGTGCATTGATTTCTTTTGGAACTGTATTTTTAACTCCGGTATTTTTGTTGTTTATGCAAAATTTAGAATTGCTCCCTGATATTTTTTCCTTTGTCGTGGTACAAGATACTGTAAACATTGCCCTCTTTTATCAATTTTTAATCTTAGAATTATCGATTGATGGCTTACGGCTTGCAGCCTTAAATACACCCAGTATGCTAAGTACTCCACTTAGTGTGATTGCCGGTATCGTAATGGGAGAATTTTCAGTACAATCCGGCTGGTTTAATTCCGAAGTAATGCTATACATGGCTTTTGTTGCTGTAGCAGACTACACCCAGCCCAATTACGAACTTGGTTATGCATTAAAATTCATGCGTTTAATTCTTTTAATTATGACAGCTTGTTTTAATATTATAGGTTTTGTTATCGGTTGTATCATCGTCGCATGTTTTCTTATTTTCAATCGCACGATCACCGGAAGAAGCTATATAAAAATCAATAAAAATTAAAAAATCGACTGTTGCATCACTATTTTGCAACAGTCGATCTATTTTCTATTTTGTAGTACTTCCAAATCCACCATTTCGAATATCTGTTACATCATCATCTACTGTAATTCCATATTCAACAAATATCCCCTGCATAAAACCATTTCCCGCTGAAATCTGTACTGTCTTACCTTCATTTGTATCATTCGTAAGCTTTGCAAAAATATGTCCTTCATTATCCGAATAAAAATAATCACTATCGATAATGCCAACCGTATTATTTAACTGTAAACGGAATTTGAATCCAAGTCCACTTCTAGGATAACATTTCAAAACCCAATTTGGTTCCATCTCAACTCGAACGCCTGTTGGAATCTTTATTGTCTCGCCTGGCTGAAGACAAATATCCATCGGTGCGTAGAAATCGTATCCTGCCGAACCTGCAGTTGCTCTTTTAGGTAACGAGATATCCTCATAGATTTTTTTAATCTCTGCTTCACTTGTTTCCTCAAAAGTATCCTTCCAGTCATTTACGAATCTTTCTTCACTTACTTTATGAAATTTTGCAATTCGCTGCATACTGCCATTCTCCCATCTAACGTATTAAATATTTTTCTTGTAAATATTTTGTATCTATTTTGAAAATATATTTGATTCTTCCAACACTGATAACAACTCTGAAATCGTTTCTTCGCCAACTACCAAAGCCATTCTCACATAACCTTCCCCTCTACTGCCAAAAGCATTTCCAGGTGTAACAATAACGCCTGTTTTCTCCATTAAATCCAGGCAAAATTCAACAGATGATTTATATTTTTCCGGAATTTTTGCCCACACAAACATCGTGCCTTGGCTATCCGGTACATCCCACCCAATTGAGCGTAAACCACCACAAAGCATTTTATTTCGCTTTTCATACTCCTGACGTTGTTCTTCTACCACATCAAGCGGTCCTGTCAATGCCGCAATTGCTGCATATTGAACAGGAAGAAACACTCCATAATCTATCTGTGAACGAAAAACCTTTAATTTATTTATAATCTGCTTATTTCCTACCACAAAAGAGATTCTTGCTCCTGTCAGATTAAAAGACTTTGACAAAGAATAAAACTCCACTCCCACCTCTTTTGCACCAGCAAACGATAAAAAGGATCGTCCTTGTTTTCGTGTATAAATAATATCGGAATAAGCATTATCATGAATGATAATAATGTCATGCTCTTTTGCAAATATTATCAGGCGTTCATAAAATTCATCCGGCGCACATACACATACAGGATTTAACGGATAAGATACAATCATATATTTTGTCCGCGCAAGTATCTCTTCCGGTATTGCATCCAAGTCTGGCAGATACCCATTTTCCTCTTTAATCGGATAATACTCTATCTTTGCATCAGCCATCATTCCACTTGTTTCAAACAATGGATACCCTGGATTTGGCACAAGGATTGTATCTCCCGGATTACACAAAACCATTCCTATATGTGCCATGCCTTCTTGTGAACCATTTACTGAAGTAATTTCATCTTTTTCAACATTCACATTAAAACGACGTTTATAATGAAATTGAAGTGCCTCTAACAATTCCGGCCTGTCTTCCAATGAATATTTATAATTCTCCGGATTCTTGCATGCATCCTCCATTGCTTTCATAATATGCGGTGCCGGTGGAAAATCAGGTGTTCCGACCGATAAGTTATACACTTTTCTTCCTCTCCGGATAAGTTCTGCTTTCTTTTGATTCAGCGTGGCAAATACACCTGTTTTTAATGCATTTACCTTATCTGAAAAATATGTATCTTCCATTATATTTTCCTCGTAATACTCTTATCTTGTTTTTATACACTCTTAGCTAAAATCCGGTGCTCCGTACAGATTATATGGAGTCACCTGATATACGTAATAATTCAGCCAGTTACTATATAAAGTATTTGCGTGCGATCTCCACAGCAAATTTGGTTTATTGTCCGGATTATTATCCGGATAATAGTTGATTGGTATCTGGATATCCAATCCTTTTGCGCAGTCTCGCTTATACTCTGTATCCAATGTCATACGATCATATTCAGGATGTCCCATAACAAAAACCTGTTTTCCCTCTTCTGCCATACACAAGAAAACACCTGCCTCATCTGAATCAGCAAGGATTCTAATACGGTCATCGGCCTCCAGTTCTTTTAAAGGAACCTCAGTATGTCTGGAATGTGGTGCATAAAATATATCATCAAACCCACGTACCAGCGGAATCTTACGATCACGTACATGATGCGGGAACACACCAAACTTCTTTTCCGATAACATCACCTTATCAATCCCATAGTGATAATAAATTCCAGCCTGCGCTCCCCAGCATAAATGAAGTGTTGATGTAACATTTGTTTTCGTCCACTCCATAATTTCTTTTAATTCTTCCCAGTAGTCAACCTCTTCAAACGGCATCTGCTCTACCGGTGCCCCTGTAATAATAAATCCATCAAATTTTTTATTCTTAATACTTTCAAACGACTCATAAAATTTATAAATATGACTGGTTGAAGTATTTTTAGAAACATGGCTGCTAACTCTCACAAATGTCACGTCAACCTGCAACGGTGTATTAGACAACGACCGCAGTATCTGAAGTTCCGTATCCTCCTTTAATGGCATCAGATTCAAAAGTCCGATGCTGATTGGACGTATCTGCTGATGTGCCGCACGATATTCATCCATTACAAATATATTTTCTTGTTCCAGTATTTCTTTTACCGGTAAATCATTTTGTACTCGAATTGGCATTTCTATTCCCCTTTATATTTTTTAAATTCATTTCTGTCAGAATGAACGTATGTCCCGTCTGTGTCCACATAACTCAACTCATCATAACACGATGCCTCTATCGGCAGATTCTTTTTCTCCAGATTATGGTTTATAAGCATTGTCACAATATAAGACAATACTGCAAATGTAGGCACACCAAGAATCATTCCTGGTATTCCAAACAAACCTCCTCCTAACAAAATCGAAAACACAACCCAAAAAGCCGACAGACCTGTCGAATTTCCGATAATTTTAGGTCCGATAATATTTCCATCTATCTGTTGTAAAATCAAAATAAAAATTAAAAAGTACAGACCCTTTATCGGATTTGAAAGAGTGATCAAAATCGCACTCGGTATCGCCCCTATATATGGACCAAAAAACGGAATTACATTTGTAACACCTACAATCACACTGACAAGTAATGCGTATGGCATCTTTAATATACTCAGACCAATAAAGCATAATATTCCAATAATAACAGAGTCTATGATCTTCCCGATAATAAATCCGCCAAAGATTTCATTGCTTTTAATCGTCAGATGCAAGATCATATTCGCAGAATTTGGTTTGAAAATCGCGTAAACTATCTTTTTTGCCTGCTGGGAAAATACTTCTTTTCCCCAAAGCACATAAACAGAAATGATGATTCCAATAATTCCGTTAAACAATTCTTTTACAACATTAATCACTCCAACTGTCAGGTTAGACATTACAACATTAACTTGTTCTAATAAATCTGTCTTCATCCAATTTTGAATAAAATCCGTCGCCTGCATGAGTACATTTGTAAAAAGCTGTCCGGTAGTAGTATCTTTTGACATCATCTTTGTAATTTGATCAACTGCTGTATTCAACTGGCTCGGAACTGTGGACACCATGTTCCAAATACTCTTATATAATTCCGGAAGCATCATATTGCACAGTGCTGTAATAATTGAAATCAACAAAACAACCGCAACAAATATACCTGTACCTCTTGAAATCTGCGCTGCTTTTTTACTATTTGGAAAATGTTTATTGATATGTGGAATCAAATATTCATCTACTTTTTTTACAATTGGGTTTAAAAGATACGCAATTGCAAACCCATATATTATAGGCTTAAGTATTCCCAAAACAAGATAAATAACATTTGAAATCCTTTCCAATCGTAAAAGTGCAAAATAAATCAAAAGGCAGACTATAACTACCAACAGTAGGGTTAGCCCCTGACTAAATTGTTGTTTCAATTTTGAAGGTCCATTGTTTCCAAATTTAGGTCTATTAATATAATACCCGCTGTTCTCAACCGACTTTTTCTTTTCTTTTTCTTTCACTTTATCGTCTTTTTTTGTGACATCTTTTTCTTTCTCAGCTGACTGATCCATAGCGTATTGTCACCCTTTCTTTCATGAAATCTTTATTTTTATGCATTAAGAAGATTATAACGCGGCAAAGATATTACGTCAACAACAGTATAACATCAAATATGTCAAATACTAGGAAATGGAATTTTCTGTGCAATAAAAAATCCAGGAATTTCTTCCTGGATTAATCATACTTATCATTTTAGCAAACGCACGTAAATGTCGCACATTCTGTTCCATCACAATCACATGCATTACTTCCTTCTACGCTGATTTTCCCTGCATGGCAGGCACAATGTTCGTTATACATACACTCTGTTGCCTTACAGTCAATCTTTGTCAAATCTGAAGCCTGACCTGTCATGCTGGAATTGGAATATGAATCTCCTGTCCGTTCCTGAAAACTGTCGCAACAAGTTTCACTTGTTGTTCTGGCATCATGACCTCCAACTTCAATGCTATCCAGGTCACATAAAAATTTCTGATTGTGTACACATGTCTGTACGGTACATCTTAAATCTGGCATAATAAAAGTTCCTCCTTTTTTTGAACTCCCTCTTATTATGTCTTAATTCACATCATATTATGCACAATTAGATATTACGTCCACAACATTTTTTATATTTTTTTCCACTTCCACATGGACATGGATCATTTCTTCCGATTTTTTTCTCTTTACGGATTGTTCCTGACTGTTTTTGTTCTCTGTAAAGACGTTTCTTTGTTTCTTCATCAAAAATATCATCCCACTGTGGCAATCCATACAGCCAGTCTGCTTTTGCATCAATCATATTCTTATAAAGTAATTCTTTATCGAATACTAAATTAATTTCAGTGTCTTCTGTCATTGTCTCAATTGGATTGGCAACTTTTAAGCTGTCATTGATTCCATCCAAGAATCCAACCATTGTCATAACATCCTGTCCATATTTTGCTGCCACCTCTTTTAAAGTTCCACGAACCTCTTCGTCTGGATTCTTTAAAAGTTCTACATAAATATCTTTCTCAATTGTAAAATATTTACTCCAGAAATTTTCTAATTCTGTTTTGCTTAAGCTCTGATCATATGCAGTAGCTCTCCACTGTTCTAATAAACTTTTATCGCTCATCGTATTTAACTCCTTTATCTAAGTAATAACTCGTCTTTTAATATTCTATGTCAATTCACAATGATTTGCAACTAAAATATTTCTTTTATCGTTTAAACATTCTTCATAATACCCAGAAATTGTTTGTATTTTCTTAATAATTCAGCTATAATGCTTACAGTACTTTTTAGAAAGGATTGATTCTATGCACAAATTAACTCGGATATTTGCTCTGATAGGTGCCATCCTCTTAGCCGGACTTTATATCTGCACCTTAATATTGGCACTGATTGACTCAGCTTATACATCAGATTTATTAAAAGCAGCTATTGCTTCCACAATTATCTTACCAGTTTTATTATATGCTTATATTCTAATTTATCGTTTAGCAAAGCATTCCGATGATTCTCCTGAAAAATAATTTTTTTACACATATAACATTTCTAATTCCATAACAATACAGTTTTGAGGTATTGTTATGGATTTTATTTGCTCTTCCGATCGATTTTGGTAAAGCAATCCCTTTTTCATTAAATATTCTTCTGTTGAAATGACTTTTTGTTTTTGTTTAATTTTCATGCTGTTTTGCTGCATATCAACATCTCCTCCTTTTTACTTCAGCTCTATCATTATATTAGCCGAACAATAAAAATATGCCGGAAATTATTTTTTATAAGAATATTAACGCACATTTCCCCGCAAAAAAAGTGCCAGAAAAACTTCTGACACTTTTTGCATTCTTATTTATTTCTATAAATAATATCATCTCGTCCTGGTCCGTTGCTAACCATAGTGATTGGATATCCAATCTGTTCCTCAATAAATTCAATGTATTTACGGCAGTTTTCCGGAAGATCCTCATATTTTTTGATACCACGAATATCTTCTTTCCAGCCTGGAAGCACTTTGTATACTGGTTTTGCTTTCTCAAGCAAATGTGTTACAGGAAATTCTGTCGTCACTTCTCCGTTAATCTCATATCCAACGCAAACCGGAATCTCTTCAAGATATCCAAGTACATCTAAAACTGTAAATGCAACATCTGTTGCTCCCTGCATTCTGCATCCATATTTAGAAGCAACACAGTCAAACCATCCCATACGTCTTGGACGACCTGTAGTAGCTCCAAATTCACCGCCATCTCCGCCGCGTTTTCTCAATTCATCTGCTTCATCACCAAAAATCTCACTTACAAAAGCACCTGCTCCTACAGCACTCGAATATGCTTTACATACAGTGATAATCTGTTTAATTTCATATGGTGGAATTCCTGCACCGATTGCACCATATGCAGCCAGTGTAGAAGATGATGTAACCATTGGGTAAATTCCATGATCTGGATCTTTCAATGATCCCAGCTGTCCTTCAAGAAGAATATTTTTTCCTTCTTTAATTGCATTATGAAGGAACAACGATACATTACATACATATGGTTCTACCATTTTCTTATATTCCATCAATTCGTTATATAAATCATCTGGATTCAATAATGGTTTATGATATAAGTGCTCCAACAATACATTTTTCTGTTCTGCGATTCGAACAACTTTTTCTTTAAGCAAATCATCATCAAACAATTCACTTACCTGGAAACCAATCTTAGCATACTTATCTGAATAAAAAGGTGCGATTCCTGATTTTGTAGATCCAAATGATTTTCCTGCCAGACGTTCTTCCTCGTAAGCATCAAACAGTTTATGATAAGACATCACAATCTGTGCACGATCTGATACAAGAATCTTTGGAGCCGGAACTCCTTTTTCTATTACAGACTGAATCTCTCCAAATAATTTTGGAATATCTAATGCTACTCCATTACCAATAATACTTGTTGTATGATCATAAAACACACCTGAAGGCAGAGTATGCAGAGCAAACTTTCCATAATCATTCACGATTGTATGTCCTGCATTAGCTCCTCCCTGAAAACGAACGATAATATCTGATTCTTTTCCGAGCATATCGGTAATCTTACCTTTTCCTTCATCGCCCCAGTTCGCTCCAACCACTGCTTTAACCATATCAAATCCTCCTGCGTATTTGAACTTTTTAATTCTTATTAGGTACTCTTATTAATGAGCCACCTAATGAATTATACTATATTTTTCAAACAAAGTAAAATCTTTTTTACGAAATTTTGCTGGTTTTTACATTAATGGTGCAATTAACCGCAATACTCGTCCACAAATAAACATAAACGGACTTATTTTTTTAACATCTGCAACTGATACCCTTTCGCATTGCGTCAATGTCTTTTGGAAATCTGCCTCCACATCATGTACGATTGGATTATTATAAATAAATGTCCCGCACTCAAAATGAAGAAACAAACTACGATAATCCAAGTTAATCGTTCCAACTGTTGCTGTATCATCATCGGACACAAATATTTTTGCATGTACAAAACCTGGCGTAAACTCATATATTTTCACTCCGGCTTCGATAAGTTCTTCATAGTATGTCTTTGCCACCGCAAATGCATACCACTTATCCGGAATATGTGGCATAATAATTTTTACATCGATTTCACTTTTTGCAGCGCGGCATAAAGCATCTAGCATTTCGCGATCCAGTATTAGATATGGCGTCATAATATGCACATATTTCTTGGCATGATTTAAAATATGGCAATAAACTTCTTCACCAACATTTTCATGATCATATGGACTATCTGCATATGGAATAACAAACCCTAATTCTCTTTTCAGTTCTGTTGACATGTCTGTCAAATATGATTCATACTGTTCCGGAAGCAGCTCCGTTGCATTCCACATCTGTAAAAACATCATTGTCAAACTCTGCACCGCATCACCTTGAAGCATGACAGCTGTATCTTTCCAATAGCCAAAACGTTCTTTTTTATTTATATACTCATCTGCAAGGTTAATTCCGCCTGTAAATCCTACCTTTCCATCAATAACACAAATCTTACGATGATCACGGTTATTCTGTACGGTTGACAAAACCGGTCGGATTGGACTAAACATTTTACATTTAATACCATAGCGTTGGATTTCCTCCGGATATTTGTATGGAAGCAGAGAAATGCTGCACATACCATCATACATAAAACGAACTTCTACGCCCTCTGCCACTTTCTGCTTCAAAATCTCAAGTATTGATTCCCACATATATCCTTCCGCGACAATAAAATACTCTAAAAAAATATATTTTTGAGCCATTTTCAACTGTTTTAAAAGCTCCGGAAATTTTTCTTCTCCGCAACTAAAATACATTGCTTTTGTATTGC
Source organism: Ruminococcus hominis (assembly GCF_014287355.1). Lineage (NCBI taxonomy): Bacteria > Bacillati > Bacillota > Clostridia > Eubacteriales > Oscillospiraceae > Ruminococcus > Ruminococcus hominis. The sequence continues at coordinate 1,489,879 of NZ_JACOPE010000001.1, read as the reverse complement.
GATATGTTGGGTAATGCAGCTGATTCGCCATATATCTGGCAAGATTTGCGTTGGCTGGCTTACTAACCTGCAATTCTTCTACAATTTCCTTTTGTTGTTTCAAATACGGCCAGGTTTCCATCTGAACATCACATAACCGTTTGCCAAACATCCTCGTTCCAAGTTCAAGTTTTACATAAACATAAAACAAACATCCAAATACAGGAAAGATTAAAATCAATAGCATCCATGTGCATGTAAATTCCGGACATGTTTTATCATTTATGATATATACGACAATTAAGATCTGAGCAATCAGCTCTAATGAATACACATATACCGCATAATCCCGCAGAATTGTAGACAGTACAAACATTGCTCCCAGTTGTAGTAAAATCAATAATAAAACTAATGCTGTACGGCTGAAGACAATTTCCAGTATTTTATTTTTCGCTTTTTTCACCGCTGGATGATTCATCATTCTCCTCCTGTTAAGTTCATCTGCCTTGTATAATACCGCATATTATAGCACGATTTTTAAGCTTGGGCAAATTCTCTTATGCAGAAAATCCAAGAAAGAATTGTATTTTACCCCAAAAAGTATTAAAATACATTAAGATTCAAGATTATTTCTGATTGAAAGGGGATCAAAACCATGAATAAATTTATAAAATTGCTTTCTAGATGTCTGCTTACCGGAATAGGTATTGGTATTTCCGTTTATGCTTTCAAAAAGTACTTTTCACATGAGCATACAGAAAATGATATTTTTGAAGAAGACGATTTTGATTTAGACAACGATCTTCAGCCAGTGAAAGAACGGGAATATGTTTCTTTAAAAAGAGATGAAAACCTTTAATTATGAAAAAAGACGCATAAAGTAAGAAAAGAACTTACTTTATGCGTCTTTTTCTGTCCATGCTTCTTTTAACAATCGCACTGCCTCAACAATACTTTTCTCCTGCATATTTGCATATCCAAGAAGAATCGTAGCCTGTTTTTGCATCTGTTGTTTAACATAGTATTCTGACAATCCGTACACTTTCACGTCTTTATCCGCTGCTCTTTGAATCAACTCTGTCTCCGACATTTTATTCTTACAATGTAGTAACAAATGCACTCCTGCATTTTCTCCTGAAATATCAAACTGCGTTCTGAGACATTTTAATGATGCAAGCAATCTGTCATGACGCCCTTTGTATAGGGCTCTTGTCTTGTTCAAATGCCGCTCATAATATCCTTCTTCAATAAATTTCTGTAATATAAGCTGATCCACTTTTGAAACAGTTGAATTTAAAAATCCGCTTTTTTCCCAATATTGTTGAAGTAATATGCGAGGTAATACAATATAACTTACACGTATTGCAGGTGCTATAGATTTCGAAAAGGTTCCCACATAAATTACTTTTTCATGATTATCATATCCTTGTAATGCTGGGATAGGTTTCCCCTTGTAACGGAATTCACTGTCATAATCATCCTCTATAATATACCTGTCTGCTTTCTTTTCTGCCCATTGGAGGAGCTCTAGTCTGCGTTTTACCGGCATAACAATTCCAAGTGGATATTGATGCGATGGCATAACAAATGCAATGTCAGCATTCGACTGCTCCAGTTTTGAAACATCCATCCCCTGTTCGTCTATATCTACCGTGCATGTCTCGTATGACAAATTATAAAACAACTGATAGTCTCGTTTATAAGTCGGATTCTCAAATGCAATTTTATGGTGATTTCCCATTACCGTTGTAAGAACCATATATAGATAATCATTTCCTGCGCCTACAATAATCTGATCAGGCGAGCAGTTAACACCTCTCGCCTGATGTAGATAATTGCATATCGCATTTCTCAATCCCAGTTCCCCCTGCGGGTTTCCCAGCCGAAACATTTCAGCTTTATCGTCTGCCAAACATTCCTTTGATAATTTTCTCCATGCATTATAAGGGAATCCTCTTAAATCCACCCCATTGGGAGTAAAATCATACAAATACTGTCTCTTTTGCGACTGTTCTTTCTCCTGATACTCTCTCGAACTATTCTTAATTTGATATAATCCTTTAATATCTGTTACATAATATCCCTTATAAGGTACTGCCTTCACATATCCTTCTGAAAGTAATTGTTCATATGCCAGTTCCACTGTACTTCTACTTACTTCTAAATATTTACACAACGATCTTGTTGAAGGCAGTTTCTCGCTGCTCTTCATACGTCCGTTCTGAATATCTTCTTTGATATATAAATAAATCTGTTCATATAATGGTTTGCCTGATTTTGGCTGTAAGCTAATTGTTAATTCATTCATAAACCTTATTTCTTTGGAAGTTTAAATGAACTCTTCAATGAAACAATGCGGTTAAACACCAGATTCTCTGTTGTTGAATCCTTCGCATCAATACAGAAGTAACCTGTTCGTACGAACTGGAAGCTATCATATGCTTTCGCATCCTGAAAACTTGGTTCTACATAGCATTCTTTTAAAATTGTCAATGAATTTGGATTCAAGTTCAAAGAACCATCTTCTTTGTTATATACACCCTTCTCTTCATCAACAAGATTCTCATACAATCTCACTTCTGCTTTTTGAGCTGTTGGCGCTGCTACCCAGTGAATTGTTCCTTTCACTTTTCTTCCTGTAAAGCCGCTTCCACTCTTTGTTTCCGGATCATAAGTACAATGTACAACTGTAACATTACCATCTTCATCCTTCTCATATCCAACACATTTAACAAAATATGCTGACATCAGGCGGACTTCATTATCTGGAAAGAGTCGGAAATATTTCTTCGGTGGTTCTTCCATAAAGTCATCTCGTTCAATATAAAGTTCACGGCAGAATGGTACTTTTCTTGTTCCAAGCTCCTCATTTTCAAGATTGTTAGGTACGTCCAGATATTCAATCTGTCCTTCTGGATAATTATCGATAACAAGTTTGATAGGATCTAATACTGCCATCATTCGAGATTTTTTCAACTTCAGATCTTCACGGATACAATACTCTAACATTGCATAATCAACCGAACTCTGTGCCTTTGAAATTCCGCACATTTCAATAAACATCTTAATTGATTCCGGTGTAAATCCTCTTCTTCTAAGTGCTGCAATGGACACAAGACGTGGATCATCCCAGCCATCTACAATCTTGTCTTCTACCAGCTTCTTAATATAACGCTTACCAGTCACTACATTTGTCAGATATAATTTTGCAAACTCAATCTGTCTTGGCGGCATAGTAAATTCACATTCTCTTACTACCCAATCATACAATGGTCTGTGATCTTCAAACTCCAATGTACAAATAGAATGTGTGATTCCTTCGATTGCATCCTCAATTGGATGTGCAAAATCGTACATCGGATAAATACACCACTTATCTCCTGTATTGTGATGCGTCATATGTGCAACACGATAAATAACAGGGTCTCTCATGTTAATATTTGGTGATGCCATGTCAATCTTAGCACGAAGTACTTTTGTTCCATCTTCATACTTGCCATCACGCATCTCTTCAAACAACTGAAGATTCTCTTCTACACTTCTGTTGCGGTATGGACTTTCTTTTCCAGCTTCAGTTAAAGTTCCTCTATACTGACGGATCTCTTCCGCTGTCAGATCACACACATATGCTTTTCCTTTTTTTATCAATTTCACTGCGCAATCATACATCTGATCAAAATAATCTGATGCAAAATATAAATGTTGCTTCCAGTCAGCTCCTAGCCATTTGATATCTTCTTTGATCGAATCTACGAATTCCATCTTCTCTTTTGTCGGATTCGTATCATCAAAACGCATGTGAAATTCCCCATCATATTCCTGCGCTAATCCATAGTTCAGCAAAATAGATTTCGCATGTCCAATATGCAAATATCCATTCGGCTCCGGTGGGAATCGTGTACACACATGATCATATACACCTTCCGCCAGATCTTTATCTATTTCCTGTTCTATAAAGTTTTTTGAAACAGTTTCGTTCTCCATAGTTGCCTCCTACTATCGTAAAATCTGCAATTGATTTTACCATAAATCAGATATGACAGCAAGATGATTTTCAGAAAAACCCGTCTATAACCGAGACTAATTGAAGGAATTCTAAACAAAGTTCTGTTTTATTTTCACGTTCACCTATCAATAAATCAAAAGCAGGAATTCCCCATACGCTATGATTGGCTTCTCGCCAATCCCGGATCAAGATGTCTTTTAAACGCAAAAATAACGTTTCCCATTCATTTGCATCCATCGGGGCGTATAAATAGATTTCAATGTTGTTCTTCATGTAATCCAGAAAACAATAAAATTGCGGAATTCCGACACTCGGTATTTCCCTTACAAATTTCATCAAAGAATTTAATGCATCACGAAGAGGAATAAGTTGGTTTCGTTCGAAATGTTCCATATGCTCACCATATCTTTCTGGCTTACAAAAGCCTTTTATTTTTAGGACAATCGCTTAGCATTTTACTTACTTACAAATTATATTTTGCAACAAAATGTTTCATGTTTTTATAGACTTTTTTTACAGCACACGATAAAATAAATTCAACGCTTTATTTTTATCCAAGGAGGATTTATTTAAGATGAGATTTGTAATACAAAGAGTTACCGAATCTTCTGTTTCTGTTGATGGTACGGTCATTGGACAGATTGGAAAGGGCTTTATGGTTTTAATTGGTGTAGCTGAATCAGACACGGAAGAAATTGCTGATAAATTAATCCGCAAATTAATCGGGCTTCGTATTTTTGAAGATGAAAATGGAAAGACAAACCTATCCTTAGCAGATGTCGACGGAGAACTTCTTTTAATTTCACAATTTACCCTTTACGCAAATTGCAAAAAAGGCAATCGTCCGAGTTTTATAGATGCCGGCAATCCAGACAAAGCAAACGCACTCTACGAATATATTATCTCCAAGTGCAAGGAACAAGTTGGCATTGTACAAACTGGAAGCTTTGGTGCAGACATGAAGATTTCTCTCATAAACGATGGCCCGTTTACAATTATTTTAGATTCTGAAAAATTATAATAATTTCTACAAAAAAGATACAGTGCTCAGGCTTTGACACAGCTTGCGCACTGTATTTTTTACTATATATTTAATTGTTTTCCTACGAATTCTATTTCAAAATCCAAAAAGCCCCGGAAGCACCGCATACATCAGTGCTTTCGGGACTAAGTTCAAAGCTGCCTAGGGGACTTGAACCCCCGGCCTCCGCCTTACCAAGGCGACGCGCTACCGACTGCGCCAAGGCAGCATATATCGTTGCCACTTATGTGACAACGATATTAATATACACTATTTTCACAATCTCTGTCAATTCTTTTCTAGCGTTCTGTAAAATTCTTTAGCTTTTTTATCAAAAGTTCTTCCGTTTTTAGTTGGCTTCTTCCATCTGCTTCATATTTTCAAAACAATACTCGATGATGCTCTTTCTTGTTATAATTCCTATGAATTTATTCTGGTCATCTACAACCGGAACAAAATTTTGATTCATTGCTTTCTTTATCAAATCTTCCATATCAGAATCTGCACGTACTACATCATAGTCTGCCCTACGTGGAAAATCCTTAATAAAGATTGTTTCTGATTTCTTTACATTCAAATCAGTATAGTTCTTAATTCCCCAAAGAAGATCCCCTTCTGTCATTGTCCCAACATATTCGCCTTCTTTATTCAGCATTGGAATACTTGCATATTTGTGAAATTCCATCGTTTCCAACACCTGCCGAAGTGTACAGTAGTCATAAATATATGCCACGTCATTCTTCGGCTTCAAAAAGAACAAAATATTCATTTCTCAATATCCCACCTTAATTGTATTAAATTCGTGTTTCAACGAAAATTTCATATAAAGCACGAATTGCATTTTTAAAATCATCATGTCTTACACCGACGATGATGTTAAGCTCGCTTGAACCCTGATCGATCATCTTTACATTGATATGTGCATGTGCCAATGCAGAGAAAATACGACCTGCTGTTCCGCGTGTTGCACGCATACCACGTCCAACAATTGCAATCAATGCCAAATCTGATTCTAACTCAATGTGATCTGGTTTAACCGCCTTATGAATCTCTGAAAGTACTTTCTGTTCTTTCTCTTCAAATTCATCTTTGTGTACAAAAATTGTCATTGTATCGATTCCTGATGGCATATGTTCGATAGAAATATCATTATCTTCAAACACTTGCAGTACCTTACGACAAAATCCAATTTCTGAGTTCATCATTGCTTTTTCAATTGTTACAGAAGCAAAACCATCTGTACCTGCAATTCCTGTAATTGTATATTTAGGCTGTCTGCATGTTCCCTCTACAATCAGCGTACCTTTATCTTCCGGTGCGTTTGTATTACGAATATTGATAGGGATTCCTACTTTTCTTACTGGGAAAATGGCATCTTCATGTAATACACTTGCTCCCATATATGACAACTCTCTAAGTTCTTTGTATGTAATTGTATCAATTGGCTTTGGATTTTTTACAATTCTTGGATCTGCAATCAAGCATCCTGATACATCCGTCCAGTTCTCATACAAATCTGCTGAAACAGCCAGTGCAACAAGTGAACCTGTAATATCAGAACCGCCTCTTGAAAATGTAACAATTCTTCCAGCTTCAGTTGCTCCGTAGAATCCAGGGATTACAGCCCCTTTTGATTCTTTCAGTCTTTCTGCAAGCAATTCATTTGTAGTGTCATCATCAAATGTCCCATCTTCGTTAAATCGGATTACTTCTGCTGCATCAACAAATTCAAATCCGAGATATGCTGCCATAATCTTACCATTTAAAAATTCGCCTCTTGACGCTGCATACTCTCTGCCGATTTTCTTTCCAAAATCTTCACGGATCGTTTCAAACTCTTTATCTAAAGATAATGTCAGATTCAGTCCTTCTATGATTTCCTGATATCGTGCATGAATATCGTCTAATTGATTTACAAATTTTTTCTCTCGGATCGCCGCTCCATAACAGCTGTATAACATGTCTGTTACTTTTATATCATTTGAAAATCTTTTTCCTGGTGCAGACGGAACCACAAATTTTCTTGATTCATCCGCACGAATAATCTTTCCGACTTTCTTAAACTGTTCTGCGCTTGCCAGTGAACTTCCACCAAATTTTACTACTTTTTTCATTTTCAATCCTCCAACGTACTGTTGTATACATACTTACAACACTTTATCATCCTGTTCTGTTCGGAAGCATTGGTTTACTTCTTCATGAATGCAAGGTGCATCCGCAGTTCAACATTATAACTGCTAAATCCAAAGTTGTAAATCCACTTTTTAATGAAAAATAATATCTGCAAACTCTGCATTTGCAGCCTTTTTCAAATTTTCGGGTGCAAGTTTTAACTGCATTCCGATTTTTCCACCACTTACGTAGATTTCTTCCAGGCTCTTTGCTGAGCTGTCTATCACTGTCGGAAACTGCTTTTTCATGCCAATCGCAGTACATCCGCCGCGAACATATCCAGTCACTTTAGTAATGTCTTTTACATGCAGCATTTCAACTGATTTTTCATGTACTGCCTTTGCTGCCTCTTTGAGATTTAATTCTTTTTCTATTGGAATCACAAAAACATAATGCTCTCCGCTCTTACCGGTTGTAACTAATGTCTTATATACCTGTTCATGTGGCAGCCCGATTTGTTCTGCTGTCTGCACGCCACTGACAAATTCATCGCATTCATAAGTTTCATATTCATATGGTATTTTTAATCGGTCTAACAAACGCATTGCGTTGGTTTTTAATTCTTTCTTACTCATCTTTTTCTCCAACATTCATATAATGGTTTTCGTACTTTTTTTCTTGTAATTTCCATAAGCTGTAATCCTGTTACATCTACCACTGTTGTCTGAACAGGATCCTTGCCACACAGGATACGCATTTCTTTAATTAACTGCTGCATCAATTCATCGTCATCCATATTTATAAAGTCAACCAGTATAATTCCGGAAATATTTCGAAGTCGAAGCTGTTTTGCAATCTCTTGTGCTGCCTCCAGATTTAATTTCAAATAAGTTTCCGGCGTCTTTTTCTTCGAAACACATTTTCCTGAATTCACATCAATTACTGTCAGTGCCTCTGTTGGCTGCATCACAAGATATCCGCCATGCTTAAGCCAAACACGTTCATTCATTGCCCTGTCTCTGATTGTATGCAGATTATATAAACTTGAAAGCGACAGCTTATCATTTTCATAAAAATGTAATATTTCTAATAATTCCGGCTGTTCTTTTTCAAAATATGACCGCACTTCTTCATACAAATCTTCGCATTCCACCTGGATTTCTGACAAACCATTCGTATACACATTTTTAAGTCCTGACAAATATGGCTGCATAGCCATCTCTAAGCAAGAATAACAGGTTCTATGTACTGCATGCTCTTTAATTGATTCATATCGTTTCTTCAACTGCTCAATCTCATCCAGAACAATATCAAATGGAACATCTTTTGCATTCGTCCGCACAATAATCCCATATTCTTCATTCGCAAGATCTCCAAGCTTTCGCCTGTACTCTTCACGTTCTGATTTTGCCAGCTTTGCAGATACTCCGATTCTTGTGTTGCCCGATGTCAAAACTGCATATCTGCCTGTAAAATTCAGATTACTGCTCACCGTAGGTGCCTTTGTTTTTACCGCCTCCCGGCTTATCTGAACTACAAGCTCATCTCCGATACACAATGGTTTCTTTCCGATTTTATTTGTAAATAGTGCAGTCTCAGCCTGACTCATATCGTAATAGCAGTTTACGCCTCCAATATCAATAAAAGCTGCTCCGATATTGGCTACAATATTCTGCACCTTACCAATATAAATATTCCCCAGCACAGGAGTTTGTTGCTCTGTCTGCTCCATATCATTACAATGAATTTCAATTATTTCATCATTCTCTTGAAAATATGTCCAAACAATTCCATCTTCTCTTGTCATGAGAATTTTTCGTTCCATCTTCTTCACTACTTTCCTACAATTTCTTTTCCAAGGTTCTCTAAGGAAACCAGATTCCGCGGTTGTCCCTCTTCTGCTGTATTTGCATACATTTCCATTCGATGATATGCACATGTTACATCGGACTCTTTGATTCCTGCAAAATCCAAAAATGCAGACATAACCAAATCAGGTTTTAAATTTTCTACACTTCCTGCCGCAAGTTGAAGTGCAACCACACGGGTATCTGTCGGACTCTCGAAACAATCCGAACAATTATTTTGCATTTTCATCTGATAGATCATCGGTCGAATATCTACGACTTTTTCGCTTCTTTTCGTTTGTTTCAAAACTTCAATCTGATCCTGAGCTATAAAATTTTGAACCAGTTCTTCTAAATTATCCGGAAACAATCCTTTTCTAAGTCCTACCAGATAATCTGCTGCTGCAACGATTGCCATACCGGTGGCTTTCTTTTCTTCTGCAATCTGACGAAAACTAAGTACTTCAATTCCCTCTACACCAACTTCATTCATCTGACGTACAGCCTTTTCACTTTCAATTGGCTCTGTAAGTTCAATGTCAAAATACTCACCCTCACTAGTCAATCCGATTCCAAGCGGGCTTGCAAATGACATGATCATATGTGGACTATAACCTCCCGTAAATGCAATTGGAATTTGTGCGCGACGCATAACCTTCTGAAAATAGCGCATAACATCCAGATGTCCGATAAAACGAAGTGCACCATATTTTTTAAATTTAATTCTTGCCTTCATAACAGACACCTCCTCCAAACTGTGCTGCCCCGCAGCCTGAACACTGCTGACGGCAGTTCGGTGTTACCTCTCCATTCATGGCACGATTCCATTCTCTTTCTAAGAACTTTCTCGTCACACCTATATCAATGAAATCCCAAGGGAATAATTCATCCATCTCACGTTTACGCAAATTATAAAATGCCGGATCGATTCCGGTATTCTCAAAAGCCTGCATCCATAACTCATTGTTAAAGCTTTCTGACCAAGAATCATACAGACATCCTAGACGATACGCTTCCTCTAATACTTTTGCTGTTTTTCTATCACCTCTTGCAAATACACCTTCCAACACAGTTAAATCTGCTTCATGCCAGTTGTATTTCAAACTCTTACGGTTCAACTGTTCCTGAAATTCATGTCGTACTATATGTGCACGTTCAATATATTCCTCTGCTGTACACATTTGTGCCCACTGAAATGGCGTAAACGGCTTTGGTACAAAGAATGAAGAACTTGCTGTAATCTGGCATTTACCATGACGTTCTTCTTTCGGAATCTCATAATAACGTCTTGCTACTCTCTCTGACAAATGTGCAATCTCTTTCATATCTTCTTCCGTCTCTCCTGGAAGACCAAGCATAAAATAAAGCTTTACTTTTGTCCAGCCGCCTTCAAATGCCTGTCCTGCACCATTGATAATATCATCTTCTGTCAGTCCTTTATTGATAACATTTCTCATTCGTTGGGAACCAGCCTCCGGTGCAAATGTCAGACTGCTCTTTCGGATATCCTGAACCTTGCTCATAACATCTAATGAAAATGCATCAATTCGAAGAGACGGAAGTGAGATATTAATTCCTTTTCCCGGAAATTCCTCAATTAAGAAATTAACCAGTTCTTCTAGCTGTGAATAATCACTGGAGCTCAACGAACTCAGTGAAATTTCTTCATGTCCGGTGCTATCTAACATTGTTCTTGCATATTCTTTTAATGTCTCTACATTACGTTCGCGAACCGGTCTGTAAATCATGCCTGCCTGACAGAAACGACACCCTCTGATACATCCACGCTGGATTTCAAGAACCACTCTGTCCTGTGTAGCTTTTATATATGGAACAACAGGCTTCATCGGATATGTCGTATCTGTCACATCCATAACGACCTGTTTTCTCACTTTTGCAGGCGCATGCTCATTTATTCTATGAAATGCTTTTAAAGTCCCATCTTCGTTATATTCCGGCTCATAGAACTGTGGCACATAAATCCCTTCGATCCCGGCTGCCATTTCCAAAAATTCTTTTCTGCTCTTTCCTTCTGACTTGCATTTTTTATATGTATCTAACAGTTCATCATATACTGTTTCTCCCTCACCTATATAAAATAAATCAAAGAAATCTGCAAGTGGTTCCGGATTGTAAGCACACGGACCGCCTCCAATCACAATAGGATCTTCCTCTGTTCGTTCTGTACTATGAAGCGGAATCTGACTCAATTCTAATACCTGCAAAATATTTGTGTAACACATTTCAAACTGAATCGTAATTCCAAGAAAATCAAAATTTTTAACAGGTTCCTGAGATTCCAGTGCGAATAACGGAATCTGTTCTTCTCTCATAATCTTATCAAGATCTGTCCATGGAGAATACACACGTTCACACCAGACATCTTCTCTTCGATTAAACATATCATACAAAATCTGTATACCCAGATGTGACATTCCAATTTCGTATACATCTGGAAAACACATGGCAAAGCGCACATCTATATTCTCTTTATCTTTCATAACCGAGTTCACTTCCCCTCCGATATAACGGGCAGGCTTCTCGATTTTCATTAATATCTCATCATCTAATGCTAGTTTTCTCATGAAGTCCTCCTTTTATTTTTTGTAAAAGTCACTTGTTTAATCATAGCTTTTAGTTGAAAAATTTGCAACCTCTATTTCCAATTTACTATGATTGAGCAAATTGATATTTTACTGTCCAATAAAAGAGCTGTATAAAAACGTTTTTCCAATCTGATTAACAATCTGAGTGCTAGTTACATTGATAATCTTCACATCCTCTTGTTTCATCCATACAAATCCGGCAAAACATATAATTGCAATGACGCATCTCAGCTGAAAAGTACTTTTTTCTGTTCGTTCTTCTTTTGCGTAAAGTGATTGATAGCTATTTCTATATCTCGGATGTATTGCCGGAATATCCCATCCCTGATATTGCTTTACTCCTCTCACCTGGTGTAATAATTGTTTTCTGCGTTCTTCCGTTTCACTGAGCATAAAAACACCTCCAAAAAAGACATAGTATACCGTATTCCCTACTGCATACTATGTCTTTTTTTTGTTCACTAGAACTATCTGTACAAATCGTTTTTCTATCTTTCAGAAAGTTCCTTTGTAATATCTTCCCATGTGATTCCGCGTTCAACCATCAGCACCATCATATGATATAAGAAATCAGAAATTTCATACTTGACTTCTTCCTGATTTGGATTCTTTGCAGCGATTACAATCTCTGTTGCCTCTTCTCCAACTTTCTTTAAAATCTTATCCAGACCTTTATCAAAAAGATAATTCGTATAAGAACCTTCTTTTGGATTTTTCTTTCTGTCCACTATCGTATTATATACTGCCTCAAAAATCTGAAGAGGATTCTTTTGCTCGACATCATTTCCTACGATTGGCTTAAAGAAACAAGTTCTGTTTCCAGTATGACACGCTGCTCCAATCTGATGCACTCTTGCCAAAAGAGTATCGTTATCACAATCCGCTGTTAAAGATTTCACATACTGGTAATGTCCAGAAGTTTCTCCTTTTACCCACTGTGCTTTCCTGCTCCGGCTAAAATATGTCATTTTGCCGGTCATAATCGTATGCTCAAATGCTTCCTTATCCATGTATGCAAGCATCAGCACTTCATTTGTCTGATAATCCTGAACAATAACTGGAATTAAACCATCTGAATTTAATTTTAATTCTGAAAAATCCATCATACTTTCAAAGGAAGTCATCTGTATTCCTTCTTCTAAACAAACATTTTTAAACTGATTAAAATCCATATCCTGCTGACTGATAAATTTACCAGACACTCCCTTTACACCTTGCGACTTTAATATTTTCACAATTTCTGACCGTTCCATTGTGTCTGTCACAACAACACATGGTATATCTGTAATATTCTCTACAGATGCAAGATCCAAACGATGCATAAATACTAATTCCGAGGCCGATTCATCAATCAGATGCTGGTGCTTAAACAACTGATCAAAATCATTCATAGATACAGCAATACGATGTTTGCCAAACCGCTGTGACACTTCTTTTAATAATTCTACCGATATTGGTTTTGACATATTTAACATTGCACGTTTTGCACCCGCATATAGAATTTTTTTCACATCTTCCTGTCGGGAAATATTTCCGCCTACCACCATTGGAATTCCAATGACGCGATTTATCTTTTTCATCAGATCGATCGTCATATCGTGCTCTTCATCTGAATTGGACAAATCAAATATAAGCAGTTCATCCGCACCATGCTCGCTATACTGCCTTGCCAATTCTACTACGTCTTCTGCGATCACTGTTTTGTCATCAAACCAGCGAACTGCTTTACCCCCATCGATCAAAATACATGGGGTCAGTCTTTTATAACTCATGTTATGTTACCACTCCTTTATAAGTGTTACTGTTATTGGATTCCTCCAAGCAGTAACCTATAAGCTGCCTTTTGTAGACCAGACGTCTTTCATACGAGGCTCTTCCATAGTTGCAGCATCTAACGCTTTCCCGAATGCTTTGAATAAAGCCTCTGCCATATGATGACTGTTTCCGTCATCCATAATTTTCAAATGCAGATTCATGGCTGCACTGTAACTTACGGCATAAAAGAATTCTTTGATCATCTCAGTATCTAATCCACCAATATGCTCGGTTGGAAATTCAGCCTGAAAATTCAGATACGGACGACCTGAAAGGTCAATTGCGCAAAGTGCAAGTGTCTCATCCATTGGAAGCAGGAATGAGCCATAACGTTTGATGCCTGCTTTATCTCCCAAAGCTTCTGCGATTGCCTGTCCTAACACAATACCTGTATCTTCTACAGTATGGTGACAATCCACCTCAAGATCACCAACAACCTTTACATCCAGATCAAACAGTCCATGTCTTGCGAATCCATTTAACATATGATCAAAAAACGGAATACCTGTATCAATTTGATTCTTTCCCTGTCCATCTAAATTAATTGTAATTGCAATATCTGTTTCTTTTGTTTTTCTTATACAATTTCCGATTCTTTTTTCCACTGAGATAATCTCCTTATCTACTAATTTCTATTAACAATAATAATGTCAGCTCTTTTATTCAAATCTTACTTTAATAGAATTTGCATGTGCTGTCAGTTGTTCTGCTTCTGCAAATTTTTCAATATCTTCATGAATCTCACTTAACGCATTTCTTGAATAAGAAATGATGCTGGATTTCTTTAAAAAATCATCCACTGACAATGGAGAGAAGAATTTTGCAGTTCCATTTGTAGGCAGGATATGATTTGGTCCTGCGAAATAATCTCCCAAAGGTTCGCTGCTGTATTCTCCGATAAAAATAGCCCCGGCATTGCGAATCTTTGTCATAACATCAAATGGGTTTGCTGTCATAATCTCTAAATGTTCTGATGCAATCTCATTTGCAGCATCAATTGCATCTTCCATTGTATCTGCAACTAAAATGTGTCCATAATTATCCAGTGATTTCTGAATAATCTCACCTCTGGATAACTCCTGAATAAATTTGTCCGTCTCTGCTGATACTTTTTCTGCAAGTTCACTACTTGTTGTCACAAGAATTGCAGAAGCCAGTTCGTCATGTTCTGCCTGAGAGAGCAGATCTGCTGCGACATAACGTGGATTTGCAGTCTCATCTGCCAAAACAAGAATCTCGCTTGGTCCGGCAATAGAATCAATACTTACATGTCCATATACAGCTTTCTTTGCAAGTGCGACGTAAATATTACCTGGTCCGACAATCTTATCTACCTTTGGTATACTCTCTGTTCCATACGCAAGTGCTGCAATTGCCTGTGCTCCACCAACCTTATAAACTGCTGTTGCTCCTGCTTCTTTTGCAGCAACCAGTGTTGTAGGATTTACCTTTCCGTCTTTTCCGGGAGGTGTCACCATAATGATTTCCTCAACTCCGGCAACTTTTGCAGGCATAATATTCATCAAAACAGAAGATGGATAAACCGCCTTTCCACCCGGAACATAAACTCCGACACGTTGAAGAGCCGTAACTTTCTGTCCAAGTATTGTTCCATCAGGTTTACTGTCAAACCAACTATACTGCATTTGTTTTGCATGGTAAGATTCAATATTTTTTAATGCCCTTCTTATGATTCTCAGTAACTCTTCATCTACACATTCATAAGCTTCCTTTATCTCTTCTTCAGTCACTTGAATATTCTGTGCGTTAATCACTGCTTTATCAAATTTCTCAGTATATTCAAATAAGGCAGCATCTCTTTTTTCTTTGACTGTATCCAGGATTTCCTGCACACTTGCTTCATAAGAACCATAGCTGTTCGGACTACGTTTCAAAAGATTTTCCAGAAGATTTTTCTTCGTATTTTCGTCTAATTTCTCAATTCGCATTTTTCTCCTCCTGTAAGAGATTACGTAAATTTGTAATCAATTCATTAATTCTTTCATTCTCCATACGCATGCTCACCGGATTAACGATCATTCTTGCAGAAAGTGGGCACACTTCCTCTAACACGACCAAACCATTCTCTTTCAACGTAGTTCCGGTTTCAACAATATCTACAATCACTTCAGAAAGTCCAACAATTGGTGCCAGCTCAATAGAACCATTCATTTTTACAATTTCAACTGTCTGATGTTTTTTATTATAAAAATAATCCTTTGCAATATTAGGATACTTTGTGGCAACACGAATCAACTCATGGTGCTGCAACAATTCCCGTGCGCTTTCGTAACCACATACGCACATCTTACATTTTCCAAAACCAAGATCCAGCACCTCATGTATTTTACGTCCTTCTTCCACGATTGTATCTTTTCCGACCACTCCAATATCGGCTGCTCCGTATTCTACATAAGTCGGAACATCCGGTCCCTTCGCAAGGAAGAACTTAAGTTTCAACTCTTCATTGACAAAAATCAATTTTCTGGAATCCTTATCTTTCATTTCTTCACAAGTGATTCCAAGATTTTCTAACATCTCTAATGTTTTCTTTGCAAGTCGTCCTTTTGTCAGAGCAAATGTTAAATATCTCATCTGTGTTCCCTCTATTTCTTAATTTGATTCTGTTTTTGTCCTCTTTGCTACATCAATTACCCGTTCTTTCCCGCTTCGCAGGTTCACCATTGTAATCGTTCTGTTTTCATTCAGATACATTAAACTAACTGCATGCATCTGTCTTCCATACTCCACATAAACTTCTTTTGATTCCAGTTCTTCTCTTTTTATTAATTCCATACATTTTCCTCTGAGACGGAATTCTTTTGCAAGAGAAACGGCCCATTTTAATGTGGTATCTGTATATACAATAAGATTTGTCTTTTCTGTTTCAACTGCAATTTTCTGACGGCTGAGTGCACTCATCAGCTCATCAATAATAATTGCAAATCCAATCGACGGTGTCTGCTTTCCAAACTTTTCTATCAAATGATCATAACGTCCACCACTCACAACTGCATCTCCGGTTCCATATGTATATGCCTTAAATACAACCCCGGTGTAATACCCATAATTACCACACATGCTCATATCAAATGTAATATGATCTTCCACTCCATAAAAAGCAAGGATCTTGTAAATTTTAAGCATACGTGCGACTGCTTTTTTTGCTTTATTGTCTGTAGCTACAGCAGATGCTTTTTTCAACACTTCTACTCCACCCATTAATTCAGGCAGCACTTGAAATTCATCACGGATTTTTTTGCTCACATGATTTTCTGTAAGTACTTCATCTACTCCGAAGAAATTACGATTCAAGATCAATGAATATAATTCTTCCTTAATTTCTTCCGACAATTTTGTCTCATCCATCAGACTTTTCAAAAAATCAACATGTCCGATACTCACCTGAAACTCAGAAAGTCCTATCTGTTTCATTCCATCTACAACCATCGCAATCATCTCTGCATCTGCTTCAATAGAATCATCTCCGATCAATTCAGCTCCAAGCTGTGTATTCTCTTTCAGTCTTCCCTGATAGCTTGTGCGATTGATAAATGTATTACCTACATAACAGAGACGAAGTGGCACACGGTCTGTTTCAAATAATGTTGCAACTGCCCTTGCAATAGATGGTGTCATATCCGGACGAAGTGCAAGTGTATTACCCTCGCGATCAAAAAATTTATATAATTCTCTGGAATCAATTGTACCGATTTCTTTTCGGAATACATCGAAATATTCAAATGTAGGTGTCTGAATATCCTGATATCCGTATAAATGCAAAAGCTGATGTAGTTTATCTTGAACTGCCAGTTTTTTCTTGCATTCTGAATTGTAGATGTCTCTGACACCTTCCGGTGTATGTAATTTCTGTTCCATAATTCTTTGCCCCTTCACTTTATCGTGCTAAAACACTAAAATCTTACGTTATTATACGAATTTTCTTTCTGAATGTCAATCCCTTGTATCTAAATCCTTTTGAACATAATTTAAATACGGAATAAACGCCCTGTTTTTCTGTTGAATAATATATTGGGAATCCAGCTCATCAAACCGGAAGCTCTTTCGTCCCCCATGCATTGCACGCTCCCAAAACTTTTTTATTTCTTCAAATCTCATATAATACAGCACATCTTTCGTCGTATAATATATGATTAGAAATGAAATTCCTCCCTGCTTTTCATATTTTTCCATAAAAGAAATCTGATGTTCGTGTACATTCTGCAGCGGAAATGTATCCGCACTACATTCTTTTGCATCAAAACAGATGGGAATCCCCTGCACTGCACCGATATAATCTACTGTACTGATTTTATCAAAATATGCCAGTGTGATATGCCGATGTTCTTTATCCATCTGTACCGGAGTAATTGGTGTCGGAATCTTCTGGATCAATGCAAGTCCCAATTCTTCATACTGCTCATTGGTCCGGTTTATCAAATCCTCCAGTGTAGATCCTCTAAGTCCTCTGGAATTCCATGTTCCCATTATAACACACCCTTATCCTTACAGATTTTAATAAATTTATCAGGAAGCTCGGCAACAAATTTTTTATCATTTAAATATGCCAGACTTCCATCCGATGACGGCATTTCCAGACGATATGCATGTAAAAGCTGCGATTTTAGACCATATTCTTGTCGGTACATCTCATTGATCTGCTTATCCCCGTATTTGTAATCTCCAATAATAGGATGTCCTATGGATGCAAGATGAGCTCGAATCTGATGTGTCTTTCCGGTAATAAGATGCACTTCCAGCAAACTCACTTCGTCATTGCTCTGAATGACACAATATTCTGTTTCTATTGGAACACCTTCTTCGGTCTTTTTCTTTGTTATACTCACCTTGTTTGTTTTCTGGTCCTTTACCAAATATCCTTTGATGTAATCCTCGTTTTTTATTACTCTGCCTTTTACAAGACACCGATAATATTTTGCAATTGTACGCTCTTTAAAGAAACGATTCATCTCCTGAAGTGCCGGTAATGTTTTTCCGGCCACCAAAATTCCGCTTGTATTCCGATCCAGACGATTGCAAATGGATGGATGAAAGGTTCTGAACTGCTCTTTAGAAAGCTGGTTTGTTTCTATTAAATAATTTATCAATATCTCAACTGCAGATACATCGGAATCCTTTGCTTTCTGCGATAATACACCTACTGGTTTATTCATAAGCAAAACCTGTTCATCTTCATATATAATCGGAAGCATATTTATTTTTTCTTTCTTCGGTGTTACATAAGTTCCTGCTGAAAACTTCTCTATTGTCTCATCTGAAAAAAATAATTTTATACTGTCACCTTGTTTCAGTTTCTCATTTCCTGTACATTTTTTTCCGTTCAGGACAATATTCTTTTTTCTCATCATTTTGTATAGAAAACTTTTTGGAGCCTGATTCAAAAATTTAGCCAAAAGTTTATCCAACCGTTGTCCTGCTTCATTCGCTGTCACATGTAATTCTTGCATAACATATCCTTTTCTTTATCTGTTTTATAGAGAAATATTTAAAATAATATTTTTTATGCCCTCTTCATACTCTTTCATATCACTTTTCTCAATCGTCTGAATATTATTAAGGCCTTCTGCTCTTGCCAGAAATGCGGAATACTGATCAAACAATTTTACTGTTAATCCTTCATATTGATTTTGATTCAAAATTGTTTTAATATGCTTCGCTGCATAATTCAAATCTACTTTTGAATTGGAAACATATCCAAATATTTTATTTCCTGAAATCACAACGCACTCGATTGGCATGATTTTTTCTGTACTTGTCACGACAAGATCAAATGCTAAAGTAAGAAGAGATGCTTTCTGAGTAATCTCTTTCGCCTTATCCGCAGCAATGGAATGATACGGCCACCTTGTAATCACCCCGACCAATACTTTACAGGCCGGCAGACATCCTACAATTCCAACCACTGTAAGTAAATTCTTCTTAGTATGAGTCTGGCTGTACCCCAGTAGTATAATTGCTGCAACGATTAAAAAATAAATCACTGCACGAAGAATCTCCATTCTTTTTTTATAATCCAGATATCCCGGAGAACCTTTTTTTCTTTTCTTCATTTGTAATACTATCTCCTTACTTCTTTCTCGTCATTGCTTTTAATATCACAGAATGTGGAATCACTTTTGTCCCTGCCCAGGCACATTTCATTGCTATTCCATAAACTGAAACTTCTTTTTTCTTTCTTGAATCCTGCAGTGCTTTTTTGACTACATTTGAAGCTTTTACAAGGGTTAATTTTTTCAACACATTTTCCAGTTCACCTGATACTTTAAAAAACTCTGTATCTACAGGTCCGGGACATACTGCCGTTACATAAATATTGCGTGGTCTCAGCTCTCGGTTTAATCCTCTCGAAAAACTCAAAACATAGGATTTTGTAGCAGCATACACAACAAACTCTGGTTGTGGACAAAACGCTGCCGCAGAAGCCAGGTTAATAATCCTGCTTCCTTCTTTCATATATTCCAGACACAAAAATGTCATTCTTGATAACGCAATACAATTCAGGTCGATCATCTTTAATTGCACTTTTTGATCTTCCTTTAAAATATCTTCTGCCAGCCCACTTTTCCCGAATCCGGCCGCATTTACCAGCATACGTATATCTGGCTTTTCTTCCTCTAACGCTACCCTTAATTCATGATAAACCGGAGGATGAAGCAAATCCCCACAAAATATTCTCACTGGTACCAGCAATGTTTTTTCTAATTCTTCCAGCCGTTCTTTTCGTCTGGCAATTACCCAGATTTCATCTAAATTTTTATAGAAATGTGTAATTTGTTTTGCAAATTCTCTTCCCATTCCAGAAGAAGCTCCTGTAACGATTGCTATTTTCATATTCAACCTCCTATCGTCTCTTCTCTGTTTTGTTCCGCTTTCCAGAGCGTACTCTGTTGTTTTTAGTATCTACTCTGTTTTTTGAATTTACACGAGTCCCTGCTTTTTTCTTTTGTACATTTGTGCCTTTACGTTTTGGCGCCGCATCCTGCTTTTCTTTTGCAAATTGTCTAGGCCGTATCAGACACTGTTCGTCAAATCCAATCAGATCTGTTCTACCCGCCTTAACTAGTGCCTCTTTTACAAGATTATAATTTGCCGGATTACGATATTGTATGAGTGCTCTTTGCATTGCTTTTTCATGCGGATTCTTTGGTACATAAACCGCTTCCATTGTTCTTGGATCCAATCCTGTATAATACATACATGTAGATATTGTTGATGGAGTTGGATAAAAATCCTGTACCTGTTCCGGCATATAGCCTAAATCTCTGCAATACTCAGCAAGTTCCACCGCTTCTTTCAGTGTCGAACCCGGGTGTGAAGACATCAAATATGGTACGAGATATTGTTTTTTTTCAAGCTGTTCATTCATCTTATAAAATTTCTTTGTAAATGTCTCATACACTGAATTTTTCGGTTTTCCCATCTTCTGCAATACTGCATCTGAAACATGCTCCGGAGCAACTTTTAGTTGTCCGCTGACATGATATTCGCAGAGTTCTTTTAAAAATGTCGGATCTTTATCCGCAAGCAAATAATCAAATCGAATACCTGAACGGATAAATACCTTTTTCACTTTTGGCAGACTTCTCAATGTACGCAATATATCAATATATTCTTTATGATCTGCAACTAAATTCTTACATGGTTCTGGAAACAAACATTGCTTATTTGTACATGCCCCATATTTTAATTGCTTTTTACATGCAGGTTGTCTAAAATTCGCTGTTGGTCCTCCCACATCGTGAATATATCCTTTAAATTCTGGCTCCTGAATACATAATTTTGCCTCCTGGACCAGCGATTCTTTACTACGAGTCTGAATAATACGCCCCTGATGAAAGGTCAATGCACAGAAGCTGCATCCTCCAAAACACCCTCTGTTACTGATCAGACTAAATTGTATCTCCTTTGCTGCCGGAATCCCACCATCTTTTTTATAGGACGGATGAAAGGTTCTCATATAAGGCAGTGCATACACATCATCCATTTCCATCTGTGTAAGTGGTTTTGCCGGTGGATTCTGCACCACATATAAATGTTCGTTATATGGTTCAACCAATCTTTTCCCAGAGAAAGGATCTGTATTACAATATTGCTTATAGAAACTTCTGGCATAAGTTTCTTTGCTTTCCTTTATTTCTTCAAAACTAGGTAAAATCTCGGCATCATATATAGAATCGAGATCTTTCACTTTTACAACAGTTCCATCTAAATACGTAAGATCCTGTATTTCAATTCCTGCATTCAATGCATCTGCAATCTCTACAATAGAGCGCTCACCCATTCCATAAGAAATCATATCTGCCCCTGAATCCAGCAGAACAGAACGCTTTACTTTATCTGACCAATAATCATAATGTGCCAATCGGCGTAAACTTGCCTCGATTCCGCCAAGAATGATTGGTGTATTCTTATAAGTCTGACGAATTAGATTACCATATACAACCGCCGCATAGTCTGGTCGCTTTCCCATCACCCCTCCTGGTGTATACGCATCGGATGGTCTTCTTTTTTTCGAAACAGAATAATGGTTTACCATAGAATCCATATTTCCTGCCGATACGAGGAAACCAAGTCTTGGTTCTCCAAAAATCGTTACACTATTTTTATCTTTCCAGTCTGGTTGTGATATAATCCCCACTTTATATCCCCTGGATTCCAATATTCTGCTTATAATTGCATGACCAAAAGAAGGATGGTCCACATAGGCATCTCCAATTACATATACGAAGTCTACCTGCTTCCATCCTCTCCTCTTCATATCTTCTTTACTTATTGGTAAAAACATAAATCTGCAATCTCCTGTTCTGTCAATTCACGATATTCTCCTGGCTTCAATGATTCGTCTAAAATCAATGTTCCCATCTGAAGACGTTTCAAATATACTACTTCTTTTCCTACTGCTTGAAACATTCTCTTTACTTGATGAAACTTACCTTCACATATCGTAAGCTCTATTTCTGACTGTGTTCCTGATTTTAAAACCCGAAGCTTTGCAGGACGAGTCAATTTTTCTTCCCCTATGTCAACCCCTTGTTGAAATGCCTCTACATCTTCAATTGTTACCTCCCCATCAATTTTTGCATAATACACTTTATCCACATGCTTTGATGGTGACAAAAGTCTATGTGCAAGTTCACCATCATTTGAAATAAGCAACAATCCTTCTGTATCTCGATCAAGTCTTCCGACAGGGAAAAGATCTTTTCTCTTCCTTTCTATAATTAAATCTATTACTGTTTTTTCACGTTTATCTTCCGTTGCTGAAATCACACCGGCCGGTTTATTCAACATATAATATTCATGCTGTGCATAACCCACCAAAACTCCATCAAACAAAACATGGTCTGAATCTGTATCCAACTTTGTTTCCGGTTTCTTGACAATCACATTATTCACCCGGACAAGTCCTTTACTGATTGCTTTCTTCACTTCACTTCGTGTACCTTTCCCCATATCAGCAAGATACTTATCCAATCTAATTTTCATCTTTCTTCTCCCCTACTTTAAATGCTTAACACCGGCCTTTAAAAGTGTTCCTTATTATGACATCCAACGCCAACCCGGAAGATATTTATTCTTCAACGTCTGGTTTGCAAGTTTTCCAAAACCTAACGGATAACCGTCCACGCAGACAAGATACCACCCTTTTTCTTTCCTTGAAGTAATATCTTCTACATCCAGTGTTTCCCCTTTTAAATATTTTATTACTCTGTCGTCCGACACCGGCAAATCTAATATGCGTGGATATTCCTCCTTTTTTAAACACATTGCCAGTGCCTGGCTCGGCTCAAAACGGTTCTTTTTCACTTCTCCTAACAAAAGTCCTGAACGAAGGAAACGCACTCCTTTTAACATCGGAAGATTCTCTGGCATATAGTAAACACGCTCTTCGCGAATATCCAATCGAGATTTATCAATATCCCATGACAGCTCCTTTAAAAACTGTTCCAGTTCTTCTGGAAGTTTTTTCACCCCTTCTTTTGGTTTTGCTGGTTTTTCATTTTTTCCTTCTACATTGTCATCACCTTTTTTTACTAAAGCAAGATAATGGCCTTCGCCTTGCATCTTATGTGGAAAAATACGAACTGTCTTACGATATTCCTCACTATGATTTTCAACATATTTCGGAATTCCTTCACAGAAGCCCTCATATCCCTCCATTTCACAAATTTTAAACTCAGGACATGTCTCTAGCAGGTATTCTACTGTTTTCTCATTTTCCAACGGATCAAACGTGCAAGTTGAATACAATATCATTCCACCCGGTTTCAACATCGCTGCTGCCTGTGTAATGATACTTCTTTGCAATTTAGAGAAGAACTCCGGTCCATGCTCTTCCCACGCTTTTACCATCTTTTTATCTTTTCGGAACATTCCCTCTCCGGAACATGGTGCATCAATCAGTATTTTATCAAAATACTCCGGAAAATATTCCACAAGTTTTCCCGGTTCCTCACTGATCACCATCATATTTCCAATACCAAACAATTCCAGATTTTTGAGCAACCCTCTTGCTCTTGAATTGCTGATATCATTGGCGATCAGTACACCCTCTCCTTTTAATTTTGCTCCTAATTCTGTAGCTTTTCCACCGGGAGCAGCACATACATCCAGAACACGTTCTCCTGGTTCAACCGGAATACGGCTTGCAGGCGTCATTGCACTCGGCTCCTGAAGATAATACAATCCGGCAAAATAATATGGATGTTTCGACGGCTGTATTTTATCTCCATCATAATAAAATCCATTTGGTATCCATGGAACCGGTGTTAATGACCATGGCGCAATCTTCAAAAAATCTTCTACTGATATTTTATTTGTATTCACACGCAGTCCATAATAGCGTGGTTCATCATAACACTGCAAATAATTGTCATATTCATCCTGCAGTAATTCTTTCATTTTATTCTCAAATTTTTCCGGTAATTTTATCATTCTATTGCATTCCTCGTGTCTTTATTTTCACTGTTTTTTACAGTATATACAATAATCATATCATACTTCATTGTGTCACAGGAATCATAAAAAATCAAGTTGTTTCATATATCTTTACCAACCCACTTTCTCTTAGGTCATCCGAATGGAGTAGTCTTTATGCAAAAAACTTTTCTTGGTATTTCCAGTGTTATCTTGTTTATATCTATGCTTATTTTTCCAAAAGCAGTTTTACTTGGAGCCTCAAACGGACTCTTGCTCTGGTTTCATATTATTATTCCTACTTTGTTTCCGTTTCTCTTATTAAGCACTTTTCTTTTATCTACCAAAAATATCTGCTACATTACAAACATGTTTGGCAGTTTTATTTCTTATATATTCGGTGTATCCAAACCTTCCAGTTATTGTATTCTGGTTGGATTTTTGTGTGGTTATCCTCTCGGTGCGAAAACAGTTGCGGACTTTGTACGTGATGGGCTCATCTCACAAGAAGAAGGGCGTTATTTGTTGTCTTTCTGTAACAATACAAGCCCTTCTTTTATTATGAATTATCTTGTACTTAAAACATTAAACAAAGAAAAACTTTTGCTCCCTACTCTCTTTATTTTATTTTTCTCATCATACCTTATCAGTATTTTCGAACGTAAACGCTATCATTTTACACCTTTAAATAGGCATTTTTCATTCCACAAACCTGTCTGGTCTATAGAGGCCTTTGACCTTGCAGTTCTTGATAGCTTTGAATCACTTGTAAAAATAGGCGGATATATCATATTTTTTTCTGTCTTGCTAACACTTTGTCAGCAGATTCCATTCCGTTCCCCTATTTTCCAGATAATCTTTTCTTCTCTTGAAATTACAAACGGACTCAAACTTCTTGCGAATCTTCCGTTTTCATTCCAGACACGATATATTCTATGTGTAGGACTTACAGCCTTTGGCGGTTTCTGCTCTGTTGCCCAAACTAACTGTATGCTTCATGATACCGGTCTGTCCATATGTTCCTATACAAAACAAAAACTGGCAGCCGCAGTGACCGCCAGTATTCTATGTATGCTTTATTGTAAAATTTAATTCATACTTGTCTTTCTATTTTAAATCACTATGAGCACTTCTATGCATCTACATCTTCCGGAACAAGTCCATCATCCTGTACAAGTTCTGCACGATTTGAACGTACTACATCATAACACTCCTGCAATGAATTGATCAGTCCATCATATTTTGTAGAATAACTGTCCAAAGTATGTCCAATAATGTTCTCAGCATTAGAAAGAAGGTCATCCGTATACTGAATTGCTCCCATACGAATTGCATTTGCATCAGAAGTAGCATTGTCAACAATCTCCTGCGCCTGTGCAGTAGCCTGTGTTACAATCTCGTTTGCCTGTGCATATGCCTGCTGCATAATCTCATGTTCACTTACAAGTTCTGTTGTCTGTACCTGTGCTTCTTCGATCATAGCATCAGCTTTCGCCTGTGCATCTGCCAGAATCGCATCTCGATTAGCGATAATCTTCTGATAACGTTTGATCTCGTCTGGCGTTTTCATACGAAGCTCTCTTAACAATTCATCTAAATGCTCTTTGTTAACAATAATTTTAGTAGTAGACAATGGCTGATATTTACAATCTCTGTCTATGTACTCTTCAATCTCTTCAATAATCTGTTCAATACGACTGCTCATGATTATACTCTCCTTTTTTCTTTCATCTTCTGTTCAAGCTTTCCAACTACCGCTTCCGGCACAAACTGTGTAATATCTCCACCATAAGAAGCAATTTCTTTTACAGTTGTAGAACTTAAATATGAATATTCTATACTAGTCGTCAAAAATATGGTCTCAACGTCCGGATTCAGTTTGTGATTCGTCTGGGACATCTGTAACTCATATTCAAAATCTGTGATTGCACGCAAGCCACGAATTACAACCCCTGCCTCCATCTTGGCAGCAAAATCAATCAACAAGCCATCAAAAGGATAAATCCGAACATTTGGTATATCTTTTGTCACTTCCTTTAACATTCTAACACGTTCTTCGACAGAAAACAACGGCATTTTAGCATTATTATTCAGCACTCCGACAATCAATTCGTCAACCATTTTACTAGATCTTCTGATCACGTCCAGATGTCCATTTGTAACCGGATCAAAGCTTCCCGGATATATTGCTCTTAACATATTTCTTGTTTCCCCTCTTTTTCTATAAAGACATGTTTGTTTGTTTTATATTCTTTTGTTTTAATCATTCGAAATCCCATCTGTTCCAGATAAGAAAACTCTGTATCTAATGAAGCTTCTACGATAATTACGGTATCTTCATAAACCAGTTCTGATTTCGATAAATAAGATAGCACCATCTTCTCCAGTTCCTGATTATATGGTGGATCCATGAAAATATAATCGAAAGTTTTTTCACCTTCCAATTGATACAACGCTGTCATGACATCCTTTGTCATAGTCATCGCTTTCTTATCTAATTTTGTATATTTTAAATTTTCTTTAATACATTCCATCGCACGAGGATTCTTTTCCACAAATACCGCTTCTTTCGCACCTCTGCTAAGCGCCTCTATCCCGATTCCTCCACTTCCACTGAACAAATCTAAAAATATGCTATCATAAATATATGGGGATATCATATTAAACAATGTTTCTTTAATTCGATCCGTCGTCGGTCTCGTCTCCATCCCATCCAGTGTTTTTAATTGTAATCGTTTTGCACTTCCTGCTATTACTCTCATAAGACTCCTCCTGTCTAACATGGTGAATTTTAGCAGAAAAAAGCACCTAGGTCAATTCCTAAGTGCCTTTTCTTCATATTTTCTATGGTTGTTATTTACCTGCCATCTGTTTTTCCTGCTGCTCGATCATCTTTTTAACCATATAACCGCCAACAGAACCATTCTGTTTTGATGTCAGATCCCCGTTGTATCCATCTGACAACGGAACTCCAAGTTCACTTGCTACCTCATATTTAAATTTGTCTAATGCACCTTTCGCTTCTGGCACAGCTGCTCTGTTTGATGAACGATTTGCCATGTTTGTTTCCTCCTTTTGCGTCTTTTTGTAACTCTCTTTTCGTTACGTTTTTTGTTGTAACTGTGTTGTTACACTCATAGTATATGAAGGATTCAAACTTTTACACTGGGAATTTTTCCTATTTTAATTTCTATACTCAAATCTTTTTATTACAATGTTGTCTCAAGCATTCCTCCCTGAATGATTTTTTGAACTTGTTGTTTTAAAGATTCATATTTTTCTTTTTCAAGTTGTGGATCTTCTTCCAGAATCAGATTTGCAACTTCACTTGCCTGTTGAAGCACCTGTGAGTCCTGAAAGACATCCCCAAGCTTAAAATCAAGAATACCACTCTGCCTGATTCCGAATAAATCTCCGGGACCTCTAAGCCTCAAGTCTTCACTCGCTATAAAAAATCCATCATTTGATTCATTCAAAATATCCAAGCGTTCTTTTGTCTCTTTGGATTTTGACGCACTCATAAAAATACAATATGATTGATACTTTCCTCTTCCGACTCGCCCGCGCAACTGATGTAACTGTGCAAGTCCAAATCGTTCTGCATTTTCAATCAGCATGACTGTCGAATTCGGCACATCAATTCCGACTTCAATTACAGTTGTTGAGACTAATACTTGAATTTCATTTTTTGAAAATGCTTCCATAATCTCGTCTTTCTGAGACTGCTTCATTTTACCATGAAGGCATTGTACCTTAATGTTCACACCCATTATTTCCTGCAAATTTTCCGTATAATCTGTAACATTTTCTACTTCAAGTGTCTCACTTTCTTCAACCATAGGACAAATCACATAACATTGTCTTCCCTGTGCTATCTGATTTTTTATAAACCGATATGCTGTATTGCGATAGCCCGTATCAACGACACAATTTTTTATCGGAAGTCTATTTTTCGGGAGCTCGTTTATTACAGAAATATCTAAATCCCCATACACTATAATTGCCAGAGTTCTTGGAATCGGTGTCGCACTCATCACAAGAATATGTGGACTTACACCTTTATTTGCCAAACTTTCACGCTGTTTTACTCCAAAACGATGCTGTTCATCTGTCACGACCAGAGCCAGATTTTTGTAAATCACCTTTTCCTGGATTAATGCATGTGTGCCTATAACCAACTGAATTTCACCTGCTTCAACTGCTTCATAAACAATTCTTTTTTGTCTGGCTGTCATAGAGCCCGTCAAAAGTCCCACTTTCAATGAAATCTCATATTCCTGCAACATATGATTGATGTTTTCAAAATGTTGTCTTGCCAAAACCTCTGTTGGTGCCATCATCGCAGCCTGATATCCATTTAGTCCTGTATACATCATTGCAAGCAATGCAACAATCGTTTTTCCAGAACCTACATCCCCTTGCACAAGTCTCGACATCACATGGATTCCTGCCATATCATTTTTTATTTCTCTCCAGACTGTTTTTTGCGCATCCGTAAGTTCAAATGGCAGACTGTTTAAAAATTTCTCAATTTGCGGTTGCTTGCGAAAACAATACGGATTTAAAACACGTTCCTCGCTTTCTTTCAGCATACGAAGTGAAAGAATAAACAACATAAATTCCTCAAAGACAAGTCGTTTTCTCGCATGATAAAATTCTTCTTTATCTTTTGGAAAATGAATTCCATAAATTGCCCGGCGATAATCAGAAAGCTGATATTCCCTCACCATATCTTTTGGCAAGATTCCCTCTCCCACATCACACTCTTCCAACACCTGCCTGACTGCTTTCATCACTGCGTGATTGGTAAGCCCGGTAACTAATGGATAAATCGGCTGAAGCGTATCTTGTTTCAGATCGTATTTGGATGCAGGGCAAAACACTTCCGGATGTTCCATTACAAGCCCTTCTTTTTTTCGGATAACACGCCCTCGAAGTGTGATTGCCCCTGCTTTTGCCAATGTATTTCGCAAAAACGGCATGCGAAACCATATAACCTTTAGTGTTCCTGAAATATCTTTTAAATATACTGTTGTAATCTGCATCTTAGGACTTCCGCCAACCTGGATTCTCCCATAAATACTCCCGGTAACAGTCATTGTTTTTCCTTCTTCTAATTCACTGATTGGCACAGGCTCTTCATACACATCATAACCTCTCGGGAAATATCTGATCAAATCTCCAATTGTATAGATTCCTGCTTTTTGAAATATCTTTTCTGTCTTCTCTCCAATTCCTTTCAGGGTACTGATCCTTGCTGTCTCGTTCATCTTTTATATCACCTTATATTTTAAAACAGATCAGTCTTCACATAGAAAACCGATCTGTTATTCAATCTCTTTTGATCTCTGTTTTATAGAACCCTCTTACTTTTTATTCTACTGACAGCACATAATAATAAATTGGCTGTCCACCACAATGAAGATCTACATCTGCATCTGGATATAATTCTTCAATTTCAGATGCAAGTTTCTCTGCATCTTCTTCCTGAATATCTTGTCCATAATAAATACTGATCAATTCGCTGTCTTCATCTGCCATCAAGGACAACATCTCTTTTGTTGTTGCTTCTACAGACTGCCCTACTGAAAGGATTCCTTCATCCCCGATACCCATGATATCACCTTCGTGAATTTCTTTATCATCAATGTGTGTATCACGAACCGCATATGTCACCTGACCCGTCTTAACATTCTGGATTTCTTCTTTCATCATCTCTTCATTAGCCTTTGCGTCCTCTTCGGGCACATAGTTAATAATTGCTGTAATTCCTTGAGGAACTGTCTTTGTTGGAACTACGATAATGTCTTTATCCTCCGTCAATGCCTGTGCCTGGTTTGCTGCAAGAATGATATTCTTATTATTCGGAAGAATAAAGATATGATCTGCATTGACCTGATCAATTGCTGTCAACATATCTTCTGTACTTGGGTTCATTGTCTGACCGCCTTCAATGATATAATCAACTCCCAGCTCACGGAAAATCTCATTCATTCCTTCACCGATAGATACAGCAATAAATCCCACATCTTTACGTGGCTCTTTTTTTGCCTGCTCTGCTGCAAGTTTTTCTGCATCACGGATTAATTTTTCCTGATGTTCTTCTCTCATATTATCAATCTTCATACGCGAAAGCTGTCCATAAGTAAGAGCTCTCTGAATTGCAAGTCCTGGATCATTCGTATGCACATGGATTTTAACAATATCTTCATCTGCTACACATACAATCGAATCACCTATAGATTCCAGAAAAGCTTTAAATTCATGCTCATCTTTCTCTGTAAATGCTTTTTCTGTCATAATTATAAATTCTGTACAATATCCAAATTTGATATCTGTCTGTGCCTGTGCATCCGGCTTAACCATCGTTGTTCCCACACTGGATTCAATTGCACTATAATCAATCTCTTTACCTTGGAAAGCATCATATGCACCATTCAGCACTTCAAGAAGACCCTGTCCGCCAGAATCCACAACTCCTGCTTCTTTTAATACCGGAAGCATCTCAGGTGTTTTAGAAAGAACTTCTTTTGCATATGCGATAACTTCTGGAATGAATACTTCCAAATCGTTCGTTGTCTCAGCCATCTCACGGGCTTTCTCTGATGCACCTTTTGCCACTGTCAGAATTGTTCCCTCTTTTGGCTTCATAACCGCTTTATAAGCAGTTGCTGTTGCACGTTCACACGCTGACGCCAATGCCTGCACATCTACTTCTTTATGTTCTTTGATTTCTTTTGTAAATCCACGAAGAAGCTGGGAAAGAATAACTCCCGAGTTACCTCTTGCTCCTCTTAATGAACCAGACGAAATTGCTTTCGCAAGTGCTGTCATATCTGCAGACTCCAAACCTTGTACTTCTTTTGCAGCTGACATAATTGTAAGTGTCATATTTGTACCTGTATCTCCGTCTGGAACCGGGAATACATTCAATTCATTAATATATTCTTTTTTAGCTTCCAGATTTGCTGCTCCTGCAAGAAACATCTTTGTAAGCAGCTCTGCATTTATCGAATTCGTTGCCACGATCAATATCCTCCTTAATCAATCACTCTGACACCTTCAACGAAGATGTTAATTTTATCGACTGTCATACCGGTGAATTCTTCTACTTTATATTTTACATTATTCATCAAATTATCTGACACAGACAGAATATTTACACCATAAGCAACAATCACATGAAAATTCAGAGTTAAACTGTTCTCATCTGAAATCTCAATCTGAATCCCATGAGTCAGACTCTCTCTTTTTAATAATTTTACAAGACCGTCTTTCATATTCACAGCTGCCATACCTACAACTCCAAAGCACTCTACTGCAACGGAACCTGCATACTTCGCAATTACTTCCGGGTTGATTGTAATAATCCCCAGATCTGTACTCATACTACCTTTCATTTCTATATACCTCCAATTTCAAATGGATTTCAAACCTATACTTTTTAATACAGATATGATTATATTAGCATGAAAACTATATTCTGTGAACCATCTTTCTTTAAAAAATATCGAGAAAATTAAAAATAAATGTCACTAATTCAAAAAAACGCTTGCATTCATTGCAGCTTTCTGCTAGAATATCAGTGTTGTGAGTCTAATTATAGACTATTTCAAATTGTTAGGAGGTGTTTGTGATGGCTAAATGTGCTATTTGTGAAAAGGGTGCTCACTTCGGAAACAACGTAAGTCACTCTCATAGAAAATCACCAAAAATGTGGAAATCAAATGTAAAGTCTGTTAGAGTTCAGACTGAAGGCGGAGCTAAAAGAATGTACGTATGTACATCATGCCTGAAATCAGGACGCGTAGAACGTGCTTAATTTAAGTATCGTTTTCAGACAGAGCGGATTGTAAATGACCGCTTTACAGACACGGATTAAAAAGACTCAGTATTCTCTTTGAATATTGAGTCTTTTCTTTTTTCTGTCAAGCATATGATCAAACAGGTTACTGTTCAATAACCCTTTTGGGTTTCTTATTTACAGAATAATATATATCCCGCTATCATAAATCCAAGAAACAGCATTATACGAAAAAACAAAGTCTCTGGCATCATCCATGCGATTACCATCCCTATTGCTGCACAAAAAAATGCAAACCCTATCACTCGTTTCATTCTATTCCATCTATCATATCCACTTCTTATTTATGCTTATGCAGTTCTTTCTGTCTTTATTCTGCATCATCCAACATTTCTGCAACGTCTTCTTCTGTTACAGTGTCTTCTTTTCTTGTTGTAAATTTATCTAAAATTCCAGGTACCATATCAAGCAATTTTGTCATCGTATCTTGATTCTTAATATTTACCAATCGTGTTGTTCCATCTTTAATCACCAGCACAGCACTTGGTGTGATTTTTCCACCAATACCTCCACCGGTTCTTTCTTTCTTATCGTTATCAAATGCACCGGCACCAAGTCCAAACGAAACATCTAAGAGCGGAAGTATTGTCACTCCATCTGTATGAATTGCCTCTCCTACTACTGTCTTTGAAGATACTACTCCATCCATCCCCTTAAACAAAGCACCTACTGTATCTTTAAAATTATTTGTATCAGCCATTTTGTACTCCTCCTTCATCAAAACTGAATTTCCTAATATCTCCAATTGTTATTCTGACATTTTTTGTCCAAATAAGATTCCATGCCATCTTTACGATACTCGAGATTCTGATTTTTCCTTTTATAAATAATCTTCCATCCAAAACAGACTTTTCAAAATCCGGACTGATATTTAGATGTTCTCCAACCAACGGATATATCATTCCCAGCACTGCTAAAACTTTCCCTGTCAAATCAGGCTCTTCAAATCCAAAATGGATATCTCCCTCTACTTTTTTGGGGCAATATTTTTTCAACAATTTCTTTAATTCACAAATAAGCTTTTTTAATGCTGCCACATGTGTCTCTTCTGTTATAAATGCCATTAAGATATTCTTTTTTTGAATAAGTAATTTTATCTTATCACAAACCTTTTGAACTGTACACCTAAGTGTCCGCAATTTAGAGACTGCTCTTTCATAAAGACTTGATTTTTTTTCTTTTTTTGACTTGATTTCAGCTTTTTTTTCTGAAGTAGTCTCTTCTTGCACATGCTCTTCCTTTGTTTCTGACACCACAGCCTTCGGCTTGTGGATTGGTTGTTCTCCCTCTTTTTCTTCCATAGCAGTCAATATTTTATCATTATCTGATTGTAGTACATCGCTCTTCTTTACATTTTCTTTTTTTACATCTGTTGTTTCGGCAATATTACTTTTTTGTATCCAGGCAATTCGTATTTTCCAGGTAAATTGCTCTTTTTTGTAATTTATCTCTCCCGAAATCAGATGAAACAGATACGTAAATGACCCATGAACATCAAGATTTTTTATTTCTTTATCACATTTGCCTCTTGCCTGATAACAAAATGGTGATAACAATACTGTAATAAGCATTAAAGCAAGTAACACGATAATTCCCAGTATCAGATACCCTATTAACTTTAATATAAACAGGATTACATGGAGCATTTTTCACCCTCTGCTTTCTTCAAATCTTCTTTGTTGTTCTACTATATACGCCCTAATCTCTACACCACCCGTTTTTTCAACTGTGTCCTGTGTGATACATTCAACAAGACTCATTGCTGATGTATAATCTTCGGCTATCCCAACAATAAATATTGTCTCATCATCATAAATTCCTTGTTGTAACAGCAGAGAAGAATATATATCAAGATGATTCTGTTCTCCCTGTGCCAATGTAATCAAGTAAAAAGGTGTTTGAAATTTCCTTTCCATTAATTTTTTCAGCACTTGATTCTTCTTTTTTTCAAATCGTTCACTAACATATAAGTCACAAAAACATCTAATCTGCATTCTTTTCCCTGCTCTTTCATTATCTGTTATAATATGAATCCAAAATCTGCTTTGCTATCGGCACTGCTTTTGCACCACTGTTTCCATCATATCCTTCGATAATAACACTGATCACCAACTCTGGATTATCTACATTGGTAAAACCAACAAACCAAGAATGGGTTTTTTCACCATCATCCATACTGTACTCTGCTGTTCCGGTCTTTCCGGCAACCGTATAAGAGCCATAATTCAAATCCATTCCGGTTCCTTCTTCTACTACCGCACGCATATATTCTTTAAGCTGAGCCGCTTCATCTGAAGTCATAAGCTTTTTATAACTCTTTGGTACATTTTTACTAATTTCATTACCAGTATGGTTCGTCACTTTATCAACCAGATATGGGCGCATCAGTGTTCCTCCATTCGCCACTGCTGATGTGATAAGTGCCATGTGATAAGGACTGACCAGGGTGTTTCCCTGCCCCATAGCTGTCATCATTATCTCTGCTTCTCCGGTATTCTCATCCACCGCAAAAGAACTCTTAGAATAATCCAATACCGATGGAAGTTTTTTATTAAACAATAATTCCTCCGCTGTTTGTCTATAAGATGTTTTATTTAATGACAACCCTATATTTGCAAAAGAGGAATTACATGAATTTGCAAAAGAGCTTCTTAAATCTTCCAGCCCATGAACAGTACTTGCAAAACAATGAATTGTAGTATCTCCCCAAGTAATAGCTCCCTGACAATCATATGTATAATTTGCATAATCTGGATTTTCTCTCATAAACTCTAACGCCGTTACAATTTTAAATGTTGATCCCGGAGCATATGCTCCCTGCGTCACACGATTTAAAAGCGGACTATTATCACTATCCGAATTCAAATAATCCCACTCTGTTTCAATCTGATTCGGATCAAAAGTCGGTTTTGACACCATTGCCAGTATCTTTCCTGTAGCTGGATCCAAGACAACTACCGCACCTTTATTGTCTGCAAGTGCATCATATGCCGCTTGTTGAAGCTGGGCATCCAACGTTGTTACAACTGTATCTCCGATATTTTTTGTGTCCTGAAACTCATTTCTAATCTTCTCCAAGAAAAATGCATTCGATGTTAAAAGTTCGAAATTTTCTACTGATTCCAATCCGGTTTTTCCAAGACTGGAATCATACCCTATAACATGTGCAAATACATCTCCATATGGATACACTCTCGATTCATTTCCCGCTTCATCCGTTTGCGTTTCTGCAAGCACAACTCCATTCTTGTCTGTGATATTGCCTCTGACTACCTGTTGTGCAAAATTATTCTGTCGTTCATTGTGTGGGTTGTTCACAATTTTCTGTGCACGCACAAGATTAAAATAAACAAGATATCCCATCAACGCAAGGAACAACAATACAAAAATATACGTAACTCTAGCGAATTCTTTGTTTCGGGACTTCTTCGAATTTTGTTTTGTTCTTTTTGGACGTTCTTCCCGTTTCATTTCTTACTACTCTCTCTTTTCTTGCTCTTTTTAATTCTCTTTTTTCAACTTCATCTTCTCTGACTATGTACAAACCTTGTATGATACCAAACATAATCATTGTACTTAACATGGAACTTCCACCATAACTTACCAATGGCAGTGTAACTCCTGTAGAAGGAATAAATTTCGTTACTCCTCCAATCATCAAAAACACCTGGAAAATGTAGCAGGTTCCCAATCCCAGTGCAACCAATTTATAAAATTGATTTCTAATTTCCATTGCAATATTTAAAAACATAACATAACAGCTTACACAAATCAAAATCAGACATAACGCATAAATCAGTCCCATCTCCTCGGCAATTGCTGCGAATATAAAGTCCGACTCTGCTACCGGTATCAAATCTGGACTTCCCTGCATCAGTCCCATTCCAAACCAGCTGCCGGTACCAATCGCAAATAATGACTGTGCTACCTGATACCCGCCCTCGTTATATGAAGCGAACGGATCCTTCCATACAGATACTCGTACTTTAATATGTGCAAACAAACGATATCCCAGCATAGCCGCAACACTTCCTGCACCAATTCCTGCTATTGCATACAGTGGTTGTCTTGTTGCCACATACAGCATAACCAGATATACGACAAAGAAAATCAGTGCCGCTCCCAAATCTGTTGATAAAACTAAAATAAGTACATGCGCTGCCGCAATTGCTGTTGTAATCAAAACATTTTTAAAGTCTGTTGATTTTTGCAAACTCGCTGCAACAAAAAACACAAACAATATTTTTACAAATTCTGATGGCTGCACTCCAAATCCAGCAATTGTAAATCCTAACTTCGCACCTCCGGAAGTTGCAGCAAACACTGCAACAAGACACAAAAATGCAAATCCTACACCCGCATATATATATGTCCAATCTATCAATGTCTTCATCTTACGAATAATAACCGGAACAACAAGTCCAATCACCGCACCTACAATTGCATAAATAAACTGTTTTACTGCATCTGCAAACTCCAGTCTTGTGATCATGATTAATCCAATACTGATCAACATACACATATTGTTTACAATCAAACTGGATACATTCGGATAGATAATCCGATACAATACGATTACTGCAATAAAATATACAACCTGACATCCGTAAAAAACAATTAGTTTCTGTTCTCCTGCTTTTAAATACATAACCATATAAGCCATAAAATGTATTAAAAACATTAATATATTCTGACGAATCAGAATGTGTCTTTCGCTCTCTTCGTATTCTTGTACAAAGATAGAAAAGCACGAAAATGTATATGCAGTCATCAAAAATATAATAATATATTTTGAAAGTTCTATTATAATATTAACCACTTTTCCACCTACCTAATAATAATCTTTTCTAAAATTTTCAAGAAACTCCTCTTCTGAAATGTCCTCTCGTAATAGAATCCTTTTGTGAAAACAGCTCTCCCTTTTCATCACTAAACATGCTATTACATTGGTTCAAAATTTGCTTCACTTCGTCTCTGTTTTCTATTGAAAACTGAATGCGATACCGTTCTGCATTCAATTCTTCCAAATCTTCTTTCAGGTCTATCAGATACAGTGGCGCTGTATTATAAATTACATTATAACAATCTCTACACTGATTTTTGACCGGAAATTCATTCTGATACCGATCCTTTAACATCGTGATCTTACAATCTTTTTTACACCCGTGAACCGTAGATGTCACGCACTGGGCTGTCACCATTGCCGGAATATACCCGTATACAATCATCTCATCCTGTTTTGAATCCAGGTTTACAATTTCGCTTTTATTTAATTCAACCGGTATTGTACCATAAGTAATACCCTGCTTTTTCCAGAATTGTTTTGCAAATCTATTCATAATATATAAATTATAA
This sequence comes from Ruminococcus hominis, assembly GCF_014287355.1. Taxonomy (NCBI): domain Bacteria; kingdom Bacillati; phylum Bacillota; class Clostridia; order Eubacteriales; family Oscillospiraceae; genus Ruminococcus; species Ruminococcus hominis. Next base: position 1,452,336 of record NZ_JACOPE010000001.1, on the reverse strand, counting down.
TCCAAACGAATGTTATCCGAATAATTTTTTGATTTTAAAAACTGATATTCTTCCATGCTTCGAATCAACATTCCATCAAAGTATCTTGTCAAAATGCTGTCATATGCCTGTTCAAAAATCTCTATCGTCTGATTTCGAAAAATACGTGGCATTGCTAAAAATACTTCTATATTCTTTTTATGAATCCTATCCGATATCCCTTTCCATAGTTCCGTATCTAATCCTGTTGTATCAAGATTACTGTCAACATAGATACATGCAACTGAATTATCATTTTCTAAAACTGCTTCTAATTGTTCTTGTGTCTCAACCAAAACAGACAGCTTATTCTCTTTCTTACTAAATTTCACCGATACTGTATCCAATATTTCTTCTTGTAAAACTTTCTTTTCGGCTGTTTTTCTATGAAAAGAATCCTGTATCTTTTTTTCTAATTCTTCTAACGCTTTTCGTCTCATTTCATTAAGTTGCTGCATCGGAAGAAAGACTTCTCCATGTAATTCGACATCTAACATATCAAACGCAAATTCCGTATTTCCTGTTTTCTGTAGCTGTTTTTTAATTCTCTCTTCATCGAGCGGACGGCTGCTTGCTGCTTCAACTTGTTGTTCCGATTCTACTTCTACGCTATATTCATCTTTACAAACTACTAATTTTGCTGCTTTTCCTGCTTCCATTGAAATGTATCCATAAAGTTTTTCAATTACCTTTCCTTTTGAATACATTATCTCTAAAGTATTCAGTAATTCCGGACTCTGAACACGATATAAAACTTCACCCGCAGGCAGTCTCATTCCTTTTGGCGCAAGAATTGTTATCACTTCTCCCTGCTTACAAGATTTTCCAGTGGTATAACGCTGTGCCTCATTTTTAAATTCAATCAAATCACCTGCAGCTATATCAGTCAGAGCTCTCATCTGAACTTCTCTTCCTTTTTGAGAAAGCACCGCCCCGACTTTAACTCCAATATGATTCGGCTTTTGAATTGTAATCATATTACGACCATTTTTCTGTTTATAATATCCGGTGTGAAACCCGCCTCGGTTAAACAAATCCATCAGCATCTCTTTGTCTTTATCATCCACCAAATATGGTTTTTGAGGATTTTTCAGATATAAATCTACATATTTACGATATAATGATGTTACACCGGCAACATACTCCGGACGTTTCATTCGACCTTCAATTTTAAAAGAATCAATCCCTGCCTCAATCAAATCCGGAATGATATCCAAAGTACAAATATCTTTTAAACTAAGTAGATATCCTTTTTCTCCATCTACTGTATAAGGAAGTCTGCAAGGTTGAGCACATTGCCCTCTATTTCCGCTCCGCCCTCCGATCAGACTGCTAAGCAAACACTGTCCGGAATAGCAATAGCACAATGCTCCATGTACAAAACATTCCATCTCCATACCTGTTACAGATTTTATATTACGAACTTCTTCCAATGAAATTTCTCTCGCCGGAACAACACGCACTGCCCCGTTTTCTTTTAAAAATTGTGCCCCATTTACTCCGGTAACCGTCATTTGTGTACTTGCATGTATGTCCATATCCGGGAAATATTGCCGCACTACATTTAAAACTCCCATATCCTGAACAATTACTGCATCCAGCCCTCTTTGATAAAGCGGTTCCAGATATTCCGGAAGCTGTTCAATTTCATAGTCCTTCAACAAGGTATTTACTGTAAGGTAAAATTTTCTCTGATGTAAATGTGCATAATCAATTGCATTTAAAAGCTGATCTTCCGTAAAATTCTCAGCAAATGCCCTTGCACCAAACTTCGGTCCGCCGGCATAGACTGCATCCGCTCCGGCCACAATCGCTGCATGAAAGCTTTCGTAGGAACCCGCCGGTGCAAGAATTTCTATTTTTCTGTCTTGATTTTTATTTAAATCATACTTTAAATTCATATAGACTCCCTTTTCTATATCAATATATGGTTGATATATTAAATAGGCTGTCTGAACCAGACAGCCTACTATATTTTACTTTCTGTGATTCTTCATCTCAGTTTCCAATTTTACAATCTGCATCTGCAGATCATTATTCTCTTCTTTCATCTTCGCCAGTTCTTTTTCTGCATTCTCCAGCTTAATCTGAACAGAAATCAACTCATGTTTTAAATCATACATCTCTTTATCTTTCAGTTCAATATCACTCTCCAGCGAATCGCCCTGTTTTTTTGCTTTAAAATAATCATCTGCAATATTCAGAGCAAGGAGCACATTTCTTGTATCTGCACTCTGTTTTCGATATCCTTCACTGTTCGTGCATTCTGTAATTTTATGGTTCAGATAAGAAGATACTTTTTGTAAATACTCTTCTCCCTCAAATCCACTTAACGTATATACTTTTCCACCTATTAAAACTTCTGTAAAATGTTTTGCTGAACTCATAGCTTCCTCCTTGCGTTTCTTCATTGCTATTATAAACTATATAAACACAAAAACCAACCATTTTTTAAATTATATCTCAATCCCAAGATGTTTATATGCCAACTCCGTCACAACTCTTCCTCTCGGAGTTCTCTGTATAAATCCATTTTTTAAGAGATATGGTTCATATACATCTTCCAGTGTTCCCGCATCTTCTGCTATAGATGCAGCCAGAGTTTCAAGTCCTACCGGTCCACCTTGGAATTTTTCAATCATTGTAAGTAAGATCATTCGGTCTATGTGATCTAGTCCATACGTATCAACATCTAACAAATTCAGTGCGTAATTTGCCACTTCCTCTGTAATCACTCCATCATATTTTACTTGTGCAAAATCTCGTACTCGTTTTAATAAACGATTAGCAAGACGCGGAGTTCCTCTTGAACGCTTTGCCAACTCCACAGCTCCGCTTTCTTCTATTTCAACTTCCAACACCTTTGCTGAACGCAATATAATCGTAGTTAATTCTTCTTCTGTATATAATTCCAGATGATGAATAACTCCAAAACGATCTCTCAAGGGTGCTGTTAGCATTCCTGCTCTTGTTGTTGCACCTACTAATGTAAATTTAGGAAGATCTAAGCGGATAGATCTTGCTGATGCCCCTTTTCCGATCATGATATCAATTGCATAATCTTCCATTGCCGGATAAAGAACTTCTTCAACCTGCCGATTTAATCTATGAATCTCATCAACAAATAAAATATCATTTTCTTGCAGATTATTCAGAATTGCTGCCATCTCTCCAGGTTTTTCGATAGCAGGACCAGATGTAATCTTTATATTAACACCCATTTCATTTGCAATAATACCAGCAAGTGTTGTCTTTCCAAGCCCCGGAGGACCATAAAATAACACATGATCTAAGGCGTCTCCACGTTCTTTTGCTGCTTTAATATAGATCTCCAGTGTTTTCTTTGCTTTTTCCTGACCAATATAGTCTTTCAAATACTGTGGCCTCAAATTATTTTCTATTTTTATATCTTCTTCCAGATTTTCCGTTGTAATAATTCGTTTTCCCATATTATCCCTCTGTCATTGCTTTTGCCGGTATTTAGATTTTGACCAGTGCTTATATGTGCTTTGGTAATATAATAACATCAGCCGTTCTAAAACAAATTTTTAAGTGCCGCCTTCAACACATCCTCAACTGTCTCGCATTTTGCTGATACTTTCTTGACTGCCCGAAGACTTTCCGTACTTCCATACCCAAGCGCAACCAATGCCTGAACCGCTTCTGATTGGATTTCACTTGTACCGCCTGATGTATTTGACTCCTGAAAGCCATCCCCATTCGCCTTGTTTTCTAATACTTCTTCTAAATTCAATTTGTCTTTCAATTCAATGATCAACTTTTCGGCTGTCTTCTTCCCAATTCCAGGTGCTGCTGATATCGCTTTTGCATCCCCGGACAGCACTGCAAATCGAAGATCATCTGCTGATAAACTTGATAGAATATTTAATCCGCCTTTCGGACCTATACCACTTACTCCTATAACTAATTTAAAAATTTCCAAATCATCTCTCGTGCAAAATCCATATAACTGCATCGCATCTTCACGCACATTCAGATAGGTGTGAATTTTTACTTCTTCGCCAATTGACGGTAAACGTCCCATTGTCTGTTCCGGCATATAAATTCCCCATCCTACACCATTCACATCCACCACTATTTTATCTTTCTCAACTGCTACCAATTCTCCTCTTATATAAGAAATCATATAAATAGAACTCCTTTTTCCTCTATTCAAAACAAATGTTCCTGATACGCTTTAAAACTTCTTGTGATACAACTCCTATTCCCAATCCGGTTAAAACACCTGCTACAAGTAACACAGGGAAATAATATCCCACTTGATATGTCTCAACCACCAGCATAGCAACAATGAGCTGACCCACATTATGACTCACACCGCCAGCTACACTGACTCCAATTACACTAAAGCCGCCTTGCTTCTTTAACAGCGTCATAATTCCCAGACTTAATACACCTCCGGCAATGCTATATAAAATACTTGATAAATTACCAAATAAAAAACCTGAGAGCATAATTCTAACAATTGAAAGTAATAAAGCCTCCTTAGCACTGCCTTTATAAAGCATAATTACGATCATTATATTAGCAAACCCCAATTTAATACCGGGAACTCCAAATTGAATAGGTATCATAGTTTCAATGTAACTAAACATCAAAGCAAGTGCCGTAAAAACACCAAAATAAGCCACTCTGTTCTTCATATTGCCAGCCTCCTTCTAGTTCGTTACAGCATCTAATTCTTTCTCTTCTCCATCAACAATCGACACAACTACTTTATTAGGCAGACAAATAATGCTTTCGCCTTCTTTCGAAATAGCTTTCTGCCTTACACATATCTGATCCGGACAATCTGCACTTTCCATCTGTGCCCTCCCGTCTTTTATCATTAATACATTCGAATCTTGTATAACAATCTTTTGTTCCTTGGAAAGATCATAAGTACCATATATTTTGCCGGCCACATATACTTCTGCTTTTCCCTGTATTGTCCTGCCGCTTGTTATATGTAGGACAAAAAAAATCCCTGCAATCGCAAGAATCACAGTAATCAATATCCAATCTTTTTTCTTCATACTCTACCTCTTGCATACCATCATAGCACAGCATTTTCAGAAATGCAACCACATGTTCGATTGTATAACTTTCTGTTTTCCGTTATAATAAAGTGTATTTTTTATATTATACAATAAGAAATAGAATTTGAGGTGCATATGAAAAAATATATCGCATTGTTACTTACTTTTTTTACTTTTTGTTCGATTTTTGGTTGTACTTCGCAAAAAAAAGAGGAACTTATTCAAGTATCTGGTGTTTATTTTGATACCGTCATTCAAATCCAGGCATGGAATGCAGACCCTGATGTGTTAGAAAACTGCAAAGAAATGTGTCAGGAATATGAAAATAAATTCAGCACAGAAATTCCAACAAGTGAAATTGCTCAGATTAATTCCGCACATGGAAATCCTGTCAATGTATCTGATGAAACCATCGATATTCTAAAAACTGCTTTGTATTACTGTAAACTTTCAAATGGGAAATTTGATATTACAATTGCTCCTGTCAGTAAACTTTGGGACTTTAATGGTGAACACAGTGGAACACTACCAAACAGCGAAGACATTTCCAATGCATTAACTCATGTAGGGTATCAAAATATTGTCCTCAATGGCAATTCTGTAACATTATTAGATCCAGAAGCACAAATTGACTTAGGAGGAATTGCCAAAGGATATATTGCTGATCGTTTAAAGGAATATTTACTCAGTATGAACGTCCATCACGCCTTAATTAATCTAGGAGGAAATATTTTGGCAGTAGGCAATCGTTACGATGGACAGCCTTTTCATATCGGAATCCAAAAACCTTTTGACAAACAAAATGAACCCATCACACAACTTGAAATTACAGATAGGTCCGTTGTATCTTCCGGTAATTATGAACGCTATTTCAAAGTAGGCGACACCATTTACCATCATATACTGGATACTTCTACCGGTTATCCATGTCAAAATGATCTTTATCAAGTAACTATTATTTCTGACAACTCTGTAGATGGCGATGCCCTTAGTACGACCTGCTATGCTCTTGGCTACGAAGATGCCTCTAAATTAATCAAACAGTTAGATAACATAAAAGCTATTTTTATTACATCTGATTACAAACTTCTTACAGTAGAATAATAGAAATAAAAAAGTCTTTACCTTATATAGCAAAGACTTTTTTATTCTTTCTATTATTTTAATTACAAATCTATTAAGATACCGGAATTTTTCTCGGAACAATGACTTTTCGTGGACATTTATCTGCACAAACTCCGCAATTAGTACATTTAGATGCATCAATATGTGCCAGGAAATTTGTAACTGTTATAGCTCCTGCTTCACAGTTTTTCTCACACAGCTTACATCCAATACACCCTACTGCACAGACATCCATCAGGGCTTTTCCTTTATCATTAGAATTGCACTGTACAAATGTCTGCTGTTTGTATGGAACAAGTTCAATCAATTTTTTTGGACATGCAGCAATACATTTTCCACATGCCTTACATTTTTCTTTATCTACCACTGCAATTCCATTTACAATATGGATTGCATCAAATGGACATGCCTTCACACAGTTTCCAAACCCAAGACATCCGTAATCACAGCCTTTTGGTCCGGCATCCTGCATCATATTAACCATAACACAGTCTCTCACTCCATGATACTCATACTCATCTTGTGCTTTCTCGCAAGTTCCCGCGCATTTTACAAATGCTGTCATTTTTTCCTGTCCGTCTGCTGAAACACCCATGATTTCACCTATCTTGACTGCAACCGGAGAACCACCAACAGGACATCCGCTTACTTCTGCCTCTCCTGCTACAATTGCTGCTGCAAGACCTGAACATCCTGCATACCCGCAACCACCGCAGTTATTTCCCGGGAGTACACCGAGAATTGCTTCTTCACGTTCATCTACTTCAACGGCAAATTTTTTCCCAGACACTCCAAGGAAAACACCGATGAACAATCCTGTTCCGCCGACAATAACGGCTGCCAGTATAATACCTGTAATCATATTTTCCCTCCTAAATCAATCCTGAGAAGCCAAAAAATGCTATCGCCATCAATCCTGCAGTTACAAGCACGATTGGTGTTCCTTTAAATGCTTCCGGAATATCATTGTATTCAATTTTTTCACGAACACCTGCCATCAACACAATTGAGACAAGGAATCCAAATGCTGTTGCAATTCCATTTACAACACCTTCTAAAATTGAATAAGATTTCTGCACATTTGTCAACGCAACACCTAAAACCGCACAGTTTGTTGTAATCAATGGAAGAAATACTCCAAGTGCGTTATATAGTGGAGGCATAACCTTCTTCAAAAACATTTCTACAAACTGAACCAGAGCTGCAATAACTAAAATAAATACGATTGTCTGTAAATATTCAAAGCCTGTCGGAATAAGAATAAACTTGTAGATCAAACCAGTAACAAAGGAAGATATTGTAATAACAAAGATAACGGCACCTCCCATACCTGCCGCAGTCTTTGTGTTCTTTGAAACACCGAGGAACGGACAAATTCCAAGGAACTGACTCAATACGACATTGTTTACAAATGCAGAACCTACTGCAATTAACAATAATTCTTTCATTTCTGTTCCTCCTCTTTCTTATCTGTCTCTATTGTAGTACTGCCACCACACTCCAAACGCTTTCCACATGATTCACAACCTGCTCCGCATCCGATTTTTGCTGCATTCGGATCACCTTTTGCAATTGCTTTTTTCTTCATTACATTTTGCAATGCAGTCAGGCATGCAAGAACAAAGAATGCTCCTGGTGCAAGAATGAAAATTGTAATCGGCTGATAAGAATCCGGAAGTATCTGATAATTAAAAAGTGTTCCGGCACCGATTAGTTCTCTGACAATACCAATTGATGTCAAACCAACTGTAAAGCCAAGTCCCATACCAAGTCCATCAAAAATGGATGGAAGAACCGGATTCTTTGAAGCATAGCTTTCTGCTCTTCCAAGAATAATACAGTTTACAACGATCAGCGGAATATATAACCCTAATGAGTCATAAAGGCTTGGAACAAATCCTTCGAGAAGAAACTGTACAATTGTTACGAAAGAAGCAACTACCACGATAAACGCCGGCATTCTCACCGAATCCGGAATGATTTTACGAAGCATAGAGATCAACATATTGGATAACACCAATACAACTGTTGTTGAAAGTCCCATACCAACACCGTTAATAGCAGATGTTGTAACCGCCAATGTCGGACACATGCCAAGCATTAACACGAAGGTAGGGTTTTCTTTGATTAGTCCGTTATATAAACGTTCTGTATATTTATTCATTTACACTACCTCCTAACTCTTCTTGAAAATACGCCAACGCAGAATCTACTGCATTTGTTACTGCATTTGTTGTAATTGTTGCACCACTCAATGCATCAATTTTATCATCGCCTTCTTCTCCTGATTTTGTATAAGAGAATTTTTCAACCTTTTTATCTTTAAACTGATCTTTAAAATCAGCCTCTGTCGCCTTCATACCAAGACCTGCTGTTTCACTGATAGAGAGCATTTCAATACCTTTTACTGTTCCATCTGTCTCAATACCAACTGAAATCTGAATATCTCCGCCATATCCTTCATGAGATGTAACAGTAATAACATATCCTACAGTTTCTCCTGAAGTATCTTGTCCGACAACAACTTCTGAAATATCGTCGCTTACATAACCTGCTTTATTCAAAATTTTCTGAGCCTTACTTTCTTTAAAACCTTCTTCATTTACAAATGTATCTGCATCTGCAAGAACTGTTCTATAGGCTTCTTGTTTTGCATCTTCCTGAGCCTGTGCGATTGGTATTTTTGTTACTTCATATACCAGACCCAAAAGTGCTCCCGCAACCAATGTGATTGCCATCAAAATCCCTGTATTTTTTATAATCTTATTCATTATTTTTCTCCTCCTTTACCGAATGGTTTTGGAAGAGTAACCTTTTCAATCAATGGAACTAAAAGGTTACTGATAATAATCGCATAAGAAACTCCTTCTGCAGATCCTCCGAACAAACGGAATAATCCAGTTAGCACACCTAGGCAGATACCATATACTATCTGTCCGCTTTTTGTAATCGGTGATGTAACATAATCGGTAGCCATAAACCAGGCTCCAAGCATCAGACCACCACCACAAAGATGTGCTGTGATAAACTGCGGATCAAAACCATGTCCACCAAAAATAGAAATAAAAATCACAAATGTTACAATATAAGTACCCGGAATTCTAAGATCAATAATCCCAAGAAGAATTAAAAACATTGCACCGATCATGATTGCAAGTACAGATGTCTCTCCGATTGTTCCACGAATATTTCCAATAAGCATATTCATTGTATTAACAGTTTCTCCCGCCTTTAATTCAGCTAACGGAGTCGCTCCTGTTACACCATCATATACAAAATACGTCATCTTTCCTGTAAAAGAAATCAAAAGAAAACATCTGGCTCCAAGTGCCGGGTTCATGAAGTTCTGGCCAAGCCCACCGAAAAGCTGCTTTACAACCAGAATTGCAAATATCGAGCCTAAAGCTCCCATCCATACAGGAAGTGTAGGAGGAAGGTTTAATGCAAGCAATAATCCGGTTACTACTGCACTAAAATCCTTGATTGTAATAGTTTTATGCATTAATCGCTCATAAATATACTCTGTAGCTACCGCCGTTAAAGTTGTAACAACCACAAGTACCCATGCATGTTCATGACGGAAGTTATAAATTCCGAAGAAAGTTGCTGGTAACAGTGCGATCACTACCATCAGCATAATGTTGCTGGTTGTCACCTTATCCCTAATGTGTGGAGAAGATGATACTTTTAACTGTTCATTCACTGTCTTTCACCTCTCTATTTTTTTCTCTTATTTGCAAGTGCAATTTTTTTCATCGCACCAATGGATTGTTTCAATTGACGTTTTGCCGGACACACATAACTGCAAGAGCCACATTCTACACATTCAAGTCCATTCCATTTCAAAAATGCCTCTTCATTAAATCGCTGAGCAAAATCTGCCAATCTGGACGGAATGATTCTACTAGGACAGACTTCTACACAGCGTCCACAGTTAATACAGGCTGATTCAGAACTTGCTGCAACAACATCTTTCTCAAATGCCAGAATAGAGGACGATGTCTTTGTAATTGGAGTATCCAGAGAAATCATTGCAAATCCCATCATCGGGCCACCAGAAATTACTTTCTCAGGTGAACAGTTAAAGCCACCTGCTGCCTCGATTACTTCCTGATGATTTGTTCCTAATAATACTTTAAAGTTTCCCGGACGTACCACAGCATCTCCACTGACAGTCACAATTCGTTCCATTAAAGGTTTTCCATTTATAACCGCATTATGGATTCCCACCAATGTTTCCACATTATCTACAATACATCCTGCGTCGGCTGGCAGCATTGATGAATTAATTGCCCGCTTTGTCAGAGCATAAATAAGCTGACGCTCTGCTCCTTGTGGATATTTTGTCTGCAAAATGCGCACTTCCATACGAGGTTCATCTTTAACTGCTTCCTGTAATTTTTCAATACAGTCTTTTTTATTATCTTCTACACCAAAAATTCCTTTTGCATTCTCAAACAATGACAATACAACACGCATACCACTTACCAGTTCTTCTGTATTTTCAAGCATTCTTCTGTAATCTGCTGTAATATATGGCTCACATTCTGCACAGTTTGCTATAATATATTCAATTTTATCTGGTTCCTTCGGTGACAACTTAACACGTGTTGGGAAACCTGCACCTCCCATACCTACAATTCCCGCTTCGCCAATTTTGTTAAGAATTTCTTCTTTTGACAGTTCTCCTAATGCTTTTGAGCAAGAATATTCCACTTCATTATATTCACCATCATTTTCAATCACAATACAATCCACACTGTTTCCTGTCGGGTTCAAATGTTTTTCCAATGCAAGCACTTTACCTGATACAGATGAATAGATTGGCGCTGAGACAAATCCACCTGCTTCCGCAATCTTCTGCCCCTTTAACACAGCATCTCCCTTTGCGACAATTGCAGTTGCCGGAGCGCCTATATGCTGAGACAATGGATAAATCATCTTTCCTGTTGGAATTACTTCTTTAATTGGCTGATCTTTTGCAAGACTTTTACCATCATTTGGATGAATCCCACCTTTAAATGTTAACAATCCCATTCTTTTTTCTCCTTTCCCTTACATTAATCACAATTTTACTAAATTATGTATACAAAATCCAGTATATTTTGATAAGTCTTTGTATCTTTTGATGTACATAAAGCTAATTTCGTTCATTTTTAGATTGTGAATTTTTCATCATTTTTGCATTAAAAAAGACCAGCTCCTAACGGATGCTGGTCCTTTACGTTCTTCAAAGAATTCGAAAAGATCTAGCAGACCTCTTCTATTGTATATATCTTTTTACAACTAAAATTATTCTTCTGTCGCTTCCTGAGAATCATCAGTGCTCTCAAGTGCTTTCATGCTCAGGCTGATTTTCTTATCTGCTTCGTTCAAATCAACGACTTTAGCTGTTATCTCCTGTCCAACTGCAAGAACATCTGAAGGTTTTTCTACATGTGCTCTTGAAATCTGTGATACATGAAGTAATGCATCAACACCTGGTGTCAACTCAACAAATGCTCCGAAGTCTGTCATACGAGCAACTTTACCTGTTACTACTGAACCTACTGCAAATTTTTCTGAAGCATCAGCCCATGGATTTGTCTCTGGGAATTTCAAGCTAAGTGCAATCTTAGTATCATTGATATCTTTAATAAGAACTTTTACTGTATCTCCTACATGGAATACTTTCTTAGGGTTCTCAACTCTTCCCCAAGACATCTCTGAAATATGGAGTAAGCCATCAACACCACCAAGATCGATAAATGCACCGAAATCAGTTACATTTTTAACTGTTCCTTCTACTACATCACCAACATTCAGTTTTGCAAAAAGTTCTTTCTGTTTTTCAGCTCTCTCTGCAACAAGAAGCTGTCTTCTATCACCGATAACACGGTTTCTTCTTGGATTGAACTCACTGATCACGAACTCGATTTCCTGTCCATCGTATTTGCTCAAATCTTTTTCATAAGAATCAGATACCAGACTTGCCGGGATAAATACTCTTGCACCTTCAACCTCTGCGCAAAGTCCACCGCCAAGAATCTGTGTTACAGTTGCTTTTAATACTTCTTTGTTCTCAAAAGCTTCTTTTAATCTCTCATTTCCTTTTTCAGCTGCAAGTCTCTTATATGTCAGTAATACCTGACCTTCACCATCATTTACTTTTAACACTTTTACAGTCATAGCATCTCCAACTTTTACTGCTTCAGTTAAGTCTACAGACTGATCATTTGAGTACTCGCTCTTTGTAATAATACCATCGGCTTTGTATCCGATATTAAGGATAATCTCTTCAGGTTTCACATCGATAACTGTACCCTCTACAACCTCTCCATTATGAATTGTTTTGAATGACTCATCTAACATTTGTTCAAAAGATAATTCTGACATTATTTTGAACCTCCTCAATTATATTGTTGGGCGTGGATGCCCCTGCTGTAATACCTACTGTTTCCACTGACCCTAATTGATTCATATCCAAATCGTCAAGTGTCTGTATGTAGTACGTATCTTTACATGCGTTTTTGCATATTTCAAATAACTTCTGGGTATTGGAACTATGTTTATCACCAATCACGATCATAGCATCCACCTCTTCTGCAATGCGTTGTGCCTCTGTCTGGCGCTCCTTTGTAGCATTACAGATTGTATTTAAAACACTTACATCATAACTCTTTTTTAAAATAATTTCAACTAATTCTTTAAATTTATTGTAATTAAATGTCGTTTGAGAAACAACACAGACCTTTTCATTTTCCGGAATTGTCAACTTGTCTATATCTTCTTTCGTTTGTACCACCACAGCTTTTATACCAGCCCAGCCACGAATCCCCTCTACTTCCGGATGCTGTGGGTTTCCTACTATAATAATATAATTTCCGTTTGTGCTTTCTTTTTGTACAATATTATGGATCTTTTTCACAAAAGGGCAGGTTGCATCTACAATCTTAATTCCTTTCGCATTTAACTTGTCATAAATCGCTTTCTCCACTCCGTGTGAACGAATAATCACCGTTCCTTCTGTCAACGCATCCAGTTCTGCTTCACTTTGAAGTACGATAACTCCTTTTTGTTTCATATCTTTTACAACTTCTTCATTATGAATGATCGGACCATATGTGTATATCGTTGTACTTTCCGAAGCCTTTTCTAATTGTTCATATACGGTATCTACTGCGCGTTTTACACCAAAGCAAAATCCTGCGGTTTTTGCACGAATCACTTCCATAAGCTCCTCCTATTTACAATAGTTGCAGATTGTTTTTACAACTTCATCTATTGTCATTTCTGAACTATCTACTAAAATAGCATCTTCTGCCTGTTTTAACGGAGCAATCTCTCGATTCATATCGCGTTCATCTCGTTCCTTGATGTCTTGCGCGATTTCTTCATACACACAGTTTTCTCCTTTTTCCAGAAGTTCTTTGTACCTGCGTGTTGCTCTTGTTTCAACGCTCGCTGTCAGATAAATTTTCACATCTGCATTCGGCAGAATATTTGTGCCAATGTCACGGCCATCCATAATAACATCTTTTTCTCTTGCCAGTGTTCTTTGAAGTTCTAATAATTTCTCGCGTACTGCCGGAATTGCCGATGTTTTAGAAGCCATATTACCAACTTCTTCCGTTCGAAGCATAGCTGTTACATTTTCACCATTCAAATATATCTGCTGTACATCGTTTTCATAAACGATACTCACTTCTGCATCTTTGCAGGCTTCCACGATTCCTTTTATATCTTCTGCTTTAATTCCTTTTTTTATAAAATGAATTGCAAGCCCTCTGTACATTGCACCAGTATCTACATAAATATATCCTTTTTCTTTTGCAACCAGCTTTGCAATCGTACTTTTTCCTGCTCCTGCCGGGCCGTCAATTGCTACATTATATCCCATTTTTGCTTCCTCTTTCTTAATATTTATTGTATCGAAATTCCTGCCAAATATCCTGTAGACCAGGCAATCTGCAAATTAAATCCACCTGTCAATGCATCAAGATCTAATACCTCTCCGGCAAAATACAATCCCGAAACTTTCTTCGATTCCATCGTTCCAGGATCAATATCCTTCACGCTTACTCCACCTTTTGTGATAATTGCTTCATTATAGCTACGCAATCCTGTTAATGTCATTTTAAAATTCTTTATCAGATCAACAAAGCAAAGTCTCTCTTCCTTTGAAATTTCATTTACTTTCTTCTCTGGCGAAATTCCACTTAGCTCTATCATAATAGGTTTAAGTTTTGCCGGAAACAACTTATCTACTGCGTTTTTAAATTGTTTGTTTTTATTTTCTTCAAAATCCCTTAAAACTCTCTGGTCTAGTTGTTCTCTGCTTAGTGCCGGTTTCAAATCAATCTGCAGTGTAAGTTCTTTATCTTGCAATTTTTTCCCAACAACACTGCTTGCACTGATGATGATTGGACCGCTGACGCCATAATGTGTAAATAGCATCTCGCCAAATTCATCATATAATTTCTTCTTGCCATCCAAAATGGTTCCCCGGACATTTCGAAGGGATAATCCTTGCAATTCCTTTGCATACCATTCTTTTACTTCCATAGGCACAAGTGATGGATATAATTCCGTTACCTTATGCCCTGTTTTTTCTGCGAAACGATATCCATCCCCCGTAGACCCTGTAGATGCATAAGAAATTCCTCCTGTTGCAACAACACAGGCATCTCCAGAAACTTTCTTCCCATTTTTCAAAACAACGCCTGTAAACTTTTCATGTTCCACCAGCACATCTTTTACTTCCGTACAAAAATGTATTTCTACACCTAATCGCTCTAATTCATGCTTCAATGCATGAATAATATCAGACGAATGGTCTGACTCCGGAAAGACTCTGTTTCCTCTTTCCACTTTTAAACGAACACCCAATTCTTCAAAAAAATCCATTGCCTGTTCATTGGTAAAGCTATAAAAAGCACTGTATAAAAATTTTGGATTACTCTTTACTGCATCAAATAGCGCATCCATATCTCCTGCATTTGTTACATTACAGCGGCCTTTTCCAGTTATGAATAACTTTTTTCCAATTTTTTCATTTTTCTCAAAGAGTTCTACCCGATGTCCGTTTCTTGCCGCAAAAATTGCCGCAACAGCTCCGGCTGCTCCTCCTCCTATAACTATTACTTTACTCATATACTTCCATTATCCTATCTTCTATATTTCTTTGAATACCACATTTAACAGGTACTCTTACACTTCAGAATTATCCTCGATACGATTCAGTTCATCTCCACTGTAAACTTGGTATTCACCCCAAATTTGTTCTAATGTCTCAAGTGTCCCTATTACTTCTTCCTGTTTTTTCATACATAATGCAACTATCAATGCATTCACTACACTCAATGGTGCTACCAGGGAATCTACAATTGATGCCATATCACTTCGTGCGATCAGATTACATGAAGAATATATATTTATCGGTGAATGGACACTGTCCGTCAATGTAATAATTTTTGCTTTGCGTTTACTGGCAAATTCCAATGCTTTCAATGTTCTTTGAGAATATCTAGGAAAACTAATCCCTATGATCACATCTTCTTCTCCAATTCGAATCAGCTGTTCAAAAATCTCACTTGAACTGTTTGTATTTACCGCAATTACATTATCACAAAGTAAATTCAAATAGAAACTCATAAAAGCTGCCAATGGTGCACAACTTCGAATCCCAAGCACATATATTTTTCTTGCATTTAAAATAGTATCAATCGCTTGATTGAAGGCTGAATGATCAATTCCATTCAATGTCTGTTTTATTTTTTCAATATCTGATTGAAGCACCGTTTCTAAGATTTGAGACTGACTAATTCTTCCATATGTCACTTTCATTCGTTGAATAGAATTCAATCTGTTCCTCACCAGTTCTTCTAATGCTTTTTGAAATTCCGGATACCCTTTATATCCAAGCTGTGTTGCAAAACGCACCACTGTAGATTCGCTGACACCTACTACTTCTCCTAATCTCGCAGCAGTCAAAAATACTGCTTTATCATAATTATCCAGCACATATTCCGCCACACGTTTCTGTCCTTTACTGAGATCTCGATATTTTTCCTCTATTCTCATCTGCAATTCATTTGTACTGTTTTCGACCACTTTGAAATCCTCTTTTTCTTTCATGTTAATTATTTAAACTTCTCTTGTATAAAGCTTAAGCCATTCTTTTTCTTCATCGTTTAAATACGGAGAAACTATACTATAAACATCTTTATGATATGAATTTAACAGTTCTTTTTCTTCTGTTGTCATAATTGTTGCATCAATCGCATCCAGATCGATTGGAACAAAAGTCAAGATCTCAAATTTCATAAACTGACCATATTCATTTGACACATCTTTCTTTACCAGCAATTCATTTTCAATTCGCACACCATGAGAGCCTTCAATATACAATCCCGGCTCATCTGTAATCACCATGTGCTCTTCTAACGGATGATTGTTGTCTTGATTGAACTTCCATTGGAAGCGCTGTGGTTCCTCATGAATGTTTGCTAAATATCCAACTCCATGTCCTGTTCCATGATTATAGTTTAAATGTTGACGCCAGAATGGTTCACGTGCAATACAATCAAGATTCATTCCTGTACAACCATACAAAAATGTAGTTTCAGCCAATTTCAGCATACTAATTGCCACTGTTGTGAAATGACGTTTTTCCTCAGCCGACACCTCTCCAAGAGCTATTGTTCTCGTAATATCTGTCGATCCTTCCCAATAGTTTCCGCCTGTATCACTAAGCAGCAATCCTTCTGGTCTTAATTCCACATCAGTTTCCTCTGTTGCAGAATAATGAACGATTGCACCATGCTCTTTATATGCACTGATTGGTCCAAAACTTGGCCACAAATATCCTTCCTGCTCTGCACGAAAGGCTGCCAGTTTATCTGAAGCACTAATTTCTGTAATCTTTTCTTTTCCGACATGTTTTTTCAGCCAATACATGTATTTTGTATGAGCCACTCCATCTTTTATATGTGCATTTCGAATATTCTCAACTTCTATATCGTTCTTAACCGCCTTCATTAGAATAATTGGATTTTCTTCTTTTACAACTTTAACTTCCTTTGGAATGTTATTAAACAAAGCATAATTCACCTGTCTTGGATCTACCATTACAGTCTCGTTTTCAGATATTTCTTTCACTCTCTGATAAATAGAATCATATGCATATACTTTTACATGGTTATCTTGTAAATGCTTTTTTAGTTGCTCATCTATTTTTTCCGCATCTACATACAATTCCACTTCGTCCATTTTAACAATTGCATAACTTAACAACAATGGAGAATATTCTACATCATCACCACGTATATTAAGCATCCAATCAATATCATCCAGGCTTGCCAGAATCTGCATTGTTGCCTTGTGTTCTTTCATCACCTTACGTACTCTTGTAAGTTTTGATTCTACACTTTCGCCTGCGTAATTCAACGGAAGTAAAAATGCTGGTTTCTTTGACATCTCTGGTCGATTACTCCAAAGTTCTCCTAACAAATCATATTCATATACAATATTTCCATTCTTTTCTTCTACGATTTCAGCAAACTGTTCACCTTCTTGTTCCCCAATGGTTCTTCCGTCAAATCCGAGAACTTCATTTTCTTTTAATTCTGCTTTTAAAAACTCCTCAATTGTAGGAACTTCCGGTTCTCCCATCTTCATCAGTTGGACTCCTGTCCCTTTTAACTGTGTAGCTGCCTGTAAGAAATAACGTCCATCAGTCCACAAGTATGCACTATTTTTTGTTACAACTGCAGTTCCTGCTGATCCGGTAAAGCCAGTTAAAAATTCGCGTTCTTTAAAATAATCCCCCACATATTCGCTCTGATGATAATCTGCTGTCGGAACAATATATGCGTCTATTTTATGCTTCTTCATAAGCTCTTGGAAATTTGCAATTCTGTCTGCAATCTGATTCATTTCAATTACCTCTCTTTCATTCCCGTTTCAGGCAAATCTATTCTATTCAAGAATGCCTCGGCATTCTTGCTGCGAGGTGCGCGTCATGCAATTGCATGACATACTTCTACTGCGCACCTCTGCAATCCTGCCGGAGGCTATATCAGATGGGGGATTGACTCCCCCACTGATACCAGCTTGTTTCTCACCACCTATAGAGGTGGGAGTCATCTCCCAGCTGATATAATGTTTTATCAAGCCTGAACCACACTATTTTTATTATAACATATTTCTTTGCTTTTTTACCAATTAAAATATTTGTCTGTATTTCCTATATTTCTCTCCAAAGAAAAAGGGTCCCTTTCAAACCGAAAGCGACCCTGATATTTTACTTATTCTTATACTGGATATGCTCCATTTTCTGTATCTGCAACCGTTGCATCTACTTTTGTCTGCTGTGCTTCTCTGTATTTAAAGAAATCAATAGCTACCTGTGGGAATAATGCATATGTCAATACATCTTCATCCTGCTGAATGTACTGTGCACACTCTTTACGAAGTGTATCAAGCTCATCTGGAATCAAATCTGCCGGACGACATGTAATGATTTCCGCATCCTCTCCGATAACTTTCTTCTGTACTTCTGGATTAACTGGTTTTGCAGTCTTTCCATATTTTCCAGCAAGAACATCTTTTGTTTCTTTTGTAGCCATTTTATAACGTTCACCCATCAATACATTGAATACAGCCTGTGTACCAACAATCTGTGAAGAAGGTGTTACAAGTGGTGGCTCACCAAGATCTTTACGTACGCGTGGTACTTCTTCCAATACATCATAGAACTTGTCCTCTGCTCCCTGCTCAGCAAGCTGTGATGTCAGGTTTGAAAGCATACCGCCTGGTACCTGGTAAAGAAGAGTCTTGATATTTACACCAAGGTTCTTTGGATTGAGCAGACCACTGTCTAACGCTTCATCACGAATAGGTCTGAAGTAATCAGCAATCTCAGAAAGTAATGTCTGATCTAAGCCTGTGTCATATTCTGTTCCCTTGAATGTCTCTACCATAACCTCTGTAGCCGGCTGTGATGTTCCCATTGCAAATGGAGAAATTGCTGTATCAATAATGTCAGCACCTGCCTCTACAGATTTCAAATATGTCATTGATGCAACACCAGATGTGTAATGTGTATGCATCTCGATCGGAATATTTACTGTATCTTTTAATGCCTGTACAAGTTCTGTTGCTTTGTAAGGTACAAGAAGACCTGCCATATCTTTAACACAGATAGAGTTTGCACCCATATCCTCGATTCTCTTCGCAAGATCTTTCCAGTATTCCAGTGTATAAGCATCACCCAATGTATAAGACATTGCTACCTGAGCATGTGCTTTTTCTTTGTTTGCTGCTGTAACTGCTGTCTGTAAGTTACGGATATCATTCATACAATCGAAAATACGAATGATATCAATTCCGTTTGCAACAGATTTCTGAACGAAATATTCTACAACATCATCTGCATATGGACGATATCCAAGGATATTCTGTCCACGGAATAACATCTGTAATTTTGTATTTTTAAATCCATCTCTGAATTTACGAAGTCTCTCCCATGGATCTTCTTTTAAGAAACGAAGGGAAGCATCAAATGTAGCTCCTCCCCAACACTCTACTGCATGGTATCCGACTTTATCCATTTTCTCTACGATTGGCAGCATCTGCTCTGTTGTCATTCTTGTAGCAATCAGAGACTGATGAGCATCACGCAGAATTGTTTCTGTAATTTTAACTGGTTTTTTTACAACTTCTGCCATTGTATTTGTCCTCCACTAATATTCTACTTCACACCGAAGATGGCCATAAATGTTCCGGCCGCAACTGCTGTACCGATAACTCCGGCAACGTTTGGTCCCATTGCATGCATCAGCAAGAAGTTTGTAGGATCTGCTTCTGCACCAACTTTCTGAGAAACACGTGCTGCCATAGGAACGGCAGATACACCTGCTGAACCGATCAGCGGATTTACTTTTCCACCTGTAGCCTTACACATAATCTTACCAAAGACAACACCTGCTGCGGTACCAAATGCAAATGCGATCAAACCAAGAATTACAATTTTGATTGTATCCCAGTTCAAAAATGCTTCCGCACTTGTTGTAGCACCTACTGATGTACCAAGCAAGATAACAACGATGTACATCAATGCGTTAGAAGCTGTATCAGAAAGCTGTCTAACAACACCTGATTCTTTGAACAAGTTACCAAGCATCAGCATACCAACCAATGGAGCTGTTGTTGGAAGAATTGTACATACTACGATCGTAACAATAATTGGGAACAAAATTCTCTCCAATTTTGATACCGGACGGAGCTGTTCCATCTTAATTTTACGCTCTTTCTCTGTTGTGAGGAGCTTCATAATTGGTGGCTGGATAATTGGTACCAATGACATATATGAATATGCTGCTACTGCGATTGGTCCCATAATTGCAGTCTGTGACAATTTACCTGCAAGGAAGATGGATGTTGGTCCATCAGCTCCACCGATGATAGAAATTGCTGCTGCCGCTTTATCAGAGAATCCCATAGCCATAGCTCCAAGATAAGCTGCAAAAATACCAAACTGTGCTGCTGCTCCAAGAAGGAAACTCTTTGGGTTAGCGATCAATGGTCCGAAATCTGTCATTGCTCCAACACCAAGGAAAATCAATGATGGAAGAATTGACCACTCATCTAATACATAAAAGTAATAAAGAAGTCCACCTGTTCCATTTGCCGCATCTTCTGCATGAAGCATAATATCTGGATAGATATTAACAAGCAACATACCAAATGCGATTGGAACAAGCAGCAACGGCTCAAAGCCATGTCTGATTGCTAAATATAAGAACACACATGCAACTGCAATCATGATCAGGTTACCAAATGTAAGATTCATAAATGCCGTCTGCTGCACGAGGTTCGATAGCGTATTTGAAATATATTCCATTTTTCAAACCTCCTGGTCTAACTAGTTTAATGTAGCTAAAACTGCTCCTGATTCTACGGCGTCTCCTACTGCTACATCAATACTAGCAACTGTACCAGCCTCTGGGGCAACTACTGGGATTTCCATCTTCATAGCTTCAATGATAACTACTGCATCACCAGCTTCTACTTTCTGTCCAACGCTTGCTTCTACTTTAAATACTTTACCTGCTGCTCCTGCTTTAACCTGGATGCTTCCTGCTCCTGCCGCTTTAGCTGGTGCTGCTGCAGGTGCTGCAACTGGTGTTGCTGCTACAGGTGCTGCTGCAACTGGTGCTGCTCCTGCACCTTTTTCTTCTACTGTTACGTCATATACATTGCCATTTACTGTAATTGTATAGTTTTTCATTCTTGTATCCTCCTGATTAACTCCACTTATTGGATTTTCTTCTCTTAATAGAACGAACAACAAAACCGTCTGTTGAAGTTCCCTCTGATGCTGCGATTGCTGCTGAAATTACAGCAATAAGCTCACTATCATCTGTTGCCGGTACCACTTCAACTGGTGCCGGTGCTGCTGCAGAAGCTTCCTTCTTTGTTTCAGCCTGTGGTTTTTTACTAAACTTATTCTGAATTGCAGGAATAAATTTAAACAGGGAAATGATAAATGAGATAAAGATCAATACAACAAATACAGTTCCCATACCTAACACTGTGTTAAGTCCTGCTTTTTTCAAAATCTCAGCCATGCCATAGTGGCCATTGACTGTGATGCTGTCCATGTTCATCTTCTCGTCAAATGTGAATTCCAGGTCACCATCTCTTGTTTCGCCTTTGAATGGTACAGTCAATGTAGCGCTGCTGCTCTTTACTGTCAGCTCATAATCCCCAAGATCTGAGATTGTACCGCACTCATCCAAACCTGCTTTCCAAGCATCAATCATAGATTTAAAATCATCTGCTTCGATTGGAAGACCTGACTGCATCAATGTCAGATTCAATTCGAGGTCTGACATGTCAGCAAACTGATCCAGATTCTCCTCGGACATATTACTGAAACTTGTAACGATTGTGTCAGCATACTGTTCCATCGTAGCCTGATCATATTCTGCCTCTTCACTAGCCTTGCTTCCACATCCTACAAGACTCAAGACTAAAATGAGGACAAGTCCTAATAAACTGAATTTTTTCTTCACTTTGCCTCACCTCACTAAACCGTACCGTGTTTTTTGTCCGGACGATCCTCTCTCTTTGTGAACAACATCTCGAATGCTCCGATTACATATTTTCTTGTATCTGCTGCTTCGATGATTGCATCAACATATCCTCTTCTTGCTGCAGACATTGGACTTGACTGAAGTTCTTTATACTCTGCTGCTTTCTCTTTCAATGTATCTGCGTCAGCACCTTCATACATGATCTTAGCAGCCATAGTTGCATCCATCATTCCAACTTCTGCTGTTGGCCATGCAAATACCATATCTGCTCCGATTGATTTACTATTCATTGCAACATAAGCACTTCCGAATGCTTTACCTACGATTACGTTTACTTTTGGAACTGTTGCATTTGCAAATGCATATGTGAGTTTTGCAACACTTCTTGCCATATCTTTCTCAGCTTCTTTTGTCGCCTCAAATCCTGTCACACTTGTCAATGTAAGTACCGGGATAGAGAATGCATCACAGAAGTTGATGAAGTCTGTTGCTTTCTTGCATCCGTCAACTGTAAGAACTGCATCAAAGCTTTCTGCATTTCCTTCAGCGTCATATACTTTAGAACGATTTGCAACAGCTCCGACTGTCATACCATTCAGACGGATAAATCCTGTTACCATCTCTTTCGCATAATCTTTTTTTGTCTCAAAGAATACATTGTTGTCAGCGATTGTTGCAAGTGCAATACCTGTGTCTTCTGCTGCGTTTGCAAGATCAGAACAAACACGGTTCAGATCATCTGTACACTCTTCATATGAAGCATCATCTTCATTATTTGCTGGGATCATGCTAATCAATGTACGGATCTGTCCAAGGATTTCTGCCTCTGTTCCAATTCCATCAACAAGACCTGCTGTCTCACTCTGATATGCAGCACTTGCTGTATCACATTTAGAAACTTCGTTTCCTTCCAAAGCATTTGGTGAATTTACAAAAAGCTTTCCTTCTTTGCTTTCCATAAATGTAAAATCTGTAAGTCCTGGAACAACTGCCAATCCGCCACCACACATTCCAAAGATTGCTGTGATCTGTGGTACAACACCTGAAGCCATTGCCTGTTTATGATACAGGCTTCCAAATGCCTCTAGTGCGTCTGTTGCTTCCTGAAGTCTAAGTCCTGCACAATCTACAAGACCGATCACAGGTGCTCCCATCTTCATTGCCATATCATAAATATTTGCGATTTTTTTTGCATGCATCTCTCCGATAGCACCCTTTAACACTGTAGCATCCTGACTGTATACATACACAAGATTGCCATCAATCACTCCATAACCGGTAATAACGCCGTCAGACGGAGTTTCTTTTGTCTGTAAGTTAAAATCTGTATTTCTTGCTGTTACAGCACCACCGATTTCAACAAAGCTTCCCTGATCAAGCATTGCGGCAATTCTTCTGCTTGCTGGGTTTCCAGTTGCATTGTAGCTCATATTCTAGCCCTCCATATTGTAAATATTTTTAAAATAAACCAAAATTTTTGCCTATTCTAGTATAAACCACTCTTATCTAAATTTCAATCAACAAAATACATATTTTGTCATTTTTTTCACACGTTTCTTAATTTTCACGTTATTGCAATTTCAATTCACATTACTATTATAATAGGAAGTTTTCCACTGTTTTTCTTGCACACCATTTATAATTTCTCCTTTCAATGGCATTTTTTACTATCAGCGTTTGTCTTTTTACGACATTTCCATCTAATAAGTACTGTATTTCTCCCACTTCTGTTTTTGCTTCAACCGGTGCATATAACTGTTTTTTCAGTACAATTTGCAAATGTACTTTTTGATCTTTCCGAACCAAAAGCTGTTCCAACTCTGCTGAATCTGTATTTTCTCCATCTTCCATATATTTCATCCACACTTTTGTATACGATTTTCCACTTATTTTCCCATTATCCGGAACTCCATTTACAACTGGAATTTTAATATCTGCCAATTCTTTTGAAATGTTTTCCTTTCCTATCATAACATATTCAAATGAGTCCAATCCATATTGTATCAATTTACGTGTATCCTGCCATTTATAGCCCTTGTTATTTGGCCAGCCACAACCTAAAAGTGCAACAATTAATTTTTTATTATTTTGTTCCAAAGCTCCTACATAACAATATCCTGCCTCACCCGTAAATCCTGTTTTCCCTGCTATTGCACCCTCCATCATTTTCAAAAATGCGTTATGGTTGTTGCATGTATACTTGTATACATGTGAGCAATCTTCAAAATGATATATTTCCGTCTGTGATATTGCCAAAAACTGTTTTGCCTGTTCTGAATCCTGTATACAATATTTCATGATTTGTGCAAGTTCTTCTGCTGTTGTCTGATGACCTCCGTTTTTGTCTGAAGCATCTAATCCATTTGGTGTAATAAAATAAGTATTTTTACATCCTAAGCTTTGTGCTTTTTGATTCATCATATCTGCAAAACCCTCCACACTGCCTCCAATATGTTCTGCAATCATGACCGCCGCATCATTATGGGATTCCAACATCAATGAATATAACAAATCCCTCAACAAAATTTTTTCTCCTTCGACAACTCCCAATCGTACTTTAGGCTGATTTACTGCATTTGTACTTGCTGTAACAACATCATCCAAATCACCATATTCTAATGCAAGAATGCAGGTCATAATCTTTGTTGTGCTTGCCATCGCACGTTTTTGTCCCCCATTTTTTTCAAACAATATTCTCCCGCTTTTTGCATCCATGAGCACCGCAGATTGAGCATATAAACCATGCGGTTCCTGAATCTTATCTTTTTCAGATGCTTCTGTTTCTTTTGTATTTTCTGATTTTCTAGTAGTATACACCCTCGTCTCATTCACCATACTTATCGGAACAGAATAAATTTCTTTATTCGAGCAGATAAAATCCCACAAAAAATAAAAGCCAATGATAAATATCGATGCAAGCATCAACACCTCCATGGCTCTCTTTTTGTTTAATATTCTGTTTTTCTTCAGCATCATAAATTCACCCGACATTATTTATTAACTATTATATGCTAATCTATTTGCTATATGTCTTGCAAATTACAACTTTACAAACGAATCTACTTTACAAATTCAATTTCAGTTCCGCTTCATCTTCCGCCTCTTCTTTAAACTGCTCAATTTGATCCGTATTAAGCATCGGAAGTTCATCTAAAGACTGTACACAAAATCTCCGCAAAAACTCTTCTGTTGTTCCAAATAAAATAGGGCGTCCCGGAGCATCTAACCTTCCAACCTCTTCTGCTAAACCATATTCAACCAGCTTATTAACTGCATGATCTGATTTCACACCTCTGATTTTTTCAATCTCAATTTTTGTAACCGGCTGTTTATACGCTATAATAGACATAGTTTCCAATAATACATCCGTTAAAACATGTTTCTTCGGTTGTCTTGCAACACGAATTAAATATTCATAAGCTTCTTTTTTGGTACACATCTGAAACGCATGATCTAACTCGATAATCCGAATCCCTCGATCCTTTGCTTCATATCGTTTCATCAATTTATGTATCAATTCTAACGTTGTCTCTTCATCCTGTTCAATTGCACGTGCAATCTTATTTAGCTCAACAGATTCTCCCATTGTAAAAAGAATTGCTTCTATCGCCCCCTGAAGTTCCTTTTCTTTTTTCATTTTATTAACACTCCTGTATCTGAGACTCTATGATAATCTCACCACAAGTCTCTTCCTGCTCTACCTTGATCATTCCGCTCTTCATCATTTCTAAAATCGCAAGAAAGGTTACTACCACATGCATCTTGCTTTTTTGTTCCATCAATAATTGTCGGAAACTAAACCTGCCATGTGTTCTTGCATAAGATTCTACATAAGCCATCTTATCCGGAAGGGGAACCTCTTCTTTTTCTATTTTTCCAAATTTACTTCGAATAGGATCAATTTTTCGCTCCTGCCGCTTCATGACTTCTTCGAAAATTTTATGTAATCTCTGCAGATTCAAATCTCCCAATAGCAAATCTAAATCAACCGGCTCTTCATATTTTAAAATTTCATCAGGAACTGACGGATTCTTATACATAATATACTCCGAATCCATTTCCCTATCTTTTAGCTCATAAGCCATATATTTATACATTTTATATTGTAGTAATTGTTCCACAAGCTCTTGACGCGGATCTTCTTCCTCGCCTTCTTCGTTTACTTCCTTCGGAAGCAACATTTTGCATTTTATATCTAATAATGTAGCAGCCATCAGCAAAAATTCACTCATAATATTAAGATCTTCTCTTTGCATCTGATGTATATATTCCATATACTGATTTGTAATTTCAACAATTGGAATATCGTAAATATCTACTTTGTTTTTATCAATCAGGTGCAAAAGCAAATCTAATGGTCCCTCAAACACCTCTAATTTTATAGGAATCCCCATATGTATTCTCTCTTTACTGTTTACTTATTTGAAATACGATCAATTCTGCCGGATTAAACAACCGAATATTGACTGTATGTGTTCCCAGACCACGACTTACGATTGCTGTCTGATTTCCTTTGACTTTCATCTCTCCTGCATGCTTTGGAAAAAGATGAAATTGCGGTGTTATTACACTTTTGCCATTCGGAAGACAAATCAAACCTCCATGCAAATGCCCGGACAAAGTAATATCTGCCCCCCATGCCTGGTACGCCTCCATATATTCTGGATTATGCGCCAGCAATATCTGAATCTCTTCCTGCTTTGCCGAACCAACCTTCTGTGCTATATCACCTTTAGTCACCTTATGAGTTTTCATCTTTTCATATACTTCTATCCGTAATTCCAAGCCTGTCAAAGACAATTTATTTCCATCCAACTCTACTTCTGCACTTTCATTTTCCAAAAAACAAACTCCTGCATCGAGCAATCGTTTTTTATATTTAACAAATGCATCTCCATATTTTTCCGGCTTTTCTTTCATACGTTGTTCATGATTTCCATTTGCATAATACACCGGTGCAATCTTACAGATTGCTTCCACGAATTTTGCTGCTGATTCATATGAGATATCTTCTTTTCCGACCAGAATATCTCCTCCAATTAAAATCAGCTCTGGATTTTCCATCCTTATCTTATCGATCAGTTTCTTATTATGTAAGCCGTACTCATGATTGTGGAGGTCACTCAAAAATATGATTTTACCGCTTTTTTCACCATTCCATTTTGGTGACAGTACTTTGTATCTCGTAATACAAAATGTGTGTAATTCTCTTTTAACCTCAGCAAACACGCCCGCTATTAATAACAGAATAACTATACAAAACCACATTTTCCACATATGTTATGTTTCCTCGTTTCCTATTATCTTAATAATTTTTCATTTTTATACGACAAATATGCCCAATCCATTTTATATTAACATTTTTCTTTTTGGAATTCAACTATTGCAATCCTTGAGTTTCCGCAATATATGAACCATTCCCGCAATATTGTTTTGATTAGATCATCAATATTTTGAGATAATATATTCGAATTACTAAAACAGGATATGAATATAAATAGATTAAATAGTTTTATGGTGTGTGTCCTTTGAAAAACAAAAAAATATTATTTCTACGAAGTTTTTGTCTGATTCTAGGATTGATAATCCTCGTAATAGGAAATCATAATTTCATCCTTTTTGCCAAAGAAAATCAAAAAAATCCCAAAATACTCGCCAACATTGAATTACATGCGCCTTCTGCAATCTTAATGGAGGCATCTACCGGAACTATCCTTTACGAAAAAGATCCCGATACACCACGTCCGCCTGCCAGTGTAACGAAAATCATGACAATGCTTCTGATTTTTGACGCTTTGGAAGAAGGAAAAATACACTTAGATGATACTGTGCCTGTTTCAGAACATGCCGCTTCTATGGGAGGTTCTCAAGTATTTTTAGAGGTTGGTGAAACCCAAAGTGTAGATACCATGCTAAAATGCATTTCTGTCGCAAGTGCAAATGACGCATGTGTATGCATGGCGGAATATATTTGCGGCAGCGAGGAAGAATTTGTCCGACAAATGAATCAACGTGCAAAAGAATTAGGTATGAACCACACCACATTCATCAACTGTAATGGACTGGATGCAGATGGTCATGAAACAAGTGCACGGGACATTGCACTCATGTCAAAGGAACTGATTACAAAATATCCTCAGATTCATGATTATTGTACTATCTGGATGGAAAACATCACTCATACAACACGTAAAGGGACATCTGAATTTGGACTCACTAACACGAATAAACTTATTCGTCAATATGAATATGCCACTGGCCTGAAAACCGGCTCCACAGGATTAGCAAAGTTTTGTGTCTCTGCAACTGCCAAAAAAAATGATATCGAATTAATTGCCGTGATTCTTGGTGCCGATAATTCTAAAACTCGTTTTCAAGATGCTGTCACTTTATTAAATTATGGGTTTGCCTCCTGCCAGATTTATAAAGATTATTCACCTCCTAAACTCGGAAAAATAAAAATAATTGGCGGTGTAAAAGAAAACATTCCTTGCAAATACAAAACTACATTTCAATATCTCGATACTAATGGACAAAATCTATCGGCTATAACAAAGCACTTAGAATTAAAAAAAGAACTGCACGCACCTATCCAAAAAGGAGATTCCGTTGGAAATTTGATTTATAAATTAAACGGAGAAGAAATAGGACGAATCCAAATTCTGGCTGCTGTTTCTAGTGATAAAGCCAGCTTCTGGGATTGTCTGAAAAAATTACTTTCTTTCTACTTTCATGTTGCTTAAACAGTTGATTTTTTTTATTTCTTGCCTTACAATAAATAACTAGGTATTTATTAACAATCAAGGAGAACTTATGGCAAAACGCACATATTATCATATACTTGGCGTTTCCCGAGACGCCAGTTTAGAAGAAATTACAGCTGCTAAAAACGCATTGGCAAAAGTGTATCATCCGGATGCCAATATGCATACAGATATCGATACCACTGCCCAGATGCAGGAAATCCTCGAGGCTTATCGAATATTATCGAATCAGGAAAAAAGGAAGGCCTATGATTTAGAATTAGGTGGTGGAAAGAAACGTGTTTTCCGTACATTTAATATGGAAGAAGAAGCAAAACAAGCAAAGAAAAAACCTGAAGCAGACTCTTTTGTAACTTATTGGAATGCTGCACAAAGACTAAATGAAATTGTTACAAAAAGTTCTATGCTTATCCAACGAGAGTCCAAACGAAAAAGCATTCCAATTAAAATACTGGAAAAATTTGGAAACAAAGAATTTGAATCACCTGCTTTGAATGCTGAATTAGAACATTTGTCTATCGAAGCCTTAAAATATATTACAACATTAAAAACTGCTAATATTCCCATGCAATACTGGAATTCTGAAACAATGAACTGGCTGTTGATTCAATGGGGGCAGGGTGTATATCCAGATCATCAAACACTTCTTGCACAATATGATGTTTATTTAGCTCAGAACAAAACCAGTTCAGAACGAATGAAATTAAACAACGAAAACAAACAATTTCATCATCACTTAAAAAAGCTGCTGACTTATGCTCTATAAGTCAGCAGCTTTCATTTATAATCATTCCGTCGCTTTTCCACGAAGTCGCAAATAATAAAACCTTGTTTTATCTACAAGAATTGTCAAAAATCTAAATGCTGATTCTGTTGCAATTGAAAATACTACAAACAACATAATGCATTTTACAGACATTCCTGTGATTGCAAACAGTCTATGAAGATATACACTGCAGAACAATAGCCCTGCGATACACCCCATAAGAATTCCAACACGTAATTTATTCATTGGTGCACTAATCTTAAACAAAATCATAAATCCGACTATTGCAAGCAGCATCGTTGCTGCAGTCGAAATATCTTTTGAATCCACACCAAAAGTCTGTCCAAATATCACCAAAGCCCCTACCGCCAGGACATCTGTCAATGCTGCCGGTAATGCTTTCAAGAACACATTTGTAAGGAAATGACCTTTGATAATATTTTTGTTTGGCTCCAATGCAAGGAAGAAAGCCGGAACACCAATCGTAAACATACTGATCAAAGAAATCTGTGATGGTTCCAATGGATAAGTAATCATAAATACCACAGAGAACATCGACAATAAAAATGAGAAAATATTCTTCACAAGGAACAAGCTTGCCGAACGCTGAATATTATTTACAACACGACGTCCTTCCAATACAACCTGTGGCATACACGAAAAATCTGATTCCAGTAACACAAGCTGGGATGCTTGTGCCGCTGCATCACTTCCTGATGCCATCGCAATACTGCAGTCTGCATCCTTCAATGCAAGTACATCATTGACACCATCTCCTGTCATGGCTACTGTTTTTCCTGCATCCTTCAACATCTGAACAAACTGCCTCTTTTGATTCGGAGTAACTCGTCCAAATACATTATATTTTAATACTGCATCTCTCATTTCTTCTTCATCTTTGAGTGTAGATGCATCGATATAGCGTTCTGCGCCTTCTACCCCGGCTTCTTTGGCAACCTCCGACACTGTACGTGGATTATCCCCGGAAATAACTTTCACTTCAACTCCTTGCTCTGCAAAATATGAAAAGGTTTCTTTTGCAGCTTTACGGATTGGATTTGCCAGCATCAAATATCCTAATGGGCAAATTGGTTTTGCCAATTCATTTCCATCTATTTCTCCATCATATGTTCCAAATACCAGAACTCGCAGCCCCTTAGCGGCATAACTTTCAATGTCTTCCTCATATTTTTCATACGCTTCTTTCAAAACAAACTCTGGTGCACCTAATACATATGCTTCGTCTTCAAATGTAACACTACTATACTTTGTTGCTGATGAAAATCCCGTTTTTGAAATCGGTTTGCGTCCAGAAGCATGTGGAAAACTCCTTTTAATTGCTTCCATCGTAATGTTATCTCTATCCATTGCCGCAGCAAAATCTCCAATCAGCTGACTAAGCGGTGCCATAGTCTCTTTATCATATTCATCTGTCGGTTTAAACTCCCGGACTTCCATTGTATTATCTGTGATTGTTCCTGTTTTATCTACACAAAGTACATTTACACGGGCAAGTGTTTCGATACACTTCATATCATGAAGCAGAACCTTCTTTGTAGCAAGACGCATGGCACTAACTGCTAATGCCACACTAGCAAGCAAATACAATCCTTCTGGGATCATTCCAATTACTGCTGCGACCATAGATGTTACGCTAGAACGAAATCCTTCCCCTTGAAAAAAGAAAGCCTGTACAAATAAAAGGATTCCAATTGGAATAATTGCAATTCCGGCAACCAGTACTAATTTATCCAGAGCACGTATCATCTCTGATTGTTCGCTGTCCTGCATCTCTTTTGCCTGCAAAGTCAATTTTGAAATGTAAGAATCCTCTCCTACTTTATCCAAACGAGCCCGACATTCTCCCGATACAATAAAGCTTCCAGACATCAATATGTCTCCCGGCTGTTTTGTAATCTCGTCCGCTTCTCCTGTCAAAAGAGATTCATTGACCTGCACAGTACCTAAACATACTTCAGCATCTGCACAAATCTGATTTCCTGCTTTAAAAACCACAATATCGTCGAGCACTAATTTTTCTGCATCTACCAGGCTTTGTTTTCCATCTCTTATAACCATTGCATGCGGTGCATTAAGCATCGTCAGATTATCCAGTACCTTTTTTGCTCGGATCTCCTGTATAATTCCTATTAACGTGTTAGCAATAATAACCGGTAAAAATGTCAGATTTCGAAATGAACCGACAAGGCACAACAATATTGCCAAAATCAAGAAAATCAAGTTAAAATACGTAAATACATTCTCATGAATAATATCACGAGTTGTCTTTGATGGTGGATCTACCGCCCTGTTTGTCCATCCATGCAACCTGTGTTCCTGCACTTGTTGTGAAGTCAGTCCTTGCTCTGGATTCGGTGTATATCTCGTTGTTGGAATACGTTTTACTTCTTGTTTTTTTTCTGTCTTTTTCTCTAAGTTATTTTTTTTCAATATTAACCAACCTCGTTTTCCTTTTTATAGCATTCATTTTATCATAGCCACAAAAAAATTCCAGTATCTTTATAAAATATTCAGAAATTCCTCGATTTCCTTGTTTTATTATGTCTCTTCACTTATAATAGTACAAGTATCGGCAGAATTCTATATTTTAGTTCTTGCTGACTATAAAACATAAAGAATGAAAGAGTGAGTCATTATGAAATTAAGAAGCAGATTAGCAATTCGCTGTGCGAAACTAACCAGTATTTTGATTAAAAAAATGAATCGCGGAAGTGGAGTTACTCTCCCTGGGTATGTTGCGCGAATCATTGACCCTAATATTTTGAACACGATGTCAAAACAAGTACGTGAAAAGACCATTGTAACAATGGGAACAAACGGAAAAACTACAACAAACAGTATTTTATATCACGCATTGAAGGCGGAGGGAAAGAAGGTTATCATTAACCGAACAGGTGCCAATATGATGAACGGTATCATTTCTGCATTTGTTCTTTCTACTGATAAGCACGGACATTTAGATGCAGACTACGCCTGCATCGAGGTAGATGAAATCGCATCTGTCAATGTTCTTCCTCAGCTCAAACCTGACTGTGCTTTATTAACTAATATTTCACGTGACCAATTGGATCGCTTTGGTGAGGTTGATATCACTTACAATAAGTTGAAAACAGCTGTCACAAGTGTCCCTGATACAACATTGATCATTAACTGCGATGATATTTTATCCTACTCTCTTGCAAAGGACTGTGGTAATTCTTACATCACGTATGGAATCAGTGAACAGATTTTTGATGACATTTCCCGTTCTGAGATTCGTGAAAGTATTTTCTGTCGTTCTTGTGGTACAAAACTTGAATATGAATTTTTCCATTATGGACAACTTGGTATCTATCATTGTCCAAATTGTGGATTTAAACGTCCAGACCCGGATTATACAACAACCAATGTTGTATTAAAGGATGAATTATATTCCTTTGATATGGATGGCATGCATATTCAATCCACAGCGCGTACTCCATACAATATTTATAACACATTATCCGCTTATGTGGCATTACGTGCATTACACGCACCACAACAACATTTCCAGAGTATGATAGAATCTTTCGATTATGGTAATAATCGCGAAGATATTTTTAATATCAACGGTGCACGTGTACAACTTCATTTATCTAAGAATCCAATTGGATTCCAGCAAAAGGTTTCACTTGTACTCAAAGATCCAAAACCAAAAGATATCATTATCCAGATTAATGATACCTATCAGGATGGTGAAGATGTCTCCTGGCTTTGGGATGTAGATTTCCAGTATCTTGCAGATGCCAATGTATCTACCATCCTTACAAATGGAACTCGCCGACACGATATGGGACTGCGTTTAAAATATGAGGATATTCCTTGTGGTTCTACTACAGATTTAAAACAGTCTGTTGAAGATTTAACTAAGAATGGCACAAAAAATCTTTATATTATTGTCAACTACTCTGGTCTGTATCGCACAAACCACTTATTAAATGAGATGCAAAAGGAAACGGAAGGAGAACTGAAATCATGAAATTAACAATCGGACATCTTTATCCTGATTTATTGAATCTTTATGGTGACCGCGGCAATATTCAATGTTTTCGTAAACGTTTAGAGTGGCGTGGGATCGAAGCAGAAGTCATTCCTTTTCTTTCTGGCGACAAAATTGATTTTTCCAAACTTGATATTGTACTATTAGGTGGTGGATCTGACAGAGAACAGGAACTGGTTTGCGGATATTTAAAAGAGATCAAAGCTGATTTTAAAAATTACGTTGAGCAAGGTGGCGTTGTTCTTGCTGTATGTGGTGGTTATCAATTATTAGGTAAATATTATAAAACTGATAAAAAAATGATTGAGGGGCTTGGTATTCTCAATATCACAACAGAATGGGAACCTGAACGTCTGATTCGAAACATCATTTTACAAAGCCCTCTCTTCTCTGATCCTGTTGTCGGCTTTGAAAACCATGGCGGACGTACCTATATCAATGACCATACACCATTTGGAAAGGTATTCTTCGGACTTGGCAACACTGGAAAATCCGGTTATGAAGGTGTAGTTTATAAGAACGTTATTGCAACATATCTTCATGGCCCACTCCTTCCAAAGAATCCTCAGGTATGTGATTACTTATTGGAACGGGCATTACAGCGTAAATATGGAGAAAATGTATCATTATCTCCACTTCCTGATAAATTGGAACATAAAGCAAATAGTTATATTTTTGATCGTTATAATGACAAAAAATATGTACTCCAAGAAACAATTAAACGTTATACCTAAATTGTTTTCATCAACAAAAATGAGCAATCACAAACGATTGCTCATTTTTTGTATTATTTTTTTCTGGATTTATAATATCCTTGAATAGTTTTTATCAACTGAATCACCGGAAGATTTAAAAATGCAAGGAAATATACCATCAAAAGCTGTGTTATTGTCAATGTCTGAACCTTGAATAATCCTTGTAAGCCCGGAATCATAATTACTAATGTTACCAAAATCGTTCCTAATGCAAATGCACCCAGCAGATATTTATTATTAAAGAATCTTCTTGTAAATATTACCGGTTTATCTGACTTACAGTTAAATCCATGTACCAATCTTCCCAAACACAGCGTTGCAAATGCCATTGTGCTTGCAAGCGTTGTATTTCCGCTGCGATATCCTATCAGAAATGCTATCATAGAGATTGCACCAATTACAAAACCATCAACCCCGATTCTCGCCAAAAAAGATCTTGTTAAGATTGATTCCTGCATCGGTCTAGGTTTATCCAGCATGACCTCTTTCGTATGCGGTTCTAATCCAAGTGCAATTGCCGGAAGGCTGTCTGTCAACAGATTAATAAACAACAAATGAACCGGAGCAAACGGAACCGGTAAGTTCATAACCGATGCATATAGTACCGCTAAAATCGCTCCAAAATTACCTGATAAAAGGAATAAAATTGCCAGTTTTATATTTCGGTATAAATTTCTTCCATTTTCTACCGATTTCACAATTGTTGCAAAATTATCGTCTGTCAGAACAACCGCTGAAGCATCTTTTGCAACCTCGCTTCCCGTAATTCCCATTGCGACACCTATATCTGCCTGTTTTAATGCAGGAGCATCATTCACGCCATCTCCTGTCATTGCTACGACATTTCCTTTTTCTTGCCATGCACGGACAATTCGGATCTTATGTTCCGGAGATACTCTTGCATATACAGATATATGCTCAACAAAATCCTGTAATTCTTCATCTGACATGCCTTCAATCTGAGCGCCTTCACATGCTTCTGATTCATCTTGCAGAATGCCTATTCTCTTTGCAATTGCAGCTGCTGTTACTTTATGATCTCCTGTTATCATAATCGGACGTATTCCAGCTTTCTTACATTCTGCTACCGCCGCCATTGATTCTTCTCTCGGAGGGTCCATCATTGCTATCATACCTAAGAAAATCAAATTATTTTCATCATCATATGATAATTCCCACTCGTCCACAACTTTCTTATATGCAAATCCTAATACTCGCAATCCTTCTCTTGAAAATTTCTGATTGTCCTCTTCAATTTTTTGTTTATCCTCTTTTGTAATCGGACGGATTATTCCATTCTCCATTATTTGTGTTGCTCTGGATAATAATACATCCGTTGCCCCTTTTACAACCATAACAGGAATGCCTTCTATTGTATGTTTTGTCGACATCATTTTCCGATCACTATCAAACGGAATCTCGCTTTCCCTTGGATATCTTGCTCGAATTTCTTCAACATTAATATCCAATTTTCCACCAACATTCAAAAGTGCTGTCTCTGTAGGATCTCCAATTTCAACACCATCAATGTTAGATGCATCATTACACAAAACACTAAATGTAAATAACTTTCTTTGAATTTCAGAATCCATATCAATGTCTTCTGACGAAATTCTTGTTTTATTTACATAATAATCTTCTACAGTCATCTTATTTTGTGTCAATGTTCCTGTTTTATCAGAGCAGATTACTGACACACTGCCAAGTCCTTCAACAGCTTGTAATTTTCGGATGATCGCATTTTCTTTTGCCATTTTCTGTGTTCCGAATGACAACACTATTGTCACTATCGAACTAAGTGCCTCTGGAATTGCTGCTACTGCCAGCGCAACCGCAAACATGAATGCATCTCCTACACTTCCTCCTTGCAAAATATTTACTCCAAAGAGAACGCCACAGAATATTAATATCAAAATTGACAGCTTCTGTCCAAATTGATCCAGATTTACTTGTAACGGAGTTTTCTTGTCTGCTGCATTTTGTATCATGCCTGCAATTTTACCAACTTCCGTATTCATACCAATTCCTGTTACAATATAGGTAGCTCTTCCATAGGTAACAAAACTACCTGAATACAACATGTTAGTCCTATCGCCAAGTGCAATTTCTGACTCACCTTTTATACATATTGTTGTTTTTTCAACTCCTACACTTTCTCCTGTCAATGCACTCTCATCAACCTTGAGCGTCGCTGCTTCCAAAATTCTTCCGTCTGCCGGAATGAAATCTCCTGCATCTAGATGAACAATATCTCCTACTGTAATTTCTGTAGATGGGAGCAATACAACATTTCCATTTCTAAGTACTTTAGCCTCTGGACCTGACAGTTTTTTCAAGCTCTCCAATGACTGTTCAGCTTTTCGTGTTTGAACAGTTCCGAGCACTGCATTCATCGTAATTACAACCAATATTACAAGCGCACTTTCCCAATCTCCAAGCACACCAGATACGATTGCAGAAATGATTAGTATAATAACTAAAAAATCTTTGAATTGTTCCAAAAACAACTGTAGTACAGATTTCTTTCCTACAGTCTCAATTTCATTCCGGCCATATTTTGCAATATGTTCTTTCACCTGCGATTCTGTCAATGGTTCCAGAGTTCCATTCACACTTTGACAGACTTCTTCACCAGTCATATGATAGTATTCTTTCATACCAGTTCTCTCCTTCTTTCAAATTATTTAAAAGGAATCATTTTACATATTAGGAAAAAAACTTTTGCTAATATATAAAAAAAGAGACTTTTGCTGTATCAATCTAATTATGATACAGCAAAAGTCTCATCATTTCATCACGATACGGATAGGTAGACCCATCGTATTGACGACATCGTGAACGCACTATGTACGTCGATTACTCC
This sequence comes from Ruminococcus hominis, assembly GCF_014287355.1. Lineage (NCBI taxonomy): Bacteria > Bacillati > Bacillota > Clostridia > Eubacteriales > Oscillospiraceae > Ruminococcus > Ruminococcus hominis. Next base: position 1,414,888 of record NZ_JACOPE010000001.1, on the reverse strand, counting down.
CTTTTACAAGGTAACTATACAATTTTAATTTTAAAATGTCAATCATTTTTTATCTGATTAGCAGATTCCCTGAGCTGTCATAGCGTCAGCAACTTTCTCAAATCCGGCAATGTTAGCACCTACAACATAGTTGCCTTTAAATCCGTATTTTTCAGCTGCATCAGCTGCATTATGGCAAATATTAACCATGATATTTTTCAGTTTAGAATCTACTTCTTCAAATGTCCAGCTCAATCTCTCACTGTTCTGTGACATCTCAAGTGCAGATGTAGCAACACCACCGGCATTAGATGCTTTACCTGGTGCAAACAGTACTCCATGCTCCTGTAAGTACTCTGTAGCTTCCATTGTTGTAGGCATATTAGCACCTTCTGCAACAGCTATACATCCATTAGCAACAAGTGCTTTTGCATCCTCAAGATGAAGTTCATTCTGTGTAGCACATGGAAGAGCAATATCTACTTTGACATTCCATACGCCTCTTCCTTCATGATATTCTGAATTTGGACGATAATTCTTATATTCTGTAAGTCTTGCACGTTTTACTTCTTTGATTTCTTTCAGTGCTGCAACATCGATTCCGTCTGGATCATATACCCATCCTGTAGAATCACTTACTGTTACAACTTTAGCACCAAGCTGCTGAGCCTTTTCTGTTGCATAGATTGCTACGTTACCAGCACCAGAAACTGCTACTGTCTTACCTGCGATATCCTGTCCGTTTAATTTCAGCATCTCTTCTGTGAAATATAACAGACCATATCCAGTAGCCTCTGTACGAGCTAAAGATCCACCATAGCTTAATCCTTTACCTGTCAGAACACCTTCATACAGTCCACGGATTCTCTTGTACTGTCCGAACATATAACCAATCTCTCTTGCACCTGTTCCGATATCTCCTGCTGGAACATCTGTATCAGCTCCGATATATTTGCAAAGCTCTGTCATAAAGCTCTGGCAGAACGCCATAACTTCTCTGTCTGATTTTCCCTTAGGATCGAAATCTGATCCACCTTTACCTCCACCGATTGGAAGACCTGTCAAAGAGTTTTTAAAGATCTGCTCAAATCCAAGGAATTTGATAATTCCAAGGTTAACAGATGGATGCAGACGAAGTCCTCCTTTGTATGGTCCAATAGCACTATTAAACTGTACACGATATCCTGTATTAACCTGTACCTGTCCTTTATCATCTACCCATGGAACGCGGAATTTAATCTGTCTTTCTGGCTCAACCAATCTTTCAAGTAAAGCATCTTTACGGAATTTTTCTTCATTTGCTTCTACTACTACACGAAGAGACTCTAATACCTCTTTTACTGCCTGATGAAATTCAGGTTCTGCTGGATTTTTTTTCACTACTAATTCAATGACTTCATCTACGTATGACATTCTAATCTACCTCCTAAAACTAGAAAAAGCATGCAGTTAGTCTGCAAGCTTTCCGACATCTTTGTCTTCGTTCTTTATTGTATAAGCATTATCCTCTGTTGTCAATAAGAAATTTTATTATTTTACAACACTGTTACATTAACGTGATAAAAGTATCACTGAAACCTTGTAAAATAATTTCTTAAAAATGGGCTTTGCGCGTACCAGTGCCTGCGAAATCTACATTGTACACTGTACTACCAATCCTACCAGAAGATTTTTATCTCAGTCGAGAAGACTCCCACCTCTTTAGGTGGTGAGTAATAGCAAATTTATCTCAGTGGGAGTCCAATCTCCGACTGAGATAAACGCTCCGCGAGGATGCGCAGTGATTCTGATAGGAATATGTCAGCTTCGCTGAGCAGAATCACGCGCCAAGTCTCACGGACGTTCGACTTGAATACACGAGAAATGTAATTTCTCATGTAATAAAAAACAAGGCACTGAATTCAGTACCTTGTTAATCTGCACTATTAATTATACTTACGTTTTCTAGCAGCTTCAGATTTCTTTTTACGTCTTACGCTTGGCTTTTCGTAATGTTCTCTTTTACGAATCTCCTGCTGAATGCCAGCTTTCGCACAGTTTCTTTTGAATCTGCGTAAAGCACTATCTAACGTTTCGTTTTCTTTAACGATTACATTTGACATAGTCTCACACCTAACCTCCCCTCCAGCCTTGTATTGTGCATCATACGACTGTTCGGGTATATTTATTGCACTACAAATGATTATAACATATTTTTCAGCTACGTCAACTGTTTTTTCAACAAAAATTGTTATAATTTTTGTTAGGATTCACATGATATTCCTATGCAAGTTGCTCAGAAAGTACCTCTTCTGCCTTTTTCAATGCATCTGCAATACCTGCCGGATTCTTTCCTCCAGCCTGAGCCATGTTTGGACGACCACCGCCGCCACCGCCTACACATCCTGCAATTGCTTTGACAAGATTACCGGCATGTGCTCCTTTTTTCATAGCTCCATCTGTTGCCATAACCATCAAGCTTACTTTGCCATCATTACCTGATGCCAATACGACTACTCCGTCATCAAGTTTTTCTTTCATCTGGTCTCCAAGATCACGAAGACCATTCATGTCTACACCGTCAAGTTCTGCTGCAAGCAATTTAACACCTGAAATTTCCTTCACCTGATTCATAATATCTCCGGCTGCATCCTGTGCCATCTTACTCTTCAAGCTCTCCAGCTCACTATGAAGAGTTTTATTTTCTGCCTGAAGATGAGCAATCTTCTCTGAAACTGTATCTGGTGTTGTTTTCAAAAGTTTTGCTGCATCACGAAGTTTATTTTCCAAATCGCTATAATATTTCAATAAGCCCTCTGATGTAAGTGCCTCAATACGACGTACTCCAGCTGCAACACCTGACTCAGATACAATCTTGAGAGCCATGATTTCAGATGTATTAGATACATGAGTACCTCCACAGAACTCAATTGAAAAATCACCCATATTTACAACACGTACGACATCTCCATATTTTTCACCAAACAATGCCTGTGCGCCTGTCTTTTTAGCCTCTTCAATCGGCATATTCTTAATCACAACTGGAAGTGCTTTCTGAATTGCATCATTTACAATCTTCTCAACCTTCTCAAGTTCTTCTGCTGTCATTGCAGAAAAATGAGTAAAGTCAAAACGTAATCTGTCTTCATTTACACTTGAACCTGCCTGCTCAACATGATTGCCAAGTACTATACGAAGTGCTTTCTGAAGCAAATGAGTAGCGCTATGGTTACGAGCAGAAAGTGCTCGTTTTTCTGCGTTTACTTCAAGAGTAGCCTTGTCTGCTACTTTAATCATACCTTTTGTCACAATACCTACATGACCAATCTTACCACCGAGAAGCTTAATCGTATCTTCTACTTTAAATTCACCATCTGCTGTACGAATCACACCAGTATCTGCTTCTTGTCCACCACTTGTTGCATAAAATGGTGTTTCCTCTACAAATACAGTTCCTCTTTCTCCATCTGAAAGAGCATCAACCACTGCTGTCTCAGAAGTCAGTACTGTTACGTTTGATTCATATGTCAGATTATCATAACCAACAAACTTGCTTGTTACGCTTGGATCGATAGACTCATATACAGTTACGTCAGCTCCCATATAGTTTGTCACTTCACGGGCATCACGGGCAGTCTTTCTCTGGATTTCCATTGCTGCATGGAATCCGTCTTCATCTACATCCAAATCTTTTTCTTCCAGAATTTCTTTTGTCAGATCTAATGGGAATCCATATGTGTCATAAAGACGGAATGCATCTTCACCGGACAATGTTTTCTCACCTTTTTCTTCCATGTTTGCAATCATATCAGAAAGGATTCCAAGACCCTGGTCGATTGTTTTATTAAACTGCTCTTCCTCTTTTGCTATAACCTTTAAAATAAATTCTTTCTTTTCTTCCAATTCAGGATATCCGTCTTTCGAACCGGCAATTACAGTCTCTGCAAGTTCTGGCAGGAAATTTCCCTCGATTCCTAATAATCTTCCATGACGGCATGCACGACGAAGCAGACGACGAAGTACATATCCACGGCCTTCATTTGAAGGCATAATACCATCAGAAATCATAAATGTTACAGAACGCACGTGATCTGTGATAACACGGAGTGAAACATCCGTATTATAATCTTTTCCATATTCTTTGTTTGCAAGCTTAGATACATGATCTCGAAGTGCCTTAATTGTATCAACATCAAAAATTGAATCAACGTCCTGTACAACACTTGCAAGACGCTCTAATCCCATACCTGTATCAATATTCTTCTGCTCTAATTCAGAATAATTTCCATTGCCATCGTTATCAAACTGTGTAAATACATTGTTCCAGATTTCCATGTAACGGTCGCATTCACAACCTACTGTACATCCTGGTTTACCACATCCGTATTTTTCTCCACGATCATAATAAATCTCTGAGCATGGACCGCAAGGACCTGAACCATGCTCCCAGAAGTTATCTTCTTTACCAAATCTGAAAATTCTCTCTGCCGGGATTCCCATCTTTTTATTCCAGATTTCAAAAGCCTCGTCATCATTCTCATAAATAGATGGATATAATCTTTCCGGATCCAGTCCGACTACTTCTGTCAAGAACTCCCATGACCATTCGATTGCTTCTTCTTTGAAATAATCTCCAAACGAAAAGTTTCCAAGCATCTCAAAAAATGTACCGTGACGTGCTGTCTTACCTACATTCTCAATATCGCCTGTACGAATACACTTCTGACATGTTGTCACACGTGTTCTAGGTGGAATCTCCTGTCCTGTAAAATATGGTTTTAATGGTGCCATTCCTGAATTGATCAGTAACAAACTTTTATCGTTATGAGGCACCAGCGAAAAGCTCTTCATCGCAAGATGTCCTTTGCTCTCAAAGAACTCTAAAAACATTTTTCTTAATTGGTTTACTCCATATGGCTGCATTGCCTTCTCCTCCTGTAAATTAAAAACATACTATTTCATATAATAACATAGCATTTTTCAAATGTAAAGCAGACATAGAACTGCTTTTTCGTGTCATTCTATGCCTGCTTTTTATTTCTAAACTATCAGACTATTTTAATTCAATATTCTCTAATTCCTTTGGTGGAATTGATTTTGTTGAGTTCTTCACATAAGTTGCAACATCTTTCTTAGCCTGTGGAATTGGAATGTTAGTTCCTGCTCCTGCAACGCATCCTCCCGGGCATCCCATTCCTTCAATCAGGCAGCCATTCATCTTGCCGGCTTTTGCAAGAAGCAGTGTTTTTCTACATTCTGCAAGACCCTCTGCATGTTCGATGTTTACGTCTACACCTGGATAATACTCTTTAATACATTCTTCAATTGCTGCTGCAACGCCGCCTGCACATGCATATCCACGTCCTGCACCGGTTGCATCATGGAAAGAAGATTCTGCTTCATATTTTGTCAAATCAATTCCTTTTGCATCAAACATAGCCTGCAACTCTTCAAATGTCACAACAAAATCTACATCACTTCTTACTGTCCTTCTGGAAGCCTCCAGTTTCTTTGCTGCGCATGGTCCGATAAACACAACCTTTGCATTTGGATGCTCCTGCTTAATTGTTCTTGCCGTTGCAACCATAGGTGTCAGCTCCTGTGAAATCTGATCGATCAAATCTGGAAACTGTTTTTTTGCAAGCATTGCCCAGGATGGACAACATGATGTAAGAAGAAACGGGAGTTCTCCTGATACAACTTTATTTACATAGTGATGTGCCTCTGCCACTGCCCCGATATCTGCTCCAAGTGCGACTTCATACGCTTCTGAAAATCCCATTTCCTGCAATGCAGCTTTAATATTTCTTGCAGTAATATTTTCTCCAAACTGACCTACAAATGCCGGTGCGATTTCTGCAACAATTTCTTCCCCTTCACTTAAAGCACGTGCAAGCTGGAATATCTGCGATTTATCAGAAATTGCTCCAAATGGACAACTTACCATACACATACCGCATGATACACACTTGTCAGGATCAATATAAGCTCTTCCCATTTTATCCGATACAATTGCTCCAACTCCACATGCATTTTTACATGGACGTTCTTTTTTTGCAATTGCGTCATATGGACAGGCAGACTTGCATTTTCCACACTTAATGCACTTTGTCTGGTCTATATATGATTTTCCATCCACCATGGAAATTGCACCCTTTGGACAGACTTCCTGACATGGATGTGCAAGACAACCTTTGCACATATTAGATACTTCATATCCTCTTTCCTCACATGCTTCACATGCTGAAGGAATTACCTGCATCAATGGTGGCTCATAATATTTTTCCGAAATATTACTTGCTTCTACTCCCTGTGTAAGATGCACAGGTTTATTCTCTGGACGAAGAGATAACCCCATTGCCAAACGCAATCTTTCACGCACAACAGCTCTTGCTCGATAACGGCTATCTCGGTAATCCTGATCCTCGGTAACAATTTCATATGGAATTGCTTCCATATCATCAATTAATGTCTCTGCATTTGCTTTGAAACCTAATTTTGCAACTTCTGTAAATACTCTTCTTCTGATCATTCTTACTGTAGTCTGTAATCCTCTCATCATAATTGTATATTCCTCCTTTTATTTATTCTGTAATAATTTTTGTGCATAATACACCGACTGCATTGCATCTTTTCCATAAAAATCTGCACCGATCATATCCGCATAATCTTGATTTAAAACCGCACCGCCAACCATCACTTTGCAATCTGGAGCCTCTTTTCGTAATAACTTAATTGTCTCCTCCATACTCACTACAGTTGTTGTCATTAATGCACTAAGACCTACCAGCTTTACATCTTGCTCCTGAACAGCTTCAAGAATTGTTTCTGGCGGAACATCTTTACCAAGATCAATAACATCAAAACTATAGTTTTCCAATAAAACTTTTACAATATTCTTACCAATGTCATGTATATCCCCTTTTACGGTTGCCAGAACAACTTTTTCTTTTTTCTCTTCAGCATCTTCATTGCCGCTCATCTGCTCTTTCAGCACTGCAAACGCTGTTTTAGCTGCCTCTGCACTCATCAATAATTGTGGCAAAAAAACAGTTCCTTTCTCAAAGCCTTTTCCAACATGATCCAGTGCCGGAATCAGTTGTGTATTGATGATATCCAATGGCTGCTCTGTTTTTACCTGTTCAAGTGTGATCTGTCGTGCTTCATCTTTCACACCTTTTTCAATTGCCATCTGTAATGTCATTGAACCTGTCTGTGTTGTTGATACGGTTGTAGTCTGACCTGAATATTTTCCGATATATCGTTCACAATTTATATCGTAATTCATCAATGCATGATATGCATCAAATGACTTCATCATTTCTTCCGATGCCGGATTTACAATTCCACAACTTAGCCCATTATACATCGCCATTGTATAAAAATGCGAATTCACAATCGGGCGCATTGGCAACCCGAATGAAATATTTGAAACCCCAAGAATTGTATGAACTCCGAGCTCATGTCTTACGCGATGCAATGCATCTAATGTGATAATTGCCCCTTGCGGCTCTGAACTAATTGTCATTGCCAACACATCAATTACGATGTCTTTTTTATCAATCCCATACTTAGCTGCTTCCGCTATTATTTTTTTTGCAATCTCTACTCGACCATCTGCTGTCGCAGGTATTCCATTTTCATCCAATGTCAGTCCGACAACTACACCACCATATTTTTGAATCAAAGGAAATACTGCATCCATCGATTCTTTTTTTCCACTGACGGAATTGACCATAGGCTTTCCATTATAAATACGAAGTGCTGCTTCCATGGCATTGATATCTACTGTATCGATCTGGAGTGGAAGACTTGTCACTCCTTGCAAGCTCGTTATTGCTTCTATCATCATCTGTTTTTCATCGATATCCGGAAGCCCTACATTCACATCTAAAATATGTGCCCCTTTTTCTTCCTGCATGATACCTTCCTTTAAAATGTAATCCAGGTCATGATCTTTTAAAGCTTGTTTGAATTTTTTCTTTCCTGTTGGATTGATACGCTCCCCGATAATTTTAGAACCATTTCCAAATATAACAGATTTACCATATGAGGACACGATTGTTTCCGTCTTCTTTATGACTGGTTTTATCTGTTTATCTTTACACATCGTAATCATAGCACGGATGTGATCTGGTGTCGTTCCACAACAACCTCCAATAATAGCGGCACCCATATCCACTATTTTTTCCATTGTCTGTGCGAACTCTTCCGGCTCAACATCATAATAAGTTTCATTTCCACGCTGTTTTGGAAGTCCTGCATTTGGTTTCACAACAATTGGTAAAGAAGAATATTTTTGCAATTCTTCCAGCATTGGAAACATTTGTTTCGGTCCCAATCCACAGTTAATTCCAAGAGCATCAACTCGAAGTCCTTCCAACATACTGACAAAAACCGGAATATCTGCACCTGTCAATAATTTCTTGCGTTCATCAAAAATTGCTGTCACAAAAACGGGCAATTTTGTATTTTCTTTTGCTGCAAGAACTGCTGCCTTAATCTCATAGGTATCACTCATTGTTTCAATATGAATGAGATCTACACCGGCCTGTTCTCCATAAATCATCACTTCTTTAAATGCGTTATAAGCATCTTCAAAGTCAAGGTCTCCCATCGGTTTTAAAAGTTTTCCTGTCGGACCTACATCCAATGCCGTGTAAACTTTTTTCCCTGCTCGTTCCTGCGCTGTTTTTACGTTTTGAACAGCCGCCTCTACAATTTTTTTCAGTGGATAGGTGTCGTCCTTAAACTTCAGTGCATTAGCTCCAAACGTATTCGTAAGCACAATGTCACTTCCTGCCTCTATATATTCCTGATGTATTCCTATAATATCCTCAGGATGATTTAGATTCCATGTCTCTGGAAGCTCTCCCGGTTTTAATCCCTTCTCCTGAAGAAGAGTTCCCATTCCCCCATCAAAAAATAAAAGTCTCTTTCCTAATTGCTCCAATATCATATTATGTCCCTTCTATATATGCAGTCCTTCTTTGAACACGCTTCGCATCCTTGTCTATGACAATTTTCTTCTGAAGTGCTAAGTCCGATCACCGCCGTTACTGATTTGGTTGGTGTCATCATCAAACTGTCTGTTATGGTTAATCCAATTGTCTTTGCACTGTCTATCATTCTCGTAATATAGTACTGATGTTCAATCGAAAAATCTCCATATCCCGGACTAAATCGCGGTCTTAAATAATATCCCTCTTTTCGCATCTGCACTTCAATTTTTTCCTGACATTCATCACAATACTCTTCCAGCAACGCTGCCGCACAAGCTTGAAGAACAACTGCTTTTGCCATATCTGTAAGTGATGTTCTACGTATCAACTGGTCTACTCCAATTCCTAAAGTAGCACCAAACACTACTATTTTATCACAGCCTTTTAAATTTTTTGCAAGACTCTTGCTTTGTACTTCTAAATTTCCAAATGATATCCGATTATCTCCCAGATGTTCTAAACAAAAGATGCGATAGATGGATTTTCTGCCTGCAATTGACTGCAATATTTCAAAACTCTCTGCAATCATTGTTCGCGTTTGATCATCTACCGCATTTCTCCCATATCCAAGATAACGGACAGCTTCCTTTGTCAGTTGGTCCATTATCCTATACTCCTAACATTTTATTACTTCTGAAAGATTCTCCATGATTTTAGCCGCCACTTCCGGTTTATTCATAGAATAGACATGGATATTTTTCACTCCATTAGCAAGCAAATCGATAATCTGATCTGTAGCATATGCGATTCCTGCTTGTTTCATTGCATCCGGATAATCGCCAAACCGATCCAGCAATGCCAGAAATCTTCTTGGAAATACGGTTCCTGACAATTCCTGACTACGTTTCATCTGAGCCGCTGTAGTAATCGGCATGATTCCCGGAAGAACTGGGACGGTAATACCCGCTTCACGAATCCGATACAAAAAGTTATAATGAATATCATTATCAAAAAACATCTGTGTTGTCAGGAAATCAACTCCACTATCTACTTTTTGTTTTAAATATTTGATATCATCTTCTTTGTGTTCATTTTCCACATGTCCCTCCGGGTAACATGCGGCACCTATACAGAAATCTCCATGTTTCTTTATCTCTTCAACCAATTCATATGCATAATGAAAACGGTCTTCACTTGGAAAGGTCATTCCCGGTACGATATCTCCTCGAAGGGCAAGAATATTTTCAATTTCCAACTGTTTCAGATTTTCAATTACTTGTCGCACTTCTTCTTTTGTAGATGACGCACACGTAAGATGTGCCAGGCTTTCTACTCCAAGCTCATGTTTTATGTGTGATGCAATCTTTGCTGTATTCTTACTTGTTCCTCCGCCGGCACCATATGTAACGCTAATATATGACGGGTTTAACTGGGCAATTTTATCTGTTGCATCTTTCACTTTTTCAAATCCTGCATCTGTTTTTGGTGGAAACACCTCGAACGAAATATGAATTCTATCTTCGTTCAATTTATCAATTATCTTCATGTCCTTCTCCTAAATCTGTCGTGTTTATATTACTTGCTTTGCTTCTATTCCCCAATCAGGCTTGCATACAAATTCTGATACTGGATTGCAGAATTTCCCCAAGAAAAATCTTCTTCCATAGCACGCTCAACCATCTTATTCCAGTCGCGCTTTCTATCATAGTAAATATGTTCTGCATATCGAACAGTATTCAACATTTCATGTGCATTATAATTTGCGAAACTAAATCCTGTTCCTGTTTTCTCATATTCATTGTAAGGCTGTACTGTATCTTTTAATCCACCTGTCTCTCGAACAATTGGAAGAGTTCCGTATCTAAGACTCATCAACTGACTCAATCCACATGGTTCAAACAGAGACGGCATTAAAAATGCGTCACATGATGCATAAATCTTATGTGAAAGATCTTCTGAATAAAAGATGTTTGCAGAAACCTTTCCTGAATATTTCCATGCAAAATGACGGAACATATTCTCATATTTTGCTTCACCAGTTCCAAGTACTACGATCTGTACTGCATCCTGACATAATTCATCCATCATATAATCTACCAGATCGAAGCCCTTCTGATCTGTCAGTCTGGAAACCATACCAATCATCATAGCCTTTGGATCTCTGTCAAGACCAAGTTCCTCCTGCAAAGCAGCTTTATTCATTGGTTTTAATTTTCGGAAATCTCCCACATTAAAATTCTTTACAATTCTTGAATCCTTCTCAGGATTATAGTCATCATAATCTAATCCATTCACAATGCCACAAAGATCATTAGAACGTGCATTCATTAATCCATCTAACGCTTCTCCATAGAATGGAGTTTTAATTTCTTCCGCATAAGTCTGGCTTACAGTTGTAACCTTGTCTGCATATACGATACCACCTTTAAGCAGGTTTGCATCTTTATATGCTTCCATCTTATCCGGAACAAAATAATAATCTGGAAGTCCTGTGATTGCCTGTACTGTTTCTCTATCCCATACACCCTGGAACTTCAGATTATGTATTGTCATAATAGACTTAATTCCTCGATAGTATTCTCCAAGATAACGGAAATTATCCAAATATACAGGAATCAATCCTGTCTGCCAGTCATGACAATGAATCAGATCCGGGCGGAATCCGATAACCGGGAGAATACTTAATACAGCTTTTGAGAAAAATGCAAATTTTTCAATATTCCACTTTGGATCCCCATCATAAGGTGCAAAACCATTGAAATAATATTCATTATCGATAAAGTAAAAGCGAATCCCCTCATATTCACAAGTCATGATTCCGACATAACGATCCTCACCTGCAAGTTCCATATAAAAATGATCTACATATTCCATCATATCTTTCCATTTTTGAAACATACAATTATATTTTGGAAGAACAACTCGGACATCATATTTATCTTTATCAAAATATTTTGGAAGCGAACCAACTACATCCGCCAGACCTCCTGTTTTAATAAATGGAACGCATTCTGAAGATGCAAATAAAATATTTTTCATAATAACCCTCCCGTTTTTCGCTTTTTTCAGCCTTGCTTTTTTGAATAATCATAAAATTATTATAACGCATTTCATTTTTAATTAAAAGCCTTATTTCGCATATATACAGCGAATCACAGTAGTTTTTATTATTTGTTTTTATATTCTAACTGGATGGTATCTGCGATTAAGGCAATGAATTCAGAATTTGTCGGTTTTCCTTTTCCGTTACTGACAGTATATCCAAATAAACGATCTAATGTATCTAATTTACCTCTGCTCCACGCAACTTCTATCGCATGTCGAATTGCACGCTCTACACGACTCGAGGTTGTCTGATACTTTTTTGCTACAGTAGGATACAATATTTTTGTAATTGCATTTAATACTTCCATATCTTCTACCGCCATTATAATAGCGTCTCTCAGGTAGTGATAGCCTTTGATATGTGCCGGAATTCCAATTTCATGCAACATATTTGTTACTGTATTGAGTAATGATTCTTCACTGATTGGATTCTTTTCTACTATTTCATTTATATTTTTCTCCGGAATTCTCCACGTTCTGCGCGAATCCTTGATTCGATTTAATAATGTTTGTTTATTAAACGGCTTCATAATATAATAATCTGCTCCGCGATTGAAAGCATCTTCTGTAATTTTCTCTTTTCCCACTGCTGTAACGATAATAAAACTTGGCTGTTTACTTACTGCTTTATCTCGATTTACATATTCCATAACAGTAAGTCCATCCATCTTCGGCATAATCAGATCTAAAAGTACAACATCCGGTTTCTGTTCTTTGATTATCTGACAAATCTCCTCTCCGTTTTTTGCTTTTCCAACAATGTTTAAGTCTTTATCTGAAGAAATTAGCTCTCCTAGCATATCCAGCATTAATTCATTATCGTCGGCAATGGCCACTTTCAATGCTTCCATATAGTGTCCTCCTCCACCCCTTCTACTCTCATCGTCCCGCTTTTCCTTTACCATTTCACTATTATATAAGCCTTGTCGATGAGAATCAAGAGCTTTCATGCGTCTCAATTCGACAAAAGACAGCAGTTACATGTTGCATTTTTCGGCTTCTTTCAACATTGTTTCTGCAAATATTCCATATCCCTTTGTAGAATTATTAACAAATACATGTGTAACTGCACCGACTAATTTTCCGTCTTGAAGTATTGGCGAACCACTCATTCCCTGCACAATTCCACCTGTTTTTTCTAACAATTCAGAATCTGTAACTTGTAATGTAATTCCTTTATTTATTTCATTCGGTGTCTTATCAATCTCCAAAATTTCGACATCATATTCTTTCACTTCTCCGTCTAAAAAGCAACGAATTGTTGCTTTTCCTTTTCTAATTTCTTCTTTTTTTGCAATCTGTACAGCATATTGTTCTTCAAATAATGTATTTAAGTCATCTAATATTCCATATATTCCAACCTCTGTATTCTTTTTAATCGACCCTAATTGATTATTGCGATTATATACAATAAGTCCCTCCATGCTCCCCGGAGTTCCCTCGGACCCTTTCACAACTGAACGTATACTTGTTCTGTATATTCTTCCATTTGCTATTTTCATCAATACACTTGTATCCATATCATGGATTCCATGACCGAGTGCTCCGAATTCACTGTTTTTTGTCAAAAATGTAATTGTTCCTAAACCTTGTACATTATCTCTTACCCAGATTCCCAGTTTATATTTCTTTGCCGCAGACTCTACTGCTTTCATTTTTACATTTAAATTCTTTTGTTCTCTATATATTGACAGTTCTACCTCCTGATCATTCAGTTTTTCAACCTGTTCCATCAATTGCTTTTTATCATGAATTTCCACTCCATTTATTCCGATAATATAGTCTCCCGACTTCACTTGTTTTTTAGCCGGATTATACTCTTTTCCGTCAACGCCTTTTATTTTTTGTGTATTTAAGACCAATACCCCATCCGTTTCCATGTAAATTCCAATTGGCATCCCTCCTACTAAAACCACATCTTCATCCAGTTGCTCTGTTGTCACCTCTTTTTGCGTTGCTGCCCAAGATACATTCCAGCCCATCTTTCCAAACATCGCCATCGTAATGATAAGAATAACTACGCAAAGGATTTTTTTCTTTCTGTCCTGTTTCATCTCACATACCTTCTTTCGTTACTTTTTTAATAATGGAACTTTTTCTACTAACAGAAAAAACGAACATCCACAGGAAACTTATTTCCCTGGTGTTCGTTTTTAGTATGTGAAAGAAACACAATTTCACACTGGTATTATATTTCACTCATTGCCAATTCTTTCATCTCTTTTGCACTCTCAAGAATACTTGCTGTCATCTTATCGCCTCCAAGTAATCTCGCGAGTTCATGAATTGAATTTTCTTTTGATAATGGTATAATTTCTGTTTTTGTTACGTTTTCTTTTGCCTGCTTTTGAATCAAATAATGGGCATCTGCTTTTGATGCGATTTGTGCCAGATGCGTAATACATAAAACTTGTCTGGACTTTCCGATAAATCGCATCTTTTCTGCAACTTTTCCTGCCGTAATACCACTGATTCCCGTATCAATCTCATCAAATATTAACGTTGGTGTATCTTCCTGCCCGGCAAGAATTGTTTTAATTACAAGCATAATTCTGGACAGTTCACCACCGGATGCTGCCATTCCCATTGGTTTTAAGGCTTCACCTGGATTGGTTGACATATAAAATTCAGCATCATCCATTCCACCCAGTCCATATCGATCATGTTTTGTAAAACGCATTTCAAATTGCACATCCAGAAAATTCAAATCTTTCAATCCTTTTTTTATTTCCTCAACAAATGGAATTGCTGCTTTTTCACGCTCCATTGTCAATGCATTTGCCTGCTTCACATATTCTTCTTCTGCACTTTGCAATTTTTCTTTTAACTCATTCATGCATGCTTCATAATCTTCCAGTTCGTTTAGTCTCTGTTTTTTTTCTTCACAATATTCCAAAACTTCACTGACAGAATTACCAAATTTTGTTTTTAAACGATTAATGATATTCAAACGATTCTCTGTCTCATAAAAATCTTCTTCCGAAAATTCAAAGCTTTTTGCGTAGTCTGATAATTCTCTGTTAAAATCATTTAATAAGCTATCAATTTCTGACAGCTGGTCGTATAGAGACATTCCTTGTTCATCCACTGATGAGACATCCTGAAGTGCTCGGATTGCCCTGCTTAAATAATCACTTGCATTACCAGAAGAATCTTCACTGGTATATTGATAAGCCTCACTGATTGCTTCTGCGATTTTCTTACCTGCTGCCATTCTCTGATAAAGCTGTTCCAAATCTTCATCTTCGCCATCCTGAAGATTTGCCTCTTCTATTTCATGTATTTCAAATTCTGCCAGTGATATTTCCTTTTGCCGTTCTCTCTCATCCATACTGAAATTATCCAGCTTCTTCTGATAATCCATGTAAGTATGATAAGCCTTTGCAACTTTTTCTTTCAACGGCTCAATTTTATCTTTCGCATATAAATCCAGAAAAACCAGATGATTTCTCTTATGAAGAAGTGACTGATGCACATGCTGCTCATGAATGTCAATCAGCATACATGCCACTTCACGAAGCGTCGTCATATTTACGGTTTCTCCGTTAATCTTACTGACACTTCTTCCTTCCATCAGCTTTCGGTTCAATACAATCCGCCCATCTTCCGGATAAATATCCATTGCCTCGAGCTGTTTTTCTAACTTTTCATTTTCAATTGTAAATGTCAATTCCACCAGTCCGAATTTAGCTCCTGTACGAAGCATATCCGCACTGTATTTACCACCTAATGCCAGATTCACAGAACCTAATAAAATTGATTTTCCAGCTCCGGTTTCTCCTGTCAGAATATTTAATCCAGGCTGAAAATCAACCTCAACTTCATCAATCAACGCCAGATTTTTTACATGCAGATTTTCTAACATAATTTCTTTTATTATCCTCTTGTTGCAATTTTTCTAATCTTATCCATCACACAGGTTGTGTCTTCTACTGTTCGGATTGCACACATAATCGTATCATCTCCGGCAATACATCCGACCACTTCTTTCCACTGCATAGCATCTATAGCAGCCGCAACTGCCATAGCCATTCCTGATACAGTTTTTATCACAAGTATATTTTGTGCCATGTCCATGGATACATACCCATCTCGTAATACCCTCATATATTTTTCCGTCATACCGCCATCTTCCGGCTTAATAATAACGTATTTCTGTTTTCCTCCATCTACTGACATTTTCGTCAGCTTTAGATCACGAATATCTCTGGAAACTGTAGCCTGAGTCACTTTAAATCCGGATTGATTCAAACGATCTGCCAATTCTTCCTGGGTTTCAATATCATACTGATTGATCAATTCAATTATTTTTGCATGACGACTAACCTTCATTTTCCTAATTTCCTTTCATTTTTTCTCGCATAGTTATCATGAAACTTTCTTTATTCAATTTAATCAGCTTTGTAGTATCTTCAGCTTTTTGAACCACAACACGGTCTCCTGTACGAACAGCAATCTCTTCCGCCCCATCAAATGTAACTAACGCATGCTCTTGTCTTCCATATCTACCTTCACAGACTTTTACTTCTATTGTATCCTCTGCCGAAAGTACGACGCTACTTGCATTAAGTGCATGCGAACAAATCGGAGTAATTACAAACATACTTGCCGTTGGCTCAACAATCGGTCCTCCCGCAGACAGATTATATCCTGTTGTTCCTGTCGGTGTCGATATGATTACTCCATCCGCACGATAACTATTTAAAAGTGCTCCGTTCACATAAATATCCAGATGTACCACACGAAGCTCTCCCGAACGCGTCACTACAATATCATTCACTGCAACGTGCGATTTTCCTCCATTAACACTTCCTCGCAACATCATACGATCTTCCACTTCTGGCTCTTTTGCAAACAACTTGTCCAGAGCTGTACGATAATCATGCAATTCTACCTCTGCAAGATACCCCAATGTTCCCATGTTTACACCAAGTAATGGAATATGATATCCTTCCAATTCTCTTGCAGCACGAATTAAAGTCCCATCTCCTCCAAGAACTATTGCACATTGTATATCTTTTGGCACTGTTCCCGGAATCAAATAACCCTCTTCGTCTTTTTGAGCGATTACACAAGTTTTTCCATTTTTTTCAATGTATTCTTTAATTTCATTTGTTATTCGATAGTCTGTATCTTTTAATTGATTTGTAATCACATAAAATCTATCCATGTTCTTATCCTCAACGTGCCAGCTCCTCGAACGCATGATCCACGACACTAGATAAATCTACTGAAATTTCCGGCGGCTGTCCATCTGGACATTTTTTCAAATGAATCAAATATTCGATGTTTCCCTCTGGTCCTTTAATAGGCGAAAAATCAATATTTAATATTTCAAATCCTATCGAGTGTGCATACTGTGCAACTTTTTCAATCACTTCGTGGTGTGTGCTTCGCTCTCTGACTACCCCTTTCTTTCCAACTTTTTCTCTTCCTGCTTCAAACTGAGGTTTAATCAAAGCCACAATCTCACCCTCCGGTGTTAAATAATTGCGAATCGGCTCCAATACTTTTGTCAATGATATGAATGATACATCAATGGATGAAAAATCAATCGGTTCTCCTATATCTTCCGGAGTAACATAACGGATATTTGTTTTTTCCATACATACAACCCGTTCATCCTGACGAAGTTTCCAATCCAACTGACCTCTTCCCACATCAATTGCAAATACTTTCACTGCCCCGTTTTGCAGCATACAATCTGTAAAACCTCCTGTTGAAGAACCAACATCTGTACATACCTTACCTTCTACCGTAACATCAAAAACTTTCATTGCTTTTTCCAGTTTTAATCCACCACGACTTACATACGGAAGTGTATGCCCCTTAATCTCAATCTGTACTTCTTCCGGAAATGTCGTACCAGCTTTATCTTCTCGCTGTCCCTCGACAAAAACATTACCGGACATAATAATCGCTTTTGCCTTCTCGCGAGATTCTGCAAGATTCCGTTTTACTAATAATACGTCTAATCGTTCCTTCATGTTATTCATTCCTTGCTATATTATAATCTGTAATAATTTTTTCAACTATGTTTGTTTTCTCCAGACCAACTTCTTTTCGCAGTACATCTACATTGCCATGCTCTACATAATCATCCGGAATTCCAAAACTGTGTACATAAACATCTAATCTTTCACGCTCCACACAATCCAATACCTGCTGACCAAATCCACCGGACAGGACATTTTCTTCAATTGTCACATATATACGATGGTTTGCAGCCAATTGTACGAGCATCTCTTTGTCTAATGGTTTTACAAATCTCGCATTGACCAACGTACAAGAATATCCTCTGTTTTTCAATTCTTCTCTGACATCTTTGGCCAGCTTTGCCATATGTCCAACAAAAATAATTGCAATCTCGGATTCCTGATACAACATCTCACTTTTACCATATTCAATCGGCGCCCGGAATTCTTTAAAGCCTTCGTATGCTGCTCCTCTTGGATATCGAAGTGCAATCGGATATTGAAAATCAATTGCATAGCGAACCATATCAGCCATCTCCCAGCGATTTTTCGGAGACATGATCGTCATATTTGGAATCGTTGTTAAAAATGACAAGTCAAAAAGTCCCTGATGCGTTTCCCCGTCACTTCCAACCAGACCGGCACGATCTACGGCAAGCACAACCGGAAGATTCTGGAGACAGACATCATGAATTGCCTGATCATAGGCACGCTGTAAAAATGAAGAATACAATGCTACGACAGGCTTCATACCACCAGCCGCCAGTCCTGCTGCAAATGTCAGTGCATGCTCCTCTGCTATTCCCACATCAAAGAATCTGTCCGGAAAATGTTTTGCAAATCGGTTTAACCCTGTTCCATCTGCCATTGCAGCTGTAATCGTTACGACCTTTTCATCTTTCTTTCCAACATCTGTTATTACTTTTGAAAATACATCTGTATAAGAATCCTTTTCGGATTTCTGCTTTGCTTCCCCTGTTTCAATAACAAATGGCGGAGTACCATGAAACCGGGATGGATTTTCCTCTGCCGGTAAATAACCTTTACCCTTTTTCGTAAGAACATGTACAAGCACAGCATGATTCAATCGTTTTGCTTCACTAAATACTTTATAAAGTTTTCTTATATCATGTCCGTCTACCGGTCCAAGATACGTAATCCCCATATCTTCAAAAAACATTCCCGGCACAAGAAACTGTTTCAATCCACTCTTTGTCTTTTTAATCTGTGAAACCAGTTTTTCTCCCTTAACAGGAATCTTTTTCAACGTATCTTCTACGCCACGCTTCAATTCTGTATAAGCAGTTGCTGTGCGAAGCCCACTCAAATAATTTGATACACCTCCTACGTTCGGTGAAATGGACATATTATTATCATTTAAAACAATAATAAAATTACTTTTTACATGTGCAGCATTGTTCAAGGCCTCATATGCCATGCCTCCGGTCAATGATCCGTCTCCAATAACAGACACAACATGATACTTCTGTTTCTGGATGTCTCTGGCTGCCACATATCCAAGTCCGGCTGAGATAGATGTTGAACTATGCCCGGTATCAAACGCATCACAATCACTTTCTTTGCGCTTTGGAAATCCGCTCATCCCGCCATATTTTCTCAGATCATCAAATCCAGCTTTACGTCCTGTCAGTAATTTATGCGTATATGCCTGATGCCCTACATCCCAGATTAATTTATCTTCCGGGAAATCAAGTGCAAGATGCAGTGCCATCGTAAGCTCTACTACACCTAAATTTGAGGCCAAATGCCCTCCGGTGCAGCTTATTTTTTCAATCAAGAAGCTTCTGATCTCCTTAGCTAATACTTCCAATTCCTCTGGCTCTAAGTTTTTAATGTCATTTGCTTTTTGAATCTTTTCTAAAACCATAAGGAACTCCTCCTTATTTCTTCCTGTATATTAATGACTCGAGCAGCAACTCCAAGTACTCGTCTGTACTCTCAAGTCTTTTCAATTCCTTAACTGCTTCCTCGGAAAGCTGTTTTACCTCTGCTTTTGCAGCTTCAATTCCTTTCCAGGTTACATACGTTGTCTTTTCATTTTTTTCATCACTGTGGATTGGTTTTCCTAACACTTCTGCTGTGCTTGTCACATCTAAAATATCATCCTGAATCTGAAATGCCAGCCCGACTTTTTGTGCTATTGTCTCCACGCTCTTAATTTCTTCTTTTGATGCACCTGCAAGAATTGCTCCAATCATCATTGAGCCTTCAATCAATGCACCTGTTTTCAAGCGGTATATAAAATCCAGTGTATCTCCTGAAATACTCTGACCGGTACACTTTACATCTACAACCTGACCACCTATCATCCCATAAATTCCAGCTTTTTTAGCTAGCACTTGAAGTGCTTCTCCTATATTCCCCGCATCTACACCTTCTATAGAAAATGCTGAAACTGCTGTCTCAAATGCATAATTCAAAAGTGCATCTCCGGCAAGGATTCCCATATCTTCTCCATAAACAACATGTGTTGTCTTACGTCCTCTACGATATTCATCGTTGTCCATTGCCGGAAGATCATCATGTACAAGAGAATATGTATGTATCATCTCCATAGCTGCCATAAACGGATAGATTGCTTCTGATGTTCCTGAAAACATACGGTATGTCTCCCACATCAGCATTGGACGTAACCGCTTGCCTCCTGCCATCAAACTATATTCCATGGCCTCCATAATGATTTTTTGTTTTCCTTCTTGTTTTGGAAGATAACGCATTAGAATTGCTTCGATCTGCTCTATTCTTTTCTTTTGTTCTTCTTTAAAATTCATACGTCTCTCCTTCCTCATCTAAAACAAGTACTTTCTTTTCTACAGAATCAATTGTCTCGTTACATCTCTTTAAAAGCTGCATTCCCTCGTTGTAATACTGAAAGGATTCTTCCAAAGAGCTTTCCGGATTTTCCAGATTCTTAACTACTTCCTCTAATTTTGAAAATAACTCTTCCAGAGGAATCTGTGTCTCTTTCTGTTCACTCTTCTTCTCTTCTAACATCATACTCCTCCTTATATATATCCACCACCTGTGTACGAACACGCCCATCTGTCACATACACATCAAGTACTTCTCCTTGCTTTGTATCTTTAATGCTTCTCACTGTCCGCCCCGATTTATCCGTTACATATGCATACCCTTGATTCAATTTCTGAAGCGGTGACAATCCTTTCATTTTCTCTATATAAATTGCCAGTTTATGCCTGCTCTCTTCCAATGCCGAATTCATTCTGATACGCATACGACTGTCTAAATCAGCCAGATATTGTCTTTGTTCATTCAATTTCTGACGTGGATGAGCTACTTTTAATCGAAATGCCATCTGTTCCGTCTGCCGTCTGGAAAAATCTATACGCTGCCTTATCTGTTGATACATTCTTCTCTTATATTCTTCACACATTATCTGAACCGAAGATAGTTCGTATACTGCCAATTCTGCTGCCGCAGATGGTGTAGGTGCCCTCAAATCGGCAACATAATCCGATATCAACGTATCTGTCTCATGCCCAACGGCAGAAATAATCGGAATTGTGCATTCGAAAATTGCTCTTGCCACAGCCTCTTCATTAAATGCCCATAAATCTTCCATTGAGCCTCCGCCACGTCCGACAATGATCACATCTACGTTTTGTTGTTCCATCATCCGGATTCCACGGACGATACTTGCAGCTGCGTCTTCTCCCTGTACAAGTGCAGGATATAAAATCAACTGTACATAAGGATTTCTTCGCTTAGAAATATTGATGATGTCTCGCACTGCCGCTCCTGTCGGTGCTGTCACAATACCGACGCTCTTCACATAGCGTGGTATCGGCTGCTTGTACTCGGCAGCAAACATCCCCATCTCCTCAAGCTCTTTCTTCAAAGCCTCAAATCGTTCATATAGTGCTCCTGCCCCATCCAAGATAATCTCTTTTGCGTAAAGCTGATATTTTCCGTCTCTTTCGTACACGCTTACAGAACCAAGCACGATTACATTCTGCCCTTCCTGCATACGAAAAGAAAGCCCCGACCTTGCACTTGCGAACATAACGCATGCTATCGTTCCGGACTCATCTTTCAGCGAAAAATAAATATGACCAGAAGTATGATATTTACAATTCGATACTTCTCCTTTTACATATATGTGATTCAGCATAAAATCCTGGCTAAACATATTCTTCACATAAGAATTAACTTGTTTAACCGAATAAACATTACGCATATGTTATGCCTCCTAATGTCTGCTATTATCCGATTAACACTAGTTTGCGATTTTAGCCAGCACACCATTTACAAAAGCAGGTCCCTCTTCTCCACTGAATCTCTTAGAGAGTTCTACTGCCTCGTTAATCGCTACTCCAGTCGGAACATCTTCGTCCCACTTAATCTCGTATACCGCCAGTCGCAGAATCGTAAGATCCACTTTGTTCATACGAGTTGTTTTCCATCCTTCACATTTTTCATTGATCAGATCATCAATCTCAGAAACTTTCTCTACAACTGCATGATACTTATTCTCTATATATTCTTTATCCTGCTCTGTCGCATTCTCCAGACTTGCAAAATATAATTGCAAATGTTCCGGCATCTCGTCCATCTCATTAAATTCTATCTGAAAAAGCATCTTAAATATATGCTCTCGAAGTTCTGTTCTTTTCATAACAGCTCCTTTCCACATTTTCTCTCATGTTTCTTTATTGTTATTCAGATCATAAAAAGCTGCTTACAACTTTTTATCACGACCCATCAGGTAAGAAAAAGGATGTCTGTACGACATCCTTTTTACTACGCCGCTTCTTAGAATAATCAAACTTTTATTCCTGATTATCCATCTCAACTCCAGCCACACGAATATTAATATCTGCTACTTCCAGACCTGTCATATTCTCGATTGCTGCTTTTACTTTCTCCTGCACCTTCTCTGTTACAGTCATAATGCTATAATTATACTTCAGATTTAATGCCAGTGAAACTGTCACAACACCTTCCAGCACGTCAACCTTCACACCTTTAGACAAATTTTTCATGCCGAGCTTACTAATCAGTTCGTTTGTGATATTGCCTGCCATAGATGCAACGCCTTCAACTTCTGTTGCTGCAAGTGCTGCAATGATTGCTACTACTTCATCTGCAATCTTAACTTCTCCTTTGCTGCTGTCATTGTGTATTGTATAAGTGGTTCTTTCTTCCTTCGCCATTTTTCAAAACCTCCTGTATGGTTCAATCTGTAAGTATTATACCAAATATTAGTCTATTTGCAAAGAAATTTGTCTGTTTTCTTTAAGAACGTCCAAATTCCGAAAGCTGCAGTCCCTCGTTTCTTTCCAATGTCATACGAATACTCCATTCATGCACAAATAACAATAATGGACGGTCTTTCAAATCTTTAATCTTCTTCATATCTGAAGTACCAGACAATTTAGCCATGTCAATTTCATCGTTTTCAATCCAGCGAATATATTCGTAAGGCAGATTTTCCAGTCTGATCTCCACATTATATTCATTTTGCAAACGATATTTCAAAACATCAAACTGCAGGACACCAACTACTCCAACGATAATTTCTTCCATTCCTGTATTGTATTCCTGGAAAATCTGGATTGCACCTTCCTGAGCAATCTGATTAATACCCTTTACAAACTGCTTACGTTTCATTGTATCAACCTGACGCACTCTTGCAAAATGTTCCGGTGCAAATGTCGGAATTCCTTCATATGCAAATCTTTCTTTTGATGTTGTCAATGTATCTCCAATCGAAAAGATACCCGGATCAAATACACCGATAATATCTCCTGCATACGCTTTTTCAATCATTTTACGTTCACTTGCCATCATCTGTTGTGGCTGAGACAAACGAATATCCTTTCCACCCTGCACATGATATACAGACATTCCCGCATCAAACTCACCAGAACAGATTCTCATAAATGCAATACGGTCACGATGTGCCTTATTCATATTAGCCTGAATTTTAAATACAAATGCAGAAAAATCTTTTTCTTTCAACGGATCAATCAGCCCATGATCTGACTTTCTTGGAAGCGGAGAACTTGTCATTGCCAGGAAATGTTTCAAAAATGTCTCCACGCCAAAGTTTGTAAGCGCAGAACCAAAGAATACCGGTGAAAGTTCTCCTTTTGAAACAAGCTCCATATCAAATTCAGCTGCGGCACCATCTAACAATTCGATCTCATCTGCCAAGGTACTTTTCGCCTCATCGCCAAGGATTTCATCAAGACTCGGGTCATCGGCACCAAGTATCTCGACTTCTCCCATGCGTGTACCCTTCTGTGTATCAGAAAATAATTCCACTTCATTTTTCTGACGGTCATATACACCTTTAAACGCTTTTCCAGAACCAATTGGCCAGTTTACAGGGCAAGTTGCAATCCCCAACTCTTTTTCAATATCATCCAAGAGTTCAAATGTATCCATCGCATCTCTATCCATCTTATTAATAAATGTAAAGATTGGTATATGACGCATTACACATACCTTGAACAGTTTTCTCGTCTGTGCTTCAACACCTTTCGATGCATCAATTACCATCACCGCAGAATCCGCAGCCATCAAAGTACGGTACGTATCTTCCGAGAAATCCTGATGTCCAGGTGTATCCAGAATATTGATACAATATCCACCATAATTAAACTGTAAAACCGAAGAAGTAACAGAAATACCTCTTTCCTTTTCAATCTCCATCCAGTCTGAAACTGCATGCTTTGCTGTTGCTTTTCCTTTCACTGAACCTGCTTGGTTAATTGCACCTCCATATAACAGGAATTTTTCTGTAAGTGTTGTCTTTCCTGCATCCGGATGAGAAATTATCGCAAAGGTTCTTCTTTTCTTTATCTCATTTGTAAAATCAGACATATTATTATCTCCTATCAAACATTATCGCATATGGAGTTTATTTTATCACATTCTTTTTTTCCCCGCAATGCTTTACATTAAGAATTCGCACTGATATATAATTTTTATCCACTCTTCTTTTATGTTTTGATTTTATTCACTTGCATGAATTGGACTGATCACAATATTTTCCGGCGCTATTTCAGTTTTTCTTGTTACAATATCTTCAATTTGAGCTCGATTTGCATCTGTCAGTTCGGCTGCATTTACAACAATATCTGCCGAATCTTCTGTAAGATTAACGACTGCATCCGAAAAACCTTTTGATGACATCAATGTTTCTATCGCCATCTCTTGTTCAGATAATTCCGTCATTTTCAGCATCTGTGCAATCGCATCTTGTTTTTCTTCTTCACTGACTGTAGTACTGTCAATGATCGACTGTAGCATCTCTTTATTTTCTGAACGCACTTGTTCGCGTGATATTTTAGCCTGTGCCACAGTGGATTCCATGCTTCCGCTTGTCAAAACTGCCTCGCCTGGGGTTCCTTCCACATCCGAATCATTGCTTGCGATTTCATTGTTTCCAAGATCATCCTCCGAAATATCCAAAAGTTCCTTATTTGCCATATCTGCATTTGTCTCTTCCGTTCCACTTTTCGTTTCTCCAAATAGTTTCCCTGAATAATTCAAATATCCGGCAATTGCAATCATAACAGCCAGCGTAGTAATAATAATTTGGTTCTTTTTGAATATTTGTTTCATGTAAAACCTCCCTTATGTATCTGTCCGTTTCATTATTTTAATCTTATGCGCTTCCACTCCAAATAATGCCCGGATTGCGTCTGTAATATTCTTCACTACAACAGCATTATCTCCACCATCTGCCACAACAAGCACTCCTGCTATTTCCGGAGTCAGTTCCTTACTCACATATGGAATTTCTGTCCCATCTGACTGACGCTCATAAATACTGGTTCCATCTGAACTTTTTGTTTCAGAACTGTTTGTTATCCCCGCCTCATTTGTGTTTGAATCAGACTGATTGTTTATACTTTGATCTTTTTCCACGATTTTCTGCCCAGATGATTTTAAGGTAATAACAATTTCTGTTCTTCCAACCCCATCTACTGATTCCAGAGCATTTGTCAGACGTTTTTCCAGATACTCCTCATAATTTTCCAGATTTGTCTGCACATTTCTTACAGAACTTGTCTCTTGTATCGTTTTCTCTGCTTTCGAATCTTTTTTTGATACAGGAAATGCAACAACCAACAGTAAAATTCCCACAAGAAATATCAGCAGTAACTGGTTTTTTCTACTTAAATTATCTTTCCATTGTTCCAGAATCTGTTTCCATTTCCTCTCCATTTTCCCAATCCTCCGGAAGAAAATCTATAATATCTATATTTTCAAAATAATTATCTTTTTCCAGCAACTCTCTTTTCTCCTGCTCATACTCTCGATTATTATATATCTCCCAAAAATTTTGTTCCATTCCTGTCACTTTTAAAATCGGTGTTACCAAAAGTAGGATAAGCACAAGCCCTGCAAAAAACTGAATATATTTTTTATACTCTTTTCCCGGCAGCACTTCCAAAACAGCAGTAAATATAACCAGATAACAGACCAGATTCTGAATCCATTCATAGAGCAAATCCATTCTCTTTTCACCTCTCAGGTGGCAGCTGCTGCCACTACAGCAATCGTAATCAAAAACAGTATCATTGTAGTTATAATAATCTGTAACAGCAATTCATACCCCTCACTTACACTGCTGATACAACCTGTGATCCTTGAATCAGATATCGGCTGTATCATTGCCGCAACAAGCTTATACAAAAAAGTCAAGAGTGCTGTCTGGATGATCGGCATAAGACAAATTCCAACAATCACGATTGCCCCTGCCATTCCTATTCCATTTTTAATCAATACTGCTGTTCCAAATATTACATCCGTTACACTTCCAAATGTATTCCCAATCCCCGGAATTGCTGTCAGTGATTTTGTCCATGCACTCTTCTTAAGTGTATCCATCGCAGGTCCCAGAAGTCCCTGTACAACATTCACTCCAATTACAATACCGATCAGACTTTTCAGGCTCCACTGTATTCCTTTTTTTACCAGCTCTGCGAATTCTGACAATACCTCCTCTTCCAGCATATAGTTCATTACCTGAATCATAATGTATAAATTTATGATTGGAAGCAAAAAGCGAAATACCACTATCTCTACCAGATAGATCAGCACCAAAATAAAATTGTAAAACATCAATGCACTGCTGCTTCCCGCCGCAAACACCACCGACAAAAGATATCCCGGACAGAGTACTTTCATAAATTCCAGAATATTTTCCATTTTTTCCTCTATGCCAGATATTGCAATCCGAAACGAGTTCAAACTCATTGTGATCAAAAGCATATATAAAATATAAAAACTAATCTCCCCCACTTGTTTATTTTGCAATGCATTTGAAAAATTTGTAAATACCGCTGCTGTGATTGCAATAAAAAGAATATGTACCAAATTTGTTTTATTTGCACGAAATTCATAACTAATCTGGTCTTTTACATACGAAAGTATCTTCATTCCTGTTTCTTGAAGATTTCCTTGCATCAATGTTTCCACTATATCTTGAAAACAAATTTTTTCATCCGGAAATAACAGCTTCAGATTTTGATTTATTTCAGAAAAATCCACTTCTCCCAAAATCTTATTTTTTATTTCTTCCTGTAGTATATCGCTTTGATCTTTTTCAGTTTCGGCAGCACTTACATAGAAACACATATTCACACAGATAAATAAAAATAATAGTATTAAATATCCCCTTTTATTTCTCATGAAAGGAACTCCTGTATTGTCTCTAACAACGTAAGCAGAACCGGAATACCAAGGACAAGTATTGTCAGTTTACTAAATATTTCTATTTGCACAGATATTGTCTGATACCCTGCATCTTTGCAAATGCTAGAGCAAAATTCTGCAATATAAGTAATTCCAATCATCTTTAACAACGTATATAGATATACTGTATTCATATTCAAATACTGTCGGATTTCTTCAATTGCATCAACAAAAATTGTTAATCTTTCTACAATACATGCAAAAATCAAAATGCTTACCGCCACGCTTATATAAATCCCATATTCTGATCTGCCATTTTTAAACTGTACTGCCATCAGCACACCTAATACTCCGACAATCCCTATCTGAACAATATTCATATTACCTTCACCTTGCTTTGCCCGACTCCTAAAATTATCTTTACCTTCCGTCCATTTTATAATGCAAATAATTGTTTCATCGTAATAAACAAGTCGTAAATATACGGCAGTACCCAGGAAAGCACAAGAACAAGTGCTGCAAAACTTACAAGAAATGCCTGCTCGTCTCTGCCACTATGCTTTAGCACTTGGCTTAGAATAGACACCAGAATCCCAACTGCCGCTATTTTAAAAATTAAATTGATCGTCATGGTGTCCCTCCGTATCACAATAATATCACTACCAGAAAAATTCCTGCCATCACTCCCAGACAACTTCCAATCCGTCTTTTTGTCTCAATTCCTTCTCTCATCTTCTCAATTTCCAGTTCAAGCCGTTCAATATAAAGCTGCAGATTTCGGCTTTCTACTGCTGTGTGATTTTGTCCCAGATAGCATCCCAGCTCCTTTAATTGAATTAAATGAGACGGCTTTAGACTTAATTCTCCCAAGTATTGATCAATCGTACGCATCCAAATTGTAAAAAATTCATCTGCCTCTCTGTTTTCTACCTGCTTTTGCATTGCTAAAAGCCAGTTTTTGTATGGTTGTTTTACCCGCTGTGCTATCTTTCCGAATACTTCACCTATCGGTGCGACACAATATTCTAATTCCCCCTTTAATAAATAAATTAAATGCCGGATATACAACATTTTTTCCAGATAAATTTGTAATTCTTTACTGTACAAAAAACCAATCCCGCTCGTTGCAGCAATCACCAGTATACCGCCTATAATCCGCTGCATAGCAAACTCCCCCGCTCATCATAAATCGTTTTGATTTCCCCCGGATGATGCCTGTTTTCCAAAATAACATAACGTTCAAACCGACGCTTCCTTATCAGATCTCCAAGTACCGGCTTTTGCGATGCTTCCTCCATGTCCATTCCATGTACACTTGCAATTAATTTACATCCACATTGCATTGCATATTCTACCGCATGAACATCTTCACTTGTTCCAATCTCATCAATTGCAAGTACGTGTGGTGCCATTGACCGGATCAGCATGATCATTCCTTCTGCTTTGGGACAACAATCCAAAATATCTGTCCGCATTCCAAGATGATTCTGTGCCACACCAAGATAACACCCACCTAATTCTGACCGTTCATCTACTACCCCCACCGTGCATCCCCGAACATATTGATTTCCATCGGATATCTGGCGAATGATATCTCTGATCAGTGTTGTCTTCCCGCATCGTGGCGGTGATATGATTAACGTATGACATACTTCTCTGTTTTTTGTTATATACTGCATGATTGAATCTGCGCATCCGATTATTTCATGTGCAACACGAATATTCACCGAAGATATGTACTGTAGATTTTTTACTCTGTTATTTTCTAATATCACTTTTCCCATAACGCCAGCCCGATGTCCTCCCTCTATTGTAACGAATCCCTGTTTCAATTCCTGTTCGTATGCATACAACGAATATTTACAAATATAATCCATTGTCTCTCGAATTTCTTCTTTTGTTACAATATGCTTGTTTTTTGCTTTTGATGGCAGTAGCATCTCTACATTTTCATACTCCACAATCAATGGCTGGTCAATACGCAGACGAATCTCTTCTAATTTTTCAAAATCTAATTCTTCATTTTCTATGATTGCTCGAATCGACTTTGCCAGGACATTTAATATTTGTTGCCTTTTTTTATTTTCCCTCATCTTGTCCACCTCTTTAAACAATATATGAAGTGGCAGAAGAATTATGACTAAAAATATTCACCGGACTTTTTTGTAATATATTATGGAAAAAGAATGTGCCTTGACACATTCTTGTGCCTGCGGCGGTCGCTTGCGACACCTACATTATACGCCGCAGTGCGCATCCTTAGCGGAGCGGTTTTTGTATATTAGGAAAGCACTTTCCTAATATACAAAAAGGCGAGGTCTGTGTTCATACACATTCCTCGCCTAAACTCTTATTTTTTATTATTCTGCTACATCTCGCATGCTGAAGCTGAATCTTCCCATCTTATCTTTGCCCATGCAAACAACTTTTACAACATCACCGATATTAAGAACATCTTCTACTTTGTTGATTCTCTCTTTCGAAATCTTGGAAATGTGAACCATTCCTTCTTTTCCAGGAGCGAATTCAACAAATGCTCCAAATTCCTTGATGCTTGTTACTTTACCTTCAAAAATCTGGCCTGCTTCGTAATCTGTTACGATAATGTGGATCATCTTTGCAGCTTCTTCCATCTTCTCTTTATCTGTTCCACAGATTGATACAGCACCTTCATCTGTAATGTCAATCTTCACGCCTGTCTGCTCAATGATTGCATTGATTGTCTTTCCGCGCTGTCCAACTACGTCACCAATCTTCTGTGGATCAATCTGCATCTGCATAATCTTAGGTGCATATGTGCCTACTTCTTCTCTTGGCTGCGCAATTGCTTTATTCATAACTTCATCCAAAATGTAAGTTCTTGCTTTCTTAGTAGCTGCGATTGCTTCCTCAATAATTGCTCTTGTCAGACCATGAATCTTAATATCCATCTGGATTGCTGTGATACCTTTGTGTGTTCCGGCAACCTTGAAATCCATATCTCCAAAGAAATCTTCTAATCCCTGAATATCTGTCAGTACAAGATAATCATCATCTGTCTCACCAGTTACAAGACCTGCTGAAATACCGGCTACTGCTGCCTTGATTGGTACACCCGCTGTCATCAATGACATACTAGATGCACAAATACTAGCCTGTGAAGTAGAACCGTTTGATTCAAATGTTTCTGAGACTGTACGGATTGCATATGGGAATTCGCTTTCGCTTGGCAATACAGGCACTAACGCTCTCTCAGCCAATGCTCCGTGTCCAATCTCACGACGTCCAGGTCCTCTTGATGGTTTTGTCTCTCCTACAGAATATGATGGGAAATTATAATGATGCATATATCTCTTTGTAGTCTCTGCTTCATCCAATCCATCTAATTTCTGTGCTTCTGACAATGGTGCCAGTGTTGTCAGTGTGCAGATCTGTGTCTGTCCACGTGTAAACATTGCAGAACCATGTACTCTAGGAATCAAATCTACCTCTGCTGCCAGTGGACGAATCTGGTCGATTGCACGTCCATCCGGACGCTTATGATCTTTCAGGATCATCTTTCTAACTGTCTTCTTCTGGTACTGATAAACAGCTTCTCCGAGTACCGCAAGCCATTCTTCATTCTCAGCAAATGCTTCTTCTAATTTTTCTGTAATAACACGGATATTCTCTTCTCTTGTCTGTTTGTCATCTGTAAATACCGCATCCTCCATCTCTGCCGGAGGAACAATCTCTTTAATTGCAGTAAACAATTCTTCCGGAACTGCACAGCTCTCATATGCATGTTTTTCTTTTCCGCACTCTGCAACGATTGTATCAATAAATGCGATAACTTTCTGGTTCATCTCGTGTGCAGCAAAAATAGCCTCGATCATTTTATCTTCAGGCACTTCATTTGCACCCGCTTCGATCATGATTACTTTCTCTTTTGTAGATGCAACTGTAAGAGCAAGATCTGATACAGCTTTCTGTGCTGCTGTTGGATTAAATACAAATTCTCCATCAACTAAACCGACCTGTGTTGTAGAAATCGGTCCATCAAATGGAATATCAGAAATGCTTGTTGCGATCGCAGCTCCGAGCATTGCTGTAAGTTCAGGACTACAATCCTGATCCACTGACATAACCAAATTCTCCAGTGTTACATCATTTCTGTAATCTTTTGGGAATAATGGACGCATCGGACGGTCGATTACACGACATGTTAAAATTGCATTCTCAGATGCTTTTCCCTCTCGTTTATTAAATCCACCCGGAATCTTACCCACAGCATACATTCTTTCGTTATATTCAACACTTAATGGGAAGAAATCAATACCATCTCTTGGTTTCTCTGAAGCTGTTGCTGTACACAATACAGTCGTATCTCCATAGTGCATCAGAACTGCTCCGTTTGCCTGTTTTGCAACACGATCTACATCGACTCTCAAAGTTCTTCCGGCAAGTTCCATTTCAAACTTTTTATACATGTTTGTTCTCCTTTTTATTTTATCTTTCTGAAAAGTGTCTCATCTATAATCCACTCTTCTGCTTTTTCCTTCGTTGTCAGCAGAAGTGTCCGAAACTACTGAAAAAAACAAGAAAACATTCTTACACTTTTCAGTGGTCTCGGGAATCCATCTCCTGCCCGCAATCTTTTACATTATAACATAGGTCCATTGCTTACGCAAGGGCAAAGAAAAAGCCTGATATGATTTTTCTCATATCAGACTTTTCGTTATCTCTTAGGCTTTTGAGCAACTAAAATTATTTTCTTAATCCAAGTTTCTCAATCAAAGCACGATATCTTTCGATATCAATTTTCTTTAAGTATGCAAGAAGTCCTCTTCTCTGTCCAACCATTTTCAAAAGACCTCTTCTTGAGTGGTGATCTTTTGGATTAGCTTTGAAGTGATCTGTCAGCTCGTTGATTCTTGCTGTCAAGATAGCTACCTGTACTTCCGGAGATCCTGTATCTCCTTCGCATCTTCCATATTCTGCAATAATTGCCTGTTTCTTTTCTTTAGAAATCATGTTCTTTTCCTCCTAATAAATATCTTTTATGACCGCCTGACATTAAGCAATGGTTGGAGTCATCCAATTACCGAACGTCGGCTCACAGTTATTAAATATAACATAACTCTCTTATTTTGTAAAGAAGTTTTTCCCATACAAAATATCTTTATCTACGCGTGCTTTCAATTCATCAATCGATGCAAACTTTGTCTCTGGCCGTTCAAACTCATGAAACCATACCTTTACATATTTTCCATAAGTATCTCCAGAATAATCAAACACATACACTTCCGTCAACAAATGCGGTTCATTTTCCACTGTCGGTTTAATCCCTACATTCCCAATTCCATAATATCTCGCACCGTCAATTTCAATCTCGCATGCATACACGCCGAACTTCGGTGCGATCTTATGCTCGTCCCATGTAATATTCATTGTGGGAAATCCCAATGTTCTCCCCAACTGGTGTCCGTATTCCACAACACCCTCGGTTCCGTATAAATATCCAAGAAGATTATTGGCTAACGTCACATTTCCTTCTGCAAGTGCTTCTCTTACATAAGTGCTACTGATTTCCCTGCCCTCATACATTTCTTTTTTGATTACATCCAGCTGATATCCACATTGCGCTGCATATTTTTCCAGCATTACCACATCGCCACGTTTCTCATGTCCAAACTGAAAATCTTCTCCGACAACAACTACTGCTGCATGAAATTTTTCAGCAAGAATCTGCAAGATAAACTGTTCTGCTTCCATTTCTCGGATTTCTTTTGTAAACGGACATGCGATAAAGCAATCCACTTCTTGTTCCAGTCGTTCTTTTCTCTCCTCTTTGGTGAGTAAAGAATTTCTTCCCATATCAAATGCACACACTACACTTTGAATTTCTTCGGATGCCAACTCCTTGACACGTCCGATCAACTTTTGATGTCCACGATGAAGGCAATCAAACTTTCCCAAAGTTACTGCAGATTTTTTTTCGCTTTGATATGCATTTATGTCTGTTATATATTGCATGCTACTTTTTTAATTCCTCCTGATCCAAAAACATCTTCTCTACCACGAATTTTCGTTCATTTTCATGATAAACAAAAATGCCGATGAAATGTTGTGCCTGATCATATAATCTTATTTGTTCCCCTTCAACAAATTCTGTTGCCTTTGGTTCTTCTTTTAATTTTATCATAGACATTTTCAATTCATTTCCATTGTATGCAAGTGCTTCAAACTTTTTCATTACAATAGCTGCTTTTTTATCCGAAAACATCTCATCAATTGGAATCAATATTTCTGCAAGCCTTTCTTGTTCGCGATATGCTCTGACTTCATCAAGTTTCAAACTATCTTTTAAGTTAAAACAACTCACACGTGTGCGAAGGAGTTGTTCCATACAACCACCGCAGCCCAACTCTTCGCCTATATCATGACAAAGCGTCCTTATATAAGTTCCTTTCGAGCAACTCACTTCCATCCTTACACGCGGTAATTTTACTTCCTTAATTTGAATATCTAAAATCTGAACTTTTCTTGTTTTTCGTTCTACTTCTTTCCCTTCACGAGCCAATTCATATAATTTTTTTCCATTCACCTTCAAGGCCGAATACATTGGTGGAAGCTGATCATACTCACCGATATATCCACAAATGCAATTTTTCACTTGTTCTTCTGTCAGTGCGGATGTGTCTCCCATTTTTAACACTTCTCCTGAAATATCCTGTGTATCCGTTGTCTTTCCCAAAAGCAGTATTGTCTCGTATGTCTTATTTTTGTCAGTCAGCATATCACAAAGCTTTGTTGCTCTACCAAGACACACCGGCAATACACCTTCTGCATCCGGATCAAGTGTTCCTGTATGCCCAATCTTTTTTTGTCCTACGATTCCTCTAAGCTTTGCTACTACATCATGGGATGTATAGCCTTTTTCTTTGTATATATTCAGAATTCCGTTTATCATGAAGCCTATTCCTTTGCGCCAATTGCTTTTAACTGTATATCAATTTCTTTCATAAGATTATTTACCACATCATGCACTGTACCTTTCATCGTACAACCTGCAGCTTTAACATGTCCGCCACCGCCAAAGTATTTTGCGATTTTACTAACATCAACAGCATCTTTTGAGCGAAGACTCACCTTATATTCCTGATATCCTGTCTCATACATAAAAATTGCGACTTCTATCCCTGTGGTGTACCGAAGCTGACTTACAATTCCTTCTAAATCCGATGGCACTGCATCAAAAAATTCCATATCTCTTTTTGATACATAAGAAAAAATACATTTCTTGTCTAATACCATCATACTCTCAAGCAATGCTTTCCCGAGGATTTGATTTTGTACATATGTCTTTTCATAAAATGTCTTATCGATAATATCACTTCCATTTACACCCTTACGGAGCAATTCTGCCGCAGCCTCCATTGTTTCCGGTGCTGTACAGGAATATTGGAACACTCCAGTATCATGGGCAATTCCCATATAAAGTGCTTCCGCGCAATGCAAACTGATTTTATCTTTGTCTATCAATCGATAAACTAATTCTGATGTCGAGCTTGCATCCGGAATTATCTCATTATAATCTGCAAACGCCTCATTGCTCACATGATGATCGATACATGCCGTCATCTTTGCATTCTCAAAAAGTGGTGCAGAAAACCCTAATCGTTCTTTATCTCCGCAATCCATACAAATAAAAAGATCATAAACCTTTGAATCATCAATTTCACTATGAATTTTATTTGTATCCTGAACAAAAAGAAAACAATCTGCTAAATTTTCCAGATATACATCAACCTGCAGCTTAGGATATTCTTCCTGCAAATAAAGATATAGTCCCATTACAGAACCGACACAATCTCCATCCGGACGTATATGTCCCCCGAGAGCAACCGTCTGCTTTTCTGCTAAAATTTCAGATAAAACAATACTCATGTTTATTCCTCACCTTTTTTTGTCAAATCATCTATCATCTTACTCATGTTTACTCCATATTCAATGGACTGGTCTAAAATAAATGTAATTTCCGGAGTATTTCTCATATTGATTGTTCTTGCAAGCTCACGACGGATATATCCTTCTGCACTCTGCAAGCCTTTCAACGTATCTTCCTGAGCTTTTTTATCTCCCAGCACGCTGATATACGCCTTGCAGGTCTTTAAATCCGGAGCTACTTCAACCGCTACAACGGATGTCATCGGTGCAACTCGTGGATCTTTAATCCCGCCACGCAGTATATTACTTAACTCATGATGAACTTCTGCATTCACTCTTGTATTTTTTATACTGTTCTTTCTCATGTTTCATCGCTCCTTATACGTTCTGCCCCGAACAGATTCTGTCCGGAGCAGTATTTTTAGATTATTTTCTTTCTACTTCAACCATCTTGTATGCTTCTACAAGGTCACCCTCTTTAATGTCATTGTAATTTTCAAATACAAATCCACACTCATATCCGGCTTTTACTTCTTTTACATCATCTTTAAAACGTTTCAGTGATGCAAGAGGTCCATCAAAGATTACAATACCATCACGAGTCAGACGCACTGAACAGTTACGCTCGAAGATACCATCCTGTACATAAGAACCTGCAATTGTACCAACACCGGATGCTTTAAATGTCTGACGCACTTCTGCGTGACCAAGTACTTTTTCTTCAAATACTGGATCAAGCATACCTTTCATAGCTGCTTCCACATCTTCAATCGCACTATAAATAACACGATACAATCTCAAGTCAACACCTTCACGCTCTGCAATGTCTTTTGCTGTTGCATCCGGACGAACGTTAAATCCGATAATAATTGCATTCGATGCAGATGCCAATGTTACATCTGATTCATTGATCGCGCCAACACCACCATGGATAATCTTAATCACTACTTCATCATTAGAAAGCTTAAGTAAGCTCTGTTTCATTGCCTCTACAGAACCCTGAACATCAGCTTTTACAACAATGTTCAATTCTTTCAAATTGCCTTCCTGAATCTGTGTGAACAGATCATCCAAAGACATCTTACTTTTTGTTTCTTCCAAAAGCTTTGCTTTATTCTGTGCAATAAATGTCTCAGCAAAGTTTCTTGCAGCTTTTTCTGTTTCACATCCCACAAATACTTCTCCGGCATTTGGCACGTCATTAAGACCAAGAATCTCAACTGGCTGTGAAGGTCCTGCTTCTTTCACGCGACGACCTTTATCGTCCATCATTGCACGTACTTTACCATGTGCAGAACCAGCTGCGATTGCATCTCCAACATGCAGAGTACCTTTCTGCACAAGTACAGTTGCAACAGATCCTTTTCCTTTATCCAACTGAGCTTCAATAACAAGACCTCTTGCTGCACGATTTGGATTTGCTTTTAACTCCATAACTTCTGCTGTTAAAAGAACCATCTCAAGTAATTCTTTGATTCCTTCTTTTGTATGTGCTGATACTGGTACAAAAATTGTACTTCCGCCCCAGTCTTCCGGAATCAATTCATACTCTGTCAATTCCTGTTTTACACGTTCCACATTAGCACTTGGTTTATCAATCTTGTTGATTGCAACAATAATTTCAATTCCGGCAGCCTTTGCATGGTTGATAGCCTCTACTGTCTGTGGCATAACACCATCATCTGCGGCTACTACAAGGATTGCGATGTCTGTAGAACTTGCACCACGCATACGCATAGCTGTAAATGCTTCATGTCCAGGTGTATCCAGAAATGTAATTTTTTCTCCATCAACTTCTACAACAGATGCACCAATATGCTGTGTAATACCACCTGCCTCACGATCGATCACATTCGAATGACGGATTGCGTCAAGCAATGATGTTTTACCATGGTCAACGTGACCCATAACACAGACAACAGGAGGACGTTTCACCATATCTGCTTCATCCTCTTCGTCTTCTTTCAAAAGTTCTTCAATCACATCGACAACTACTTCTTTCTCACAAAGAACATCGAATTCCATTGCGATTTCTTCTGCTGTCTCATAATCAATTTCCTGGTTTACTGTTACAATCTTGCCCTGCATAAACAACTTTTTAATAATTACAGATGGAACAATCTTCATCTTATCAGCAAGTTCCTGGATTGTAAGAACTTCAGGAATTGTAATCTGTTTAATTTCTTCTTCCACCTCAACCGGCTTCGGCTGTGGTTTCTGAGGTTTTTTCGCTTCAGCTACCTGTTTCTGCTTTTTACCTTTTTTGCCTTTATTCTCAAACTCTCCGTCACGAAGCTCTTTCTTCTTGTAATCTTTCTCTTTGTCTTTTGCTTTATTTCTCTGAGTTTTCTGCTGTTCTACCATTGGTGCCGGAATAGAATCACGATCTTCTCTGCGTCCCTGTCCCTGTCTTCCCTGTGGACGTGAATTACCTCTGTCATTTCTGTCGTTTCTATCATTTCTGTCATTATTATTAAAGCGTCCGCCACGATCATTTCTATCGTTTCTGTCATTATTGTTAAAGCGTCCGCCACGATCATTTCTATCGTTTCTGTCATTATTATTAAAGCGTCCGCCACGATCGTTTCTATCGTTTCTGTCATTGTTATTAAAGCGTCCGCCACGATCATTTCTATCGTTTCTGTCATTATTGTTAAAGCGTCCGCCTTGAGGCCTGTCATTTCTTCTCTGACCCTGTTCCGCATTCTGTGGACGTGATCCGTTTACGCCGTTTGACTGTGGTTTTGCTGCTGCCACTCCCTGTGTATTCTGACCCTGATTTGCAGGTTTTGCAGTTCTGTTTTCATTCTGTGGGCGCTGTCCCTGGCGGTTTCCATTCTGTGGACGCTGTCCCTGACGATTTCCATTCTGCATTTTTCCACTCTTAGAATTCTGTGGACGAAATACCTGTACGATTGTTTTCTTTTTCGGAGCTCCGTCCTCTGTATTCTCAGCTTTTTTCTTTGCATACTCGCTACGGATTGTATCTGTAACCTGCTCTTCCAAAGTACTCATATGGCTTTTCACTTCCACTTTTTTCTTTGCAAGAATATCTAATAACTCTTTGTTGTCCATTCCCAACTCTTTTGCTAACTCATGTACTCTCAATTTTGTCATATTATAAACTACCTCCTTTATGCAATTACTCGTTGACTGTTTCAAATTGTTTTTGAATTCCCTTTGCAAATCCTTCATCCAATATTGCCAGAGATGCACGGAATTCTTTTCCCATTGCATGCCCTAAGGTATCTTTATCTCCGTAAAAATAAATTGGAACCTTATAAAATTCACACATGTCCCGAAACTTCTTTTTTGTATTATCAGATGAATCTTCTGCTACGATCACAAGTGTGGCACGACCACACTTTGTTTCTCGTTCTGTCATAAATTCTCCACTCACGCATCTTCCTGCCTTTGTTGCAAGTCCTATCAGAGACAATATCTTATCTGGTTTCAAGTTCACTCATCTCCTTTTCCAGACGATCGTACACCTCTGTCGGAATTGCCTGTTTGAAAGACCTCTCAAGCCCTTTACTCTTTACTGCCTTTTCAAAACAATCTTTTGACATGCACAGATATGCGCCACGTCCATTCTTCTTGCCTGTTGTATCCAGAACAAATTCATTCTCTTCTGTTCTTAAAACACGCATCAATTCTTTCTTCGGTTTCATTTCGCCGCAGCCAACACATTTTCGCATTGGTATCTTTCGCTTTGTCGTCAACTATCTTATCTCCTTCCAAAGATGAATATGAATTATTCTTCTGTTTCTACAAATTCGAATTCTTCTACATCGTCTTCTGTATTATCATACTGAGCATCTGCATCTTCTGCATCTGTCTCGTACTCTCCTACATATCCCTCTTCATCTTCTTCCATGTTGTTCATCTGATCCATGTAATCTTCTGGAAGTTCTCCTGCTTCGATTGCCTGTGTTTCACTCTTAATATCAATCTTATATCCTGTAAGACGAGCTGCAAGTCTTGCATTCTGTCCTTCTTTACCAATTGCAAGTGAAAGCTGGTAATCTGGTACAATCACGCTTGCTGTTTTCTCATCCGGGTCAGCCATAACCGAAATAACCTTTGCAGGACTCAAAGCATTTTCAATTAATAATGCCGGATTATCACTCCAGTTAATAATATCAATTTTTTCTCCACGAAGTTCATTTACAACAGCATTCACACGTGCTCCATTCATTCCGACACATGCTCCTACAGGATCCACATTCTCATCATTAGACCATACTGCCATCTTTGTACGAGAACCTGCCTCACGTGCAATACTCTTAATCTCTACTGTTCCGTCTTTTACTTCTGCAACTTCTGCTTCAAACAAACGTTTTACAAGTTCCGGATGTGTTCTTGACACAAGGATCTTCGGTCCCTTTGTTGTATTCTTAACCTCTACAATATAGAGTTTAATTCTCTCTGTTGGCTCAAACTTTTCGCCTTTTACCTGTTCGTTCTCTGTCAGCATCGCATCTGCTTTACCAAGGTTGATGCTGATATTCTTGCCTACATAACGCTGAACAATACCTGTTACGATATCTTTTTCTTTTGCAAAATACTGATCAAATACTACTTTTCGTTCCTCTTCTCTGATTTTCTGCAAAATCAGGTTCTTTGCATTCTGTGTTGCGATACGTCCAAATGATTTTGATTCTACAGGAATTTGAGCGATATCTCCAATGTGCAAAGATGAATCCAGCTTTTCAGCATCTTCCAGACTGATCTCGATTGCCGGATCAAATACTTCCTCTACAACTTCTTTTTCTGCATATACAGAATAATCACATGTTTCACGATTCATAATAATTTTGATGTTATCAGATGTTCCAAAATGATTTTTACAAGCGCTGATCAATGAATTTTCGATTGCATCCATCATAGTATCTTTACTGATATTTTTTTCTTCTTCCAAAATTGTCAAGGCTTCCAGTAATTCTGTGTTCATTATTCATTCCTCCTAAATTTATAAAATTTCATTTCTATTTTTTCAACTTCTTGTTACTGCTCAATTTTATTGTTTAAAAATCCAGAGCAAGACGGATCAAAGCGATATCACTTTTATTAAATATCTGCTCCGTGTCATCTTCGTAAGCAATTGTTACGGTATCATTATCATATGCTTTCAGAATACCGGTAAATTCCTTCTGACGGTCAATTGCCCGATATGTACGAATCTCAACTTCCTCTCCCATGCTTCTCTTAAAATCTTTCTCCTTTTTCAACGGACGACCAAGTCCCGGAGAACTCACTTCAAAAATATAAGCATCTTCAATATAGTCTTTCTCATCCAGAATATCCGAAAACTGACGGCTTACAACCTCACAATCATCCACTGTGATTCCACCTGGCTTATCAATATAAGCTCGCAGATACCAGGTTCCCGCTTCCTTTACATATTCCACATCCACCAGTTCAAATCCATGTCCGGTAACGATTGGTTCTAAAAGTTCTTCTGTCTGTTGTTCGTATTGTTCTCTTCTTGACACGTTATACTTCCTTTCTCACAATGCAATAAAGAAGAGTGAACTTTCGTTCACTCTTCTGCCAAATCCTTTATGTAACTAATGCCTACTATAACACTTTTCAATCTACAATGCAAGAGGGTTTGCATTTTATTTTAATATTTTATTTTAATATTCCTATCAGAATCACTGCGCATCCTCACGTAGCGTTTATCCTCGATACTTTGTACCAACTCCATCTCTTTTTGCGAGTTTCAAACGATTTAATGTCACTTCTTTTTCATTATACTGAATCTTTGTCTCTATACCATCTTCATATAAATAAACATGTTCCATCTCATCATTTTTCTGCAAACGGATACCTCTCACTCCTACAGCTCCTTTTTTCTTTTTCGGAACATCTGCAGCAGAAAATTTTAAGAAATATCCATTCTTCGTCTGCAGCACCACACACTGATTGTCTGTTACAACCTGTACACTTAGTAATTCATCATCTTCTTGAAGCTTTGTTGCTGCAATTGTACGTTTTGCAACCTGGAATTCACTTCCATCCACCTGCTTGAGCATCCCTTGCTTTGTCGCAAACAGTAATTTTACAAATCTCATCTGCTCTGCATCACATACCATGATAATTTGTTCTTCGGCACTCGAATAATTTGTCAGATTATCAATCGGGGTTCCCTTATCTCTGAATTTCCCATACGGAAGATCAAGCACTTTCACCTGATGCATTCGCCCTGCGTCTGTAAAGAAACAAATCTTCCCTGTATTCATACAATGCACAACATACTTGCTTTCTTTATCCGCAGCTTCTTTGTTACGCTCATAAACACTGACATCAACCGTCTTAGAATATCCAAATCGGTCCATCAAAAATACAACTTCTTGCTCCTCGATTTTCTTTTCTTCAAATACAGCTTCCTCAGCATTCTCTACAACTGTGCGGCGTTTCCTTCCATATTCCTTTTTAAAGTTATCCAATTCGCCTATGATAACTTCTGACATTGAATCATAATTATTCAAAATATCTTCATATCTTTTAATATTCGCCACTGTTATCTCATGTTCTTTTTGAAGTGCTTCAATTTCGAGTCCTATTAATTTATACAGACGCATTTCAAGAATTGCTGTCGCCTGACGTTCTGTAAATCTAAGCATTGCTGCCATCTTTTTAGAAA
Organism: Ruminococcus hominis; assembly: GCF_014287355.1. NCBI lineage: Bacteria > Bacillati > Bacillota > Clostridia > Eubacteriales > Oscillospiraceae > Ruminococcus > Ruminococcus hominis. The sequence continues at coordinate 1,372,658 of NZ_JACOPE010000001.1, read as the reverse complement.
TATTTGATTTAAATTTGATATTATCTGTCACCCCATTTACCAGACAGGCTTTTGCATCTTTCACAGACTTACTGCCTCTCAATATTTCAATAATAAGATCGATCACATCACAAGCTTTGATCAATCCTTCCTGAACTTCTCGTTTTTCCTGTTCTTTTGCAAGTAATGTCTTATATTTTCGCGTTGTTACCTCAAACTGAAAATCGACATGATATTCAATGATCTTTTTAAGTCCCAGTGTCTCTGGTCGCCCGTCTGCTACAGCCAGCATATTTACTCCAAATGTATCTTCCAGACGTGTTTTCTTGTATAGCATATTTTTCAGATTCTCTACATCCGCACCACGCTTCAATTCCAGTACAATTCGAATTCCCTCTTTTGAAGACTGGTTTGAAATATCTACAATATCTGTTGTTTTTTTCGTTTCTACCAGATTCGCCACATCATTTAAAAATTTAGAAATTCCAGAACCAATCATTGTATATGGAATCTCAGTGATAACAAGCTGTTTCTTTCCACCTTTTAAATCTTCGACTTCTACCTTCCCACGAATCTTAATTTTTCCTTGTCCGGATTCATAAATTGAAAGTAAATCATCTTTATTTACAACTATTCCTCCTGTTGGAAAATCAGGTCCCTTCACATACTTCATCAATTGCTTTGTAGTAATCGCATCATTTTTCATATATGCTTTTACCGCATCTACTACTTCTGCAAGATTATGTGTAGGAATGCTTGTTGCCATACCGACCGCAATTCCTTCCGCACCATTGATCAACAAATTAGGCACACGTGCCGGAAGTACCAACGGCTCTTTCTCTGTCTCATCAAAGTTCGGCCCAAAATCAATAACATTTTTATCCAAATCTGATAAATATGCTTCCTGCGTAAATTTAGTAAGTCTTGCTTCTGTATAACGCATTGCAGCAGCACCATCACCCTCAATGGAACCAAAGTTACCATGCCCATCTACCAGTACCATTCCTTTTTTGAAATCCTGTGCCATTACAACAAGCGCATCATAGATTGAACTATCTCCATGCGGATGATATTTACCCATTGTATCTCCGACGATACGGGCACATTTTCTATAAGGTTTGTCATAGCGGATTCCCAACTCATGCATATCATACAATGTTCTTCGCTGTACCGGCTTAAGACCATCTCTTACATCTGGCAATGCACGTGCAATAATTACACTCATGGCATAATCGATATAAGATTTTTTCATCAAATCAGAATATTCTGTTCTGATAATCTGTGATTCATTATTGCTCATAATTTTCTCCTTCCAGGCATCTTAGATATCCAGTTCGGCTTCCGTTGCATTTTCATAAATAAATGCCCTGCGTGGTGGCACTTCTGTCCCCATCAACATCTCTGTAACACTGGATGCCATACGTGCATCTTCAATTTCTACTAATTTCAAAAGTCTTGTTTCCGGATCCAATGTTGTCTCCCAAAGCTGCTGGGCATCCATCTCTCCAAGACCTTTATATCGCTGCAATGTAAATCCACCCTCATGAGTTTTCCGATAACGTTCAAGGGCTGCATCATCATATAAATACTCTTCCTCCCCCTTCTTCGGCATTGCCTTATAAAGTGGCGGCATCGCAATATACACATGTCCTTCATAAATCAATTCTGGCATAAAGCGATAAAACAGTGTTAATAATAATGTAGAAATATGCGCTCCATCTACATCGGCATCGGCCATAATAATAATCTTGTCGTATCGCAATTTAGTAATATCAAAATCATTGCCGTATCCTTCTGAAAATCCACATCCAAATGCATTGATCATTGTTTTTATCTCTGCATTAGCCAGCACTTTATCAATGCTTGCCTTTTCGACATTTAATATCTTACCGCGGATTGGCAGGATTGCCTGATAATTTCTGTTTCTGGCAGTCTTTGCTGAACCACCTGCCGAATCTCCCTCAACAATAAATATTTCACATTTCTTCGGATCACGACTCTCGCAATTCGCCAGTTTTCCATTACTGTCAAATGAATACTTCTGTTTTGTCAAAAGATTTGTCTTTGCTTTTTCTTCTGTCTTACGAATCTTCGCTGCCTTTTCTGCACTGGACAACACTGTCTTTAATGTTTCCAGGTTACGGTCGAAATACAGAACAATCTCATCTCCAGTCACTTTGCCAGTTGCTTTTGCTGCATCTGGATTATCAAGTTTCGTCTTTGTCTGTCCCTCGAAACGCGGGTCCGGATGCTTGATCGATACAATTGCAGTCATACCATTACGAATATCTGCTCCTGTAAAGTTCGCATCCTTTTCTTTCAATATTCCAAGTTCACGTGCGTACTGATTCATCACTGTTGTAAAAGTTGTTTTAAATCCAGTCAGATGTGTACCACCTTCCGAATTATAAATATTATTACAAAATCCAAGTACATTTTCATGGAACTCATTTACGTATTGAATAACAGCCTCCACTTCAATTCCATCCGCTTCTCCTTTGAAATAAATCGGATCATGAAGTACTTCTTTCTTTTTATTCAAATCACGGATAAAACCTATAATTCCATCTGGTTCGTGATATTCAACGTGTTCTTCGCTTCCCGGACGTTTATCATCAAAGACAATTGTAAGATTCGGGTTCAGATAGGCTGTCTCATGCATACGACTCTTTACTTCTTCTGCACGAAATTTCGTCTTTTCAAAGATTGTATCATCCGGCAAAAAATTCACCTTAGTTCCGGTTTTTCTTGTCTTTCCGACAACCGGAAGTAATCCACTCTCCAATTCAATTGTAGGAATACCTCTCTCATATGCATCATGGTGGATTGCCCCTTCTCTACTAATCCACACATCCATATGTGTCGACAATGCATTCACGACTGAAGATCCAACCCCATGAAGACCTCCGCTTGTTTTATACGCCGAATCGTCAAACTTTCCTCCTGCATGCAATGTTGTGTATACAAGTCTCGCTGCTGAGACTCCCTTTTGATGCATCCCCACCGGTACGCCTCGTCCATTGTCTTCAACCGTAGCGGAACCATCCTTCTCCAATGTCACACGAATCTCAGAACAGTATCCGGCAAGATGTTCATCCACTGCATTGTCTACAATTTCATAAATCAAATGGTTCAATCCTTTTGTAGATACACTTCCTATATACATACCCGGTCTTTTACGAACCGCCTCCAGCCCTTCCAATACCGCAATACTATCTGCATCATATGTATTTTTATTCGCCATATCCTCTCTCCTTCTCTTGCTTCCTGTATCTTTCCAGAAATTTGATCTTATTCCATCAGACACAGACTGCCTCATGGCATACTTCTTTATATTATCACGAATCTCAATTACTTTTCAATATCTTTTTCTCCATTTTACAAACATATGTTCTTTTTCTATTTTTATCCTGTCAGTACATTCTGCAGGGTCACAGCAAGTACCTCCATCGCATTTTTCATTTCTTCTACTGTATTGGTTTGAGCCCCTGCCTCAATCAGTAAAGATTTTGGAAGTAAATGTAAATTATAGCGATACCCTCTCAAATAAATATGTCTCGCAAATCCTGGATACATCCGTTCACAGGCAAGCTGCATTTGAAGCGAAAACGCCAAATTATCCTGTATGTAAGGATTATATAAATATTCAATATCACCATTTGTCCTGGTTCGGCTAAGTCCATTAAAAAACATAATTTTCGCCGTCTGCTTCCCTCCAATATCTGTCACAAGATGTGTCTCTTCTGCCACTCCATCCCTATGTAGATCTATTGCTACTTCAACGGAAGGATTCGCCTCCAGTATTGGTCTGACAGAGGCCTCTGCATTTTCATAGGCATTACTTCTATCTAGTTTTCCATTGATAATATCATAAACCCCTGTGTCATGGATTGTCTCTATCCCTTTCGCATTTAAAAGCTGTGTCAGATACTCTCCAATTCCTACAATACTGGTGCCTGGATCTCCTGGTATAGAGTCTGCAAATGTTTCTTGCGAATGCGTATGAAAAATCAAAATTTTCGGTCCTTGACTGCTCTGATCTATTTTCATATTCTCACTAAGCAATGTGTCCGCATTCAATTGCTCCGGTCCAATCATTGTTGAACTGTCTACAATATAGAAATTACTCAGTAGATAATCAAAATCTCTTAATCTTTCTATCGACAAATCAAGAACCGGTTGACTCTGTGCAGGCACAACTTCTTCCTCTTGAATTTCATTTGTTACCAGGCTTCCTTTTTCATCAACATGATTTTCGTCATTCGCCTGGCACTCCAGAATCTTCGCAATTGTATCTTCATCCTCCATCACCTGCTTATATTCTCCTTGTTCGGTAACATACCCAATGAACGGAAACCACCCCATCGTACTCTTAAGCACCCATTGTTTTGCAGCATTTTTTCCTGACAGTTCACTTGCAAATACAATGGATGGCAAAAACATAGTCCCAAGATGTTGTATCAACATTTCATCGAATTGATATTTTATCATCGCTACTCCCGGTTTCATACCTCCGCAAGCATATGAAAATACCAACGTCAACACAACAATACCTGCCGCCTTTGTCCCCCACCTTGGTATCTTCATATTTTCCACGACCTTTCCTTTCTATATTAAACAGCATCTAAATGACAGACATTTATACTTAGACATATTCACACAATATTTCCGTTATATTTATATATGAAATAACTTTTTTAATTATTCGTTTTCATTTCTGTAAAAAGCATATTTAACGATTCAGATAAAGTATAGCTGATTTGTTTTACAAGCTCATCTTCATTTTTTGGTGTGACAAACATTCCATTTAAATGTGGTGATATCAACTCTTTAATCAGCTCATATTTTTCACTATTATTATAGCTTCGCAATACATTTCCGACTCCTTTTAACACCTCCGATGTTTCCAGCGCACTAATTAGGTTTTCCATAGTATCATTAACAATCGTCGCTGCATCTACAACTGTCGGAACTCCAATTCCGATTACCGGAATACCCAGTGTCTCTTTTGTAAGACCACTCCTATGATTTCCTACTCCTGAACCCGGATGAATTCCCGTATCTGCAATCTGAATCGTTCGATTTAATCGTTTTGAATTTCGTGCAGCCAATGCATCAATCGCAATAACCATATCTGGTTTTGTCTCTGACACAATGCCTTTTATAATCTCAAGCGTTTCCATCCCCGTCTGTCCCATCACCCCCGGCACAATCGCGCTGACAATTCCATTTTCTTCCATTTCCATTGCATATTTCCCATACTCTTTCATAATATGCCTCGTCACTCTTAAATTATCTACAACATACGGGCCAAGTGCATCCGGCGTCACCTGACGATTGCCTAGTCCTACAACTAAAACGGAGCAAATTTCTTTCTCCTGCAAATGTATTATCTCCCCAATTTTTCTTGCAAGCTTTTCGGAAATTTCTCTGTGATAATCTTCATCTGACATTGCCATATTAGGTGCTTCAATCGTCAAATATACTCCTACTGGTTTTCCCATGCTTTTAGCTCCGTTTTCCGTTTCGATTTTTACCTTTGTAATCTGAATCTCCAGTTCGTCTTCATACTCTTCCTCTAAAATCACTCCCGGAATTTCAACCTGATCTGATTCAAAGCGTTCTTTTTCTTCCAACGCAAGATCGGTTCTCACATTATATTTTTCTAACATCGTCAATTTTTCCTCTTTTCCTTTTTTCTACTTGTATTTTTTACATTATTTTTCAAATTATGTATTGACAAGTTCTTCCTATTAGCATAAAATAAACGAGTATGTTCCATTAGAACGTCCGTGTCCGAGTCTAATGTGGACAAGTAAAGTGGTGATTTATCATCCGCTTGAGATATTATTACATTTGAAAATTTATTATTATTTGGAGGTGCTCAGATTGGCTAACATTAAATCTGCTAAAAAAAGAATTTTAGTTAACGAAACTAAAGCTGCTAGAAACAAAGCAATCAAATCTAAAGTTAAAACTGCTATTAAGAAAGTAGACGCTGCAGTTGCACAGAAAGACGTTGAGGCTGCTAAGACAGCTCTCAAAGCTGCTATCGTTGAAATCACAAAAGCTGGAAGCAAAGGTGTATACCACAAAAATACAGTTTCAAGAAAGATTGCTCGTCTTTCAAAATCTGTAAACAGCATTGCTTAATTAATATATAGACGATTTTAAAACATCCGCTACCGTCATGGCGGATGTTTTTTATTGCGCTTGTGACGGTCGCTTGCAACACCTACATTGTACACCACAGTGTGCATCCTTAGCGGAGCGATTTTTATATATTAGGAAAGCACTTTCCTAATATATAAAAAAGCACTGCCCTACAACTATTATTGTTGTAGAACAATGCCTTTTATCTAATCTTATCTTTTCCTGATTTTCTAATTAGTTATTGATCAGTTTATCCTCATCACTCCAGCTATAGAGTTTTCTAATCTCAGCTCCAACCTTCTCTGATGGATGTTCTGCTGCCAGTTTTCTCATGGCTTTGAAATGAGCCTGTCCGCCTGCTTCTGACATATCTAACAGGAAGTCTTTTGCAAATGTACCATCCTGAATATCTGTAAGGATCTTTTTCATTGCTTTCTTTGTATCTTCTGTAATGATCTTTGGTCCTGTAATATAATCACCATACTCAGCTGTATTTGAAATAGAATATCTCATTCCTTCAAATCCTGACTGATAAATCAAATCAACGATCAGTTTCATCTCGTGAATACACTCAAAGTAAGCATTTCTTGGATCGTATCCAGCTTCGCATAATGTTTCAAAACCTGCCTGCATTAATGCACAAACACCACCGCAAAGTACTGCCTGCTCACCAAACAAGTCTGTCTCTGTCTCTGTTCTGAATGTTGTCTCAAGAACTCCGGCTCTTGCTCCACCGATTCCTGCTGCATATGCAAGTGCAATATCAAGAGCTTTACCTGTAGCATCCTGTTCAACAGCTACCAGACAAGGAACTCCCTTACCTACCTGATACTCACTTCTTACTGTGTGTCCTGGTCCTTTAGGGGCAATCATTGTAACATCAACATTTGCCGGTGGTATAATCTGATTGAAATGGATATTAAATCCATGAGCGAACATTAACATATTTCCCTCTTCCAGATTTGGTGCGATATCTTTTTTATAAAGTGCAGCCTGTTTCTCATCATTGATCAGAATCATAATAATATCAGCTCTCTTAGCTGCTTCTGCTGCTGTATATACTTTAAATCCCTGCTCTTCAGCTTTCTTCCAAGATTTGCTTCCTTCATACAGACCGATAATAACATTGCATCCAGAATCTTTCAGGTTCAATGCATGTGCATGTCCCTGGCTACCATATCCAATAATTGCAATTGTTTTTCCCTCTAACATTGAAAGGTTACAGTCTTCCTGATAATAAATTTTTGCTGCCATTTGCCATTCCTCCTAAAATTTCATGTCGGATTATCCCGACTGATTTGTATCTAGTTAAAGGCTTTTAAACCTCTAGCTTCTAAATTAAAAATTACTGCAATCCCTACTTCGATATTCTATAAGGATTATAAATATGTAATATCTTTGCTTCCTCTTGACAATCCTGTGATTCCGGTTCTTGCAAGCTCTAAAATCTCATAACCATCCAGCAAATTTAAAAATGCTTCCAATTTTGACTGATTTCCAGTAAGCTCAATCATAAGTGAATCCTGCTCTACGTCAACAATCTTCGCACGGAAGATATCTGCAACAGAAACAACTTCACTTCTCTGTTTTGAATTTGCTCTAATCTTAACCAGCATCAATTCACGATACACAGAATCTTCATCCTGTAATTTCTTAATACTTCTCACATCTACAAGTTTACGAAGCTGCTTTTCAATCTGTTCCAAAATCAATTCATCACCCGATGTTACTACCGTAATTCTGGTAAATCTTGAATCTGCAGTTCTACCTGCTGTGATACTGTCAATACTGTAGCCTCGTCTACTGAACAATCCTGCAATCCTACTTAAAACACCCGGATTGTTATCAACGAGTAAAGAATATACTTGTCTTCTCATAGTATCTCCCACTTTCCCACAAACGCTATTTTGTTTTATTTATAAAACAGAGTGCGTTCTGTTTTTTTATAATAGCAACTATACTTGTTTTTGTCAACACTTTCTACATTATTTCTCAAAAGTTTTTTCGTACACATCCCAATAGAAAAAGTGGCTGCCAACTTTCGTTGACAACCACTCATAGTTTTTAACTACCTATTACTCTTCGTCTCTGTATCCATTCGGATTGTGTGACTGCCATCTCCATGAATCTGCACACATCTCTTCAATACCACGCTCTGCTACCCAGCCAAGCTCTTCCTTTGCTTTTGTTGCATCACAATAACATGTTGCAATATCTCCGGCTCTTCTAGGTTTAATCTCGTATGGAATTTTCTTTCCACAAGCCTTTTCATACGCTTTCACAACATCCAGAACACTATATCCAACACCTGTTCCAAGATTATAGATATGAACTCCTGTCTGTCCTTTCATCTTTTCAATTGCTTTCACATGGCCAACCGCAAGATCAACTACATGAATATAATCACGTACGCCTGTTCCATCCGGTGTATCATAATCATCACCAAATACACCAAGACATTTCAACTTACCTACTGCAACCTGCGCAATATATGGCACCAAATTGTTCGGAATACCCTTTGGATCCTCACCAATTCTTCCTGATTCATGTGCTCCGATTGGATTGAAATAACGAAGCAGCATCACATTCCATTCTGGATCTCCAACATATAAATCTGTTAAAATCTGCTCTAACATTCCTTTTGTTCTTCCATATGGATTCGTAATCTCTCCCTTTGGACAATTTTCTGTAATCGGAATCTCCGCAGGGTCTCCGTATACTGTTGCGGAAGAACTGAAAATAATATTTTTACATCCATGTTTTCTCATCACATCTGTCAAAATCAGTGTACCTGTAATATTGTTGTGGTAATACTCCCAAGGTTTCTGAACAGACTCACCAACAGCTTTTAATCCGGCGAAATTAATCACCGCTTCAATATTTTCATTTTCAAAGATAGGATCAAGATCTTCTCGATTAAGGACATCCCCCTCATAAAACTTCAAAGATTTTCCTGTAATCTCCTGTACTCTCTCTAATGCCACTTCACTTGAATTATACAAATTGTCAATAACAACAACTTCATATCCTCTATTCAGAAGTTCCACACAAGTATGGCTTCCAATATATCCTGCTCCACCTGCTACTAAAATTGCCATAATCTTTTCATCCTTTCTTTTACAATGCTGTCAAACATAAAATCTTTAATTAGGATTCATGCTTATGCTTCCCACAAATGTTGTGGATAAACACCTGTATCCTTTAACTTCTGGACCGCTGAAACAACAGCTTCTTTGTCCTCTTTATATGTAATTCCGTACCATCTGTCTTCTGAACGCAGGACTTTAACATCTGCTTTATCTTCCTCGATCAGATCACTTACTACAGATGGAAGGAAATACTCACATTTCATAGGATTTTCTTCCAATCCTTTTTCCAAAAACTCTGGGAAACGACATTCCAGTTCTTTTAACATACTTGCTGTAAATCCAAACATGTTCATAGACACAATACTATCTGCCGCAATATCTTCCCATGTCTGCCCATCATCCTCTGTAAACTGTACGCCCATATCACGCTGCTCTATGTGTGTACGTTCTGTGATTCCTGTCAGAAATGCATCCTTATCCATCTCACAGATTCCTCTGGAAACATATCCATTCTCTGTCAATGTATTAGACAAAATGTAGCCTACCATTGCATAATGATACTTCTCATCATCTTCGTTTTCAGTCAGATAATTATAAATCTCCTGGAATGCATGTACTCCATAATAATCATCTGCATTAATTACTGCAAATGGTCCATCTACTACATCTTTACAGCTTAAAATTGCATGTCCTGTACCAAATGGTTTTACGCGTCCCTCCGGAACTTCAAATCCTTCCGGCAGTGTATCCAGTTCCTGATATACATACTCGACATCCATATACTGGCTGATTCTGTCTCCAATTCCCGCTTTAAATTCCTTCTCAATTGCTTTCTTGATGATGAATACTACTTTTTCAAATCCGGCACGCTTTGCATCATAAATGGAAAAATCCATAATAATATGTCCTTCATTATCTACCGGATCAATCTGTTTTAATCCACCATATCTGCTGCCCATACCTGCTGCCATAATTACTAATACAGGTTTCTTCATTGTTATCTTCCTCCATCCTTCATCGTAATCAGTATACTTCGACTATATTTTCAAATCAATAAACGAAACGTGCATAATACGTTAAATTTATGTAATTTTGTTGCACGCTGTCTATATCTTTTGTAACAAAAATGCTATTTTTTCTGCGCTTCAATCTTTTCAGCCAAATCATTCAAATACACCCAGCGATCCATTTTTTCTTCAAGCTGTGCTTCCGCCTCCGATTTTTCTCCCATCAATTCTGAAAGTTTTGCAGAATTCGTCGCATTCTCCATAATTGCTGCATCCAGATTCCCAATTTTTTCTTCCAGTTCAGCAATCTCGTCATCTATCATATCATATTCTCGTTGTTCTTTGAAACTAAACTTTAATTTCACCGGTTGATTCTGTTTCCATTCTTTCGCGTTACTTTTCTTTTCTTCCGGCGTATTTATCGCTTTTCCGGAACCACTTCCCGGATTACTTCCGGTTTCTCCCATTCCCATTCTCTGCCTTGTTTCCAGATAATCCGTATATGCACCTTCATACTGTTTTAATTTACCATTTCCTTCAAATGCAAAAATTCGCTCAACTACATTATCCAAAAAATATCGATCATGGGATACCGTAATAATAATTCCAGAAAATGAATCCAAATAATCTTCCAAAATAGTCAACGTTGGAATATCCAAATCATTTGTCGGCTCATCGAGAATCAATACATTCGGAGATTCCATCAAAACCTTGCATAAATACAATCTTCGCTTCTCTCCACCAGACAATTTTTCAATCGGAGTATATTGCATTGCCCCATCAAACAAAAATCGCTCCAGCATCTGCGAAGCCGTAATTCGCCCTTCCTTTGTCGGTACATACTCGGCCACATCTTTAATGTAATCAATCACTCTCTGTTTGCCATCCATATCTGTGACTTCCTGCGCGAAATAACCGATTTTAATTGTATCTCCGATTTCAACTTCACCTTCATCCGGCTGAATCACTCCTGTGATAATCTTCATCAATGTAGACTTTCCACACCCATTCGGTCCGATAATTCCTAAACACTGATTCTTTAACACAATATAATCAAAATCGTCGATTACCCTCTTCTCTCCATAACTCTTACTTACATGGTGCAGCTCGATCGTCTTTTTCCCCATTCGCGTTCCAATTGAATCAAGCTCTACATTCTGATCTGTAACAGGTGCTTTCCCGGCCTTTAAAGCTTCCAATCTTTCCAATCTGGCTCTCTGCTTTGTTGAACGTGCACGACACCCTCTTTTTGCCCACTCCAATTCCATACGAAGTACACTCTGTCGTTTTCGCTCCGTTGCCAGTTCCATCTCCTCGCGTTGCGCCTTCATCTCCAAAAACTTTGAATAATTCGCCACATAAGAATAAAGCTTACCATGACTAATCTCCAAAATCTTGTTCGTTACACGATCCAGAAAATAACGATCATGTGTAACCATAATTACAACACCACGGAATCGGTTCAAATAATCCTCCAGCCATATAGCCATCTCATTATCAATATGGTTCGTAGGCTCGTCCAAAATCAGTACATCTGCCGGATTCACTAACGTTCGCGCAAGTGCAACACGTTTTTTCTGTCCTCCCGACAAATGCTCAATCAAAGCATCATGTTCTGTAATCCCCAAATTATTCAACACTGTCTTAGCTTCACTTTCCGTTGCCCAATCCTGACTCAGTTTCCCATCAGCGACATAAGACAGTACCGTTGCTCCATCTGGAAATTCCGGGTTCTGCGGAAGATATGTTACACGCAATCCATTCTGGCGGATTACCTGTCCCTCATCTGGTTCTTCCAACCCCGCAATAATTTTTAATAATGTTGTCTTTCCGGTTCCATTGATTCCAATAATTCCAATCTTATCGCCTTCGTGAATTCCATAAGAAACATCATCAAAAATCTTTTTCTCTCCATATAATTTACTAACATGTTCAATATTTAAAACATTCATTTAAAATCCTCTTGCTTAAGTTTCTTTTACGTCAACAGTTATGAAAAGTTATGTATTCTTTTCCATTCTATTCTGCTAACGCTCACTTATCATATCATGTTCTGTAATATATTGCAAAAGGGCTTCGCATCCTTCTTTTATATCATCGTAAGTAATGTCAAAATTACCTGTATACCATGGATCCGCAATACTTCTCGGAGAATCTGTAAAATCCAAAAGCAACTGAACCTTGTTCTCTGGATCTTCTCCTAAAATCCGCATCATATTTCTTCTATTCTCACGATCCATTCCGATGATATAATCAAATTCATCATATTCTGATTTTTTCATCTGACGTGCCCTGTGATCTCCACAAGGGATTCCCATTTTTTGTAATTTTCGGCGTGTTCCATGATGAACCTGATTGCCGATTTCCTCCCGACTGGTAGCTGCGGAATCAATGTAAAACGAATCCTCCAGACCGAATTTTTTAACTAAATCTTTCATAACATATTCTGCCATAGTGGAACGGCAGATATTGCCGTGGCAAACAAATAGTATTTTTATCATTGTTGCATAACCTCGCATTTCTTAGTTTTTCTTGATATTTCTGGCTTTGTAAGCCTCTGTGAATTTTTGCTTTCTGGCATAACCTGGTTTATTTTCGCATAATATCGTCAGCAAAAGGTGTAAAATAAGGTGTATGTTTTTCCATTTTACACCTTGCTATTTTCAATTTAAAAATTTCTCCATTGTGTAATATACAACCTATGATTTCTCCTTTTTTCACTCATAATATTTCGTCTCCTTCATCAAATGTTCATTTAACTTGGAAGACCGTCTCAATTTCTTCATTATACCACAAGACCTTCCCTTCGCTAAGACAAAATGAACATTATTTTCATTACTATTTCTTCTATTCTGTTACTTAAACTGTACTGGCTGTATCTAGATAATCTTCAAACAATTTCCTTTTGAATCGGATATGAGAACCTACTTTCAAAATAAAATCTGCTCCTTCACTTTCACCTGCGATCTGTCTTAATCTCTTTTCGCCAATTCCGTAATATTCTGCTGCTTCGGAAACATTTAAAGAATATTTCTTCCAAACAGGTATTGTTTTTTCTGTATGATTCATTCGCATTCCTCCTCTCTGTTGGTATTCAACAACGTTTTCGCTTTCTCCATTTTCATACTTGCAATTACTTCTCGTTTACTTGTGCCTCCAACATACATTGGTGTACACATTTCTAAAATACGGTCATAGATACGCCTTTTATCCAACATGGTCTCACTTTTTATTTCTTTCAGCGGAAGATTGGTTGTGATGATCAAAGGGCGTCCCGAACAGATTCTGCGGTCTATGACACTAAAAATAATTCCTAACGCATATTCTGAATTTCGTTCCACTCCAAGATCATCAATAATCAAAAGCTGATAGGAAACCAATGCATTGATATATTCCGTTTTGTCTGCCAGTGGAAATATATCATCGATAATGGTATTGAAATTTGTCATCTTTACCGTTACTTCCTGCTTTAAAAGTTCATTGGCAATACACCCGGCAATATAACTTTTCCCGGTACCAACCGGTCCCCAGAACAAACACCCGATATGATTTCTTTTCATTTTCTCCCAGTTATCAACATAATTTTTTGCCTTATGCATTACCGTATCTGACATATCTGCATTCTCAAATGTCCACTCTTCCATTCTGCTCTCGTCAAAACAGATGCTCGTATTTCTGCTGACTAATTCCCGGTGCTCTTTGTCCTTAAAATATTTTTGTTCTTCTTCATATGCTTTTCTGTCACAGGCACATTGCCTGGAATGTTTCTTCATCCCCATAAATCCACCCTTGGGGAAAAATGTTTCTTTCGCTTCCCCACAGATTTTGCAGTATTGCAAACCATCAATGCCTACACATACAGTATCTTCTTCTCTCATCACAAACTCTCTCCTTCCTCATAGTAATAATTTACTTCATGATATTTATTTCTTTTATATTTCTCAGTTACTTCACTAGGTGCCACATTTCCGACTCCTGCACAACCATTTTTACTGCCAGATGATGGTTGCTTTTCCGGCTCTGTTACAGCCATCTTTTCAACCGCTTTATTCTCAACCGGCTGTAGCCCAATCTCATCAGATGGAATTTTTACATATAAATGATTTGGTTTTGAAAATCCACCAGACCTGCGAACCAATAATCCCTCATCATCTAATTCCTTCAATGCTGTTTTTACAGAAGATTTACATTTGCCGATTTGAACAGACAATTCATCTATTGGAAATATCAGATAAACATTTCCATACTTGTCTATCCAACTATTCTTTCTTGATATCCGCGCCCGGTCATACAAAATCATATAAAGAAATTTTGCATTTTGAGAAATTCGAAGCTTTAGCAAAAACTTCGGAAACTGGAAGTACTGAATCATCTGCTCTGACTCCTTCATGTATTCATATTTCATTCTTTTTCTCGCCTCGTTTCTATTTCTAAGTGTTGTAAAAAACATTTTTATGCCGGCTCAAAAAATGTCCTTACATATATTCAAAAGATGAAGGGCATAAATACAGGCTCTTGATAAAATTTTTTTCCTGTCCAAAATACCCTTACATAAAACGAAACGCTGAGAAGTATTTTTACAGCTCCCTGATGAAAATTTTTTTATTTTTTCGGTTAATTGAATACTTAAAAACAAAAAAACACTCACCCATTCCAGGTGAATGCCTTATCAAAATTTCCTTATTTTGTTGTCTGTGACGCTTACTCAGAAACGTTTGCGTGTCTGCTAAAATGTAATTGCCAGCAATTATATTTTCACGTGGGTATGGGGACGTAACCCCCATCAAGTCTGCTACTCGTAAGTAATACAAAATTGTCAAAATAACAATACTGTAATACACGGGTGGATCTTGCTCTGGTTGTAACACATGAATTCATACAATAATAGGCCCAAATGGGCGCTTTCACCATTTGAGCCTATATATTATATGTCTTTTGGGTAAGAGCTTAAAAAGTAGCTGTCTAGACGGTATGTCTTTATCGTAGAATTGATTTTATGGAAGCAATGTGGATTTATTATATTTCATTGCAGATTTGTTTTTAATGTCTATTTTCTGATAATTTGCCTTATGAGAAGATTGGAAGGAATGAGCCGGTATGTATTGCGGATGAAGTGCCGTTTGAGATACCGGAGAGTTGGGAATGGGTGAGACTTGGTAAAATTGTTTACAATAGAGGGCAAATGAAACCGATAGATGATTTTTGTTATATAGATATTGGATCTATTGATAACAAAAATCAAAAACTTAATGATAAAGAATTTATTATCACTGCAGATAAAGCACCATCAAGGGCAAGAAAAATTGTTGCTATTGGTGATATTCTTTATTCTACTGTGCGTCCATATCTGCATAATATGTGCATTGTTAATCGAACTTTTAGCCATCAACCTATTGCTAGTACTGGCTTTGCTGCGCTTACTTGTCACACTGGTTTTTACAATAAATTCCTGTTTTATTATTTGATGTCACCAGACTTCGATGCATACGCAAATAGCACTGACAATGCCAAAGGCGTTGCCTATCCTGCAATTAATGATGCTAAACTATATCGAGCACTTATACCAGTTCCACCTGAAGAGGAGCAAAAACGTATTATTAAAAGGCTCAAAAAAATATTGCCTTATGTTGATACTTACAGTACTACATATTCTGAAACAGAATCTCTAAACAATGCTTTCCCTGATAGAATAAAAAAATCTATCTTACAGGAGGCAGTTCAAGGAAAACTTGTTCCACAGAATCCATCAGATGAACCAGCATCTGTTCTCCTGGAACGTATTCGTGCAGAAAAGCAAAAGTTAATAGCTGAAGGAAAAATAAAAAAAGACAAGCACGAATCCGTTATTTTCAGAAGGGATAATTCTCATTATGAAAAGCGTGGTTCAGAGGAAGTTTGCATTGATGATGAAATTCCTTTTGAAATACCGGAAAACTGGACATGGACTCGTCTGAAAAATATATGTAGCTTGATTGGAGATATTGATCACAATATGCCGAAATCTGTATCTTCTGACGTAGGTGTACTTTTTCTGTCTGCAAAAGATTTGTTGGATGATGGAACAATAAACTACACTCAAAATGTCAAATATATTTCAAGAGCAGATTTTGAAAGGTTGTCCAGAAAGGCTTTACCGAAGAAACATGATATTATTTACTCTAGAATTGGTGCCGCATTAGGAAAAGCAAGATTGGTAGAAATAGACAGAGAATTCTTAGTGTCATACTCATGTTGCGTTGTTCGTCCACTTTTGGTTTATGCTCCATATATTCGTTATTATTTGGAAAGTCCTCAGATACTACTCCATTCAATAAAGGCAAGACAATCCATTGGTGTTCCTGATTTGGGTATGGGTGAAATTAAAAAATATTTAGTAGCATTACCTCCATATAATGAACAGGTACGCATTGTTGAGCAATTAGAAGTCCTATTGGACAGATGTAATTTCAAAAAGTAGCACACCATGATTCTCATTATGAGAAGTTGGACGGAATTGAGCGTTGTATTGACGATGAAATACCGTTTGAGATTCCGGAAAGTTGGGAGTGGACGAGGTTAGGACAGATTATTTCGCTGCTTTCCGGAACTGATTTTAAGCCTGAAGAATATAACGATAAATGCAATGGAATTCCATATATTACAGGAGCCAGTAGTTTATCGGAAAATGGCGTTTTAATAAATCGTTGGACGGAAATGCCTAAAATAATTGTAAATTATGGTGATATTTTGTTGGTATGCAAAGGTTCTGGATATGGAAAAACAGTGATTTGCGATATTGAAAAAGCACATATTGCAAGGCAAATTATGGCAATAAAAAAATTTTCAACACTTGATATGCTTTATATCCGTTTATTCTTACAAGCAAATTTTAATCAGATAAAGTCTAAGGGGCAAGGAGTTATCCCTGGAATAGACCGAAACAGTGTTATGAATATGTTATTCCCTATTCCACCGTTAGCAGAACAGAAACGTATCGTGGAAAAGCAGAGAGAATTATTTGATAAAATCTCTTTGATTTAATCCTTGATTGTATAATATCTGACGAAAGGAGGTCTTTCGTCATGATAGAAAACGAAAAATTTGAAAGACACTTGAGAGAAAGCAATCTCTCAGAAAACACGATATCATCGTATATGTTTGCTATTAAACAGTACGGACAACAATACGATGATATCACGCAGAAAAAGCTACGAGAATACAAGGTATGGCTTATAGAAAATTATAAGCCAAAGACCGTAAATCTCAGACTGCGTGCACTGAACTGTTATCTGGAATCTATTGGGAAAGAAAAATTGAAGTTACCGTTTGTACGAGTGCAGCAGAAAAGTTATCTGGAAAATGTAATTAGTGAAGCGGACTATGAATACTTCAAATCATGTCTGAAAAAAGATGATGAAATGTTTTGGTATTTCGTAATTCGTTTCCTTGCCGCCACGGGAGCAAGAGTCAGTGAATTGATTCAGATCAAAGCTGAACATGTTAAATTGGGACATCTTGATTTATACTCCAAAGGCGGAAAGTTGCGTAGAATTTATATCCCCAAAGAATTGCAAAATGAAGCCCTTTCTTGGTTGGCTGAAAAGCAACAAGAAAGTGGCTTCATTTTTTTGAACAAGTATGGCGAGCGTATTACTACTCGTGGCATTTCTGGACAGCTAAAAAAATTAGCGGTGAGATATAATATCAATCCTGCAGTGGTATATCCACATTCATTCCGGCACCGATTTGCAAAAAGTTTCTTGGAACGCTGCAATGATATAGCGTTTCTTGCTGACCTTATGGGACATGAAAGCATTGAAACTACCCGTATTTATCTCAGAAAAACATCCACTGAACAGCGTGCAATCGTAGATACAATCATAAATTGGTAACGGGAAAGGCATGCACTCCAGAAGTTTGAAGTGTATGCCTGATTTTACAAAATATCACAAGATTTTATTAAAACATTTACTTTTTCTACAATTCTTTTTTGCTCATTTACCGGTGGAAGTGGTACTAAATAATTAAAAATAAAGTCTTTCCCTACACGTTGTTGTCCAGCTGTTCCACTAAAATTTTTCATGCCGTTTTGGATAAAATCATGAGTTTTGCAAATCATTAAAAAGTAAGGTATATATAACATTTTTGTGTAATCACGAAGAACATGAAGCTCTGTAGTTCCTGCACCATAGCCACTTGGAAGGTCGTGAATCACAGCAGATTTTCTATTTTGAAAACAGGGTGTGATTTTGGCGATTACAACATCATTATTTGCAAAATGTGTAAAACCAGATTTTACATCTTTCCATAGCTTTGTTTCATAGGTATGACCGCTGTGAAATCCATCTTTTAATAGTGGCATTGGCATAAATCCGACAACCGTATCGTCAGCTATATTGTTTCTCGGATTGATAGTAAATAACGATCCTAGCCTAATCCATTCCCATGTTTCCGGAATCTCAAACGGTATTTCATCGTCAATACAATGCTCAATTCCGTCCAACTTCTCATAATGAGAATTATCCCTTCTGAAAATAATGGATTCGTGCTTATTTTTCTTAATTTTACCTTCAGCTATTAACTTTTGCTTCTCTGCACGAATACGTTCCAAAAGAACGGCGGCTGGTTCATCGTTAGGGTCTTGTGGTACAAGTTTACCTTGAACGGCTTCTTGGAGAATGGATTTTTTAAGTCGCTCTGGGAAAATATTGTTCAAATGTTTTGATCTTGAATCGATTGTGCCATATTCAATTACATGAGCCATAACTGCATTAAGTTTTTCAACAATGCGAATTTGCTCATGTGATGGAGGAATTGGTACAAGCATATTTCCCAGTGTTTTTCCATTACAGTTTGGCTGTGCGGTAGCAATAGTGCCTTCTCGTAATTGTGACCAATACAATTCGCTCTCCATAAAGTATTTCAAGTATTGCGGACACAACTGGTTACTATATCTGGTTCTGATTAAGTAACCTGCATAAATAGCTTCTTCTGGAATTTCTTGTACAAGATAAGATTTTCCAACTGTTCCACCTGTTCTTGCAAACAGAATGTCATTGGGTTTCAGAAGGTACGCATCAATTTCTCCTTCTTTTATGTCGCAGTAAGGAACTGTTTCCCACATTACAGAATTATCCTGAATATCACTAATGCGAACCATCTTTATTCGTCCGTTTTCTTGTGCCGGGGCATTGTAGCCATACTGAATAGATTCTGACAATGTTCCCCAACGTACCCACTCCCAACTCTCCGGAATCTCAAATGGCACATCATCCGCAATACATATCGGTTCGTTCTTTCCAATCTTCTCATAAGGCAAATTATCGGCTCCCCGGAAGATTATAGAAGGATTCTTTTCTTTCTTAATTTTTCCTTCTTTTATCAACTGTTCTTTCTCGGCTCTAATACGTTCCAAGAGAACAGATGCTGGCTCATCATTTGGATCCTGCGGAACCAGTTTTCCCTGCACGGCCATTTGTAATATTGAATTTTTTAATTGCTGTCCAGTCATTAGTTCTCCTCCAGATTTATTCCCAAAATATCAGTTATCTGCGCCAGAATTCTATCAATATCAGCATTTAAACTGGCTCTTTTTTCCTGATACTGCTGAATCAATTCCTTTGGTGGTAAAATTTCTTCTTCCTCATGAGGATATCCGCAAAGGTCTATGTTATAGTTCTTCTCTTTGATTTCATCAATGCTGTATTTCTTTGCCTTATCAAATCCCTCTTCCTGTATTTCCTGGCGGTTTTCCCACCATTCGACTGCCGGTGCAAAATGCTCTGATTTCATAGGTTTTGTCTTACTGAAATGCTTGTATCCTTCTGGCATATCCAGACGGTAAAACCATGTTTCTTTTGTAGTACCATTTCTATCAAAGAACAAAATATTGGTTGTGATTGATGTATACGGAGAAAAAACACTTCCAGGCATACGAACAATTGTGTGTACATTAAACGCAGAAAACAGTTTTGTTTTAATGGCTACTTTTGCATTGTCTGTTCCAAATAAAAATCCATCTGGTAAAATTACCGCTGCTCTACCATTTTCTTTCAAACGATACATAATAACTGACATAAAAAGATCTGCCGTCTCACTGCTCGCAAGATCGGATGGAAAATGATTTTTGACTTCTGTTTTCTCTGAGCCTCCATAGGGAGGATTCATAAGAATAACATCCACCTGATCATCCTCTGTGTAATCAAGAACATCTCTCAACAATGTGTTGTCATGGAAAACCTGAGGAACATCTAAATCATGTAATAACATATTTGTGATACAAAGCATATACGGAAATTGCTTCTTTTCAATTCCATATATAGAGTTTGCATACATTTCTTCATCCTCGGTTGTCTTAACCTTTTTCTTTAGTTCTTTTAACCAGCTTGTGATAAATCCACCTGTACCACAAGCAAAATCTGCCATTTTTTCGCCTATCTGTGGTTTTATCATCTGTGCCATAAAATCTGTCACTGCACGAGGTGTGTAAAACTCTCCAGAAGAGCCTGCACTCTGTAATTCTTTCAAAATTGTTTCATAAATTTCTCCAAAAGCATGACTTTCTTCATAATCTGTCAAATCCAACTCATCAATTACACCAATAACCTGACGTAGAAGAACACCATCTTTCATATAGTTATTCGCATCAGCAAATGTTGTCTGCACAATAGCCTTTTTTATTGGAGTATCTGCATTGACTGGAAGATTTTTCAACGTTGGAAACAATGTATTGTTTACGAAATCCAAGAGAATATCTCCTGTCATTCCTTTTCCATCTTCATCATGTCCCCAGTTTCTCCAACGACATTTTTCTGGAATAATGGACTGATAGTCTTCTTCATCCCATTCCCAATCCTGTTCTTTTGCATCATATACTTTCAAAAAGAGCATCCATGCTATCTGCTCAATACGCTGTGCATCACCATTGATACCCGCATCATTACGCATGATATCTCTTACTCTTTTTACAAAATTTGACATATTTCCCATTCTTATGCTGCTCCTCCATCATAAATTGCATTTTCCAGTTCTTTCACTGCTTTTAAATATCCATCCTTACCGCCAAAATAAGAAGCTATCTTCTGTGGCTTTCCCATTTTCATAAAAGGATCCAGTTTCAATATTTCTGTCTTTTCTATTTCATATATTCCCGTATTCATATATTTGTCCAATAATGCCTCTAATACTTCTCTGGCAGCACCACTATATTTATTCAGGAAATCTCTTTTCTTAACATTTTCAGCACGTTCTTTGCGTGTCAATGGTTTCTTATCAAATGCAACATGACATATAAAGTCAAAATCATCAACATCTGACATTCCCTGATCTTCCTTCAATGTTTCAAGATCAATCCCCTGTTCACGCAAAAGTCCCCTGATTTTTTCTTTCTTTTCTTCTGCCGACCATTTTCGAATAAAATTATCCAAAGAAGCATATGCACCCAGAATATTCTCCTTCGTGTAGTCGATAATGCTTTCTTGACGAAGCAATTTTCCATTTGCGTCATAAACGGATACAGTCTTATAGACAATTTTCACCTGACATCCATCACGATTCACAATTGGCTTCGGCTGCTTTGGATCTACAGGATCGGGGCCTGGTCCTACAGGTGGTTTAGTATTTTTTCCCGACCCGGACTTAGGATTAAAATCCTCGTCCATCTCAATTGGACCATCCCAATCTGGATCGGCAAATAATCTACTGACATTTCGGAAATCCATAACAACAAAATGTGTTTTTCCTTCTTTTTCCCGTAAACGTGTTCCACGACCTATAATTTGCTTAAACTCTGTCATGGAACCAATCATTTCATCCAGCACAATCAATTTTGTCATTTTACAGTCTGATCCTGTGGATAATAATTTTGAAGTTGTAGCAATTACCGGATATTTTTCTCTGACAGATATAAAATAGTCTAACTTGCTTTTTCCATATGTATCACTACCGGTAATCCGAACCACATAATCAGGATTTTTTTGTACCATGTCCGAATTCTGATTTACTAATGCTACCCTCATTCTTTCTGCCGCATCTTCTGTCGCACAAAATACAATTGTTTTTGCCATACGATCTGTGCTTTTTAGATAATTTGTAATTTCTGCTGCAACCTGTTGAATACGGTCTTCTATAATAATATTGTAATCATAATCACTATTGGTATAAATTCGATCTTCAATTTCATTTCCGTAAATATCACATTGTCCTTTACGAGGTCTCCACCCTTCTCCAATATCTGTCATAACATTAATTACCTTAAATGGAGCAAGGAATCCATCCTCTATGCCTTCTTTTAAGCTGTATGTGTAAATCGGTTCACCAAAATAATCAATGTTTGATATATATTTTGTTTCTTTTGGTGTAGCAGTCATACCAATCTGTGTTGCTGATGCAAAATATTCCAGTATTTTCCTCCAGTTGCTTTCTTTTTTGGCTGAACCTCTATGACACTCGTCTACGATGATCAAATCAAAAAAATCAGGTCTAAATAACTGTTTCAGTTTAAGAATTGTATTATTAATATCCTCTTCCTGGTCATCATTTCCACCTGCCAACTGTTGATACAATGAAAAATAAACCTGATATGACGTAATCGTACTCGGATCATCCTTTGAAAAATTAACTTTATGTATTACTTTTTCTAATGGTGCAAAGTCCTGTTGAATAGACTGATCCACGAGATTATTACGGTCAGCAAGATAAAGTATTTTGCTTTTCATACCACTTTTTAATAACCTGTATACTATTTGAAACGCTGTATATGTTTTTCCAGTTCCGGTTGCCATAACTAAAAGCAGGCGATCTTTACCCATGGAAATTGCATCTACTGTTCGATTAATTGCAATACGTTGATAATAACGAGGCGGATATGTCTTCTGGCTACTATAATATGGCTGTTGAATCATTTTTTCCTGATTTTCTGACAGACCTTCTCCATTATTTGCTCCATTTTTGTATCTGCAATATAGCTCTTCTTCTGTTGGAAATTCATCAAGATCTAATTCACGCTCTTTCCCAGTCAGAAAATCATGTTCAAAAAATCCGTCTCCATTTGAACTATAAGCAAACGGAATATCCAACATACTGGCATAGGCCATCGCCTGCTGTAAACCATGTGAAATACTATGTTTATTATCTTTTGCTTCTACAATCGCAATCGGATTGTTAGGATTCAAATATAGAACATAATCTGCACGTTTCGGCTTTTCTCTGGTAATAAAATTCCCCTTCAGATTAATTTTTCCATCTGTTATATTGGTTTCCATCGTTATTTTCTTGATGTCCCATTTTGCCGTAATCGCTGGTGTAATATATTGAAGCTTTATATCTTCTTCGGACATCTGCTTTTTAGATATTATCGTCATGAATACAGCCTCCCTCTTCTGTAGATAGTTCCTGATAACAAATATTATCAGAACATCATTGGTAAAATTAAAATCCTATACGAGCCCTAATATCATTTAACCACTCGCCTTTATATTTAAAAAATCTCGGACCTGCAATCGAATATTTCTTTCCAGATATGAGTTTTGCAGCAGCCGTCAACGACATTTCTTTTCCTTGATACTCCACTTTTCTGTCCCCAACAACCTTGCACTTAATACTTGGATCATCATAATATTCAATTTCTTCTCCAACATAAATCTGACATTTTGCAAATGAAAAATTCTCCGCTTTTTCATGGCTCTCTGTGTCAATTTCCTGTGCCAACTGTTCCTCCTGTGCTTCTACATCACTTGGAACAACTAATTTCAGATTCTCCTTGCAATCGTGAATTTCTGCCATTGCCTCCAAAATTGCGTATGCTTCTTCTGGCTTCATTGCGTAGAATTCACGCACTCTTTTCTGACCATTAAATTCATCAACAGAACGTAAATCAGGATTCAACTTATCAATAATCGCATGTAACTTCAAATCTGACAATCTTGAATTCACTTCGTATGTCGCATATACTCGGAATGCGAATGGAATACATTCGCTGCGATTCAATTGTTTCAATCGTTTATCTATATTATCTGCATATCCTATTTTCACATAATCTGGAAAAGAAGGATTTGTGAGAATATATATTACACCTTTTTTGTCATTCATATCCGCTTTCTCCATTTATAACTCAATTCTTTGTTTGCCTTTTTCCAAAAGTCATTTTAGCTATTATATAGTCTGGAAATTAGCTCGTTTAATATTCAATCCTAAAATAATCCAAATACGCCTTATACTTATCTTGTGCTGTCAGACAGGTATCGGTCAGATAACCTTTTTCGTTGTCCCATTCCTTCAATCCACGATAATAGAACAGCTTCAAATTATCCTCAATAATGAACGGAACAATATTGTATTTTAGACACTCCTTAAACATAATCAATCTGCCCACACGCCCATTACCATCCTGGAACGGATGAATTCGCTCAAACTTCACATGGAAGTCAAGAATATCCTCAAAGGTCTTTTCTTCTTTGGCGTTGTATTCCGTCAGCAATGCCTTCATTTTATCGGCAACTTTTTCCGGAAGTGCGGTATTCATACCACCGACTTCATTCGGAAGTTTCTTATAATCACCAACAGCAAACCAATCTTTTCTAGAATCGCTGGTGCCGTTCTTCAAAATCAAGTGAAGTTCTTTGATGAATTTCTCCGTCAAAGTCGCTTTTGCATGATCAATAATCATGTCAATGCACCGGAAGTGATTTGCCGTTTCGATCACATCATCCACATTCAGCACTTCTTTTTCTACGCCAATAGTATTGGTTTCAAAGATATATCTAGTTTGATCGTGTGTCAGGCGACTTCCCTCCATATGGTTAGAATTATAGGTCAAATCAATCTGTGTCTTATGATAAATCCCACCAGTATATTTACTGGTCTTCTGCTCTTTTAGAATATCCAGCAGCGTAATCGGTTCTTCTTTTTTCTTATTGATACGCTCTGGTTTCTCTGCGTTTTCTGGAATATTCCATGTCTTACCAGTAAGAAACGCACCATTCACACGCCCCTGGGCACAGTAATTTCTAACACTGCGCTCTGACACATTCCATTTTTTTGCTATATCAGCAACTAAAAGGTATTTCATCTACCATCCTCCATCATAAATCAACTCCAAAACGTACTAATCTACTGATTAGTATATCACACTATCGGCAAAAACACCATTCATTTTATCTATTGTGCTGTTTTTTTAGCCGATATAGCAACTATTTCCTATTCAGATAGATTTATTAAAACGGATGCCTATCATGTAAACTAACACATAAAATCCGATTTTTCCGGACAACTTCGGGTGCCGATCAGTTGGCGGACAAGAGAAAAAGCAGTCATGAAATGAAAGTTGTCATCTGCTACGGTAGAAGGATCTTCCTTTCTAATTTGTCTTGTCTAAACATATACAATAACTCCTATTTCCCTACAAAACAAAAAGCACCAGTTCCCCGATGCTCTGATTATTTTATATGTAATTATTCATTTGCTTCATAATAAAAGCTGTCACTAATCAAATGCTTTATGCAACCTGGAATTTTCTTATCCTTATCTTCAACCAATAAAATATCATACTTCGCTACACTGGCATCCTTTGAAAAAATGAAATCTATGATTTCTCCATCGTTACTTTTTTCAACAGATGAATCCTTAACTCGCAAAGACATTGGCAAGAAAAAATCATTAATCTTGTTTCCACCTCTATCTGTGTTTTCTGTCAGCCCCAATGTAAATTCCAAATTTGTAACGCTGAGCTTATATGTAATTGTCATAGTCTGCATATCCTTAAGAACACAAACCATCTCATTTGTTAATTCTGGCAACCGCTTCAAACATGGCAGTTTCTTTTTGGCATTTGCATATATATGTCTTGCATCAAAATAGAACTGATTATTTGTAAGAATAGCCTTTTTTGCATTCCTATAAAAATCCTTTGCAGAAAGTATTGTCTCCACTCCTGTTAAATGCAGAAAATGATCCACCGGAAAAGAAACTTCAAAATATTCATCTCCATATACATACAGAAACGTTTTACCCGCCAAACTCTGGCTATATACAATTGCCGCCTCTATAATACCTTGTCGTATTGCGTTTTTCTTATCTACCTTTGTTGCCATTTACACCTCATACATAAAGAGGAGTGTGATACTTAACCACACTCCTCTAAGAATTTCTTTTAAAAAGAGTTTTCTGCTGGTTGTCAGCCTCGATATCCAGTTAAGATATCAATAATGACGTGAAAATCATTAAGTCCCCCACGTGGACTACAACTTTATCCAAGTTGCCAAGCTCGATGCCCAGTTAAGACATCTAATGAGATGGAATTTTATCCTGCTCCACCTGCAGCCCAACTTTTAACGATGCTCTTACATCGAGAACATTTCTGTTCTTACTTTCATTATACTCAATCAATCAAAAAAATCAACACGGTTCAGCAAATTTTAATTATTTCCAATATGACAAAATTACTTCCTGTTATATTTATCTATTTCTTTATTTTCTCTATTATTCCGATCCGGTCTTCCAAAGGTGTAAATAAGGTGCAAATTATTCGTCAATCATCAAAAAATCCTTTAAAACCAAGGCTTTCACGGCATCCCTTAAACATTGCCGTGGCAGATAAATAGTATTTTTTTCATTGTGCATAACCTCGCATTTCTTAGTTTTTCAAACAGAATATCACAGGCTGCGCCACCTATTAAAACATACTGTTCTTCATAATCTTTAAAGTACTTCTGAAATGTATCTAATCCCTTGACCATACATATTCCTCAAACATCTCATTAATAGAAATATCTACCCGTTCCTCTTCTTGCTCTTCTTCTGTCAGTGACAGTACTACACTCAAAGGGTCCTGCAAGCCTTTTCCCAAAAAATCAGTGAAATATCCAACTTCCAAAACAACACATCCAATTTCTTCCAATTCACTTGCTTGCTTTTCTTCTTTCACTCCACTAGCTTTCAGCTCTTTCTTCGTTACCGCATAGGTAGGATAAGCGTTATCGGACAAAAGAGAATACTCGCATAAAGCAGAAATACCTGCTTTCTTTTCAAGTTTCATATCTTTTCTCAATATAAATCTTCGGATCACTGGATTTCTTAACACACTCTCAATCTGCTGCCATAATTGTTCTCGGTCATCCGGAATATTGATAACTCTTGATTTACCTTTCATGCCCAACACCTTAACATTTAAATATTCCAACTCATCAAAGCACCGGCTTGCAGATTTTGTTGACACTTCCAAACGTTTTGCCGCACCAGATACTCTCACTTCATTCCAACGTTCATAAATGGCAATCAGAAGCATTTTTTGTGTCAAAAACGAAATCAAATGAACTGGTGGCAATTCTCTTTCATTTTCCTTACTCAGCAAATAACCAATAAATGGAAGAAATACTTGCTTTCCGTCTATAACAAAAGGAATTCCTTCTTCCATCAATTTTTCTTTTATATAAAATGTAGTTCGATCAAGAAATATTGCACAGTTTAATCCTGTCATTTTTTCTACGCCAGCTCTGTCTCTACGTAACATAACAAGTCCGACATCCTCTTTGGGATGAATAGCCATCCATAATACAGCATTCATCTCTACCGTAAAAATATTATATCTTCCACGATATGCTAACGGGAGCTTTTTATATACCTCTTTATTCTCCGTCATTATTACATTTTGCTGTAATGATTTTTCCAAAAATTCTTTCATATTAATCACCTTTTTATAAAATGTGACTCTTTTTACGTCACATTTATAATTTATCATGTGTTATTTAATTTTTCAAGTAATATATGATCACATAATCTAAGAAAAAAGACGCAAGATTCAACCTGTGTCTTTACTATTCTAACTAAGCCGATTCGGTCTTCCAAAGGTATAAATAGTGTGTAAATTCTATACTTTCATCCAAGAAATCCAATAAAATCAAGACTTTTGCTCCATTCCTTAAACACTGTCGTGGCAGATGAAAAGTACACGTATACTCATAAAAACTCCTTTCAAAATGCGCTATCCTGCTGTCATCTTGCACCCGAGAAAACGGATTTTGGAATCCGCATATCTGGTGACAGTATGGAACCAATGTATCATACCGGAGATGTTGCATGGGTTCATAAACAAGACAGTATCTCCAACGGTGAAATCGGTATCTTCTATCTCAATGGCAATACCTATATCAAAGAGCTGCATGACGGACCAGATGGAGTTTACCTTGTTTCATTGAATGAAAAGTATCATCCAATCCAGATTTATGAATCTGATTCTTTTAAAATCTTTGGGAAAGTAATCGGAAAATGCAAAGGGGCAGAAATCCCTGGTTTTCATTAAAGATCAACTGCAGACTTCTAGCCTGCTCCTGCTGAAAATAATAAAGGAAGTGATAAAATGGCAATTAACAACACACTTAAAGATATCCGTGAAAAACGAAATCTCGTTCAGGCGGATCTTGCAAAAGCTGTCGGTTCTTGCAGTGATACCATCGGACGCATTGAGCGTGGTAAGCGAAATGCGTCTCTCGAAATTGCAATCCGTCTGGCACATTATCTGAAAATGCCAGTAGAAGAGATTTTTCAAATTGAAGACTGACCCGCAAATATCAGAAAACCGAGGACTGTTCCCCAGTTTTTCTTTTTCGCTAAACTATTTAAAGTCCTTTTACAAACTCAACTGC
The DNA here is from genome assembly GCF_014287355.1 of Ruminococcus hominis. Lineage (NCBI taxonomy): Bacteria > Bacillati > Bacillota > Clostridia > Eubacteriales > Oscillospiraceae > Ruminococcus > Ruminococcus hominis. The sequence continues at coordinate 1,343,813 of NZ_JACOPE010000001.1, read as the reverse complement.
ATTTTTTATATCTTTTTCATCTGGATGCCCTTTTGCTATACCACCCACCAGTTTAAATGGGCCAAATGTGTCATAGCCCTTGCATCCGAATTTTCCGATTGCTGTAGAATGCTTCTTGTCCAAAATCTGCTCTATGGATTTATAATTCGCACTTCCACCATAAGTACAGATCAGAAATACCCTTTTATCGTCCGGTAGATTCTTCTCTGCAAATCTCAATATCGACTGATGAAATTTTGAAAAATAGATTCCTGATGCAAACCCAATCATATCATAACTGCTCAGATCTGCATCTGGCTGTTTTACAGCATCAATCAAATCTACCTGGCACTCTTCTGCTATTCCCTTTACTATTTTTTCTGTATTTCCATGATGTACAGATGCATATACAATCGCTTTTCTCATTTGTTTTCCTTTCTGTCTGCTCCATCAATCAGGTCATAACTCATATCCAAAAAATCTAATGTCTTTGCTTCACTTACTGATCCATCCAGTAAAATTGTGATCCAGTGCTGTTTGTTCATATGGTATCCTGACAAAAATCCAAAGTTCTGAATAATCACACTTGTCATTTCCGGATCACATTTTACATTCATAATATCGACAAATTCATTTCCTTCCAATCCGAGTTTGCATTTTTCAACACTCATAACTACAGCATACCATTTTCCATTCTTATGTCGCAGCACAGCATTATCCGGTGATTGTGCCCATAAATACTCCGCACCGTACCATACTGTTTCTTCACATATTCAAAAATTTCTTCTTTCTTCACAGTTTATTCAACTCCTGATTATTCTGATATCCTGCCCATAATCATACCATATTTTTAACTCCCGTACTACCTGCCAAATTCTTTTGCATTTTCCTGGTTCTCCTGACTTTAACTAATAGAGGGGTAAAACAGCAAGGACAGGAAGTGAGGATACACTTCCGGGAAATCCCAATTTAGGGTACCCTGCCCTAAATTGAAAAACGCTGAAAGCAACGTTACCTCTCCACTGAAGAAACAGTATGAGGAAATGCACAAGATTGGTGTAAATATCAACCAGATTGCAAAAAAGGTAAATACCACCGGAGATCTATATCCAGAAGAAATGCAAGAATTGAAAGAGATGGTGAAAGAATTATGGCGTATCTTAAGATCTTCCCCATTAAAGTAGCAGACAAGAAAATACTGGACTATATTACAAATCCAGATAAGACAGATGAAAAACTTTTAGTTTCCAGTTTTGGCTGTTCTCCTGAAACAGCTGATATGGAATTTGCCATGACGAGAGAACATGCAAAAAAGAATGGAATGGATAAAAGTGATAACCTGGCATTTCATCTGATCCAGTCCTTCAAACCTGGAGAAGTTGATGCCGAAACTGCCCAGCGCTTAGGGCAGCAATTTGCAGACGAAGCACTGAAAGGAAAATGTCCGTATACGTCTGGCTAAAAATCGTAGCAAAGCGAAAGCTCCAAGGCACCTATCCAGAGAAGCTCGCCTGTATATCAATATTTCCACCTATGTAACAACAGGCAATCGTGAAGGTTTTGAACGATGGGCAAAACTCAATAACCTGAAAGAAGCGGCTCGTACCTTCAACTACCTTTCTGAAAATAACCTGCTGAATTATGAAGATTTCCAGCAGCATATTTCTGATGTTGATGCTTCTGTTAAAGCGGCTGATCTGAGAATAGCACAAATCACCAGTGATCTGAGCATGCAGAAAATCATTCAAAAACACTGTGATTCTTACCGGCTTTGCCTTAAAGTAATTGAAGATTATAAATCTTCTAAAAATCCAAAAGCATACCGGACCAAGCATCAGGCAGAATACCAACTCCACGATTCACTAAAAAAAGAGCTTCAGGATCTCGGTGTTACCAAAATCCCAAGCTCTAATAAAATCCAGAAACAAATTGAAAATCTTGAATCTGAACAGGCTGTTACCGTCCGGGGAAAAAAAGAATTACAGAAAAAGCGGAAAACACTGGATATCATTCAGCAAAATTTCTCTGTGCTGCTCGATGCTCCTGAGAGCAGTTCTAACTTACTTCCGACATTTTCTTATGTTTTTTTGCCATAAGTGTTTCCAGTGTAATTCCACTCTGAATGTCTCTTAGGATACGTTCTTCATAACTTTTTTCACGCTTTTCCACAATTTTATAAAATTCTTCATATTCCGTTTTAGAAGCAAGCGATTGAACTGCCGTAAACAACCTTTTGCATATATCATTCATTTCAGTAGCATCCGGCATTCGCTGATTCTCAAGATAAAACTTCAAGTACATTTTGTATGTTTTATCTGATATTGCACTCTTCTGTTTTTGTTTTAAGTCTTTATAGCTTCTGTCGTTCCATTAGCATCTGATCAATATTATCATTCGTGTACCATTTACCTGATTGATGAATAGCATAAGCACCTTTTCCCAATGCCATTGCAGCTACACCGTAGTCCTGTGATACGACAATATCTCCTTTATGGCAAATACTGATCAGTTTATAATCTACTGCATCTGCTCCTGCACCGACAACAACAACTTCGCTATAAGCTGATGACAGAACATGATTCGTATCACACAACAAGGAACAGCAGAAAAAACTATAAACACAGTTTTTTCTGCTGAACATGATTATCCACAATATAAAAAAATAAAAATTCGTCACTTTTTACAATGACTTATGCATACCCTTGAACAGTAACAGGCAATCGTATGGATCATTTTTTCTACATCCAGTGGTTTGGCCAGATGTGCGTTCATACCACAGTCCAGTGCATGGCGTACATCCTCTGCAAAAGCATTAGCGGTCAGTGCGATGATGGGAATGGAAGAAGCATCCGTCCTGTCAAGCTTCCGGATCTGGCGTGTGGCCTCGTATCCGTCCATCAGAGGCATCATAATATCCATAAGTATCACATCAAATGTCCCCTCGGGGTGACGGGAGAAAAGTTTTACAGCTTCCCTGCCATTGGATACTGCAGTTACCACAGCACCTTCCTCTTCAAGGAGTACCTGTGCCACTTCTCTGTTTATTTCATTATCCTCTGCCAGCAAGATCTTTATGCCCTGAATGGAGTTTCGCTCAGATTCTGGCTCAGAAGAGATATCCGTTTCTTCTGCCTCTTCAAATGGCAAAGTGATCACAAAAGTACTTCCGATACCCGGAGTACTGGAAATCTCAATGGTACCACCCATCTGTTCAAATAGCGCTTTGGCAATGCTCATACCCAGTCCGGTGCCATGATATACACTTCGGGCATCCATATTCTCCTGAGTAAAGGGTTCAAAGATCTTCTCCAGATATTCTTTGTTGATGCCGATTCCCGTATCAGAGATCGTCCATCTGCAGACCAGCTTATGATCATGGGAAGGGAGAGCATGGATCTCCGTATGGATTGCCCCATTTTCTCTGTTGTATTTGATACAGTTACTGTAAATATTCATCATGGCACGACGGAGGTGCAGAGGGCTGCCGTATACAAAGGGATGTTCGTATATCTCCGGTGCGATATGAACGGTGAAATCAATGCCGTTTTTCTGTGCCTGCATATCAATCAGCATCTGTGTCTCTTTTTCATATCTGATCAGATCAAAAGGTTCATGGTTGAGTACAAGTCCGCCCTCCTCGATCTTGGACATATCCAGTACATCATTGATAAGAGAGAGCAGATGACTGGCTGAAATGAATGCTTTTTCACGATTACTTTTCAAGAATCCGATATCATTTTCGTGCTTTTTATCAATTTCCAGCAGACCAATGATCCCATTCAACGGCGTACGCATATCGTGGGACATACGGGAAAGAAAATTGGATTTCTCTGCATTGGCACGTTCGGCAGTATCAAGAGCTTCTTTGAGAAGCTTCTGGTGTCTGATTTCTGATTCCACCACATCGTCCACATTCAAAAATCCCAGAACAATGATACCGGAGTCTTCGTTTTTGATAAAGCGGAACTGATAGTAATGGATACCATCCCTGTCATTTATCCGGTAATTCCCCTTGTATTCGGACTGACCGGACAAAACACTCATTACATTATCCAGTTCCAGTGATTCTTCCAGCATTGTACGGTCATCCGGATATACACGCTGCCGGATATAGCCTGAGAGGAAAAGATCATAGGGGTATGTATTGTTGTGTTTTTTGTCTGGAGCAGGGACATCGCGGTCTTCCTGCTTGATCACAGAGAGAGTTTTTTCTCTGGGATTGATCAGGTATACGTTCAGGTAGTTGCTGCTCAGTGTCTGGACAATACTTACCTGTGTCTCATAGGCTTCCTGTGTTCTGGTGACATCCTCACCGTAGAGAATTGCTTCCAGATGGTTATTGGAAGGATTGAGCAGCAGTCTTGTCACATATTTGGAAAGCCTGGTTATATTGTCATCGTAGAGACAGCGGGAAACTCTGGTGACCTCTACCTGACCGTCCTCGTAGCTTTTCATCAGGGAACTGCGGCAAAATGCGTTAATGAAATCGTTTCTGTCCTTTAATACCGGTATAAAAACAGCAGTCTCTGCAATAAAATGGTCAATGGAAACGTCAGCATCTATCTTATAGGCCAGGGCAGAAGTGCCTCCGATCTTCAGAATCTTATCATCTGTAAGGTCGAGATGAAAGTAGCCGGCAGCATGGGTAATGGATGCCAGAAGAGAGTGGAGCTGATTTTCATAGATTTTGCGTGCTGTCACATCATTGTCTTCACAGGCCACTGCAATTACGAAATCCCGATAGTCATCGGCGTTTCCGTTTCTGGCAATGAGCAGATAATAGTAATGGACAGTATCTGTGACAACCCTGAAATGGATTTTGAAAGAGGCTTCCTGAGAAAGTCTTTCCAGCAGGGTTTCATAATTCAGGTGTCTGGACACATAGGAACGCTCATCCGGATGAATATATTTCTGGATGAGAAAATTAAATGACAGCTTATAGTCCGCATTATCTTTAATATCCGCAAAAGCATCAGTAAATCTGGAACGATATACGGAGATTTTCCCGGTTTCCCGGTTTACGCCATAAACAGACATGTAGTCAGAAGCAAGCAGGTTGATGGCACCCAGCAGACGGAGAGAGTTCTCACCTGTGGGAATAGACTTTGACAGGCTTTCTCCTTCGGCTACTGTGCTGAATACAAGTGCATGTCCTCTGCTACCGTCGGGCTGTACAGTCTCTACTGCATCAACTGTCTCATAAATATGACGGATCGGATCCAGGTAGGTCTTTGGCCCCTGTATCCCCAGTGCTACAGGGCAGGGCGGGCATGGGGAATCAAGCCCCATAAGTGCCTTATAGCATTTCACTCCCGGCTGGAGATTGGGGTACAGTTGTTTGGCAGTGTCGTTATAGCTTAGGATATTATAGTCTTTGTCTATGCTGTAATATCCGGATGAGTGTGTGTTCATAATTTTATACTCCTGGTGTTTAGTGCTTTAAAGTATACTCTTTTTACCAAAAAATAGCAATGATAATGGACGAATTTGTAAAGGTTGTACAATGTTTCGGGATTTTGGCATATTCATGCCAAAACGCCTCGCGGGATAGTAGCGTGTGAACAGTAACCTAAACTTCTTGTTCATCTGTAAAAGCCGACCACCTTAGTATTCTTTCTCTTTCATCTTCAAACATATCCACTCAGCTAATTGAAGCATACTTATTTCAAGAAAAAGAGCATATGGATTTGATTCCATACACTCTATGATTGTAATCTTCATATTTATTTTACAGTGTCAAAATATCCAATGATTCCAATGTATCCATCCTTCTTTAAAGGCGACCACAATGTATGCAATTTCATTCTATACATCTGACTGTTATTATCCGCCGTCGCTTTTATCGTGGCAGATATTTCTTTATTTTGTACAGATGTCTGATGTAATAAAACACGAATACATTGAACCTCTTCTTCATTTACTCCAAATTCTTTGAACAAATTGAATTTCGGATTATCTCTCTGACATAATATCTGATGTTCTCCGTTTAAGATAGTTAATTGGCCTGAAATTGCATTGTAATCAATTGAGTACATTCCACTGTTTGATTTGAAGAAATCGATCTTTTCCTGCATGACCTTGACAACACTCTGTGAATAATTTTGATTCGGTAAAGATCTGTCGCTGAGTATTTCATTAGAAAGTCTCTGTACTTCATGGCGATAGCTATTTTCATCCATTTCCTTATCAAACATATTTGAAAATTGAAGACTCAGTTCTTTCAAACATTTCAGAAGGATGGGGTTAAATTGTCCGCATTGCCCATCCAGAATCATTTGAATCGCTGTGTCATGATTAAATGCTTTCTTATAACATCTTTCACTTGTAAGTGCATCATAAACATCAACAAGCGATACCACCTGCGCACAGATTGGTATTTCTTCTCATAAGTTCCTCCTGTCAATTGTATTCCACTAATTCATGAACCTCTGCTAATCATTTATATACATACCTTAAAATCGTTTTTATAACTTCATCAATCACAATCGGCTTTGACAAATGTGCGTTCATCCCTGCATCCAGTGATGCCTGAACATCTTCTGCAAATGAATTAGCTGTCATTGCTATAATAGGAATGTTTTTTCCATCCGGTCTGTCATTCATTGCCCTGATTGCTTTTGTTGCTTCATAACCATTCATTTCAGGCATCATGATATCCATCAGGATTACATCAAATGTGCCTTCCGGATGATTTCTGAAAATCTCAACAGCATTCTTTCCATCCACAGCTCTTTCTACATTCATCCCTAACTCTTCCAACTGCACGGCAGCAATCTCTGCATTCAGTTCATTATCCTCTGCAAGAAGGACATTCACACCTGTAAGATTTACCTTTTCAGAAAAGCCTGTGTCTGACTTATTACATTCCTTATCTGTAATTTCCAAAGGAATATCCACAGTAAATGTGGTTCCCTCATGCTTTTTACTCTGCACGGAAATGGTTCCGCCCATCATATCTACATACTTCTTTACGATAGCCATCCCCAGTCCAACTCCATGGTACTGCGTTCTCACACCGGAATCTTCCTGTGCAAATTCCTCAAAAACTTCTTTTGTAAATTCCTCACTCATGCCAATACCAGTATCCGAAATGCGGTAACGCATATTTATATATCCATCCCCGTCCTTTTCCTGACACCGGGCTTCAAATGTAATCGTCCCTCCATCCGGAGTGAATTTCACGGCATTGCTCAGAATATTGACCAGCACATCGCGCAGGCGTGCAGGATCCGCAAGTACATTTGGAATCTTTGCTTCTTCACGCTGAATTTTAAAGTTGATATCCCTGTTCATAAGAAAACCTTTTGTAATATCCAATGCAGAATCTGTAATGTTTTTCACATCCGCCGGTACCGGATTGTAATTCACTTTTCCACTTTCGATGCGGGTCAGATCTAATATATCATTGATCAGCGACAGTAAATGCTCTGAGCTTTCGTCAATCTTTTCCAGACAATTTTTCACTTCGTCTGACGGATTGTTTTTCATTGCAATACCGGTAAATCCTATGATTGCATTCATCGGTGTCCTCATATCATGGGACATATGTGACAGAAATGCTGTTTTTGCCTTGTTTGCAGCCTGTGCATGCTCTGCCAGTTCCGCCATTTCCTCAGCTTTCTCCTGGGCCGCCTTCTGAGCTTTTTTTCTTGCACTGAGACGCACCATTATCACAGCCATAGTAGTCAGCAGCCATCCAAAAATAAGAAGAACCCAAACAGTAACAACAGGATGCAGACGTATCCAGTCAACAAATGTCAGCTCTGTTGCTTTGTATGTGGTATACTGTGCTGCAAGATTTTCAACAAGATTTTGGGGCATGGCATACATTGCTTTCGTCAGAATACCAGCCAGCGCATGGTTCTCAGTTGATGAAATTACCATGCGGTAGGTGAATATAGGCTGTTCCAGCATAGTATATGTCATGGTGCCCGTAGTGTCACTGTTCACAAACGCCTGTGCCATGTAATAGTAGACGAAGGCGGCATCTGCTTTACCCTCACGGACAGCTTCCATCATTTCCTGTCGGGTACTGCACATCAGTTTTTCTGCACCGGGTGCCATTGCATCTTCAATTGAATTTGATGCTGTCTGGTCAACAGTAGTAACAACATTAATTTTTCCATCAAAGTCACGCCGTGTCACCCTTGCCAGCTGCATCGTAATGAAAGGTGCAGTAATCCCCCATTTTTTCGTCTCAGCATAGTTATCTGTTTCCAGGCGCGCATCGATGCTCATATCTGTGGTTTCCTTATTTTTCTGATAAGCAATATACTCATCTCTGGTGGCAGGTGTAAGAAACTCATAGGAAATCCCGGCATAGTCTGCAATTTTCCGGAAGTAATCCGGGATAATACCCTTCATCTCACCATTTTCATTATAAGAATATGGATAACGGGTCGGATCACACAGAACATGAAGCGGGTTGTCCTTGGAATACTGTGAAATAATACTTTTTTCTTTCTCCGTATATTCCAGATTCTTAGTTTCTATACTTTCATAATTTTTATTGTAAAGCGTCGTTTTCCAGTCACCCTCAACTGCATTCATCTGATCGATTGCATAATTGATCTCATTCAGCAATTCTGTATTGCCTTTTTTAACAATGACATAGAAATCGCTGCTGCCAAATTTCTCCACGATTCGCTCATTGTTTGTTTTTCTCAGAGAACTGGTAACAATCGCATCAACTTTTTCGCTCTGAAGGGCTTCATCCATTTCTGTGGTCGTATCAAAATAAGATGGAACATATGTAAATTCTTTGTCGTCTGCAAAATCCGCAAACTCTTCATTCCGGGTGTTTCCATTCAAAAGCGCCACACGCATACCGTTGTAAGTGCTGTAATTGCCGTCCACAATCGTGCTGTTGTCACTGCGGACGGTCAGCATCCCATAATTGGTTCCGATCGGACGTGAAAAATCAAACTTTTCTTCTCTGTCCGGTGTTTTGCGGGCAGATGTTACCATGTCAATCTCGCCATCTTCAAGCATCTGCTGCATATCATCCCAGCTCTTATCATATCCGACATACTCGTAATCTACATCCCAATAACGGGCCATCAGCCGAAGAAAATCATAGCCATACCCACTGCGGTTGCCTTCTTCATCCATCACATGATAACCATCCATGGCAAAGAAACCGACTTTGACAGTTTCATGCTGCGAACTGTCCTCGGCTGCATATACAGTCTGGGGAGAAAATATCATACACACGCATACAAAAACCAGTAACACTGCCACATATTTCTTTGCTCTCGAAATCATATAAAATCTCCTGTCTGTCTGTCAAATATATTTCTCTATACATCTCCTTGTCAACCTCCTGTTTTATTCAAGTCGAACGCACGTGAGACTTGGTGCGTGATTCTGGTCAGCGAAAGCTGACATATTCTTCTCAGAATCACTGCACATCCCCGCGGAGCGTTTATCTCAGTCGGAGATTGTACTCCCACTGAGAAAGACTTGTTATTACTCACCACTTGCAGAAGTGGGAGTCTTCTCGACTGAGATAAAATTGCACTGCCGCATCAAATCCATTTGTCACTGTTCAATAACCTGCGGTTCGGTACCCCCCCCCACCAGATTTTATGCTTCTGATCGTCTTTTCCAGTACCTTCATCTCAACCGGTTTTGAAACATGTGCATTCATGCCAGCCGCAAGAGAATGCTGAATGTCTTCTGAAAATGCATTGGCGGTCATGGCAATGATCGGAATCTTCTTTGCCAGCTCATGGGAACTTCTGCGGATTGCTTTCGTTGCCTCATAACCATTCATAATAGGCATCTGCACATCCATCAGGATCATGTCATAATCACCTGGAGCAGACTGCTCAAATGCTTTCAAAATCTCTTCTCCATTTTCACAGATGGTACATTCCGCACCTTCAATCTTTAACAGTTCCGTCAGGATCTCTGCGTTCAGCTCATTATCCTCTGCACACAGGAATCTCATTCCCTGAAGGATATTACCATCCTGCTCATCTGTTTCTTCTTGTGCCGCCAGAGCAACCGTTCTATCCTCTGCAATTTTCAGATCCATGAGAACCTCAAAACAGCTTCCCTGTCCCAGTTCACTCTCCACGTCAATGGTGCCTCCCATTGCCTCAACCAGGTTCCTGGTAATAGCCATTCCAAGTCCGGTTCCCTGTATCTTATTAGTCACAGAACTTTCAGCGCGAGTAAACGGATCAAAGATTGTTTTTTTGAAATCTGCCGATATTCCCAAACCATTATCGCTAACTAAGAAACGGTACTTTGCATAGACAGATGACTTTGTCTCACATTCTTCTACCAGAAGCTGAATTTTTCCACCTTCCTGCGTATATTTTATGGCATTAGACAGCAGGTTGCTGAAAATCTGCATCAAATGAACCTGATCCCCATTCACCCACTCATGCTGAATATTTTCTTTTATGATTGTAAAGGTCTGCTGCTTTTCATATATTTGAGAATGAAATATAGTGTCAAGTTCCTGCATAAAATCCAAAATAGAAAAGTCAGAATACTTGAAGACTGTTTTTCCTGCCTCAATCTTACTCATATCCAAAACATCATTAATAATTCCTAACAGATGCTGTGATGAAATATCTATTTTATCTGCATACTCTATAACTTTTGCTTTATTACCTGCATCATGTCTGATCAAAGACGTGATACCAATGATTGCATTCATAGGTGTACGAATATCATGTGACATATTAGACAGGAAATCCGTTTTCGCCTTATTTGCATTTTCAGCTGTCTGCAAAGCCTCTGTTGCAGCGTTCTTTGCCTTTTTCAGTTTTTGATTGACTACTTCCATTTCCTTCATTGTTTGTAAATGAAGGTCATTATTTCTTTTTTCATATTCTGCTTTTTGATCTGCAAGACTAAGTCTGGAAATACTGTAGAATAATCCGGCAAAAAGTAAAAGTATAAAACCTGCCATAAGTATTGTTGTAAACAACACCGTCTTCTGGTAATCCATCAGCACATTGTCAACAACTCCCTTTTCCACAATGCATACCAAAATGGTGTTGTTGCTTTCTATCGGGCAATACCCCAGATAATAGGGATTCTGTTTTCCCAAAAGTGCAACTCCGGATTCTCTGTTATCAAACTTCTTTTTGAACAAATCAGCCTCTTCTTCTGTAATAGCCTGTTCCCCTTTTAAATGTTTTAACAAAGAATAATTACGCTGGTATTTATCACCACTCAGGTTCGTATATGTAATATTTCCGTCATAATCCAGCATGAACAAATATGCTTTCCCATCATAACCTTTCAGTTTTAACATGGAATCCAGTTTCGAATGATCATACACCGTTCCAATTGCCGTATAAGTTTCCCCATTGATAGTGTATTCCTGACATGGGATTGCAACCAGATAACCGTCTTTTTTCTCCTGATCATAATCAAGACGCACCAGTTTTCCAATATTGTATCCATTCTTTAAGTCCAGCAGAAATTTACTTGGCATATCAATCCGCATTTTTGTTCCACCTGCTGATATTGCCTGACCATTTTCCTGAAGGAATATAAGTGTACTTTCCGATTCTTTTTCCCATGCTTCAAAGAAACTTTTGTTCGTATCCGTTTCAAGAGACAGCTCCCTCTCATGAAGCAAAAATTCCTCAACCAACTGCAGCTGGCTGTAGTACCCACTCACCTGAAGATCATAGGTCTGCTGTATCTGTTCAACAACAGCTCTCATACTGCTTTTTCCATTTTCGCTGATATACTTACTAGACTTACTTATAAGATACTTTATACAAACTAAGCTTAAAAGAATAATAAGTAGTATAAGCAACAGCCTTGTTATTTTTTTTCTTTTATTTATCGTTTGTTCTATCTCCACTTTTACTGTTCAACCTCTATATAGTCTTCCGGTGCTGACGGCTGCTGTCCTTTTGACATTGCTTCGATCCATGCACTTGATAATGTTGTATCTTTAAGCTGCTCAATCTCACATTGTGGATTTATTTTTTTCAAAACAGACATTGTGGTGTCTGTAAGAAGAATAGAGTATTCCTTTTCTTTGTCTATTTTCTTATCATTAACTGTCAAGTTCTTTAATGAAAATCCACTTTCCGCTTGATTGACGATCATTTTCATACCGGATGCAATTGGTAATTCGTATTTATTGGTTACATAAAAATTCTCATCAGCATCGTCGAGATAATTTTCCACGAGTTCATAAACCTGTTTACCATTAATTTTTGCAAAATATAATGCTGTATCTGAACTCTTCGCTGTCATCATGCCAACCCGGCTACTGCTGCATTCTCCTTTGTACATAGAAGAAGTAAAATAATAATATGGTGCCAGAGCCAGCTGTGCATCATTTTCTTCTCTGATCGTAGTTAAAATGGAAGATGCTGCATCACGGCCATTTCTATCGTTCAGTGAAATGGAATATTCATTTTCAAAATTCACCGTTGATTTTTCTTCTGGATCTTTACGATTCATTACACTGCGCAAAGTATCATAAGCCTGTGTTTCATCCATTTCCCCTGACAGTAATCCGTGAACAGCCTCAAGACTTGCATCAAATGATTTTTGAGCGGAATATCGGATATAAACAGCATTATTATTAATTTCCACTTCCAGTCCAGGCACATCCTGCATCATGGTTGGAACATCTGTATTCAATGAAATAACACCGCTTCCATCCGCAATCAGCTTTTGCCCCTCTTCTGAAATCATACAATCCAGCACATCCAGTGCAGTATCCAGTTTCTCCCGGTCTTTTTCTAGGTTTTTGTTAAATGCAATGTTTAAGGATGGAGTCATGTACACATAGGATTCATCCGATATCTGTGAAAAGTAAGGAATACGGATCAGCTCCGCATCCATCTGTTTCTGTAGCTGCTGCATAACCGTCGGATGTCCATGAAACATTGCCGATTTTCCCTCGACAAACATCTGGGTTCCTGTATCGATGTCAATATTGATATCTTCTTTACTAAAGTGCGAGTCCTTAAGAAACTGACTGGTTTCTGAAAAAATACGTTTCCATAATGTATCATCAAACTTTACTTCATCCGCTGCAGTCTCTGCACCGTTTCGCCATTCAATACCATCCAGGCTTGTAAACTCACCGATTGCCGCAGCCTGGATGATTTCATTATTAGACCAGTCTTCACCAAGATCCATGGAATACGGTTTTATGCCATTATCATAAAACTGCTGACAGGCCTGTACATATTCCTCATAATTTTTTGGAATCTTAATTCCATACTGATCAAACAGTGTTTTGTTGGCAATGATCGTCTGCGGAATACCACAGATTGGCAGCCACTGGATTTCATCCTCCGCATTCTTATAATATTGCACCGCATAGGAATAATACTTAGAAACAACATCATAAGAAGCAAAATCCATTAGATAAGGCTGTAAGTCCTGTGCATCTGTTCCAGAAAATCGACGTACTGTTATGATATCCGGTAATTCATCATGTTCTTTAAAATAACTGTATAAATCGGTATCATTGTTACCAATAATAAATTCAATATCCTGATTAGGAAACTGTTCATGGATATAGGGTGCAATATTTTTCATCAAACGATTTTCCCACAGATAAACTGTAAGATGATCATCGTTTTTAGATACTTCTTTCTTTGACTTTCCGCATCCAGACAAGACAGCAGTTGCTACAAGTACACCTGACACCACTGCAATCAGACAACGTTTTGCCTTTTTCATACTTTTATTTTCCTCTTTCTTTCCTAATAAAATCATTATTGTTACATCTATGAAATAACATTGTAAAAAGCACTGTCAGACAGACAGTGCACCTCATTTTATGCAGCTGGCTGCCATTTTACAGGCCCTGTAGCTTTGCGTCCCAGACTTTCATCTGGTTTGCCGATTTCCTTATTATAGCTTTTAAACTTATGCAAAAAAACTGGTTTCATTATACTATAGTTCTCTACTGTACACAAGAAAAACATTGCCGTTTTAACGCCCGAAAACAAAAAAAGAACAGCCGATATGAACTGTCCACTTTTTTAATAATATTCTCGTTCTTCCCACCAGCCTTTCACTTAACATCGGATTCCAATATAAATCACATTCTCAGGCAGTAACAGTACAATAAGATTTATCGGATATTTCAACAAACGCTTATAACAATCCACTGTATATTTTTAAATCTTCATCTTTAAACACATTAAAGATTACCTTTTTTATTCTGCTGTCTTTGTTAAGATACTGCTTTACAGTGTTCGTTGCAATCTCGGCAGCTCGTTGCTGTGGAAAACGGAATACACCTGTAGACAAACAACAGAATGCAATAGATTCCACACCAGTATCAGCTGCAAGCTTTAGGCACTCTGTGTAGCAGTTTGCCAACAGGTCTTCATCTTCTTTTGTGACTTTCCATTGTATAATAGGTCCTACCGTATGAAGAATATATTTTGTCGGAAGATTGTATCCCGATGTTATCTTTGCTTTGCCGGTCTCTTCTTCATGCCCCTGCTTTGCCATAATTTCATGCATTTTCAGACGAAGTTCCATTCCAGCATAAGTATGAATAAAGTTATCAATACAGGCATGCATCGGTGAAAAACAACCAAGCATCTGTGAGTTACACGCATTCACGATCGCATCACATTTCAAAGTGGTAATATCCCCCTGCCAGATATATAATCTCGAATCGGATTTTACAGGTGCAAGCGTGTCAACATCTGTGATTCCACGCTCTATATTTCTTTCTGTAAGATACTCATCCTGTATTTTCAAAAAATCATTACTGATTGGTCTTGGCGGTCTGACATTCATAAGTGAGCGGAGCAGATTTTCCTGCCCCTGCTTATCCGTAGGAATGTTCTGTCTGCCAAACGGTATTTCTTCTTTTAAAAGATACTGAATCAGATATTCTCTTCGCTCATCCTGTGTCATAATACCAGCCCCCTTATATCAGTAATTGCCTTTGCCATATCACCGCCAATACCGATTGCACGTTCCCCGAAGCTTTCCGGAACTACCGCTTCATCCATATTCAGGCGTATCAAACTATAAGACGAGTTCTCCCTCACCATCTTTTCAAAAGGGAAACGTATAATAATCGGCGTATTAAATCCAACTCCAAGTTCCAAAAGAACAACCTTTTTATCTTTATGCTGTTCCAGAAACCCCGCATACCTGTCGGCTGCCTCATGCCACGCTTCATCTTCCACAAAATAATTATCACAACGGAGATTCATAGCCATATTGCCGCCACACACCGGACATTTTGGTACAAGTTCTGATGGAATCAGGCATTCTCTTCTTGCTTTATCCATTTTACGAAACAGGTCTTTTGCATCGTAAGTCTTTGGATGACAGGCTTTCTGGCACTGGATTTTCCCATAATCTCCCTGTGTTGCAAATATTCTTTTTTCATCGAATCCCGCTTTATAAAACTGATGATCCACATTGGTTGTAAGTACAAAATATTCTTTGTTCTTTACAATATCATAAAGCTCTGTATAAAGCGGCAATGCCGGAGGATCAAAGCGGTTCATCAATGCATGTTTTGACCAGTATCCCCACTTTGCCTCCTCAGACGGATATGGATAAAATCCGGCTGCATACATATCTGTCATGTAGTACTCACCGTATTTTTTTATAAATTCTGCAAAATTGTCTGTAAACCTTTTACCACCATATTGGATTCCCGCAGCTGTCGATGCCCCGGCTCCTGCCCCGATTATAACACAGTCTGTATTTCTTATATTCTTTGCTGCCCTGTCAATCTGGTCTTCATATGCATCCTTTTGGAATACATAATCCCTTGCCGGAGTACTACATAAAAAGTTTCTCCAGTCAGCATGCCCTTTTCTGATTTTCTTAAAAATCATAATGAACCTCTTTTCTCAATACACTGCTTCGGACAAATTTCTGCACATATTCCGCAATGCAGACAATGATTCTGGTTGATAGTAACCGGAACTGAAGATATATCAATGCATTTTTGCGGACATACAGAGTAACACAGTTTGCATCCAATACATTCTTTTCCAATAAAATACCCTGTCTGAACTGCCTCGGTTTTTCCAATTGTTATAGTATCCCTCACAATATTTGATGGATTGCTGATATCAAAATACTCTCCCTGTGCCTCATACAGCCGAAACACTTCGATTGCATCTTTCGTATCTCCCGGATAGATTTTCTTCATATATGGATTTTTTTCAAACATAATATCAAGATTCTTTTTTCCGATGTTCTTTATTTTTCCACGCAGAGACACCGCAATTTTGTCTTTTGTTGCGGATATTGCCACATACTGCTGCTCCATTAACTGGTCATAAAATGCTTTTCCCTTTGCTGTAAGGAAATACACACCTTCTTCATCATAGTACATCATATCTATGATTCTTGTCTGAGGATGTCCATCTGAACCTATCGTTGCAACTGTTGTTGAATGAATTTCATCCACCAGAAGTTTAAGATAATCCATTTTTGTCATTTCAAAGTCTCTCCTTTCAGTATCGGTGTAAGTTTTTTATATGTCATCATGGCAATTAAAACAGCCCGCAGGACGGGATTCCCTGCGGGACTTGTTTTATCATATCTTCTCTCATCCGGACTTTACCGTCGGTTATGGAATTGCACCATATCAGCTTTTGCTCGCAGACTATACTGCCGGTCAGGAATTACACCTTGCCCCGAAGACTGTAATTTTTTCTGTTAATTATCTTTAAAATTCATAAGGTGGATTTCCAGAGAAATCTGCGATTAAACCATGCGGATTTTCAAGATAGAATACCTCAAAAATAGGATTATCTGCTGTCTGGTACTGTCCCTTAACGATAGGATTGTTCATGCATCCTTCCTTTACACTCTTGTTGTCCTCAAATACTGCTTTGCCATGAAGGCGAATCCATGCGTATTCAGGGGAAGATACTGATACTTCTACTTCAGGATTTGCTAACATATCCTTGTAAACATCCTTTGTGTTGTTAGTACAGAACCAAAGCTTTCCGTCCTGCTCAAAACAGAACATGAATGGACGGCATTTTGCCTTTCCATCTCTTCCGACGGTTGCTAAATACTGAACCGGGTTTTTCTGTAAAAATTCTACTACTTTCTGCATTTTAAATTACCTCCTCGATATGTTGTAACAATGGTTATTACATCTTGCAGCTATACAATATCATCCATTTAATGTAATGTCAATAGTTACATCAAGCTTTTTGTAACTTTTTTTGTTACAACTCCTTTTGAAGATTTTACATTGATTATGAAAAACGAAAAGGCTCCGGAAATTGTGATGATATAATCACTCATCCGAAGCCTTCTGTAGACTACTCTTCCTCTGTATACACTGCAATATCTTTTTTCACATCAGCAAGTGTCATTTCTGAAAGTTTTTCCTCCATTGCCTTCTGTACTTCTAACAGTCTCTTATCAAGAACATGGTGAATATTCTTTCCTACCGGACATTTCTGATTGGGATTCTCATGAAAATGAAACAGTTCTTCATCTGGTGCACATTCCACTGCTTTATACACATCAAGGAATGTAATCTGCTCCAATGGTCTGGTAATTGTCACACCGCCTGTCCCTCTTGCAACTTCAATAAGACCAGCAGCCTTTAATTGTTGCAATATTTTACGAACAATCACCGGATTAGTTCCAATGCTTGCTGCCATAAAATCACTAGTCATCTTCTGATCCGAAAATGTATCTATACAGGCAAACATATGGATTGCCATTGTAAATCTGCTTGAAATCTGCATTATAAACACCTCTCTTTGACAGTAATCATATCAAAAAACAGATGTAATTTCAATGGTTACATTGTTGTTGAAAACTTAATATAAATACAATCAATAGTCTGCTTTAGAAAAAACAGAAAGATACTTTACAAAATCTTCCTGTTCTCTTTTTGTTTTAGTAATAGCCTCGTTCCTCCCGCCAGTCTTTCACATAACTTCGGATTCCGATATAGACCACGTGCACAAGAAGTAATAGTAGAATAAGGTTCATCGGAATGATTGATTTTATCCATTTTCCGAAGTAGATTGCAATAGCTGTACTCATTATCGCCATCATGATACTATTTGAGATTCTATTGCTTAATTGTCCGAAAGAATCTGCACCTGTCACAAACTCTTGAAGCAGACTTATAAATCTGTATTTTCTTCAACAGTACATTTTGTCTTTTTATGATTTGGTTTTCCATCACTTTCCATGACGCTGATTGTGTCTGCCCATTCTGAAATTTCTCATCAATTTTTCTGGCATCCGCACCCTCTTGGATCGCCGGCATCTCTAATTTTCCCTGCCTTGCATAAGAAATCTGCTTTTACTTTCTCTGCAATCATTTCTGCTACTTTTTTGTTGTTCCGCTTGCACTGAAAAATGCCACTAATTTTTTACTCATAATAATGACCCCTTACTTTACGAATTTCTTGTATAAAAATAGGTGTACAAGATTTGATTTTCTCTTATACATCTATATTTTTATATTCCTACAAATTTTTCAAGAACCAGTATACCTTCAGAAATATTCATTTTTCCCTGAAATTCTTTTAAAAAAGTGTCTTCGACACTTCAACTCCCCAGCCCCTTTGTGTGGGCTATTTTTATCAGCATAATCATTGTATCAGGATAAAGTTCACAAAGTATCCGCAATACATTCCCATAAGTTCATGTCATTATTGAAATCATACATATTTCAGTATAAAAAGTTCACTATTCAAATTCTGATTATTTATAGTAAATATGGTCTATCAAAATGACTATTTTCTGTTTCATTGTTTAACTTAACAAAACAATTCCTATGCAAAAAGGCGTAATTCACTTTACATTTTCCCCATATATTTTTCTGCCATATGTACTGCCACAGCCCCATCTGCAACAGCTGTTACTATCTGACGAAGTAACTTTGTTCTGACATCTCCTACAGCATAAACACCTGGAATACTCGTTTCAGTATTTTCACCTGCCACAATATATCCTTTATTATCCAGTTCTATCTGATTATCTAAAAAATCTATTGTCGGTTTTCTTCCTATACTCACAAACAAGCCGTCACATTCTATAATGTTTTCTTCTCCTGTAACTGTATCTTTCAACCGCACACCAGTCAATCGTTCTCCATAAAGCAGTTCTTTTACTGTACTATTCCATCGAAACTCTATATTTTCAGTTTTCATCAGCTGGTCATTGTAAATTTTTGTTGCACGTAATGTATCCCTTCGATGAACAATGATAACTTTCTTAGCAATTCGACTTAAAAGAGTAGCATCTGATATAGCAGAATTTCCACCACCAACAACAACCACAATCTTATCTTTATAAAACATACCATCACAGGCGGCACAATAAGCAACTCCATGACCTATCAATTCTTTTTCTTTATCAAGACCAAGTTCTCTTGGATTTGCTCCTGTAGCTATCACTACTGTTTTCCCAATATAAATTCCCGAACTGGTTTCTACTCTCTTAAGCTTTCCTGCTAAATCCATATTAAAAACTTCTGCATATTCACTTTTAGCACCATATTTTTCCGCCTGTTTTTGCATTTTCTCTGCCAATGAAAATCCGTCAATTCCATTTTCAAAACCAGGATAGTTATCAATCTGCCAGGTCAATGACATCTGACCACCTGCAGATAATTTTTCTAAAACAATTGTATCAAATCCTGCTCTGGCTGCGTATAATGCTGAAGTATACCCTCCAGGTCCTCCCCCCACGATAATCATATCGTAAATATGATTTTCATTCATACAGCAGTCCTCCTTTTATTTTTCCAATGCTTCATTAATAAAATTCTCTATCATTATTTTTGATTCAGGTGCAACAATAGAATCTATTGCCTTTCCATCCCGATATAAAACCAGCGTAGGAATTATCTCAATCTTTTCAGCTTCTGCAATCTGTGGTTCTTCATCAATATTTACTTTTCCAGCAATAAGAATATCGCTGTATTCTTCACTTATTTTTTCATAAGCCGCTCCAATTCTACGGCAATAACCACACCAAGGTGCCCAGAAATCAACCAAAACCGGTTTTTCTTTATGAATTAATTGTCCAAACTTTTCTTTATTTATATTTATTGATGTCATATTTTTCAACTCCTTCTCCTGTTTGAACTTAATATATCGCATAAAAGATCTTGCTTCTGTGATGATATCACAGAAAAGATAATTTACTTTATTACACTTCTTTTTATTTCTATTTATGGCATATGCCAGTTACATAATTGACGCATCTAAAAAAAGCAAGTATACTATGTTCGTAAAGGAGATAACGGTTATGAACTTCGAAAATTGTTTTCCACTATGGAATGACTTAAACACAACACAGAAAAAAATAATTTCAGACAATTTAATCACACAGTATGTAAAAAAAGGGACAATCATTCACAATGGAAACCTGGATTGCACTGGATTATTACTGGTTAAATCCGGGCAGCTTCGAACCTACATACTTTCAGATGAAGGACGAGAGATTACACTTTACCGTCTGTTCGATATGGATATGTGTCTTTTATCCGCCTCATGTATCATACGCTCCATTCAATTTGAAGTAACCATTGAAGCAGAAAAAGATACTGATCTTTGGATCATCCCTGCTGAAATCTATAAGGGCATTATGAAGGAATCTGCTCCCGTCGCAAACTATACCAATGAGTTAATAGCCACCCGTTTTTCTGATGTCATGTGGCTGATTGAACAAATCATGTGGAAGAGCTTGGATAAGCGTATTGCTTCATTTCTTTTAGAAGAGACCTCTATTGAAGGTGCAAATGAATTGAAAATCACTCACGAAACTATCGCCAATCATCTTGGTTCCCACAGGGAAGTTATCACTCGAATGCTTCGATACTTTCAAGGCGAGGGGCTTGTCAGACTCTCCCGCGGCAAAATCACAATCCTTGATTCGAAAAGACTTGAAACACTACAAAGATCATAAAACTGTTTTTCTATAATATCTAAAAATCCTCCATTTATCAGAATTATGAAAGTCATTCTAATAAATGGGGGATCTTTTTATGCTACAAAAAAATCATAAAAATATTTTTGTTTATTTCTAATAATCCATACCACATGCATATGCCCTTTCGATCAGCGTACGGTCATTAACCACTGCATCATAGAAGCGAAATCCGCCGGAAAAGTTGTATGTTTCATATCCATTTCCCTCCAGAATACGGCTCGCAATATAACTGCGCAGCCCACTCTGGCATATCAGATATACAGGCTTTCCTTTCTCAACTTCATTGATACGTTCCCTCAGTTCATCTACAGGAATATTTTTAAATCCATTAATATGGCCCCTGCTAAATTCACCTACCGTTCTCACATCCAGCAGCACAGCATTTTTATCTTTAGAAATCTTATCCACATCTTCCAAATGCCATTGTTTTAAGGTTCCTTTTGCTATATTGTCTATCATGAATCCGGCCATATTTACAGGATCCTTGGCAGAGGAATAAGGAGGTGCATATGCGAGATCCAAATCTTTCAGCTGGGTTGCCTTCAGCCCTGCATGGATTGCTGTTGCAAGCACATCGATACGTTTATCAACTCCTTCATATCCAATAATCTGAGCACCAAGCAAACGATAAGTCTCTTTTTCAAAAACTACTTTCATGGTCATCACTTTTCCACCAGGATAGTAACCGGCATGACTCATAGGAGAAAGAATTACTGTATCTACCTCTAATCCTAACTTTTTAGCATTGGTTTCATTTATATCTGTAGTGGCTGCTGTCATATCAAACACTTTGATAATGGAGCTTCCCTGACTACCCAAGTAATGACTATCACCACCACAAATATTATCCGCAATGATCCTTCCCTGTTTATTGGCAGGTCCTGCTAAAGAGATTAATGCATCATTGCCAGTAACATAATGTTTTACCTGAACTGCATCACCTGCAGCATAAATGTCTGGTACAGAAGTTTCCATTCTATCATTCACTACAATACTTTCCTTGATGCCAAGTTCCAGACCAGCTTCTTTTGCTAATGTTGTATCTGGTGTAACGCCGATTGCCAGTACTACCATATCAGCATGAAGGGATGGATTATCTTTCAATAGGATCTCTACTCCATTGTCTTTTTCTTTAAATCCTTCCACTGTATAGCCCAGTACCAGTTTTATCCCGTGTTTTCTCATTTCACTATGAATCATGGATGCCATATCTGGATCAAAAGGATTCATCAGCTGCTTAGGCCGCTGGACAATTGTAACATCCATGCCAAGCTCCCTCAAATTTTCTGCCAGTTCCAGACCAATAAAGCCACCACCTGCCAATACAGCCGATTTTGGATGGTTCTTATTTATATATTCCTTTATCCGAAAAGTATCTTCTACTGTACGAAGTGTAAAAAGTTTATCAATGCCTACTCCAGGGAGTCTCGGCTGTGTTGGTTTTGCACCTGGAGAAAGGATTAGTTTATCGTAATTTTTTTCAAATATTTCACCGTTTTCTAAATTCTTCACTGAAACCGTTTTACGTTCCGGATGTATGGAGATAACTTCATGATGAATTTTCATGTTAATACGGAAGCGTTTAAAAAAACTCTCTGGTGTCTGTAGTGTAAGTTCTTCCGGGTCTGTGATCACGTCTCCAATATAATATGGAAGTCCACAATTTGCATAGGATATGTATCCGGATCTTTCAAACACAGTAATTTCAGCATGTTCATTCAGTCTGCGTATTCTTGCTGCAGCTGTAGCTCCTCCGGCTACACCTCCTACAATTATTACCTTCATCTTATTTTTCCACCTTTCCTGAGTAAGCTGCAATGCCACCGATATTATTTACTTTAGAATATCCCATTCGTTGCAGTATCCCAGTTGCCTGGCGGCTTCGTGAACCGGAATAACAGTATACAAACAGTGGGATATCCTTATTCTTCGCTACAGAAGCAATATTGTCAAGTTGCTGCAACGGCACATTTTTACTTTCTGGTATATGTCCTTCCTGATATTCCTGCGGTGTACGTACATCCAGCAGAACTGCATCATCAGTCCTTTTATATTCTTCTATGCCTTGATTAATATTCGACTGTTTAAAGAGATCAAAAAATCCCATTAGCACACCTCCCTAAAGCATTTCTAAAATCGCATTCTTAGGTCTCGCCCCTGAAACCTGCTGTACAATCTTCCCATTCTTCATAACCACTAAAGTCGGAATGCTCATAATACTGAACTTATTTGCCAGTTCAGGCTCTTCATCTACATTAATCTTTCCAACTTTAATATCTCTATGCTCACTTGCAATCTCCTCTACAATAGGTACTACCATGCGGCAAGGCGCACACCAAGATGCCCAAAAATCTAAAAGAACGGGTTTATCGGAATTCAGTACTTCGTTCTGAAAATTATTTTTATTGATATTAATTGCAGTCATTTTATAATCCTCCTTATCATTTCTTTGTGGCTTTATTATAATCTGAATTTTATTTCTTTTCTGTGATGACATCACCATACCACATTGCCTTAACTTCTTGCCATACCATCTACACTTAGTATAACACCTGTAATATAACTCGCTTCATCTGAAGCAAGAAACACAAATGCATTGGCAATATCTTCTGGCTGTCCAAGACGACGCAATGGAATTCTTTCAATCATAGGTTCGATAACTTCCTTTGGCACGGCCTTCATCATATCAGTTTCTGTAATTCCAGGTGCAACAGCATTAACACAAATACCTTTAGGTCCTAGTTCTCTTGCTAATGATACAGTCAATCCGTTTACTGCAAACTTCGATGCCGGATAAGCAAACCCACTTGGCTGTCCCGAAATACTCACCATGGAAGAAGTTGAGAGAATGACCCCCTTGCCTCTTACCACCATACATTCTGCTGCTACACGAGTAGTATTAAATACTCCTTTTACATTTAGATCCATGACTTTATCAAAAGTCTCCTCTGTATAATCCATAAATGAGGTGTTTTCTGAAATCCCTGCATTATTTACCAGTATGTCGACACATCCATATTTTTCAGTTGCCTCTTTAAAAGCCTTTCTAACAGACTCCATGCTTGCCAGATTTGGACTAATTCCAGCAACTATTGCATTGGGATATTTTTCTTTTAATTTATCTACAGCAACGTCTGCCGATTCCTGTGAACTTGCTGCCAACACAACTGAAGCACCTTCCTTCAAGAATTTATCAGCTGTAGCAAATCCTATACCACGGCTTCCACCCGTAATGATTGCAACTTTATCTTTTAATCTCATTTAGACTACCTCCTTACTTTGTTTGTAGTTACATTATAAGCAAAAGGTAAATCATTTTCTGTGATATCATCACAAACTATCGCAATAAAAAACCCTGTTGCTCACACGCACCAGGGTTTTTGTTTATCTATCCGTATTTAAATAATCAGAATTTTATTCAACTTCTGAAAACTGATCTTTTCCAACATTACATAA
Organism: Ruminococcus hominis; assembly: GCF_014287355.1. Lineage (NCBI taxonomy): Bacteria > Bacillati > Bacillota > Clostridia > Eubacteriales > Oscillospiraceae > Ruminococcus > Ruminococcus hominis. The sequence goes on along the minus strand of NZ_JACOPE010000001.1, from coordinate 1,319,465 downwards.
TGGGCATTCAAAATCTTCTGGAACGTCCTCCCACTTTGTTCCTGGTGCAATACCACCTTCAGGATAACCTTCCTCTTCATCATATTCCCATCCGCAAACGTCACATACATATTTCATTAGTTTGTTCCTCCTTATAAATATATTAATACACAGCATATATTACTGTTGTATCTGAATTATTTTGTAATCTTAGCACGAAAGTCAAGTGTTTTTAGCATTTCCAGAGTCCATGAAGATTGCAGTATGCGTATACTTCTTCTACATATTCTCCATCACAGAGGCAGAAATCCGCAATAGGTTCCTGTCCTGGAATCAGCTGTTTTCTATAAATACCCTGATTTGTATTTAGTGTAATCCATTCAATGAAATGATTATCAAGCATTGGATGTTTTGTTTCACCGACCACAACATGTACATGCTGCTTGTCCACTGTATATACAGGTACATGCTTCTCAACAGCAGCATCTGTCACTCCGGCTTTTAATTCCTGCATAGGTTCTCCGCAACAAATTACAGGTACCCCCTTATCCTTTACCTTTTCAACAATGTTTCCACAATGCTTACATATATAATACTTTACTTCCATGCTTTTATCTCCTTCCATGTGTAAAATTTATAATCCAATTGTCTCTATAATCTTTTTCAAAGAATCTGCGGATTCCTTAAGCTTTAACGCTTTCTCTCCACTTAAATTAATAGGTATATCAGACTCAATGCCATCTGCACCTACAATAGCCGGCATACTTAACGATACTCCGTCAATGTCATATACTCCATGAATCATATGAGATACTGGGAGTATTGATTTTTCATCTCTCATAATCACTTCGCAGATTCTTTTTACAGACATTGCGATTCCATAATATGTAGCGTGCCTTTTGTTTATAATCTCATAAGCACTGTTCTTGACTGCTGTAGCTATTTCTGCCGTGTTTTCCTTGTGCTTGTAATGTCCACGCATTTCACACATTTCACTCTCGTAATAATCTCATCCCCTTAATAATTCTCTTCATGTACTTCAAAATAGCTCTGTGGATGATTACATACCGGACATACTTCAGGTGCCTTAGTTCCTACCACAATATGCCCGCAGTTACGGCATTCCCATACTTTAACTTCACTCTTTTCAAAAACTTTAGCAGTTTCAATATTCTTAAGAAGTGCACGATATCTTTCCTCATGGTGCTTCTCAATCTCGCCTACTGCCCTAAATTTTGCTGCAAGCTCAGGGAATCCTTCTTTCTCAGCTGTTTTAGCAAAGCCTTCATACATATCTGTCCACTCATAATTTTCGCCTTCTGCCGCTGCCGCCAGGTTTTCCTTTGTATCACCAATTCCTGCTAATTCCTTGAACCACATCTTTGCATGTTCTTTCTCATTATCTGCGGTTTTTAAAAACAATGCTGACATCTGCTCGTAGCCTTCCTTTTTCGCTACAGAAGCAAAATAGGTATACTTATTTCTTGCCTGCGATTCCCCTGCAAATGCCTCCTGTAAATTTTTCTCAGTCTGTGTTCCTACGTATTTGTTTGCTGCCATTTCTTTTTCCTCCGTTTTCTTTACTATTTTTTCAAAATCTGATGCTGGGTGCTTACATAAAGGACATATAAAATCATCCGGTAATTCTTCTCCTACATATTCATATCCACAAATTCTGCAACGCCATATTGTCTGCCCATCCTCGGTTTTTCCGACTGCCTGTGGCTTAGGTTTAATATTATTCTGGTAATAATCATATGTGACAGAAGGAACATTACTTAAAACTTCCATATCTGTTATCTCACCGATAAACATTGTATGTGATCCTAAGTCCTCCGTTTTATTAACTGTTACAGAAATGTATGCATTTGTATCTTCTGTAATATAATAAATACCATTTGTACCCCTAGCACACTTTTCAAATGCTTCAAATTTATTGGTATCCCTTCCTGATTGGAAGCCAAAATGTTTAAACAATTCAAACCGTGCCTTCTGACTTAAGACTGATACTGTGAATTTTCCAGTTCTCTGAATCATGTCATGCGTGTAATTTGCTTTGTTGACGCAGATACTTAACTGGTTCGGTTCTGAAGCTGCCTGAATGGCTGTATTAATAATACATCCATTGTCTTTTTCATCTTCCCTGGCAGTCAGTACAAACAATCCATAACTCAACTTATACATTGCTTTCCTATCCATTTTTTTCCTCCTTTACCTTCTCCCTGCATTTTGGGCAAATACCTTTAAATGAAATATCATAATCCCAAAATTCGATTCCATGAGTGTTATGAATTCTTTCCAGCAAATCCGGTATTTCATCCATATCCACATCTGAAACTTCACCGCATTTTGTACACCTGACATGGTAATGATTTTTCAATGAAAAATCGAACCTATTCGCTCCATCCGGAACTTCAACCTTCCTTAACGAACCCTCATCTACCAATATATCAAGATTTCTATATACAGTTCCTTTTCCGATTGTAGGATATGCTGCTTTTATATCTTGCGTTCGATTATTTCCAACTCCCGCCGTTTTTTTCTATCAGTTTTTTCTGATTTAACAACTTATCTTCTATCACGTCGATGTCTCTGTTTCCCAAAAACTCTCCAATCTGACCCAATGGCATATCCAAAACGCGCAAGTAACGAATCGTATTTAAAACCTCAAACTGACGTGCACTATAATAGCGATAGCCTGTTTCCGGATCTGTGTATTCTGGTTTCAACAGACCTGCCTGTTCATAATGCTGCAGGCTGCCAACACTGATATGAAACATTTTTGCCACATCACCAATCTGGAATAATTTTTTATTCTCCAAGCTGTTTCTCCTCATGAATTATGTCTGTCATTTTCTGATCAAAACAAGCATCAACCTGTGAAGCGATTTCTCCATCAAGCCATCCTTTTTCTACCATATCATTTAAAATACCGTAAGCTTTTTCATGTGGCATTCCCTGTTTATACGGGCGGCTTTCTGTCAGTGCCTGATAAATATCGACACACGCCATGATGCGTTCCTGTGTGTTTAATTCAGCAGCTGTTTTTCCAAATGGATAGCCTGTCCCGTCCAGTCTTTCATGGTGAAAGGCAGCCCAGTCACGTATCTCTTCAAAATCATCGATTTCTGACAGAATAGAATAAGTATATGCTGCATGGTGTTTCATAACTGCAAACTCATCATCCGTCAGTCTTCCCGGCTTCTCCAGAATTTTGTTACCTATGGCAACCTTTCCAATGTCATGCAGCGCTCCTGCAAGATACATTTTCTGCATTGTCTCCTCATCAAATCCCATAAATCTGGATAATTTCTCAGCATCTGCCGCCACACCTATGGAGTGTGTACTCGTAAATGGTGATTTATAGTCTACGATGCGTGCGAAAAATTTCGCCAGTACTTTAATCTGTTCAAAGCTAAGATCTTGTTTTGTACGCGGCACTCTGTTCCATAAACGAGTCTCCACATCTTTTTCTCCAAGTGACAGAAAATGTTGTTCAGAAAAAGCATGTCTAAATGCTTCTATACATTCTTCATCCGCTATAGAACCTGTGATTTCCTGAAGAAATGCTTCTACATTCTGCCAGGTGCCTGAATCAAAAGAATCACTGCAGCAGACCTGGTCAAGCAGATCACATAGATGGATAATTCGTGCAAAAACCGGTACTTCTGTCCATTTTTTTCCAAAAGGTCCACTTCCATCTGCATTCTCATGATGATACAAAATGACATTCTTTATATCCGTATGGGATGGAATGTCTTTCATGTTCTTCTCACCTGCCGCACAGTGAATTCCCAGCTCCAGTGGAATCGCCGAACCTATTGAACTTGCAATATCATTGTGTAATTCTTCCTGAATATATTGAGTCAGTGCATTATCATGTAACAACGCACCGGCTGTCAGATCCTGCAGACTCTCCCCCTGAATTCCCATCTGTTCTGCCATGCAGACACTCATATATGCAACACGCTTCGCATGCTTATATGTTACATGCACTAACTCTGCTTCCACACAGTCCAATGCATAGGAACACGCTCCCAACAATCCCAAAACATCTAATTTCATACCCTTTTGTCTCCTGTCTGTATCATATATCTGACTGTTATTTTATCACAAAAAATTTATATAAAAAAGGTTTCATTATTATTTATGCAAAAATAACAGGCAAATCTTTATCTGCATAATTATCAAATAAAAGACGGGATTATATATCATATTATTATATTGTAAATAATATAGTAATAATTCTCATTATTACTAAAAGATGCCCATGCTGAGCATCTTTAATCTAAATCATTGTTCTATTTTTCGTTCAAAAACATATTCAGTTTCTGATGATAAATCAGAACGGAATGAATAACCAAATCTGTCGAATTTCTTAATATCCAGCGGATTCTCAATATTATTTTCTGCCATAAATCTGACCATTTCACCACGAGCCATCTTGGCATATGTACCTTTTGTTACCATTTTATCTCCAGAAACTTCACAAAATGTAACCGAAATATATCTGTCCTGTGGTGTCAAATACTTTTCTATACATTTTGAGTATTCTTTTGATGCAAGATTAATGATAATCCTGCTGTCATCTATTACTGATCGGTATAACAAGTCACCCCAGTACTCATACAGATTTTTGGCATCTCCAATCCTGATCTTTGCCTGCATTTCCAAACGATAAGGTGTCACACCATCCATTGGTTTCAGAGCACCATAAAATGCAGACAATATTCTCAAATGATTTTGCACATACTCAAGCTGCATATCTTCAAACACAGATGGTGCCATATATTGAAAAGCAATTCCTTCATATGATAAAACAGCCGGACTGAGCATCTGATAAAGATTCATATTTCTCAATCTATTGAAATTTTGTTCTGCAATCTTGTCATTACATTTCCAAATGCCTTTCAGTTCCTCTTTTGACTTACTTTTCAACCAGCTTTGTATCTCTGTCGTCTTTTCAATAAATTCAGGCAATGCATCCGGTTCAATACTGTCAGTATCTGTAATCATCTTTTTAGCAGGGGATAATATTATCTTCATTAATCTAATTCCTTAAGCATATTTTCAGGATCATCTGCAGCCTTGACTTTATCATTTACCTTTATAATAATCCCTTGTTCATCAATAAGATATGTGGTTCTTACTACTCCCATAGAGACTTTGCCATAATTTTTCTTTTCTTTCCATACATCATAAGCTTCAATAACTTTCCGCTCTGGATCTGCTAAAAGTGTAAATGCCAATCCATATTTTTCCTCAAATCTCTTGTGAGACGCTACAGAATCCTTACTGACTCCAAGAATAACTGCACCTTTTTCGGTAAACTGAGGGTATCTCTCGGAAAAACCACATGCCTGCTTCGTACATCCTGGTGTATTATCCCTTGGATAAAAATACAAAATCACTTTTTTTCCTATATAATCCGATAATCTATGTATTTTCCCATTTTGATCTGGCAACTCAAAATCCGGTGCCTTAACCCCTACTTCCAACATTATTTATCCCTCACTTTCTGTATCTTTCTCTTTATTCGCCTTTTTCTTCCTATTCCCGGTAATCATTTTATGACCTGTATATATCGCCATTACCATACATAACATAGAACTTAAAGCAAAGTATTTGTGACTTGATTTTTGCTTTTTATATCCAGTGTAAAAAGTTCCAAGCATTGTGATCAATGCTCCTACTGACCAATATTTATGCGCTTTCATGTAATTCCTCCATTTTTTCAGTGTATTCAATTCTAATTATACGCTACCATATTCCTATGTCAATTTGATAATAGTGCATTCCTATAAATTTTTCAGAATATCATGGTTAAAACTATGTATTGTTATCCTATTGTCCATAAGTAAATGCAGGAGTCTCTTCCATAATACCTTGTCGTATTGCGTTTTTCTTAGCTACCTCTGTTGCCATTTATGCCACACACACAAAGAAGAGTGTGGCATTTAACCACACTCTTCTGAGAATTACGAATCCACTTTTCGCCTAAATCTTTTTCGCTTTTGCTTTAAAAAGAATGATATATTCTGGTCTTAAAACAGAAAGTCCCTTTCTCCTATTATTTTGGTTCATTATTGCTAGATGGTGATTCTTTTTTAAGTTACTATCAAATCTTATTAGCAGTTCCTTGTTAAATTTCCTACATCTTTCCGCCATAAACAGGGAAGATTCCACTGTCACCATAGCTCTTAATTTTCTTAAAATTTTTTAACAGTTCCATGTCTTCAGCACTAATTTCAAAATCTAGTTCTGCATTACTCTTCATATGTTCAGGATTACCTGTTTTTGGCAGAGAAATGGCACCAAGCTGAAGAGTATATCTAATGCAGAGCTGTGGAACAGTCACACCATATTTCTTTGCAATCGTAGTTATCTCCGGTTGATTTAATATTTCACCATGAGCAATTGGTGAGTATGCTTCTACAACAATATTATTCTTCTGGCAATATTCTACTAACTCCATTGGTGTATTACTGATATGAAGAAGAATCTGATTTACCATTGGCTTAATCTTTGCTGTTTCAAGAAGACTTACAATATCTTCAATCAGAAAATTGGAAATTCCGATTGCCTTAAGTTTTCCTGCCTTATAAGCATCCTCAAGAGCTTTCCATGCTGCTCGATTTCCCTCTACGTATCTGTCTTCGCACTGATTAACCTTTGCCCATGGCTGTGGACTGTGAATAATCATCATATCAAGATAATCCAGTCCCATCTTTTCAAGCGTCTCATTGATTCCTGCCATCGCTTCTTCATATGTCTTATGCTCCGCGGCAACCTTTGATACAACAAACAACTCCTCACGCGGAATACCACAGGTTCTTACTCCTTCACCAACGCCACGCTCATTTCCATATGCCTGTGCAGTGTCAATATGTCTATATCCAATCTCTACTGCTGCTTTTACAGTGTCAGCAGCCTTATCATCATCAATAAACCATGTTCCTAGACCAAGCTGTGGAATTGTCACTCCATTATTCAATACAATACTTCTATCAAACATTTCATCTACCTCCTATTTTAGTTTTCTATATTCTTCATCACTTACCGGTTCAAGCCATTCATTGGAACTATTTTCGCCCGGAACTTCTATTGCCAGATGTGAAAACCATTCATCCGATGCGGCGCCATGCCAGTGTTTCACTTCTGCCGGAATATTGATGCAGTCGCCTGGCTTTATTTCTACAGCATCTTTCCCTTCTTCCTGATAATATCCTCTTCCGGCAACACATACCAGGATCTGTCCTCCCCCACTTTTTGCATGATGAATATGCCAGTTATTTCTGCATCCAGGTTCGAATGTCACATTAAAAATTCCAACCTGAGAAGTGGAGATCGGTGCAAGAAAACTTCTGCCGGAAAAATACTGTGCAAACCCATCATTTGGTGCACCAATCGGAAACATCATTTCTTTTGCATGCGCACGCATCGCTTCCTCTTCGTATGGCAAATCTCCTTCGCCTGCTTCCCACACTTCCTTTGCAAGATTGAAAACAGCCCATGCTTTTGGCCAACCTACATAGAATGCGACATGTGTGATCACTGCAGCAATCTCTTTTTGTGTTACACCATGATTTTTTGCATTTTGAAGATGATATTTTAAAGAAGAATCTGTAATTCCAGAAGCCATCAGCGCAACCACTGTGATGATAGTTCTTGTTTTTACATCAATATCCTGGTTATTCCAGTTTTCGCCAAAAAGCACATCATCATTAAAATGTGCAAACTCCGGTGCGAATTCGCCAAGTGCATTTCTTCCTGCTGTCTGTATTATTTTTCCCATATTATGTATCCCTCCATAGCACTGTTATTTATATAGATTTTACCCAATCACTGATTTCCTGTTTTGTTCCACGATTTAACATGCTGCCTTCTATGATAACTGCATCTGGCGCGGACAGCTGTAATTCCTTTATAGTATTACCGAATCCACTTCCACCGGATGTTGCAAAAAGCACGATCTTTTTACCGCTAAAATCATAAGTTTCCAAAAATGTATTGATGATTGTCGGGGCCACATACCACCAGATTGGAAATCCAAGAAGGATCTCATTATAAGAACTCATATCCATTTCTTTTTTCATAATCTCTGGTCTGTATTTCTTATCACTCATTTCCACACTGCTTCTGGATTTTTTATCCATCCAGTCAAGATCAGCTTTTGTATATGGAATCTTCGGCTCAATCTCAAATAAATCTGCTTTTGCTTCCTCTGCGATCATCTCTGCTACTTTTTTTGTTGTTCCACTTGCACTGAAAAATGCGACTAATTTTTTACACATAATACAAAACCTCTTTCCTTACGTATTTTTTCACAGAAAAAATAGATGTATAAGATTTACATTCATCTTACACATCTATTTTAAGCTCTATCACTTCATTATGTCTAATGCTTATATTGAATTTTGTTTTATGCCTGAAAAGCATTTATTTCTTCTATCATTTTACGGATTGCCAGCGAATATGGGATATTTCGTCTCCAGGCAATCACAGTGCTTGTCGTGATTTCAGGAGAAATTCTTCGCTGTACAAGAATATCCTCACGCCAATACTTTGCAGCACCTTCGATTGATATTGGATACCCCAGTCCATTTGCCGCCATGACTCCGGCATTTGTTCCAAGATTACTTGTAAAAGCAATCTGAAGTTTTGAAAAGTCTTTTCCAAACCAGTTGGCAAGTTCGCTTTGAATGTTCATTCTTTCCGGCAGGATCAATGGTTTTCCAATAAGATCTTCCTTTTTTATAAACTTTTTTCCTGCCAGCGGATCATCCGGCCGCATTCCGACACACCAGTGATCACAATCCGAAATCCGAATATAATCCATTCCTTCAGTGTCCACCGGTTCCAGAAATAACGCAATATCTACAAGACCTTTATTCATCATCTCATACACCGTATCTGCTGTTGCAGTATGAAGCGCAATCTGAACCAGTGGGTATTTTTCTTTATATGTTTTGCATATTTTCGCCAATGTTTCTACTGCCGCAAATTCACCACATCCAATGGTTATACTTCCCTCTACAACCTCTTCTTTTCCTTTCAGTTCCTCAAGCGTCCTTTCCTCAAGATTGAGGATCTCCAAGGCACGCCTTTTTAATAGAATTCCCTCATCAGTAAGTGATATTTTCTTCCCGTTTCGAATAAATAATGTTATTCCCAGGTCCTCTTCAAATGCCGCCATTTGTCTGGATAGCGTTGGCTGGGTAATATGCAATTGTTCTGCTGCTTTTGTAAAGCTCTGTTCTTTTGCTACTGTTAAAAAATAGCGTAATAATCTTAATTCCATATCTTTATATTCCTGCACTTTTTTGTTGTATTCATTCTATTCAGAATATAACGACGTACTTTTGGATCGATCTGCCATCCCCAGTCGCTTAGATTAACTGTTCCTTAAGGGTCTATATCATTTACAACCAATATTATAAGGCTTTATATATTTTTACAGTTTCATAGCACTGCGGATGCAGTTCTCAATAAATTCTTCTCCCAAATCTGTATTCAGGCTAAGATCAAAGTTTCCGGCTGCACCCCACATACGGCGGGTGTAATAGCGGTAGTTATCTGCACGGAGTTTTTCATTTTTCTGAACCGTAGCTTTTGCTTCTCCTTCGGAGATATTCTGTCTCTGTGCCACTCTTCTAATTCTGCTCGCAAGAGGCGCTGAAAAAAATACTTTCAGGCAATTTTCAGAATTTCTGAGAACGTAATCTGCACAACGGCCTACTATCACGCAGTTGCCTTTTTTCGCAAGATTGCGTACAACCTGACATTCTGCCTCGAAAATTTTATCCTTCGGCGCTTCATCCTGCCTATCTGTATTCAAGTACATCTGATTGACCAGATCATAGAGAAGACTATTTGTCATGATTTCCTCGTTTTTCTTAACGAATTCCGGTGTGTATCCGGTGGTTCCTGCTGTCATCTGGATAATCTCAGCATCATAAAAATCATATCCCAATTTTTCTGCAAGAACCTTGCCAATATCATGGCCACCACTTCCAAATTGTCTTCCAATGGCGATAACATTTTTTCCATAGATTCCTGCTGTCTGTTCTTTTGCTTCGTTCTCGCTTTCTGCAGATACACTTTCCGGGAAAATCATATCTTTCAGGAATGCAAGTTTCTTACCGATGAGTCTGGCGATAAAGCCTACCAGAAGGGCAGCAATAACGGTACCTTCTCTTACACCAGCCAGTCTTCCTGCAAATACGAAAGAAAGTACAGCAGCAATCACTGACATGGATACATCAAAACAAATCTTGGTTGTTCCGAAATTTGTTTTCCATATAAGAACAATAGCACGGACAAAAGATTCTCCTGGAAGCATGACAACGTCTGCCAAGACCTCCATATATACACCTACGCCAAGAATCAGACATCCGATAAGAAGATATACAATCTTCATGAGGTACTCTTCCGGATTGACCCAGGACAAAAGAATCATGGCAAAATCAATAAAATATCCAAATATGATGGATACCGGAATCTGAAGGATGTGTTCCAATTTAAAGTTCTTTCTCAAAATAATCAGCTGCAGTACGATCAGAAATATACTGAAAAAGATGGTAAAATTTCCAAGTGTAAATGGAAAATTAAGACTTAATACGTAAGGAATTGATGAAATCGGGGATGTTCCTAGGTTTGCCTTTGTGACCAGACTGACTCCCAGGGAGTTTACAAACAATCCCACCAGAAATATTAAATATCGTTTTAGTGTCTCCATTCTTTTTTATTTTCTCCTCATTTCATAGTTTTTTATCGTCAGCTCATTTCATATCTGCAAGATTTCGGTAGATCCGGCAAAAAATTTCCATAAACAGCTTCTGCTCTTCTTCGGAAATACCATTTAATGCAGTTTTTTCTATTTTTTTAAAAGCCTCCTCCACAAGCTTCTGATTTTTCTTTCCGGTTTCTGTCATAAAAATATGAAAAGTACGACGGTTTCCATTGAGCATTTTTCTTTCAATCAGGTCTTTTTCTTCCATACGGTTCAAAATGGACGTTAAAGATCCTGCCTCGATGAGACATCCTGCCGCAATCTCTTTCTGGCTGACACCATCGTGATCTTTCAGGTAATCCAATACTTTGGGCTGTCCCAAGGTAAGTCCTGTATCTTTCAGCTGTTCCATTAGTTTTTTCTGGATGGTCATATGGTTTATCATAGACATGTAGTGAAAAGAATCATCCATTTATTATTCATCTCCTTCTTTTATTATATAATGCTTATAATTCAAACAATTATAATTCGAATATTTAGAATTATAACTATATTTGTAGTGTATGTCAATAACTTTTTCCTCTTCTATTCGTTTGCAAAAAAAAGCCATAAGATTTTCTTTTCAAAATCTTACAGCTTTTCTATCATGTTGCATCCAGTTCCAAAACAAAGCGGATTGTGCCTGGTTACCCTGCTATCGATTGACAAAAATACTTTCTTACCATCAGCGGTCTGATGGAACTTCATATAGTCACCAAGCCAGCTCTCTAGCCAACGTTTTTCGTCGCGATAAGACCTGACTCTTTATTTTGTATAAACTGTATTCCCTTTTGCAATTACTTCAACAAGCTGAAGTTCTTGGTCAAGAATACAAAGATCAGCATCATAGCCTTCTTCAATCTTACCTTTTCCTTTAAGACGAAGAATATCTGCTGGATTTGATGTAATTGTAGAAATAGCTATTTCTAAAGGAATTTCTGTTTTAAATACACATTCCTTTACTTCCTTCAGAAGGCAGCTGGACTGTCCAACGCCCATTCCAAGGAATTCGCCATCACTACTGTACATAGGAAGGCTTCCCTGTCCATCAGAAGAAATTGTCATGCGGTCAGGATTTACACCTGCATCTAACATCCGTTTGATGCCATTGCATACACGTACCTCATCACAGATAGTTTCCCAATAATCAATATCTTCATTTCCGGTAAAGTCTACTGCTCCGCCTTTTAGTGCATACTCAATCGACTTGCCAAAAAGCATCTCATTTCGATTAATATGTGTTGGCAGGATTTGAGAAGCCGGTATCTCTGTCTCATCTACTACTCGCTCAATAAGATCTAAGCATCTCGGACTGTCGCCAAGATGAACATTTACAATACCAGCTTTCCCGGAAAGAACACCACCAAGTCTCGTATCCGCAACAACACGTGTAAATTCCTCAAAAGTCGGCTGTGAAGAACGATGATCAGAGATCGCGATTTCTCCGGTTCCAATAATTTCCTGAATCATCATAATGTCTTTTACAATACTGTCAGTCAACGTACGAACCGGAATCTGATAACTGCCTGTATAACAGTATGCAGACATTCCCTGCTCATTCAATCCTTTTGTCTTTGCAACCAGTGCGCACATATCACGGCCGATTCCATCTGTTCCAAGACAGCCAACAACTGTTGTTACTCCAAACTTCGTAATTCCTTCCATAGTTGCTTCCGGAGTACGATTGGCGAATCCGCCTTCGCCACCGCCTCCGAGTACATGAACATGACTATCAATGAATCCTGGAGTTAAAAGCAACCCCTCTCCATTGATTATTTCTGCCTCAGAAAGAAATCCGTCTGCGGATATAGAACCTGCATCTTTAATCTTGACAATCTTATCATTGATTGTAAGTACATCTTTTTTCCCCAGATGCTTTGGGGCATAAACATCAATATTCTGAATTAATTTCATCATAAATCACTCCCAATTACCAAATGCATATTTTAGAATCCAATTCCAACTGCAATAAGAATTGTAATGATTGCACCTATCATTAAGACGCCAAGGAATTTCCACATGAATTTAACCCAGTTAGACCACTCAATCTTTGCAATCGCAAGAGATCCAATCAGACATCCGGATGTAGGAACGATCAGGTTTGTAAATGCATCACCAAGCTGGAATGCAACTACCGCTGTCTGACGTGAAACACCTAACAGATCTGACAATGGAGCCATGATTGGCATTGTGATCGCAGCCTGTCCTGTTCCGGATACAACAAAGAAATTGAATATGGACTGGAACAGATACATAAGTACTGCTGCAACTGCTCCGGAAACTCCAGACAGTGCATTTGAAATATTATACATAATTGTATTGATAACTGTAGGTGTTGTCGGATCAGATCCACCAAGAACCTGCATGATACCCTGAGCCATAGCAACAACAAGTGCTGCACCGATCAGGTCTTTTGCTCCATCTTTGAAAGAAGTTGCAATATCATTCAATCTCATATCGTTCAGCTTAAAGATAACTCCAATCACACCAGAAACAATTCCCATAATGAAGAACTGTGTAGCAATCTCTGGCATATAGTATCCTTGAGTCATAACTCCCCAAATTACCCATACTACTGTAGCAGCCAGTGTCAAAAGAACTAAAATGTGTCCAACACCAAATGAATGTCCTTCGTCAATTCCTGTTTTTTCATTCTGCTCACGGAAATATGAATCCGTCTTATATGCGATTGAGATCGTCGGAGTCTTTTTGATCTTTGATGCATAGAACATAGTCATTCCACAGCCAAGTGCTGTAAATACTACCCACATTACCATACGGAATCCTGCCCCGGAGAATACATCAATACCTGCAATACCCTGTGCAATACCTACCGAGAATGGATTCATCCAAGATGAACCGAAACCAATCTGTGTTGCAACATAGGTAACAAGAACTGCGATAACTGAATCATATCCAACTGCTACAAATAATGGACAAAGAATCATAGTAAACGGAAGTGCTTCTTCTCCCATCCCGAAAACTGCTCCCCCAAGAGAAAACAGTACGAAAAGTACTGGAATCAGCAGTTTCTCGGCTCCCTTTGCCTTACGGATCAATCCGATCAGTCCGGATTCAATTGCACCGGTACGTATCATGATACCAAATGCACCACCTACAACCATAAGGAATGCGATAATCTCGATTGCAGAACTGCTTACGATTCCGTTATACATATAATTAAAGAATCCTGTTCCGCCATCTCCGCTAAAAAGTGCTACTCCTTCCGTTACTACGTTCCCTGCATCGTCTGTCAGATACTGGAAACTTCCGTCTTTGATTACTGTACGGGTTTTCTCAACACCATTGATCATGTACGAAATATCCTGTGTTTCGTAAAATCCCTTTGGTACAAGGAAAGTCAGAAGTGCTGCGACAACAACTACCAGAAAAATAATAATGTAGGTGTCAGGCACTTGAAATCCCTTGTTAAAAGACTTTAACCCTTTTCCTTCTTTTTTGCTCATTTTTGAGTCTCCTCCCATTTTTGATATGCTATATCAGTGTACCATAGAATACTCAAAATCTAACTAAAAATTTACATATTTCATCAATTTTATGTTATTTTCTTGTATTTTTATACACCTAAAGGTGGGATTTGGCTCTATAAAGCGTTTTACTCTTTCGGATTATCTCCATCCCGATAAGGCACTGTTGCCGCCGGAACAACCGCCGAAGCTGGCTCTGTATGTATATCCTGATCATCAAAAAAGATATGTGCCCCAAATGCTGCAAGCACTTCTGTCTTGCTGACCCCACCAAGGAAAAATGCTTCATTAATGGATACACCCCAATTGCGAAGTGTTTTCACTGCACGTTCATGCGCAGGAGCATTTCTTGATGTGACAAGTGCTGTTCGGATCGGCTGAATATCTTTTTCTTTAAACATCTGCTGCACATAAGACAGTTTTGTCAGGAAGTTAGCAAAAGGACCTTTCGCCATCGGCGTGTTCGCATTTGCTTTCTCATGCTCTTCAAATGCCTGTATTCCATTCTTCTGGAAAATCTTTTCAGATTCAGCAGAAAATAGTACTGCATCTCCATCAAAAGCAATACGGATCTGATCAATCTTTTGCTTCGGATCAGCATGTGCTTCACCCGTAAGAATACGACCTGCAGCAATCCCATCATTGATTGCCGACTGTACATCATCTGAATTCGCCGACAAAAACAAGTCTGTCTTAAAAGCCTTTAAATAAGGAGCTATTTCTGCACCGCTTGTCAACGCAGCTCTCGTAATATCCAAGCCATAATGCTGTATAGAATTAAAAATACGAAGACATGTATTGGCATTATTTCGAGACATAATAATCACTTCCACCAGTCTTCCAAATTCTGTATTATTCAGCTCTAAAAATGCTTTGATCAATTGAAATGCTGCACCCTTTTGAAGAATCTCATTCTCATGTGCTACCTGATAAGCTTCATATGCTTCAACACCTTGTTCTTCGAATATTTTATTCTCCTGCTCAAGATTAAATAAAGCTCTTGAACTAATCCCTATTACAAGAGGTTTTGATAAATCATACGGCATTTTAATAACCTCCGTTCATGAAAAGAATCGTATATCAATCACAACTTTCTTACATTATACGTTTCCACCTTACGAGTTACAAGTAAAAATATACAAGAAAAGATTATGTTTTTATAAATTCTTACTGTAATATCAACAAATTTCCAATCTATTTTTTGAATTCCACTGCATGTTTTCTTTTCCACAACGGAAATAAATTACGCTGACATACATAATTCTTTCGTTCATCTATCGCAATCGCTTGAAAGAAGGTCTTCCACATATCTGTATACTCATCCTCGTAATCTTCTGTCTTTCTCAATGTCTGAAATTCTTCATCTGTCAGATATCGCAGGTAGTTCTCTCCGTCTTTTGAATGAACACAGGCCGTTTTGCGATTATCGTCTATAATCATCCAATGCTCTGAAGGCATACGATTTGCAAAATGTCTGCCTACCAGCATAATGACATCACTTTTCGGCTCTAGATGACTGACATAAACATTGCTTGAGTTCAACCGCTCAAATCGTGCAAACTCTCTAAAATGATGGCTCTCATTGGACACTTTACGACGCAATTCCAGTATCCGCATCACATACGGATTCGCATATTGCTGTAGTACACTCTCTCCAGTTTTGAATCCGACACGAAGGAAATTATAAATTGCCTGCAGTGCATCTTCCTCAACAGACAAAGTCGCCAGATAGATATTCAGATATGCCTCATCCGAAATCTCTCTCCGAATCGAACGAATTACCTTTTCTGCTTTGGAAAGATCTTGGTCTATATGAATATATTCATCAAATATCGTTTGTTGAAATACTGGTTCTTTCTTTAATTGTATTTGGTCATGGCCAATCCGCAAGGCTTCAGACCAAGCATCATAGATACAGGTCATGATATCTTCCAAACGGTCTTTACAAGTAAAAATCTTCATTAGCATACTCCAAAATCTGTCAACGTCATCTGAGTAAACGACTCATTCACATGTTGTGTGTTCCATATATCCTTCTTGTCTACATTAATTAGTTGACGCGTAATATAAGATGCCTCAATAGGAGTATGATACAACTGTTTCCCACCACACGTGATGAAATAATGTGCACGCTTTAATACTACTCCCATCTTCTTTAGACTATCATAATCAAGTCTGCCATAGCGCCTTGCATAGGTGATACGACTCGCTGATTTAGGCCCGATTCCCGGAACACGAAGCAGTGTAGCATAATTTGCTTTTTCTACTTCTACCGGAAACTGCTCTAAATGGCGCAATGCCCAATCGCACTTCGGATCAATCATTTCATTGAAATTCGGCTGCTCTAAAGACAATAATTCTCCTGCCTGAAACCCATAAAATCGAAGCAGCCAATCAGCCTGATATAATCTGTGCTCACGTAAAAGCGGTGGTGGCGTTCCGATCTCCGGCAATACCTTGTCTTCGTTCAAAGGAATGTATGCTGAATAAAAGACACGTTTCAAATCAAACCCCTGATACAATGCCTGAGTCGTCTGCAACAACGTATAGTCACTCTCACCTGTCGCACCAATGATCATCTGCGTGCTCTGTCCGGCTGGAGCGAAACTGCGCTTCAATTGCGACATGTCACGCGGTGCCAATTGATTCGCATTCTCCCATGTCAGTGCATGATCCAGTGAGGTATATCTTTTATAAGACTCTAATCGATTCATCTGAGAATCTTGAGAAATTGCTGTATCATTCTTCTGAGCATTCAAGCACTCAGAAAAATGCTTTTTCGAAGCATTAGAAAAAATACCTGCATTCAAAAACTTATTCCCACCACTTCGCTCCATATAAGCTGACTTTCCAATTGCCATTCTATGAGATGCAATCGTACTCTGCACCTTCCCCATAGGATTCAGAATGTTCTTCATGGTCTTATTCGGAGCCAACATATGCAATCCTTCTTCCGTTGGTAATTCAAGATTGACACTAATACGATCTGCAAGATAACCTGCTGCTGCAAGTAACTCGTCCGAAGCTCCCGGAATCGTCTTGATATGAATATAACCATTGAAATGATATTTCGTCCGAAGCAACAATAACGTCTCGCACATCTTCTCCATCGTATAAGTCGGATTCTTTAAGATTCCGGAACTTAAAAACAGACCCTCGATATAATTACGCTTATAAAACTCTACTGTTAAGTCACAGATTTCTTCCGGAGTAAAAGTAGCCCGCTTTACATCATTGCTCTTGCGATTAATACAATACTTGCAATCATAAGCACAATGGTTCGTCATTAAAATCTTAAGCAAGGAGATACATCTGCCATCTGCCGCAAAACTATGACAAATGCCGCATGCCTCTGCATTGCCGAGCTCTCCTTTCTTTCCCCGCCGGCTTGACCCGCTTGATGTACATGCCACATCATATTTTGCTGCGTCAGCAAGAATCTGCAGCTTTTCTTGTGTTGTATAATTACTATTCCTAATATCTGTATTCATATTTTCATTATACAAACAT
Source organism: Ruminococcus hominis (assembly GCF_014287355.1). Taxonomy (NCBI): domain Bacteria; kingdom Bacillati; phylum Bacillota; class Clostridia; order Eubacteriales; family Oscillospiraceae; genus Ruminococcus; species Ruminococcus hominis. The sequence continues at coordinate 1,301,717 of NZ_JACOPE010000001.1, read as the reverse complement.
TCGTTCGGTAATGCAAGTGTTTTTCGAACAAATGTTTGTATATGATCATTCGAAAAAATATCGTAATAGTCTTATTTCCATGTTTTCTATTTCTGCATATTATTTTTCTACTAATATATATTCCATTTGTCTTTCTTTCGTTCGCATTCCCATTTTTTCATAAAATTTCTCTGCTGGAGTATTTCCTGCCCATACATTCAATGTCACTTCATAGCACCCTATCTGTTTCGCTTCATTTTTTACATATTCAAACAGACTTTCGCCAACATGCTGACCTCGAACCTCTTGACTGACACAAAGATCATCAATAAAAAACGTCTTAAACGGAACCATGTTGTTTGAAAAAGGTTGCTCTTGTAATTGACAAAATGCATATCCTACACAAACATCATCCTCATCCACCGCAACATATATTGGCTTTTCTTTATGTTTCAAAAGCTCTCTCAATTCGTCTATCGTATATTTGGTCGTGCCCGGAATAAAAATATCAGGCCTTATATCTGCATGAATTTGTAACACTTGCTCTAATAACTCTAAAATTCTCGGAATATCTTTTTCTTTCGCTTTTCTAATAATCATTTTTACCTCCATCCATTCTCATTCTTCTGCAAAACATTTATCTACTGTTCGTTTATCATGCTCTATCTTGTTATATCAAACATTTCCCTGCAAATCATTTTTCCACATGATGTTTTGAAAATATTATGATAGGCTTTTAAAGCCGCTTCTTTCGATAAACCATCTTCCATAATATTGACCAGGAAATCAGCCTCTACCAATATCTGATAATCTATACCATCAATATTATTATACGTATGATGATGTGCAATCAAATACTGCACACGCTCAGATACCTCTTGTTCAAATCCTAATTTTCTAAGCAGCTTTTCTGCTATTGCAGGACCTTCTTTTTCTTGTAGTTTTCCATTGCAATCACCATATTTTTCTTCACAGAAATGAATTCCAATATCATGTGTCAAAGCTGCTGCTTCAATGGTAAACAAACATTTCTTATCTACATTTTCCGTTTCTGCTATCAATTTTGCATAACTATGCACTTTACAAAAATGTTGAATTCTCTTTGAATCTCCTCTATATAACTCAATCATTGCTAAATGTAATTTATTTATCATCTAAAATTCCTCCTCTTGCACATTATAATAATTCTCAAATTAATCCTATATTTTCCTTGATATACATCACATTTTCCTTGTTGAATCCACATCATTAGAAACCATTAATTCAAAATGATTTCGATTTGTTTTTATAAAACCTTCTTTTTGTAACTTTGATATTTCCGTAGACATTGCTGCACGGTCAATACAAAGATAATCTGCTAACTGCTGCCGGTCAAAAGGAATATCAAAGGATAAAGATGAATGTCTGATGGATTCGGCTGACAGATATGACAATAGTTTATCTCTTGTCGTTCGCTTGCCAACATGTGTGATCTTATCGTTCAAGATCAGTATCTTATTTGCCAGGACACTGACCAGGTTACGGATCAACTTCTGATGATGCTCGCATGCAGTTGGACAAGTAACCAGAAGCTTCTGGACATTTAGGAAAATAATTTCACAGTCCTCATCTGCTACCACACTGATATTCAAAACAGCACCCGGACTTGCCGCATATGGTTCTCCGAAAAAATCACCGGCATGACATTTTGATAAAATATTGCGATGCCCCCAGAGGTCTTCCTGGATAACAAGAACACAGCCTGACACCACAAGTCCCATTACTTCTGTAGAATCTGCTGCTCTGAAAATATAAGAATCTCTCTCTTTTGAAACTGTTGTTGCCTCTACACAGTGCAATATGGATAATATTTCGTCATCAGTAAGACCTTTAAAGAAAGGACTGTTCCTTAAAATAGGTAAAAATTTTTTCAAAATTGTTCCTCCTGTTGGAAATCAAACATACAAGTTGCATTTATTATACTATGATTCTAACAGAAATAAAAATTTTATGCTATAGACGGAGGGTAAAAATGATAAGAAAGATTATTCGAATTGATAAAGAAAAATGTAATGGATGCGGTGCCTGTGCAGATGCCTGTCATGAAGGTGCCATTGATATCATTGACGGAAAAGCAGAATTGGTAAGAGAACATTTCTGTGACGGGCTTGGTGATTGTCTCCCGGAATGTCCTACAGGAGCCATTTCTTTTGAAGAAAGAGAGGCTCCTGCATATGATGAAGAAGCCGTAAAAAAAGCGCAGAAAAAAGTATTTGCCAAAAATCAGGCAATGTCTACACACACCGGCTGTCCTGGTTCTAGAAGTATGCAAATTCAGCGATTCGAAACACCTGAAACCATAAAATCAGCTCCAAGCGTAGAGCAGCTATCAAAACTTCAGAACTGGCCAGTACAGATTAAACTGGCACCTGTAAGTGCCCCATATTTTAACGGCGCAAAACTATTGATTGCAGCCGATTGTACTGCTTATGCATATGCAAGCTTTCATCAGGATTTTATTCGGAATAAGGTAACATTAATCGGCTGTCCTAAATTAGATCAGGTAGATTATAGCGAGAAATTGACTGCAATTATTCAAAATAACAACATTCAAAGTGTAACAATTGTAAGAATGGAAGTTCCTTGCTGTGGTGGTCTGGAAATGGCAGCAAAAAAGGCGCTTCAGGATAGTGGAAAATTCTTACCATGGCAGGTTATAACAATAAGTATTGATGGGAAAACTATAGAATAAAAAAGGAGAATACAATAATGGATAAGAAAATGTTTTGCTTTCAGTGTGAGCAGACCATCGGATGCGCCGGATGTACAGGAAATGCCGGTGTCTGTGGAAAAAAGGCAGATACAGCCAGATTACAGGATGAACTGACAGGTGCCTTGGTTGGTCTTGCAAGAGCTGTCGATAGTACAACAGCTATTTCCAAAAGAACCGGACAGGTCATAATTGAAGGGCTGTTTACCACAGTTACAAATGTAAATTTTGACGATGCCTCAATTGAAAACATGATACAAAAAGTCAGAGCTGAGAAAGAAAGACTAGTTCCTGACTGCAGCAAATGTCAGTCACCTTGCGGTAAAACAGACGAATACGATATGCAACAGCTGTGGAATGCCAACGAAGATATACGCTCTTTGAAGTCTCTGATTCTTTTCGGAATTCGCGGAATGGCTGCCTATGCCTATCATGCAAATGTTCTGAATTATGAAGATACTGAAGTAAATCGATTCTTCTGTGAAGCATTATTTAAGATTGGTTATGAAGAAAGTGCAGATGCACTGCTTCCTACAGTACTAAAAGTAGGAGAAATCAACCTGAAGTGTATGGCACTTCTTGATAAGGCAAATACAGAAACCTATGGGACACCAGAACCAACCAATGTTACTCTTACAATAGAAAAGGGACCATTTATTGTTGTAACCGGACATGATTTGAAAGACCTGCAGATTTTACTTGAACAAACAGAAGGCAAGGGAATCAACATCTATACTCATGGCGAAATGCTCCCTGCCCATGCCTATCCACTCTTAAAAAAATTCTCACACTTAAAAGGGAATTTTGGAACCGCATGGCAGAATCAGCAAAAAGAGTTTGATCATCTTCCAGCTCCGATTCTCTACACCACCAACTGTCTGATGCCACCAAAAAGCAGTTATGCTGACAGAGTATTTACAACAGAAATGGTTGCCTTCCCCGGTGCTGTTCATATTGATGAGAAGAAAGATTTTACGCCGGTTATTAAAAAAGCGCTGGAACTTGGTGGTTACAAGGAAGATCAGGTACTCACCGGCATCAATGGCGGTACAAAAGTGACAACCGGTTTTGGTCATGCAGCCATCCTGTCCCATGCAAACACTGTAATTGAAGCAGTAAAATCAGGTGCAATCCGTCATTTCTTTCTGGTTGCCGGCTGTGATGGTGCTAAACCTGGACGAAACTATTACACAGAATTTGTAAAACAGACACCTTCTGACAGTATTGTCCTTACTCTGGCATGCGGAAAATTCCGTTTCAACGATCTCGATCTTGGAGAAATCGGTGGTCTGCCGCGACTGATGGATATGGGGCAGTGTAATGATGCTTATGGTGCGATTCAGGTTGCTGTAGCACTTGCAGATGCATTTGGATGCTCCGTAAATGAACTTCCGCTTTCCTTCGTTCTCTCCTGGTACGAACAGAAGGCCGTCTGCATCCTGTTAACACTTTTACACCTGGGTATCAAGAACATTCGTCTTGGTCCTTCTCTTCCGGCATTTTTGTCTCCTAATATTTTGAATTTTCTGGTAGAAAATTACGGTATAGCACCTATCACCACGCCGGAAGAAGACATCAAAACACTGATGAATTACAACAAATAAATTTCTTCAAATCTCTGTGGAATCAACGAAGCCGATACAGGATTCAAAAATCCTGCATCGGCTTTATGATCAGATTACTTCTGTTTCTTTTTTTACCTCAAAATACTGGAGCTAATATTTACAATCCATTTACAAACTCAACTGCATTTTTTATGTCGTCTTCATCTGGATGACCTTTTGCAATTCCGCCAACCAATTTAAATGGACCAAATGTATCATAACCCTTGCATCCGAATTTTCCAAACACTTTAGAATGCTTCTTGTGTAAAATCTGCTCTATGGATTTATAATTTGCACTTCCGCCATAAGTACAAAGCAGAAACACCTTTTTGTTGTCTGGCAGATTCTTCTCTGCAAAATCTAATATCGACTGATGAAATTTCGAAAAATAGATTCCTGATGCAAATCCAATCATATCATAACTGCCTAGATCTGCATCTGGCTGTTTTACAACATCAATCAAATCAACACGGCACTCTTCTGCTATGCTTTTTACTAATTTTTCTGTATTTCCATGATGCACAGATGCATATACAATTGCTTTTCTCATTTGTGTTCCTTTCTTATAACAACTCTCACCGATTATCAACCCTCTCCGGAAACATATCATGATTACTCATGCGATTCCAGGCAACCTGCTCCCAATCTGTACCCGGCTTTCCGTAATTACAATACGGATCAATGGACAATCCTCCTCTCGGAAGGAATTTTCCCCATACTTCAATATATTTTGGTTTGAGAAGCTTGACCAAATCTTTCATAATTATATTAATCACATCTTCGTGAAAATCTCCATGATTTCTAAATGAGAACAAATATAATTTTAAGGATTTGCTCTCCACAAGCCGTTCATCCGGAACATACGAAATCGTGATCGTTGCAAAGTCCGGCTGTCCGGTAATCGGACACAGGCTTGTAAATTCAGGGCAGTTAAACTTGACAAAATAATCATTTTCAGGATGTTTATTCTGAAATGCCTCTAATACGGATGGATTATAATCCATACTGTACTCTGTTTGCTGATTTCCCAATAGTGTTAAATTTTCTTTTTCTCTCATCTCTTCCTCCTCTATCTCAACGCCGGATCTTCCATATGATTTGCCTGAAATGCCGCTGCACGATCAATGCATGTTCCACATTTTCCGCAAGGCTTCTCTCCACCTTCGTAACAGGACCAGGTCAACTCGTAAGGGACTCCCAGTTCTAATCCAATCCTTACCACTTCGGCTTTGGATACATTAACAAAAGGTGCTTCTATTTTAAGCTGATGTCCAGAGCCTTCCCATATTGCTTCATTCATAGCCTGATTGAATACCGGTGAGCAATCCGGATATGCAAAACCTGCAGAATCATCTGCATGAGCTCCATAATAAATTACTTCGCAGTCTTTGCTCAGTGCAATACTTGCCGCCGAAGAAAGAAATAATCCGTTTCGGAACGGTACATATGTGCTTACTGGTTTATCGCCATTTGTTTTTGAAATCTGTTCTGCGTAACTCTCCTCCGGAATGTCTTCTGTAGACTGTTGAAGCAGTGAACAGTTACTATATTGAAATATCTTACTTAAATTCAGGAACAAATGCTCCACGCCATAATATTGGGCAACTGCTATTGCAGCTTTAATTTCTTTATCATGCTTTTGTCCATAGGAAACCGAAAGAGCAATAACCTGGTCTTTCCCATATTTTTTGATTGCCAGTCCCAATGCCGTTGTTGAATCAATTCCTCCACTAAAAAGAACTAATGCTTTCATCTCTATCACCTCACTATTTATACTCCCCGTTCATCGGGATCCCAGATCACTTTATGCATCTGTATCTGCAACCGCACACCATTCAATCGATGTTTCAACATAAATTCTACTATTTGCACCGGTTCTATTGCTCCAAAAACAGGGCTAAGATAAACATGACATCTATTTGTCAGATCATAAGACCGAATCAATTCCAATGCTTTTAATAAATCTTCCTGACTGCCAGATACAAATTTTACAGTATCATCCTTTCCAAGAAGTTCCATGTTCTTTGTTATCATATATTCTTCGCACCCGCTTGATGGCAACTTATAATCCATCGTAAATACCGGACGCTCTTCACAAAATGCAGCCAAATCGACTGCTCCATTTGTCTCAATTTCAACTTGCAGTCCCGCTTGTAAAAGAAGATGGATTAAATCCCTGATGTCTTTTTGCAACAACGGTTCTCCTCCTGTCAGTGTCACATTATGAATTCCTGTTCCAAGAACATAATTTAAAATTTCTTCCGGTGTTTCCTCTTTATACAGGCACTCAGGTTCATTAGCCCACATCGTATCACAATAACTGCATCGCAGGTTGCACCCTTTAAAACGAACAAAAACTGCCAGTTCTCCTGCACACACGCCTTCCCCGTTAATACTGGTAAATTTCTCTACTACTTTCATCTACTCTTCCTCATAAACTGCACAATTATTAGGTGTCTCATATACTTCCACACAATGAATTACGTACCCTAAATCCGTTAATTTTTTGTGGAAATAATATGCGAAATTTTCTGCTGTAGGACGAAATGAGACTTCTTCCAAATGGAAATCTTCATTCTGAAGTGCAGCTACTGTTTCTGCTTTCAGAGATCCTGTCTCGTAAATCAGACTATGGTCAAAGTAATCACAAAGTAATTTCAGGTCTTTTTTCAGATTACCAAAATCCACTACCATTCCTCGTGTTTGTCCTTCTTGTTCTAACTCCTGACTCTTGATTTTTGCAACAACATTCCAACGATGTCCGTGGATGTTTCTACATTTTCCTTCGTATTTCCATAGAAAATGTGCTGCATCAAAACTGGCTTTTGTTTGTAAATAATACATATTTCAACTCTCCTTTATGTGAAATGTATGTACCTATTAAGAGCTATGCATCCTAAATGGAGCAGTTTTTATATATCAGAAAATCCATATCTAATATACAAAAAGCTCTGCGTACATCTTCGCACGCAGAGCCTAAAATCCTCATGATTAGCCCCGGTTTTATTTTTCGACAGGAAGGTACAAATGAACTGTCGGCTGTTTTCACAGCATGAAAATTATACCACAGAAAGCCAGATTGTCAAATTGATTTTTCGTATTAAGATAAGTTATGTAACAGTTCAGCCTTCGGGTGAACTGTTACTACGGGAAAGAGTTTTACAAACAGATATCAGAGCCAAGAGATATACAATGCACTCATGATATATTATTTTCTTGAGTGAATTTTCAGTACAAATAATCTGACAATAAATTGCATGTCAACAGCAGGCGGTTAATCCGCCTGTTTTTTCAACTCTTCATCTTATCACTACGTACTGCGATATATACACTGCTGACATTGCTCCGATTACACTCAATACAACATAAAGCATTGCCCACCAAACTGCACCTCGTTCCAATAGTTGATTCGTTTCCAATGCAAAAGAAGAAAATGTTGTAAACCCTCCACAAATGCCAACTTTTAAAAATAAAATCCATTGCGGATTCCAGTCTTTCTTTACTCCAATAGCTACTACAACCCCTATTAAAAATGCTCCTACAATATTAATCAGTAATGTTTTTATAGGAAATCCACTTTGCGGATTTATCGGAATCATCCCAATTAGATAACGAGCTATCGCTCCAAAAAATCCTCCCATTCCAACTATAATACAATTCACCATTTTACTTTCTCTCCTCTTGGATAAATGCCCTTGCAAGCTTTAAAGAATTGCTGTGCTTCCCCTTGGGGCTTCCATGAATCAACAATATATTCATTGAATTACCTCCAAATAATCAAAAAATTCTGATAGTCCCATCCACACTACTTTTCTTCTTTCACTATTTAAGAACCTACTCTTTTGTCATAATCCCTGTAAACTGTTCAACACCGAAACGTCTCATAAACATTTCACATTTGCATAGGAAAAAATAATAAATATTTAATCCACAACCGCTTAATCCTTCAAAATTTCCCTGTCCTTTGGAAATCAACAAATCAGCGTTCTCAACCTCATCCATTGCTTCCTGAGATATTGCTCCGATAACATTACCTGGCATTCCCGTACCATTTCCAATTACCTTTTGTGCAACATCTTCCATATGCACATATTTTGCATCCTCTAACGTAGCATCATTTAAAACCGGCTTTCCTCTTACAATTACGGATATATATAAATCAGGATTGATGTCTCGAAGGGTTGCAATCAATAACCTATCTGTTACAATTTCTCCACAGTTATCTGTAAAATATACCAATCTGTTAGCATTGACTATCTCTTTGTGAAAATCAGTCAATAGATTAGAATCTATTTGTATATTTACTGCTTCATCCAATTTATCTTTCAATTCAATGTCATTCACATTTTCCAATGCTCCGAAATCAATATAATTTCCAACCATTGCATACTGTATTGCCATTTTCAAATGATTTTCAGATGTATTAACTTTATTTTCCATGTATGGAAAATAATCCAGCATTAATTTATTATAATGCTGTTTGATTTCTGTGTAATCCATTGTGTTACCAAAGAGTTCTTTACGAAGATTATCCATTTGCTCAGCAACCTGTGGTGTAGTTAAACCATCACTATTTTTTACAATTTCATTAACTTTATATTGATATTCTTTTATTTTTTCTTCTGTTGCACCAACCGGATATCTATTATTATTTCGTTTTATCTGACATATTTTACACTTTTCATTTATAACCATAAGACGACTCTAATTTCCCCTCTCTGAAACTTCCGATTCACGTACATGCTTAAACAACGTAACTTCGCCTTTATATAATGCTTCTATATCATATGAAGGTTCTTCATTTTGCTCAAATGTTCCATATGCATCTACGATATATATCACCCCATCAATTTTTTGAATTTCTCCCTCGATATTGAAATTAAAAGTCACTAAATCTTCTCTCTTGAACCTAGGTTTTCCTAACATTTGTTTTTCCTCCATTAACTTAATCTTGTTGTAATTTACATTTAAATTTAATATCGCTGCATGTCCGTTTACTTGATTATATTTTTTATCCATTTGTCCAAAATCAGCACCAACATTTAATATATAATTTTTTTCTTTTACGCTGCTGCATTAGCATTAATTCGATCAATAACTTTTCTAATTCCCATCCATACTGTCAGATCCGTAAATAACTCTACCACACTTCCTTTATCAGTAAATGGTGATTCCTGAAGTACAGACAGATCCTTCATCATTCCATTATGTACAATGTACTCTACGATCTGATTTACGAAGTAAATCTGTCTGCTATCAAGATTTATATCATTCAAAAACTCTGAAAATGCTTCTTTTGCAGCATTCATATCAAGTCCAACAATTTCACGTACAAATTCCCCCAAAGGTTTATGACCATATTCTTTCTCATAATCATCTTTAGAGCCAACTTCCTTCCAAAGAATCTGTTCTAGGCTTTCTACATCCATTTCTGTAAGAGGCTGATTTGTCTTAAGTTTTGCAATGGCAATATTATCCTGATGTTGACGAACATAAAACTCAGCTTTAGCCTTATAATTCTTCAATTCATCATTCTCAAGTTCAGAATCATTCCATTCTGTAGACAGGATTTCATCCGTAAAATCTGTATTGTATTTAATTATTCCTTGAGGCAAATACTTCATAAGATTTCGGAGGCTTATCCTAATATGTTCAAATTCATCAATTCCAGCATTATCTATATAGTCTGTATGAAGAATTTTATTAATCAGTTCTGATTGTTTCTGAATCTCCGGAATATTTGCTACCCCAGCAAGACCTTCAATCTTTTTGAAAAGATCACTTTTATGACGACCATATCCTTTGCCCGCTAAATATGCTAATTCCATTCCATACATCAAAGCATCGAAACGAACTGCACTTGCTTCTTCTCCGTCAGGCATAATAAGTGGTGCTAATTCTTCACGAACCATTAATGTGTCTTCAAACGTAATTGATTGATAATTATTTTCAACAGAATACGTATCAACATACTTCAAATGTTGTCTTACCGCAAAATTTTCACGATTCAATTCCTGCACTTTTTCTACCATTGCCTCAACAAGTTTACTTCTGTACGCAATAAGTCTGTCAATTTGATATTCAAGATTCTGCAGTTTATAGGCAATTTCAAATTTAAGAGAAAAAATAGCTCCTTGCAAAGCAACCATATTTGCTGTTGGTTTTCCTTGATTCATACGGAAAAATTCAAAGTTTCCACAGAAATCAAAGATATAGAATTTTTCTTTATCCTGTCCATCTATAAGTCCTGAGCAAAGTCTAGTACCACGACCAATCATCTGCCAGAACTTCGCCTTACTCATAACTTTTTTGAAAAATACGAGGTTCAATATTTCAGGCACATCAATACCTGTATCAAGCATGTCAACAGAAATTGCAATCTGAGGCATTTTCTTTGGATCCGAAAACTCGTCAATTGCACTCTGAGCGTAGGTCATATGGTTATCAATTACCTTAGCAAATGGCTTCCCTTTTTTACTATATTCTGGATACTGCTTATTAAATACTTCAAGAATTTTCTCCGCGTGGTCATGATTCTTAGCAAAAATAATTGTCTTACCAATTTTCTGCCCATAATCCACCTTAAGCCCATCTTTCATAAGTACATGCAAAACCTGTTTGATTGTATCCTCATTAAATATCCATGTATTTAGTGCCGATGAATTAATTCGCTCCGGTAATTTTCCATCTTCAAATTCAAAGGTCTCTTCATATGTAGCTTTATCTTCCTCGGATAACTCATCATAAGCAATACCTTCTTCAATGAATTTCAGTTTTGTTTCAACAGTCACAAAGTCTACAAGGTAACCATCCTTTACTGCTTGAGAAAGCTCATATCCATATGTTGGTACACCATTTTCTAAGTCAAAAATCCCGTAAGTATTTTTATCAATCTCATCCTTAGGGGTTGCTGTGAGCCCTACCAATGGAGCATCGAAATAATTAAATATATCTCTATACTTGTTATAAATGGATCTATGTGCTTCATCACAGATTACGAGATCAAAATGTCCACAAGTAAATAACTTTCCATTTACATCCTTGACCGAATCAATGCAATTCATCATGGTCTGATATGTAGAGAAAATGCAATGTGCTGTATAGTTTTCTTTTTCCTCTACAAGATTGGAGCATGACAAATCAGGTAAAAGATTTGCAAAATTTCTTTTTGCCTGCGTAACAAGAGAATTACGATCTGCCAGGAATAATATGTTTTTAGCCCATCCCTTGTCCAAAAGGACCTTACATAATGCAATTACTGTTCTTGTTTTGCCTGAACCTGTAGCCATCACAAGCAATGCTTTTCTGCGATTGCGATTATCAAATGTATCACACACTGCCTTAATTGCACCTTCCTGATAATAACGACCTGCTATACCTTTATCTACAACAATATGCTTAAGACTTATTTTCATTGTTTGAAGATTAAAAAGCTTTTCCAAATCTCTCTTGGAATAAATAACAGCAACCTTTCTCTCCGGATACTGGTTATCTATAATTCTTGTTTCAAAACCATTGGTAAGAAAAACCACTGGTCTTCTATTATATTGATTCTCTAATAAATCGGCATAAAGTTTTGCCTGTTGTCTTCCCTTCGCGACATCCATGCAGGTTCTCTTTGCCTCAACTACCGCAAGCGGTCTGTGCATATCATCGTAAAGAACATAATCCGCATATCCAATCTCTGATTTATTAGGCATTCCCGGTAACTCGACTTCATTAATCCAATCCTTTCCCTCTGTCCATCCTGCATCCAAAAGCATAGAATCAATATAGATTTTTCTTGTCTTATATTCAGACAACTCCAATGGTTTTGGAACATATGTTTGTTGCTGTTCTGTTCGTTTTGCAGTAAGTTCTTCCTTAAGAGCTTTGTTCTCAGCAATTAATGCCTTTAAATCCACATCGTCATCTGAAGTTTTAGCCACAGCAGTTTCTTCTGTCGATTCATTAAGCAAGCTTATATCGTATTGCCTCTCTTCATAGAAATCCGAATAGCAATATGACACGTAGTCCATAAAGATAAACAGATTCTGTAAGCAAAGTATCGCTTCATCTTCTGTTATCTTTCTACCATTATGTGCAGCTCTGTTACCAATCTTGCGAATCAAATCGAGACGTTTCCATAATGCATCATCAACCAAATCATGGAAGTCCTCGGTACTCATAAGACTCACAAGATTATCTTGATATGGCATCTCCAACGACTTATCTACGGAGTACATCCACTTGATAGCAAACTCCATAGCACGACGACAGTTAATCACACTGGATTCTTTGTCAATTTTAAGAATTTTCTCTGCTGCTACTGCTACATCTGAAAAACTATTAAATCTGGCTTCTTGTTTTAAATAGTCAAAGTTGGTTATCATATGGCACACCTTTCCCATTTCAGTATTTCTTATATCCTATCCATCATCATTAATGAACTTTCTTTTGTATATTGATTAATTAGGTTCTCATAATTAAAAAATTTTACATAGTTACGTATACTGCTATATATATTTCTTTCAAGTAACCTATCGAACTGATTTCTACGACTTTCATCAGCAATAATATAAAAATCTGCTCTAAAATCCTGCAATTCATAGAATTTATCTAAAGAATTGGTAATATTGGTAGAGTGTTCTACTTCATAAAATCTGAAAGGCATTCTTCTTTCATTGAACCAAATGACATCTATAGTCTTAGCTCTTTTTGCTATCTTATCATATGTAAACTCCGGTAATTCAGACTCAGTAGTAAGCTCACATAGTTTTCTTTCTAAAAATTTCTTGTTCTTGTCCTGATTTGGAACATATGTCTTGTAATTATGCATATTACCAAGTTCTACAATAATTCCCTGATAATAGGAATGAGTGAATAAATCGTCACTTTTAGTGTCATTCTCTACTATGTCAAAACGCTTCAATACATCTTCTTTGCATTCTGACAATGCCCATAAACCAGGCTTTATACGAAAGAACTCGTCATGCACCTGAACAATCCGTCTGATATTCGCCTGTGGCGTTTGGGTCTTCCATGTACTAAAATCCACAAGTTGATTTAATTGTTGAAATGTGGCATAACCACCATTTCGCCTCATTGCATCAATAACTTTATCTTTCTGTGACATTCGGTTCACTCCTTCTATTCTTTCAATTTTGATTTGTCGACTTGTTTACAAAACGTATCAAACTCAATCTGAAGATCCATAGGTGGCACAAAAGCCTCCAAACTATTAATCATATTTGTATATAGTCCAGCCTGTGCAGCCGCATGTGAACAATGATCAATATCATTCTCAATTGCTTCACTTCTTAATAAATTTATCAAGAAATTACTTGTAACCATTTCTTTATTAGGTTTAATCAATGCCACACTACGCGCCATGCTAAACTCACCCATTATTTCCGAAACTAATGTACATTTTCCTATTGTCGCCCCTACGCATACCAGAAGCAAATCATCCTTTTCCGGATTACATCTTTTATATATTTTTTCATGGATCTCTGGTGGAACAAAAGATGTTTCAGATAAATCAATTTCACCTTCTTTTGTAATATTACGAGCCATGAAATAGAGATATCCTTCGCCTTCATCTACTCTTGGGACTGTGCCATGCTCTCCATCTGTAATCTTTGTACTAACATCCTTAAATGTGCATTTTTTCCATCCATACTCATTAATCTTTATATCACCAAACATCTCGACAAATCGGGCTTTGATAAGATCGTCAAATTTTTGAATTTCCTGCTGTCTACAAGATATTACATTGTATGTCTTGTCAAGAATTTTCGTAATTATATCTTGTTTTTCTTTTGAATACAGTGGAATCTCATAATTCTTCAACCATTCTGTACTCATATTCTTTTGTGCAACACCTTTTGATGATTGAATACATTGTTGCTCAAAGAGATTACCATTCAAAATATGAAACAAATATCCCTTTGTTAGTCTACTCGTTTTCAAACGTAAACAGGCAACACGCTGATTCAAAGCAGCTGGCAAAAACTCCTTTTCAAGAATTGCAACTCTACCAACATTGCCTGTCAAGGATATTAACAGATCCCCTTCTTCCAGCATGTATTTATCTAATCCCACTGAACCCAATGGATAAAATGCTGGTGTGTTATCTTCAATATATCCTTTCTGTACATTAGCAATTCTGATAACTCGAATACCTGAATCGACATAGTTTTCGCTTTTAAATGCAAAACCATTTAGGATTTCACAGGCATCTCCTAATCTAATCTTTTCCATCTACATCATCCCTACAAATCCGAATTGCTAATACTAACTCATGAATCTTTGATGTGAAGATTTAACATTTGCCTGGTTCACCATCGCATACTGCATTGTTGTATCAATTTGTGAATGCCCTAATATTTTTTGAACTTGTTCTATTGGCATTCCTTTATCTATGGCTCTTGTTGCCATAGTTCTTCGAAATTTATGCGGATGTATTCTTTCTAAATTCAGTTTTCTTCCTAGAGTTCGTAATCTAATTTCTACACCACTGATTTTTAAGCGATCATACGGAAAATCTAGTGTAACAAACAAGGCTTTGTTATCATCATTTCTTTTTTCCATATAATTTTTCAGGTGTACTTTGGCCTTTGCATCAAAATATACACGCCGTTCCTTATTACCTTTTCCGTATACAACACATTCTCGAGCTTCTAGATCAATATCGTCTTTATTTAAATTAACCAGTTCGCCTACTCTTATCCCTGTCGAATAAAGCAAATCAATAATAGCCAAATCTCGACTTTCTGTGCAGTGGTCTCTAAGTTTTTCAATCCCCTCATCTGATATCACACTTTTCACTACTGTTTTTGTTTTTATTTTGTGGATTCGTCTCATAGGACTTTTCAAAATATAATCTTCTTCCTCAAGCCAAGAAAAGAAGCTGGAAATATTTCTTCTGATATTGTCTATCGTTACGTTTGTACAATGACTATTGCCCTGATATTCAGATAAGTATGTTCTTATTTCTTCTGTTGTTATTTTTCTAACCGGAGTTTCCATTTTAGAAAGCATGTGTGCTACCGTTGTATAATAATACTGCAATGTTCTCTCAGAACACCCTTCTATTTTCTTTGCATCTAAAAACATTTGCAAAAAAGCGTCATTTGATATACTGGATTTCTCTATCTCATTTTCTGAAAAAGCTTCTAATATAACTTCCTGCAATTTTTTCATTTGCGCAATTGTCAAATACTCTGACATTTCATTCAATACTTTTACGATTTTCTCTTCCATGTTGGTTTTCTCCTTTTATACCAACATCCTTCATCCATTTTTATTAAAGTATTTTATTTTCCTTATATGACTCATATATATATGACGGATTTTCGTAGTATACACTACTGTTATAATCATCGATTTTTTCACTAATAAACGAATTGTAAACCTTTATCAATGCATCTATCACTGTAATCCCTTCGCTTTCCGATACTTTTTTTATTAATCTTTTATATACTTTCCCGATATCCCAATATGTCGGGATTGCATATTTACATTCTCCGACATTATCAAATTTTCCTTCTTGAATATTGCATTTTTCAACAAATTCTCCACTCACATTATCTATATTATCGCAATGATATACATCTGCTAAATCATAAATTTTATCAAGATTTTTCTTCCCAAGGGTATTTACAACATCAACACGTGTATTCTTTGTCTTTCGTGCAATGTAATCAATTAAACTGCACGTATAAAAAAGATCATTATCTTTTTTACTTTCTCTACCTTCACCTATCATCAAAGCACCTCGCAATCTCTATATTTCAAGCACTGTAATGCATTATCAGAACAAAAAACTATCTGATGTGTTGGATATCTGAATTTTGCTAATACCCAAAACTGCTCTCTTGTAATCACACCATCCATATAATCGGATATATAATTATATATCTGATCGTCAGCCATAGCACCAATTACTATATCATAAGTATGGCTTTTTCCACTTCGACACTCTATAATGAAATCTAACCATTCTTCGGTCATCTCTTTGAATTCTTTTATATTCAATTTTTCATTCAAACGCACATCATAAATAGAAACTACTTTCGTATCATAGCGCCTTGCCCATCGTTCTGCCTGCTCTTTAATCACGGTACAGTAGAAACCTGTTCCAAAATCTTTGGTATTACGGCCCTTCCGTATTTCTGGCTTGTCTACCGGTTGATATCCTCCATGATATACTGTCATCATTCCCATCTTGCAACACTCCTTATCCAAAATACTGCTGCATTAAACTATCAAATAATAATTTTGTTTCATCAAGTGCTTTCTGCGCTGCAACTTTTGATTTGGTGATTTGTTCCGCAAATAATACAAACTCTTTCTGAAGTTCTATTGGCGGAAGAAAAATCTTTGTTTTCCTAATCTCTCCTAAATGCAAATTAGGAACTCCAATACCTTTTATACTGGAATCAAACTGCCTCTTTGTTTCAGGATTGTTTATTACACACCTCAAGAAAACAGGATCTATCTCTTCCTTCGGTCTAAGCAATGCAAGACTAACATATATATCAAAGATCTCGTCTGTATCATTAACTGCCGCAACCCCGTAATTAACGCCATTCTTCGACATCAGAATATCGTTTCTCTGTGGTTTAATTGTGGCGTATAATTTTTCATGCAACTCTGCTGGAATATACTTTATATCTGTCCAATCTATCTTCTGTGACATTACATCCTTCGAAGATAAAAACTTAAATCCCTCTTCTTTGTTTTCAGTATATTGAGGAGTTTGATGCGTACCATCTTTTATCAAAGAACAAACGTCTTCAATAGTAACTACCTCAAATCCATTTTCATTGTCATGAAGAGTTCCAAACATCTCGACAAATCGGGCTTTGATAAGCTCATCTAAAGCAGATATTTCTTTATTCCTTTGCTGAATAATCTGTGTAAGTTTATCCAAAACATCGACAATTTCACACTGTCTATCAATATCAGTTTCAATATTTACAGCAAACTCTCCAAACTGACTCTTATTTATTATCGGAACAACAGGAGCATTTGCTATGGCAACAAGTCTTGGCTTATTGAACAACAAATTATATGCCAAATATTTAGGTTGTACCCTATTATTTGGAATAATTGCATTTATCTGCTGATTAAATGCATATTCTCCATCTGAAGCAATTCCAATTTTCCCAATACTACCAATACAAGTAATAAAGATTGAGTTTTTACCAACAACTCTTGCCTTTTTTCTTGCATCTTCAGATATATATTCATTTGAATCCACAATCTCGTTAATTCCATCATCTGCAATAATATCTGGCTTTATAAAGCAAATATCTTCTGAACTCCAAAACGCTTCAGTCTTTTTACTTGGTGTATTACCTGTGATAATTTCACCAAGTTCTTTCATCATTACTTCCATCTACATCATCCCTACAAATCCGAATTTATCAGATTTATATTTCCTTCCTTATAAATTCAGTAATTGCTCCAATCCTTCCATTTCTTTACTGATCTCCATCTCAAGTTTGCGGATATTAGCCATAATTTCAGATGTTGGTGGATACTCGACAGCCACATACTCAACTTCTTTGTACTTATTTATGCTAAGATCATAACTATTATCAACAATTTCCTGTTTTGGAACCATGAATGATTTTTCTGTACGCTTTCTTTCCATTTCTGCATCACGATTACGAAATCTTTCAATAATATCTGGAATATCATTTTCAGTTACAGCTGAACGTTTATCATCTAAACTGAATCCATCTGCCTGCATATCATAAAACCACACATTATCTGTTCCGCCATAATTTGTTTTTGTAAAAATAAGTATTGCTGTTGACACTCCGGCATATGGTTTAAATACACCAGAAGGCATTGAGATAACTGCTTCTAATCTCTGATTCTCAACTATTTCTTTTCGAATATCCTTGTGAGCCTTCGATGAACCAAATAATACTCCATCAGGAACAATACATGCACATCTTCCACCAACTTTTAGCATACGAACAAATAATGCCAGGAAAAGAAGCTCTGTTTTCTTTGTCTTGCACACCTTCAATAAATCCGACGATACAATATCTGCATCAAGACTTCCTTTAAACGGTGGATTGGCAAGAATCAATGAGTATTTATCGGTATCTGGATTCTGATCAGATAAACTGTCTCTGTATTCAATAAATGGACTTTCTACTCTATGATTCATCATATTCATAGCACCGATACGAAGCATTGTTCTATCCATATCAAAACCATGGAACATATGATTCATAAAATGATCTTTTTTCTGCTTATCATAGAAAATTTCATCTTTTTTATTTGCCCATAAATACTCTCCTGATTCCACCAAAAAACCTGCTGTACCACAACTTGGATCACAAATAATATCATCAGCCTTAGGATCCATAAGTTCAACCATCATCTTAATAATATGTCGAGGAGTCCTAAACTGACCATTTACTCCTGCAGTTGCAAGCTTCGAAAGTAGGTACTCGTATACGTCTCCTCTGGCATCTGAATCATTTAATTTTGCCATTTGTGTATATAAATCATCCATTGCATCGACAACTTTAGAAAGCATCAGTGGTGTAGGAAGCTTAAAAATTGCATCATCCATATATTTAGAAAAAGCGCTTTCCTTGTTTGCGTGAAGATTTTTAATAAATGGAAATACCATTTCCTGTACTACTGAATACATTCTGTCAGCTGGATAGTCCCTAAAAACGGACCATTTAAGCTGAGTTCCATCAATTATTCTCTCGCCGATTTTTACTTCTTTAGAAAACACGCTTTCGTAAGGAAGACCAAGCATGGCACTTTCCTTTGCATGTATATTATCAGACACATCCAGATCATGAATAAACATAAGATATGTCATCTGCTCAATAACATCTAATGGATTCGTGAGACCGCCAGTCCAAAAAATCTCCCATAGACTGTCTATTCTATTTTTCAATTCTCCTGTAATCATCTTCTAATTCTCCAGTTATATATATTTGGTGTAATGTCCACCGCCAATTTAATTATCTTATTTGAAAATTATATTATACAACTAATTATATATTTCTATTGTGTCATCGTCAATTGAAAAAGGACCAGCTCACGCTGATCCAAAAACACTCTGCGTATAATAATTTCTAACAATCTATGCTTGAAACCGAACTTCTGCACGCAGTTTCTTAATCTGTTTTCCTATTTCATTTTGCTAAATTGACAAATTCATTGGTTCCATCTCTTTGTACCTCGTAAAGTTCTCTGCCTCAACACTCCACCGCTACTTTAATCACACCATCTCTTTTATTTTCAAAAAGCTCATATGCTTCTTCAATTCTGCTAAGAGGATATGTATGTGTGATAAGCGGTTCTGTATTAATCTTGCCTTCTGCAATTAATTTCAGAGTTTCTTCGCAGTCACATCCGTCTACACCACCGGTTTTGAAGATAAGATTCTTTCCATACATATCTGGAAGCGGTAACGTTTGCGCTTTGTCATAAAGTGCAACCACTGTTACAATTGCATTCGCTCTTGCACATTCCCAAGCCAGACGAAATGTTGATTCTGCTCCTGCAACTTCAAGAACCACATCCGCTCCGCCATGCTCACTGTTAGCTTTAACAAAATCGAAACATTCTTCTGGTGAAACAGTAAGCACTTCGGGATAATGTTTCTTAATAAAATGAATACGTTCTTTATCTTTTTCACACATAATAATACGTTTTGGTTTCTTCAGCATAACGCAAAGCAATGTACAGATACCTGTAGGACCAGCGCCTATGATCAACACCGTATCTTCCTCTGTAATTTCCGAAATACGTGTTGCCCAATAGCCGGTAGCAAGAACATCCCCTACCAGTAAGGCCTGTCGGTCTGTAACTTCATCTGGTATTTTATTTAATCCCTGGTCTGCAAAAGGAACTCGCACATATTCTGCCTGTCCTCCATCTATACGACATCCAAGTGCCCAGCCGCCATTTTCATCTGTGCAGTTATTTACATATCCTTTCTTACAGAAAAAACACTCTCCACAAAAAGTCTCTACATTTACAGTTACTCGGTCTCCCGGTTTTACATGCGTGACAGCATTTCCAACCGCTTCGACAACTCCCACCATCTCATGCCCGATCGTTATTCCAGGAACCGCACGAGGAACACTTCCATGTTTAATATGTAAATCACTTGAGCAAATGCTTGCGAGTGTCACTTTAACAATGGCATCGCGTTCATGCATAAGCAAAGGTTTTGGCTTTTCTTTTAATTCAAATTTTCCTTTTGAAACATATGTATAAGTCTGCATTACTTTCTCTACCTCTCCCATATTATTCGTATTTATCAGCGAAACAAACCCTCTTTAATCCAAGCAAAGCTGCGGCTCCGGAAGCACTTGTTCCGAAAAATAATACTTCTGTATCAAGATTCAGATAATCTACAATTGACCCATTGCAAAGAGTACTTCCTGTGCATAAAATTAATTCAGCGTAAGAATCCCTGATTTCTTCCTTCATAACATTTCCATCTTCCACGCAAATTCCAAATTTGACTTGACCTATGTTATTCGGATTCAAATCCATTACCCGCACTTCATATTTGCTTTTTGAAAGCATCTCCAACAAAGACGGCTGAAATCCCACTAAAGCAATTTTCTGAACATCCGGATAATTGGTTTCTAAAAACTGTTTCATATCTTGTGCACAAAGCTCCGGTCCTTCCTTGCGACAATGGACTGTTCCCTTACACATTCCCAAAGATACCAAAACTGCATTCATGGTTGCAATAAAAATGCCTCTGTCATGAGGATTATGTTCAATATCCATCTGCAAAATATCTTCCAGCATTCCTTCAAATGTCGATGGAGCATCTGTAAACGCCTGCCCTTTGACACCTTTATATTCTGCCTGGATCATTACATCCTTCCCTGTGAGGATTGGATAATCTGTCCGTTTTGTCTTCCCGATTGCTTCTTCCGGTGTCAATGCATGACAAGAAACAGATAAATGGTCATTTTCAATCTGATGTTCTTTTAAAACCTGTTCAAAACGCTCTTTTAAAATTTCATACAATTCTTTTTTTGTCATGATTCTCTCACTTTCCCCAAAAAACAATTGACGTCTTCGTCCCATTCCGATGTAAATAGTTTATCACTATCTACAATTTCCCACCTATTTTCGTTCTAAAAGCACTACTGTTTCACAATGATTGCAAAATGGGAACATATCCACAGGCTGAATACGTTTCACCTGATATCCATGCTTCGTTAAATATTTTAGATCTCGTGCCAACGTATCGGGTCCACATGAAATATATACCACTTTCTTCGGATTCAACTTCACAACAGATGATAAGAATTTCACATCACTTCCTGCTCTAGGAGGATCCATAAAAACTACATCTGCCTTTTGATCATTCTCTGCCATCTTCACCATAAACTCACCTGCATCTCCCTGTCGGAATTCTGCGTTTGTGATATGATTTTCTTTTGCATTGATTTTGGCATCTTTTACGGCATCTTTATTTAGCTCTACCCCAATCACTTTCTTTACATGCTTTGCTGCGATCAAACTGATTGTTCCAATACCGCAGTAAGCATCAATAATTGTTTCTTTTCCTTTCAATCCTGCATATTCAATTGCTGTGTTATACAAAATTTCTGTCTGCACCGGATTGACCTGATAAAATGATTTTGGTGAAATACGAAATGTACATCCGCACAGTTCATCTTTAATAAATCCAGGTCCATAAATCGGTTTTTCTTTTTCACCTAAAACCATACTTGTCTTTTTATCATTCACATTTAATACAACCGTTGTAATCTCCGGATGTTCTTTTCGAAGTGCTTTCACAAAATTATTCTTTGATGGAAGAATTGGAGAACCTAAAACAAGGATTACCATAATTTCCCCGCTTTTAAACCCTCTACGGATCATAACATGACGAAGCAATCCATACCCTGTATCCTCATCATAAGTTTTGATTTTAAAAGATTTCAGTAGGTTTTTAATCGTATGAATGATTTCCTGACTCTTCTGATCTTCAATAAGACAGTTTTCTACCGCTACAACCCGATGACTTTTCGCTTCATATGTTCCGGAAATGACATTTCCCCTTCGATCACGATCAAACACTGCATGTACTTTATTTCTATAATAATATGGATTTTTCATTCCTATAATTGGTTCTACTTTACCGAAACTTCCCAGTAAAGATTCCTCTTGTCTTTGTTTTTTCTGCAACTGTTTATGATATGCCATCCCCTGATACTGACAACTTCCACATTTTTTAGAAATTGGACAGACTGCCTGTTCTGTTGATTTTTTCTTATTCTTTCCTTGTTCTGATCTCATTTGTCTACCTCTATAAAATTCCAGTTCCTTCTAGCAGAATCTTCAACCCGATTAATATCAAAATGATTCCACCACATAATTCTGCTTTTGATTTATATTTTGTTCCAAATATACTTCCGATTTTGATTCCTGCTGCTGAAAAAACAAATGTTACAACTCCGATAAATACAACTGCAGGTAAAATTGCAACTTTCAGAAAAGCAAATGTCACACCAACTGCCAGAGCATCAATACTCGTCGCAACCGCAAGCAAAAACATTGTTTTTATATCCATTGCATCATTTGACTCTTCCTCTTCACCCAATGATTCTTTTATCATACTTCCGCCGATAAACAACAATAGTATAAATGCAACCCAGTGATCATACTGTGTCAGTTTTTCAGCGAAAAAACGACCTGCAAAAAATCCGATCAATGGCATCAATGCCTGAAAGCATCCAAACCACGCCCCTGCAATTGCCATATGTTTCTTCTGGATCTTTCCCAGCGATAACCCTTTGCAAATCGATACTGCAAAAGCATCCATAGAAAGGCCAACTGCTAAAATAAAAAGCTCTAAAATGTTCATTGGTTTATTCCTCTTCTTTCGTTTGAACATAAGAAAACTCATAGACAACCTTTTCGTATTGTCCATGAGTCCCATCATTTTCAATTTTTAAAAAATTCTCATAATGTCATTATACATAACAATCACCATTAATATCATTAACAATGCGAATCCTGCAAAATGAACCATTCCTTCTTTTTCCGGCGGAATGCGTTTTCCTCGAATAGCTTCAATAAACAAAAATATCAAGCGTCCACCATCTAATGCAGGAAATGGTATGAGATTCATCACCCCTAAGTTTGCTGTCAACAAAATCCCGATATTTAAAATATTCAGCCATACCACCTGCATTCCCGCTGGTTTTGCCTGTTGATATGCATTGTCTACTACCGATACGATTCCGACCGGCCCTGACATCTGATTGATTCCAACCTGTCCGCTAAGCAACATTTTTAAACATTCGAAAGTATAAGATATCCAGTATTTCACTGTATAGGCACCGTACTTTAATGTACCGAAAACTCCCGGTTTTGTACGCTCACCAATACTTACGATACCAAGTCTGGCATAGGAATCATTTTCCAATTGTTTTGCCAGCAGTTCTGCGGTATGCGTTTTTCCATCACGTTCATATGTGACAGACAATGCATCGCCCTCTTTTGTTGAAAAATTATACAATGTAATTTCTTCCCACAAATGAATGCTATGACCATTGATCTTCGTAATAACATCTCCTGCCTGTAAACCTTGTTCCGCAGCAGAATACCCTGTTTCTACCGCACCTATTTCCGGTGAATGATATCCAATCCATCCAACCATAATAATACAAAGGATCCATGCCAGTATGAAATTAAATATCGGTCCTGCTGCAATAACAGAAATTCTTGCCCATACGGATTTACTATTAAAACTTCCTTCCGCTGTATCATCCGCATCGTCCTCTCCCATCATGCATGCACCACCCAGAGGAAGCAATTTCAGAGAAAATTTTGTCTCTCCGATCTGTTTCCCGATCAATGTCGGTCCCATACCCAAGGAGAACTCATCAACTCGGATTTTATTTGCTTTGGCAAGCAAAAAATGACCTAATTCATGAAAAATTACAATTGCGCTAAACAATAAAATCGCAATGATTATACCCATTTAGTTACCACCTTTATATTTTGCTAAAATATATTCATATGTTTCCTGCTCTGTAGCCAGAATTTCCGGTATTGTTGGATTTACAATATTTTTATGATGCTCCATACAATCCTGAATGATTTCTGGAATCTGCAGATATCGAATCTCACGATTTAAAAACATTGCAACCGCTTTTTCATTCGCAGCATTGAGTACTGTCGGAAGCGAACCACCGATTCTTCCTGCTTCATAAGCAAGCTTCAATCCATAAAATGTTTCCATATCCGGTTTCTCAAATGTAATCTGAGTCAATGTTTCAAAATCCAATCTTTCCCCCGGTAAATATCTTCTCTCCGGGTAATATAATGCATACTGGATTGGAAGCTTCATATCCGGTGTACCTAACTGTGCGATCACCGCTCCATCCTCATATTCTACCATTGAGTGAATAATGCTTTGTGGCTGTACAACCACCTGCACCTGATCTACACTTACATCAAACAGCCATTTTGCTTCTATAACTTCCAGCCCCTTATTGACCATGGTTGAAGAATCAATTGTAATCTTTCTTCCCATCGCCCAGTTCGGATGTTTTAATGCATCTTCAACCTGAATATGCTCCAGTTCCTCACGCTTTCTTCCTCTAAACGGACCTCCGGAAGCAGTCAGTAAGATTTTGTGTAATGCCTTTTCCTGTCCTCCTTGTAGAGACTGGAATATTGCACTATGTTCACTGTCTACAGGTAAAATTGATACCCCATGTTCTTTTGCCAGAGGCATGATAATATGTCCTGCTGTAACAAGAGTTTCCTTATTGGCAAGCGCGATATCTTTTCCGGCTTTAATAGCTTCGATAGTAGGAAGGATTCCTATCATCCCTACTATTGCTGTTACAAGTATCTCCGATTCTTGTATTGCCGCCACCTCAAGCAAACCATCCATTCCTGTTACAACCTTAACATTCAAATCCTGAATATTATTCTTTAATTCAGCTGCTTTCTTTTCATTCCACACAGCAGCCAGCTTTGGATGAAATTCTCGGATCTGCTTTTCCAAAAGCTCTATATTATTCCCGGCTGCCAAAGCAACGATGTCAAGATCTCCATTTGTTCTTGCCACTTCTAATGTCTGTGTACCTATAGAACCTGTTGAACCTAATATTGCTATTTTTTTCATTATACTCACCTATTATTCTCTTTATATCTAAATTATATCTCACATATGCTACATACTTTTTCTTATATTTACAAAATATTAGACAAGAAATATATCAATGGTGCTGTAATAATAACACTGTCGAATCGATCCAAGATACCACCATGCCCCGGTATCAGCTTTCCATAATCTTTAATATTATAATTTCTCTTTATCGCAGAAGCTGCCAGATCACCAATCTGTGAAATTGCACCGCCTGCCGCTCCGATAATTGCAA
Source organism: Ruminococcus hominis (assembly GCF_014287355.1). Taxonomy (NCBI): domain Bacteria; kingdom Bacillati; phylum Bacillota; class Clostridia; order Eubacteriales; family Oscillospiraceae; genus Ruminococcus; species Ruminococcus hominis. Next base: position 1,275,981 of record NZ_JACOPE010000001.1, on the reverse strand, counting down.
ATTCAGCAACACCAACGCCTGCACCGCCCCATTTATTAATTGCGAGTGCATAGAGAACTCCAATCAATGCTGCTCCGACAATTCCACCGATTCCGCCTTCTACAGATTTCTTTGGACTTAGTACCGGGGCCATTTTATGTTTTCCGATTAACATGCCGACACAATATGCACATGTATCACATCCCCATGCACAAATAAACACAAGCCATACTTTAAATACTCCGCCAACTTCAATTCGAATCTGATAGATATATGAAAGCATAACAGCAACATAGAACAATCCAAAATATGCGGCCATCAACTGATCTGCATGATATGTTGGATATGCGAAAACCATAATTGCCATAAGACAGATTAAATATCCTAAGAACAACATCATAAACCAGTCATGATTACTTTTTGATAACAAGGAACTCATGTATAACAAAACATAATATCCTATGGTAAATAAATACCCACATATTCCCAATGGTTTTTTTTCAATTTTGAACACCTTGTAAAGTTCACTCAGCCCGATCAGACTGATGACTAAAACAGTTCCAAATAAAATATTTCCACCTGAAATAATTGTGATTAATGCAATGATCACTAATAATATTCCACTTAACAAACGTGTCTTAAACATTCTGTTCCTCCTTTATTCCTCCGAAACGACGATCTCTATTATTATATTGTTCGATTGCACGGATCAATTCCTCTTTTGTAAAATCAGGCCAAGGAACATCTGTAAAATAAAACTCTGAATAAGCAAGCTGCCATAACAGATAATTTGACAAACGCTGTTCTCCACTTGTACGGATCAATAAATCCGGATCTGGAATATCCCAGGTATCTAAATATGAACTATACAATTTTTCATCTATATCTTTTGGATTAACTTTACCATCTACACAATCCTGAGCTACTTTTCGCACAGCACGGACAATTTCATCACGGCTTCCGTAATTTAATGCAATTGTAAAGTTCAATCCTCCATTATCTTTACTTGCTTCTTCCAATTCAAGGATACGTTTTTTAATATCATCATCTAAAGGGGCGATATCTCCGATCACGCGAATCTTCATATCGTTTTTCTTCGCTGTCTTCAGACATGTTTTCATATAATTACGAAGTAATGTCATCAAAGCATCGACCTCTGATTTTGGGCGATTCCAGTTCTCTGTAGAAAACGCATAAACAGTCAGATATTTAATTCCCATTCTCCACGCTTCTTCACAGATACGCTCTACATTCTTGCTTCCCTGTGCATGTCCATAATTTCTAGGCATTCCTTTTGCCTTTGCCCAACGCCCATTTCCATCCAGAATAATGGCTACATGTTGTGGTACATTCATAGTTTTCCTCCTTGCTAAGTACATACAGCATAAGAGGGGCTGCAATAACTGCGCCCCTCCATATAATTAGACAGTCATGACTTCTTTTGTCTTCACATCTACTGCTACATCAATTTCTTTGATGTATTTATCTGTTAATTTCTGAAGCTGTTCTTCCAGATCTTTAATCTCATCCTCTGAAATATCGCTTCCTTTTAATTTCTTGAACGCATCGTTTCCATCACGACGAATGTTACGGATTGCAACTTTTGCGCCTTCTCCCTTTTTCTTAACATCTTTTGCAAGCTCTTTTCTTCGCTCTTCTGTAAGCTCTGGGAAAATCAAGCGAATGCTTGTTCCGTCATTTGTAGGATTAATTCCGATATCAGATACAAGGATTGCTTTTTCGATTTCCTTAAGCAGGCTCTTCTCCCAAGGCTGGATCTGAATCATACGAGCTTCTGGTACAGATACGTTAGCAACCTGCTGGATTGGTGTTGGTGATCCATAATAGTCTACTGCAAGCTTATCCAATACATGTGGATTCGCACGTCCTGCACGGATTGTAGCAAGCTCACTGTTCAGGCTGTTGATTGATTTCGTCATCTTGTCGTCATATACTTTCAATTGTTCGTTCATATCTTATTAATTCCTTTCTTATACAGTTACTTTTGTTCCTGTAAATGTTCCACTCATTGTCTCAACAATACTATTCTCTTCATTCAGTCCGAAAACAAGCATCGGCATCTTATTCTCCATACAAAGAATGGATGCTGTCATATCAACTGCTGCGAGCTTCTGATCAATAACATCCTGAATTGAAATCTCATCATACTTTTTCGCTTCCGGATTCACCTTCGGATCACTATCGTAAATTCCATCGATTGCTTTTGCAAGAAGCATTGCATCTGCTTCAATCTCGATTGCACGAAGTACTGCACCTGTATCTGTTGAAAAATATGGATGTCCTGTACCGCCTGCGAAGAAAATTACTTTGCCTTCTTCCAATGAAGCAAGTGCTGCATCTTTTGAGAATAATGATGTAAATGCTCCACATACAAATGGTGTGAAAATCTCAGTCTTCATACCTACATGTCTGAAAATATCTGATACATAAATACAGTTCATAACTGTTGCAAGCATACCAATCTGATCTGCTTTCGTACGGTCAATTGTTTCGCTTGTGCGACCTCTCCAGAAGTTACCTCCGCCTGTTACAATTGCAATCTGATAACCTTCATCAACCAAAGTTTTAACCTGTTTTGCCACTCCGATACAAGTAGCCTCATCAAACCCTGTTTTTTTATCTCCGGCAAGTGCTTCGCCGCTAAGTTTTAAGAGTACTCTTTTCATAACAATCTGCTCCTTAACGTATTCCGATAGAAAAATAATTTATCATTTTTCTATATTTAGATTTATAAATTGAAGTATATCATATCTTTTCTATTTTGTCATGTATATATCGTTCTTCTTTATATGGTTTTCTACCTGGTTCTTCGATTAATATATCTTGCTTTATATTTTGAATATACAATCGTCTGATCTTTATACAAACTGTAATATCCTGACACTGCATAACTAATAGAAATTGCGATCAAATAATATGCAGCACCGGCAAATCCAAACAATTCAAATGAAATTAACATTGCAGTAATCGGACAATTCGTCACTCCGCAGAACAAAGCCACCATACCTGCTGCTGCAGCCACCTCCGGTGACACTCCAAGTATATTTCCCATCACACAGCCAAACGTCGCTCCAATTGCAAATGCCGGTACAATTTCTCCTCCTCGATATCCGGCACGCATCGTGATAGCTGTTAATATCATTTTCCATAAGAAATCGAGCGGGCGTGCATCTCCCGTCGCAATAGCTCGCGCAATCAATTCATTTCCTGCTCCCATATAATCTTTCGTCTGTAATAAAACTGTAATTACAATAACAAGACATCCCGCCACAACAACACGGATATATGGATTTTTTAAATATTTACCATAAATTTGTCCTGTCCATTTTAATAAGACGCAAAATAAAATACTGAGCACTCCGCATAATGCCGCAATAATTCCCATTTTAATGCCACTTTCAATCGTAAGCACCGGAATTCTGTCTACCGGAAATGTTTCCGGAAAAATCCCCATACCGGTTGCAAACTCTGCCGCTATGATTGATGCTGTCACACATGGAAGTAAGGCTGCATAATACATAACCCCTACACTTACTACTTCCATTGCAAATACCGCTGCTGCCATCGGTGTTCCGAATACTGCCGCAAATGCCGCACTCATTCCGCACATGATTATGACATGCTGGTCAAATTCATCGAGATGTACAAGTTTTCCAAGCCAACTTCCGATACTTCCTCCAAATTGAATTGACGCACCTTCTCGGCCTGCCGAACCACCTGTTAAATGAGTAAGCAAGGTTGCCACAAAAATCAATGGTGCTGAACGAAACGGAACCTTATCTCTAGAACGGATTGTTGCCAATACCTGATTCGTACCTCCATCTTGCCTTCCCATCTTTTCATATAAAAATGCAATCATTAAACCTGCTATAGGCAAAAGCAGGAACACCCATAAATGGCTGTCCCTATATTCTATCGCATATTTTATACAAGCTGCAAAGACACTGCTGGCCCCACCGACCACCAGACCGGTTAACACTGCAAGTGCAAGCCATTTCAAAAAATTATTTACGTCCCTCCGGGTTCTTTCATAATAGTAATAAATTAATATTTTCCCTTTATCAAATAGCGTTCTTTCACTTTCTTTTTCCACAGCTCACACCTCATCCTATTTTTTCTAGTTATAATAGTATCATAGATATAAGCACTGTGACAATACCACAGATTCCGATAGCCAATCCACTCATTGCACCTTCTACTTCGCCAATTTCAATTGCTTTTGAAGTACCAACTGCATGACTGCATGAACCAATTGCAAGCCCTGCTGCTATAGAATCATTTACACGGAATATCTTAATTAAAAACGGAGCAAGAATACTTCCTAATATTCCTGTAAAAATAACGGCCACTACAGTGATTGGTACAACGCCGCCATTTCCTTCTGAGATACTGACTGCTATCGGAGTTGTCACAGATTTTGGTACTAATGATACTGTAATACTCTGCTCAAGACCAAATAATTTACACATGCCATATACACTGAACATGGATGCAGCAGAACCGACAACACATCCTACCAGAATTGGAAGCCAGTATTTTTTCAAGATATCAAATTTTGAATAAATCGCAACTGCCAGGCATGCTGTGGCCGGTGCCAGGAACATATTAATAATCGCTCCTCCCACATCATATGCTTCATACGAAATATGGAATATTTCTAACACACCTACGATCAATACAATCGCAATAATCAATGGGTTGCAGATTGGCGACTTTGTTTTTTTCTGAATCTTCACACCAATCCAAAACGCAATAACACTTATTGCTACACCAAAATATTCTGAGCTACATAATTCACGCATTATTTCTTCCTCCTGTTCATCAGCTTAATCACAAATTGTACGCTGTATGCAGTTGCCGCAAACGTAATAATCGTAGAAACAATACAGATAATAAGAAACGGAACAAGTGTACTTTTTAAAATATCGAAATAATTCATAACACTTACCCCTGCCGGCACAAAAAAGAATGCCATGTTTTCCATTAAAAAATCTGCTTTTTCCTGAACATGCTCAATTTTCAAAATACCTGTCAGCAGACAGATAAATAACAAAATCATTCCAATCACACTGGATGGAAATGAGAAAGGTAAATACGCTGCCACTATCTGACTAAGCCAACATACAGTAAAAAAGATTCCTATTTGTTTAATAATTTTCATTTTAAATCACCCCAAGCTACATTACACCTTAGGAAAAAAATTGTCAATCAAATTACTATTGATTTTTTTCGTAGTAAAGTTATAATTTTTCATAATAGTATATTTGATTTTATTGACATTCTCTCTTGTATGTTCTATTATAAGAGTGATTTTCGCACTTTAAAGAATTAAAACATCACAGTGTGCAAATATATATTTTTTAATTAGCTAATGAATAGTAGGATTATTTTTATAATGATTGAGAGGTAAAAATTATGATTATTGTATTAAAACCACACGCTTCTGAAGATCAAATTCTTCGTGTTGAAGAATTAATCAAGAAAAAAGGACTGGAGGCCCACATTGTACGTGGCGAAGAGATGACAATCATCGGTTGTATCGGAGATACTACTGCCGTTGACTCCCGACTCTTTGAAGTTGATTCTGCAGTCGACAAAGTCATGCATGTCCAGGAGCCTTACAAGCTTGCAAACCGTGCTTTCCATCCGGATGATTCTATTATTGATGTGTCCGGTGTTAAAGTCGGCGGAGAGCATCTTGCAGTAATTGCAGGTCCTTGTTCTGTTGAATCTTATGAACAGGTACTGGAAATTGCTAAAGCCGCTAAAGCTTCCGGTGCAAATATGATCCGTGGCGGTGCTTTCAAGCCTAGAACAAGCCCTTATTCTTTCCAGGGATTGGGTCTTGAAGGTCTTGATATTCTCTGTGCAGTACGTGATGAAGTAGGTCTCCCTATTGTAACAGAATTAATGTCACCGGATTATCTGGATGTCTTCAACGAAAAGGTTGACTTAATCCAGATTGGTGCAAGAAACATGCAGAATTTTGATTTATTAAAACAACTGGGGAAGGTTGACCGTCCTATCCTTCTGAAACGTGGTCTTAACGCTACTTATGAAGAATGGATCATGTCAGCAGAATATATTATGGCTTCCGGTAATGAAAATGTAATTCTCTGTGAACGCGGTATCCGTACTTTTGAATCCTTCACAAGAAACACATTGGATCTTCAGAGCATTCCTGTATTAAACAGCAAAACTCATCTTCCTGTTATCATTGACCCAAGTCACGCCGGTGGAAAATGGTGGCTTGTAGAACCTATGGCAAAAGCTGCTATCGCTGCCGGAGCAAACGGATTGATGATTGAAGTACATAATGATCCTGACAGTGCTCTTTGTGATGGTGCACAATCATTAAAACCAGAGAAATTTGACGCACTAATGAAACAGATCCGTCAGATTGCTGCTGTCGTAGATAAAAGAATCTAGTTTCAAGGAGAACAAACTATGGAATTAACAGTAAACTTAGGAGAAAACAGTTATCCTATTTATATTGAAAATGGTATTCTTCCACACGCCGGAGAATATATTTCAAAATTCTATCAAGGGAAAAAAATCATCTTGATTTCCGATGATAATGTATTTCCACTATATGGCGAAACAGTATTGAATTCTCTGCAAAATTATGAATGCCATACACTCGTCTTACCACATGGAGAACCAACAAAAAGTTTTGAATCTTTACCTAAGATCTATTCCGCTATGCTTGACGCGAAAATTTCCAGAAGCGATCTTGTCATTGCTCTTGGTGGCGGCGTAATCGGAGACCTCGCAGGATTTGCAGCTTCCAGTTTCCTGCGAGGCGTAAAACTGGTTCAGATCCCAACTTCTCTTCTGGCTCAGGTTGATTCCTCAGTCGGTGGAAAAGTCGCTGTCGATCTTCCACAGGGGAAAAATCTGGTCGGTGCGTTTTTCCATCCAAAAATGGTTCTTATTGATCCAGATGTATTAAACACATTACCTACGCGATATATCAATGACGGAATGGGTGAAGTGATTAAATATGGCTGCATTAAAGATGCAACGCTTTTTAATACCTTGAAAAACCATATTTCTTTTGAGGATTTAAAACCGGAACTTGCTTCTATCATTGCACGATGCGTAGATATCAAACGTATTGTTGTCGAACATGACCAGTTCGACACCGGAGAACGTATGCTATTAAATTTTGGTCATACACTCGCACACACAATTGAACAATATTATCATTATGAGCGTGAAAGTCATGGCGAAGCCGTAGCAATCGGTATGTATCAGATTAGTAAAATCGCTGAAGAAAAAGGATTAACTAAAGATGGCTGTTCCGATGAAATCAAGCAGCTTCTCCAAACATATGGTCTTCCTTTTTCATGTAATCTTCCAATTGAAGATTTGACCGGTGCAATTAAATTAGATAAAAAGAATTTAAATAATCATTTGAATGTTGTACTGTTACATACAATCGGTGACAGTTATGTATATCCTACTGATGTCACATTTTTTGATAATGCAGGTATCATGTAACTTTCATTTAATATTTTGCATTCACACTCTCATTAAACAGACAAAAAGAACGTTATCGTATACCGTATTTCTAAATACACGACAACGTTCTTTTTATATTCTCATTAAAACAAGCTGACGAAGTATCCTAAAACTCCTTCATAACTGCCGCAAATGCTGCTTCTAAGTCTTCAATAATATCATCAATATTTTCAAGACCAACTGAAATTCTGATCATTCCACCATCAATTCCCGCTGCCACAAGCTGTTCATCTGTCAGCTGACGGTGTGTCTCTGATGCAGGATGAAGCACACACGTACGAATATCGGCCACATGTACTTCATTGGATGCCAGATGTAATGAATCCATAAATTTAGCAGCTGCAGGACGGCCACCCTTAATTATAAAGGAAATAACTCCACTGCATCCTTTCAAATATTTTTCTGCAAGTGCATGACATACATCGGATTCTAACCCTGGATAATTTACCTTCTCTACTGCCGGAGATGCTTCCAGATATTTTGCAACCGTCATTGCATTTTCACAATACTGTTTCATACGAACAGGAAGCGTCTCTAATCCCATGTTCAATAGAAATGCGGAATGTGCTGCCGGATACACTCCAAAATCACGCATCAACTGCATTCTGGCTTTGATAATATATGCCATATTTCCATAACTTTCTGTATAAGAGATTCCATGATAAGATTCATCTGGCTCTGTGAGTCCCGGGAATTTTCCATTTGTCCAATCAAACTTACCACTATCAACAATTACACCGCCAATCTGAACTGCGTGTCCATCCATATATTTACTTGTCGAATGAACCACGATATCTGCACCAAATTCAAATGGTTTACACAAAATTGGTGTTGCAAATGTATTATCAACGATAAGCGGTACATTCATTTCATGTGCAATATTAGCAAAACGTTCAATGTCAAATACAACTAACGCCGGATTGGCAAGTGTCTCTCCAAAAACAAGTTTTGTATTTGGCTTAAATGCTGCCTTAATCTCTTCATCACTTGAAGCTGCATCTACGTAAATGCACTCAATTCCAAGTTTTTTTAATGTAAATGAAAACAGATTGATCGTTCCTCCATAAATCTGTGGAACACTGATAATGCTGTCTCCTGCCTCACAAATATTTAAAATAGAAAGCAATGTTGCTGCCTGACCGGACGTAGTACACATTGCACCTACTCCACCTTCTAGTGCAGCAATCTTTTCTTCTACTGCCATTACTGTTGGATTTCCGAATCTGGAATAGCAAAGCCCTTTTGTCGGATCATCAAAAATTGCAGCTACTTCTGCTGCTGAATCATATACATAGGTCGTGCTCTGTACAATTGGAAGCACTCGTGGTTCTCCATTTTTAGGTGTATAGCCTGCATGCAGGCATTTTGTTTCATCTCTCATTATCACTTGTCTCCTTTTCTTAAGTCATACATAAATTCTAGCAAATTTCATCAACTTTTCCTAGCAATTTTATCAGATTTATGAATCTGATCTATAATTCGGATTGTATTCAGGGAAATATCCAGATATGGGTGTTCTACATTTTCTTCCTTTATAAGGTCATAAAATTTCTGAATCTCATAAATCATATTATTTTCTACCGGCTTATATGGTAGTTTTTCACACGTTCCATCTTCTAGTCCGTCCCGGTCTCCTTTGCGCAGTCTTATCTCGATTTCTGTCGGACTGCCAATATGATTCAACAAAATAGAACCTTTTTCTCCTTGAATCACACTTGGATTAACCGAAGCTGTAATTTTCGAATATACTGCCTGTGCCAGAAAATCCGGATATTTCATCAAAACAACCCCACTGCCCTCAAATCCATTTGAGAGAAATGTAGAATATGCCTCTACCTTTTCCGGTTCTCCAAACAAACGAACAATTGCATGGATACAATATACTCCAATATCACGTGCCGCTGAATTTAACAACTCCGGATCAAAAGCATTTTCCACAATTCCATTAAGGAAATTATCGTATCTGCTGGAATACTGACAAAATTCAAATTCCACTCTCCGCAATGTTCCAATTCTAGGGAGTTGCTCTTTCACCAACTCAAAAGCAGGATCAAAATCTGACTTCATTGCCTCTAAAAGAATTACATGGTTTTTCTTTGCACACGCGATCATTGCTTCTGCTTCCTGCTCATTTATTGCCATAACTTTCTCGCATAATACATGCTTTCCGGATTCCATTGCCTGTATGGCCTGTTCGCAATGAATATAATTTGGTGATGCAATATAAACCGCATCCAGTCCTGAATCCAAAAAATCTGTATAATCAGTAAATACGTGCTTTATATTATACTTTTGAGCGAAGCACTCTCCCGTCTGTTGTGCCCTTGAATATACTGCAAACAACTCCGTTTGAGGATTTTGTATAGCTGCCTCACAAAATTTATGACTGATTTTATTTGTCCCTATAATTCCAATTTTTATCTTCATATACCACTCTTCCTATTTCTCATCCCATTCTCGCTTTGTAAATAAAATGTCATGATTGATCAAACGATAGAAATCGCGTTTCATTTCTTCATATCGCTGATCTCCCAATGCCATTAACCACATCATCTTCGTAATAGTTGCTTCCAACGTCATATCATACGCTTCCAGTAATTTAAAGTCCAGTTTTACACGCTTACCAACTTCATATACAGTCATATTGCTTCCTTCATTTGCAACCTGCGTAGTCATCACAACAATTTTACCTTTGTCTTTCCATTTATTCATTTCTTCATAAAATTCTTCTAATAAACTCTCCGGAATTCCACCTACTCCAAAACTCTCAATGACAAGACAGTCATAATTTTCAAACAAGTAAGGTAAAATATCTGCCTTCATTCCCGGAATCAATTTCAACACATACACACTGTTTTTCATTTCATAATAGAATCTGACTGGACCTGTGTACGGCATTTCTGTAATATAACGTACCAAAACACCATCTTGGATTACTGCAAGATATGGAAAGTTTATACTTGTAAATGCATTATAGCTCTTTGCTCTCTCTTTTCTTGCCCTTGTTCCCACAATAACTTTCCCGTCAAATACTATATTCACATCCTGAGAATCATTATCCGAAGCATATATAAAACTATCCAGCAAATTCGTCTTTGCATCAGTAACATCCATTTCTATCGGTTTCTGTGCGCCTGTAACAACAATCGGTTTTCTGGAATTCTGAATCATATAAGACAGTGCCGCTGCTGTATATGCCAAAGTATCCGTTCCGTGACAAATTACAAATCCATCATACTCATTATAATTTTCTTCTATTGTTTTCACCAATAATTTCCAATGATCCGGTGTTACATTTGTACTATCTAAATTGCAAACTTGAATAGACTCTACTTCACAAATCTTTGCAACTGCAGGTATATAAGTCAAAATATCCTCCGGCGAAAGCCCGGGTGCAAGTCCGTATTCTGTTTGTTTCGAAGCAATCGTCCCCCCAGTTCCTATCATCAATATCTTTTTCATATCGTTCCCTCTCCATATTTCTCGTATAAATGAGTATACCACAATTTATATCATATAAAAAGGATGACTCTGTGCAATCATAGAAATCATAGAAATGGATGTTGCTGTTCACAGTACCTGTGACCAGCAACAAATGGATTCTTTATTTATATTACGGTCATAGTTAGCTAACGGCTTATTCTCACACAAATTTTGCCATTAACCATGCCGCTATCGGAATCACAATCACACATGAAATAGCTCCAAAAATCATTGAAACACAATTCTGAAATAGAATTTTAGAATTTAATATAATCTCTATTGAATAATCCTGGATTTTTAAATATGCAAAAAGCAATAATGACTCACCTAAATATGCAAATAACAATGTATTCACTGTTGTCCCAATCACTTCTCTTCCTATTTGAATTCCACTTTCCATTACTTCTTTCATTTTTAAATCTGCTCTATGCATTTTCACTTCATATATTGATGTTGTAACTGTCAATGCCATATCAAGGACTGTTCCCAATGTACTAAGTATAATCACAGACACTGCAACTTTTTGCATATTAATATCTAAATTCATATTATAATAAAATACGTCTTCTCCTACTGCCTGTATTTCATTTAATCCACCTGCTTCGCTTTTCCATATTACAAAATATACAGCAAAAAATAATATACTCATTGTAAGTAATACCGCTATAAATGCACTCCACGTTTTCACGTTAGAACCATTTTGATAAAACAACGTAATACATGAAATCAAAAAACCTGCTCCTATCGTAGTAAAAAGAACTGGCATTCCAGATGCCATAAGCCAAATTGCCAAACTTATCACAAACAGATTTCCGCACAATGCTATCAGAGATACTACTCCTCTGTCTCCACCGACAACTACAATAGAAATCAATAAAATTACGCCCAATGCCATCAGCATGTTATTTTTCTCCTCTTTATCGTCATTTTCATTATTAATGAAGTAATTAAAATAGAAACCGGAATGGCAAGAACAATTCCTGTACTTTCAATAAAAAACCGACATAATTCACATGGAATATGCAACTTAATAATTGTCATAAACCGTATTTCATTATTCATTCGAATCAAACATGTTGGAATCAATCCACATACAAATACAAACAGCAATACATTTATCATAGTCCCCATGATGTCATATCCTATTTCTCTTCCCGATTTAAAAAGTTGTAAAAATGTCACATCTGGTTTCTTCCTAATGATTTCACTCAAGGCTGTAGCTATGGCAACCGCCACATCCATAATTGCACCTATTCCAGAAAGTAATATCTCTGCATGAAAAATTTCATCTGGATTATCTATACTCCCAAGATATTCCATTGTTGAATAGTCTACCTCTTGTGCATAAGTAATTACAATATCAAATGCCCCCATGATTATTACAAGGACAATCACTGTCGATACTATTGACGCTATTGTTTTTTTATTGATTCCATTTAAACCAATCAGCGTTGCAACTGCAAAAAATACTATCATCCTGCTACAAATTTCCAACACCTTAGAAGTATTTTCCGCACATATAAATCCAATTATAAATATCACGATATTCATCAATACTGTAATAATTGTCAATACTCCTTGTCTTCCTGTAACCATTACAAGTAAAACAAATAAAAATCCTATTAAACTCACTAATTCTGTATCACGCTTCAAACCTCTTATTCCTAATTTGATATCATCTTTTGTGCCATTTAAAAATACTTTATCCCCTTTATGATATTTCTGACTTAACATCCCAGTGTAAGTATACTCATTTGATGCCCCTATCATTTTCCCCTTACTTTTTCCATTAAGAACAATTCCGCGAATACTTTGTTTATATTTTGTTTCCATAGTTCCACGCGTACTTTTTGTTTCACCCGATTCCATTGTTTCTACTTCAGTTAATTTTGCAATTGGGATGTGATATAGCCATGCATCGCACATTGTAAAAAGAATAGCTGTCAGATACGCAATAATCAATATAACTTGTTGTTTTAATTTTTTACTTTTCTTTATATGTTTTATTATCTTTTTTCCAAACTGTCTCATTTTTATCCTACTTTGTTTCTGCATTCCTTGCATATTCCACAAAAAACGACTACATCTATTCATATTTCGAAGATTGTAGTCGTTTCATTACTTTTCAATTGTCAAATATGGATTTTTACAACGCCTCTTTAATTGCCGCAAGCAACTCACTATATTCCTCGTATGCCGGAAGTTCCGGATACTCTTTCTTAATAGCATCTGTACTTCTAAAAAGAAAACCAGCCTTACTTGCCTGAATCATCCCCAAATCGTTGTGGCTGTCTCCACTTGCTATCGTATCATACCCGATAGACTGCAGTGCTTTCACTGTTGTAAGCTTTGACTGTTCACATCTCATTTTAAATCCTGTGATTTCTCCAGTTTCTGCAACTTCAAGTGAATTACAGAAAATAGTCGGCCATCCCAGTTTTTCCATAAGTGGACTTGCAAACTGTGTAAATGTATCACTTATAATAATAACCTGTGTGATAGAACGAAGCTCATCCAGGAACTCTTTTGCTCCCGGCATTGGATCAATCTTTGCAATCGTCTCTTGTATTTCTTTTAATCCAAGTCCATGTTCTTTTAATATCTGAATTCTCCAGTTCATGAGCTTATCATAATCAGGTTCATCTCTTGTAGTTCTTTTGAGCTCCGGAATACCACTTTCTTCTGCGAATGCAATCCAGATTTCCGGTACAAGCACTCCTTCGAGATCTAAACATACAATATTCATCTTTCTTCCTCCATAATTTATCAGTTTAATAGGATAAAGTATACCACACCTTTTTGATTATGTCATCTATGATTATGTATATGTGATGATAAATTTACTATTACTCACCACCTGAAGATGTGGGAGTCTTCTCGACTGAGATAAATATTTTTATCTTTCAGCCAGGTACTTCTCCGTCAATTTCACTGCATCTTCAATACACTGAGAACAACTGCACAATACCTTTCCAGTATCAACACCCTTCAGTTCACGACAGATGCATGATCCATTTTTCCCAACGAATCGTTCTACCTGTTCTCTTATCTTTTTATATGTAGTCCCCTTCGTTTTAGAACCTTCTTCCGTACTTCCCTTGCTATTATCAAGCCCTATGATCATTGCCATTCCTGAAAGTGCACCACACATCTCCATGCATCCCATACCAAGGCCAAAGCCTTCTGCTATACGAAACATTTCATCTTCATCAATACCAAATTCTTTACAAAAAGAACAAGCTACCGCCTGTGCACAATTACATCCTCTGTTATGCAATTCCAATGCATGTTCTACTTTTGTACTCATCTTTCTTTTCTCCTCTTCTTATCTTTTTGTTATTATGTTTCTTACTTCTTAACATATCATTTACTTATAATTTTTTAATTCTTGTAATAGCAGCTCTTATCGTCTTAAATAAAAATAGAAAGTAAAAGCGCAAACTAGCTGCTTTTCCAAATAGGAAAAACAGCTAATCTGATAAATGCCCAACACTTTAAATCTTATTAGTTATTAGAATAAAATGATCCCATATAACGGATATATTCATCATCTGTTTTATTTGCCTGCCAATTATGAACATTTGCTTTATTATGTTCGCCTGCAATAACAGAAAGAGATTTTCCGAGATTGTCAAATGCTTCTTCAACGCAAGCCTCCGGTGTCATAGCAGCCTTCATAACAGCTTCTCCTGCCGGTCCACCCGGAAGGTTGCTTAACAGACTTGGTGTTATTGTTGTACCTAAAGTAATAACTTCCACATCAACATTTGTACTCTCACATTCTGCTGCTACAGCTTCTGTCAACTTTTTAATATAAGATTTACCTGCACCATACTGTGCATTATATGGCGAACTGCTGATTGCTGTTAAAGAAGATACGTTGATCACAGCACCTCGATCCTGTTTTGCAAAGATTCCCATATAGTGATAGAAGCATTTTAAGAAAGTCATAACGTTAACATTAATCATCTGCTCATGCTTCTCCCATGGAGTATCCTGCAATTTTCCAAATGTATGGAAACAGGCAACATAACTCATAAATCCCATATCAAGATCTTTTGTTGCTTCAAAAATCTTATCTGTACAGTCAGACTGTGCAAAATCCGCACGGATAACCATATGATCTACGCCATATGTTTCACTGATATTTTTTCCAAGTTCCTGCAGCATCTCTTCTCTTCTTCCTACAAGAACAACACTCATTCCCTCAGAAGCAATTTTTTCTGCAAAGGCTTTTCCCACTCCTTCAGTTGCTCCCAGAATAATTCCCCATTCACCGTATTTCTCTCTTAAATTCATCGTTTTTTCCTCCAATTTTTTCTGATTTGTAACGAGATATACTATAACATGTCTAGAGAATTTTAACAATGGAGAAAGTCTATTATCTTTGTTTTCAGGAAAATATTAACAAACTTCTATTCCTCAACCATTTTTCTTAACTTATCCAGATCATTTTTATCCGGATGTGATAATGCACTGTCAAAATTTTTAATCATCATGTCAAGATTTGGCATATAATTTGGCTGTTCTTTCATCTTCACATAGCGTTCTCGCACAGATTGTGGCATCTTTCCCTGACACATATATTCACCAATAATTTTGTTGCTTGAATCAATGCTTTCTTTAATCTGTCCAAGCACCTTTTGAAAGTACTCCTGACTGCCACCAAACCCAGCTGTTCCAAACAAGAAAATTTTCTTATTTTTGAGTTTTTTCAACAATTCTAACGTCTCTTTATCCGCATTTCCTTGATTTGTCCAAAATCCTATATATACTTTATCAGACTGTGGTTCTTCTTTGCTCACACCAAAATAATCGCATTTTTCTTTTGGAAGTACCTCGTAAATTGTATCCGCAAGTTCCTTTGTATTCCCTGTTGAACTGCTAAATATAATCGAATATCTTTCTGTTTCCATATCTATTACCTTCTTTCTTCATAGCTATATCATCATAGCACATGCAAATTTAGAAGTAAATGTACGCTTATGTAAAAGCATTTATGCAGATATTGTATATTCCCCCAAAAATATCGAATCTTCCGGCATTAGTAGTTGAAATGAAGTGGGATAAATCAGCAGAAGGAGCAATTGTGCAGATTAAGAAACGGAACTACCCAGCGGTAATCAAAGATGTAAGTGCATGCGAAGACTGTTAGACAAAACATAGATGAGGTGATATAATTCTATAGATATTCATCGCTATGAAAATACTTATGATAAGGAAGTGAAATTTTGGAACAAGGGAACTTAACAAAAGGTCCTATTTTAAAAACATTAACTAAGCTTGCCATTCCTATTATGGCATCTTCTTTTTTGGGGACATTATACAATCTTACTGACATGGCATGGATCGGATTGCTCGGCTCTAAGGCCGTTGCTGGTGTCGGTGTCGGTGGTATGTTCACCTGGCTCTCACAGGGATTAGCCTCTATGGCTAGAATGGGTGGTCAGGTACAGGTGGCACAATGTATCGGTCGGGGGGACCGAAAAAAAGCACATGCTTATGCACAGACAGCAATACAATTATCTACTTTTATGGGGTTATTATATGCTGCTGTTTCTTTATTGTTTACGAATCAGTTGGTAGGATTCTTCCATTTAACCGATCCGGAAGCATGGACTGCTGCCATCTCTTATACTAAAATCGCCTGTGGACTTATTGTTTTTTCATTTTTAACATTAACCATGACAGGAATTTATACTGCACAAGGTGACTCAAAAACACCTTTTTTAGCCAACTTGGTTGGGCTTGTACTGAATATGATCTTAGATCCTGTTCTAATTCTCGGACCGGGACCATTTCCTAAATTTGGTGTGGCAGGTGCAGCTATTGCAACAGTTACCGCTCAGTTTGTTGTTATGAGCGTTATGATTTTAGGCGTTATAAAGCAAAAGAAAGACAACGTATTGAAAAAGACTCGGTTAATTGCGAAAATGCATTTTGAACATGTTGCAGGTATATGTAAAATTGGAATTCCAACTGCACTTCAAGGAATGGCTTACTGTGCAATTTCTATGATACTGACCCGCATGGTATCTGCCTTTGGGGCGGAAGCCATTGCTACGCAAAGAGTTGGCGGACAGATTGAATCTGTTTCATGGAATACCGCTGATGGATTTGCTTCTGCTTTGAATGCATTTATCGGGCAAAACTATGGTGCCGGTAAGATGGACAGAGTAAAGAAAGGGTATCGTGCCTCATTATTTACGGTTGGTATCTGGGGCTTATTAATTACAATGTTGTTTGTTTTCGCTCCAAACACAATTGCCTCTCTTTTCTTCCATGAACCAAAAGCCATTGCTACCGCAGTCGGATACCTTGTTATTGTAGGCTTCAGTGAAGCTTTTATGTGTGTCGAGCTTACTACAATCGGTGCATTATCCGGACTTGGAAAAACACACCTTTGCAGTGTTATTTCTATTTTATTTACAAGTGCACGTATTCCTCTTGCGATTGTCCTTGGACAGAGCACACTCGGTCTTGACGGAATCTGGTGGGCAGTCTCGCTTACATCAATTGCAAAAGGTATTATTTTTGTTTTTACATTCTTCTGGATTACAAAAGAAAAACCTGCCTGAGTACTTTACTCAAGCAGGTTTTCTTTATATTATTATTAAGCTGT
This sequence comes from Ruminococcus hominis, assembly GCF_014287355.1. NCBI lineage: Bacteria > Bacillati > Bacillota > Clostridia > Eubacteriales > Oscillospiraceae > Ruminococcus > Ruminococcus hominis. Next base: position 1,258,352 of record NZ_JACOPE010000001.1, on the reverse strand, counting down.
TTTTACTTAGAAAAAAACTGGGCTTCATATTTTCCCCAGTCTTTTAGCTTCTTCGATGATATCTAACAACTTTCGGTTCGCACTGCCAATCTGTACTCCTGCATCGATCACTGTATCGCACATTTGTACTGCCTTAATTGCCTCCTCATACGCCCGTTCGCTTATTTCCTCAAACGGAGTTTCTTCAATTACTTGTGTCGCCAATACCTTTGCCACCTGGTAATCCACATCATTTTGATATAAAATTCCTGCTATAAAAGGTATCTGCTCCTTTCGAAGTTTCCGGTAGATTGGTATTCCATTTCCTCCTGAAGATATAACAAGGATCTTTGGATTTCCTTCTATCTTCGGTAATTCCATGCTTCCAAATAATGGATCAAAATATCCATTTTCTATCTCATATAATTCTCGGATAATCGGCTCTGTAAAAACATCCTCCGGTTGTCCATAATGAGTGATCGTCTCACCCTTCACACACATCACCTTATCCGAAACCTTCTGTGCCAGTTCAATTTCATGTAAGGACATAATAACTGTAATATGCTTTTCTCTCACCATACGCTCCAAAATCGAGAGTAACTCAAGCTTATGTTTCACATCCAAAAAGGAAGTTGGTTCGTCCAAAATCATCACTTCCGGCTCCTGGCAAATTGCTCTTGCAAGCAAAATACGTTGTCTTTGTCCGTCGCTGATTTCATTAAAATTACAATTTCCCAACTCTAATGCATGTACCGTCTCCATTGCTTCTTCGACGATTTCCTCATCCTTAGCGGTTAAAATTCCTAACCGCCCGGTATATGGATAACGTCCCATTGCTACTACATCGTGACAGGTCATATATTCCGTTTTGATTCTTTCTGTCAAAACCACCGCCATCTTCGAAGCCATTTCCTTGTAAGACAATTGTAAAAGAGACGTATCATCATAAAACACATTTCCTGCAATCCACTTTAGTTGTCTTGTAATGCTTTTTAAAATCGTGGACTTTCCCGAACCATTCGGCCCGATCAATGTTACAATTTCACCTTTGTTAATCCCTATGTTAATATCATGGATCAACGCTTTTCCCTGATAGCCTACCGCCAGATTATCCAGCCGGATATAATGATCTGTCATCTCTTATCTTCCCTTCTCACGCTTCAGCATCATATAAATTACAATCGGAGCTCCTAATATAGACGTTACTGTGCTGATATTTAACTCTGTCGGTGCCAGTACCATTCTCGCAATCAAATCACACAACATACAAAATACCGCTCCCGCAAAAAATGTTCCGGGAATAATAATGAGTGGCCTTGCTGTCCCAAATGCTTTTCTTGTGAGAAACGGAACCGCAATTCCTACAAATGAGATTGGTCCGGCAAATGCTGTCACACATGCTGACAGGATACTCGACAATAAAATCAATGCCACACGAAAGAGTTTAATGTTTACTCCCATGCTCTGTGCATATCCTTCTCCCAACTGGTATGCCCCAATTGGCTTTGACAGGAAAAATGTGAAAATTACCGTAATTCCCACAATCACTGCAGCCACCCCAATATTACTCCAGCTGGTTCCCGAAAAGCTTCCCTGTGACCAGCCGTGCAGATTTACGATATCCGAATCATCCGCAAAAGTGACTACAAAATCTGTGATTGCGGAACAGATATATCCTATCATAATTCCTCCAACAAGTAACGAAGCCATATGATGTATTTTTTTTGACATCAGCAAAATAAATCCTGTCGAAATCAATGCCCCGATAAATGCAGCCATTACAAGCGTATAGGAAGAAAATGTGCCTATATATTTCAAAAAAACAATCATAGTCATGGCCACTGCCATCTTTGCACCGGAGGATATTCCTAACACAAAAGGTCCTGCAATTGGATTTGAGAAAAATGTCTGCAGCAAAAATCCCGACAATGACAATGCTCCTCCGAGCAATGCTGCCATCAATATTCTCGGCAACCGGATTTTCCATATAATATTATATTCTACAGCTTCCCCGTCTCTTAAAAATAAAATTTTCAAGATTTTCGCCACCGAAATATGTACGTTTCCTGTATTGATATTTAACACTACAATTATAAAAAATAGAATTGCCATTGTGATAAACACCATCGTATATCTGGAACGTCTTTTTAAATTTTCCATTTGAAAACTATGATTTTCCATATTTTCTCACCAATCTTTTATCTCACCATTATCTTAATTATTCCATTTTCTGTAAAAATGTCATATTTTGTGGATTTTCTTCTGTCAGCATTAAATGAATATCTCGGATCAATTCACCGACTGTGTCCGTTGACTGATAGAGATTTTTTCCTGTATACCAGACATTTCCGTTTTTCACAGCTTTAAATTCTGAAAACAAATTGTTTTTTGCTTCTAATTCTTTAATACTGCTTACTTGTCCCACAATTGTTCCATTGTAAATCAGATAATCTGCATCTACTGCTGTCGCATAAAATTCTTCCATTGTCAGTTTTACTGATGGAGCATTATTATCCGGATTCTTTAAATCCGAAAATGCATATCGTCCTCCCGCTATCTCGATCATAGCCGGTATGTAATCATCAGATTTTCGAACTACTACGGTTCCATCTGTATTGATATAAAAATATGCCACCGTCTTTTCTGTATTTTCAAAGCCTTCCAAATCTTCGATGATTTTTGCCTGCTCAGAGAAGAAGTTTTCTGCTTCTGTTTCTTTATTAAACAAAGCTCCATACAGTTTTACCCACTCTGTTCTTCCAAGCGGATGGGATTCATAACTTGCATAGTCTATCAGCACCGGAATATCCAGATCTTCTATCATTTCCTGTACTTTTGGTGTGTGCAGTATCATCGTCGACTCAATTGCCAGATCACAATCTCCGTCTACCAAATTTTCATAATCCGGCTCACTGTATTTCCCGGCATATATCATGTTTCCATCCTGCATGGCCTGTCTGGCAGCATCGACATACCAATCTGATTCGTCCAACCCGGAAAACTTCACGCAATCCACCGCATCTATAGAGGCGATCAAGGACATAGAGGCACTGGCTGCCATATAGACATGCTGTAATGGCTGCTGGATTATTTTAATGTCTTCATCCAATCCTTCCGGAGCTTCTTTTCCTTCCGGCACGATTAAATATTTTCCGCTTTCTTGAATATTAATCAGCTTATATCCGTCTTTGTAATAGTATACATCAAATTCTTCTGCATAGGTCAGATCCATTGTTTTTTCATAGGTAAGCCCGGCAATCTCAGGGGCTGAGTCTTGATTTTCTTTCTCCTTCTCCTGCGACGAACCACATCCGGTTAAAGCAAATATGCATATAAGCAGAACTACAATATATTGATACCATTTTCTTTTCATATCATTCACCTGTCGTTTTGTACACTTCCCGTATCAGAAGAGCCACTATTCCCCGTCCCCAATGGCTTCTTCGCATCCGAATAACACTTTGTATACTTTTATCCATTCTTTTTTCGCGAGCTCAGTCTTTTCATTTGCTGAACAGTCTACGATAAATGGAATTCCAAGCATTGCAAATTTTTCTGTATATTCATTAAAACGTTCTGTCTGTTCTTTTACTGTAAGCGTATCTTTGTTTGTATCGCTCTCTTTTTGAGGAAGGATTGATGCCGGGAAGATCGCAAGGTCTACTTTTTGTTTTACTAAGGTTTTATATTTTGGAGCATCATAGCTTCCTCCATATACAACTTCTGCTGATTTACCATCTTTTCCTTTACTCATTCTGTCTGCGATTTCAGAAATTGTACAGTCTTTTTTCTTAGAACCAACTGCAGCTACCAAATCCAGCAAATCTAATTGCTCCATCGTTTTCAAAATTTCTTCAGATGCTACATAAGCTCTGTCTGCCGGGATATTTATAAGTATCATGTCCTGGTCAAGTCCGACCGGGATGTTTACATTTTCCGGAACAAGTAAATACTTTACAATATTTGCCTGATAAAGCTTTGCTGTTGCATCTTCAGATGTTTTCTTATCTTCTTCTTTTTCAGACTCTCTGGCAGTATTTTTTGTCATATCTACTTCTAAGAGAACGATTCCTTTTTCATAATGATAAATCTTGAAACATTCTGCATGTTCTACTTTTGTTTCTGACTGATATTCCAGCCCCATGATTTCCGGAGCTTCTTCATCGAGTGTCTTACTATCATTATTGCCGCTTCCTATTGCTTTACTTTCATTTGCATTACTTCCGTTAGCGGCTGCCAGATATACATAAATGTGATACTCAATCTCATGTGCCACTGACATCTTATCCGTCATTGCTATAATGCGGTTATTCTGATTTAATGCCACCGGAATTACCGCTGTCGCAGTTCCTGAACCCTTTGTCGTATAATATGTATTTCCGTTTGTTTTTACATATTGATAATGGTCACTACTAAATACCAATGTTGCAAATGCCTGTCCGTTTTGAATTGTAATCTCATTACATGTAATCTGCACTTTTCCGGTTCCGCCTGACCACTTAAATCCATCCGGAGTATATGTTCCATCTGCCAAGGCTGTTGTACTTTCTACTTTTGAGGTAGAACCACTTGTATTAGAATCGTATTTTGAGTCCGTATTTGTGTCTGTATTTCCTGTATTTCCATTATTTCCAGTTCCAGGTGTTGACGCTTCCGGAAGTGACGGCACTGTAGGAACATTTGGTGTTGTCGGCTCCGTCGGTGTTACCGGAGTTATCGGTTGTGAAGGCTGTGGTGGATTTGGCAAAATTCCACCGTCACCATTTCCTCCATCTTCCAGTTTCTGTAAAGAGTCTGACTGGAATACCAGTGTTCTGTCATACCATTTTTTATTCTTTATAGAATAAGCTGCAACCGGAATTTCTGTATCCAGCCCACTTATCTGGATTGTATACATGTATCCACCATTGTCATTTACTACATATGGTGCCCATTGTGATGCCTCTGCCACAGCTGCCTGCTTTGCAGTACCTGAATACAGATATCCATATCCTTTTCCACTCAACGTTAATTGTGCACTAATCAATCCCTCTTTTACCGTTAATACACAATCTGTCACTTTAAACATAGCACTGCTTGATGTCACCTGTACTTTATATGTTCCATCTTCGAGAACTTTTGTATCTTCTCCCGGTTCTGGATTCGGTTCTGGTGTAGGCTCCGGATTTGGCTCAGGTGTTGGTTCCGGTTCTGGTACAGGCTCCGGTGTTGGAGTTGTTTCTGGTTTTGAAACCGTTTCTTCTACTCCTGTCAACTCATCACTCTTAGTTGTACTCTCATCCTCACCATTGCCTGCATTCTCACCAGTTTCTTTATCTTCCTCGATTTGTCCGGCATCCTCTCTATCTGTTGTGTCAGTCCCGCTGTTCACATTGTCATCACTTTCTTCCGGCTGTGTTTCTACTTCACCCGTACCCGAAATGTTTATCGGCTCCTCGCTTTCTACAATCACATTATTCACACTGTCTTCAGCATAGACCTGCATATAGGTTAATGCCGGGCTTATCATAGATACACTCAATAATAAAGCCAATAATATCGCACTTCGTTTCTTCATATTTTCTCCAATCTAACTAACTATCTTGATTTTTGATTATATTCTCATAATCTTACGGGAATAAGTAGAATTTAAACATACTTATTTTTCAAGAATGCCTCTGCATTCTTACTGAATATATTTTGCTTTTAATTCATTTACTTTATCCGAATAAGCTTTATCCTGTTTCTGTTTCAAAGCTTCTGCTTTAATCTGTTCTTTGACTTCTTCAAAATCTGCTTCCTTGGCATCATTCTTCTGTTCAACCTTGATCAAATGATATCCGAACTGAGTCTGAACCGGTCCTACAACATGTCCAACCTCTGCTGCAAATGCTGCTTCTTCAAACTCTTTCACCATATGTCCTCTGCCAAACTCTCCAAGGTCTCCTCCTTGTGCTCCTGATGGACATGTAGAAAATTCTTTCGCAGCTTCCTCGAACTCTTTCTCTCCACTTGTAATTTTTTCTAAAATGTCATTACATTTTTCTTCTGAATCTGTCAAAATATGTTTTGCACTTACTGTAGCAGGTTTTGCATAACGCTGCTTATTATTCTCAAAGAATTCTTTTGCTTCTTCATCTGAAACTGTTACTGCATCTAATGTATTCTTTAATACAAGCTGTGCTAAAATGTCTCTTTTTGCATCTTCTATGATCTTCTGGAATTCTTCTGTCTCCTCTAGTTTTTCGTCAACTCCACACTGTGCAAGTACATTCATCGCGATTAACTGCTCTTTGCAGTGCTCTCTAAACTGTGGGTTTGTCGCATACATCTGCTGTTCTCTAGGCAGTCTCTGGATAAATGCGTTCAACTCCTCTTCTGTAATCTCACGTCCTGCAATAACTGCTAATACATTCTTTTCCATTTTGTATTCTTTCTCCTTTTCTCTGCTCGTTCACAATCTATCTCCGTTGTGACTATCTCTCTTATTATAAAAGAAAACAGATTAACTTTCAATCTCAAATGAAAACTGCGCTCATATAAAGAAGAAGCTGCTCGCTAATTTCTTAGTTTGCAGCTTCTTCTAACATTCAAACTATTTTATTTCACACTCACCTATAAGATTCTGTATAACGGTAACAGATTCTTCTAATTCTTCTGCTATTTCATCTATTGATTTTCCTTTGAAAAGTTTTCTTTGGATTTGTTGCTTTAGCAGTTCCATTCGACCTTCTTCCAGTCCAGCCATTCGGCCCTCCTCGATTCCAGCCTCTCGTCCAGCCTCAAATTCAGCCTTCCTCAGTTTTTTCTCTTCTTCATCCTTGTTATATTCGAATATACTCATGCTAATCACCTCAGCTCGATTTTGGATTAGAAATTCCGCTAATATTCCTTCTTTGATACATTCTTCAACGGCACATTCTACCGCTTCTTCCAATGACAGCTCTCCTAAGGAAGTATATTTACGGACTTTCGCTACATACTGAGCATATTCCTTTAATGTTTGACAGTGTTCCATCAGTTCCTGATTATGACCTTCATTAACATTCAGCACAGTTACTCGCAATTCCAAATCCGGATCATCTGTCTGGCATTCATATGCTGATGAAAGTCTGAATTCACTAATGTCTTCAATCTCTTTCGTCCCATTATAGAACACAACAAATTTTGGTGCCGGAATCTTTTGTAACACTGACGAATACAACGACTTCTGAACAACCAGTTTCTGGTATTCATTGGAGATATAAAACAGGTCTCTTAACGGCATGTTTGGATTATATGTGGACTGGTGTTCATACAGATATAAATTCATATCCAGAATAAATGCCAAGTCATTTTTCATTCCCATATAAATCGAATTTTCCAATGTTACTACCTGTAATGCATCTGCATCGGTATAATTCTTGTGGTTCATTGCGTTGTAAAGCGACAACAGATTTTCCTTGTTTTCAAACAGCATGCGGAAAATGGTATCTTTGTACTTCTTTGTTGCTTTTACCGTCCGGTTCCGTACAGAATACTTTCTGCTTCTCTGTGCATTCTTTCGTTTTGACATATTCACTTTTCCTCCTTTTTGCAGGAGGTTATCTACTCTTTTTTCAGCCGCCTCCTGCTTTACATAACTATTGGTATCTAAAGCATAGACTTCTGAAATGAAATTAGAAAATAGATGGTGAATTGTCACCTTAGATTCATAAGAAATATGCTTTGTGTTAGTATAACATATGCTATTCATAAAAAACAACTAAAAAAAGCCGCTCACTAATTTCTTAGTTCGCAGCTTTTCTACTATTTAAGCGACTTCTTTTTTCATTGCTTTGTAACCAATCAGTACAGTCCATACATATGCACATGTTTTCGGAATCATCAGCATACCAATCATCGGAATGACATCAGCCCACAGCACAACTGGGATATAGAAAGCAAAGCTCAGAACGATGGTCAGCCACATCCAACTAAAAGACTGGTCATTATTTTCTTTTACACACTTATAGAATAAAACAATGATAATTAATCCCATAAATGCAAATGGAACGTTACGATAGATTCCCCATGAAAGTGGAGCATTTGCACTAAGCCAATCATTCTGTGGCATCATGCACGGAACAATTCTTAATCCTGTTTTTCTTCCTGCATACTTCTGATATAAAATGCAATCTGATACGGCAATCTCTCATCCGGTGTTTTAAGCTCATTGTTCAATATTTTCTTGATATTTCCTATTCTATATAATATTGTATTCCGATGCGTATACAGCTCTGCCGCCACCGCTTGTATACTTCCGTTATGTTTTAGATATGACTGCAGCGTTTCCACATACTCTGCATTATGTTTATAATCATATTCTTCTAACTCTTTCAGACATTCCGTTTCGATTTCATTTAAAATACCCTCGTCTTTGACCATATAAAGAAGACGATATAACCCGCACTCATCAAATTTTACCAGTTGCTTTTTATGTCTCATTGCCATGTAAGTTGCCGCCTTCGCTCTCTGATAACTTATCGAAAGCTGTGATATGTCCATGCATTTACTTCCGATTCCTACACATAACTCCACCCCAGGCATTCGTTTTTTTCCTCTTTTTAATGCTCCTTCTGCAAGCTGACATAAAAACTCTTCTGTAATTGCATTGGCAACCAGCACAAAATCTGAGTTGTAATAAAAGAAACTGGCATTATGTGTAATATCTTCCAGATACATTTGTATTCTATAAGATAATTTTCTTCGTTCCACTGTATCCATAGCATCCAGTCCTTCACAAGTAAGTAAGAGCACTTGAAAACTTCCATCCACATCAAAATACTGTAATAAATCTTTTCGATATGCCTCCTGATTATCCGGAGATTCAATAGCTGCGATTAATGCTGAAGCAATCTGTTCATCTGTACTATCTTGCAAAAATACACGAATACTGAAATCTTTTATCATATCTGACAAATGTACTTCCCATGGCACAGTTAAGAGTGGCAGATCATTTTCATCACAATACATTTTCAATTCTTCCGGTACCTCATGAATATACTGCCCTACATTAATGATCAGCCCTGATGCATGATGTCTGTTTAACTGTATCGCCAATTGCATCCAATCTTCTTTGTCTGGAAATCCCAGCCCTGTTGTTACTGCAAGCTCCTTTCCCCAGAAATTCTGTATAATCGTTGTATCTTCCAAAAGATGCACCCAGCTAATAGAATTAGCCCAGCCATTTTGCCCTGCCAGAAACTTCATTGCATACCTATTTTCCGCTGTCAGCATCATATCTTCAATTGTAAAACTCATACACCCTCTCCTTTTATAGTTCTCTTTTTCTAATCTTAATATAGCACACTTCTTGTGCTGACAACACATATTTTACCCATTACTTTTAGAATTATTTCCCATAGTTTTTCTTTGTTTTTGTGCTACAATATAAGTAACTAAAAGAAACGGAAATAAATTAAAAGGGGGCACTGTTATGAGATTCGTAACTTATACAAATTCTTTAGATTCACTTTCTCTTCCAGAATGGATGCGAACAGAACGTTATATGTATTGTGACAATTTTGTAAATGATTATATGAAATCTGAGCATTTCGGTCTTCTTTCATTAGTCAAACATCTATTTTGCAAATAGTTTACACTTTCTTTCTTAAAATGGCTGCTTGGAATTTCCAGGCAGTCATTTTTATTGCTAACATTAATAAACAAACTTTTTTGAAATGATTTCCTGCCTTGACGCTGACTCTTGGAAAGGTATAGAATAATTATATCAAAACAGTTCAAAAAATACGTATTAATCAAGGAGGTATCTTATGGAAAGAAAAATTACATTCGCTCAATACGGTTGTGGTAAAATGGGAAAATACTTGATTCGTTACGGAATTGAAAAAGGAGCAGAATTAGTTGCCGCATTTGATGTGAATCCTGCTATTTTAGGTAAAGATGCAGCAGAGATTGCAGGTGATGGCTATCCGGCTACCGGAATTCAGATTGCAGATGCAAGCCAGGCAGATGAAATCCTTGGAAATCTGAAACCGGATGTCTGCATCATTGCTACTAGAAGCACCATCGCAGAACTCGAAGACATTTTTACAATTTGTGCAAAGCATGGTATCAATGCGATTACAACCTGTGAAGAAGCACTATATCCATGGAACTCTTCTCCTGCTCTTACACACAAATTGGACAAACTTGCTAAAGAGGGCAACTGTACACTGACTGGTGTTGGCTACTGTGATCTTGTTTGGGGTACTATGGTTACAAATCTTGCCGGTTCTTCATTCAAAATCACAAAAATTCATGGTAGCAGTTGGTATAACGTAGAAGATTATGGTATCGCACTTGCAGAAGGTCATGGTGCAGGATTTACGCCAGAACGTTTCGAAAAAGAAATTGCAAATATTAACACTATGTCACCAGATGAACTTAAAGAACTTATTGAAAGTGGTCAGTATGTTCCTGCATATATGTGGAATCAAAATGGTTGGCTTTGCAGCAAAATGAACCTTCATATTATTTCACAGACGCAGAAGTGTTATCCTACTACCCATACCGCAGATCTTTTCTCTACAACTTTAAATGCTACAATCAAAGCTGGTGATCCGACGGGTATGCGTGCTGTTGTTACTACTAAGACAGAAGAAGGCATCACTCTCGAAACCGAATGTGTAGGCAAAGTATTCGCACCAGATGACTTTGACAGAAATGATTGGACCTTTATCGGCGAACCTGAAACAACTGTTTCTGTAAATCGACCTGCGACTGTAGAAATGACTTGTGCTACCATCGTAAACCGTATTCCACAGTTAATTGATGCTCCGGCTGGATATGTAACAACTGATAAATATCCATATAACGAATATTGTGTTCATGATTTGAACACTTATGTAAAATCAAAATAAGGTTCCTATAAACCTATAAGACATCTATAAAGGGAACAGCTATAGAATTTCGGTATATGAAAAGCTATAGCTGTTCCCTTTTACCATTTTCTTACAATGCATTGATATTTTTATCTAAAACCCTATAATATAATTATCAATAGAAAGAGGTATACACTATTATGATATTAATAACTTGCGTAGATAACAATATGGGCATGCTTTTCAATCATAGAAGGCAGAGTCAGGATCGTACTCTAAGAGAGAGAATCCTTAAATCGGCTTCTGGAAAAATTTTCTGGATGAACCACTATTCAAAAAAGCAATTTAAGGATTCCGAAAATTATATCAACAATTCTCAAAATTATAACATTGATGAGCATTTCCTAAGTAAAGCTGCCTGCAATGATATATGTTTTGTTGAAGACTGTTCTGTTGCTGCGTTTGAGCAAAAAATTAAAAAGATAATCTTATATAAATGGAACCGGGACTATCCTGCTGATTTTTATTTTGATATTCCACTGTCTGAGCATGGATGGAAGCTAATTTCCAGTGAAGATTTCGTCGGTTCCTCACACGATAAAATAACAGAGGAGATTTATGTAAAATGAAAAGATTGAAAAAAGTTATTTTTCGTTCCAAAGGATTATTCTCTCTATTTTTAGTGCTCCTGCTCTCACTTTCTGTTTGTAGCGAGACGTTTGCAGCAAAAGCAGCTTCGACTTCTTTTGATCTGACAGGCATTCCGACTTACTCTAAAGACCCTTATGTTGTTCTTAATAACAACACCCCTTATTTCACTGAAAGTGAACTAAATGTATCCACTTCCTTTGAAACGTACAGTGCACTAGACAAGCTTGGCCGATGCGGTGTTGCATATGCAAATGTCGGAAAAGATTTAATGCCAACCGAAAAACGAGGGGCTATCGGCAAAATCAAGCCTTCCGGATGGCATACTGTAAAATATGATTTCGTTGATGGAAAATATCTCTATAATCGTTGTCATTTAATAGGGTATCAGCTTACTGGTGAGAATGACAATGAACGTAACTTGATTACCGGAACACGATATCTAAATGTACAAGGTATGCTTCCTTTTGAAAATATGACAGCTGATTATATAAAAGAAACCGGCAACCACGTATTATATCGGGTAACGCCTGTTTATGACGGAGATAATCTTGTTGCGTCTGGGGTTGTTATGGAAGCGATGTCTGTTGAAGACAATGGGGAGGGTATTCTTTTTTGTATATTTGTATACAATGTTCAGTCTGGCGTATCCATTGATTATGCTACCGGAGAAAGCAAAGCCGACACCTCTTCCGACAGCAGCTCAACAACCAAAAATTCATCTTCTTCCACTACCTACGTGCTAAACACAAACAACCACAAATTCCACTATCCAACTTGCGGAAGTGTAAAACAGATGAAGAAAAAAAATCGCAAAAAATACACCGGAAAAAGAGCTGATGTAATTAAAATGGGGTATGAGCCATGCAAAAAATGTAATCCATAATATAAATTTCCGGAACTAAAAAAGGTCCATACTCAGGACCTTTTTGTCATATGCATAACAAAAACGAACTATGTCATCCATTCAATGATATAGTTCGTTTTAAAAATATATGAAGTTATTATTTAATAATTAAATTCAGTACACCTGTTGACTGTAAGAATAGAATCAACATAATGACCGGCATAATATAACGTATCATGGCATTATATAACTTTTTACGTTTAAATTTGCTTCCATTTAATTCCATCTCTTCTGCAATCCATGATGGTTTCATGATCCATCCAATCAGAATTGCCGACAACAATGAAATAAACGGCATCAAGAAACTGTTACTGATATAGTCCATAATATCCAACAGCTGACCTGTGCTTCCGTTTGGTAATGCCACTTCTACATAGAATATGCTATATCCCAATGCTATAACTGCTGTTGCTGTCAAATAGATAACAGACAAAACTCCTGTTGTCTTTTTTCTTTCCGTATGGAAAAGCTCCATGCAGTTTGCTGTAATAGACTCTAATACTGAGATACAAGAAGTCAATGCTGCAAATCCCGCCAGTACAAAGAATAAAATTCCGATAAATCTTCCGATTTTTCCCATGCTAAAGAATACATTTGGCAGAGACACGAACATAAGTCCAGGTCCCGCTGACATTCCGTCAAGTCCTGAGAAAACAAATACAGCTGGAATGATCATAACACCTGCTAAAAATGCTACTCCTGTATCCATCAATTCAATCTGGGATACTGCCTTGTTCAGATCAACATCTTTCTTTACATAAGAACCATATGTGATCATAATACCCATTGATACACTCAAAGAGAAAAATAACTGACTCATCGCATCCAGCGTAATCTGAAGAAAACGCCCTACTGTAACGCCAGTCAAATCTGGTTTCAAATAAATCATCATTCCCTGTAAGCCTGTACGGACAGTTCCATCATCTAAGGTTGTTTTGAGTGTCAATGAAAAAATTGCAATCACAATTACCATCACCAAAAGTATTGGCATGATAAATTTTGATACACGTTCAATTCCCTTTTCAACTCCATTATAAACAATCAGTGCTGTTAAAAACATAAACAGCAAACTGAACCACACCGAAGATGGCGAGGATATAAATCCCGTGAAACATCCATCTGCTACAGCTTCTTTACCTGAACTAAACAAATAAATTGTTATATACTTCAGAATCCATCCTCCGATAACTGCATAGTATGTCATGATCAGTACCGGCACCAGAAATGTCAAAATTCCTAAAAATTTCCACTTCGAACGCATCGATTCATAAGCATAAATTGCACTTTTTCCAGTTTTACGCCCAATGGCAATATCTGTCGTTAATAATGTAAATCCAAAAGTAACTACCAATATCAAATAAATAATCAGGAAAAGTCCTCCCCCATCTTTTGCTGCCAGATATGGGAACCTCCAGAGATTTCCAACTCCTACAGCACTTCCAGCAGCGGCAAACACAAAACCGATCTGCCCGCTAAAACCACTTTTCTGTTTCATAAGTTTAGCCTCCATAAAATTTAGTCGAACCTTAACTGATTTATTATATCAAGAAATGCAGGATGTATACAACACAGAATTCAAAAATTTACATTTTTCGCATTTTTGCACTACTTTAAATACTTCATTTATCAATCTTTTGTATATACCTTATCATATTTTCTAATATTTGACAGAAGACTGCGGCATCAGCCGTATGACCTTCTATTATCACTTTAAAGACATTTATGATTTGATAAGTTTTTTATCATTTTTCCCTTTTTGTAAATTGAAAACAAATAAAAATGCTCATACTATAATCATAACAAATGGATAGCTCACAGAAAGGTGGTTATATTATGGCAAATAAAAAATCAAAACTTGGTATGATCTCAGCAGTTGCAGCAGGAACAGGTACTGCAATATACCTCGCACAGAAAGCAAAAAATAAATCTGAAAATGGTGATGCATCTCAATCTATTTCACCTTTGTTCAGTAAAAAGAAAACTGATGACATTTCCATTAAGAACAATTATCGCAATACAGAGCGAGGAAAATATAAGCGAAACAGCAAGGGAATCTACTATTCTAATGGAAACTATGAAGCATTTGCTCATCCTGAAAAACCGGAAGGTGTAGATGACAAACATGCTTATATTGTAGGAAGCGGACTTGCCTCTCTTGCTGCCGCATGCTTCCTTGTACGTGATGCACAAATGCCTGGTTCTCACATCCATATTCTGGAAGCAATGGATATTGCCGGCGGTGCATGTGATGGAATCTACGATTCTTCCCGCGGTTATGTAATGCGTGGAGGACGCGAGATGGAAAATCATTTTGAATGTCTGTGGGATTTGTTCCGCAGTATTCCTTCTATTGAAACACCTGGTGTTTCTGTACTGGATGAATATTATTGGCTCAACAAACATGATCCAAACTACTCACTTTGTCGTGCTACCATCAATCGTGGTAAAGATGCACATACAGACGGTAAATTCAATTTGAGTCAGAAGGGCTGCATGGAGATCATGAAACTCTTTATGACAAAAGACGAGGATTTGTACGATAAAACAATTGAAGATGTATTTGATGATGAAGTATTCGATTCTACATTCTGGTTATACTGGAGAACAATGTTTGCATTTGAAAACTGGCACAGTGCTCTTGAAATGAAACTCTACTTCCAGAGATTTATCCATCACATTGCCGGACTGCCTGATTTCAGTGCATTGAAATTCACAAAATATAATCAATATGAATCTCTGATTCTTCCTATGCAAAAGTATTTGGAGGATGCTGGTGTTGACTTCCAGTTCAATACAGAGGTTACAAACGTTGTATTTAAATTTGAAGGAGATAAGAAGATTGCTTCTGCTATAGAATGTAAGGTAAATGGAAAAGAAAGCGGCATCGTTTTGACGGAAAATGATCTCGTATTTGTTACGAACGGAAGTTGTACAGAGGGAACCATTTATGGAGATCAGAATCATGCCACGAACGGAGATGCTGAAGTCCGTACAAGCGGTGTATGGAATCTTTGGAAGAATATTGCCAGACAGGATCCATCCTTTGGACATCCGGAAAAATTCTGTTCTGACATTTCAAAAACGAACTGGGAATCTGCAACTGTTACAACTCTCGATGATAAGATCATCCCATATATCACTGATATTTGCAAACGTGACCCTCGCACAGGAAATGTTGTAACAGGAGGTATCGTAAGTTGTCAGGATTCAAGCTGGCTGCTTAGCTGGACAATTAATCGACAAGGACAGTTTAAAGATCAGGATAAAGACCAGGTATGTGTATGGGTATATGGCTTATTTACAGATGTGCCTGGAGACTATATCAAGAAACCAATGAAAGATTGTACAGGTAAAGAAATCACTGCTGAATGGCTGTATCATCTCGGAGTACCTGAAGACCAGATTATGGATCTTGCAGAAAATAGTGCGATCTGTGTACCGACAATGATGCCTTACATTACTGCTTTCTTTATGCCTCGTACAAAAGGTGACCGCCCGGATGTCATTCCTGACGGATGTGTCAACTTTGCATTCCTCGGACAGTTTGCTGATACTCCTCGCGACACCGTTTTCACAACAGAGTATTCTGTACGTACTGCTATGGAAGCTGTTTATGGACTTCTCAAAGTCGACAGAGGTGTCCCTGAAGTATGGGGAAGTGTTTATGATATCCGTGAACTTCTAGACAGCAGCGTAAAACTTATGGATGGAAAATCTCCACTGGAAATTCCACTTCCTGGTCCGCTTAATGCACTCAAAAAGCCGCTTCTGAAGCTTGTCAAAGGAAATGTTATTGAAAAGGTACTCAGAGACCATGATATCCTCAAAGACGGAATGTAAAATCGTCCAAAATTTTTTATAATTTAGCTCTCTTTCTCATAATTATAAAAACAGCTCCCCGGCACAAACACCGGGGAGCTGTTTTTCTTTTTATATTAAATAACCCTATGCTCCAGCCATCTCCGGCTATGGAATCTCCATGTAAATATAATTCCACGAACAGTCCAGTCCGCAAACATACCGATCCAGACTCCCATTGGTCCAAATCCCATGACACGAATTAAAAATACACAAAGACAAAAACGACATGCCCACATCGTAATGCAGGATGTGATCATTGAAAACTTCACATCTCCTGCTGCGCGCAAACCATATGCCGGAATAAATGACAGAACCCAGACAAATGGTTTTACAATTGTGATCCACATCACCATATGGAAGCACATATCTGCACTTACTCTTTCCATTCCACCTAACATTGTAACCGGTTTCGTCAACGCAAATACTGTCAGACAACTTACAATAATAATAACTTCCGCGATCACACACAATTTCTTTATATAATAAACCGCTTCGTCTTTTCTTCCGGCTCCCATACATTGACCTACGATTGTCATAAGTCCAATGCCAACTCCGATTGCTGCAATACCATTGAGATTTTCCAAAATATTAGTCATAGCCTGTGCTGCTATTGCCGCCGTACCGAGAGTTGATACCGTTGACTGGATTGCCAGTTTTCCTAATTGGAACATACTGTTTTCCACACCGGATGGAATTCCGATTCCAAGAATCTTTCGTATCATACTCCAGTTTGGACGTATTTTCATATAATCTCTCACTACGATTGGCTGTCTGTCTTTTCTTAACTGAATCAGTACTACAACTGCACAAAAGATACGTGAAACTAACGTAGCAATTGCTGCACCTGCAACCCCCATATGAAAGCCCCATATCATAATTGCATTTCCCACAATATTCATTACATTGGAAATTATCGAAATAATCATCGGTCCTTTGGTATTATCCTGTGCACGGAAGATGGATGCTGCTGCATCATACGCCGCAATAAATGGAAATGATAATGCTGTGTAGAAGAAATATATTTCCGAAGCTCTCATAACCTCTGCTTCAACTGAACCAAAGATCACTCTTAATAACGGCTTCTGGAAAATAAGACAGATTAAACTGACTACAATTGAAATTGCTGTGATGATAAACAAAACCTGGCGTGCTGACTCATTTGCCCGCTCTTTATTCTTCTGTCCAATATACTGTGCACATATAATTGCTCCACCTGCTGCCAGAGCAGAAAATGCCTGTATTACCAGAACATTAATTGAATCAACTAACGACACCGCCGATATTGCTGCCGAACCGACATTACTTACCATCATTGTATCTGCAGTTCCCATAACCGAATTCAACAGCTGCTCCAATATTACCGGAACAAGAATCGCTGCAATCATCTGATTTGAAAACATGTGTTGTTGTTTCATTTGATATCTATCCCTTTCACTTTTTCTCTATTCTTACAATGTCACCTTTGATATTATCTTCCTTTCATATAAATATTGCAAGTTTTTATACAAGAACATAAATGGACTTTCCGATGGACGAAATCATGTCGGACTGAAAAATGTATAATCCCGTCTGAGTTCTATGTGCCATGGCACACTTTCCATTCGAAGTAAAGTTGGAAAGGGAACTACTGTTGTTATTATGATCCCACGCTAATTAAATTTCATATTTTTTTCACTTTACTTCATTAAAATAATGCGTATAATTGTAACTGCAAACATAATACAAATGAGGTTTTCTACTTATGAAAGATAACGTAAATAAAAGAAATTTAGAAATAAAGACAGCGCTTGTTTTTCTCATTACATTTGTTCTTGCTGCCGGTTTGACAGATTATCAAAACCAGACACAGGAAAAGGAAGAAAAATCAAAAGCTGCTTACACCGCAGAATCAACGATCACCCATATAGAAGCTCAATTGAATAAATATCTGGCCGAATCCAATCTGATCAAGCAGATTGTAGAATCCGGGCGAGACATTGATACGCAACAATTTGCTACTATTTCTGAACTCATGCAGGACAAACAGCATGTGATCAAGGCCTACGAACTTGCTCCGGATGGTGTCATTTCCTATGTCTATCCATTAGAAAGCAATGAAGCTGCTATTGGTTTGGATATGCTTGAAAACAAAGAACGAAAAAAAGAAGCTAACCTTACTAAAGAAACCGGAGAATATACCATTGCAGGACCTTATGAACTTGTACAAGGTGGCACCGGTTCACTGCTTTTTGATCCAATCTACACAAATGATACAAACGGAGAAAAAAATTTCTGGGGATTTTCGATTCTTGTCATTGACTGGAATCAGTTCATGGAAGAAATTCAGTTGAACAAATTAGAAAATGCAGGCTATGAATATCAAATCTGGAAGGAAAATACAAATACCGGAGAAAAAATTGTAATCGCACAAAGCCAAAGCTATTTTCCTACGGATACCCTTGAAGTAGCATGTGCTGTTCCAAATGATACCTGGTATTTTGAAATTGTTCCGAAAGAAGGGTGGGCAACCGTTCATCAGGTAGTACTCGGTCTTTTCTTTGCTCTGATCATTGCAAGTCTTCTGGCAATTGGTTATTGGCAGGCCAGCATGCGTCGGCTGAAGGATATTCTCCATGCAGAAGAAATGGAAAAAACAGCTCAGAAGGCTGAAGCTGCTAATGAAGCAAAGACACGTTTTTTATTCAATATGAGTCATGATATCCGCACTCCAATGAATGCGATTATTGGATTTTCCGAATTGCTTGAAAAGCACATTGATGAAAAAGACAAAGTAACCTATTATATCGGTAAGATTAAATCTTCCAGTTCTTTACTGCTTTCTTTAATCAATTATGTGCTTGAAATGGCACGAATTGAAAGTGGAAAAGCTGACTTAAGATTAGATACCGGACACTTTCAGGAATTACGTGATTCTCTCCAAACCGTTTTTGAACCGGCTTTAAAAGAAAAAGGACTTACGTATTCTACGCACCTGGATATTCAACACCCATACATTGTATATGATAAAACAAAAACAAGTGAGATTCTGTTAAATATCGTAGGTAATTCAATCAAATATACACCTCGCGGTGGACATATAAGACTGGATATTTCTGAAATTCCATCCGAGCGAAGTGATGTTGCAACTTATCGAATGATTATTGAAGATACCGGTATCGGTATGAGTGAAGAATATCTGCCACATATTTTTGAAGAGTTTACCCGCGAACATACCAGTACAGAAAATAAAATTGCCGGAACCGGACTTGGACTTCCGATTGTAAAATCTCTGGTAGACTTGATGGGTGGAACCATTCAGATTGAAAGTAAAGTAAATGAAGGAACTAAAACAACGATTCAAATTCCATTTTTGATTGCCACCCAGGAACAGATTGAAGAGAGTCAAACATATTCACCGTATCTTGTTACTAACCACGCTCTTGGAAAACGGATTTTAATGGCTGAAGATAACAAATTAAATGCTGAGATTGCTGAGACAATTCTTCAGGAAAACGGATTTGAAGTAGATTGTGTAGAAGATGGATGCCAATGTTTAGCACTCCTCCAGGAAAAACCAGAAGATTATTATGGCTTAATCTTAATGGATATCCAAATGCCTAATTTAAATGGTTATGAAACCACACGCTTAATCCGAAACCTGAAAAATCAACGTGCTACAATTCCTATCATCGCAATGACTGCCAATGCATTTGATGAAGATAAGAAAAAAGCTTTCGCTGCAGGAATGAACGCACATATTGCCAAACCAATCGATGTTGAAGTTTTGCTCCATACACTGGAAAAATTTGTTCAATAACTTTTTCACAAAACCAAATTTCATAGTCTTATTAATCTATAATAGCCGAATCACTTCTGTATTCCAGATTTATTTCGGCTATTGTAATTTTACTTTTTAACTCTGATTCTTTTTCTTATTCTTCACACAATATTTAGAAAGTGCTTTCAGCACCGCCTCTGTTTCAAGCGGTTTTGTCAGATGTTCATTCATTCCAGCATCATACGCCTTTTGACGATCATCAGCAAATGCATTTGCAGTCATAGCAAATATCGGAATCGTAATATAATAAGTCGTCCAAAGATTACAACGCTGTTTTTTTTGCTCCTCTCACTTTATACTTATCCAATTTTTATAAGATTTTATATATAAGACAGCAAGAAAACTACTATATATTTTTTTCATTGACTTGTATAATTCTATTAATAGATATTTCATATTATTTTTAATCAGACTTATAAAGGAGCGTTTATTATGAGAGAAGAAGAAAAAATCAATGCAGGCATTTTATTCTGCCCTGGCGATCCAGAATTAGTAGCTATAAAAAGAAAAACTCACAATCTCAATGTAGATTACAATAATACATATGAAGATGAAATAGAAAAAAGAGCTTCTATTCTTTCCGAGATTATCGGCGAATTTGGTGAAGGAAGCCGAATCCAGGGACCAATTTTCTTTCACTATGGAACACACACGAAAATCGGAAAACATTTTTTTGGAAACTTCAACCTGACAATTCAGGATGATGCAGAAGTGACCATCGGAGATAACTGTAACTTTGGACCGAATGTAACGATCGTCACTCCGATTCATCCGATGCTCGCCAACGAACGAAGAGAATTGTTAACCGCTACTGGCGAAAAGAAGCTTTTATGTTATGCCAAACCGGTTCATATCGGAAACGATTGTTGGTTCGGTGCCTCCGTCACAGTATGCCCAGGCATTACGATCGGAGATAATTGCGTCATCGGCGCCGGAAGCGTTGTAACCCATGACATTCCTGCAAATAGCTTTGCCGCCGGAGTTCCATGCAAAGTAATCCGTAAGCTTACCGAAGCCGACAGCATGAAAAATAAGCCGGAGATACTTGCGGATAATGTAGTAATTGAGCCGTAGATATGGTACTCTACTCTTAACACTTATATCATTTTCTTTCAAAAGGAGGGATTTCTCATGTTCACATTTTTTAATTCAGACACTTTATGGATTGGAACAAACATGCGAATATTTAATCAGATTCATGATGAATTGGATACCCGGCATATTCCTTATCGTTACAAAGTCAAAAATGAACTCGGACAATGGGCAATACATGGCTCACTTCGAGGTCGTACCGGAAGCATCGGAAATCCTTCTGAACAAATGTATCAATATAAGATATTAGTACTAAAGAAAGATTTGGAGCAAGCAAACTTCATCTTATCCAATATTCAACAACTCGATAACTGAAAATTTTTCCTTCCACTTCCAATACACGGTTCTTGCAAAAAAAAGATAGTTGAACTAGAAGTTCAACTATCTTTTTTTCGCAAGGACCGTGTATAGCCACCTTACTTAGCTGCCGCCTCTGCAGCCTTTTTCTCTCTATCACGTTTTGAAAGTCTTTCTCTTACAGCTTCCATATGTCCCGGTTTATCCAGGTCATAGATCAGAAGTGGAATTATTCCTACGAAGAATACAATTCCAGGAAGAAGGTTTGCTGCAATATTGATACCTGTCTGGATATGTGGTGTCATATCAACTCCACCGGCATATCCGAATGCTCCCATAACAACCAGGAACAATGAGTTTGCAATAGCTGTTGCGATTTTAATAGCACATCCCTGGAATGAGAATGCCATACCATCGTTACGTGCTTCATATTTATCATCAAAATCATCGATTGCATCAACCATCATACCTGCACCACATGGACCTGCAACATATCCAAGACCATATACAATCAATACAATAAAGTCAAATACGATATTTTCATAAGGACCTACAAACAGTACAATCAATGAAGCGCCCTGAATAACCATTGAAAGGATTGCTGTATTACGTTTTCCAAGTTTGTCAATTACCTTTGGTGTAAATGGCATAATGATTGTTCCAACGATCATCTGCATCATCATGAAAATTGTGATGAATACGAAGTTCTGTACGCAATACAGATAGAAGTAAACTGCTACTGAAATACGTCCTAATATACCAAACATGTTAAAGAAACTGTATAACATTGCACACATAAGATTTTTGTTTTTGAATACCATTTTCAGACCATCACTTACTTTACCCTGGTCTTCTTTCTTAACAGTGATTCTTTCTTTTGAAAGGATTGCTACTGCCCAGAACATAGGAAGTGCAATAACTGCAAGTAAAATAGCTGTTGAGTGATATCCTGCAGCCTGATCTCCTTTACCAAACCAGAGAACAAGTTTTAATACAAACAGGTTCAAAACAATCTGTCCGATTGTCATACCCATCATCTGAGCTGCATTTAATTTATTGATTTCTTTAGGGTCACGTGTCATAACTACAGGCAATGCAAGGTATGGTACATTTGTCATTGTGTAAGACATACCTAAGCCAATGTATGTAATGTAAGCATAAACCAATTTACCTGTGCTTCCGAATCCTGGTACTGTAAATGTCAGGATTGTGAAGATTACAAGGAAAATGGCTCCCACAAAAATGTAAGGTCTGAATCTTCCGTGTTTTGTATGAGTACGCTCCATAAGAGTTCCCATCATTGGATCATTAATTCCATCCCATACTTTTGCAATTAACATCAAAAGTGCTACTGCACCAGTTCCAAGTCCAAATACATCTGTATAGAAAATAGAAAGATATGTACTTACCATTGTCCATGAAAGCTGTGATGCAAAGTTACCAAGTCCGTATACAAAATAATGTTTTCCTGTTAACGGTGTCATACCGTATTCATTTAATTTTTTTTCACCCATTTTGATCTCCTACCCTCTGCCGGTTTTATGGCAGCAATCTATGCAAATTTTTTATTACATAGATTCGATTTCTTTATCAAAGTTTTTGTATTTCTCCATCATCTTTGGAAGTGTATCTTTGTTTGCAACCAGTTTTGGTACACATACCTTGATCATGTTCTGAATTTCATTGTAGTGCTCGTAAATACCAATTGTAGTATTTCTTGCTCTGTTCTTTTCTTCTTCTGAGAATTCTACATTTACCTTGTCTCCATCTACAGACAATGTTCCCCAGATACCGCAAATTGGACACTCAACATGTGTTGTTCCGTTCATGCTAAGCAGTGGATTGTGACATACTGGACATACGCCCTCTTCTCCAACCCATGTATCAACCTCATCATAAGGTTTTCCAAGAGATTCTGCTACAGCTTTACCAAGGTCTGAACATTTCTGCATCAAAGCAGAATCAAATAATGGATGTCCTGTTCTTCCCTGATCATAAGCATCTACATGTCCTACACATTTCATGCAGAATGAGAAGCTGAATAAGTCTAACATTGGAAGTCCCAATGATACCCAGTTGTGAGTCTGTGCTCCACCAACTGAGATGTAACCAACATATCTGTCTTTGAAGTATCTTGGGTCAAGTAATTCATCTTCTGATTTACCTTCTGCAATACGTTTCTTGTTTTCTTCAATCAATGCTGCTCTGTCGTGGGATGGTCCAAAACGATCTACAAAGTTTTTGAACTGTCCTACAATACCAACTGCATAAACTGGAGCTCCGATGATGATACCATCTGCTTCCAGACATGCTTCTTCCAGAATATGGTAATCATCTTTCATACAGCAGTGAATCTCTGTAGCACCTTTATCACGGTTTCTGCTACAGTAATCACATGCACGGCAATGTCCGATGTTCAATGTTACTGTGTTGATGAACTGAACTTCTGCACCTGCTGCTTTTGCTGCAAACAGTGCTTCTTTAACCATGACATCACTTCTCTGGTTCTTTCTTCCGAAAGAAATTCCTAATACTTTCATATTTCTCCTCCATCTCTTAATTGATGAATTTATTGTATAATTATTTCACAAACTCTACTTCTCCCAAATCATCCTTTCTCAGTTCATAATTTTGTCATGATTTTTTCTAAAAAAGAGACAAAACAAAAATTATCAAACAATTTTTGTCTTGCCTCTTTTAATTTAAAATTTCTTTGTATAAAATTGTTACATCTTTTATCAGATAATAATTTTTATAAAAGTATCATCTGGTTTTACATTTCATCCTGCATTGCCTGGAATTTCTTTACATATTCATCAAATCTCGGATATCTGTCCTTTCTTCCCTGCTCAACCTGATGTTCTAATACTCCTGTAAATCTCAAGCGGCTACGTCTCTTTTCTTCTTCCGAAAATTCAACTTTTACATCGTCCCCATCTACCACAAGTTTTCCGTAAATACCACAAATCGGGCAGCTTACTTTTGTTGTTCCTGTCATGGTCATTTCGTTGCAATGACATACCGGACATGTTCCCGGATCTGATGTCCACTCAATCTCACTTGTTTTCTGATCTAACGCTTCTACGATATGTTTTCCCATCTCTGCGGACTTTTCTAATAATCTCTGATGATTGTCCGGAACATATGAACCATATGCATCCAACTGATCTACCACCTTCATATTCAGACTCATACCAAATAAATTCATACCTGGAATTCCGTAAGACACCCAGTTCTGCGTCGTTGCTCCTCCTACAGAAATATAAGATACAAGATGTCTCTTCAGACAATCAGGATTTAATTCCTCGCCGTTCGTATCCTTACGCAGCTCATTTTCAAATAACATATAAGCCTTATCATGAGCAGGCCCAAAGCGGTCTACAAAGTTTTTAAACTGTCCAGTCGGAGCCAATACATATACCGGTGCCGCAACAATAATTGCGTCTGCTGCCAATACCGCATCGGAAATTTCTTCATAGTCATCTTTCTGACAACATTTAATCTGTCCCTTTCCGCTCTGAAGAATTCTGGAACAGGCTCCACATCCAATACATGGTTTGATTTCTTTTTTCATTGTATCAATAATTTCAACTTCTGCTCCCTGCGCCTCTGCATTTTTTATCGCTTCTTTTAAAAATCCTTTACAATTTCCATTTACACGTCCAAAATTCAACCCCAATACTTTTTTTCGTTCACTCATGTTCTTCCTCCATCTTTTGACTTATTTTACAACTCGTTTCAAGTTATTTATTTGATATATTTACTATACATGTTTTTTGTGCTCTTTACTTTTATATTTTTTACCTGAAATATGTAAATATTTGCCTTTATTTCTCATAAAAAAAAGGACGGGTCAATAAAATCAGTTATTTTCCTGCCCTTTCAATATACAATTTTATACATCATATCGATATTGAACATCAATCAGGCGAATTTCCTGCATCTCCAGATTGTTTGTCAGACACAACTCACCATTTTCTACTTCTATCGTTTTCATTTCAATACCTGGAATCGCACTGCTCTTTAGATAATCTACCTCATCACGCATAAGTCCTTTGGAATAATCCAGATTTTTCCAAAGGTCCTGCACACTTCCACATTCTCTGTTCACGCGATATATCTTCACCAGATATTTTCCGTCTTTTACATTCTGAATTGTAAAATTCAACTTAATAGGATCAATATCTTCTACATATTGTTCTATATCTTCCAGTTGAATTTCATCTTCATCTGTAAAAACATAACGGGAAGATAAACTTTTATAATTGTGACATGCAATCACATAACGATTTCTTCCATTTGTTGTAACAATCGCGTGGTCATTCTTCTCCAACACTTTCGGCAATAACCGATTCATAAACTGAAATGCGTAAAAAGATGGCTTACAGATTCCATCCCTTGATATCAGACCTGAATCTCCATTCAATACTGTATCCGTATCATAGTAATCCGAATACAGATCCAACGCATGCCAATATGCCATCATATCTACTGCGCCATTCATTTCAATACAGTTTTTCAAAATGTATGCTCCCTGTTCACAACTGTCATTTAATACATTTCTGTTTGAAATCGTAAAGTTCCACTCATCAATATGAAATTCCGGTATTTGAAATCCAGTTTCTTCCATAACATTTTTCATGATTTCAATCTGATTCAACATATATTCCGAATCGATGGATTTTCTTCCGAGACGTCCTCCCTCTTCAACCAACGCTATGTACTGAAATGAACAGACTGACAAAAAATCCGGATGAATTTCACGTGCTTTCCATATAGGAAAAATTTTTTTACATACAAGCGTTTCATATCCTAATATAAATCCGGCTCCGCCAACCGAAATTTCTTCTGAATAATTCTTCATTGTTTGATATAACAGATCAAATCTCTGATAATATTCCCCATCCGGTTCTGTGATGTTTAGAGATGGATCATTCCAATATTCAAAGTACCATGTTTCCAGTTCTTCTACACCATATCGGTTGACGAGATGAACACACAGTTCCCGTATGATTTCAGAAAAAGTTTTGAAATCATAGGAATCCATCTTTGATTTTTCTATATTTATGCTACGTTCCGGCGTATACATAAACAGACTGGGTTTGCTTCCCACTTCAAGATATGGTTTCATATGATGATCCAGAAGAAAATCCAATACTTGATCCAGTCTTCGAAAATTGTATCCTTCTTTTTCACTAAAACAATATTCTCTTGATAAAATATTCCAGATTCTGGCATATTTTACCCCTGTCTGTTTTTGAATTTTTTCAACTTGATGTTGTGCTTCTGACTGTAAAAGTAAATAACCATCCCCAATACTGATTGCTTTACTGCAATCTGTCAATGTATCCTTCACATTTCCTGCATTGATGATGTATTCTTTTTTCCTCGTCGATTGCGGATTTTCTTTGTGTGCACGAAATTTTAAGTACTCCAATATACGTTGTTCTTCTTCCTGCTGCAACATCTTTTCTTTTTCATCTTTTTCCTTTTCATCCTGTATTTTCTTCCGATATTCACTAGGGGATTCATTGTAAATCTCGCGGAATGCTTTTGTAAAAGATGCCGATGTCGGAAATCCATTATCATACGCGATATGTGTCAGATTTTTATCTGAATACATCAATTCGTCCACCGCATGAAATAAACGTACGTTATTCAGATACTCCATAAATGTCATACCCAAATTCTTTTTTATATATTTGGACAAATATGCATTTGACAAATACAACCGATCCGCAAGATCATTTAAACTGATCTGACTTTGATAGTTCGCCTGTACATAATTTTGAATCTGACGGATTCTCATACGGTCCTGCGAATCCTCTAAATTTAACCTCACATCATCTGCTTTTACCAGAAAGTTACTGGTCAATACATATAATGTTTCAAAATATAACGCATTCAAATACAATGCACTCTTGTCATCTTTTTCAAAATATCTCGTTAAAATTCGATCTAGCAGTCTTCTAAGATTACTATAAGCATGATTTCGATCCGCCACTGTATTACACCAGAAAAGCAACTGCATAGATCCCATATATTCAGCCAATAAATGAAAATCTATCTCAAATCTCGCCCCTAAAAGTTCTTCATTTCCAATTACTGTATGTCGTTTATTTGCATTGATAAGGACAATATCCCCACTTTGCATTTTGTACATTTTGTCATCAATCTTGATATCCAGATTTCCACGAAGTACATAAAACATTTCCGGATTCTGATGATAATGTGTTGCTGTTTCTGCCTGCGCTATAAAATGAAACTGCATCAGCTTTCTTGTTGTATCCATCTTCTTTTGTACCTCCCAATAATTCTATGATACCATTATATTTTTTTCATATCGCTCTATCTATGCAATATTTTGTTCGAAATATTGCAAAAAATATCCTTTTCATGATTATATTTCTATTTTTACAACAAATATTATACGCTTTTTCTTGTCCTCTTGGTTTTTAGACAGCAAAAATTATATCAACAAAAGCAGGAATGTCACCACTCCTGCTTTTCAACTAAAACCATATTTATTCTTTTACTCCACCCAGAGAAATTCCTGCGATAAATGCTTTCTGGAAGAATGGATACAATACCATGATCGGAATAACACCAATTACTGCCATTGCCATACGAATACTGGTTCCCGGCATCTTTGCTACAGCGGCTGCTGCATCTGCACTGGTTGCCATCGTTGCAAGTGTATTGATATTATCAATGATACTCTTCAAAAACTGTTGTAATGAATACAATTTTGTATCACTGATATAATACAATCCATTTGTCCAGTCATTCCAATAACCAAGTCCTACCATCAATCCGATCGTTGCCAGAATTGGTAAGGAAAGTGGTAATACAATCTTGAAATAAATGTAAAGCTCTCCAGCTCCATCGATCTTTGCTGCTTCTATCAATGCCGGATGAATGTTGGATGCAAAATTGTTCTTGTACAAAATAATATAGAATCCATTAAATAACAATGTCGGTATTAACAATGCCAGAATGGAGTTCTTCATATGAAATACCTGTGTGTACATGATATAAGAAGGAACAACTCCACCATTGAATAACATTGTAAAGAATACCATGAATGTCAATGGTTTTGCACGTTTGTAATCTTTTCTTGATAATACCCATCCGAGCATCGGACCGATCAAAAGGCTGATTGCAGTTCCGACAATGGTAATGAAAAATGTAATTCCATATGCCTGGAAAACTTTTGTTGCATTTGATTTGAACAAATATGTATATGCATATAATGTAAAGTCTCTTGGAAGGAATGAATATCCTTCTTTTAAAAGCGTTGCATTTTCTGTCAATGATGATGACACCAGAAGCAGAAACGGAAGCAGCGCACATAATGCCAAAATTGTCAGTATCGCGAAGATCAAAACCTGATAGGCTTTATCCCCTGTTGATTTTACACTGGAATCTTCCATACTCTTACCTCCTAGAATAATGCGTTCTCTTTGTCTTTTCTACGTACGATCGTATTCACAACAAGAACTAAGATAAATCCTACAATTGCCTGATATGTACATGCCGCAGACGATGTTGAAATATTATTTAAAGTCATCAGGCAACGATATACATAAGTATCAATTGTATTTGTTACCGAATACAGTGCTCCAGAATCCATCGGAACCTGATAGAACAAGCCGAAATCAGAGTACATGATTCGTCCTACATTTAACATCACAAGTGTGATCACTGTCGGTTTTAACATTGGTAATGTAATGTAGAAAATCTGTTTGAATTTTCCTGCACCGTCTACTCTCGCTGCTTCATAAATACTTCTGTCAATTCCAACGATTGATGACAGGAAGATAATCGCGTTGTATCCGACCATTTTCCATACATAAATAAATATCAATATGAACGGCCAGTATTTCGGTGCTGCATAGAAGTTGATCTCGTTTCCTTCTCCAAGCATATGATTTACCAGACCGGCATCATTACTAAACATTGCATATACGATATATGCAACGATAACGTATGAGATCAACTGCGGAAGCAGGATACTTGTCTGGAAAAATTTCTGCCATGCTTTGCTGAAAATATCAGCCAGGCAAATACCAACTACAACACCCATCAATGTTCCAAGTAAAATAAATACGACATTATATAATATTGTATTTTTTGTAATCAGAAATGCATCACTGTTCAGGAAACTACCTGATGTGCTGGAGAATAACTGTTTAAAGTTCGATAACCCAGCCCATGGGCTCTTCATAATACCAACACTATAGTCTACTTTTTTAAATGCGATCACGATACCAAGCATTGGGATATAGTTGTTAACTACAAAATACAACATTCCAGGAATTGCCATGAAATCCAGTGCGGATGCTACTTTTAACTTCCATAACATATACATTGTCCAGATCACTACGATGATGGAGCACAACATACAGATAATACTGCCTGCTCCTACATGTACATTCTTTGCTCTGGATAATGTATCTACTGCTG
Organism: Ruminococcus hominis; assembly: GCF_014287355.1. Classification (NCBI taxonomy): domain Bacteria; kingdom Bacillati; phylum Bacillota; class Clostridia; order Eubacteriales; family Oscillospiraceae; genus Ruminococcus; species Ruminococcus hominis. The sequence continues at coordinate 1,228,462 of NZ_JACOPE010000001.1, read as the reverse complement.
AACTTGCAAGATACAGATTTGCAATAAAGCTGACAACCGATGCGATACAGGCTGACAGCATCGTCTTTTTCTGTCCTGCTTTTACTGTTGCTACTGCTGATATTACAAAAACAATTCCTGCAATTATGATCAATACCATTGGAATGCTGGTTGTCAGAACAATCTTACCTCCACATACTGTTTTTCCGGTAAGAAGGCTGATTCCTGATAATCCATATACTTTCCCTTGATACGAATATTTCAAAAATGGAAATACTGCAGATGCAAGCAGTACAATACCTGCAATCAAGATTTCAAACATAATCCGATGTTCTTTTTCTGGCAGAGCCAACGATGCAAGCTTTGTTTTTTTCTGTTCCATTTCTTGCCCTCCTGAACTTCCTCTATTTGTAACTGTTCATTACACTCATTGATTTTGCATGAAAACAGTTACCTCTAATCTACAAATCGGTACCGCTGAAGACTCCGCCGGTACCGATTCTATTTACTACACTGCTTTTATTGTTCTGCAAGCCATGCATCCAGCTGTGACTGATAAGTCTCAAGGATTTTATCCATTCCTGCTGCGGAAAGTGCAGAAATGAATTCTTTATATGTTGCGTCTACATCACTTACAATACCTGCTGCCAGCTGTGGTTTATACTGGTCTACAACATTTTTACAAGCTGTAATCTCACTTGTTACTTCAGAAGGATCTACACAGAATCCAAAGTATTTTGATTTTTCAACTTTTTCATTCTCTGCTTTCTGCTGATCTCTGATGTCTGCTCCATCACCTTCCCATGGAGTTACAAGTAATCTGTCTCCATATAAGAAGTCAGCTGTATGATACTGAACTGTATCTGCTGTTACACCTTCTGGATATGTCGATGTTCCATCGTCATTTTTAACCCAGTCAACATCTTCAACTCCCCATGTCAGTGTATCGATAAATTCCTGATCTCCATAGAGAAGATTTAATACTTTAATTGCTGCTTCAGGGCTCTTTGCTGTTACAGGAACTGCAAATCCAAATTTCTGGAATGCACTTGTTGCTACTTTTGCTGTTGTTACCTCTTTAAGTAATCCTTTGTGTCCTGAACTTCCTTCAAAACTTCCAAGGCTTCCATTTTCAATCTGTTTGATATCAGAGAATCCAACACCATTCTTGATTAAGCTTTCGCCCCACTCCTGTGAAGTAGATGCATCTTTATAGATAAGACCTTCATCATACATCTCTTTTGCCATCTTAATGTTGTTATACCATTCATCAGATGCGAAATAGCATTTTACTTCGTCTGTATCCGGATCAGCATATACATACTGATAACTATCTCCCAATACATCGACCCATTCAGCATCATCGAAAGAGTCTCCTCCGTTGATATATGGCTGCGGGCTTACACAAGAGCCTTCCTGGTCACTGTTTACAACACCATTCAACTCTGTTTTTGATGTTACCTCTTTTAAAATATCCTGATATTCACTCCAGGTTGTCATCTTTTCTGCTTTGTCTGTAAGTCCAAGTTCGTCCAATGTATCTTTATTCATACAGATTGCTTCTGCTGCATACAGTGATGTCATATTACCTACACCGTAAATCTTTCCATCTTTTGATGTTGCAGCCAGATAATCTCCCATTACATCTTTGATGTCTTTTCCATACTCATCAATGTACTCTGTAATGTCCATCAACTGGTTCTGACTCATGAATGACTGATATCCTGCTGCCGGAACAGGTGTAAACATCATCAGATCCAAATCTTCTCCTGCCTGAATCATCATTGGAACCTGTGTTGCATACGTGTTTGGGTCAAACCACTTAATATCAGCATGTACATTCACTTTTTCTTCCAACTGCTCGTTGATTGCCTCCTCCACATGATCTGTTGCACTCTCATCCATTGGACTTAAACACATCAATGCAATTGTGATTTCATCTGTCTCACCTGAATCTGCGGCTGCCTCTGTTCCTCCGGATTCTTCCTCACTTGAACCACATCCGGCTAACATCGTTGTACCCATTGCTGCTACAAGAAACAATGCTGCTAACTTTTTGAACTTCATAACTTTTTCCTCCTTTATTCGGTTCGTTTGTTGTTGGCTCTATTATAAGTGAGAGGTTCATCTTAGAATTCATCTATTTTTATTCATTTTTTTCATTTTCTTTACTTTTTTTGAAACAAGGCAGCACAAATCGTAAAGCATTTTCATATTTCTTAATATTTTTGCTAATAAATTAATTTTTAGGTTCAATTTTTGCTCTTTCTTTTCTATTTTCCCTCAAATTTGCAGTATTTTGCTCAAAAATACGTCTTTTTATATAAGTTTTCTTCTATTTTTTCTATTAAAATAAAGCTAACAAAAAACACAGGAGGTCTTTAATATGTTTGATTCTTATTTAATTCGAGAAGACAGTCTGGAAAATACTGTCGAAGATGGAAAAGTTACCGGTTTCAAATTTGCAGTACGTATTGCTGATTACCGTGGCTGCTTCCTCTCGCTTCACAATGGATACTATATTGAATGTGATGGTGTTGTGTATCCGAGAGAATTACAGAAATTTGAAATTAATGGAAAAGAGCCAAGAGATTTCGAGGAACTAAAAACCTGCGTATGGGAACATTGGAATTATGACGACGAAGGTTATGTCTATGTTGCAAAAGAAGGTGGACTTGAACCTGGTAAACATGTCATCAAATTACAACAATCCATCCTCTCTCAATATGGATACATGCCATGGGATGAGGAATGGCTTAAAAATCCACCGGTTCCTGGAAGTGGTGCCGGTTCCGGAAAGACTGCATCAATCTGTTCTTTCACATTAGAATTACAGGAAGGAGATAAATAATTATGGGTATCAAACGTGGTGTATCTTTATACAGTTATCAACAGACACAATTCTTTAAACAAATGGATTGGAAAGATATGGTCCGGGAAATTCATGATAATCTACACACTGACGGAGTAGAGATCATTGACGAAGCGACTATTCGTGATTATCCATTTCCATCTGAACAATTTATTTTTGATTGGAATAATTATATCGCACGCTATGAAATGAAACCGGTAACGATGGACATTTATCTGGATGTACACCAGTTCCGTGATCATATCATGAATCATCGAGAGGCTGCAGAACGTCTGAAAAATGATATCAAGCTTGCTGCGCGCCTTGGTTTCCAGAATGTGCGCCCGCTTTGTCTTGTTCCGATTGATGTAATCGAGATGGCACTGGATACAGCTGAAAAATACAATGTCAGAATTGGAAAAGAGATCCACGCTCCACTTCCGATCCGACCAAGAGCAAGAAAACAACCAACCAGCGGTATGGCTGCTGCACTTGATTTCCGTATGTCAGAACAGATTATTGATCTTGCACAGCGTACAGGAAGTAAGCATGTAGGACTGGTTCCTGATTTTGGAATCTTCCAGCACTCTCCTTCTCAGGTCGCTATTGATTATGTAAAACGTCATGCTGAGATTCCGGAAGCTGTTGATTTTATTCTTGCACACAGTAAAGAATACGACCTGGATGATATGATCAAAGTTGTGAACGAGAAATATCCAAATCATGGAATCGATGGTTCTAACCTGGAACGTATGGCTCTTCACGAATCTTCCGCTGACCCGAATGACCTTGTGGAAATTCTTCCATATATCATGAGTATTCACGGAAAATTCTATAACATGACTGAGATTCCTGGAAAACCGGGATGCTATGAAGATCTTGCCATTGATTACGAAACTCCGATCCGTATCCTCAAAGAGCACGGATTTGACGGATACATTGATTCCGAATATGAAGGACAACGAGATCAGCAGGATCGTGGAATCGAATACCTTCCAAATGAAGTAGAACAGGTTCGAAGACATCATGAGATGTTGACACGATTGATTGGAGAATAACAGATATTTTTTAAGAACCTTGCAGGCCTTACCCTTAAGCCACAGGGTTCTTTTTTATATAAAAAATTCTCGGCAGTGATTTAAGATTTCATCACTGCCGAGAGTTTTCATCTATCGTTCCATATAGGTTTGCTTATATTATTTCATACATTTTGAAAATACATGTTCGATCGGTGCACTGAACAGCCATGCTGCAATGACCGGCATTAAAAAACCTGCAATCGGGATCAGATATGTGATCACACACGCAAATATCAAAGCAAAAAATATCAAAACTGTTGTTCCCGGAAAACGGATCATCAAGATCAAACTGTTTTTCATAAGATTCTTCACCGAATTGTCAAATCTCGCAAGATTCGCGAAAAACCACACCGCATATAAAGCGACCAGAACCATCATAACCAAAAACAGTGGATAAATATTTCCCAACATATTTCCTGCCTGACGTACGTGATTTACAACAAAATAATCACTCAAAAAGATAATTTCTATTCCAAGTATAAGCAACCATACCGGAGTGGCTTTTTTTAAGTTTTCTTTAAATGATATAAAAAAGGAACTACAGACATATCCTCTGTTATTTTTAATGTTTTTTTCTATCGTATAATACATTGCCGTAAATGATGCACCTGCCGTTACGATTGGGATACAACAGATCAAAAATAACATATTCAATAAAATACAATTTGCAATTTTACTGATTGCAGACATAATCGGATTGTCATAACTGAAAATTCCACCCATAGATTTTTCCTCCTATCACGTTATCCACTTTTCTAGATTAAAGTTTAACTCTCATTCATTCAAGATTTCTATTTTATTTTTCATCATTTTGTTGCTATTTTCATCTATTTTTTCTATTTTTCCATTTTTATTTTTACATGTATTCCCTTTTTCTTAATTTATCATTTATTTTATTCATATTTTCCTTTTCGTTTATTGACCTTTTTCTCCTCTTTTTTTATAATAAGGTTAATTTTTAAACTTTTATTTCTCAATAAATACTTTTGAGGAGGAATTTATTATGCTTTCAAACAATCACATAGATTATATGATCACCGATCTGGCTCTATATCGCTTTTACACAGATACGTCTCTTTGTCTTCCGGACTTTTGTGTTCTCTGCCCTCTGGAAAACAATCTTGAAATTCGCTATACAGATACTTATCATTCTGAAAATACACAGTGCATTCAACTTCATCCGCATGATTTTTTTGTTTTTCAGACAGGCAGCTCTATAAAATTAATTCCTGATGATGTATCTGTTTGCCTGCTTATCCGGCTCAATCCGGCTTTTTTGTTGAACCTTTTTTCTTTAGACCGACTTTCTTCTCTCCCGGTTGTTCACCTTGCATCACGATTTTCATCCGGGGCACTTTACTCCTTTTTGAAACTGTCTCACCTGTATATCACAGACAAAAAAGAGTTCGAATTTCAAATTATCAGTAATTTATACATTGTTTTAGATTCCTTGTTTCCTTCCCTTTCGTCTACTTCGATTTCAGACAAAAATCTACGACATTCAGAGAAAAGAAAGACAGCCATTCTTACTTATATTGACGCTCATATTCAGGAGTCTTTCAAATTAAACGAAACTGCACAGGCACTCGAACTTACTCCGCAATATCTTGCTTCCTGGTTTCAGAAAAATTTTGACTGTACATTTTCAACCTATATTCAACAAAAAAAACTGGAATCGATAAAGCTTTGGCTTCGCTATACTGCATTAAGTGATTCAGTTCTGGCTGAACTATTTCATTTCAAAAATGCAGATGCCTTATACCAGGTGATGCTGGAACTAGATGGAATATCCCCAACTCAGTACCGTGAACAATTTCAACAACCTGATTCCATATTATTGCCGGATGAAAGAAATAAACTACCTCTTTCCCCTTATTATGATGCACTGCTCTCCGCCGACATGCATCAAGAATCGACCGTACTCGCTGTTCTTAAGCAAGAAGATACGATTTTTAGAATTTCTCCAAAATCTTCAAAAAATATGCCTGACTCCTGGCGTTATCTTCTGAATATGGGATACGCTTATCAATTCAATGATAACCGCATGCAGGCACAATTAAAAGATATTCAGCAGACCGTTTATTTTCGATATGGTCGTATTTGCAGACTACTTGATCTGACAACAGTCCATATCATAAATCATGCAACCCGATATGGTTTTGAACAGATTTTTCAACTACTCGATGAGATGCTCCGACTGGACTTAACACCATTCATCGAACTTGGATACAAGCATGCAAAAGTTCACTTACAATTCCGTGAGACACAAATTCTGACTATGGATGAAGAAGTCTTTTCCTACTATGATAAAATCATTCAAATTTTACCCGATTTTCTTCGTGCATGTTGTAATCGTTATGGCATTGAAACTGTAACATCCTGGAAATTTTCTGTTTACTACGATTTTATCGAAGAACACGAACATCTATCGACGCTTACGTTTCGACAATACCTTGACTATTATCAGAAAATACGTTTTATGATCAAAGATATACTTCCTGAGACAAAAGTAGGCGGAGCTGATTTTAATATTTTTTTATCTTTTGATTTTTGGGAAGATAAGTTTCGTCTTATCAATGCTCTGCAGGTTCGCATGGATTTTATCGGTATCAATGCCTATGGCGGGGTCATGACTGATTCTCACGTACATCTGGCAACTGACTCTGATTATATGCCGGATAAGATTCGTAAAGCCGCCAAGTTGATCGATCACTATTTTCCGGCACTTCCGGTACTTATTACAGAATTTACCTTTTGCTATACTTCCAGAAATTATTTAAATGACATGGTATTTTCAAGCTGTTTTCTTGCATCTTTTCTGAGTGAAACTATGCAGTTGGTAAAAGGGATGGGATTTTTTACCATGTCCGACTTAAGTGTTTATTATGCCGATTCCGGAAATTTATTTTTTGGTGGAAATGGCCTTTTTAATTACATCGGACTTCCGAAACCGGTTTATCATGTTTATTCCTTTTTCAGAGAACTCGGAACTCGAATCATTGGACATACTTCTGATTATTTGATCACAACCGACTCCAATTACCGGTTTCAGGCACTTTTTACCAATTATGTTCACATTAACGAACAGGCAGCTTACAGTAAACATAACGAAAAGTTATTAGATACCCCGGAACAATTGTTTGAATCTTCAAGCACAAAGCCGTTACATATTCAGATTGAACAGGCAGTTCCCGGCACTTACCTTTTAAAAACCTATACTTTGAATGCATTCCATGGAAATCTATTGCCTTATTGGGCAAAATGCCGTTCTCTCACGCACTTATCAGAACAGGATTTCCAGACATTTAAACAGCTCGCACAACCTGCTATAAACCTGCACACCAAAACAGTATCGGAGGATGGCATTCTTGATTTTTCTGTTCATCTCGAACCGTCCGAAGTAAAACTTGTTCTAATTGATTATATAGAAAATTAATGAAAGGGATTTTTTATGAATGTAAAACAGAATTTTCCACTCACCAGTTTAACACAATACGCTGTCGACTCCCCGCTGACATTCTGTCATGATACATTTGACATTCTCTGCATTTTATCCGGCAGCATAAAAATAGCTCTCGATCATCATGATGCACGCACCTACCAGCACTCTGATGTTTTAATCATACATCCGAACCAATCCGCCTCATTTTCCTCAAATGAAGAGAATGAAATACTTCATATGTGTCTGCTGCCATCTTTTATTGAAAAATACTTAGGCACCGATTCGATTATATTCTGTGATTCAACCTTAGAACCAAATCGAAGTTACCTTGCAGTGCGTCGCCTGATCAGTAATATTTCCTGGCGATATCATGCTGATGGTCCGGTTTATGATCTTTCTCTCTACAGTCTTTTGTTTGAACTGCTGGATTTATTAAAACGGGAATACACTTTAAATCTTCCGCTTTCTATTGAATATAAAAACGAAAAGCAAAAGGAACGTTCCCTTGAAATTCAGGACTATATCCGTCAAAATTATAACCAGCCGATCACCCTCACTACACTGGCCGAACATTTACACTTGTCCGTCCAGTATCTGTCTAAGGTGTTCAAAGACTGTTTCCATATGAAATTTAGTGAATATGTAAATTTGCTGCGTATTCAACACGCAGAACATGACCTGCGCTACTCTGATGAATCTGTGACAGATATCGCCTTAAATCATGGATTTGCAAATGCAGCTACATTCAATAAATATTTTCGGACCACACATGGATGTTCACCAAAAGAATATCGTAAAAACAGTCAGCTTATTTCTTTGCAAGATAAAGAAACCCCACAGATAAATGAGCGAAATGTTTACCTAAATACGGATATAGAAAAGGAAGAACGTAATATTACAGTTGATTGTTCAACAACAACTGCTTTTTCGCAAAATTTGTGTTCTATGATAAATATTGGTTTTGCCAAAACTTTGCTCTCTGTTTCTTTCCAGGAACAATTGACGCGAACAGTCCGGGAACTTCCTGTAAAATATGTCCGCATAGAAGGACTCATCAGCAATGCTATGATTCCCCGGTTGGCTGACCAGAACGGTTTTTACTTTGCATCCATTGAGCAATCTTTAAACCTGTTACAACATTTGAACCTGATTCCTTTTATCGAACTTGGTAAAAACTCTTATAACTATTTGCAAAATAACTCCAATCAATGGATTTTTCGAGGATACAGTACGAATAAAAAGTTTCATCTGCTTTTAGAAGCTTTCCTAAAATATGTGACCACCCATTACGAACCTACATGGTACAATCAATGGATTTTCGAACTGTGGAATCCTCCTGCGGAACCACTTGACACTTATATCGAAGGTTATAAAATTATGAAAAATCTGATTCTTACTTATATTCCTTCTGCCAAATTTGGTGGTCCCGGACATAATACCGGTCTGCCTTCGACAGACTTTCTCGATTATCTGGAATTATTTGTAAAAAATCAGATTACCCCGGATTTTATTTCCGTTCATATGTTTACCGCACAATATTTATTACATGAACAGACACAAAAACTTATCCGGCTTTTGGATCCAAACATCTTCTCGATTCAGGTGTCCTGGATGAAACGAAAAATAAAGCAGATTTTCGGACATGATATTCCATTGTATATCACGGAATATAATTCCTCCCTGATTCCGGGAAGTTATATTAACAACTCCTGTTATCAGGCTGCATTCCTCTGTCACAATTTACTTGCAGTCCATAAACAGGCTCCACTATCCGGTTACTGGATGCTTGCCGACACGCTATCCAACATTGAAAGTCCCGAATCCTACCATATAAACGGAATCGGTCTGATTACAGGAAACCAGATTCGGACACCAGGATACTATGCGTTCCGGCTTCTAAGTAAACTTGGCACTCGTCTGATCGAGCAGGGCGACAATTATTGTATTACACAAATCGACGAAAAAAATTACCAGATTATCTCCTGGCATTGTGTTCCATTTTCAAGCTCTGCTTTTTTAAGCAATGCAGAAGAACATTCTCTTCGGAATATGTATAAGCACTATGAACATATGCCACCGCTTCAGATGACATTTCATCTGAATAACATTCCATCCGGAACTTATCGAATCAAGCGATATCTGCTCGATCGTTTTCACGGAAGTTATCTGGATATCCGACTTGGAGAACTGATAAATGGAAATATTGATGAAGAGACCTTTCTCTATGAAAAACTTTCCCCCTTGCCAGAAGATATGAACTATTTATTATCTGCATGTGTACCGGAAGAAAGAGCACTTTATATGCAAGTTGAACATACACTTACGGTTACTTCTCCGATCTATCCACATAATGTATGTCTGTGGGAAATTACAAATCAGTATTAATAAAAGAAATGCACCAACGAAAATGAGGTCAGACGCATTTTTTGCATCTGACCTCATTTCTCTATTGTTGAATCAAGTAATTGAAGGTTGCCCTTTTTTCGTCTACATCATTGGAATTCTTTACCACTCCAATGACCAGAGAGTCCGTATCCGAAAGATATGATTTTATTACTTTTGAAGTTTGCACAGAAACTCCATCCACATCTTCCATCGCACCCTCCTGTGCATATTTTTTATAAATTGCATCCGGGGAGATCAATATATCAATATCCCCGGCTGCAAAACGCGTTGGTAAAACACTTGCTAAGTTTGATGCATCCTGACTCATCCATTCTACCGCAACATAGTCTACATCCAAAAACTCTTCAAGTTCTTGTTCAAGACCACCACAATCCGGTTCTTCTGAGGATATCACAAGCACCGTCACTACTGGACTTTTATATGCAAATACAGTTGTATACAATATATAAATTCCAAAAATAATTGCAGCAGCTATTACAATTGTTGTCTTTAAATAATAATCTTTAAAATATTGCCATTTTTCACTTGCAGTGTTCCCTTTTAACATCTTTTTATCTCTTCTTAAATTTACCAACCTTTGTTAATCTGTTTGGAAGTTTTGGTAACTTACCTGTTGTCTGTACGATAGCATCTTCATCACAAACTTCCATACATTTACCACATTTTGTACAATCGAAATCATCGATCATATGAATGTATTTTGCTTTTCCTTCGATACAGTCTTTTGGACATACATCCATACATTCTCCACAACCATTACACAGTGATGGATCAATGTAAATGTTAACGAAAGAAGTACAAGCTCCTGCCGGGCAGTTTTTCTTCTTAATATGTTCTTCATATTCTTTTGTGAACAGCTCTGTTGCACTTAAGGCAGCTTTTGCTGATACCTGTCCCATAGAACATGGTGTAGAGTAGCACATTGCTTCACCGATTTCTTTTGTCAGATCGATAAATTCAACCTTTCCTCTTCCTTCTGTGATTTCTTTCTGCATATGCTCTAACTGAATCAGTCCTTCACGGCAGAATACACATTTCCCACAGCTTGTCTTTCTGGAAGCAAGAAGTTCTTTCTGTGCTCCCTGTACGATACAGTCTTTGCTTGTCAGAACTCGTACAACACCGTTTGTGATTCCAGCTTCACCGACTGTCGTCTCAGCAGCTTCCGGTGTATGATACTCATATCCAAAGTATAACGCTTTTACATCATCTGTATCAATCAGTTCTGCAATTTTTTTATCTTTTGCAACTTTCTGAAGGTCTGCTCCGTTTACTGATACATAAACACCATCTTCGTAAGCTCCGTCAAACAGATCGGCAAGATTTTTCACTGTAACGATATGAAGTACAGCGCTTCCTTTTGCTGCACGGACATTCACAATACCACTTACCAGCTCAACGCCATATTTCTCTGCTGTTTCTTTCAGGCTCTCGAAAAGGTCTGTTTCTTCTTCCGGAATCTGTAATGATTTTTTCTCTGTTCCCAGAGCATAAGCAGCAATGGAAATTCCTTCCATCACCTGCTCCGGCTGTTCTTTTAAAACTGCCAGTAATGCATGATCTGTATCTGCATTATTCAGTGCTGCTACAATACCTAATTCTTTCTGTTCCTCTGCACTTTCTTCTTTCGCTGCCATCAGACGGTCGAATAATGGCTGTGCACATAAACCATACTCAGAAAGATTTGCTTCCTGGATTTTATTCAGGACATCCTGACTGCTTCCATTTTTTGCGTTCTCTAATGCACTCATCTTATTCAGCCTCCTTATTTTCTACGAAATCGCCCCAGAGACTTGGTCTGGAAATCTGCAGACGTAAGTCACACTGAAGACATCTTCCAGCTTCTGCACAGATATCTGCGTCACAAATTCCGTGATCAAACAGTTTAAAGTTATCGCTTCTGCTCTCTGCCGGATCAACCTGTGTATGTTTTCTTTCTTCATATCCGAATCCAGGACACTGTCCGATATATGGATCTGCTTTCTGCTCAGGAGCAAGTACTTCAGAAATGTCTCCATCTCCGCCAAGATACTTGTCAATCTGAGAAGCTGCTTCTCTTCCTGACTCGATAGCCATGATTACTGATTTTGTTCCGTAAATAACATCTCCTGCTGCGAAGATACCTTCTACAGAAGTTGTCTTATCATGTTCAATATCTTTTACTGCGATACTGTTTGCTCTTCCAAGTTCAAGACCTGCTTCTTCTGTGATATCAGGTCTCTGACCCACTGCAAAGATAACTGTATCTGCATCGATGTGATGCTCTGAACCTTCTTCTTTTTCAATGATTGCACGGCGGTTTTCATCAAATGTAAATGATTTCACATTCATGAAATCAACACCTGTTACATGATCTGTTCCTGTAATTCTCTCAAATGTCTGTGCAGGATGTACGAAGATTCCCTCTTCTTTTGCCTGTTCGATTTCTTCATCATCGGCTGTCATAACTTCTCTTGCTTCCAGACATGCCAGATGAATCTCCTCTGCTCCAAGACGTTTTGCAGATCTTGCACAATCAAATGCAACGTTTCCACCACCGAGAACGATAACACGTTTGCCCATGCCTGTTTCTTTACCCATGCTGCAGTTACGTAAGAAGTCAGCATTCAGGATAACTCCGTCAAGTTCACTACCTTCCATTGGAAGACGAACACCTTTATGTCCACCGATTGTCATTAATACTGCATCATATTCATTCAACAGATCTACCGGTTTCTCAACTTTTGCATTTACTTCAATCTTAACGCCCTGCTCTTCGATTACTTTTGCTTCCTCAGCAATGATTTCTCTTGGAAGACGATATGCAGGAATTCCATAAGCCATCATACCACCAACTGTTGGAAGGGCTTCTTTCAATGTTACATCATATCCCTGTTTTCTTAAGTAATATGCTGCTGTCAGACCTGCAGGACCTGCTCCTACAACACATACTTTCTTTCCTGTATCTGCAAGCTGTTTTCCTTTGCCTTTCCAGTAAGCACCTGTATCATGCTCTGCTGCATAACGTTTGATGTCACGGATTGCCATTGGATCACTTACTTCTTTTCTCTTACACTGTAATTCACATACGTGGCTACAGATATATCCAAGAGCCTTCGGGAATGGAACTTTCTCACGAATAACGGCTGCTGCCTCATCATATTCTCCGTTTTTCACGTGTCTGATGTAACGAGGGATATCTGTATGTGCTGGACATGCATGACGGCATGGCACTACAGCATCCTCTTTCTTCACTTCTGAATTCATCAGTTTATCACGAATCGTACCTGTCGGACAGACTTCCACACAAGCCTGACAGAAACGACAATCTGCATCTTTTAACAGTTTATTATGTACAGTTCCTACATATGTTTCCAGTTCTTTCTTCTGATACTGAAGAACTTTTACTCCACGAAGTTCGTTACATGCACGCACACAACGTCCGCAAAGTACACAACGGTTCATATCATGAATGATCAATGGATTTTCTTCATTCTGTTTGAAACCTTTTGCACGTAATTTCAGACGACCTGTCTTTGGTCCGATATACTGGATCAGCATCTGTAATTCACAGTTACCATATTTTGGACATGTTGAGCAATCTTCCGGATGACCTGCTAAAAGAAGCTCTAATGCTAACATACGAAGACGTTCAAGTTCATCACTCTTTGTAGTAATGTTCATTCCGTCTTTTGCTTTTAATGTACAAGAAGTTGTTACACCCTCCTGCCCTTCTACTTCTACTACACACATACGACATGAACCAAGTGGGCTCAAATCTTTATGGTGACACAAATGTGGAATATAAATGCCTGCATCTAACGCACAATCCAGGACATTTTTACCTTCTGGGACTTCTATTTTTTTCCCATCAATTGTAATAACTGCCATAATTTCCTCCTTTTTCATAACCTTATGGTTTTATCGGAATTGCCGAATCCAAATCAAACCCGACAGATTTCTTTCCTGTTTCTATTAAAATAATAATCTTACACAACCATACATTCCCGCATCATTTCCAAGTGTTGCAAGCGAAATACCTGTTGCACGACATGCATGAAATGCTTTCTCTTTAAATTTATTCTGGATTCCCTGAATCAAGATATCTCCAGCTCTGGATACTCCGCCGCCGATAACGAAAATCTCAGGATCTGCTACTGCTGCAACATTTGCCAGTGCTGTTCCAAGCATTGTGCAAAGTCCATTAACTAATTCAAGTGCTACTTCATCCCCTTCTTTTGCAACATCAAAAATATCTTTTGCTGTTAAAGGTTCAAATGCTTTCAGCTTTGTATTTCTTGTTTCTTTTGCAAGCTGTTTCTTTGCCATACGGACGATTCCTGTTGCTGATGCATACTGCTCCAGACATCCTTTATTTCCACATCCACAAGCTTCTGTCTCATCATCATTCATGTGAATGTGTCCAAGTTCTCCACCAGCTCCGTGTGAACCTGCGATAATCTTACCATCAACGATGATACCACCGCCAACACCTGTTCCGAGTGTTACCATAATTACATTCTGGTGACCTTTTCCGCCCCCCTGCCACATCTCACCGAGAGCTGCTACATTGGCATCATTTCCTGCTTTTACAAAGAGACCTGTCTTCTCATTTAAAGCTTTTTCTACATTGATAACGTCCCATCCAAGGTTTACGCATTTATGAACAGTTCCTTCACTGTCAACCGGTCCCGGAACACCAAGTCCGATTCCCTGTACATCGTCTTTTACGATGCCTTTCTCTTCCATCTTACCTAACACAGCTGCTGCAACGTCATCTAAGATTGCTGCACCATGATTTTCTGTGTTCGTTTTAATTTCCCATTTTTCTAAAATTGTTCCGCTCATATCAAAGAGACCTATCTTGCAGGTTGTTCCTCCGATATCAACACCAAAACCATATTTTTTCATAGTTTACTTATTCTCCTTCTTTTTCATCATGATCACTGCTGCGATCACTCCAAAACTCAACATTCCGAAGAATGCGATTACAAACTGATTCACCGCTGTATTTTCACCTAATACGATTCTTGCTGCATTTCCCATAAAGATTGGAGCGATCAGTCCACCGATTCCGCCGATAATGGAAAATAGCCCGCTTGCCTTTGCTACTGCTTCCTGTTCAACAGAAATTGAAAGCAGATAAGATCCGGTTGCCATAAAACAACTTAATGACACTCCGCAAAGCGCACTCACAATCAATACTCCTGCCATGCCATGTACTGTCAATACCAGTCCATATCCGACTGCTGCAGTCAAAATTGAAAATGGTAACGTAAAGTTTTTTAACACTGCAGATATCTTTGAGAAAATCATACCTGTTCCCAGTGCAAATGCTGCATTTACTGATGTCACCATACCTGCCAGTCCAGGATTATTTGATATATTCTCTGCGATGTAAATTCCAATGTTCGTGCTGTATGCATTAATAAACAATGTATGTGCAAATGATGCGAATGAAATCAGATATACCATCTTATTCAGCTTCATATCCGATGCCTTTTCTGTCTTTGTCGGTGGTGTTTCTACCAGAAATGCCTGAACACCAACCATTGCGATGAATGGAATCAGATAAACAAGATAATAGTTTCGATAACTGAATCCTGCCAGCGTACCGCCAAGCATACTTCCTGCCATCGTTCCGATTCCCATGCCGACTACGTGAAGTCCCATATAACCTGCACGTTCTTCTTCCGGAATCAATTCTGCTGCGATTGCTGTATTCATCGGACCTGTAATACCAAATCCAAATCCAATCAATACTCTGGATACAACCAGAACCCAAAAGTTGTCTGAGAAAAATGGCATCAATCCACAGATTCCGATAATTGCCAATCCTATCAGTACAATCTTCTTTTTACTAATTTTTGTTGTCAGCCATCCGATCATCAGTGAACCAATCATGATCAGCAGGTACTGAATTGTCTGTAAAAGCTGTATCGCACTTGTTCCATATTGCTGATATTTTTCATTGACAATTCCAAGTACAGGTGAAATTCCTACAATGTTTAATCCAAATGCAAATGCTGTGAAGAAAATGCTGACTGCTATTTTTTTCTTATTTATGTTTAACATGGCTGAAGTACATCCCAATGTTCGGCAAGTTTTCCATCTTCCAGACGATAAATATCTACAACACGGCATTTTGTATTACCTTCTGGATCAACATTTTTCAAATAAACAGCAACCATATCCTTCTCTGCAATCATCATATGAATGTTCAAACGGAAATCTGGATGCTCAACAAATTTGTCAGCAAACGCTGTTTTCAATGCTTCTCTTCCCTGATCAACACCTGGATTATGTTGAATATAATCTTCTCTCACATATTTATCTGCAGATTCTACGATATGATCATTAAAAAATTCCTGATAGAATTTCCGAATTACTTCTTTATTTTTCTGTTCCATGTCTTTGTCCTCCATTTTTATTTTATTATTTTAAAATAATCTGGCTTTCTTTCGATTGGTCCCGGAAATCCATCAGCAGGATATCCAAGAATGCAAGAACCAACTCCTATGTACTCGCCTTCATATCCAGCCTCTTTTAATAATTCCTTGCCAAGATCTGTCTCAAATGTCTCACGGATACGGTTAATCCATCTTGAGCCAAGTCCGAGTGCATATGCTGCATTGAACATGTTTCCAAGGCAAAGGCTTCCGTCTTCTACCGGATTACCTACACCTTTTTCTGCCAATACTAAGATAATTGTCGGTGCTCCGTAAAATACATCAAATCCTTCCGGTGCTCCTGCTATCTCTGCATTCAGTTTGCACAGTTTCTTGATCCATTCTGGATTCTGTACTGCAATAAAGATTGGCGACTGCTTGTTTCCACCAGATGGAGCATTCATTCCTGCTTTTAATACAGTCATTAGCTCTTCATCTGTAATCTGTTCCGGTTTATAATTCTTTACACTTCTGCGATTCATAATATCTGTTATTGTTTCTTTCATTTGAATTCCTCCAGTATTACCCTTTTATCCCAGATGAGCAGAAGCTATGTTACCTGCTTCTGCTCATCTTCTATTCTGTCATTATTCATTCAATTTAATGTTGCGATAAAAATCTACTGATTACTCTTCATCTTCAACATATTCAGCTGCGCTCATACCAGCGATACGTCCTGTGTTAACAGCAAATCCCATAGAATTGCCTGGAAGTAAGAACATATAACTGTCATCATAAATGTTACAAGCATCTGCTCCGGCTGCATACAGTCCTGGAACTGGCTCGAAGTCTTTGTTACAAGCTTCACAGTTTTCGTTGATACGGATTCCACCAACTGTTCCATATCCGCCTGGACGGATTCTTGCACCATAGAATGGAGCCTTTGTGATTGGTCTTAAGTATCTCTTGTCTTTGAAGAATTCTTCATCAACGCCATCGCAGAAGTCATTGTATTCTTCTACTGTATCTACAAGGTTATCTACATCGATACCTGCTTTTTCAGCAAGCTCTTCGATTGTATCAGCGATAAACAGACCTTCATTTCCGTTCTCTTTTGCCATCTTGATTGCCTCAGCGAAATCAGATACATCTGGATCTGGACGAACCATAGATACGTTATCTACACCATTTCTCATGTAGTATTTTGCGATAGAAGAATCGATGATACTGATGCAGACTCTTCCTTTCTGGTGTGAGCAAACGTTTGAAAGGAATGTTGTGTTCTGCATATGATCCTCATTCATAACACGTTTTCCCTGTAAGTTTACAAGTAAATTTGGCTGTCCCATGATGTTTCCAACGCTTCCCGGAAGATCATCTACACCTTCGATAGCAGCTGCCTGCTCGATTCTTACTGGAAGGTGATCAGCTCCTGCTTCCCATGCCATGCGAAGTCCGTCTCCCATGATTCCCGGAATAGCAAAATTGAACATATCCTCGCCATGTTTGTATCCTGTCTCTTTTTCGATGAATTCTTTGTTGCATCCAGCTCCACCAGTACATACGATTGCAGCTTTACAAGCAACTTCGATTTCTTTACCATCTTTATCTGTTGCAAGTACGCCTGCAACTTTTCCGTCTTTTATAATGATCTTCTTAGCAGGTGTCTCAAGAAGTACTTTTACTCCTAATTCCTGAGCTCTTGCATAGAGAGCTTTGTTCATGAATGATGCAGCTCTAGGTCCGATTCCCTGATCTGTTTTAACAATGTGCCATGTTGGCTCTGATTTTGGGAAGTAACGATAAGCACCTTCGAATTCAACACCCATATCTTCCAGCCATTCGATTGTCTCTGCTGACTGCTCAAAGTAACGTTTTACAAGTCTTGCATCTACATTGTAATGTGTGTATTCCATAAACATGTTAAATGCTTTCTCTACTGTTACATCTTCCATCTGCTGTTTCTGGTATTTTGTTCCGATACCAAGTGGTCCCATTCCCATGTTAGCTGCTCCACCGATTGCTGCAGCTTTCTCAAGAACGATAACCTCTGCTCCATCTTCTGCTGCCTGAACAGCTGCTGATAATCCAGATGGACCTCCTGCAATTACAACTACTTGTGTTTCATAATCTGCCATGTTTTTTCCCTCACTTTTCATGATTTATCTCTTTGATTTATTTTTATTTTAGTTTGTTTTCCTATCATCATATACTGCTTTTTATACCAAAATACATTATTTTTTTGTCTTTACTTCTGTCAAAAAAATTACAGAGAGCAAAAAAGATGATACTTTTTTTGCCCTCTGTATAGTATTATGCTTCAAATGCGATTGCTTTTCCTGTTTTTGCTGACTCACGTACTGCATCCATCACGCACAGCACGCGTCTAACCTGTTCTGGTTTTATAACAACTTCTTCCTCTTTATTAAACGCTTTCACAAAATGTTCGAAGTAGTTTCTGTGATTTACATCAACCTCCGGCAATGCTTCTTCCTGAAGAAGTCCAGGTGCTGCCGGTCCAAAGCTTCTTGTAGGACCTGCAGCTGTCATTGTAATTTTGCCCGGTACATTCTCCAGCAAATGTGCTGTACGAACAATCTTGCCTTCTCCATTAAATCCATCGATGATTGCAGAACCTTTATTACCACCGATAAACCATGCACGCTTTGGTGTCAGATAATATGTTCCAAGCTCAATCTCTGCTGTCACACCATTTTTAAATTTCATAATGATATTAAAATAATCATCTACATTTTCGTTAATAACATTCCTTACATCTGCATAAAGTGATACGATCTCAGATTTTACCATATCAAGCATCTGGTCAATCAAATGAACTCCCCAGTCATAGAGCATTCCTCCGCCCATCTCTGGATATACATGCCAGTCATGCATATTTCCATTAAAACCATAAAGCTGAGATTTGATCACATACATATCTCCTACCATGTTTTTGTCATATACTTCTTTCATGATACGATAATCTTTATCCCATCTTCTCTGCTGATGAACAGTGAATAATACACCGTTTTCTTTGCATGCAGCTACCATTTCATCAAAAAGTGCAACACTCATTGCTGCCGGTTTCTCACAGATTACATTTTTCTTAGCCGCTGCAGCTTTTTTCACCATTTCTGGATGGCTTGGGTTTGGAGTAGATACCATAACTGTATTAATATCTGCCTTTTCAAGCATTTCTTCAATACTGTTATATGTTTCAACACCTTCCGGTGCATCCTTCAGCTGCTCTGGGTTTGTATCTGCTACTGCTACAAGTTTAATCTCACTATCATCAAATGTACTCATCATATCAGCATCGCAATGTCCCATAAATCCAAATCCAACAATACCTAATTTAACTGTTTCCATCATTTATCCCTCCGATTTTTATCTTTTTATTATCAATATCCTTAACGACCAAGATTCAGACAAGGGTTTTCCCTCCTCTGAATCTTAAATCTAGCCTTTTTTTATCCTTCAATTGCTCTTCTCATAGCTTCCTGATGACGACGTACCTGTTCGATACTATCAACACCAACATCTCTCAAATGCTCTCCACCTTCGTACTCTGAACTTAAATATCCTTTATATCCAGCTTTCTTAAACGCCTCGATTACTTCAGGAATTGCAACTGCTGTTTCCACATAATCTTCGTGAACATTATAGAATTTTGCATGTGTATGATAAATGTAATCAATATTATCGATAATATCCTGTGGCTCAGACCAAGAATATGTAAACGATACATTTCCATACCAGCGGTCTGCATCATTTCCACCAGCTGCTTCGATAGCATCCATCATTTCTTTCATTCCGTTTGCCATACGATATTCCATATTTGCTTTTCCAAGGTTCAGATCATATTTAATCTTTGTAAATCCTTTTGCAACACGCTGTGCATAAGCATCATCTACAATCTTAATGCATTCTTCTGATGCACCCATTCTTCTTGCTTTATCTCTTACAACATCTGGGATGTTCTTGCAGAAGATTCCCATATCAGGCATAAATCCGAAGAATTTTGTTCCTGTACGCTTAATCATTTCCATATATCCATCAGCCCATCCTGAGTTCAAAGAAAATGGTGCATGTACTTCAAGACAGATTTTTACATTTTTTTCTTCTGCGTACGCTAAACTTCCTTCGATAACATCCATTGGTGTAGAAACCAATGTACGAAGTGTAGGAAATCCCATCATAGAAGCGAGACGGATATCTCTCTTCATCATATTAATCTGCTCTCCAAGACTTAATGTACGATTGTCATAAATTTTGTTTTCCAAAAATGCATCATAGCATGATGGCTCAAGACCATATTTTTTAAGCCAGCCAAACCACTGTGCTCTAAATTCTTCTGTTTCAATCGGCAATGGGAATCTGCGGATCATCTGTTCAGCAAGAAGCTCTACACCTGTTGCTCCTGTTTTTGCTGTTTCTCTAAGGCACCCCTCAAGATCCAATTTTCCATCATAATATTCATCCTGATAACTATACAGGGAAACACTTCTTTTAATATCATAACTCATCTTCAAGTTCCTCCTACTCAATCACGAAATCTGCGTCACAATCTGCTTCAATCTGAAATGGCATATATGACGGTGCAATAATCTGTCTTGCATGAATGTGATGATTTCCTTTTGCAAGTCCACCTTCTTTAATCACAGATACTGTTGCATAGTCGCCAAATTCCCAACGATAATCTGAATCTACAACTGTACGCATTTCTTCCAATGTAAATGTTTCTCCGTTTACTGTGAAACGAATGTCTTCTCTTTTAACATCCTCTCCGTCTACATTGATCTGGATATCACGAACGATTGACAATGTAATTCCACGATAATACTGTGCTTTGAACTGGAACTGGTAACCTGTTACCTTTCCGTTTTCTTCTATATTTTTAAATCCAGCCGGATTATAAATCTGTCTGCCAGCCATTTTTAACTCCTCGCTTTCCTAATTTATAGCTGAGAATACCGATACTGCTTAAAAAATACCGGTATTCTCAATATTTATCTTAGTCAAAGAATACTTCTTTTCCTGTTTCTGCTGATTTGTAAATTCCTTCGAGAATCTGTGTTACAACAAATGCCTGCTCTGGTTTTACAAGTGGATCTGTATCATTGATGATTGCATTGAGCCACTGCTCCTGCTCACGAACTGCCTCTGCTGCTGCTCCGCCTTCAAAGAAATCAACAACACCTGCAGGTGAGATTGTTTTTTCCATTAACTGATTATGCTCTACTGTGTTGTAGATCAGTTCATCCTGTGGGTAGCTTCCACCGTGGTGGATTTCAGCACCTGCTTTTGTTCCACAAAGTGTTGTAGAAGCTTCCATAGATTTCAGTACATTCAGTGCCCAAGATGCTTCCAGATAAATTGTTGCACCATTTTTCATTTTTACAAGACCGAATGCTGAGTCTTCTACTTCGAATGTCTTAGGATCCCATGGTCCGAATACATTTCCTGCAGGGCCATCTTCCTGACGTCCAAGCTTGTAGAATACCTGTCCTGATACTGATTCTGGCTCATAGTTGTTCATCATCCACAGTGTGATATCAAGTGCATGTGTTCCGATATCGATTAAAGGACCGCCGCCCTGAAGGGCTTTGTTAGGGAATACGCCCCAAGTAGGAACAGCTCTTCTTCTAAGTGCATGTGCTTTTGCAAAATAGATTTCTCCAAGTTCTCCAGCCTCGCAAGATGCATGCAATGTCTGAGTATCGTCACGCAGACGGTTCTGGTATCCGATTGTGAATTTCTTTCCTGATTTTTTCCATGCATCAATCATTTTACGTGCATCTTCTGTATTGTGAGCCATTGGCTTCTCACACATTACATGTTTTCCAGCTTCAAAAGCAGCTACTGTGATCGGACAATGAGCCACATTTGGTGTACATACATGTACAACATCAAATTCAACACTTGTATCGGCAAGCATTTCTTTATAATCTGTGTAAACCTTAGCGCCTTCCACGCCATATTCTTTTGCAGCTTTTTCTGCACGCTCCGGAATGATATCACAGAAAGCGACCATTTCAGCTTTGTCTGCATTTGCCTTGATAGATGGCATATGTTTCTGATTTGCGATCCCTCCACAACCTACGATTGCAATTCTTAATTTTCCCATTTTAGTTCTCCTTTTTATATATTTTAGTTTGTTTCACTTACTCAGCTCAAGAATCCAGATGCTTAACGCATCTGTCGTGCTTCGCACTCTTTGATTCTTTCGCTGTCATCTAGGTTAAAAACAAATGTCTGCTGCGCAGCCGCTTGTTTTTTTTCCTAGATGACAAACTGTTTCAAATATCTCTGGCTTAAGATCAGAGACTGTTCTACTTTTTCTTTGCTTCCTTCGAAAGCTTTATCTTCTACTTCAATACATGTGTATCCGTCATATCCGATGTCTGTCAGTGCAGATACGTATTTATCCCATCTTACATCTCCCAGTCCCGGAAGCTTTGGTGACATAAAATCAAGTGGATATGCCATAATTCCGCAATCATTCAAACGGTCATTGTAAAGCTTAATATCTTTGTAATGAACATGGAAAATTTTATCTTTGAATTCATAAATCGGTTTAATATAATCGATCATCTGCCATACAAAATGTGATGGATCGTAATTGATTCCCAGATTATCGCTATCAAGAATTGCAAATACTTTTCTCCATATAGCCGGTGTTGTCATTAAATTTTGTCCGCCCGGCCACTGGTCTGGTCCAAACAACATTGGGCAGTTTTCGATTGCTATTTTTACATTTTCTTCCTCTGCAAGTTTGATAATCGGTGGCCAAACTTCTTTTACAAGCTCCAGATTTTCTTCGATATTCTTTGTCTGATCTCTTCCGATAAATGTTGTAACCATACCAATGCCAAGCTTATGGCTTGCACGGATTACATTTTTCAAATGTTCTACTACAGAAGCTCTCTTTTCTAAATCTCCATCCATTGTGTTTGGATAAAATGCAAGAGAAGAAATTTCTACGTTTTTCTCTTTACTGTAGTCAAGAATATGTTTTGCATACTCATCGTCTGCAAGGACTTTATCTACATCTATATGACTTACTCCTGCGTATCTTCTCTCTGCTTTACCTTGTGGCCAGCAGGCAATTTCTACGCATTCAAACCCATGATCTGATGCAAAATCCATCATTTCTTCATAACTCCAAGTATCAAGAATTGCACTTACAAATCCTAATTTCATGCTGTTTCGCTCCTTTTCATTTTTCTCTCTTAACTTGATTCCATTATATAAAATATATTTCCGGCGTGCTTTCACAAAATTAACCTAATTTCATACAGTATTTGGACTCTTTCTTTTTGTACAAAAAAAGAGGACAAAAAAAGATATATCTTTTTTGTCTTCTTTTTCTTTCGTTCGCTTTCTTTAGTCTTCCAGCTTGTACATAGCTACCGGTATCAGTGCTAATACATATACAATTGCCGGCATTAAGTTTACACCAATTTGAATTCCGTTTCTGACTTCATTTGTAATGTCTTTTCCAGCTACATATCCAAACCATCCAATAATAGCAATTCCAAGTGCAGAACCAATTGCTTGCCCAATCTTTCCTGCCAGACTGTTCATTGAAAATAATATACCATCCGGTCTTGCACCTGTTCTATCATGAATATCTGTGACTACATCAACTAACATTGAACTTCCACACGCTCCACCAATATATCCGATTCCATATACAACATGTGCCAGCAGCAAATACGGAATATTTGTATAAGGTCCAAAGAACATCATAAGGCATCCTGCTGTTTGAAAAATCAGAGCTACATACAATGTTTTCTTTCTTCCAAGTTTATCAATCACTTTTGGTCCAAAAGGCATTACGATTGCACCTACAAACATTGGCATCATCATAAACACAGTAATTAAAGCAAAGTTTTGAACAACATAAATGTAAAAGTATGTTGCACATCCAATTCTTCCCATCATTCCAATCATATTCAATGTTGTGTATGCAATAACAGACATAGCATTGCGATCTTTCAGCACATATTTTAATGATTCTTTTGTAGAAGTCTGCTCTTCTTTCTTTACTGTAATTCTCTCTTTACAGTTTTTCGCACAGAACCAGAAAAGTGGTAATGCAACAATTGCATATGCTCCTGCTGTAATCTGATATCCTCTTCCCGGCCAGATACCTTCAAAATAATTTACTAATGGTAATGTACATAACTGTAAAGCAATCATACCAATTACCATTCCCATCATTTGTGCTGTGTTTAACTTATTCACTTCTTTCGGATCATTTGACATAACTGCTGGCAATGCAAGGTATGGCACATTCGTCATTGTGTAAACCATTCCCAGTCC
Source organism: Ruminococcus hominis (assembly GCF_014287355.1). NCBI lineage: Bacteria > Bacillati > Bacillota > Clostridia > Eubacteriales > Oscillospiraceae > Ruminococcus > Ruminococcus hominis. The sequence continues at coordinate 1,204,009 of NZ_JACOPE010000001.1, read as the reverse complement.
GATATATGTAATGTAAGCATAAATCAGATTTCCCACACTACCAAAACCTGGTACACTAAATGTTAAAATTGTAAATATAACCAACAACGGAGCACCGATTGCAATATAAGGACGGAATCTTCCGTATTTTGTATGTGTATGCTCCATAATCGCACCCATCATCGGGTCATTAATTCCATCCCATATTCTTGCTACCAAAAACAATATTGCAACAGCTCCTGCCTGCAATCCAAATACATCTGTGTAAAATAATGTCAGATACGAACTTACCATTGTCCATGATAATTGGGATGCCACGTTTCCAATTCCAAATGAGAAATAATCTTTTCCTTTCAGTTTTTCCATTGTTTCCCTTCCTTTCTTCGTTCGAATTTTCAAGAGTCTATTTTTAAATAAAATATGACTGACAGATTATATTCTTTTATCAAAAATAGAACTTTTCATTTCGTCCGACTTTCCCATCTTTAGCAATGTTGCTATTCACTTATTCTTCCTACCCTCCTTTATTATGTTTGATATCCTCATATTATCTTTTTCGCCATTTTTCAGCGTGCATATTTCTGTTCCATTCTTTTCTTTCATAAACCTTTGTTTCAAAAAGCAGATGCAGGTTTCGAATTTGAAACCTGCATCTGCTTTTTTCCTTTTTTATTTAATTGCTTTTGTTTTCCATTTTCCTCTTTTATAGAAGAAAGTAGTAATTAACGCTCCGATCACCCACGAAATAACAAGTGACAGATAAATATATTCACGTTTTCCCTGTGGGAATGCTGCACTTCTGGACGCATATACAAGGAGATATGCCAGTGGAACACGAATTACAATTGTCTGTACAATCGAAATCCACATCGGTGTCATCGTATCGCCGGCGCCTCTCATAATTCCAGACAGCACCTGTGTAACTGACATAACCAGATATCCTACCGCAAGAATCTGCATTAGATGATAACTTAAATCTACCAATTCTGATGTACTTGTAAAGATTCCCATCAACGGCTTACCAAAGATTAAGATCAACCCTGTGATGACCGCCGATGTTCCGACTCCCATAAAGAGTCCCTGTTTTGCTCCCTTAGCAACACGTTCATACTGGTTTGCTCCGACATTTTGTCCTGCATAAGTCGTCATTGCATTACCAAATGACATATTCGGAAGCATCGCAAATCCATCCACACGCATCGTAATTACATTTGCTGCAATAAACTGCTCTCCAAAACTGTTCGTCAATGACTGTACGATCAACATCGCCATTGAGATCATCGCCTGTGTCACTCCTGACGGAACGCCCAGTCGAATGATATTTCCTGCATGATGTTTATTTAACCTGATATATTTCCACTTCAGATCAAAGAGCTCAGTTAATTTTGAAAGTCTTCTCACACACAAAATTGCTGAAATTCCCTGTGCGATTGCAGTTGCAAGTGCAACCCCGTTTACTCCCATGCCAAATTTTACTACAAAGAGTAAATCTAACACAATATTTAACCCACTTGCTACCAGCAGATATAAAAGGGCTGACATCGAGTCTCCCAATCCCCGAAGTACACCACTTAAAATATTATAAAACGCAAGCCCTGCTGCACCTAGAAAGAGAATTCTCAAATAAGATGTACACCAGTCTAAAATTGTCTCCGGTGTATTCAGCAATTCCAGGAGTGGTCTTGCTACCAACGTAGCAACTACCATAATGATCAATGATGCAATTGCCGTTAATACAATACAAGTTCCGATTGTTCCCGATAACGCCTCTCTGTTTCTGGCTCCAAGATATTGGGATACCATAATGCTTGCTCCTACCGAAATTCCGACAAACAATACAATCAGCAGATTTAAAATCGGACCTGCACTTCCAACGGCAGCCAGTGCGTTATCTCCTACAAATCTTCCAACCACGATGCTGTCAACAGTGTTATAAAGCTGCTGTGCAATGTTTCCTATCAGCATCGGTATCGTAAAGATTAGAATATCTTCCCATGGTCTTCCGACCGTCATATCCACCGGTGCGAATAATCGTTTTAACTTATTCACTTTTCGTTCCTCTCATTCCATTTTCCCTTTTATTTCAGTGCTCCAAAATTATATGTTTCTAATATTGATAGTGAATGTCCAGCACTTTAATCTCATGTGCTTTTAATTTTGTCTCAATACGCAGAACGTTGTCCTCCACTGTAATCCTTCTCATATCTACCTTCGGGTTTGCACTTCGTTTCATATACTCAACCTCTCCTTTGGAAAGATTGCCGATATAATCCATGTCCTTCCATATATTTTGGATACTTCCATTATCTTCATTCACATAAAAAACGCGCATAACATAGTTTCCATTTTCTACATTATTAATCTGAAATTTTAAATGAATCGAATCTGTATCCTCATATAAACTGTCAATATCATCTACCCGAATATCTTTCTCATCCTTCATTGTATATCGATAATTGAATTTTTTACAGTTATGGCACGCAATAGTATATACACCTCGTCCATCTGTTGTCAACAACGCATTTTCTGTTTTACCGAGTAAGCCCTTTTTTAAAAATTTCAGAAAATGAAATGCATAAAAGGATGGCTTTTTGATTCCATCTCTTGTCAGAAGACCATTATCCCCATACAGAACAGCATCGGAATCATAATATTCTGTGTGCAAATCCGAACCATGCCAGTACCCCATCATATCTGCTTCGCCAATCGATTCGATACACGTTTTCACAATGTATGCTCCCTGTGCACAACTATCATTGATGCAATTTCGATTTGATATTGTAAAATTCCATTCTGTAATATGTAGTTCATCCGGCATAAAATCTTCTGCTTTCAAAACATCTTTGAATAATTCCAGTTGATTTTTCACAAAGCTGTTATCAAGCGAACGCTTTCCAAAATAAACCCCGTCCTGCTGCAACAATAAATAAGAATACGAGTACACACTGATAAAATCTGGTCTGACACTTCTTGTTTTCCAATTTTGAATCAAAATACTGTATTGATATCTATCGTATCCAAGTGCAAATCCAGCTCCTCCTACCTTAATTTTTGGCGATATCTTCTTTAATGCATGATACCCAATCTCAAAACAGTCAAAATACCACCCTTTCGCATCCAGCATATTGAGACGGTCATCTTTCCAAAGTTCAAAATACCAGCTCTCGATTTCATTTACCCCATATCGGTTTGCAATATGTGATGAAAACGCCTGCATCACCTCTACATAACTTTCTCTGTCATGAAATATGATTTCATTATATCGGTCTCCGACAGACGAATTGATTGTATAATTTACATCTGTTGGTTTAAATGAGAGTTCTATATATGGTTTCAAATTATGCTCTACCAAGAAATCCAGCCCGCGGTCTATTCTGCTGAAATTATATTTGTTATCTCCGGAAATATTTTCATAATACATATCCTGCATAAATATATTGTAAATCCGGACATAGGAAAATCCGATTTCTTTCTGCATAATAAGCAACTGACTCTGCACATCATAATTGAGCAGCGAATCAATATTTCCCATATTGATGATTTTATCCCATGGCTTTTCCCACTCTGTAGTATTCTTTGCATCTACGACATACAGATTCATATTTCTTGTCGCTGTATTATCCGCCACCGGCTCTTTGCCTGTCAGATATTCTTTCACCCTTTTATCCAGTTCTTGTTTTGCCTCTTTATTCTCATTCAGATTTTCTTCTTTATGAACAGTCGAACGATATGCCGACGGAGTCATATTATAGATTTCTTTAAAAGCCTTATTGAATGCTGCTGTTGTAGGAAATCCATTGTCCAGTGCAATTCTTGTAATCTTTTTTTCGCTATAGACAAGCTCATCTACTGCATGGAACAGACGAATATTATTGACATATTCCAAAAAACTAAGTCCAAAATGTTTCTTAATATATTTGGATAAATATGCATTCGATAAATACAATTTCTGTGCCAGATCGTTCAGACTCAGTTGTTTTTGATAATTTGCCTGCACGTAATTCTGTATCTCAAATATTCGCGAATTATC